>NZ_LDWR01000042.1 GCF_001039005.1 Burkholderia cepacia
ACGTGGAAGTCGACAGCGACGTCACCGCACTGTTGGTCGAGCTCAGGCCGGTGGACAGCGAGCTGATGCCGGTCGACGTCGACGTGGACAGCGAGGTGATCGAGCTATTGGCCGACGACAGGCCCGTCGACGTGGAAGTCGACAGCGAAGTCACCGAGCTGTTGGTCGAGCTGAGGCCGGTGGACAGCGAGCTGATGCCGGTCGAGGTCGACGTGGACAGCGACGTGATCGAGCTATTGGCCGACGACAACCCGGTCGACGTGGAAGTCGACAGCGAGCTGATACCGGTCGAGGTCGACGTGGACAGCGACGTGATCGAGCTATTGGCCGACGACAGGCCCGTCGACGTGGAAGTCGACAGCGAGGTCACCGAACTGTCGGTCGAGCTGAGGCCCGTGGACAGCGAGCTGATACCGGTCGAAGTCGACGTGGACAGCGACGTGATCGAGCTATTGGCCGACGACAGGCCCGTCGACGTGGAAGTCGACAACGACGTCACCGAACTGTCGGTCGAGCTGAGGCCCGTGGACAGCGAGCTGATGCCGGTCGACGTCGACGTGGACAGCGACGTGATCGAGCTATTGGCCGACGACAACCCGGTCGACAACGACGACACGCCCGTCGACAACGACGACACGCCCGTCGACAACGAACTGACACTCGACGCCGTCGACGTCGACAATGAATTGACCGCCTGGTTCGTCGCATTGAGCTGCGAACCGTTGATCGCATCCGTGCTCGCCGAACTGATGCGCCCGGCGGCGACGTTGGTGATCTGGCGTTCGGTGCCCGGCGCACCGACGCTGACGACGCTGGTCGGCGTCGTGCCCTGGAAGTTGTACGTGACACCACCGATCACCGCGCTTGCCGTCGGATTCGGCGCGGCCGTCGTCGACCCCGAGCCGAGCGCGACATCGTTCGCGTTGTTCGCCACGGCCGACGCGCCGAATGCCACCGCGCCTGCCGCCGCCGCGGTCGACGTGTTGCCGAGCGCGAGCGAGCCGGTGCCCTGCGCGTTGTTCGAATTGCCGATCGCCACCGCGCCGTTGCCGTTCGCGGTATTGTTCGAACCGGCCGTGACCGCGCCGGTACCGATCGCGGTACTCGGGTCGCCGATGGCCACCGCGCCGTTGCCGCTGACCGTCTGGCCTTCGCCGAGCGCCACGGCGCCGATGCCCGTCAGCACCTTCGAGTTGTGGCCGCCTGCGATCGAGCCGGTGCCTGCCGCTGCCGCCACCGTATTGCTGTCGCCGATGGCGACGGTCGATCCGGCGAGGGCTTGCGACTTGAAGCCGAGCGCCGTCGCATCGCTATTGCCGGCCACCGTCTGATTCCCCAACGCGATGGCGCTGTTGCCCGACGCCGTTGCGCTGGTGCCCATCGCGACGGCGTTGGTATTCGTTCCCGTCCCGGCCGAATCGCCGATCGCGATGGACGACGGGCCGGCCGAACTGGAACCCGTGCCGATCGCAATCGCGCGAATGCCGGACGCTGCCGCGCCCGCCGCCGCCGCCGGCGTCGCCGCCCCGCCTTCCGCTACGGAATCCGCGCCGCCCAGCGCGATCGAATTGGCGCCGCTGGCGCTTGAGCCGTTCATCATGCCGAGCGCGCTCACGCCAGTGGCGGCGGCCCCCGCGCCCAACGCCACGGCGTTCTGGGCAGTGGCGTGAGCCACCGTTCCCGCAGCCAGCGAAGACGGGCCGGATGACGTGACATCCGTGCCGATACCCACTGCGCCCGCCGCCGTCGCGCCGGTGCCCGCGGCGGTGCGCGCACCCAGATACACCGAGTTGAGACCGCTGGCGATCGACTGGTAACCGAACGCGATGGCGCTCGACCCGCTGGCGGTGCTCGACCACCCGCCCGCCAACGCGTAAGTCGCCAACGCGCTTGAACTGACGCCGAGGGCGGTGGAGTTTCCCCCCGTCGCGACGGCGAACGTACCCAGCGCGCTGGCGCCGGCCGCCGAAGCGCTGGAACTGACGCCCAGCGCAACTGAATTGATGCCGCTGGAGATCGAGCCCCCGCCCAGCGCCATTGCGCCGTCCGCGATTGCCTGGGAAAACTGGCTGAGCGCGACCGCGTAAAGTCCGCTTGCACTCGCGTGGTAACCCAGCGCCGTCGCCCCCGATCCCGTCGCGGTCGACTGGTAGCCCACGCACGTCGTGCCGCCGCTATAGAGGTTGTACGGCGGCGCCGTACAATCCACCTGTGCCTGCGCCTGCGTGCCCCACCCGCCCGCACCGATCAGCAGCAGCGCGATCAACCCTCGGGGAGACGGATTCCAACGCGCATTGACGCTGGTCGACTCGACAACCTCGGCGCTGCCCGCCGCATCGCGACTCGACGACGCAACCCGCTTGCCGCGCGCGCGATCGAGCTCCGACGCCGCAACCCAGGCTCCCAATGCTTCGTTCCAGATCGACTTGAACGACTTGTTCATCTTGTCTTCCCTCGGTTCTCATGTGCTGGATGACGCGACAACGCACGCTGCGGCCGGCGAAAACGCATCCCTGCGCGTTCCGCTTGCCTCGCGACGCTTCGCTCTTCACTTTGGATGACTAACTAAACGACTGAGCAACGCTGCACGACACTCGCGATCGTTATCGCGATCACGCGACCGCACCCCGCATGTGCGTTGCAGCACGATGCGCGGCGACGATCGCCGGTTATCGAAACACGGAAGCCGATGTCGCCGTCCCGGCGGCGGCACGATGCGCGGCGCATGACCAATGCGCGCGCGTGCGCCGTCGCGCCGAACCTGCGGCGACCTCGAATTTCATGGGAAAGCGTCGTTCAGACGCCGGATGGACGGATGCCGGCCCGACCCTCGGGCGGCCCGTCGTGATTCATTCAGGAGGAGGATGACACCGTGCAGTCCCCGGGTCTGAAGCATGCGCCGCCGGCTCGCTCGAACCGGTGCGTCGATCTGCCATGCCTGTCGTGTTCATATTTTTCGTGCCCGCCTGATTCGATAGCGCACCGCGCGCGATCGCGCCCGGCCGAATCGAACCGCCAGGCTGCCAACGCAACGCCGCTCACACTTTCCGTTCGGCCGCCAAACGCTCTTTCCGGATTTCCGGAAAAGCATCGATGGCTCGCCGAACGACCTTGCATCGAATTAATCGATCGAATTTCCTCGTCGATTTTTTCTTTTCAGATGCCTCACCACCTGACAGACCTCGCTATTCTCCGGCTTATCTTATATACGAACACATTCGGAGAATTATGAAATCTGTATTACCCTCGTGCCATTTATTCGCCTGCCGTCGCATTCCCATATTTTGAGAATTTCATCACCCAATGTCACATTGAATCCTGCGTGCAGCGGGATGCGACAGCGATAAGTCGTTTGCGCAAATTCGGTCACCTCGAAGAACCGATTCCAGCCGCGCCGGGGCTAGTGTGCTGGTATTCGTTCAAACAAACCTTTTCTCGAGCGGAAAAACCCTTTTCCCAAGCGGACGACATTTACATTCATACATTCCGACGCGAATTTCTGTTTCTCCGTGAAAGAAATTTCCGAACCGCCATCAATGAAATCTTAATCAGTCAAGCCTCGAATCGGCACTTTCTATTTATCCAAATGACACCAATCCTCGACATGAGACGCCCGAATTCATCGCCCGGGCCATTTCAACCAGATAATCGATTTTCCGGAAATGAATACCGATATTAAAAGATAATTCGGCATGTTTTTCCACTTCGTTTCACCCCCGTCGATCGCCGCTGCCGGAAACGCGCCGCGCCCCCGCCGGATATGCCCACACAGGCCGCACGGAATCCTCACAATCCGGCTGTTGCCGACATATAATTTTTCGCAACAATCGTGCACATAGCCGATGCTTTCAGCCCGTCAGGCCTACTTCCCTACCCGTCCGCAACCATGTCATCCCGCTTGTCCAGTCCGGCGCCGCCTCGCTCCACGCCGGATCTCGCTGACGCACATATTCTTGTCGTCGACGATCGCCCGAACGACCTGCGGCTCCTGACCGAGATATTGCGTGTCGCGCGGTGCCGGATCAGCGTCGCGTTCGACGGGCTGCAGGCCTATCACCGCGCGCAGGCGATCGCGCCCGACCTGATCCTGATGGACGTGCGCATGCCGCGCATGGACGGGTTCGCCGCCTGCCGGCTGCTCGCGTCGACGCCGTCGACGCAGTCCATCCCGGTCATCATCCTGACGGCCGCGGGCGATCTCGAGGATCGCATCGCCGGGCTCGAAACCGGCGCGATCGACTACATCGTCAAGCCGTTCGAACCGGCGGAAGTGATTGCCCGGATCCGCAATCACCTGAAACGGACGCGGCGCAGCCAGCCGTTCGCGCACCTGCCCGAACTGCCCGACAACCCCGATGCGGCGCTGGTGCGCGCGGCGAGCGAGGTGCTGCTGCGCGACCTGCGCCATCCGCCGGCGCTCGAAGATCTCGCCAGACAGGTCGGCACGCACGAAAAGCGCCTGTCCCGCGTGTTCCGCGACCATCTCGGCCAGACCGTATTCGAGTATCTGCGCGACACGCGCCTGCGCGCCGCGATGCATTTCCTCGCGGAGACGTCGATGGGGATCGGCGACGTCGCCGAGGAAATCGGCTTTTCCACGCCCGGCAATTTCGCGACGGCCTTCCGCGAGCGCTTCGGCATCACGCCGTCCGACTGGCGCCGCCAGCGCCATGCGGCCCATGCGCCGCCGACGCCCGGGGAGCGCCATCACGATGCCTAGGCGCCACGCCGCATGGGCAGCGGGATGTCGCGCACTGCTGCTGCTCCTGATGGCGGTGGCCGTCACCTGCGCGACGGCCCGGGCCGCATCGACGCCCAACCCCGCGCAACTGGAAGCCGTGTCGCTTTTCGAGGACGCCGGCACGACGATGACCGTCGATCAGGTCGCCGACCGGCTCGCCGATCCGTCACGCAGTGGATCCGCGGCGACCACGCCGGCGTTCAACGTCGAGTTTTCCCGGTCGGCATGGTGGGTCCGCGCGACGCTCGGCAACCGCGGCAGCACGTTGCGCCCGCTGGTCCTGGTGCTGCGCGACGCGCGCGTCGACCATGTCGACTTCTATCTCCAGCGGAATGGCCAGTGGACACACGCCAGCCGCTTCCCCGCCGCCGATGTCGAAACCGACGGCGATGCGAACCGGCAACCATCGCGGTACCCGACACTCGACGTCACGCTGCGCGCCGGCGAAAGCGTCCCCGTGCTGATCCGCGTCACGTCGCGCAAGGAAATGCGGCTCGCGCCGGCCGCGTTCACCCGTGAAGCCTGGTCCGCGCAGGAGTCGCGCGCCACGATGTGGGACTTCGGTTTCTTCGGCGGGTTGCTCGCGCTCGTCTGGTGCGCGCTGCTGATCGGGTTCTTCTCGCGCAGCAGCGTGTTCTACGTGCTGGCCGCGATGGCGCTGAGCACGACGCTGTTCGAAGCGGCGTACCGCGGTTATGCGGCGATGGCGCTGTCGCCCGCCGCACGCGAGTGGGCGGCGCGCGGCGAAGAAGTGTTCGTGTACCTGTCGGTGGCATGCTTCATCGTCTTCATCCTGACGGTCGCGCGACGCGAGCGGGCCCGGATGCCGATGCGTGCCGTCTACATGGCGTTCCTCGCGCTCGAATGCGTCGGCATCGCCGGTGCCGCATGCGGCGACCTGCTGACCTTCACGTGGTTCTGCCTGCGGTTGAACACCGTGCTGGGGATCGTGAACATCTGCGCAGCGTTGACGCTCGCGATCCGCCGGACGCCGACCGGCCGCGTGATGCTGATCGCGATCGCGATCGCCACTTTCAACATGCTGATCCGGATACTCGACGGCATGGACGCGCTGCCGCCGTTCCTGTTCTGGCTCAAGTCGGATATCTATCCGAACCCCGTCATCGCGATCATCGGGCTCGCCACGCACCTGCTGGTGCTGGCCGCATGGATCCACCACGTGGGCCGTCAGCGCACCGAGGCGAGAAAACGGCTCGAACAGTTCCAGCTCACCGAACAGGATCGCCTGCGCGACGAAGTCGCGAAACGGACGGTCGAACTCAACGACGCGCTGCAGCTGGTGAAGACGCACATGCAGCAGAAGATCGAGACGCTCGGTTATGTCAGCCACGACCTGCGCGCGCCGCTGTCCACCATCAACGGCTACGCGAAGCTGCTGCTGCAAAGCGCGACGCGCGGCCAGGCGCGGCTGATCCGGTCGATCGACCGCAGCATCCGCTACCAGCTCGCGCTGATCGACGAATTGCTCGCGTTCACGAAGGCCGAACTGCAGCCGCTCGGCGTTGCGCCGGACACGACCGACCTACCCGGCCTGCTCGACGACATCGGCCACTACGCGGTCGCGCTGTGCGGGCAGCAGGACAACCGGTTCGTCTACCGGCCGGCCACGCCGCTGCCGCGCACGGTGTCGATCGACGGGATGCGGCTGCAGCAGGTGCTGCTCAACCTGTTGTCCAACGCGTCGAAATTCACGCGCGACGGCACGGTCACGTTGTCGGTTCATGCGGCGCGCGACGGCGATGCGTGGCGCCTGCTGTTCGAGGTAGCCGATACGGGCATCGGGATCGACATCACCGGAACCCGCGACATCTTCCGCGCGTATCAGCAGGTGCAGGCCGTGAACGGCGGAACCGGGCTCGGCCTGTTCATCGCGCAACGCATCGTCGGCGCGATGGGCGGCGAGCTGGCCGTCGCCAGCCAGCCGGGTGTCGGCACGTCGTTCTCGTTCCCGGTCGTCGCGCCGGTAGTCGGGCACGCGCTCGTGCCGGTGTCGGAGCTCGTCCGGCGGTTTCAGCCGGACGACGATGCCGAGCCGGAAATCGCCGCGCCCACGATGCACGGCCCGCCCGCCGATGCGCTCGACACGCTGATCCTGCTTGCCGGCGACGGGCGGCTCACCGATATCGAGGAATGGCTCGGTCAGGTTGCGGACGATCCGGATCATGCGGCCTTCGTGCAGGACGTGCGCCATCACCTCGATACGCTCGATCTGCACGCGATCGAGAAACTGGCCCGCTCGCTGAAACGCGCGCACGTTGCCGATACGTCGTTCGATGCCGAAACGGATTCGGCCGAACCGGCCTGACGGCGCAACCGCGGACAGTGCGAGACTGGATCCGCATCCTTCATCCCTGCCTGGAGATCACCGTGCCCGTCAACGTGTTTGCCGAATCATTCGACCTCGAAGCCGCATTCGGCGACGTGTCGGAATACTGGTCGCCGAAAGTCGTCGCACAGGTCAACGATCAGTACGTCAAAGTTGCCAAAGTACGCGGACAGCTCGTCTGGCACGATCACGCGCACGAAGACGAACTGTTCTTCGTCGTGCGCGGGCACCTCAGGATCGAATACGAAGGCGGCCGCGTCGTCGATCTGCCGGCCGGTTCGATGCACGTGGTGCCGCGCGGCACGCTGCACAATCCGGTCGCGGACGACGAATGCTGGATCGTGCTGATCGAACCCGTGCAGACGAAGCACACCGGCGACGTCGCGTCACCGCTGACGCGGACGATCGACGAGCAGTTGCGCGCGTCGCGCTGAGTTCGTTCGTCTGCCTGACTAGGGCCTGTTCCCGCTAATAACGGGCTTGCGCTGGCCCCCAGAAGGGCCGAGCGCGAGGAATGCGACGAAGCGAATACTCGACGTATTCGCGAGGAGCATGACGCGGCGATCGGCCCTTCTGGGGGCCAGCCCCACGAATGAATTTTTCCTAACAGGGGAACGTGCCTTGCCGGCCGTATTGCGGCGTCGATCGTCGCTTGTTTGGCGCGGCCAAACGGCGCTCCTCACTCCTTGCACTACAGCCGGCAACGCACGTTCGCAAGCCCGTTATTAGCGGGAACAGGCCCTAACCCACGCGATACATCGGCACGACATTACTGTCGGCATTCTTCGGAAGCGCCGCAAGCGGGTGGCACGCTTGTTCGAGCAGCCAGTTGGTCAGCACCGCGATATCGAACTCGTTGCAGGCATCCGGGTTCTGGACGAGCACATAGCTCCCGGACCCAACCGTACAGTGCGGAAACAGCTCGACGAGCCGGCCCTGCTTCAGCAGCCCGTCGACCAGCGGCCGCCGTCCGATCGCGATGCCGTGCCCGTCGACGGCAGCCTGAACAAGCTGGTCGTACTGGCTGAAGTACAGCGCGCCGGCCGGCCGCAGGCGCGGCACGCCGAGTTCCCTCAGCAGATGGCTCCACGCGTGCCATGGCCACTCGCCGCGCGGATCGTCGAGATGCAGCAGCACATGCTTGTCGAGGTCCGAAGGCACCATCGACGCGGCGTCGCCCGCGGCGGACACCAGGCTCGGGCTGCAGACCGCAACGACGCGCTCGCGAAACAGCACTTCCGTATCGTCGGTCGATGTACACGGCCCTGCATATCGCACGGCCAAGTGCAAACGTTTGCGTTTAAGATCTTCAATTTCGCTCGTTGCCGATACGCGCACGTCGATGTCCGGATAGCTTGCACGGAACGAACCGAGGCGCGGAATCAGCCACAGTGCCGCGAACGATACGGTCGTCGACAACGAGATCGAGCGCTGGCCCACACTCGACGACAGCTTGCCGATCACCGATTCCAGGTCGGACAACGCGAACGCGATCGCGTCGTACAGTTCGCGTCCCTTGTCGGTCAGCGTCAGCGAACGGATGTGCCGGTGAAAGAGCTCGATGCGGAGCTGTTCCTCGAGCGCCTTGACCTGGCGACTCACGGCGGACTGCGTGACGTTCAGTTCCTGCCCGGCACGCGTGAAGCTCAGATGACGCGCCGCGCATTCGAAGCCCCTCAGGAAATCCAGCGAAGGCAGACTTCTCAATCGTTTTGCCAATCTCACATTAGCCATACCGCCGCCTCAAAGTTGCACCATCGTCAAACAAGTCGCTATTCGTCTCCCAGAGTCGCTTCCTTTCATTTGAATTCGGAAACGATTTTATATTGAAGCATACATGCATCTCATTCTTATTTTCAATCATGACATTTGTATTTATCTATCAATTTTCGTGATACCTACATTCTTACATAAGCGTTATGAAGTAACGATTTTGTAAATGAATATGTGCACGATATTGTGTCGTGATTGATGCGAAAAATACCGCTCCCATGGCGGATTTCGGGCGAATTTCGCCGCTACGTTGGCAGTTTTCACGCTGCAACGGAGCAATCGCGATATGCCTACAAATCAATTTCAATTGCCTGTCTTTTCAGTTGATTTACCGTATTACGAAAACATGCAAAATCTCGGCATGCATATCGAATGCATATAAATCATGAATTTCCTGTTTATTACCAATGACTAAACAAGTGGAATTTCGCTTGATTTCAACGTCGCCAGAAAATTGACGCGCCGATCATTTCCGGAAATGAATATTCCGCCGAGCGCGATTGGCGATCGGCGGTTTTTCACCGCGTTGCGGCCGGCTCCCGACTACACGTCCGCCACCGCCGCGTCCGCGCGCGCCGTCACCTCGCGGCGATAGCGGTTCAGTTCCTGCGCGGTCGCGAACGTGCGCTCGAACAGGATCGACAGGTTGTGCAGGATGCGCTCGACAACCTTCTTTTCCCACTCGCCGTCGAACCGGATCTGCTCGTCGAGCCAGCGCTCGAGCCATTCCGGATCGGGCAGGCGCGACTGCACGGTGTCGCGCGGGAACAGCGCCTGGTTCACGTGCAGGTTGGTCGGGTGCAGCGGCTTCTCGGTGCGGCGCGCCGACGCCATCAGCACGCCGATCTTCGCGAACGCGGCACGCGCAACGTCGCCGCAATTGTTCAGCGCCTTCTTCATGTAGCGCAGGTACGCGCCGCCGTGGCGCGCTTCATCGCGCGAGATCGTTTCGTAGATCTGCTTGATGACGGGCTCGGTGTGCCAGTCGGCCGCGCAGCGATACCAGTGGTTCAGGCGGATCTCGCCGCAGAAGTGCAGCATCAGCGTCTCGAGCGGCGGCGCCGGATCGAACGGGAAGCGCACCGCGTGCAGCTCCGCTTCGGTCGGCACCCTATCCGGCTTGAAGCGGCGCAGGTATTCCATCAGCACGAGCGAATGCTTCTGCTCCTCGAAGAACCACACGCTCATGAATGCGGAAAAGTCGCTGTCGTGCTGGTTGTCGCGCAGGAACATCTCCGTCGCGGGCAGCGCCGACCATTCGGTGATCGCGTTCATCCTGATCGTCTCCGCCTGCTCGTCGGTGAGCAGCGAAGCGTCGAAGCGGGCCCACGGGATGTCCTTCTCCATGTCCCAGCGAACCGCTTCGAGCGACCTGAAAAGTTCGGGATAGAGCATCGTCGTCACCGTCGTCGAAAGGCGTTCGGGCCAGATGGGGTCATGCCGACTGCGTGGACGCCGGCGCGCCGGCTTCGGCGTCGGGCGCGCGCTCGTCCGCATCGTCGTCCACCGTGCGCGGCGACAGCCTGCCGCGCAGCAGCGCGCCATAGAACTGCCGGTACGTGCGGTGGTAGTAGCGGATCTGCGGCGCGATCGCGCCATGCAGATCGTGCAGCCGCTCGATCGGCAGGCCCGGCATCATGTGGTGCTCGACGTGATAGTTGTTGCCGTTCGTGAACCACGTCATGAACGCATTGCTCTCGATCGTCCGCGTGTTGCGGAACGGGTCGGTACTCGTCAAGTCGCAGCGATAGTGCTCCGGCATCTCGACCAGCGCGTGCACGGGCGCTGCGACGAGCACGAGCGGCACGACCCACACCCACACGACAAACCAGGTGTGCAGCGCGAACGACACGCCGGCCAGCAGCGCGATCGTCGCGACCATCAGCAGGTGATCGCGACGGATCGCGCGCGACACGAGCGGGTTGTCGCCGAAGCGCGCGCCCGGCACGACGAGTTTCGCGACGTTCTTCGCGAACTGGATATAGTGCGCGGCCATCGACAGCCGCCATGCCCAAAGCCCGAGATTGACGACGGGGCTCGCGCCGTACTGGTCGCCGTAGTCGAAGAACTCCTTGTTCTCGGGCGTGCCGAGCAACCGGTGATGCCGCAAGTGGCTGTCCTGGTATGCATGGAACGACACGAGCATCGGCATGCCGACCAGCACGCCGAACACCATGTTGAGCCGCTTGCTCCTGAACCCCTGGTAATGCAGCGCCTGGTGCTGCAGCTCGACGCCGTGCGCATACATCGCACCGATCAGCACGATGCCGACGATCTTCAGGATCACAAGCGTCGACAGCGCGAACATCATGCCGTGCGCGAGCAGCGCGACGTAGACCGCCAGCTTCAGCGAGAAGACGACGCCGCTCGGGCGGCTTTTCATGTCTGCAACCGGTTTCGGGCGGGCGACAAGCGATGAGGTGACGGACAAAACGCTCTCCTTGGCCGGACCCTCGCCCGGCACCGTGGACATTGACGACGCTGGCGCGCTGCCGGGTTGCAATTCTTCTGTGAGTCGATGCTTCGGACAAACGAATTTTCCGAACGCATTGCATGACGCCCGCGCATGAGCGAACCACATCGTGAACTAGACGACTGGTCGAATGCGACCGACCGGTCACCTAGTGAATGCGCGCTGCTCATGCATAGCCTGCAAAGATTCCGTTTGTCGCGTTGCGCCGATCCGGCAAGAATCCGCCTCACTCGACGAACGGCGCCGCCGGCACCGTGGCGCGAGCGGCCGTGTTCCTCAACGGGAGATCCTCGTGACGAAGTGCGCATCCACCATCCATCGCCTGATCGAATCGCTCGAGGACGTCGTGGGCGCCTCGCATCGCATGACGTTCGTCGACGATGCGGGCAACGAAGCCGACATCACGTACCGGCGCTTCGCGGAAACGGTGTTTCGCCAGGCCGGCGCGCTGCGCGAACTCGGCGTCCGCGAGAACGACCTGGTGATGCTCGCGCTGCCCGCATCGATCGAGCACGCAGCCGCGATGATGGCCTGCGTGATGACGGGTGCACTGCCCTGCACCGTGCCGGTTCCCGCGCGGCGCGCCGTCGCCGGGCGGCAGGTGGTCGATGTCGCCTGCGAGCTGTACCGGCCGCGCCTCGTCATCGCCGCGGATGCACAGTCCGCCGCCTGGCGCGACGACGCGTTTCCCGCTACGTCTACCCGTGTCGTCGATCTCGCGACGCTGTCGATCGCCGCGGAAGCGGGCGCGCGCGCGCTGATCAGCGCGAAGCGCGGCCGCGATCCGCATCACGTCCAGCTCACGTCGGGCTCGACGTCGCATCCGAAGGCGGCCGTGCTCAGCCACGAGAACGTGGTCGCGAACGTGCTCGGCATCGGCGGATCGGTGCGCTTCGACATCGCGGCCGGCGACGGCACCGCGTCGTGGCTGCCGCTCTATCACGACATGGGGCTGCTCACGCTGCTGTCGAACCTGCACTACCGCGCGCCGTTGCTGATGATGCAACCGAACAGCTTCATCCGGAATCCGCTCGGCTGGTTGAAGCGCATCGCATCGGCGCGCGCGACGACGACGTCGGTGCCGACCTTCGCGTTGCGCTACTGCGTGCGCCGTTTCAATGCCACTGCGATGGAAGGCGTCGACCTGTCCGCGTGCCGCAACATCTTCATCGGCGGCGAACGCGTGGACGACGCCACGTTGCGCGATTTCGCCGCGACGTTCGCGCCGTACGGCCTCGCGGCATCGGCGCTGCAGCCGTGCTACGGGATGGCCGAGTCGACGCTCGCGGTGTCGATGCACCGTGCGTGGCACGAAGGCGCGGTCGACGGCGCCCCGTACGTGATCGCGGACACGCTCGACCGGCGCGCGCTGATCGAGCGCCGCGACGCGCAACCGGCCGCCGCGAACGACCTCGGCGAGCCGGAAACCGAAACCGTGCTCGCGATGGGCACGCCGATCGAAGGGATGGCGTTTCGCATCCTCGACGACGGCGACCATGCGCTGCCGGGCCGCGCGGTCGGCGAAGTCGCGATCCGCGGCACGTCGGTGATGCTCGGCTACCTGAACCCCGACGACGGCACGATCGCCGCGCCGCTGACGGCCGACGGCTGGTTCCGTACCGGCGACATCGGCTACGTCGCGGACGGTCAGCTCCATATCCTCGGCCGCAAGAAGGAAGTCATCATCATTCGCGGCAGCAACTACTTCCCGCACGAGATCGAGGAAGCGCTTGCGTCGCACAGCGCGCTGCGCAAGAGCACCTGCATCGCGTTCGGGCTGCCCGATCCCGAGACCGGCACCGAACGGCTGGTCGTCGCGATCGAAGCGCGGCCGGTCGATGCGACGCCGCAGACGCGCATCGAATGCCAGCAACTGCTCGCGTCGCGCATCGGGTTCGCCGCGCAGGACCTCTGCTTCGTCGAGCCCGGCTCGTTGCCGCGCACGACGAGCGGCAAGCTGCAGCGCCTGAAGTGTCGCGACCTCTACGCGAACGGTGCGCTGCCCGTGATCCATGCGCCGGCGGCCGAAGTCGCACAGGGAGCGTACGCATGACGGCCGCATCGCTCTCGCCGGTGCTCGAACTGCGCGACGTCACGCGCGTGTACGAAGGGGCCGGCCGCGTCGTCGCGGTGCGCGGCGCGACGATTTCGATCGGTCGACGCGACGTGGTCGCGCTGGTCGGCCCGTCCGGCAGCGGCAAGAGCACGCTGCTCAACCTCGCGGGTTTTCTCGACGTGCCGAGCACCGGCGAACGCTGGCTCGAAGGCCGCCGGATCGACGATGCGCCGGACACGCTCGAACGGATTCGCCGCGAGCGCATCGGCTTCGTGTTCCAGCAGTTCAACCTGATTCCGGTGATGTCGGCGCTCGAGAACGTCGAACTCGGCTGCTTCGCGTGGGGCACGCCGCGCACACGTCGCGAGCGTGCCCGCGCGATGCTCGACGCAGTCGGGCTGGCCGCGCGCGAACGCCACCGTCCCGGCGAACTGTCCGGCGGCGAGCAGCAGCGGGTCGCGCTGGCCCGCGCGCTCGCCAAGGAGCCGGCCATCGTGATCGCGGACGAACCGACCGCGAGCCTCGACAGCATCAACGCGCAGGCGGTCGCCGAGCTGATCCTCGACACCAATCGCACGCTGGGAACCGCTTTTCTGATTGCGTCGCACGACGATCGTCTGTGCGCGCGCCTGCCTCGCCGCATCGAGATGCGCGACGGCGTACCGGGAGTGAACCGTGAACTGGTCGACGTTTGCGTGGCGTAACCTCTGGCGCAATCGGCGCCGCACCGTGCTCACGATGGCGATGATCGGCGTCGCCGCGTTCGCGTCGAGCCTAGCGCTCGGCTACGTGATCGCAACCTTCGACGCGGTGCGCGAAGGGTCGATCGACAGCGGCGTCGGCCATGTGCAGGTGCTGCATCACGGCTACCTCGACCTGATCGGCGAGCGGCCGCTGCAATACGGGCTGACCGCCGACGAGCAGGCCGCCGCGGCACGCGCCGTGGCGACGCTGCACGGCGTCGCCACGACCGCGCGCGGCATCGACTTCGACGGATTGATCTCGAACGGCGATCTCAGCTACGGCTTCGTCGGCGAAGGCATCGAGCCGAACCGCGAGCCGCCCGGCTTCTTCGACTATCACACGGTGCTGTCGGGCCGCTATCTGTCGCCGACGAACGCCGGCACCGAGGTCGTCGTCGGCGCCGAACTCGCGCGCAAGCTCGGCGTCCACGTGGGCTCGGTCGTGCAGCTGATGGCATCGACCGCGCACGGCGGCATCAACGCGACCGACGCGCAGATCGTCGGCGTGATGAGTACCGGCAACAAGGACGTCGACGAGCGGATCGTCAACGTGACGTTCGCTGCCGCGCAGGCGCTGCTGCGCACTGACCGTGCGTCGCGCATCGCGGTGTTCCTGTCGAATACGTCGCACACACCGGCCGCCGCCGCGACGCTGCACGCCGCGCTGCCGTCGCTCGACGTGAAGACGTGGGATCAGCTCGTGTCGCTGTATCACCAGGTCGTCGCGCTGTACAAGAACCAGTTCTCGGTGTTCGGCGCGATCCTGAGCCTGACGATCCTGCTGTCGATGAGCAACTGGATCCTGATGAGCATCGTCGAGCGCCGCCGCGAGATCTCGACGCTGCGCGCGCTCGGCGTGCCGGCCGCAACGGTGCGCGGCGTGCTGATCCAGGAGACCGCGCTGCTCGGCCTGCTCGGCGCGGCCGCCGGCATCGCGGTGGCACTGCTCACGATGGTCGCGCTCAATCACGCGCAGATCCACCTGCCCGCGCCGCCGGGCCGCGTGAAGCCGATCCTGCTCGAATTCACGGTATCGCCAGCCGCCGTGGCTGCCGTCGAAGGCGCGTTCGTCGTGCTCGGCGTGGCGGCGGCGCTGCTCGCGACGCTCGGACTCGCCAAACGCAACATCCTCGAAGGACTCGCCCCATGATCCGCATTCGCGTTTTGTTCGCCGCGCTCGTCGCGTGCGCGCCGGTTGCCCATGCCGCCGACGCACCGACGGCCCAGACCATGCTTGCCCGTGCCGACGCGTATCGCAGCACGGCCGCCGATACGCAGACGAACATCGAGATCACGAACCTGGTCGGCGGACAATCCGACGACGCGACGCGATATCTCGTCTATACGCGCGGCAACGGCGACACGCTCGCGCTGACCCGCAGCGGCGAGAACGACGGCCAGAAGTACCTGGCGACGACGCGCGGGCACTGGTTCTACGTGCCGAACACGCGCAGCGCGGTACGCATCAACGGGATGCAGCGGCTGCAGGGCGAAGTCGTCATCAGCGACATCACGCGCACGCATTGGGCGGACAGCTACCGCGCCACGGCCGCGCCCGGCACCACGACGATCGCCGGCAAGCCGGCCACCGAGCTCGACCTGACCGCGACCGATCCCGACAACGTCTATCCGACGATCAAGCTGTGGGTCACGCCGGACAGCGACGTGCCGGTGCGCGCGCAGTTCTTCCTGGCCAGCGGCCTGCTGTTCCGCAGCGCCGATTTCTCCGCGCCGGTCGACGCGAACGGGCGCAAGGTGATCCGCAAGATCACCTATCGCAACGAGATCGAAAAGCAGCGCGCGAGCGTCGTCGACATGCTCGACGGCCAGCCGCGCAAGATTCCGTCGGGCTGGTTCAATCCCGACACGCTTGCCGATGGCCAGTGACCACGACGCCCATGCTGACGCTCATCGTGACCGCCCTCGTCCATCGACCGGCCGCGCCCGCACGCCGTGCCGGCGTGCATGGCAAGGCGCCGCGCTCGCCGTCCCGCTCGCGCTGGGCTGCTCGCTCGCGCACGGAGAATCGCTGATGGACCAGCTCAGCACGCTGAACGGCATCGCGTACGCACGCTCGGTCGACAGCATGGACGGCCATGCGCTGCTCGGCAACCTGATCGGCGACCAACCGCGCGACCAGCAGGAAGCCGGCCTGCTCGCCCGCATCGACGGCGAAAACCTGTTCATGAACGCTCGCGTCGTCGCGAGCAACCACTCGCTCGGCGCGCAGTCCAGCCGCTTCAACGAGGCCGGCGTGCGCTACGCGTTCGACAACGGGATCACGCTCACGGCCGGCAAGCGGATCGACCCGCTCGACACGTCGCAGGCGTTTTTTCCGCTCGGCTTCTTCCAGAAGCGGGCCGCGACGGCGGACATCTACGATCGTTACGGCGACGTCGAAGGCACGCCGCTCGTCGAGGCGAAATGGGCCGGCGAACAGACCACGCTGCAGTTCATCGCCGGCGAGAACCGCACGCTGCGCAACGACGTCGACAACCGCGACGTGCAGGGCGCGACGCAGCTCGTGCGCGGCGCGTACAACTGGTCGGGCGGCTCCGCCGCGTTGCTGGCCGGCCGTCACGCGGGCCGCGGCGGCGCCGGCGCGACGCTGTCGTTCGACGTCGCACGCTCGAACACCGTCTATGCGAGTGCATGGCTCGAGCGCGGCACGACGCGGCCGCTGCCGGCGTTCATCGCGAACGGCACGCCGCTCGATTCGCCGGCCGCGTACGACGCGGTCGACCGCCGCAACGACCGCCAGGTCATGTGGCGCAGCGCGGTCGGGATGCAAAGCGCGCTGCCCGGCAACCTGTCGCTGATCGTCGAGTGGTCGCACGACGAGGCACGTTACGACGCGAACCAGTGGCGCCAGCTCGTCGGCGCGGTCCGCGCGAACAACGCACTGCTGCCCGTCGCGCCCGGCGCCGCGCTGGCCGGCCTCGGCGGCACGGCCGATTTCGTGAGCGCCGACGGCAATCTGCGCGACTACCTGTTCGCGCGGCTCGGCAAGAAGATCGGCCGCGTCGAGTATTCGCTGCGCGGCGTCTATTCGCCGCAGGACAAGGGCCTGCTCGCGATCGCCCAGGTCGTCGCCGACGTGAACCAGCGCGTGAGCGTCGATGTCGCGCTCACGCACGCATTTTCAGACAGCAATTCCGAGTACCGGATGGTCGGTCTCGGCACCCGCATCGACGCCGCCGTGCGCGTGCGCTTCTGACAGGAACCCTGCCATGTCCACGCTTTCCGTTTCCGCTTCGTCCGCTGCTCCGCTGTCGCCGCCGCTGCTGTTGCGCGTGGCCGACCAGGCCGCGTATCCGGTCATGCGCCACCTCGACACGATCGGCACGCCGCCGCGCGCGGCGGCCCGGCTCGTCGAAGCCGCCGTCGTGCGGCTGCTCGACAGCGAGATGGTGATCGCGCTGCGCGCCGCCACGCCCGACGTGCTGCCCGATTCGTCCGCATCGGCGCCGCTGCGGCACGACGAGGCGCCGCTCACCGAAGCGCTGCTCGAACAGATCGGCCGCGAAGGCTTCCACCATCTGTTCAAGCCATTCATGCGCGCGTTCATCCGCATCATGTTCGGGCTGTTCTTTTCCGACGACCAGAACCGTCGCGCATGCGACTGCATCGACGCCGGTCACAACTTCGCATTCCTGATGAGCGACGGCGGCGGCCCGACCCTTGCCGCGTGGCGCACGGTCGTGCGCAGCGACGACAGCGGCCTCGCGCTCACCGTCGACAAGGTGTGGGGCATCGAGGCGCACCGCGACTGCATGGCGGTCGTCGCGGCCCGCTTGCCGGGCGTGATGTTCCCGGCCGCGTACCTCGTGTGGCCCGACGAATATCGAAAACTGAAGCGCGCGACCTGCGGCGCGCCGTTCCTCGCGGGCAACCTGCAGCTCGCGAACGTCGGCGGCCAGGTACGCGTCAACGCCGAGGACCGCCTCCGGATCGGCGGCCCGACCGTGTTCAACAAATACCTGACCGTCGTGCGGCCGTACTTCGTCCGCGCGCTGATGGCACACGTCGACTGGCTCGCGCAGACCGGCCGCGTCGAACTCGATGCCGACGCACGCGCCGTGCACCGTTTCATCGCCAGCGCCGCGCGCAGCCAGACCGACGACGCGCACTACAGCTTCGGCAAGGTGCAGCGCGTGCTCGCGATCAAGCTGCTGTCGAACGAGTTCCTGACGGCACTCGTGCGCGACGGCAAGGTGGCCACCTTCGACGACCAGCGCGACCTGCTGGCGTTTTCGAAGATGGAAGGCAGTTCGTACCGTTGTTATCACGAGCTTCGCAAGAGCCTGCGCTGCGAAGCCGGCAGTTGACCCACGCGACAGGCCGATCGATCCCGATCAATCCACTCAAAAACCCAGGAGCTCCTCTCATGACGACCCAGAACGTTCCGGCCGACGCGCTCGACATCCTGTCCCGCGAAGTCGCGAAGATCCTCAACATCGAGACCGTCGACACGGATGCCGGCATCGGCGAACTCGGCATCGATTCGCTGAACATCGTCGAGCTGATCGTGTTCTGCGAACAGCTGTACGGTTCGATCGATCCGGAAGCGCTGAACATCACGCAATATACGACGCTGCAGCAGCTCGACGCGCAGCTGCGCCGCCAGCAGCACGCCGCCTGACACGACGATGCTCGCGCCTCTTGCCACCGCGACGGCAGCCGCCGTCCAGCCGGCCCCGGCGACCGCGCTGACCGTGCAGGCGCTCGCGTACCGGCGCGTCGCGCCGGCGCGCGACGGCGCGGTCGTGCCGCTCGCCGACACGGCCATGGCGATCGGCGCGCTCGCCTGTGCCGAACGCGAGCGGTTGTGCGGCACGGTCTGCGCGGACGACTACGTGGTCAGCTCGACGATCCTGTCGATGCTGTTGATGAACGACTCGCCGGAGCACCGCGTGTTTGCGCAGGCGCTCGCCGGCGCGAACGACTACACGCCCGACTGGATGACCTGCTCGTACGAATGCGCGGGCTGGGGTTACGTGCTGCGCCGCGCGCTCGCGACGACCGCCGACACCGGGCCGCGCACGCTGCTGCTGCAGATCATCGACATCGACGTGCACGGCTACACGTACTGGCACGGCAATCCGGCATGGGGGCACTCGGGTTTCGGCGTCTGCACGCTGCTCGTCGATGTCGGCCGCGAGCCGGCGCAGTCGGTGCTCACGGACGCCGCGCCGCCCGCCAGCGCAGTCATGCGGCTGGGCCGCGACATCCGCACCTTCTGCGCGGCCCGCCCCGGCGTGCACGCGGCGCTGCCGTTCTTTCCGGCCACGTCGCGCCGCGCGCTGCTGGCTTCCGTCGGCAAAACGCCGCTGCTGCCGGACGGCCACGGGCTGTTCGGTCATGCGTTCGGCAGCGATCCGTGGCTGTCGGTGCTGCTCGCGCATCGCGACGGCGACACGCCGCGCCGCGCGGCCGTCTGCTCGCTCGCGCTGAACGGCTATTACGCGATCGCCGACATCGCGTTCGCGCCGGACGCGACGTTCTCTCTGCACGGCGAGGCGTGACATGGTGCGACCCGTTCATTTCACCTACCGGATCGAGCGCGATGCACGGCAGCCGGTCGCGGTCGCGGCGAGCGCGTACCGGATGCCGCTCGACACGCCCGCCGACTACGCGCGCGCCGCGCTGGCCGAAGCGGCCGGCGACACGTACGACGCAGACGACGCACCCATCGGCGAACGTCGCGTGCTGCTCGACCACGTCCAGTATTTCGCATTCCTCGCGGAAGCCACCGCGCGGATCCGCGACGCCGTGCATCCGGATGCACGCGTCTTCATCGAAGTCTGCGCGCCGTACTTCGGCGCGCTGCCGGCCGAACTGCTCGCGCCGCACGTGCTGCTCGGCGTGCACCTGTACGACGAAGCGCTGCGCGATGCCGCGCGCGGCACGCCGATCATATGGATCGGCGACCGGATCCTGCGCGATGCGGAGTTCGCCGGCGACAACCGCGTGTGCTGCGCGATCTGGCCCGCCCGGCTCGCCGACACCTTCGACGCGCAACTGCGCGGCCCGTGGCCGTCGTATGCGATCCGCCTCGAGCCGCATCCGGGCGCGTCGCGCACCGCCGCCACCTTGACCGATTCCGCCCATCATTCCGGCGCCGCCGTGCGGCCGGGGAGACCTTGACATGAATCAAACGCTCACCGTTATGCAGGACACGGCCGATATCCGCTGGTCGATGCCCGTCGATGCGCTGATGTCGAACGACTACGCGCTGCGCGAAGAGGCGCTGAACCGGCTGTACGAAAAGGCGAAGGCCGCGCAGTGGGACGTCGCGACCGACGTCGACTGGAGCCACGAGCTCGATCCGGCCAATCCGCTCGGCATGCCCGACCCGACGCTGCTGATCTACGGCACCGAACTGTGGGGCAAGCTGTCCGACACCGACAAGCGCGAGGTGCGCCATCACGCGCAGGGCTGGCTGCTGTCGCAGATCCTGCACGGCGAGCAGGCCGCGCTGATCTGCGCGTCGAAGCTCGCGTCGGCCGAGACCGGCCTGAGCGCACGCTTGTGCGCGGCGGCGCAGATGATGGACGAAGCGCGTCACGTCGAGGCCTACGCGAAGCTCGTCAACGAGAAGCTCGACGTCAGCTATCCGATGAGCCGCTCGCTGAAGGGGCTGCTGCACGACACGATCACGAGCAGCGCGCTCGACATGACGAACCTCGGGATGCAGGTGCTTGTCGAGGGCATCGCGCTGTCGATCTTCCAGAGCGTGGTCGCATACAGCACCGATCCGTTCATCAAGGATCTGTTCGTGCGGATCCAGCGCGACGAATCGCGTCACTTCGCGGTCGGCCGGATCACGCTGTGCCGCGTGTATGCGGAGATGAGTTCGAGCGAGCTGCGCGAGCGCGAGCAGTTCGTCTGCGAAGGCGCGGCCGTGCTGTACGAGCACCTGTGCGCGGACGACATCTGGGAACCGATGGGGCTGTCGAAGCGCGAATGCAGCGCGATGGTGCGCGAGTCGCCGGTGTCGAGTTCGATCCGGCGCTCGATCTTCCGGCGTCTCGTGCCGACGATCCGCGAGATGGGCCTGCTCACGCCGACCGTGCAGGCGACCTTCGAAAAACTCGACGTCCTCGACTACGCGGCGATGCCGCTCAACTGACATGACGATGCCCTCTTCCCACGCATCCCGCGACCCCGGCTTCTGGATCGGCATCGACGCGGTGGCCTACGAGCTGCCGGGCCTGCCCGTCGATATCGAGGCCTGGGCCGCCGAGCGCGACTACCCGGCGCAGCGGGCGGCGGCGATCGCGCAGTCGGGCAGCCGCTATTTCCACATGGCGCTCGACACGAGCGAGACCGACCTCGCGATCGCCGCAGCCGGCCGCCTGCTCGACACGGCCCGCGTGCAGCCGTCCGACGTCGGCGCTATCGTGCACGTGCACACGCAGCAGTTCAGCGTGCCGCCCGCGCCGCGCAGCCTGCCGCACGAACTCGCCGCGCATTTCGGCATCGAGCCGCTGTGGCTCGGCTCCGTCGCGCAGCTGAACTGCGTGTCGGTGGCGGCCGGCATCGAGACGGTCCGCGCGCTGATGCGCCGCCATCCGCAGCTCGACGCGGCGCTCGTCGTGTCGTCCGACCGCGTGTACGGCGAGGATTACCGGATGCGGCAGATGACCGGCGTGCAGTGCGACGGCGCGGCCGCGATGCTGATCGCCCGCAACAGCACGAAAAACCGGCTCGGCGGCATCGCGATCGAGACGCATGCGAAATGGCACCGCGGCTCGGATACCGTCGCCGCGAACGAGGCCGACCTGATCATGATGGAGTGGCCGTACACGCGCAAGGCGATCGACGCGGCGGTCGCGCTCGAGCCGCACGCGCTCGATGCGTACGAACTCATGCTGCCGCACAACGCCGACCTGCCCGGCTGGAACGCGCTGTGCCGCGCGATGCGCGTGCCGGCCGAGCGGCTGTATGCGGAAAATATCTTTGCGCGCGGCCATGCGTGCTGCTCGGATTTCCCGATCAACCTGGCCGACGTCGGGCTCGACGCGGTGGCGCGCGGCAAGCGCGTACTCGGCGTGATGCAGTCGAACTGCGGCGCGTATGCGGCCGCCACGCTTCATCCGGTGGGTCGCCATGACGCCTGACCGCCCGCTTCCGCCCGCCGGCGATCACGCATGGATCGCCGACCTGCGCACGCCATGCTACGTGTACGAGCCGGAAGTCGCGATCGCGCACTATCGGTCGTTGAAGGCGCATCTCGGCACGAAGTTGATCGTGTCGCTGAAGGCGAACCCGAACCAGGACATGCTCGCGCGCTGCGCGCATGCGTACGAGGACGGCGTCGAACTCGCGAGCCGCGGTGAACTCGACGCGGTGATCGGCCGGATCAAGACCCCGCGCTACCTGAACAATCCGTCGATGGACGAGATGTTCATGCGCGCGGGGCTCGCGTCGCGCTGCCATTTCGTGCTCGACAACCCGGACGCGGTCGCGCGCTTCGTGCCGCTGGCGCGCGAAGCAGCGGCCGGCGGCAGCACGCCGGGCCCGGTGCTGCTGCGCCTGAATGCCGGTGCGCTGGCCGGCGAGCACGCGCGCGCGCTGTGGCACGACCACTTCGGGATGACGCCGAACGAAGCGCACGACGCGGTACGCACGCTCGCGGCCGCCGGCTTTCCGGTAGCCGGGCTGCACGTGTTCTCCGGCCCGCATTCGTTCATTCGCCAGGACGCGACGCAACCCGACACGCTCGCGCTGCCCGAATTGCTCGCGGCGCTCGCACGCGATCTCGCGCCGGCCAACGGCTCGCCGCTCGGCTCGCTGAGCCTCGGCGGCGGGTTTGCCGACGATCATCCAGGCGACGCCGCGTTCGCGCGCTATGCGACCGCGCTGGCGCCGCTGGTCAGAAATTTTACGCTGGCCCACGAAGCCGGCCGCGCGATCTTTGCCGACGCGGGCGTGTTCGCGACGCGCGTCGTCGCGGTCAAGACGTGGCAGGACCGCACGATTGCCGTCTGCGACGGCGGCCTGTCGCACGCGTTCCTGCTCGCGCAGACCGAATCGGTGATGCGCCGCCTGGCTGCGCCGTCGCTCGTGCGCCGCACACCCGCGCCGCCGTCGCGCGGCGTGCCGACGATCTACGCCGGCAGTACCTGCAGCCGCGCGGACGTGATCGGCCGCGACGACACCGGCGCCCCGCCGCAGGTCGGCGACATCGCCGTGTTCGCGCGCTGCGGCGCCTATCACCGCACGTACTCGATGGCGCATTTCCTGTCCCACGACGCCGCGCACGTGTACGTGCGGCCCGCCTAAAACACCCAGAGGAGCCGATCATGAACGCACTGATCAGCGTCGCCGACCTGCTCGAGCACGGCGCACAGCGCTGGCCGCGGCATCTCGCGTATGCCGACGACGGCGGCGCGATGACTTACGAACAGCTTGCGCGCGCGGTCCGGCGCGCGGCGGCCGCACTCGCGTCGCGCGGCGTGCTGCCCGGCGAGCGCGTCGCCATCTACGCGCCGAAGCGCATCGAGACCGTGGTCGCGATGCTCGCGGCCAACGCCCTCGGCGCGATCTTCGTGCCGGTCAATCCGCAGTTGAAGGAAGCGCAGATCGAACACATCGTCGCCGACAGCGGCGCGGCATTGTTCGTGACCGGCGCGCAGCGGCTCAAGCGTCTGCCGGCGCTCGCGTCGCTGGTCGGTACGCGCGTGCTGCTGATCGAGGAACTGGCCGATGCGATCGCCGCACCCGGCGACGCGCCGGCGCCGGCCATCGCCGGCCGGCCGGTCGACGACGATCCGGCCGCGCTGCTCTACACGTCCGGTTCGACCGGCAAGCCGAAAGGCGTCGTCGTGTCGCATCGCAACCTGGTCTCGGGCGCGTTCAGCGTGGCCGCGTACCAGGGGCTGGCCGACGACGATGTCGTGCTCGGCGTGCTGCCGCTCAGCTTCGATGCGGGCCTGAGCCAGCTCACGACCGCGCTGGCATCCGGCGCGTGTTATGCGCCGCTCGACTTCCTGCAGCCGGCCGAGGTGCCGCGTCATTGCGACGCGCTCGGCGTGACGTCGATCACCGGCGTGCCGCCGCTGTGGATGCAGCTCGCGTCCGCCGACTGGAGCGACACCGCGCGCACGCGGATCCGCCGCTTCGCGAACACCGGCGGCCATCTCGCGACGCCGCTGCTGCACCGTCTGCAGGCGCTGTTCACGCACGCCGCGCCGTACCTGATGTACGGGCTGACCGAAGCGTTCCGCTCGACCTACCTGGCGCCGGCCGACGCGGCGCTGCGCCCGACGTCGATCGGCAAGGCCGTGCCGAACGCGGAGATCCTCGTGCTGCGTGCGGACGGCAGCGAATGCGCGGCCGACGAGCCCGGCGAACTCGTGCATCGTGGCGCGTTCGTCACGCTCGGCTACTGGAACCGGCCCGAGCTGACCGCGCAGCGCTTTCGCGCGCTGCCGCGCCGGCACGCCGAGATCCCGCGCGGCGACGTCGCCGTGTGGTCCGGCGACATCGTGCGGCGCGATGCGGACGGCTACCTGTACTTCGTCGCGCGCGGCGACGACATGATCAAGACATCCGGTTATCGCGTGAGCCCGACCGAGATCGAGGACGTGCTGTTCGCGCTGCCGCATATCCGTGAAGCGGCGGTGTTCAGCGTCCCGCACCCGGCGCTCGGCGAAGCGATTGCCGCATGCGTCGTGTCGACGCTGGACGCCGACGCGTGCCGCGCCGACATCGCGCGCGCCTGCCGCGACGCACTGCCGACCTACATGAGCCCGCTCGTCGTCGAACCGTTGCCGGCGTTGCCGCGCAACCCCAACGGCAAGATCGACCGCCCGGCACTGAAAACCCAGTATCGCGACACGTTCGCGCGCACGAACCTCGAGGAGACCGCCGCATGACCCTGTCGACGCTCGATGAAACCTGCCTCGGCGCACGTCGCGTCGCCGCGCCCGGCACGCTCGCGCTGTCCGGCGGCGTCGTGGTGCTGCCACCCGCCGTCATGTTCAGCGCGATTCAGGCACAGGAGCGCCA
This sequence comes from Burkholderia cepacia, assembly GCF_001039005.1. Taxonomy (GTDB): domain Bacteria; phylum Pseudomonadota; class Gammaproteobacteria; order Burkholderiales; family Burkholderiaceae; genus Burkholderia; species Burkholderia theae. Next base: position 25,150 of record NZ_LDWR01000042.1, read on the forward strand.
TCCCGGCTACCGCCACCTGCTGTTGCCGCAGGCGCGCTTTGCGCGGCCGCGTGGGATGGGTGCGCTGACGCCCGAGGAAGGCACACGTCTCGCGCCGGGCGGCCGGCCCACGCTGCGGGTCGCGCCGCCCGGGCGCAGCCTCGCCGATCTCGCCGCCGATGCGGCGCTCGACCTGCGCGACCAGCTCGGCTCCGGGCAGCTCGCCCGCACGACCCACGTGATCGTCGCGAGCTGCGCGCTCAACGAGGGCATCGGCGATTCGGTGGTCGGCCGCATGCAGTACGAACTCGGCCTGCAGCGCGTGACGCCGTTCGCGCTCGGCCAGAACGGCACGCTCGGCTGGTATTCGGCGCTGATGCTGCTCGACGGGCTGCTCGACGAAGGCGACCAGGCGCTCGTGATCCTGAGCGACAAGTGGCTCTATCCGTTCTTCCGCCAGTTCGGCGACCTGGTCGGCTACGGCGACGCAGCCGCCGCGCTGCTCGTGTCGCGCGCGGGCCCGACGCCCGAACCGGCCGTCTGGGGCGGCGTGCGGTCCGTCGCGGTCGAATACGGGCCGTCGATCGCCGATCCGTGGGCCGACGCACCGGCCGCGCTGCGCGACACGCTCGCGCCGGTCGCCGCGCGCGCGATCCGCCGCGCACTCGACGGCGCGAAGCTGCGCGCGGGCCAGATCGACTGGTGCGTGCCGCCCGGCTTCGATCCCGGCTTCGCGGCACGCGTGGCCGATGCCGCGTCGATCCCGCTCGGCGCGCGGATCCAGCACGACGGCTCGGGCCACCTGTCGTCGGCCGAATCGGCCGCCGCGCTGATCCGGCTCGCCGGTGCGCTCGACGAAGGCGAGCACCGCACGGTGCTCGTCTGGGACACGGCGCTGCATGGCGCGGCCGCCGCCGCTGTCGTCGACCTGGCCGGCGGCCTCGACGCCGCGCTCGATATCGAAGGAGACGCGTGATGAGTGCCTACAAGGTAAGCCTGCGCGAGCTGCGTTTTTTCCTGTGGGAACTGTTCGAGGCCGACCAGCGCTTTCTCGAACACGGGCCGTACAGCACGCACGATCGCGCATCGATCGACGCGCTGCTCGAACGCGCACGGGATTTCGCGCTCGACCTCGGCCGCAGCTACCAGCAGGCGGACGCCGAGGGCTGCACGCTGCTCGACGACGGCCAGGTGCGCATTCCGTCGCATTTCCATGCGCTGTGGGCGCGCTTTCGCGACGAATGGTCGAACACGCTGTTCGGCACCGCGCACGGGCTGCCGCCGATCGTCACGCAGATGATCTACGAGATGTTCATGGGCGCGAATCCGTCGTTCATGACCTACGGCGGCTTCACGCGCCCGGCGATCAAGCTGCTGCAGATGCACGGCACGCCGCATCAGAAGACGCTGATTGCACCGCTCGAGGCGTACCGCTGGGACGCGTGCTTCTGCGCGACCGAACCGCAGGCCGGCACCGATCTCACCGCGGTCGCGCTGCGTGCGACGCCGCTCGAACGCGATATCTATGCGATCGATGGCGAGAAGGTCTACATTTCGGCCGGCATGCACGAGCTGACCGAGAACACGCTGTATTTCGTGCTCGGCCGCATCGACACCGCGTCGCCGGACTCGTTCTCGCTGTCGTGCCTCGTCGTGCCGCGCTTCTGGCCGGACGAAGAAACCGGCGAACTGCAGCCGAACCATGTCGACTGCATCGGCCTGCCGCGCAAGATGGGGCTCAAGGGCTGCGCGAACACGCACCTGGTGTTCGGCTCGAACGGCACGACCAAGGGCTGGCTGCTCGGCGGCCGGCGCAACGTCGGCCTGCTGCAATTGATGCCGCTGATGAACCAGGCGCGGATGAGCACCGGGATGTTCGGTGTCGGCGTCGCGTCGAGCGCGTACCTGCATGCGGTCGACTACGCGGGCCGCCGGCTGCAGGGCCGGCCGATCGAACGCGCGTCGAACACCAGCGCCGCGCGCGTCGCGATCGTCGAGCATGCGGACGTGCAGCGCATGCTGGTCGACATGAAGAGCCGCGTCGACGGCTGCCGTGGCTTGCTCGGCAAGCTCGCGGCGACCGCGACGCGCGCAGCGATGCTCGAAGCGACGCCCGACGCCGATCCGGCCGAGATCGAGCGCCATCGCAAGCTGCAGTTGCTGCTGACGCCGATCTGCAAGGCGTTCATCTCCGACCAGGCGTGGCGGATCTGCGAAACCGCGATCCAGGTGCACGGCGGGCTCGGTTATACCGACGCGAGCCCGGTCGAGCAGAACGCGCGCGACGTGAAGATCCTGTCAATCTGGGAAGGCACGAACTACATCCAGGCGCAGGACCTCGTGCGCGACAAGCTCGGTTTCGGCCGCCATTCGCGGCTGATCCAGTATTACCGCGACGAACTCGACACCTTCCTGGCACGCCAGCATCACGCGGGCACGCACGCGGAACTGCGTCCGCTGTTCGACGCGCTGCGCGCGGGCGCCGACCGGATCGCCGCCGCGCTCGACGACATCGCCCGCGACGTGCAGGACGGCCACACGCACCGCAGCAGCCAGTTCTACACGCGTTTTCTCGAGATGTTCGGCGTCGTCACGTCGGCGTGGGTGCTGCTCGAATCGGCGACGATCGCCGCGCGCCGGCTCGACGCACCCGACACGGCCGATACGCCCGCCGAACTCGCGTTCTATCGCGGCAAGCTGAAAAGCGCGCGTTACTACTTCGCGAACGTGCTGCCCGTCGTCGACCAGCATGCGGCGGTGATCGCCACGATGGCGCATGCGGCGATCAGCGTCAGTTGCGAAGAACTCGTGCAGGCGGACTGACATGGACACGACACTCGATTCCGGCGCGGCCGCCACGACCGGCGATGCACCGCGCAACCTGCTCGGCCGCCCGGCGACCCGCCACCGCGGCACCGACATCGACGGCGCGACGCTCGAGCCCGAAGCGCTGCGCGTGCGCGATCTCGACCTGAACGCGCTGATCGGCGCGACGACGTTCGAAGGCGCGCTCGCGCACCTGTGGTTCGACGTCACGCCCGGCAGCGTTAAACACGGCGCACACGAGGCGGCGATCCGCGCCCGGCTGGCGGAATTCTCTGCTGCACTGGCACCGGGATCGGCCGCGCAGTTCGTCGCCGCGAATCTCGGCGCGGCGGGCGTCGCGCCGGTGTTCGCGGCCGCGTCCGGCCTGTTGCGCGGCTTCGACGACGTGCTGGCACGCATGCACGGCAACGCGCCGGACGACGCCGATCTCGACGCGATGCTGCTGTGCGCGGCCGCCGCACCGTTCCTGCTGCATGCGGCGATCGAGGGCCGGCCGTTCGCCGCCCTCGGCAGCGCGGGGCTCGACGCCGCCGCGACGCAAGCGCAACGCATGCTCGTGCTGACCGGCGCGACGCGCACCGATGCGTCCGCGCAAGCCGCGATGGACATGTTGCTCGTCGCATGGCACGCCGGCTTCGGCTACATCACGCCGACCGTGCTAGCGCCGCGTGTCGCGATCGGCACCGGCGTCACGCTGACGCAGGCGATCGCGGCCGGTTTCCTCGCGAGCGGACCGTCGCACGTCGGTGCCGCGCTCGAAGCGATGCACTGGCTCGGCGCGCTCGCGCTGTCGGTCCCGGGCGGCACCGGCGCACCGGCCGCCGCGCTCGACGCGGCCGGTCGCGCCGCGATCGATGCGGTGCTCGATGCGAAACGCACGCTGTACGGCTTCGGCCATCCGCTGTTCGTCGCCGACCCGCGTCCGCCGCACATGCGCCGCCTGTTCGCGGCGCAGGGCTTCGACGGCGCGTACGTGACGCTGTTCGACGCCTGTTGCGCGCAAGCCGACGCGCGTCGCGCGCTGCGGCCGAACATCGATTTCCTGACCGCCGCGACGCTGCTCGAACTCGGTGTCGCCGCGCCATCCTGGGGTGTCGGCATCGGGCTCGGCGCACGCATCGCGGCGATGGCCGCGCATGCGGTCGAGCGCCGCCGCCGCCCCGCGTTCGGTGTCAACAGCGCGACCGCGCGACGGCTGCTGGCCGCCGTGCCGGTCGGCTGGCTGTGATCCTCTCACCCATTCGTAAAAGGAACGTCATGCTGCTCAAGAACCTGCGCCCGGCGAACGACTACGATCGTTTCGCCACCGAAACGCTCGAACCGTGGGACCTGCTGTTCATCAGCCGCATCCGCCAGTTGGCGCGCGGGATGACGCCCGGCGTGATCGCCGACATCGGCACGGCCACCGGCGTCGTGCCGGTGCGGCTCGCGACCGATCCGGCCATGCGCGGCTGGCGCTACGTCGGTATCGACCTCGATCCGGCGATGCTCGACGAAGGCCGGCCGCGCATCCACGAGCTGGGCCTCGACGACACGGTCGAGATGCGTGTCGGCGACGCGCTCGCACTGCCGTTCGACGACGGCACGCTGACGATGGCGGTCGGCCGCGCGACGCTGCACCACCTGCCCGACAAGGCGCTCAGCCTGACCGAGATGTATCGCGTGCTGGAACCGGGTGGCATCGCGCTCGTGCACGACATGCGCCGCGACGCGCCGCAGCACCTGCTCGACCGCTTCACCGAAATGCGCGCGGCCGCCGACTATCCGCCGACCCACGTCGAGGAAAAGATCACGCTCGACGAAGCGCATGCGCTCGTCGCCGAAGCCGGCCTCGCGGACGTCGCGTCGATCTACAGCCCGAGCGCCGGGCTCGGCGCGCTCGGCTTCGAAATCCTGCTGAAGAAACCGGCGCTGGCCTGAGCGATGACCGATCTCGCCTTCCTCGCCGCGCACGCCGCCGTGCGGCTCGGCGCCGACGATGTCCACTGCTCGGCGGTCGCGCCCGGCGCAACGCTGCCGCTGTGCGTGACGCCGCGCAGCGCCGAACTCGCGACCTCGCCGGACATGTTCGTCGCGTGGTACCGCTCGCGGCTCGACACGATCGACACGCTGCTCGATGCGTGCGGCGCGCTGCTGTGGCGCGGCTTCGCGGTGCCCGACACCGCCGCGTTCGGCCGCCTCGGCGCGCTGTATCCGGCGCACGCGAACGGCTACACGGCGGGCGCCGCGCCGCGCCGGCAGATCGACGGCCAGGTCTACGAGTCGACCCGCATGCCGCCGCCGTTCAAGATCGGGCTGCACCAGGAGATGGCCTACATGCCCGCGTTCCCGCGCCTCGTCGCGTTCTATTGCCGGCAGCCGGCCGACGCGGGCGGCGAAACGCCGATCTGCGACATGCGCCGCGTGACGGCGCGCGTGCCGGCCGCGCTGCGCGAGCGGTTCGCCGAACGCGGCGTGATGTACCTGCGCAATTTCGCGGCGCCCGGCGATCGCGCGGACGGGCTCGCCGCCAACCCGAACCTGCCGTTCGCCGCGTACCACCGGCCGTGGGACGACGCGTTCGGCACCGCCGAGCGCGACGAGGTCGAGCGGCTGTGCGCGGAGCGCGGCGTCGGCTGCCGCTGGCTCGACGACGGCAGCGTGACCGTGTCGCACGTCGGCAGCGCGCTGCGCGCGCATCCGCGCACCGGCGAAACCGTCTGGTTCAACCAGGCGAGCGCGCAGCACCCGAACCCGCGTTCGATGGGCGAGCTCAGCTACCGCTACCTGCAGCGCATGTACGGCGAGCGCGCCGCGTTCCCGTACGAGATCCGCTACGGCGACGGTTCGCCGATGCCGTACGACGATCTCGCCGCGATCTACGACGCGCTCGACGACGAGGAACTGTCGTTCCCGTGGCAGGCCGGCGACGTGCTCGTGGTCGACAACATGCTGGTCGCGCACGGCCGCAACCCGTACCGGGGCGCGCGCGATACGCAGGTCATGCTGTTCGACTGACAGGATCCCGACCATGAGCGTCTCGTTTCTCGCTTCCGTGCGCGCGATGTTCGGCCCGCACACCGCATTCGACCGGCCGCAGCGCACGGGCACGCAGCCGCTGCCCGATGCGCATGCGCCGGGCGCGGCGCTCGGCGCGCGCGCGATCGACGTCGCGGCCGGCGATTTCCGCTTCTCCGCGCGGCATGTCCGGTTCCGGCTCGGCGCGATCACCGCGATCGTCGGGCCGAACGGCTCCGGCAAGACCACGTTGCTCGAAACGCTGCTCGGCTTCCGGCGCGGCGGCAGCGACGTGCGCGTGCTCGACGTGCCGGCCGAGCGCTTCATGCGCGATACGCCATCGCTGCGGCGGCTCGGCGCGCAATTGCAGAAGGTCGAGTACCCCGACCATCTGCGCATCTCGGAGATCGTCGCGCTGCACCGCGCGATGTACGTGCATGCGGATGCCGCGATCACCGACGCACTCGGCATCGCCGAACTGCTCGACAAGCCGTGCCGTGCGCTGTCGAAAGGGCAGCGCCAGCGCGTGGACCTCTACGTCGCGCTCGCGCACCGGCCCGAACTGGCCGTGCTCGACGAACCGTTCACCGGCCTCGACCGCCGTTATGCCGGTGTCGTGATCGACCTGCTGCGCGACCGCGCGCGCGGAACGAGCGTCGCGATGATCTGCCACGCCGAAGAAGAACTGGCCGTCGTCGACGATCTCGTATGGGTGCGCGACGGCGGCGTGCGCTACCAGGGCGACAAGGCGACGCTGCAGGCGGAACTCGTCGGCGCAGCGCGTGCGGTCCTGCATTGCCGCGACGAAGCCGACGCGCGTGCGCTGCGCAAGCGGCTCGCGGCGCTGCCCGGCGTGACCGGCGTGCGCGTGTCGGCGGCGCACGTCGTCGAAGTGTTCGGCGATGCGACGCTGCATCCGAACGTGCACCGGATCGTCGGCGAACGGGGCATCCAGCATCTCGCGCTCGCGCCCAGCACCCCGGGCGACCTGCTGCGTCTCTGCACCGAGGGCCCTGCCCATGACTAAGGTCTTCCTGATCCTCGTTCGCAACGAGCTGCTCGGTTATCTGCGCAGCCGCTCGTCGCTGTTCTGGACGCTCGTGTTCCCGTTGTTCCTGCTGAGCGTGATGCTGTTCGCGTTCGGCGGGTCCGGCTCGCTCGGCACGGCCAACATCGCGTTCGACGTGCCCGGCGGCCCGACCGCTTACAGCCGCGCATGCGAAGCGCAGATCGTCGCAAGCCTGTCGCACAGCGACACGGTCAAGGCGACCTTCGGCGGCAGCGGCGCGGCGGCCGATCGCGTCACCGTCGTGCTGGGCGCGGACGAACGCACGCCGGCGACGATCCGCTACGACTTCAACGGCTCGCTCGCGGTCAAGGCCGCATCGCGGGTCGTCGAGATCGCACTCGCGCGCTGCGACGCGCAGCGGCTCGGGCTGCCCGCCGCGCAGGCGCGCTTCGAGAACGCGGCACCGGCGCGCCGCCCGTTCGACTATGGCGCGTTCTTCGCGACCGGCATTCTCGTGATGGCGTTCATGGCGATCGGCCTCAATTCGACGACGACCGCGATCGCCGCGCTGCGCGAACGCAATACGTTCAAGCTGTACGTGTGCTTCCCGGTCTCGCGCGGTGTGTTCCTGGCCGCACTGATCGTCGCGCGGATGGTGATGATGGCGTTGTCGGCGCTCGTGCTGCTGACGGTCGCGCGCGTCGCGTTCGGCATCGCGCTGCCGATCGCGTCGCCGGACGGGCTGCGCGCGCTGCCGATCGTGCTGCTCGGCGCGGCGATGGTGCTGAGCATCGGCGTGCTGCTCGCGAGCCGGACCCGCTCGCTGGCGGCCGCCGAACTCGCGTGCAACGTCACCTACTACCCGCTGCTGTTCTTCAGCGACCTGACGATTCCGATGCACGACGCACCGGCATGGCTCAAGGCCGTGCTCGCGTTCCTGCCGACCAACCAGTTCGCCGTTGCGCTGCGCGGCGCGCTGGTCGACGGCGCGTCGTATGCACAGCTCGCGCCGCAACTGCTCGGCATGACCGCGAGCACGGCGCTGTTCCTGTTTGCCGCCGCGCGGCTGTTCCGCTGGCATGACGCATGACGCGTCGCCCGCTGTTTCGACGATGGAGAAAATCCCGATGAAATCGACCAATCCCATAACCGACTACCTTCTGCACGCCAGCAACTTCCTGCCCGCGATCGTGTTCCTGTTCTACGGCCGGCTGGGGCCCGAGCAGCCGGACGTACGCTGGACGCATGCGTTCCTGATCGGCGGCGTGCTCGCGCTCGTGCACGGCGCCTGGCTGATCCGCCGCGCGGACCGCAACAGCATCGCGCTCGGTGTCGACCTGTTTCTCGTGATCGGCGCCGTGCTCGCGATCGTGTCGCCGACGGGTAGCCGCCTGTGGGGCGAGGAACTCGGGCCGGCCGCGATGCTCGTCTGCGTGCTGGTCGTCGGTATCGTGCATACCGCGTGGTCGGACGGCGGTTTCGTCGACGGCGCGTTCGTCGACCACGCGCGCGCGCGTTCGCTGTCGCTCGTATTGCTCGCCGTCACCGCCGTCGCGCTCGCGGTGTCGATCACGATGCGGCACAGCCCGCTGTGGGGCGGCGTCGTGCCGCTGCTCGCGCTGGTCGTCGTGCGCGGCCGGCTGCGCAAGCAACTGGTGCGGGCGAACTGACGATGAACTCGCTGCCCGAACGCACCGCGCAACAACTCGCGCTCGCCGCGACGCTCGGCGACGGCTGGCTCGAAGGCCCATCGTGCGAGCCGTACGCGACCGACGCGGCGCTGATCGGCGGCGTGGCGTTGGGCGTCGCGCGACCGGCGTCGACCGCCGACACGAGCGCACTCGCACGCATCGCCGTCGCGCACCGGGTTGCACTCGTCGCGCAGGGCGCGCGCACCGGGCTCGTCGGCGCCGCCGTGCCCGATCGCAGCGGCTCGCAGTGCGTGGTGTCGTTCGACCGGATGCGTGCCATTCGCGCGTTCGATCCGGCGAATCGCAGCATCACGGTCGAGGCCGGCGTGCGCCTGTCCGACCTCAATCGCGTGGCGGCCGAAGCCGGCCTGTGCCTGCCGATCGATCTCGGCAGCGATCCGGCGGCCGGCGGCCTCGTCGGCGCCAACGCGGGCGGCAGCCGTCTCATCAAGTACGGCGACGTGCGCCGCAATGTGCTCGGCGTCGAAGCCGTGCTCGCCGACGCGGCGGGCACCGTGATCGACGCGCTCGCGCCGCTGCGCAAGCGCAACGCGGGCTTCGATGTCACGCAGTGCTTCATCGGTGCAAACGGCGCCAACGGGCTCGTGACGGCCGTATCGTTCGCGCTCGCGCCGCTGGAGCGCTCGTCCGTTGCGGCGTTCGTCGCGTTCGCGTCGTACGATGCGGCGCTCGCCGGCCTGCTCGCGTTCGAGCGTGCGTTCGGCGAGATGCTGTCGGCGTTCGAATTCATGTCGGCTGCCGCGGTCGGCTGTGTCGCCGCCGCGTTTCCGGCGTTGCGCGTCCCGTTCGCGGCCGGCGATGCCGCGTGCTACGCGCTCGTCGAGATCGCGACCGGCATGCCGGGGCTCGATGCGCTGCTCGAGGAGCGCGCCCTTGCCACGCTCGACGCGCTCGCGAACGAACGCGTGGTGCTCGACGCGGCCTGCGCGCCGGCCGAACGGTTCTGGCGGATCCGCGACGCGCTGCCGGCCGCGGTCGCGCAAGGCGGCATCCCGTTGTCGTTCGACGTGTCGTTTCCGCGCGGTGCGCTTGCCGCGTTCATCACCGACGCCGAGCAGTGGATCGCGGCCGCGCATCCGTCGCTGCGTTGTCATGCGTTCGGCCATTTCGGTGACGGCGGCTGCCATCTCGTCGTGTCGATCCCGCACGCGAGTGCGCAACGGTACGGACCGCTGCAACAGGTCGCGCTGCGCGGCGCGCTGTATGACCGCGTCGTGCGCGCGGGCGGATGCTTCAGCGCGGAACATGGCGTCGGCCCGGTCAATGTCGCGTACTACCGGAAGCTTGTCCCGGCCGAACCGCGGCAGCTCGCCGCTGCCGTCCAGCACGCGATCGACCCGCTGGGTTTGATCGGGCGTGTCCGATACTGACGCGCCGTCAAGGCGCCACGGAGAATTCGCATGATGTTTCAACGCCCGTCCAGCGCAGGCATGCCCGCCGAACCGGATGCGGATCAACCGCTTTCCGGCATTCCGACGACCCTGCCCGACTCCGGCGTGGTGGTCAACGTGGATGGCGTCGCGTACCTGATCAATCTGCCGCGACGCGACCATGCACGCCCGGCGCTGTGGCGCGACCTCGAGCAATGGCGGGACGGCAATTCAAACAACCTCGCGCCCTATCGGGTTCGGAAGCCGGACACGCGGAAAGACTGATTGTTCGTACGCAGGTGCGAGATGAATCGGCGAGGGCTCGGTGTCATCGTGTCCGGGCTTACCGAAGGGCCAGCGTATCCGTCTCGCGCGGTCCGGGACACGATCCCGACGTCGTCGAATTCGATCGGGCCGCGCGCGGCCCATCGACGTAATCGCGTGGCGTGCGCCCAAGCACCCGACGGAAATGGCGGCACAAATGGCTCTGGTCGAAAAAACCGACCTCGGTCGCGACGACCGACGGCGGCAGCCCCGCGCGCAGCAGATCCTGCGCGCGCCGGACCCGCACGAGGCACAGATAACGATGCGGCGACACGCCCAGCTCGCTGCGAAAACGTGCGGCAAACCGCGACACGCTCAGCCCGGCGACCGTCGCGAGCGCCTCGATGCTCAACGGCTGCGCGTACGACGTCTCGATGATGCGCAGCGCGCCGCCGACGGCATGCGATACGGACTGCGCGACACCGAACGAGCGGATCGACGCGGGCTCACCGGCAGAATGAAAAACGTCGGCCATGCGAGGCTCCATCAGGTCGTCGCGTGCGTCGCGTCGGCCGGCGCCGCGAAGCGCGCGATCGCGAACGGATCGATCGGCGTGCTCGTCGCTCCCGTGTCGATCAGCTCCGCCATCGTGTCGCCGACGCCCGGCCCGAGCTGGAAACCGTGCCCGCAGAAGCCGAACGCGTAATACAGCCCGTCGACCTTCGCGCTGCGCCCCATGATCGGCCGATCGTCCGGCATGTAGCCCTCGACGCCGCTCCATACGCGAATGATGTTCAGCCGCGTCAGCGCCGGTGCGACGCGCGCGAGCTGCGTGAACTGCAGCAGCGTGCTCTCGGGCAGCACCTTCGCGCGCCGTTCGTCGAGATAGGCCGGCGCACGCGCGCAGCCGCCGATGACGATGTTGCCGCGCTCGACCTGCCGGAAGTACACGACTTCCTCGATATGCGGCGACGAGACGCCGACGGACGGCAGGATCGAATACGGCACGGGCTCGGTCACGCACATCTGCGGCCCGTTGACCGCGATCGGCACCGGTTCGCCGAACTGCGTGCTGAGCTGGTTGCCCCACGCGCCGGCCGTCACGAGCAAGTTCGGCGCGCAGAACACGCGCCCGTCGTCGCTCGTCGCGCGAAACGTGTCGCCGTCCTTCTCGACGGTCGCGATCGCGGTGTTCTCCTCGATCCGCACCCCCGCGCACACCGCCGCCCGGCCGAACGCCGGCGCGGCAAGCCGCGGGTTCGCATGGCCGTCCAGCGCCGAATGGGACGCGCTCAGCACCTCCGGGCCGAGAAACGGAAACTTCGCGCGCATCGACGCGCCGCGATACAGGTCGAGCTTCAGCCCGTAATGCGCGGCCTCGCGCGCATAGATGTCGAACGCGTCGTCCTGCTCCTGTCGATAACACACGCGAACGTGCCCGGTCTGCAGGAATTCGGCGCTGTGCCCGATCAGTTCGGGCATTCGGCCCCAGATCTCGCGCGAGCGGTTCGCCAGCGGCAATTGCGGCAGGAACCGGCCCTGGCGTCGCACATTGCCGAAGTTGGTACCGCTCGCCTGCTGCCCGATCAGCCCGCGTTCGAGCAGAATCACCGAGCGGCCGCGCCGGCGCAGGAAAAACGCCGCCGCGGCCCCCATGAAGCCGCCGCCCACGATCACGACATCCGCATCGGCCCGCATCATTCGTCCCCCGTCATCGTCGCGGCTTCGGCCCGCGGCGCGGGCGGCGCGCCCGCCGCGCGCAGCGCGACCGGCAGCGGCTTCACGGGCGCCTGCCCGCGCAGGCGGCCGACCGCTTCGAGCGGCACGCCAGCCGCGGCGGCGATCACCTCGGCGCCCGCGTGGCCGCAGTAGCGGCCCTGGCAGCGCCCCATTCCGACGCGGCTAAACGCCTTCGCGCGATTCGCTTCGCACGCGCCCTCGTCGCGGATCACGCGGCGCAGCTCGCCGACGCTCACGCCCTCGCAGCGGCACAGGATCGTGTCGTCGGACAGCGTCGCGGCCTGTTGCGCGGGCCACGGAAACGCCTGCGCGAGCCCCGCGCTGAAACGGCCCATCTTCGCGCGTTCGCGCTGCAGCGCGGCGACCGCGCGCGCGTCGACCGGCCGCCCGAGATCCGTCAGCACCGCGAGCGCCGCGAGGCGGCCCGCCGCTTCCGCGCCGTCCGCGCCGAGCACGCGCGCGCCGTCGCCGGCCAGATAAACGCCCGCGACCGAGCTGCGCCCCATGTCGTCGAGCTGCGGCAGCCATTGCCGCGTGTCGCCGTCGAAGCGGAACGCGCAGCCGGCCAGGTCCGCGAGCTGCGTCTCCGCGCGCAGGTGGTAGCCCAGTGCGAGCGCGTCGCAATCGATGACCGCGGCGGTGCCGTCGGCCGTGCGAAAACTGACGCCCGACACGCCCTGCGCGGGATCGCCGTGAATCTCGAGCGGCTCGATCCCGTGCTCGATACGCACGCCGGCGCGCTTCAGCGCACGGGTGAGCGCGATGCCCTTCACGAGCACGTCGGGCCGCGCGAGCAGTTTCGGCAGCGCGCGCAGCCGGTTCGCGGCGGGCGACGTGTCGAGCACGGCCGCGACGTTCGCGCCGGCCTGCACGTACTGGTTCGCGACGAGATACAGCAGCGGGCCCGAGCCCATGAACACGACGTTCGCGCCGATCGCGCAGGCCTGCGCCTTCAGCGCGATCTGCGACGCACCCAGGCTGTACGTGCCCGCGTACTGCCAGCCCTTGACGGGCATCAGCCGGTCGGTCGCGCCCGGGCACAGCACCAGCGCGTCGTACGGGCGACGCTCGGACGCGCCGTCGTGCGCGGTGTAGAGCGCGCCGCCGGACACGTTCCACGCGAGCGTATCGGGCGCGTAGTCGAGCGACGCGCGCAGGCGCTCGAACGTGTCGTGCAGGTCTTGCGCGCGTACGGCCTCGGTGCCGTACAGCTTGTCGTACGGGCGCGAGAACGTGTCGGGCTGGCGCCGGTAGATCTGGCCGCCGTCGCGCCGCCCTTCGTCGATCACGAGCGGCCGCACGCCGGCTTCCACCAGCGTCTGCGCGCAGCGCACGCCGGCCGGCCCGGCGCCGACGACGATTACGCGAGGCTCGACCATTGCGCCTCCGGTTGGCGGGTGACGATATCGAGGCCCGGCTGCACGACGGTCGTGCACGCGCGCAGGCGCTCGCCGTCGGCGGTCCAGACCCAGCAGTCCTGGCACGCGCCCATCAGGCAGAAACCGGCCCGCGCCTCGGGGCCGAACTCGGACTGCCGCACGTGGCCGGTCTGCGTCAGCATCGCGACGAGCAGCGTATCGCCCTCGAGCCCGGTCACCGTGCGGCCGTCGACGCTGAATGCAACCGGACGGCGCCCGGTTTCGGCGAGACGAACGAATCGCCCTGTCATCTGCAACCCTCCTGTCGCGCGAGCGGCCCGCACACCGGGCGGCCCGCCGCGTCGCTGTTCATCATTCAGTGCAGGATGTCCTGCAGCCGGTAGTACGCGCCGACGAACGGCAGGAACCACGCGTGTCCGAAATGGCCTGGTATCGCCGGCCAGTCGAGCTCGCGCCACGGATTCGATGCGGCCGCGCCGTACAGCACGTCCGCCATCACGCGGCCCATGTGCACCGACATCTGCACGCCATGGCCGCTGTATCCCATCGAGTAATACACGCCCTCGTGCTGGCCCGCGCGCGGCAGGCGGTCGGCCGTGATGTCGACGAGACCGCCCCAGCAATAGTCGAGCCGCACGTTCGCGAGCGCCGGGAAATAACCGGCCATCCCGGCGCGCAGGATATCGCCGCTTTTCGCATCCGAGCGCGGGCTCGACATCGCGAAGCGCGCGCGGCCGCCGAACAGCAGCCGGTTGTCGGGCGTCACGCGGAAGTAGTTGCCGATCTGGCGCGACGTCACGTACGCGCGGCGGTGCGGCAGCAGCCGGTTCAGCTGCGCGTCGGGCAGCGGCTCGGTCACCACGATGAAACTGCCGACCGGCGCGATGCGCCGCCGGAACCACGCGAACGGCCCGTGCTGCGATGCGCCGGTCGCGACCAGCACGCGATCGGCCACGATCGTGCCGCGCGCGCAGGTAATCGCGTGGCGCTCGCCGTCGAGCCGCTCGAGCTGCGTGACGGCCGCCTGCTCGTAGATGCGTGCGCCGGCCCGCGCGGCGGCCTGCGCGAGTCCGACGCCGAACTTGCCCATATGCATCTGCGCGCCGTTGCGCTGCAACAGGCCGCCGTAGAATCCGTCGGAGCCGACCTCGTCGCGGATCCGCGACGGTTCGATCAGTTCGATGTCCGGATCGACGTCGCGCCGCAATGCATCGAAGGTCTTCGCGAGCCCCGCGAAATGCTGCGGCTTCGCTGCAAGCTTCAGCTTGCCGGCGCGCCGGAAATCGCAGTCGATCGCGTGGTCGGCAACGATCGTCTCGACACTCTTCACCGCGCTTTCGTACGCGCGGTAGAACTGCTTCGCCTGCTCCGCGCCGATTCGTCCGGCAAGCGATGCGTAGTCCTGCGCGACGCCGGTATTGCATTGACCGCCATTGCGGCCGGACGCCTCCGCCGCGACCTGCGCGGCTTCGAGCACCACGACCGACACGCCGCGCTGCGCGAGCGCCAGCGCCGCCGACAATCCGGTAAAGCCGCCGCCGATCACGACCACGTCGGCACGCCCTTCGACGCGCCCTTCGCTACCGGCGCCAAAGGCGGGTCGGGTATCCAGCCAGTACGATTCGAATTTCATCGGATCCTTCGTGAGCATTCCGCGCTCGGACGATCGCCGCCCGGTGAAAACCATTTAATCATCGCCAAAAAGCGCAGTTGCCGCGTATTGGCGCGCGGCGCGCGCATCAAGCGCTGTTTTGCACGGCTGCGGCAGCACACCCTGCTCGGCATGCGCCGGTGCCATCCGTCACGCCTCCACCGACATGTCGATCAATACGCTCTTGAAACGCAGGTTCGCCTCGTACGCGTAACGACCGAGATCCTTGCCGATACCCGACTGCTTGTAGCCGCCGGTCGGGATCACGAAATCCGACGTGCGCCCGTAACGGTTGATCCACACGGTGCCGGCCTCGAGGCCGCGCATCATCCGCAGCGCGCGCCCGAGATCGGCCGTATGCACGCCGGCCGCGAGCCCGTACTTGTCGTGCGCGGCGAGCGCAAGCGCCTCGTCCTCGTCGTCGAACGTCTGCACGGTCAACACCGGCCCGAAGATCTCGTCGCGCACGGCCGGCGATTGCGTCGTCACGCCGGTCAGGATCGTCGGTGCGTAAAACGCCCCGTCGCCGGCGAGCGCGATGCGCGCGCCACCCGCGACCGCCTGCGCGCCGCCTTCGAGCGTGCGCTGCACGATCGCGTCGATCCGCTGCAGCTGCGGCTGCGACACGATCGGCGCGAGCGTCGTGCCGGCCGCCCAGGTCATGCCCGGCTTCAACTCGGCGAACGCGGCCGCGACCCGGTCGACGAAGCGCGCTTCGATACCGCGCTGCACGAGCAGCCGCGAACCGGCGACGCACACCTGCCCCGCGTTGCCGGCGATCGCGGCGGCGACGCGGCGCGCGACCGTATCGAGGTTCGGCGCATCGGCGAACACGAGCTGCGGGCTCTTGCCGCCGAGCTCGAGCGTGACGGGTTTCGTGCCCGACTGCGCGCACGCCGCCATGATCGCCGCGCCGGTCTGCGTCGAGCCGGTGAACGTCACCTTCCCGATTCTCGGATGCCGGCACAGTGCGTCGCCGGTCGTCCGGCCGTCGCCTTGCACGACGTTGAAGATGCCGGGCGGAATCCCCGCCTCGATCGCGAGCTCGGCCAGCCGCAGCGCCGAGAACGGCGTCATCTCGGACGGCTTCAGCACGACCGCGTTGCCGGCCGCGATCGCCGGCGCGATCTTCCACGACGCCATCACCAGCGGGAAATTCCACGGCGCGATCGCCGCGATCACGCCGTACGGTTCCGCGATCGTCATCCCGAGATGATCGCTGCGCGTGGCGGCGACTTCACCGCCGATCCGGTCCGCCCACTCGCCGTAGAAGCGAATGCCTTCGGCGGTGAACGGCACGTCCCAGCGCGCCGCGTCGGCGATCGGCCGGGTCGAGCCGACCGCTTCCAGCGGCGCGAGCGTCGCGACATCCGCCTCGATCAGGTCGGCCCAGCGCCGCATCGCGCGTGCGCGCTCGCGCGGCGCGCGGCGTGCCCAGTCGCTGGTCCTGAACGCATGCCATGCGTTCTCGACCGCGTGGTCGACGAGCGTCGCGTCGGCAATCGGCAGCGTCGCGTAGACGTGGCCGTCGGACGGCCTGCGCACGTCGAGCGCCGCCGCGCCGTCGATGAATGCGCCGCCGATGAAGTGCGCGCTGCGCACCGCGACGACGGCCGGATCGAAACTGTTCATCAGGATGACTCCGGGGTGCGTCGCGCCCGGCGCCGATGGAACGGCCAGTGGCAAACGGGCGCGACGAGTGAATGGCGTGGCATGGGCTACAGGCGCACCGGTTGCGACGGCACGGCGGCCGCAACCGGCGGCTCCGCCTGGAAGCGCGTGAGGTCGTCCTCGCTGCGATGGCACAGCACCTGCGCGCCGTTGTCGAGGGTGCGCAGCACGGGCGCCGTCCGATTGCATACGCCGTCCACCCGCATCGCGCAGCGCGACAGGAACGGGCACAGCCCGGCGTCGTCCGCGCTCGCGCCGATCGGCACCAGCGGCCGGTGGCAACGCTCGGCCGCGTCGTCGAGCCAGCCCGCGCGCAGTTCCGGCGCCGACGACACGAGCAGGTGCGAGTACGGGTGATACGGCGGCGCGCACAGCGCGTCGCGGCTGCCCGTCTCGACCCGGCGGCCCGCGTACAGCACGACAATGTCGTCGCTGATCGCGCGCACCTTGGCGATGTCGTGCGTGATGAACACGTACGACACGCCGAGCTTCGCCTGCAGTTCGCGCAGCAAGTCCATGATCGCGGCGCCGACCACGGTATCGAGCGCCGACGTCACCTCGTCGCACAGGATCAGGTCGGGCTCCGCCGCGAGGGCGCGCGCGAGGTTCACGCGCTGCTTCTGCCCGCCGGACAGCTCGCCGGTGCGGCGCCCGGCGACGGCCTGCGGCAGCCGCACGAGCTCGAGCAGTTCCGCGACGCGCCGCCGTGCGCGCGCGCCCTTGATCCCGTGATAGAACGCGAGCGGTCGCGCGAGCGTACGCTCGACGGTATGCACCGGGTTGAGCGCGGTATCCGCGTTCTGGAAGACGATCTGCACGCGCCGGTGCTGCTCCTTCGTGCGTTTGCCGATGTCGAGCGCGAGCGGCTCGCCGTCGAGCAGGATCTGCCCGCCGGTGGCCGGCACCAGGCCCGCGATCACCTTCGCGAGCGTGGTCTTGCCGGAGCCCGATTCGCCGATCACGCCGACGGTCTGCCCGCGCCCGATGCGCAGGTCCACTTCGTGCAGGATCACCTTGGCCGGCCAGCCTTTCGCGGTGCGGCCGCCGTAGCCGGCGATCGCGCCGCGCACGTCGAGCAGCGGCGCAGGCGCGGTGGGGGCGAGGTTCGCCGCCCGTTCGGCATCGCCCGGCGCGACCGCCGCGATAAGGCTCTGCGTGTACGGATGCACGGGCGCATGCAGGATCTGCTCGGTCGCACCCGACTCGCGGATCACGCCGTCACTCAGCACGATGATCCGGTCGGCCATCTGCGCGACGACGGCCAGGTCGTGCGACACGTACACCGCACTCATCCCGTAGCGCCGGATCACGCTCTTGAACGCCAGCAGCACGTCGATCTGCGTGGTCACGTCGAGCGCCGTCGTCGGCTCGTCGAGGATCACCAGCTCCGGATCGGTGATCAGCGCCATCGCCGCCATCAGGCGCTGCAACTGGCCGCCCGACACCTGGTGCGGATAACGCTTGCCGATCGTCTCCGGCTCCGGCAGCGCGAGCGCGCGGAACAGCTCGACCGCCTTCGCCTGCGCGTCGCGCTTCGACAGCGTCCGGTGGATCAGCGCGCTCTCGATCACCTGGTCGAGAATCGTGCGCGACGGGTTGAACGCGGCGGCCGCGCTCTGCGCGATGTATGCGACCCGGCGGCCGCGCAGCGCGGTCAGCGCCTGCGCGGACAGCGTGCAGACGTCCGCACCGTCGAGCTTGACCGAGCCGCCGGCGATCCGGCAGCCGGCGCGCGCATGGCCCATCAGCGACAGTGCGATCGTCGTCTTGCCCGAGCCGGATTCGCCGATCAGCGCGAGCACCTCGCCGCGCCGGACGTCGAAGTCGACGCCGTCGACGATCGTCGTTTCCGTGCCGCCCGGCCGGCCGCCGACCACGCGCAGCCCGCGCACCTCGACGAGCGGGTTCGATTCGTGTCGCATCAGTGTGCTCCCGCGGCGGCGGCCGCACCCTTGCGGCGGCCGCGATGCGGCAAGCCGTCGATCAACAGGTTGACGCCCACCGTCAGGATCGCGATCGCGACCGCGGGCATGATCGCGACGGCCGAGCCGTCGCCGAGGCTGGCGATGTTCTCGCGCACGAGCGAGCCGAGATCCGCGTACGGCGGCTGCACGCCGAGCCCGAGGAAGCTCAGGCCGCTCAGCAGCAGCACCACGAACGTGAAGCGCAAGCCCGTGTCGGCGAGCATCGGGTGAATCATGTTCGGCAGCATCTCGACGCACGCGATGTACAGCGCGCTCTCGCCGCGCGCCCGTGCGACCTGCACGAATTCGAGCGTGCTGATGTTGACCGCCAGCGCGCGCGCGATCCGGTACGAGCCCGGCATGTAGCTGATCGCGGCCGTCAGGATCAGCAGCGGCAGCGACGAGCCGAACGCGGCGACGATCATCAGCGCGAACATCTTCGACGGGATCGACGTGAGCGCATCGAGCACGCGGCTCATCGTCTCGTCGACCACGCGGCCCGACACCGTCGCGAGCAGCCCGAGCGTCGTGCCGGTCAGCGCGGCGAGCAGCACCGCCGCAAGCGCGAGCAGCACGGTCAGCCGCGTGCCGTACAGGATCCGGCTCAGCATGTCGCGGCCGAGGAAGTCCGAGCCGAACGGCAGCTTCGCGCTGAACGGCGCGAACACGTCGGGCGTCACGATCGTGCCGACGTCGTGCGGCGCGAGCAGCGGCGCGAACACCGCGATGAACAGCATCAGGCTCGCCATCGACAGGCCGATCCAGCCGCCGGTCGTCAATGCGGGGCGCATCGCGCGGCGCTTGCGCGGTTGCTCGGGAGAAGGCGCGGCAGGCGGCGTGTCGCCCCACGACGGGCGCGGATCGCCGGGCGGTGGCAGCGCGCTGCTGCGTTGTACGGGTTCGGTCGGGTGCATGTTCGGTATCTCGGGAGAAGGACGGGACGGTCAGGTCCGCAGTCTCGGGTTCGACACGATCGAGCACAGGTCGGCGAACAGCACGAGCGTCAGATAGGCCACGCAGAAGATCAGCGTGCACGCCTGCACGAGCGGAAAATCGCGGTTGCCGACCGCATCGACCATCAGGCTGGCGAGGCCCGGATAGTTGAAGATCGTCTCGACGACGATCACGCCGCCGAGCAGATACGACAGGCTCAGTGCGATCGCATTGGCGATCGGCCCGATCGCGTTCGGCAGCGCATGGCGCAGCACGACGCGCGCGGGGCTCGCGCCCTTGAGCACGGCCATCTCGACATACGATGCGCTCAGTTGCTCGATGACCGCGGCGCGCGTCATCCGTGCCATCTGCGCGATCACGACCGCGCACAGCGTCAGCACCGGCATCGCATACGCGCGTAGGAAATCGTGGACACTTTCGATCGGGCCGCTGTACGACAGCGCGGAAAGCCAGTGCAGCTTCACCGCCAGCACGAGCACGGCGACCGTCGCGATCAGGAACTCCGGCGTCGCGACGAGCGACAGCGTGCCGAGGCTGATCACGCGGTCGATCGCCGACTCGCGCTTGACCGCCGCGAGAATGCCGAGCACCAGCGCGATCGGCACCGATACGCAGGTCGTGATCGCCGCGAGCGTGAGCGACTTCGGCAAGCGCCCGCCGATCATGTCGGACACCGGCATGTCGCTCGACAGGGAACGGCCGAAATCGCCGTGCAGCAGGCCCGCGAGCCAGTGCGCGTAGCGCACGTGGGCCGGCATGTCGAGGCCGAACTGCTGGCGCAGCGCGGCCACCGTTTCCGGCGTCGCGGACTGGCCGAGCGCGGCCTGTGCGGCATCGCCCGGCAGCAGGTTCGTGATCGCGAAAATGATCACGGACACGAGCAGCAGCGTCAGCGCGGTGACCGCGATGCGGCGGCCGATCAATCCGAGCAGAATGCGGTTCATTGCACGGCACTCCGGGAAAGTGTGGCCGTTGCCGGCGCGGGCATCCGCACCGGCAACGCGACCGTGGCGGGCAGCGGCGTCAAGCGTTCCACCACACGTGCTCGGCGAACATGAAGCCCATCATCCCGCCGGTCGGGATCGAGCCGAGGCCGCCGAGCCGCTTGTCGTAGCCGTCGAGAAAACTGATGAAGGCCGGAATGCCGATCCTGCCCTGCTGCGCGACGATCACCTGCATCTCGCCATACATCTGCTTGCGCTTCGCATCGTCGGTCTCGGAACGCGCGGCGAGCAGCAACTGATCGAACTTCGCGTTCTTCCAGCCCGACTCGTTCCACGGCGCATCCGACTTGAAGAATTGCGTGAACAGCACGTCGGCGCTCGAGCGCGGATTGATGTTGCCGAAGCCGAGCGGATGCTTCATCCAGTGGTTCGACCAGTAGCCGTCGGCCGACACGCGGTTCACCTGGAGGTTCAGTCCGATCTTCTGACCGGCCTGCTGCAGCAGCACGGCCATCTCGATCGAGCCGTTCGCGTCTGACGTCGCGTAGATCGGCGGCAGCGCGGCGCCCAGCGCACCGGCCTTCTGCAACAGGAATTTCGCCTTGTCCGGATCGTGCGGTCGTTGCGGCAGCGACGCGTTGAAGTAACGATGGCCCGGCGGAATCGGCTGGTCGTTGCCGATCACCGCGTAACCACGGAACACCGCCGAGCGGATCTGCTCGCGGTCGAACAGGTACTTGATGCCTTCGACGAAATCCGGGTTGGCGGTCAGCGGGCTTTCGCTGCGCATGATGAGGTCGGTATACAGGCCCGACTTGGTTTCCTTGAGCGCATAACCGGGCGTCGACGCGACACGCTGCGTCGAGCGCGGGTCGACCGCATTCACGAGATGCACGTCGCCCGACAGCAGCGCGTTCAGGCGCGCGGCGCTGTCGCTGATGCCGATCAGCTCGATCTCGTCGAGATACGGCATCCCCGGCTTGAAATAGCTGTCGTTGCGCACGCCGACCGTCGTCACGCCCGGCTTGAACGTCTTCAGCTTGTACGGGCCGCAGCCGATGCCGGTCGTGAAGTCGGTCGTGCCGTCCTTGACGATCACGAGCTGCGGCGTCGCGAGGATCACCGGCAGGTCCGCGTTCGCGCTGGCGAGCGTCAGCGTGACTTCGTCGGGGCCGGTCGCCTTCGCGTCGGTGAACTGGTCGGCGATCGTCTTGACCTTCGACGCCGTGGCCGCATTCTTGTGGCGCAGCAGCGAGAACACGACGTCGGCCGGACCGACCGTCTTGCCGTCGTGGAACGTGACGCCCTTGCGCAGCTTGATGACCCAGGTCTTCGCGTCGGACGTGCGCAGCGACTCGGCCAGGTTCATTTGCGGCGTCAGGCTGGCATCCAGCTGCGTGAGGCCGCTGTAGAACATGAAGAAGCGGATGTAGTCGGCGCCCGTCGAGCCCTTGGCCGGGTCGAGCGTATCGGCCGTCGAGCTGGATTCGTTCGCCACGCGGATCTTGCCGCCGCGCTTCGGCGCGGGCGCGGCGAACGCCGGGTGCGCGCCCATCAGCAGTCCGCCGGCGCCGGTGGCCATCATGCCGCCCGCCGCCATGATCCGCATCATGTCGCGGCGCGTGAAGCCGCGGTGATCTCCGCCGTTGTCGATATCGTCGCTCATCCGAACTGCTCCTGACTGTGGAAAGTGGGTCCTGGGGTCCAGCGTGGTTCGAAATTCCCGCCGCGCCCGCCTGCTGGTGGCGAGCACGACGTCGTACGCATTGAATTCATTTAAGCACCGCCAAAATGCGGGTTGTCGCGATTCGGGGCGCCTGCACGACACGATTCGACCGTTTTGGGCCGTCCGCGCAGCATGATCCGCTGCGCGTTCGCGTGGGCTGCCGCCGCTTCCCGATCGACTCGCGACACATGCGTGACACAGGGAATCGTAAAGCGGCGGCCGCCGCAGATTGCACCGACAAAATTGCCCGTTCGGCATCCGAAACGCGTTCGGCGGCCTCAAACCGCATGTTGTGCGTCGATGGCGCACGCGGGCCGAAACGAGCGAAACGTCCTAGTCGCCGGCCCCGCGCGCATGCGACAGTGAGCCGCCCTCGCAGCCGCTGCGCGGGGGCGATTCCCCCACCCGCGAGGACACCCACGCATGAAAGTTCAGAAGATTGCCCGTTCCGTCGACACCGACTTGCCCGAAGACTGGGGCACGGCCGGATTGCCCGGCACCGAGCCCGCCCGCGTGTCGGGCCGTCAGGTGGTCATTCCGGGTAGCGAGGCGTTCGACACGGGCGTGTTCGAATGCACGCCGGGCACTTATCGGCGCGGCGTGAAGGAAGCGGAGGTGATGCATTTCCTCGCAGGCGCCGGCACGTTCGCGCCGGACGGCGAGGAAGCGATTGAGTTCGGCGCGGGCGACACGCTGTTCTTTGCCGCGAACACCGAAGGGCTGTGGGACGTGCGCGAAACGATGCGCAAGGTGTATGTGATTTTCTGACGCGTGCGCGGCCGCGCACGCGACGCCTCGGCGAAATCGGTTGGTTCGGCACCGGGCGCCGCGTGATCGCGGCACGATTTTTATCGAAGACGGCGCTCAACGCATGGCGTACCGCGTGAACCTGCCGGGTTCATCGCCCATGCGCGCCGAACCCGGTTTCCCGCCCGGGCCGGCCGCTCAACCGGCCAGCCGGAACACCGCGACCGCGGACCTCAAGCGTGCCGCCTGTTCATCCAGCGACGAAGCGGCAGCGGCAGCCTGCTCCACGAGCGCGGCGTTCTGCTGCGTGACCTCATCCATTTGCGTCACCGCCTTGCCGACCTGTTCGATGCCGGTACTTTGCTCGGCGGAGGCCGTGGATATCTCGCCCATGATGTCGGCGACGCGGTCGATCGACCGGACGATTTCCGTCATGCGCGCGCCCGCCGCCTCGACGAGCCGGCTGCCGCTGCCGACCTTCTCGGCCGACACCTCGATCAGCCCCTTGATGTCCTTCGCCGCCGCGGCGCTGCGCTGGGCCAGCGAGCGGACCTCCGCGGCCACGACGGCGAACCCGCGCCCTTCCTCGCCGGCGCGCGCCGCTTCGACGGCTGCGTTGAGCGCAAGAATGTTGGTCTGGAACGCGATGCTTTCGATCACGGCGGTAATGTCGGCGATCCGCACCGACTCGTCCGAAATCTGCCGCATCGTTTCGACGACTTCCTGCACGGCGGCACCGCCGAGTTGGGTCGCCTCCTTGGCCGTGGTGACGAGCACATTGGCCTGACGCGCATGCTCGGCGTTCTGTCTGACCGTCGACGTGATCTGTTCCATGCTCGCGGCGGTTTCCTGCAGCGACGCGGCCTGTTGCTCCGTGCGCTGCGACAGGTCCAGATTGCCTTGCGCGATCTCGCCGGTGCCGACGGCGATCGAGTGGGTCGTGGTCTGGATTTCGGCGATCGTCTCGGTCAGCCGCGCCTTCATTTCGCCGAGCGCTGCAAGCAGGCTGCCCGGCGCGGCCTTTGCCGCATCGAACTCGACGTCCAGTTCGCCGGCGGCGATGCGCGCCGCGATGTGCGCCGCGTGCGCCGGCTCGCCGCCCAGCGTGCGCCTGACGCTGCGCAGCACGCCCCATGCGATGGCCGCCAGCGTCGCGGCGATCACGAGCGCGATCGCGCCCAGCACCATCGCGAGCCGGGTGAACGCCGCGTTGATATCGTCGTAAAAGAATCCCGTGCCGATCCACCAGTCCCAGTCCGGAATGGCGACCACGCCCTGGAGTTTCGGCTCCGGCTCCGCGTCGGGGCTGCGCTTGACCAGCACGTCGACGAGCGCGAAATGCGCCTGCGCCATGCCGGCGCGGTAAGCCTCGCTATCGGTCAGGCCACCGGTCGTGCGGTTGCCCTTGGCCCGGGTGCCGATGAACTTCGCGTTCGGATGAACCAGGTTGACGCCGTCGGCCGTCGTGACCCAGTAGTAGCTCTTCGTATCCGCGTTGAGCGCCGACAGCGCGGCCTTTGCCTGCTGCTGCGCCTGATCCGCCGTGAGCGTGCCGTTCGCCTGCAACGCACGGTACGAATTGACCAGGTGTTCGGCCTTCGTCAACAGAATGACGATCTCTTCGCGGCGGCTGTCGATCAGCGCGCCACGCAGCGTGTGCAGCGACATGGCGGCAAGCAATGCGACACCGAGCAGCGCGGCGGCGACGAGCATCAGCAGTTTCGTGGACAACTTCATGCGGGAGCCTCGATATATTAACCATTCGGTACATATATCGGCGCTGGCGGCGCCAGCTTGAACGGCACCGCATCGGTAATTACCCTCGATCCGTGCGCTGATCGCACGCGCGCGGCGGCGCGCCGCACGACAGGTGCGCGCGCAGCCGGCGCGCTGCTTACAGGCCGAGTTGCGTCGCGAGATCGCCGATGTCGGACACTTCCGTGTAGTTGTAGAACGGCGTGCCCGGCTCGTGGCCGCGATTGACGAACGCCTTGTGCTTGATCCCGAGATCCTCGGCCGTCATCAGGTCGTAGCGCAGGCTCGACGACACGTGCAGCACGTCCTGCGGTTCGCAGCCGAGCTTGCCGAACATGTACTCGAACCCCTGCATGCGCGGCTTGTACGACTGCGCCTGCTGCGCGGTGAACACCGCGTGGAACGGCGCGCCGAGCTTGTCGACGTTGCTCATGATCTGGTCGTCCGACGCGTTCGACAGGATCACCAGCTTGTACTTCTTCGCGAGCCGCGACAGGCCGGCCGGCACATCCGGATGCGGGCCCCAGGTCGGGACCGCGAGATAGAAGCGTTCGGCTTCGGCTTCGTCGAACTTCACGTCGAGCTTGCTGCAGGTACGCCGGATCGCATTGACGACGACGTCGCGGTACGGCTTCCACGCGCCGAGCACCTCGTCGAGGCGATAGCCGGCGAACACGCGCACGAACTCCTCGAGCGCGGCCGGCGACAGGCGGTCGGCGTAAATCTCGCGCGCCATGTCGCCCATCCGGAAGCGGGTCAGCGTGCCATAGCAGTCGAACGTGATGAATTTCGGTTCAAATTGGATCATGGTGACGTCCTGTCGGTGTGAAGCCCCGGCAGGGCCGGGGACGGGCTGGGTTGAATGCAATTGAATCAGGGCAATAAATCCTTCGGGCATCGTTCGGCGCCGCGCGAAACGCACGATCGCCGCGTCTTGCCGGGCCTGCACGGCACGATCTGCGGCGCGTTCCCGGCGGGCGGCGGGTGCCAAACGTGCTGCGCTGCCTGCTTGAATCGTACTGGCGATCGCGCAGCAGAAGCTGCCGGAATGACCGCCCGCGCCGGCACGGAGCACGCGTTGCGTCGCGCCGTTCGAACCGGTTTGCGTCGATTTCGCGCGACCGGCCGCGATCGCCGAAAAACAGGCGAATCGTCCTATCCGCACCGTGGCGCCGCTGGCAGAGTGGATGCGTCATTCCTACCGATCCGGAGTCCGGCGTGGCCGACCTCAACCTTTCCCGCCCGCTTACCTATCGTCCGTTCGCCGAAAGCGACCTTCCCGCCGCGCATCGGCTGTCGGAAGCATTCAACTGGCCGCATCGGGTCGACGACTGGCGTTTCGTGCTGCAACTCGGCGGCGGCTTCGTCGCCGAAGACGAGACAGGCGTCGTCGGCACCGCGCTCGGCTGGCGCTTCGGCGAATCGCACGCGTCGCTCGGCATGGTCATCGTGTCGCCCGAACACCAGGGCCGCGGCATCGGCCGCGAACTCCTCGCGCGGATCGTCGACAGCTTCGGCACGCGGGCCGTCTTCCTGCATGCGACGCCGGCGGGCGAACCGTTGTATGTGAAATTCGGCTTCGACGTGATCGACACGATCGATCAGCACCAGGGCGCCGCGTTCCAGCCGCCGCTGATCTCGCTGCCGCCCGGCGAACGACTGCGGCCGATCGGCGCGAACGACGGCCCGCGACTCGCCGCGCTCGCGTCGCGGGCGGCCGGTTATCCGCGAGACGGCGTGATCGACGCACTGCTCGGCATCGCCAACGGCATCGCGATCGATCGCGACGGCGAGTTGCTCGGCTTCGCACTGTTCCGCCGGTTCGGCCGCGGCCACGCGATCGGACCGGTCATCGCGCCGGACACGCTTCGCGCGCAGGCGCTCATCAGCCACTGGCTCGCGCTGCACGAGGGCATGTTCGTGCGGCTCGACGTGCCGGGCGACAGCGGCCTGTCCGACTGGTTGCAGGGGCTCGGGTTGCCGCGGGTCGACACGGTCGTCGCGATGGTGCGCGGTGCTGCGCCCGCGCGCGATCCGGCGCTGCGCGCGTTCGCGATCGTCAACCAGGCGCTCGGCTGAGTGACGCATTCGATGAGCTTCGTCTACAAGGCCGATCCGGTGCGCGGCGCGCAATGGGCACGCCGTTTCGCCGAGCTGGCCCCCGATCTCGCATTCCGGATATGGCCCGACATCGGCGATCCGGACGCGGTCCGCTACCTCGCCGCGTGGCAACCGCCCGACGATCCGGTCGCGCTGCTGCCGAATCTCGAGATCGTGTTCTCCGTCGGCGCCGGCATCGACCAGTTCGACCTGTCGCGCGTGCCGGCGCACATCCCGGTCGTGCGGATGATCGAACCCGGCATCGTCGACGGCATGGTCGAGTATGTGACGCAGGCCGTCCTGACGATCCACCGCGACCTGTTCGACTATGCGGCGCAGCAACGTGCCGGGGTGTGGCGCGAGCGGCCGGTGCGCGCGGCCGCATCGCGGCGTATCGGCGTGCTCGGGCTCGGCACGCTGGGGCAGGCCGTGCTCGACATGCTGCGGCGCTTCGGCTTCCCGTGCGCCGGCTGGAGCCGCACGCCGCGCACGCTCGACGGCGTCGAGTGCCATGCGGGCGATGCGGCGCTGGACGCGTTTCTCGCCCGCACCGACATCCTGATCTGCCTGCTGCCGCTGACGGACGGCACGCGCGGGCTGCTCGGCGCGCGCGTGTTCGACGCGCTGCCGGCCGGCGCGTCGCTCGTGCAGGTCGGTCGCGGCCCGCAGCTCGACGCGGCCGCGCTGCTTGCGGCGCTCGACAGCGGCCGGCTCGACAGTGCGATCCTCGACGTCACGGACCCCGAACCGTTGCCGGCCGGTCATCCGTTCTGGACGCATCCGCGCGTGCGGATCACGCCGCACATCGCGAGCGCGACGCGGCCCGACACCGCGGTCGACGCCGTGCTCGCGAACCTCGCGCGGCATCGCGCGGGGCAGCCGATGATCGGCGTCGTCGATCGCACGCGCGGCTACTGACCGTTCGCGCGTGCCGGCGCGCGGGCGCAGCAGAAAATGCCGAAGCGCGCCGTGCAAACGCCGCACCCGTACGTTTCACGCGGCAAATTGACGGCACGCGCGCATTGCTCGCTCGGTAGCATGACTCCATCGCTGACACCCGACGAGAGACCCGCCCTGCCATGACCTACTCCGCGCTGATCGAAGCCGATCGTCAACACCTGATCCATCCGGTCGTCAATTACCGCGAGCACGAGGCGCGCGGCGTCACCGTGCTCGACTCCGCCGACGGCGTCTTCCTGCGCGATGCGAACGGCCATACGCTGCTCGATGCGTTCTCCGGCCTGTGGTGCGTGAACGTGGGCTACGGCCGCGACAGCATCGTCAAGGCGGCAGCCGACCAGATGGCGAAGCTGCCCTACGCGACCGGCTATTTCCACTTCGGGTCGCAGCCCGCGATCGAGCTCGCCGAACGGCTCGCGGCGCTCGCGCCCGCGTCGCTCAACCGCGTGTACTTCACGCTCGGCGGCTCGGACGCGATCGATTCCGCGGTGCGCTTCATCACGCACTATTTCAACGCGACCGGCCGCCCGACGAAGAAACACATGATCGCGCTCGAGCGCGGCTATCACGGCTCGTCGTCGATCGGCGCCGGGCTCACCGCGTTGCCCGCGTTCCATCGCCATTTCGACCTGCCGCGCGCCGACCAGCACCACCTGCCGTCGCCGTACCCTTACCGGCACCCGCTCGGCGACGATCCGCAGGCGCTGATCGCCGCGTCCGTCGCCGCCCTCGAAGCGAAGGTCGCGGCACTCGGCGCGGACAACGTCGCCGCGTTCTTCTGCGAACCGGTGCAAGGCTCGGGCGGCGTGATCGTGCCGCCCGCGGGCTGGCTGAAGGCGATGCGCGACGCGTGCCGGCGTCTCGGCATCCTGTTCGTGGCCGACGAGGTGATCACCGGCTTCGGCCGCACGGGCCCGCTGTTCGCGTGCGAGACCGAAGGTGTCGAGCCGGACCTGATGACCGTCGCCAAGGGGCTGACGGCCGGTTATGCGCCGATGGGCGCGGTGCTGATGTCCGACGAAATCTACGAAGGGATCGCCGGCAGTCGCGCCGATTCCGCGGTGGTCGGGCACGGTCAGACGTATTCCGCGCATCCGGTCAGCGCCGCGATCGGTCTCGAGGTGCTGAAGCTCTACCACGACGGCGGGCTGCTCGCGAACGGCCAGGCGATGGCGCCGCGTTTCGCGGCCGGCCTTGCCGCGCTGCGCGACCACCCGCTGGTTGGCGATGCGCGTTCGGCGGGCCTGCTCGGCGCGCTCGAACTGGTGGCCGACAAGGCGCGCAAGACGCGCTTCGACCCGGCGCTGAACGTGCCCGACCGGATCACGGCGGCCGCCTACGCGAACGGCATCGTGTTCCGCGCGTTCGGCGACGGCGTACTCGGTTTCGCGCCGGCGCTGAGCTTTACCGCCGGCGAGTTCGACCTGATGTTCGAGCGCGTCCGCCAGACGCTCGACGACGTGCTGGCCGACCCGGGCGTGCGGCACGCGCTCGACGCCGCCCACGCGCAGCCCGCCTGAATCGGGCGAGGGAAAGACGGGCTTGTGGCGGCTACCGTTCGACTCTAAAGTAACTGGACATTCCATTTCTGCCTTCTCACGCGAACATGACGGACAGCAAGCTAGACCGGATCGACCTGCGCATTCTTTCCCAGCTGCAGAAGCGCGGGCGCATGACCAACGTCGAACTGGCCGATGCAGTCGGACTGTCGCCGAGCCCGTGCCTGATCCGCGTCAAGCGGCTCGAGAAAGCCGGCTACATCGCCGGGTACGGCGCGCATATCCAGATCGAGAAGCTCGGCGACGTGCAGGTGGTGTTTACCGAGGTCACGCTGGCCGACCACCGGCGCGAGGACTTCGACCGGTTCGTCGCGGCGATCCGCAATGTCGACGAGATCGTCGAATGCCATCTCGCGAGCGGCGGCTACGACTATCTGCTCAAGTTCGTCACGCGCAGCGTGAGCCACTACCAGACGATCGTCGAAGGGCTGCTCGAGCAGAACATCGGCATCGAGAAGTATTTCAGCTACGTGATCATCAAGTCGCCGTTCGTCAAGCGGCACTATCCGCTCGAGTCGCTGTTCGGCGAACGACACTGACGAGCAGCGTGCGGCCGCCCCGGGCGCAGCCGCACGCCGACTTCGAGCCGCCTTCATCCAAGGACCCGACATGTCACTTACCCTCACCCGCACCGAACTCCTTCGCAGTGCGAATCTGATCGACGGCGCGTGGTGCGACGCGCTCGACGGCCGACGCTTCGCGGTCACCGATCCGGCGACGCTCGAGCGCGTGGCCGACGCGCCCGACAGCGGCGCGGCCGACGCGCGTGCCGCGACCGACGCTGCCGTGCGCGCGCTGCCCGCGTGGCGCGCGACGCCGGCCCGCGAACGCGCGGCGATCCTGCGTGCATGGCATGCGGCGATCGTCGCGCACACCGAGGATCTCGCGAAACTGATGTCGCGCGAACAGGGCAAGCCGCTCGCCGAAGCGCGCGGCGAGGTCGCGTATGGCGCGTCGTATGTGCTGTGGTTTGCCGAGGAGGCGACCCGCGCGTACGGCGACCTGATTCCGCAACAGCAGCGCGGCAAGCAGCTGAGTGCCGTCAAGGAGCCGATCGGCGTCGTCGCCGCGATCACGCCGTGGAATTTCCCGCTCGCGATGATCGCGCGCAAGATCGCGCCCGCGCTGGCGGCCGGCTGCACGGTCGTCGCGAAGCCGGCCGAAGACACGCCGCTCACGGCGCTCGCGCTGGCGTTCCTCGCGCAGGAAGCCGGCGTGCCGCGCGGCGTGCTGAACGTGATCGCCGCATCGCGCGCGCACGGCATCGACGCGGTGGCCGACTGGCTCGCCGACGGCCGCGTGCGCAAGATCACGTTTACGGGATCGACGCCCGTCGGCAAGCTGCTCGCACGCGAATCGGCCGCGACGCTCAAGAAGCTGTCGCTCGAACTCGGCGGCAATGCGCCGTTCATCGTGTTCGACGATGCCGAGCTCGACGCCGCCGTCGATGGCCTGATGGCCGCCAAGTTCCGGAACGGCGGCCAGACCTGCGTGTCGCCGAATCGCGTGTACGTGCAGGCCCGCATCTACGAGGCATTCGCCGCGAAGCTCGCCGCGCGGGTCAGCGCACTGAAAGTCGCGCCGGCGACCGACCCGGCCGCGCAGATCGGCCCGATGATCAACGCACGCGCGGTCGACAAGATCGCGCGCCATGTCGACGACGCGCTCGAGCGCGGCGCCCGCGTGCTGACCGGCGGCAGGCGCCTGCCCGAACTGGGGCCGAACTATTACGCGCCGACCGTGCTGGCCGATGCGGCCCCCGGCATGCAGCTCGGTTGCGAGGAGACGTTCGGGCCGGTCGCCGCGCTGTTTCCGTTCGATACCGAGGACGAAGCCGTCAGCGCCGCGAACGACACGCCGTTCGGGCTCGCCGCGTATTTCTACACGCAGGACGTCCGGCGGATCGCGCGCGTCTCGGCGCGGCTCGAAACGGGCATCGTCGGGATCAACGAGGGCGCGCTCGCAAGCGAAGCCGCACCGTTCGGCGGCGTGAAGGAATCGGGCTACGGCCGCGAAGGTTCGCGCCATGGCCTCGACGACTACCTGTCGATCAAGTACCTGTGCCAGGGCGGGCTCGACTGAACGCGCGCCCTCCCTTACGTTTTCTTTACCCGGTATGCCGCCATGACCGCTTTCACGCCCTACCCGATCGAAGTTTCGTTTCCCGACCTTGCGCCGCACCGCGCGGGCAATACCGGCGTCGACCACGTCTACCGCTTCGCGTCCGGCGTGGCCGGCCCGAACGTGATGGTCAACGCGCTCACGCATGGCAACGAAGTCTGCGGCGCGATCGTCGTCGACGCGCTGCTGGCGCTCGGCCTGCGGCCTCGCCGCGGCACGCTCACGCTGTCGTTCGCGAACGTCGCGGCCTACGCGCGCTTCGATCCCGCGCAGCCGGACGCGGCGCGCTTCGTCGACCAGGATTTCAACCGCGTGTGGACGCCCGCCGTGCTCGACGATCCGTCGGTTCGCTCGGTCGAACTCGATCGTGCCCGCGCGCTGCGCCCGTTCGTCGACGCAGCCGACTGGCTGCTCGACCTGCATTCGATGCATGAGCGCAGTGCGCCGCTGATCGTCGCGGGGCCGCTCGACAAGGGTGTCGCGCTCGCGCGCCGCGTCGGCGCGCCGGCCACCGTGATCCGCGACGAGGGCCACCCGGAAGGCACCCGGATGCGCGATTACGCGGCATTCGGCGAGCCGGACAGCCCGAAATGCGCAATGCTGGTGGAGTGCGGGCAGCACTGGGAAGCGCGCGCGGTGGACGTCGCGCGCGACACCACGGCCCGTTTCCTGGTTGCGTCCGGCGTGGTCGAGCGCGACGACCTGCCCGCGGACTGGTTCCTGCCGCTGCCCGACACGATGCGCGTCGTGCAAGTGACGGAGCCCGTGGTCGCGACGAGCGGCGCGTTTCGTTTCGCGGGCGACTATACCGGGCTCGAACATTTCCCGGATGCCGGCACCGTGATCGGCTGGTCGAACGATGTCCCGGTCGTGACGCCCTATCCCGACTGCGTGCTCGTGATGCCGTCGCTGCGGCAATTGCGGCCCGGCGTCACCGTCGTCCGGCTCGGGCGGCTCGTCGACGAATCCGGCGCGCGCGGCTGACGGTTCGGCTTCGACGGAACCGGCGCGCCGGCCGCACACGTTTGCGGCCGCGTCGCGTCGATTCGCTTCGCATCCGGACCTCGATTTCCCCGCTTACCTGCCGTTAACCCGGATTTCAGCGCAGCCTCGGTCATCGCACCGGGCGTTCCCTACGAGCGCGTAGCATGTCCGCATTCACTTCCATCGAAAAAATCGCCGACTGGGCGGGACGAAACCATCTTGTCGTCGGCGCGCTGGGCACCCTGATGGCGCTCGCCGCGCTGAGCATCAGCGCCATGACGCTCTGGGCCACGAGAAGCGGTGTCGTCGAGCATGCGCACGAAACTTCCCGCAACGTCGCCGCCGTGCTGGTCAGCGAGATCGCGCGTACCGTCGAAACGTCCAACAATGCATTGATCGCGCTTGCGTCCGATCTCGGCAAGCCGGAGGTCCGGCGCATGGACGCCCAGCTGCGGCACGATCTGCTGTTCCAGCGTGCGGCCGCGCAGTACGTGACCGGCATGGGCGTGACGGACCAGTCCGGCCGCATGATCGACGGCTGTTGCGGCCCGTCTCACCGTTGGGACTTCAGCGATCGCGACTACTTCAAGGTCCATCGCGACGCGGCGAACGTCGGCCTTTACGTATCGGAGGCCTATCGCGCACGCTCGCGCAACGGCACGGAGTCCATCGCGCTGTCGCGGCGCATCGAACGGCCGGACCATACGTTCAACGGCATCGCGGTCGTCGCCATCGACCTCGCCTATTTCGATCAGCTGCTGTCCCGACTGAACGTCGGGCAACACGGCATCAGCGCGATCCTGCGCGCGGACGGCACCATCCTCGCCAGAAATCCGCCGCTGAGCGACCACCAGATGATCCGCCTGCGCCGATCGAAGGCCTTCGATCGCATGCTGAACCAGGACTCGGGGTTCTATGCGGCCTACTCGCGCATCGACGGCACCTTGCGGCTCTATACGTTCCAGCGGGTGCCCGGCACGCCGCTGATTGCCGTCGTCGCGCCTGCCGAGCGCGACGTGCTGGCCGGCTTCACGCGCATGTCATGGTCGGTCGGCGTGTCGGCATCGTTCATCTGCGCGCTCTTCTGCGCGGTCGTCTGGCTGCTCGCGTTCGCGTTGCGGGACAATCTTCGCAAGCAGACACGGCTGACCGATCTCACGCGCACCGATCCGCTCACGGGCCTGCACAACCGCCGCGCGCTCGATGTCGCGCTGGCCGACGAATGGGAACGCATCCAGCGCAGCAACGACGGCAGCCTGTCCGTGCTGTTCATCGATGCCGACCACTTCAAGCAGTACAACGACCGATACGGACATGCGCAGGGCGACACGGCGCTCAGGTTCCTCGCCGAATGCATCCGCGCTCACACGCGACGGCGCGGCGACCTTGCCGCGCGCTACGGCGGCGAAGAGTTCGTCGCGGTGCTGCCGGACACCGATGAAAGCGGCGCCGCGAAGGTCGCGGAGGCGATCCGCCAGGAAGTGGAACGCAACCGGCTCGCCGAATTTGCCGAGACGGTTCCCGCTTTCACGGTGAGCATCGGCTACGCGACCGGTCATCGCGCACACCCGGCGTCCGTCGATGCGCTCACGCATCAAGCGGACCTCGCGCTGTATACAGCGAAGCGACAGGGTAGAAACCGCGTGTGCCGCGCACCGGCCGAACAGCACGAGCATGCCGCGTGACGAACGGGCGATCCTCGTTTTCGCATCGCACGTTTAGGACCACAGAGTAAACAAATGACGCTGCCGATTCGCCACACGTGCCGCCGCTGAGCAACGCGGTTTCGTAACCGTCGCGTCACGATCGGCCACCACAATGCGCCATCTTCTACCCTCAGGATGGAGTCTTGCATGTTTGCGTCACCGAGCCGTCTCCCGCTGCACGTCGCAGCCTTGTCGACCGCGATCGTATTGGCTGCCTGCGGCGGCGGCGACGATGTCGTCGCAACGAGCTCGACGAACGCCGCGGTCCCGGCGCCGCCGGCCGATCCCGGCTTCGTCGACAGCGCACCCGTTCCGAGCGTGCCCGCGTTCGTCGACAACGTCGCGACCAACCAGCGCGGCGACGCTCGTTATGCCACGCTGTCGACCAACGCCGCGGTGCGCGTGGTGAGCCGCTTCCTCGACCTGTGGCAGCCGGCGACGATGCTCGTCGATGCGGGCGTGACCGCGCCGGCCAACGGCGCGTTTCCGGCCATCTCGCCTTCCCCCTGCTCGGGGCTGCCCGGCAACGGCACGCCGTGCGGCACGATCGTGAACGACGCGGTGCTGTCGGCGAATGTCCAATATGTGGTCAACGCAACGACCGCGCGTACAACGCAGCAAGCCGACGCCGCCTACTACGACGACCGGCGCGGCAAGGGCTACAGCGTGACGGACGGCATGGGGCCGCTCACCGCGGCATGGCGCGCCGCCGCCCAGCAGACGACCAGCATCACCAGCGTGCCGGCCGACGCCACGACCGTCCTCTATAACGACACCGGCAACAACGTCGGCGTGGGCAGCAGCACGAACGCGAGTTTCGGGAAAGTCGTCGACCTGCTCAACGAAATGGGCAACAACGCGTCGACCGAACCCGCAAAGCGCTTCTATAAATATGCGCGGCCGTATCGCTGGAGTTCGAGCGTCGTCGTCGCGCCCACGCTCGTGCCTGCGGAAAGCACGACGCCGGCGACCGACGGCGGCTTCATCAGCGGCCACCAGGCCGAAGCGATGCGCGACGCCGTGACGATGGCGTGGCTCGTGCCCGAGCGCTTTCAGGAAATGGTCGGCCGCGGCCTCGAACTCGGCGAGAACCGGATCCTCGCCGGCATGCACTCGCCGCTCGACGTGATCGGCGGCCGCATGCTCTCACTGGCCCTCAGCGCGGCCAACCTCGCCGCGTATGCGAGCGACGCGCAGGCCGCCTATGGCCAGGCGCATCAGACGCTGCAGCAGCTCACCAGCACCACCGATGCGACCTTCCCGGCCTTCGCGCACTCGGGCACGACGGCGACCGACCGGTTCGCCGACTACGCGACGAACAAGGCGGCCGTCACGCGCCGCATGACGTACGGCTTCGGCGCGATCGACGCGACCGGCGCGCCGCCGGTCGTGCCGAAGGGCGCGGAGATCCTGCTGCAGACGCGCTTCCCGTACCTCGGCGCGGACCAGCGGCGCGTCGTGCTGAAGACCACCGAACTGCCGTCCGGCTACCCGGTGATGGACGATGCGGAAGGCTGGGGCCGGCTGAACCTGTTCGCCGCCGCCGACGGCTACGGCGCGTTCAACGGCAACGTGAGCGTCGCGATGGATGCGTCGAAGGGCGGCCTCAACGCCGCGGACCTGTGGCGCAACGACATCGCGGGCGCCGGCAAGCTGACGCTGCAAGGCAGCGGCACGCTGACGCTGGCGGGCAACAACAGCTACACGGGCGGCACGCAGGTCAGCGGCGGCACGCTCGCCGCCGCTTCCACGATGGCGTTCGGCAACGGCGACGTATATGTCGGCGCCGGTGGCGGCATCCAGATCGCTGCCAGCGCCCCCGTGACGGTCGCGACCCGCTACACGCAGCTCGACAACACGACGCTCGAACTGGACATCGACGGCAACGGTGGCGGGCGCCTGCGGGTGGGCGGCGCGTTCACCGTCGCGGGCGGCACGCTGCACGTGAAGTTCGTGAACGGTTATGTGCCGAAGGCCGGCGACACCATCGCGCTGATCGACGCGGCAGCCGGCGCCGCGAAATTCTCGACGGTGACGGTCGACGGCTTCAAGGCGACGCCGGTCTATACGGCGACGGGCGTGTCGATCACGCTGTCGGCGGCATAACGGGCGGCAGGCATCGAAGCGTGCAACGGCGCCGCCCGCCGGCGGCGCCGGTTATGCAAAGCGGCCGGAGGCCATCGCTTCGTCGAGCATGCCGGCCTCGCCCGACGGGCAGGGCCGTGTGCCGAAGCGCCGTTGCAGATCGATGATCGCGGGCAGGTTGAAATCATGAACGTCGGGCGCGGCGCCGCCTTGCCGCCGGTTCACCTCCGCACACAGCTCCAGCGCCCGGGCACGCGTCTGCGCGAGCAGCCGCAGCGCCTCGCCCAGCAACCCCTTCTCCAGGTCCGACAGATGAAAATCGCGGCCGATCTCGCCGACCGACGGTTCGCGCATGGGGGTTCGCATCATGGGTTCTCCTTCGCAGTCCGATTGCGCCGGCGGCCGCACGCCGCCGCGCGTCTCACATGATCGCGCCGCGCAGCCACGGCACGAACTCGCGTTCGCCGATGCCGTTCTCCTCGCTGCAGGTCTTCAGCCCGGACGCGACATCGAGCATCAGCCGGAACAGCCGCGCGCCCGCGTCGTCGACGGTCAGCGAACCGGTGACGATCCCGCCGCTGTCGAAATCCATGTCCGATCGCATCCGCTCGTACAGGCCGGTCGTCGTCGCGATCTTGACCGTCGGCACCGGTTTCGACCCGAACACCGAACCGCGCCCCGTGGTGAAGCAGACGAGATTCGCGCCGCCGGCGATCTGCCCGGTCGCCGACACGGGGTCGTAGCCGGGCGTATCCATGAACACGAGGCCGGGCTGCCGCACCGGCTCCGCGTAGTCGTAGACGGCGCGAAGCGTCGAGCGTCCGCCTTTCGACACCGCGCCGAGCGATTTCTCGAGAATGGTGGTGATGCCGCCGGCGATATTTCCGGGTGACGGGTTGTTGTTCATTTCGCCGCCGTTGTCGGCGACGTAGCGCTCCCACCATTGCAACCTGCCGCGCAGGCGCTCGGCCACGTCGCGCGACGCCGCACGCGCGATCAGCAGATGCTCCGCGCCGTAGATCTCGGGCGTCTCGGACAGAATCGCGGTTCCGCCGTTGCGCACCAGCAGATCGACAGCCGCGCCGAGCGCCGGGTTCGCGGTCATCCCGGAGTAGCCGTCGGACCCGCCGCATTGCAGGCCGACCGTCAGCCGCGAGGCCGGCACGGCGCTGCGACGGGCGCCATCGGCCGCCTCCAGCAACTCGCGCACGATCGACACGCCGCGGGCAACGGTGTCGCGCACGCCGCCCTCGTCCTGGATGACCAGCGTGCGGACCGTGCCCGGCGCGGACGCCTCGAGCCGTGCCGCGAGCGCCCGGACCTGGTTGACCTCGCAACCGAGGCCGACGAACAGCACGCCGGCGAAATTCGGGTTGCGCGCGTAGCCGACGAGCGTACGCCGCAGCAGTTCGACCCCGTCCCCGGTGGCCGACATCCCGCAACCGCTCTGATGGGTGATCGCGACGACGCCGTCGACATGGCCGAACGCGTCGAGCGCATCGTGCCGGTACGCATCGGCGATCGCGTGGCATACGCTCGCCGAACAATTGACGCTCGCGATCACGCCGATGTAGTTGCGGGTGCCCACGCTGCCGTCGGGCCGCACGAATCCGTCGAAGGTATCGCCGCGGTCGGCCGGTGCGTCGGACGCCGCGCCGACGGGCTCGTCGTCGTGCGCATGCCGCTCGGGCATCCCGACGTTGTGCACGTGCACGTGCTCGCCCGCGGCGATGTCGCGCAGCGCGATGCCGATCGACTGGCCGCACTTGACGATCCGCTCGCCGCGCGCGATCGGCGCCGTGGCGATCTTGTGGCCGGCCGGCACCGCGGCCGCGAGCCGCAGCGGCGTGCCGCTCACGTTGATCGGCCCGTCCGCCGCCAGCGCGTCGAGCGCGACGGCGACGTTGTCGTTGCGATGAAGGATCACGACTGCCGGCTGGTTCACGATGGGGTTCTCCCTGTGGTTGCGCCGCTCATCGGATCGCAGCGGGCGGCGATGTGCCGCAAGCGCGGCTGCTCGGCCGGCAGCGCCAGCGAAGCCGCGAGCGCGAGCAGCGGTTCGATCCGCCGCGCCGCCTTCTCGCGATGGTTGCCGGCGATATCGGCGAGACGATGGGCGAGATACGGATTGAGAAAGCGCTCGCGCACGCTGTCGACGTAGCGTTCGGCCGTTTCGCGCAAGCCCAGCGCGGCGAATACCGGCGCGACTTCATCGCGCCACACGGCTTCGAGGCCGTCGCGCAACCGCGTGTCGTTCATCGCGTCGAGCACCGTTTCCGATTCGGGCCGCCCCGTGACGAGCCACTGCTCCGCGAGCCAGCTGTGCCCGAGGTTGAGGAAAAACAGCTTCAGGCGCTCGTGGCTGCGCAAATCGTCGGTGACGACGATCTGCGCGTGCCGGCACGGCAGCGTCATGCCGGCACGCCGTTCGATCGCCCACAGCGCGTAGGGCTCCGCAACCGCGCCGACCGGATGGATCGGCTCGGACACGATGCGGTCGACGAGCGAGTTGACCCAGATGCAGCGGTTATGCAGATAGTCGGTGAACGCGTCGGGCAGCCGCCATTGGCGCGCGAGGTCGAGCACGATGTCGCGCAGCGTGTCGCCGTTGTCCGCGACCAGTTCACAAGGCAACACGGTAACGCCGTCGCCGGGCCGCACTTGCCAGCGCGCATGAAGCAGCACGACCAGCTTCGCGGGAAAGCCATGCGGCACCTGCGCCGGGTGATCCGGCAGGTCCGCCGAATCGCGCGGGTCGGCACGATAGCCCGCGTCGCCGGTGTTCGACACGATCACGCGCACCGTCTCGATCGCCGCGCGGCGGATCTCGGCCCAGTCCGACGCGGCATACCATGCGCGGTGCACGGCGCGGCACTCCACCACTTCGTCGACGATCCGGCCGCCGTCGCGTCCGCGTATCCGCACCGGATAATGATCGGCCGCCCGCAGCGCGTCGATGCGGGCGCGGCTGGCCGGATGTCCGGTCGTCTGTACGATGCCGATGCCGCCGATCGCATCGCCTTCGCCGAGCGCCTGCGACACGAACAGGTCGACGTGCGCGAGCAGGAAACGGCTGGTGCCGAATTGCAGGATCGGCGGCGTCATGACGTGCGCTCCGAGCGTCGGGTGTGGCGGATCAGCATTCGACGATTGCCTTCACGACGGTCTGCCCCGGCTCCAGCAGACGCGGCAACGCGTCCGGCACGTCCTCGAGCCGCATCCGGTGCGTGTTCAGCGCGCGGTCGGGAATACGTCCCGCGCGCATCGCGTCGAGCACGGTCGCGAAATCCTCGGCCGTCGCATTGCGGCTCGCGAGCAACGTGGTTTCCCGCTTGTGGAATTCGGGATCCGAAAACGCGACGTGCCCGCGCACGATCGAGATCAGCGTGTATTTGCCGCCGTGCGCGACGAATTCGAACCCGCGATTCATCGCATCGAGGTTGCCCGTCGCGTCGAACACCGCATCGAAATACTCGCCGTCCGTCAGCGCCGCGAGGCGGGCCGCATCGTCCGGGCCGACCTCCACCGCCGCGTCGACCGCCAGATGCTGCAGGCAAAACGCCAGGCGGTCGGCCCGCGTGTCGAGGCACGTCACGTCGGCGCCGCGCAGCTTCGCGAAGATCATCGCGGCCATGCCGATCGGCCCGGCGCCGACGACCAGCGCCCGCTGCCCGGGACGGACCTCCGCGCGCCGCACCGCATGTGCGCCGATCGCGAGGAATTCGAGCATCGCTGCCTGGTCGAGCGAAATGCCGTCGGCCTTGTGAACGAACTGCGCGGGCACGCTGAGGTATTCGGCCAGCGCGCCGTCGCGATGCACGCCGAGCACCTTGATGTTCACGCAGCAGTTCGTGTTGCCGTGACGGCAGGCCACGCAGTGTCCGCACGAGAGATACGGCATCACGTACACCGCATCGCCGACGCCGAGCCCCGATTCGGGTTCCGCCTCGACCACGACGGCGGACAGTTCATGGCCCATCACGCGCGGATATTCGAGGTAAGGCTGGTTGCCGGTGAAGATGTGCAGGTCGGTGCCGCAGATGCCGACCCGTTGCACGCGCAACAGGACTTCGCCGCTGCCGCGCACGGGCAGCTCACGATGCTGCACGCGCAGCACGCCGGGGGATTCGCAAATCACGCTGAGCATGTCGGGTTCCTTTTGTTCTGGGTCATGCGCCGCGGCTCGCGGCATCGATCCGGTAGAAGCGGCGTGCGTTGCCGCCGAAGACATCGGCGAGCGCCGCCGGGCCGAGAAATTTCGTACAGTCGTCCTCGCACGCGGCCAGCCATTCGCCGTAGCCGCCGCATGCCGACGCGACGCGCAGCACCGGCCAGTCGCTGCCCCACATCAGGCGCTGCGGCCCGAACAGGTCGGCCAACGCTCGCACAAAAGGCCGCGTGCGGACGCGTACGTTGCTCGCGCCGGCCGACCGGCCCGCTTCGGTCCAGAGGCCGGACAGCTTGCAGTGAAGATTCGGCAGGCTCGCGAGGCGACGCATCGCCGACAGCCACGGCTGCAACTCGCCGCGCTCGATGAACGGCTTCGCGCCGTGGTCGATCACGATCGGCAATTCGGGGTGGCGCTGCGCAAACGCATGCAGCGCGTCGAGATGGCGCGGCATCACCAGCGCGTCGAAACACAGCGCCTGCTCGCGCATCGCGTCGACCGCGCGATCCAGCGCCGGGTCGTCGATCCATGCATCGTCGGGCAGATCCTGCAGCATCGGCCGCAACCCGCGCGCTTTCGGCGCCGACGCAAAGGCCGCGATCCGTGCCGGCGCGTCGGCGGCCTTCAGGTCGACCCAGCCGACCACCGCGCCGACCGTCGGGGTTTCATCCGCGAGCGCGAGCAGGAAGCGCGTGTCGGCGTCGCTCGGCAGCGATTGCACGAGCACGGTGCCGTCGATGCGCGCCGCATCGAGCAGCGGCGCCAGATCGGCGGGGCCGAAATCACGGTGAATCGCGTCGAGTTCGGCCGGCGGCCAGCAGCCGGCCCGCGCGCCGATCCGCCAATAGTGCTGATGTGCGTCGATACGTCCCGTCATGCGCATGCTCCCGGAACGGGCGCGCGCGCCGCGATCAGCCCTTCGTCGCGCAGCGCGGCCCACAGCTCGGCCGGCACGGGACGCTCGAACCATTCGAGGTTCTGTTGCAGTTGGGCCACGCTGCGCGCGCCAACCACGCACGACACGACCGCCGGATGGCCGAACGGAAACTGCAGCGCGGCGGCGGGCAGCGGAACGTCGAAGCGCTTGCACAGCGCGCCGAGCCGCGTTGCCTTGTCGATCACGTCGGCGCTGGCGTCCGCATAGTTGAACTTGCCGTTGCCGGCCAGCACGCCGGAATTGAACACGCCGCCGACCACGATGCCCGTCCCCGCGCGGCTGCACGCGTCGAGCAACGGTTCGAGCGCCGTCTGTTCGAGCAGCGTGTAGCGGCCGGCCAGCAGCACGGCATCGAGCGCGGCTTCGTTCAGCGCATCGGCGGCGACTTCCCATTCGTTCACGCCGAGGCCGAACCCGCCGATCTCGCCGCCCGCACGCAGCGCGTCCAGCGCGCGAAACCCGCCGCCGCGCGTCAGTTGCTCCCAGTAGTGCGCGTGACGATCGCCGTGCGTCATCGCGCCGATGTCGTGCACGTACAGGATGTCGATCCGCGCGAGCCCGAGCCGCTGCCGGCTGTCGTCGTGCGACCGCATGATGCCGTCGTAGCTGTAGTCGTAGACCGGCCGGAACGGCAGCGGCTCGGCCCAGCCGTCGTCGCCGGGACGCACGCTCGCGTCGGCGCGCATCAAGCGCCCGACCTTCGAGCTGAGCGTGAACGCGCCGCGCTCGCGCGGAGCGAGCCCCGCGCCCACGCGCCGCTCGGACAACGTGTAGCCGTAATACGGCGCGGTGTCGAAGTAGCGCAGGCCGGCGGCCCACGCGGCGTCGACGAGCGAATCGGCGTCGGCGGCCGACATCGGGCGATAAAGGCCGCCGAGCTGCGAGCAGCCGAGGCCGAGGGCAGACACCGTCAGCCCGCTGCGCGGCAACGCGCGCGTATCGTTTGCGTTCATGAGTCGTGACAGGGTGCGGGAAAGAGGTATGGCCGGCAGTCGCCGCCCGCGCGCGGGCGGCCTTGCGCGGTCGCTCAGTACAGGACGTTCCTGGCCGCGTCCGAATCGAGGTTCTGCTTGTCGACCATCACGACGCCGGTATCGATCAGCTTCGGCGCCGGCTTGTGTTCGACGACGTCGAGCGCCGTGCGCACGCCCTGGTTCCCCATCTGCCACGAGCCCTGCACGGCGATCGCCTGCACCGTGCCGTCGCGCACGAAGCCCTGCAGGTCCTCGTTGCCGTCGAACCCGATTGCCACCACCTTGCCCGCCTTGCCCGACTGCTTCAGCGCCCGGCCCATCCCGATCGCGGTCGGCTCGTTCGCACCGAAGATGCCCTTCAGGTCGGGGTTCGCCGACAGCACGTCGGTCGT
The DNA here is from genome assembly GCF_001039005.1 of Burkholderia cepacia. Classification (GTDB taxonomy): domain Bacteria; phylum Pseudomonadota; class Gammaproteobacteria; order Burkholderiales; family Burkholderiaceae; genus Burkholderia; species Burkholderia theae. The sequence continues at coordinate 67,824 of NZ_LDWR01000042.1, forward strand.
CTGGTTCAGCGCGTTCGCCATCTGCGACTGCGAGTAGTACGGGCCGACGATCTGCAGCTTCGAATGGCTCGCGACGTACTTGCGGAACCCGCCGACGCGGCTGACCTCGGAACCCGCACCCGGCACGTACGACATGATCGCGATCTTGCCGGACTGCCCGACGCGGTCGATCAGCGCCTTCGCGCACAGCGCGCCCGCCTTCTCGTTGTCGGTCGTCAGGAATGCCTGGTAATACGGCTTGCCGGCGTCGGAGATCGCCGAGTCGATCAGCACGACCGGAATGTGTGCTTCCCACGCCTTCTTGATCGCGGGCACGAGCGCATCGGGATCGGACGGCGCGAGCACGATGCCCGCCACGTGACGCGTGACCGCGTTGTCTACCATGTTGACCTGCCCGCTGATGTCGGACTCGGCCGCGGGGCCCTGGAACGTCATCGTGTAGCCCTTCGCGCCGTCGAGCGCCGCCTTCGCGCCTTTCTGCACGTTCTGCCAGTAGTTCGAATTGACCGTCTTGACGATCACGGCGATCTCGCCGCCCGCCGCGTACGCACCGCTGTTGCATGCCGCGAACAGGCATGCCGATGCTGCCAGCAGGATGGATTTGTTCATGTCTCGCTCCGCTTCTCGTTGGTGGGAACTGCTGCCGGTCAATGCCGGCGATTGCGCAACTGGTCGATCCAGACCGTGCCCAGGATCACGACGCCGATGATGATTTGCTGGATGAAGCTCGACACGCCGTTCATGTTCAGGCCGTTGCGCAGCACGCCGATCACGAACGCGCCGATCGCCGTGCCGGAAATCGTCCCGACGCCGCCCATCAGCGACGTGCCGCCGATGACCGAACTGGCGATCGCGTCGAGCTCGTACATGACGCCTTCGTTCGGCTGTCCGGTGACGAGCCGCGACATCAGCACGCAGCCGGTCACACCGGCGAGCGCGCCGGACAGCACGTAGGTGAAGAGCTTCACGCCCTGGACGTTCACGCCCGACAGCCGGGCCGCCTCCGCGTTCGACCCGACCGCGTAGATATGGCGGCCGAGCGACGTTCTCGACAGCAGCACCGACACCACGACGAACAGGACGACCATGATCAGGACCGGATACGGAATGCCGGGGAACGTCGTGTCGGGGAACCCGTCCGCGCCGATGCGCGAGATGCGCAGCAGCGCACCGTTGCCCAGCGCGCCGAACGCGTCGCCGAGATCCGATACCGGCCGGGCGCCCGTGATCTGAAGTGCGATGCCGCGCGCGACGAGCATCATGCCGAGCGTCGCGATGAACGGCGGCAGGCCCATGCGCGTCACGCAAATGCCGTTGACGAACCCGCACAGCGCGCCGACCAGGACCCCGGCCGCCATGGCCGCCGGCACCGGCACGCCCGCCTTGACCAGCAGCGCGGACGAGACGCCGGCGAGCGCGAGCACCGAGCCGACCGACAGGTCGATGCCGCCCGTGATGATCACGCAGGTGGCGGCCACGCCCAGATACGCGATGGAAGTGACCTGCAGGCCGACGGTCATCAGGTTGTCGACCGAGAAAAACGCCGCGCTCGAGACGGAAAACGCGAACACGAGCACGACCAGGCTGCCCAGCGCCGCGAACTTCTGGATGAGGTCGCGCCGCCGCTGTCGCGCCGCCCGTTGGTCGGCCTGGCTTCGATCCGATGTCATTTCAAGCATGGGGACGCCCCGACGCAAAGTGCATGATCTCCTCCTGACTGGTGTGTTGGGTGTCGAGAAACGCGGTCACTCGACCTTCGTGAAAAACGGCGATCCGGTCGGTCATGCCGAGCAGCTCCGGCAGTTCCGAACTGATCAGCACCACGCCGACGCCGTCGGCGGCGAGCCGGTCCATCAGCCCGTAGATCGCGAATTTCGCGCCCACGTCGATGCCGCGTGTCGGCTCGTCGAAGAACAGGATCTTCGAGCCGCGGTAGAGCCATTTGCCGATGACGACCTTCTGCTGGTTGCCGCCGGACAGGTTGCGCACGACCTGCTGCACGGACGGCGTGCGAATCGCGAGGTCCTGCACGTAGCGCCGCGCCACGTCGAGTTCTTCGTCGAAACGCAGGAAGCCCAAACGCGACGCGATGCCGCGCACGTTCGCGAGCGTGAGGTTCGCCGCGACGGGCATCGGTAACGCCAGCCCCTCCTTCTTGCGGTCCTCCGACAGATACGCGATGCCGTGGTGGATCGCCTCGCGCGGCGAGCGGATCGTCACGGGCCGGCCGTGCAGCGCGATCGTGCCGCCGTCCGGGCGGTCCGCGCCGAAAATCGCGCGCGCGACTTCGGTGCGCCCGGCGCCCATCAGTCCCGCGAACCCCAGGATCTCGCCCTTGCGAAGCGCGAACGACACCGGCCCGAACACGCCGTCGCGGCGCAGCTCCCGCACGTCGAGCAGCACTTCGCTGGTCGGCGTCGATTGCCGCGCCGGATACGCGTCGTCGAGCGTCCGTCCGACCATGCGCGCGACGATGTCGTCGATGCTCACGTCAGCGAAATCGTCCGTCGAGATATGGCGCCCGTCGCGCAGCACGGTCACGCGATCGACGATCTGCGCCATTTCGTCGAGCCGGTGCGAGATGTACAGAATCGCCACGCCGTCTGCACGCAGTTCCTCGATGATGCGAAAGAGCTGCACCGTTTCCGACTCCGTCAGCGACGACGTGGGCTCGTCCATGATCAGCACGCGCGCGTCGTGCGACAGCGCCTTCGCGATTTCGACCATCTGTTGCTGCGCGATGGACAGCACGCCGACCTTCGTCGTCGGCGCGACATTCAGGCCGATCCGCGCGATGCAGCGCGCCGCATCCGCATTGAGCCGTTTCGTATCGACGAACGGCCCGCGCCGCGGCTCGCGCGCGAGATACAGGTTCTCCGCCACGCTCAGGTGCGGCACGAGATTGAGTTCCTGGTGGATGATCGCGATGCCCGCCGCCTGCGCTTCGGATGCCGAACGAAACCGCACCGGCGCGCCGCGATAGCGAACGACGCCCTCGTCGGGCAGGTACTGGCCGCTGATGATCTTCATCAGCGTGGACTTGCCTGCGCCGTTTTCGCCGCACACCGCATGCACCTCGCCGCGGCGCAGGTCGAGGCGAATCCCGTCGAGCGCGAGAACGCCCGGGAAGCGCTTGCGAATCCCTTCCAGGCACAGGATCTCCCGGTCCGCTTCGTCCTGTGCGGCCTGATCGGGCAGATTGCGAGGCATTGCCATTGCGTCTCCTTGGGAAGGGCCGACCTCGATTCCATCCGGTCAGTCCAATTTCGATGAATTACATCAAGCCAGCCACTTTTGGTCAAGCCAATTTATATATCACCATCCTATCTTACCAATAGTGAAAACCCGGACATCTACGTGACCGGGCCGCCATACAAGGTGAGGAGGCGAGCGTGATAGACTTTGCGACGCGCGCTTGCGCCGAAAGCGCATTGACCAAGATCCATCGGATGAAATCGACAGAACCCAAGCGGCTTTACCAATCGGTCGCGGCCCAGATCGTCGCGTTGATTCGTCAGGGCGAATTCGCGATCGGCGAACGTCTGCCGCCGGAGCGCGAGCTGGCGCTGACGCTCGGCGTATCGCGTCCGTCGCTTCGCGAGGCGCTGATCGCGCTGGAAATCGGCGGCCAGATCGAGATCCGGATGGGCTCCGGCGTTTATGTCCGCGACTCGGCGGCCGACGACGTCGGCACGATGGGCACGCTCGGCGACAGCCCGTCGGAACTGATGCAGGCACGCGCGGCCATCGAAGGCAGCGTTGCCGCGCTGGCCGCCGCGCGGATGACGGCCGCGATGCTCGATCGCCTGCGCCGCACGGTCCAGCGCATGAAGCGGCTCGCGGAGGCCGGCAAATCGCCGGTCGAAGCCGACCGGCAGTTCCACATGCTGATCGCGGAAGCGGCCGGCAATTCGGTGCTCACCCGCTTCGTCGGCGAGCTGTTCGACAGCCGCCACGACCCGATCGCCGCGGCCATGCGCGGCCACGCGGAGAATCCGCAGACCTGGACCGCCGCGGTGCGGGAGCACGAGGACGTGCTCCACGCGTTGCAGGCCGGCGACCCGATCGCGGCCCAGACGGCCATCCGCGCGCATCTTCGCTCGTCCGAAGCGCGCTGGATCGACGGCGGCCTGAAAGCCGACCCGGATTGACCGGCACACGAGTGCCCGCGCCCACCCGCGCCCTGGTCGCGACGCGCCACGCGGCACCGTGTGTAAACCCCACCCCTTGAATTTAATCAAATCCCCTATAATGGAATTTGCTTAAATTTTTGTGGCATTACTGTCACGCTATTGTTGAAATTATCCCGAATATCGGTTTTTAATTTCATTCCCCTTGCAGTCGCCCATCGCGATCCGCGACGCACACGCGAGGTGATGCGACAAGCAGCAACCGGGCCTCGCCCGACGCGTGCCCCGGCGTTTTTTTTCTGGATATGATCGTCGCCATGACCTGCCGGTCGGCATGACACCTTCCGGCAGACGCCATGCGGATCGCGCGCGTCAAGGCAATCACCCTGCTCCGCGCCCGGACGGCATGAACCGGCTTCGGCCGGCATCGGATTTGAGAAGGGACACGTTAGCCAGACCATGAACCTGCACGCTGAAACACGGTGCTTCTCGGATGTGTTCCTCCATTCCCAGGCGATCGTGAACTGGTCGCAGCACTACGATCAGATCAGTCCCGGCACCGCCACGACCTCGCTGCGCCAGGTTGCCGGGCAGCGCTTTCACGTCTTTCGCGAACGCATCAACCAGCGCGTCATGCAACACGGGATGGCGCCGCGCGACCGCCTCTGCTTCGCGCTGCCGATCGCCAGCGCGGTCGCGCCGGTGGTCCAGGGGCGCACCGTCGAGCGCCCGAGCCTGCTGACCTTGCGCGGCGGCGAGGAGTTCGTCGCCCATCTTCCGTGCGACACCGAGGTGCTCGCGTTCACGATCGATCGCACGCTCACGGCCGATCGCGCACTCGACGAACTCGCGAACCTGCCCGCGCGCGTGCTGAAGCAGCCGGTGCTGCCCATCTCGCCCGCGCGTTACGGCCATGCACTGGATGGCCTCGAGCGCGTGCTCTGCCAGGCGCTCGACAGCGGTTCGCTCACGGCACGCGATGCGTTCGACGAACGCGTGCTCGCGCACAGCGTCGTCGGCATCCTGCTCGACCTCGTGCAGTCCGACGAAGCGGATGCCGGTGCGCTGCCGTCGGCATCGACGCAAAGCTACATCGTTCGCCGCAGCCAGGAAATCGCGCTGGAAAGCGACGACGTGCCGACGGTCATCGATCTCTGTCATCACCTTCGAATCAGCCGCCGCACGCTGCAATACAGCTTCCAGAACGTCGTCGGCACCACGCCGACGGCCTACCTCCGCTCGATCCGGCTGAACGCGGTGCGACGCTTCCTGATGACGACACCCGAGACGATGCGGATCGGCGACGCGGCGGCGCAATTCGGCTTTTGCCACTTCGGGCGCTTCTCCGCGTACTACCAGCAACATTTCCACGAGTTGCCGTCGCACACGCCGCGCCTGAGCTGAGACCGCGCGTGCACGGCACGCTGCGGCGTCGCATCCGGGTAATCCCCTGCCGCCCGGCGCACGCGGATTGCCGATAGCGGACAACGTCCCGCTTTTCGGCACCGTAAATTTTGTCGTCGGCCTGCTCGCGCGCTCCGTGCGCGTCACCGGGCGGCCGTCGAAGCGCACACCTGTGTCGCCGGCGGACGGCAGCCTCCACTGCCGGATCGTCAGGATCGGCCCGCGACGCAGGGACATTGATCAGGCATGCCGGTGTCGATTCCTGACGGACGATCCGGCCAGCAGGACTACTCATGAACGAACTGTCATCCCGGTCCGAAGCGGGGCTCAGCAAAAACGCCGTCGGACTTTCGCACATCGTCTTCTTCGTCGTCGCCGCGGCCGCGCCGCTCACCGCGATGGTCGGCGCCACCCCCGCGGCATTCTCGCTCGGCAACGGCCCGGGCGTGCCCGGCGTATTCGTGCTGGCGGGCGTGATGTACCTGATCTTCAGCATCGGTTATGCGGCGATGAGCCGGCACATCTCCAATGCGGGCGCCTTCTATGCGTACATCGCGAACGGGCTCGGGCGACCGGTCGGCGTGGGCGGCGCATTCGTTGCGATCGTCGCGTACAACGCCGTGCAGATCGCGATCTACTGCATGTTCGGCTTCTTCCTGAACAACGGCGTCCAGCAGCACTACGGTATAGACGTTCCGTGGTGGGCGTTCGCGCTGGCCTGCGTCGCCGCCGTCCACTTCTGCGGCGCGCGGCGCATCGAGTTCAGCGGGCGGCTGCTCGGCATGCTGATGATCGGCGAGATCGCGATCGTGATGCTGCTCGATCTCGCGATCGTCGCGCACGGCGCGAGCACCGGCGGCTTCAGCGCGAAGCCGTTCGGCCCCACGATGGTGTTCGCGCCCGGGCTCGGCACCGCGCTGGTGTTCGTCCTCGGCTCGTATATGGGCTTCGAGGCGACGGCCATCTTCTCCGAGGAAGCCCGCGATCCGAAGCGCACGATCCCGCGCGCCACGTACCTGGCCGTGGTCCTCATCATGGTGTTCTACGCGCTGTCGTCGTGGGCGATCGTCGAGGCATGGGGCGAAGGCCAGATCGCCGCGCAAGCGAACCGCGACCCGGCCAATCTGTGGTTCGCCGTCAGCGGCCGGCTGCTCGGCGGCATCGCGACGGACGCGATGAACGTGCTGCTCGTCACGAGCCTCTTCGCGGCCATCCTGTCGTTCCACAACACAATCACGCGCTATTTTTACGCGATGGGCCGCGAACGCGTGCTGTGGCGCAAGCTCGGCCATACGTGCCCCGTGCATCGCTGCCCCGACGTCGCCGGGAAAGTGCAGACGCTGATCGCGCTCGCGGCCATCGTCGGCTCCGCCGTCTTCCGCCTCGATCCGTTCGCGGTCGTGTTCTCGTGGATGAGCGCGCTGGCCACGATCGGCATCATCGCGGTGCAGATCCTCGTGGCGGCATCGGTCATCGCGTTCTTCGCGCACGACCACCGCGATACCGGCCTCGTGCACCGCCTGATCGCGCCGCTCGTCAGCATCATCGCGCTCGGCGCCTGCCTCGTGCTGGTCATACGCAACCTGTCCGTGCTGAGCGGATCGGATTCGACCTTCGTCGCGATGTTTCCGTATTTCCTGCTCGCCATCGGCGCGCTCGGCATCCGCGCCGCGTTGCGGTTGAAGCGCAGCGATCCCGACCTGTATCGCGAACTCGGACGCGCCGTCCAGTAGTCGCCGCGCTGCCGGTGCCACACGCTTCATCGGCATCGGCATCGGCATCGCGTTGCCCCACACCTGACACTTGCCCGCTGCCGGCGCGACACGCCTCGACGTGTCGCGCCGGCGTCGTTGCGCGGGTATTCCCTATCCCGATCTCGCCGCAGCGATTGCCGATAGCGGACAAGGCCCGCCATTTCATCGACATACAGTGGATCCGACGTTGAAGCCGGGCCGTGGCAGCCGCCATCGCCTCGACCGGCCCGGCCCGACGATTCGCCCCTGGGAAATACGGACACCATGATGAAAATTCAGAACCTGATCGGCGGACGGCATTGCGATGCATCTGCCGGCCGCACCTTCGAAAAGCTGGCACCGGCGAACGGCGACCATGTCGCCGCCGTGCCCGCGTCGACCGCCGAAGACGTCGATCGCGCGGTGCGCGCCGCACATGGCGCACTGCACGACGACGCATGGGCGCGCGCGGGCGGATCGGCCCGGGCCCGCTGGCTGCTTCGGCTGGCGGACCTGGTCGAGCGCGAGCGCGAAGCGCTGGCAGGACTCCTGGCCGTCGAACAAGGACGTCCGCTTGCCGAGATGCGCATGATGGACCTCCCGATGTGCATCGACACGCTGCGCTACTTCGCCGGCTGGGCCGACAAGCTCGAGGGTCGCACGATTCCCACCGACGGCTTCATGGGCCGCCCGACGCTCAACTACACGCGGCGTGCGCCGGTGGGCGTCGCCGCGCAGATCATCCCGTGGAACGCGCCGCTGATGATCGCCGTGTGGAAACTCGCGCCGGCGCTCGCGGCCGGCTGCCCGGTGGTCATCAAACCGTCGGAGGACACGCCGCTTGCGCTGTCCCGGCTCGGCGAACTCGTCTGCGAAGCCGGCCTTCCCGCCGGCGTCGTCAACATCGTCCACGGCGTCGGTTCCGAAGTCGGCGCCGCGCTGGTCGCGCACCCGCTCGTGAGCAAGATCAGCTTCACCGGCAGCACCGAAGTCGGCCGTGCGATCGCCGGCGCAGCCGCCGCGACCTTCAAGCGCGTCACGCTCGAACTCGGCGGCAAGGCCGCGCAGATCGTGTTCGCGGATGCCGATCTCGACCGCGCGATCCCGTCGCTGATGGCCGGCATGTTCGCGAACCAGGGGCAGACGTGTGCGGCCGGCTCGCGCGTGCTCGCGCACCGCTCGATCGCGCACGCCCTCGAAGAGCGGCTCGCCGACGCCGCCCGCGCCATCCGCGTCGGCCCGCCGACGGAACCCGGCGTGCAAATGGGCGCGCTCATCAACCCGCGTCACCTCGCACGCGTGCGCGCGCACGTCGAAGGCGCGCTCGCCGAAGGCGCGGTCCTGCTCGCGGGCGACGAACAGGTGCCGCCGCGCGGCTGCTTCATGCGCCCGACGATACTCGGCGGCGTGCATCCGGACATGCGGATCGCCCGCGACGAAGTGTTCGGCCCGGTCGGCATGGTGATGCCGTTCGACACCGAGGACGAGGCGATCCGCATCGCCAACGACACGCCGTTCGGCCTGTCCGCGTCGGTCTGGACGCAGGACGTCGGCACCGCGCACCGCGTCGCCGAGCGGCTCGACGTCGGCGCGGTCGCCATCAATGCCTGGAGCCCGATCGACGCACGCCTGCCGTGGGGCGGCACCAAGCAGAGCGGGATCGGGCGCGACCTGTCGAAGGCCGCGCTCGATTCGTACCTCGAGGAAAAGATCATCAGCGCAGCCCTGTGATTCCGCGGCGCACGCCGCCCCGCACTGTCTTCAAGCACTTCGTGAGAGAACCACCATGGACTATCAAAAGCGACAAAAGCGATTCTGGCACCCGATGAGCTCGGCGGCCGCCGGACACACGACCCCCACCGTCATCATCGCGCGCGGCGACGGCAACTACGTGTACGACGTCGAGGGCCACCGCATGCTCGACGGCGTCGGCGGACTGTGGAACGTCAACGTCGGCCATAACCGGCCGGAAGTGAAGGCGGCGATCGCCCGCCAGATGGACGAACTGTCCTACTACCAGACCTTCGACGGCGTCGCCCACCCGCGCGTGTACGACCTGGCCGACCGCCTGTGCGCGATGTTCGCGCAGGAGGACATGCAGCGGGTGATGTTCGGCAGCGGCGGGTCCGACGCGGTCGAGACCGCGCTCAAGATGGCGCGCCAGTACTGGGTCGCCGCGGGCGAGCCGTCGCGCACGAAATTCCTGTCGCTGCGCAACGGTTATCACGGCGTGCACGTCGGCGGCACGTCGATCGGCGGCAACGGCGTCTACCATTACAATCACGGCCCGCTGCTGCCCGGCTGCGTGCTGCTCGACACGCCGTGGCTCTATCGCAACCCGTGGAACTGCGACGATCCGCAGCAACTCGTCGAGCATTGCATCCGGCAACTCGAGGAAACGATCGCATACCATGGTCCGCAGACCATCGCCGCGTTCGTCGCGGAGCCGGTGCAAGGCGCGGGCGGCCTGATCGTGCCGCCCGCCGACTACTGGGCGCGCGTGCGGGACGTGTGCGACCGCAACGGCATCCTGCTGATCGCCGACGAAGTGGTTACCGGTTTCGGCCGCACCGGCAGCATGCTCGGCAGCCGCGGCTGGGGCGTTGCCCCCGACATCCTGTGCGTCGCCAAGGGCATTTCAGCCGGCTACGTGCCACTCGGCGCGACGCTGTACAACGGGCGCATCGCGCAAGCGATCGAACAGGGCGCGGGTTTCTCGCACATGGTCATGCACGGTTATACGTACAGCGGGCATCCGCTCGCGTGCGCCGCGTCGCTCGCGGTGCTCGACATCGTCGAAGCCGAGGATCTGCCGGGCAATGCGGCACGGGTGGGCGAGCGCCTGCTCGAGCGACTGCTGCCGCTGACGGCCGACTTCGAGACCGTCGGCGACGTTCGCGGCAAGGGGCTGATGCTGGCGCTCGATCTCGTGACCGACAAGGCCAGCCGCACGCCGCTCGATCCGGGCCAGGGATTCGCGGCGCGTGTGGCCGACGCCGCACGCAAGCGCGGCGTCCTGGTCCGCGCGATCGCCAACAAGGTGGTGATGTCGCCGCCGTTGACGCTGCAGCAGGACGAGGCCGACTTGATCGCGGTGACGCTGCGCGAGGCGTTGCAGGAGTGCTGCGCGGATTCGCGATCGATCGCCTGAGCGCGCGGACAGCCGGGCGCACGGACTTTTCGTCGAAGGTTCGTGCGCCGCGATCCGGCCTCGGTTCGACGAAGATCGTCGCGGGACGTCGATGTCGGCGATCGGCATCCCGCCTGTCACAGTTTCGTTTTCAAGGATGACAAGTCAAATGGACAACCAGGCCATTGCATTCACGGTGGAGAAATACCCGCTCGCGCTTCGGCTGCTGCACTGGGTCAGGGCGATCCTGATCGGCGCACAGCTCTGGACCGGATGGACCATGGTCCGGCTCGACGACAACCTGCCGGCCAAGTTCGACTGGTACTACCCGACCCACAAGGAGTTCGGCGTGCTCACGCTGCTGGTGGTCCTGACGCAACTGGCGATCCGCTCGATGAAGCCGCTGCCGCCGCTGCCGTCGAGCCTGCCCAGGCTCGACCGGAAGCTCGCCAAGATCGCGCACTACCTGCTCTACGCGCTGGCGATCATCGTGCCGCTGATGGGTTATTCGATGTCCAGCACCTACACGCAGAGCGACGGCGTGCCGTTCTTCCTGGTCCGCGTGCCGGAGCTGCTGCCGAAGAACGACCACTGGTTCGTGGTGTTCCAGTGGCTGCACAAGACGCTGGCCTACACGCTGCTCGCGCTCGTCGTCCTGCATATTCTCGCCGCGCTGAAGCACCGGTTCTTCGACCCGAACCGCGAAAACGACGTATTGCGGCGGATGCTGTAACGCCGCGACAAAACGGGACCGCGATCCCGGCGACGTTCCGCATTCGGGTCGCGCGTCCACGGCGGCCCGATCTCTTTCATTTCAAATATTTCGTTTTACTAACTACAAGCGGACCGTTTCGAGCGTCCGGCGATCCCGCACGCCATCGAAAACGGCACCGCACGGCCCTACCGGCCCTCACCTGGAGATCGACGATGAAGAAGATGATTGCGGCCGTATCGGCCGCCGGTGCGATGGGATTCAGCCTGACGGCGCACGCGCAGAGCACCGTGACGCTTTACGGGTTGATCGACGAAGGCGTCAATTTCACCAGCAACGCGGGCGGCAGCAAGGCCTACCAGATGGTCAGCGGCGACACCGTCGGCAGCAACTGGGGGCTGAAGGGCACGGAAGACCTCGGCGGCGGGCTGAGGGCGCTGTTCCAGCTCGAGAACGGCTTCAACACGAGCACGGGCGCGCTCGGCGTGACGTCCCGGATGTTCGGCAGGCAGGCGTACGTCGGGCTCGATTCCGACCGGTTCGGCACGCTCACGTTCGGCCGCCAGTACGATCCCACGCTCGACATGTGGAGCACGTTCACGGCCACCGGCAACTGGCTCGGCGATTTCGGCGCCCACCCGTACGACAACGACAATGCCGACTGGGACTACCGCATCCAGAACAGCGTCAAGTACGTGTCGCCCACGTACGCCGGCTTCAAGGGCGAAGTGCTCTACGGCCTCGCGAACCAGGCGGGCGGCTTTGCCAAAAACCGTGTGTACAGTGCCGCGTTGCAGTACCAGATGGGCGCGTTTTCCGCCGCCGTCGCGTACCTGAAGGCCAACAACGGCGGCGCGACCGCGGGCGGTGCATTGTCGAGCGACGATACGGTCTTCAGCGGCCGCTCGCAGCAGAACATCGATGCCGGCGCGTCCTACAAGTTCAGCGACAAGGTGACGCTGTCCGCCGCGTATTCGCACGTGGACGTGTACAACCCCGAATCGAATCTCTACTTCGCCAGCCAGCCGGCGGCCGACTCGCAGAACGCGTGGAAATTCGACAACTTCGAGATCAACGGCCAGTATTTCTTCCGGCCTGACTTCTGGCTCGGGGCCGCTTATACGTACACGCACGCGCATGTCGCGACGGCGGCAGGCGATGCCTCGCCGAGCTGGCACCAGGTGTCGATGATGCTCGACTACGACCTCAGCAAGCGGACCTCGACGTACATCCAGGGCGCGTACCAGCATGCGACCGGCCACTCCGGCACCGACTTCGACTACGCGCACGTGCTCGGCACCGCCGGGCAGTCGTCGGGCCGCAACCAGTTGGCCTTGCGCGTCGGGATGATGCATCGCTTCTGACGGGAGCAGCACCCGGTATGCCGCGCGGCATGCCGGGTCGGTCCGTGCCGATACACGCATCCGCATAACCCGAGTTTCTCGCCACGCCTATGCCGGCAGAAGACCCGCAACGCGATAGCTTTCAATGAGCCCGTCGTAGAGTGAAATATCCGAGCGACTCCTGGCAATGAGCTGGGCGCCAGCGACGGCTGCGAAGATCGCGCGAGCACGCGGTTCGCTATCCTCGGCGCTGACCACGGCCGCAGCGGACAGCATGTGGCTCAGCCACGCAACATGCACATCGGCAAAGGTCTGGACCTCTTTCGTCACCAATTCCGGCAAGTCATCGGATTCCGCGGCCATGAAACTGCAGAGGCACATGCGATTGCCGCTCTCGAGCGCCTTGCGAAACGTATCGGGATAGTGGCGCAGGCAGTCGAGCGGATCCGCGGATTCGGCCAACAGCGCATCCAGGGTCGCGGCCGAGTGCTCCCAATAACGCCTCGCCACCGCGGCGCCGAGATCGGCCTTGCTTGCGAAGTGATGGTAGATGCTCGCCGCCTTGATGCCGACATCCTCGGCGAGATCACGATAATTCAAGCCGCCGTAGCCGTGCGCCTGCGCAATCCTGGTGGCAGCCATCAGGATTCGCTCCCTCGAATTCAAGCCCGAATCGTTCTTCACACCTACCGCCTCCGCACGCTGGAATGACTGTTGACATGGGGGAGTATAGCTTTTATTGTAAACCTAACGAACGTTAGGTAGGTGATGTGGAGAATAGCTCCCCATCTTGTCGGATCCCATGTAACAGCGCGCACAGCGAGGCAAGCATGACTTCCAGCACCATCGATTTCGACGTCACCACACTCCCGATCATGACGATCTACGATTTTCCCGCAGGGCCTTATCCGACACGCATCCGTATCGCGCTGGCCGAGAAAAATCTGCAATCGCGCGTCGAGTTCGTGATGGTCGATCTTTACGAGGGGGAGCACAAAAGACCCGAGTTCATCGCCGAGAAAAACTACTCGGGCACGCTGCCGGTCCTCGAACTCGACGATGGAACCTGCATCGCCGAATGCACCGCCATTACCGAATACCTCGATACGCTCGATGGCGCACCCACGCTGACCGGCAGGACACCGCTCGAAAAGGGCGTGATCCACATGATGAGCAAGCGCGCCGAACTGGAGGTACTCGATGCCATCAGTGTCTACTTCCACCACGCCACGCCAGGGCTTGGGCCGAAAGTCGAGCGCTATCAGAACGCCGAATGGGGGTTTCGTCAGCGCGACAAAGCGCTGCGGGGCATGGGTTACTTCAATGGCGTTCTGAACAAGCAACCGTTTGTCGCCGGGGAAACCTTCTCGATGGCCGACATCACGCTCATTGGCGGGCTGGTCTTTGCGTCGATCGTGAAGCTGCCCGTGCCTGCGGAGTGCGAAGCACTGCTTGCCTGGTATTCGAGAATGCAGGAACGCCCGAGTGTCAGGAACCAGCCGGCGTTCGCCTGAAGTCGCAGCCGTGGCCGACCGTCATCGATGATCGGCCAATGTCGGGTTGCAAAGCTGATGCGCTACACCCCACGCTCGAGTGATCGCGATTGCGCGTGAGCCGGCACCTGGTCAGTGATACGGGATACCGCAAGCGACAAAGGATTCGGCAACCCGTGCCTTCCCGTGCCGTCAAAACTGATGCCGTACCCCGACGCGGACCACGCTCTGCGTCGACCCGGCCGCCACCCCGCCGAGCGCGGCTTCGACCTGGGCACCGTAAGCGCTGTCGTGCCCGCGTGCGAACACCGCATACAGGCCGGTACGCTTCGACAGCGAATAGTCGGCGCTCAGCGTGACCTGATTGGCCGCGCCGACGTCGCCGCCGCGCTGCTGGTACTGGAAACCGCCGCCCAGCTGCAACGATGGCGTGACGGCATAGGTCAGCCCGGCGTCGTAGGTTGTCGCGCGCAGCGGCGCGGCGGCGCTGATCCGGACGTCCGACACCATGCCGAAGACGCGGAACGGGCCGAGGTTGTAGCCGGCCCCACCCGAGAAGTTGCGAAGATTGCCGCCGGACGTCACGTCGTGCTGGCCGAAATAAGCGAGCGCGGCACTGAACGCGCCCTGCGTGTAGGACAGCATCGCGCTCTGCACGCTGCTGCGCGCGACCGTGCCGGGCACGTTGCCGAACCCCCACATGCCGCCGAACGACAGCCCGCCGAACGTCGGGCTCACGTACTTCACCGCATTGTTCACCTGAACGCCCCATACGCGGTTGTCGAGCGCGCCGCCTGCCGACGCATTCGCCGGCAGCCCCCATGCGAGCAGGCCGGCCGGCGTGTTCGCGCCGACCGCGAAGGCGGGCAACAGATCGCCGACGAAATCGAACTGCCGCCCGAGCGTCACGGTGCCCCAGTCGCCGCCGAGCCCGACGTACGCTTGCGAACTGAACGCGGAGCCCGGCACGGTCAGCGCACCGTCCGACGTCTGGAACTGGCTTTCGAGCCGGAACACGGCAAAGTTTGCGCCGCCGAGATCCTCCCTGCCCGTCAAGCCCCATACGTCGTTGCGCGACACGCCCGCCTGCAGCGCGAACTGACGGCCGCCACGCGGCGCGGACGCCACGTCGCTCGTATAGGTCAACCCGGTGTCCAGCGAACCGTAAAGCGTCACGCTCGATTGCGCAAACGTCGGCGTAACGGCACCGCAGCCGCACAATGCCACCATCCGGAACCACGTTTTCATCTTCTTTTCCTCATCAAATTTTTCCGGTCGATGCGCTTGTGCGCCGATCGGCTCGCCGGCGGCATCGAGCCGGCATGATTCATTCCATCAACGTAGGACTCCGTATCGACACAAGACGGCACGATCCGTCGTACCGCTGCCGACCCGCATCCCACGGCTTTCCTGACGCGGTTCCGGTTGCTGCCCGCGCGACTTAAGTTAGACTACGACCCTGTCGCCGCCGGTGCCGCAGCCCGGCTGCCCGAACTGCTTCCGATCTTCTCGTTCCATTGCCGCAAGCCGCCTGAATCCCGGATCACGTCATGTCGAGCCTCACCAAAATGCTGTCCATCCTCGACGTCTTCTCTTCGTCCGCGACGTCGATGACGGCCGAGGAAATCGCCGAACACATGGGCTTTTCGCGGACCACGTGCTACCGCTACGTAAAGGAACTGGCCTCCGTCGGCCTGCTCGTCGGCAGCAACGGCCGCTATACGCTCGGCCCGCGCATCATCCATCTCGACTACAACATGCGGCAGTCGGATCCGACGCTCACCGCCGCGAAACCCGTGATCCAGAAACTGGTTCAGGTCACCGGCGGCGATGCGCTCGTGTCGACGCTGTTCGACGAGCAGATCATCAACGTCATGCACGAAACCGGCGCCGAGAACCTGCAGCTCGGCTTCGGCCGCGGCCGCATCATGCCGCTGTTCCTCGGCGCATCGTCGAAAGTGATCGTGGCCGCGATGTCGCGCGCACGCCTGAAACGCCTGCACGAACGGCACAACGCGGAGCTCGGCGAGCTCGCGGCCGACTGGACGCAGTTCTGGCGCGCCTGCCAGCAGATCGCCGACGCGGGATACTGGATCTCGCGCGGCGAGCTCGACGCAGGCTTCGTCGGTATCGCCGCGCCGATTCGCACCGCCAGCAGCGGCGAAATCAACAGCAGCCTGTCGCTGGTCTTTCGCGCCGAACACTTCGCGCTGTTCGACGAGCACGTGCTCGGCAAGCTGCTGATCGACGCCACCGCCCAGATCGGCGCAGCCACCTGAACATTCGCGCGGCGTCGCGAACGACACCGCGCGCGATCGTCGACGCGCACACCGTCAATTCATCTGCGTGATGAATTTGGTGACCAGGTAACCGTCGAACGTCTCCGTTCCTCCCTCGCTGCCGAAGCCGCTGTCCTTCACGCCGCCGAACGGAATCTCCGCCGGCCCCATGCCGAAGTGATTGATGTTGACCATGCCGGCTTCGAGCGCGCGGCCGATCCGGTGCGCGTTGCGTGCCGAAGCGGTGAACGCGTACGACGCGAGGCCGAACGGCAAGCGGTTGGCCTCGGCCAGCGCGTCGTCGAGTTCGTCGAACGGCACGATCCCGACGATCGGGCCGAACGGCTCTTCGTTCATCAGGCGCGACTCGCGCGCCGGGCCCAGCACGACCGTCGGCGCGAAATAGTGCCCCGCCCCCGGCAAGCGCGTGCCGCCCGCGGCGATGTCCGCGCCTTTCGCCCTGGCATCGGCGACGAATGCGTCGATCTCGGACACGCGGCGCGCATGCGCGAGCGGCCCCATCGTGGTCCCCTCTTCCAGCCCGTGGCCGACGCGGATCGCGCCGACTGCATCGAGATACGCGGCAACGAACCGTTCGAACACCGGGCGTTGCACGAAAAACCGCGTCGGCGATACGCACACCTGCCCGGCATTGCGAAACTTGTACGCGGCGAGCATCGTCGCGGCACGCTCGATGTCCGCGTCCGCACAGACGAGCACCGGCGCATGCCCGCCCAGCTCCATGGTCATGCGCTTCATGTGCGACGCGGCGAGCGCCGCCAGCTGCTTGCCGACCGGCACCGAACCGGTGAACGAAATCATCCGCACCAGCGGCGACTCGATCAACTGCGTCGACACGTCGCCCGGCACACCCCAGACGATATTCAGGCAACCCGCGGGCAACCCGGCATCGTGAAAGATGCGGGCGAGCGCAACGATCGCGCTCGGCGATTCCTCGGGCCCTTTCAGTACCAGCGTGCACCCCGATGCAAGCGCCGCCGCGATCTTGTGCATCGCCTGACTGAACGGGAAATTCCACGGCGAGAAGGCCGCGCACACGCCGATCGGTTCACGCAATACCGTCTGCACGACATCGGGAGAACGCGCCGGCACGACACGACCGTAGGTGCGGCGCCCCTCCTCCGCATGCCATTCGAGCTGCTCGGCGGACGACCTGACCTCGGCGATCGCCTCGCACAGCGGCTTGCCCTGGTCCATCGTGATATGGCGGCCGATGGTCTCGGCACGCTCGCGCACGAGCGCAGCGGCACGACGCAGGATGTCCGAGCGCACGAGCGGCGACTCGCGCCGCCATGCCGCGAACGCGCGATGCGCGGCGTGCACCGCGGCGTCGATATCGTCCGGTGTGGCATGCGGCAACTCGCCGAGCACGCGGCCGGTTCCCGGATCGAGCACGGGCTGCGTGCGACGGCCGTCGGCCTGAAGGAACCGGCCATCGATATATAACTGGAGCGGCGCGTAATCGCATGGTGCATCAGGCGTCATGCGGGAAGTCAGCGGCGTGAACGGAATCAAGACGAATACCTCGGTAGAGACTGCACGATGGGCCCGGACGGTGCGACGATCGCATCACTCGGCCGGTCGCGACGCACGCAACAGACCGCCGATTTCCTGCCGGAGAATCTGGTTTTCCTGCCTGACGAGCAGATGCCGGACCTGGCCGCGAAACGTCCTGAACTCGGGATCGGCCATCAGCGCGGCGCGACGCCGGGCGCGATCGTCCAGCGAATCGAACGCCCACAGATAGACGAGCTGGTTCAGCGGCCCGACTTCCGTCGCAAAACAGCCGACCATCGTGCCGAGCGCCTGCTCCTGCGCCGCGCGTCCGCATTCCGCGTACAGCCGCAGATATTCGGCGACGCCGCCCGGCACCAGCGTATAGGTGCGTTGCTCAACAAACATGCACTTCCTCCTGTTGTCGCGGCGCGAACGCCTGAAAGGCCGCGGTCACGCGGGCCATCCCCACGGCATCCGTCTGCGCCGCCACGTAACGATCGGGACGCACCACCACGAGCGGGCCGGCATGCCGGTCGAACCAGGCGCCCAGCGCGTTGTCGACGTCCTCGACACACGTGCTGCCGTAGGCGCTGGTCACCCGCCGGGTGCGGCCGGTCCCGCTGCGCGAGCGGCTGACCTGAACGAAGGTCGCGCCCAGCGCCGCCCAGTACGCACGATCGTCGTCGCTCAGGCACGCCTGCGGATCGCATTGCCAGCCGACGATCGAAAACCACGGGCCCAGCACGTCGTCGAGCTTGCGGCGCACGCCGTCGGCCGTTTCGACGTCGGGCTGCGCGATCATCCTGCCGACCGCGTCGTCCGGCGCCCCCGGCAGCGCGACACCGCGCGTATAGCTCGGCATCGGCTTGAAACGCATCTGCAGGATGTAGTCCTTCAGGCCCGGCACGTACCGCGCGAGCCCGAGCACACGATCGCGCAGGAACGCGACGAGCCGGTTGGTCGGCATCAGCATCGCGCCGAACGTGTCCGCCAGGTCGATCATCGCCTTCGCGTGGTCGCGCCGCTCCGATTCGTAGCTGCCGATCACGCCGGGATGCAATACGCCGTTGACGACGCCTGCCAGTTTCCACGCGAGATTGCCCACGTCGCGCAAGCCCGCATTCAGGCCCTGGCCGACCCACGGCGGCGTCAGGTGGGCGGCGTCGCCGACGAGCGCCACGCGGCCGACGACGAAACGTTCGGCGATGCGCGAATGGTGCGTATAAGTCCGGGCGCGCACGATCTCGATGCGATCGACGTCGTCGACGTACGGCTCGATCAGCGCGCGGATCGATTCCGGTTGCGCGATCGCCGCCTCATCCTCGTGCGGGAACACGAGAAACTCCCAGCGCCGGAAATTGAACGGCAGATAGATGCAGACGTTCGGGCGGCGCGGATCGCAGTTCAGCGCCGTGCACGGCTGGTCGAGCCCGGCGTTCTTCACGTCGACCACGACCCATTTGATCGGATGCGTCGTGCCGGCCAGCTTGACGCCCAGCAGCTCGCGCATCGGGCTGCGCCCGCCGTCGGCCGCCACCACGTAGTCGGCCTCGAGCGCATACTGCTGCCCGTCGACGCGACGCACCTGCAACGTGACACGTGCGTCGTCCTGTTCGACCGCGACCACTTCTTCGCGGGTCCGCAGCGACACGTGCGGATAACGGGCCAGCCCGTCGCGCAGCGTTCGCTCGGCCAGTTGCTGCATGAAGATGTTGCGCCGCCACCAGCCGAATTCGCGCATCGACGGGCGGATGTCGGCAAAGCACTCGCCGTTCGCCTTAAACATGCGCAGCGGCACGTTCTGGATGATGTCGCGGCTCAGCTCGTCGGCGAGGCCGGCCGTCTGGAACATCCGCAACGCTTCGTCGTCGATGCCGACCGCGCGCGGAAATTCGACGATCTGCGGCGCCTTCTCGACGATCACCGTCGCGATGCCATAGAGGCCGAGCAGGTTCGCCATCGCCACGCCGTTCGGCCCCGCGCCGACGATCGCGACCGATGTCCGGTCCGGATTGTTCGCTTTCATGCGTCAGCCTCCCGTCCGCCACGCCGGATCGTCGAGACGATCGAGCCACGTGCGTAATGCGTGGTTGAACGCGGCGGGCTGATCGTCATGCACGTAGTGCGTCGCACCGGGAATATCGATCCGCTCGATGCCTGCGTTGGCCGCCGCCATTTCGGCCGCCACGTCCGCGGACAGGAAATCCGATGCACCGCCGCGCAACAGCAACGTCGGCACGTGCAGGTTGAGCACCAGCGGCCACAGATGGACAAGTTGCTCCGGGGTCGCGGCCAGCCGCGCCGCCGCAATCCCGTCGGCATCGTGCCGCCATACAATCCGCCCCTGCGCATCCTCCTTCAGCGAGTGCGCGAGGCGCGAATCGAGCGCGGATGCCGCGATGTTCGGCCGCTGGCGTCGCCAGAACGCGCGCGCGTCGTCCCACGACGCGAACGCGTCCGGCGTTTCCTTCAGCTCGCGCTTGATGCGCTCCGAACCCTGCGAACCGGCCGACGCACCCGGACCCATGTCCTCGATCACGAGGCCGGCGAGCCGTTGCGGTTGCGCCGCCGCGTAGACGAACGCATTGGCGCCGCCCATCGAGTGCCCGACCAGCACGAATCGTTGCAGGCCGAGCGCGCGCACCAGCGCGTCGAGATCGCGTACGTAGGCCGCCGCGTAGTAGTCGCGCCGCGGATCCCAGTCGCTCCATCCACGCCCGCGCTGATCGAGCGCGACGACCCGATAACGGTCGACCAGCGCGTCGGCGACCGGCTCCCACGTATGCGCGTAACTGCGCAAGCCGTGCAGCATCACCACGACCGGCGCATCGTCGCGCCCCCAACTCACGTAGTGCAGCCGCAGCCCGTCGCTGTCGACCCATCCATCCTTGACGGACGCCGTATTCATCATGTGCTCCCCGGCCCGCATCCGCGCTCAGACCAGACCGTCGCGGCCGACGATCTCGCTCGCCTTCAGCCCGCCGAGCCGCGCATGCAGGCGGCCGCGCGTCGCGAACGCGAAGATCACCAGCACTTCGTCATCGTTGGGCGCATCGGGGAACAGGCACGTCACCGTGTCGTAGTGCGAACGCACGTAGAGCGCGTCCTTGTGCGCGAGCGGGACGTCGATCACCGTGTTGACCGGGCCGCGCTTGCCGCTCGACGGCACCCACGACTTCCCGCCGCCCAGCGCCGCGCGGATCGGCTCCGCGAAGATCGACGTGAGGAACGCGTTGCCGTGTTCGTATTCGCCGGCCGAGCCGACCAGGCAAGCCTTGCCGTAGCTCTCGATCGCACGGCCCGCGGCAAGCGCCTCGATGCGTCGCGCGAACTCCTGGCCGAGCGCCGGCGACGGCCGCACGAGATCGTCGAGATTTTCGCTGAAGCGTCCCGCGTACGGGTTATGAACGGCCGCGGCGATCACGATCTTGCGCAACGGCTCGCCGTCCGCGAGCTGGCCGGATTCGTTCGCGAGCGAATCCTCGATCTGCGTGTACCACTTGCGGATATGAAAGCCTTCGAAATTTGCGATCTTGTTCATCAGGAATCCTCTATGAAATATCGGTTGTACGGGAATGAAAGACGGCGCCTCAATCGAACAGCGGCTCGAGCTCCACGGGATCGCTGGGGGCGTTGTACCGGTGCAGCACGCGCTTGCCCTCTTCGTCATCGGTGACGGTTTCGCAGAAGAATTCGAGGCGATTGCCGTCCGGGTCCGGGAAATACACGCCGATCCCGACCTTGTGATCGGTGATCTTGACGATCGGTACGTCGCGGCGAATCAGCATGCCGTACAGGCGTCGCAACTCGGTCAGGCCGCCGGCGATTTCGAGGCCGTAGTGCTGCAGGCCGATCGTGCCGAGCTCCGCGTCGGACGCCGCACGAATCAGTGCGATGTCATGGTGCTTCTGGCCGAAGGACATGAACACCCACTGCTCGCCGCGTGCGGTTTCCGTCATGCCGAGCACGTCGGCGTACCAGGTGCTCGAGCGCACGGGATCGCGCACGAACAACGACAGGTGGGTGCGCTGGACGCGCGGCGTGGGCAGCGGCAGCCCGCGCGCGTTCGCGCGCTCGGCGTGTTGCTGGATGTCGGACGGTGTCATGTTCGCTCCGCTCAATCGGTCGACTGCGCGTGGGCGACGAGCGGCGCGTCGAACGGCGTCCACGCGACCGCCGTGATCTCGCTGAAATCACGCCATTCCTTGGTCCAGTTCCGGCCGCCGTCGCGCGAGCAGAACAGGTGCCCGTACTTGGTGCCCGCATAGACCAGCTCAGGCCGGGCCGCATGCACGCCGAACGCCCAGAACGTGGAATTCGGCGGCGTCTGCAGGTCCGTCTCGTGCCACGCGTAGCCGCGATCGGTCGAGCGGTAGATGCGGGTGCGGGTGCCCGGCGTGCCGTCGCCGATCGCCATCAGCAAGTCGCCGTCCGGCTTCGGCAGCTGCACGACCGTACGCGTGTAGTACAGCCCGTCGAAACGATCGCGCGACAACTTGCCGTCCCAGGTCTGGCCGTCGTCCTCGCTCACATGCACCGCGTTGACCGTCAGCAGCACCGTGGTCTTCGGCCGGTCCGGCGTCGCGGACAGCACGGCGATCGCATGAATGTCGCTGTTGCGGATCGCCGTGCCGGGACCGTCCACGCGCGTCCAGCTCGCGCCGGCATCGCGGCTGCGCCATGCGCCACCTTCCTCCACGCCGTACCAGACATTGCGGCCGTCGTCCGGGTCCACGCAGATCGTCAGCAGCCGCGGACGATTGACGCCCGAGCAAAACTCGGGGAACTCGGGCGCCGTTCGCTCCCAGGTCAGGCCCGCATCGATCGATTTGTACAGCGCGGCGCGCGACGGTGCGCCGGTCCCCGCATAGAGCACCGCCGGATTCGCCGGGTCGATCGCGATGGACCAGACCGTCTGCCCGTTCAGGCAGTTGTCGGGGCGAAACCAGTGCGCGCCGCCGTCCTCGCTGATGGACAACCCGGAATCGGCGCCGGCGTAGACGCGCGACGGCGTCGCGGGGTCTACCGCGAGCGCGCGCACGATGCCGTCGAACTCGATGGGCTCGGTCAGCCCGAGGCGATGCCAGGTCTTGCCGTCGTCGTTCGAGCGCAGGATGCCTTGCCCGGCCGTGGCGACCAGTACGGTTGCGGTCATGAAATGCTCCTTGTGTCAGAGAAAAATGCCGCGCGTGAGCCCGCCATCGCAGCCGATCGACTCGCCGGTGATCGAGCCGGATTTCGGCGACGCGAGAAACGCGACGATCCACCCCATTTCTTCCGGCTGCAGCACGCGCCGGATCGGCGTGACCTTCACGTAGTTGGCCTCGACCTCCGCAGCCGTGAGCCCCTGCTTCTGCGCCTCTTTCTCGTAGAGTTCGTGGATGTGCGGCGTCTCGACGACGCCCGGGTGAATCGTGTTGACCGTGATGCCGAACGGGCCGAGCTGGTCGGACAGCGTCTTGGTCAGGTGCACGATCGCCACGTTGCGCATGCCGGACAACTGCTTGCTGCCGCGGCCCGTCAGGCCGCCGATGTTGACGATCCGGCCGAAGCCGTTGCGCCGCATGTACGGCGCGGCCGCCTTTGCGCAACGCAGGTAGCCGACCACCTTGATGTCGATGTCCTGCAGCAGCCCCTGCGGGTCGGCGTTTTCCAGTTCCGCCCGCACGAGGCCGCCCGGATGCGCGGCGCCGTTCAGCAGGATGTCGAGCCGGCCGAAGCGCTCGACGCTCGCGGCCATCGCCGCTTCGACGGACGCCATGTCGGTCGTGTCCACCGTGACGGGCAGGATCGTCCCGGCCGCGTTGCCCAGCGGCGCGAGCGCCGCGCGAATCTCGGCGGCGGCCGCCTCGAGATGTTCCATGCGTCGCGCGGCGATGGCGACGTTGACGCCTTCGCGGGCCAGCTCGAGCGCGACCGCCTTGCCGATGCCCATGCTGCCGCCGGTGATGAACGCGGCTTTTCCGTGGAGTTGCAGATCCATAACGATGAAAGGTGAGAGTCGGGATTGAAGGGATAAGCGGGTTGCGCGATCAGGACAGGCACATTTCAATGAGCCTCGGCCCGTCGGCGTGGGCGAGCGCGGCATCGAGCGCTTGCGACAACGCTTGCACGGTGCTCGCGCGCTCGGCCGGCACGCCGTAGCCGCGCGACAGCGCGAGCCAGTCGATCGGCGGGTCGTCCAGCAGCGTCAGGCGGCTGGCATGCGGCGTGTCGGCCGGCAGGCCGCTGCGTGCGAGCTCGGTCTGCAGGATGCCGTAGCGCCGGTTCGATGCGATCAGCATGACGATCGGCAAACGCTCGCGCGCCATCGTCCACAGCGCCTGGATCGTGTACTGCGCGCTGCCGTCGGACTGCAGCGCGAAGACGCGGCGTTCCGGGCATGCGACCGCGGCGCCGAGCGCCACCGGCAAGCCCTGGCCGATCGCGCCGCCCGTATTCGTGAGGATCGTGTGACGGCACGCGCGCGCCGACGCGGTCACGAACGGATAACCGCACGTGCCGCCCTCGATCGACACGATCGCGTCGTCGGGCAATGCATTCGCCAGCACGCGGCCGACGGCCTGCGGCGTCAGCGGCCCTTCCTCCACCTCCCAACGCTCGACCTGCACGCCGCCGGCGTTGCCCGGCGCGCCGATGCGATCGGCCAGCGCTTCCAGCGCTTCATCCGCCGCGTCGCCCGGTGCGGCCAGCGTGACGATGTCTTCGGGGCGCGCGAGTTCGCCCGGAATGCCTTCGTAGCCGAAGTAGGTGACGGGTGCGAGCGCGCCCGCCAGCACCACGCGCCGGTCGGCCAGCGCGGCCAGCGCCGGCTCGGGGAAATACGGCAGGCGGTCGATATCCGGCAAGCCGCCGCCGCGCTCGGCGCGCGCCGGAAAGGTCTCGCTGAAGCAGGTCGCGCCGGTCGCCGCCGCGATGCGCGCCGCCGCGTGCTGCCCGCGAGCCGACAGCGCGCGGCCGCCCATCAGCAGCACCGTGCGATGGCCGCTGAGCAGCAGATCGGCGACGCGTTCGACCCGTGCGTGATCGAACGACACCGTGGCCGGGCGAACGACGGCGGGCGATGCCGCGTCGCGCACCTTGGCCGACTGGAGATCGACCGGGAGCACGAGGGTCGCGACGCCGCGCTGCGCGCCCATCGCGGCCGAGATCGCGTCGGCCGTATCCGTCGCGAGATCCGCGTCGCGTGCCACGCTGCGGTACCACACCGACACCGGGCGCGCGAGGGATTCGATGTCGGACGTGAGCGGCGCGTCGTACTTCAGATGGTCGCGCGTGTGGTCGCCGACGATGTTCAGGATCGGCGTGCGGGCGCGGCGCGCGTTGTGCAGGTTGGCGACGCCGTTCGCGTGGCCGGGCCCGAGATGCAGCAGCGTCATCGCGGGCTTGCCGGCCATGCGGCCGTAGCCGTCCGCGGCGCCCGTGCATACACCCTCGAACAGCCCGAGGATGGAACGAACACCGGCCACGGTATCGAGCGCGCCGACGAACGGCATCTCGGTGGTGCCGGGATTGGCAAAACAGACGTCGACGCCGGCGTCGCGCGCCGTCTCGAGCACGATGCTCGCGCCGCTTCGTGTTCCGGTATCGGTGTCCAACTGTGGGATGTTCATGCGGCCGCTCGACGGTTTGAAAGGAGTGGTGATGACTGTAATCCCGAATTTCGGGATTTGTCAAACACCCAAGACTCAACCGTCGCGTCGATCAGATTCACGTTTACCCGATTAATTTGGCTATTTTTTGGTATGTAACCACCTTCTTCGGCCTACCACACCTCACTCCGATATGACGAAATTCCCGCAATTCGGAATTTACCCACTCTACGGTCGCGCGAGCGCCGACGCCGGAACATGAACAGGAAGAACCGGGGCAGCCGCACCGATGGCCATCGCCGTCGGCACGACTGGCCTGGGTGGCGCCGATGCGCAGAAGGTGTCGCTGCCCGCCATCGAGATCTGGGAGCAGCGCGCGACCGCCCCGTTTCGTGCGCTCGAATCGACGAGCGCAACGCGCACCGAGACGGACATGATGGAGATGCCGTTCGCGGTCAGCGCGTCGACGCGAAACTGGACCAGACTGTCGCCGCGACGCGTGGCGAGGACCTGTACGACTGAGTCGTGGGCGACGGGACAGTCGCCGGCATTTCCCGCGTTGCTACCGCGATGCACGCTCCGCGAACAACGCAGCGGGCCTCGACACGAATCGCATCGAGGCCCGCTGCAGCCGCTACTGCGCGACGATCGTTCAGGTCGACGAAGTACCGTAGATGATGCCGCGACCGCTGTTCGGCGCCACGTAGACGGTGCCGAACGTCCGCGGGTCACCGACCACCAGTTCGTAACCGCCCCATTGGTGCTGCGCATCGTTGATCTGTACCCACGTCGCGCCCTGGTCGATGGAACGGAACAGCGCGATCGTGCCATTGACCGTGCCCGCCAGATAGATCGTCGGCGCGTTCGCGCCGGGCGCCGCCTTGCCGAACCCGACCGAGATCGCCGACGTGACGATGCCCGGCTGGAAGGCATCCCAGCTCCAGCCGGAGCTGCCGCTGCGATAGAGGCCGGACGACGTTGCAAGCCAGACTTGCCCCTGGACGCCCGTCACCGTCGACGCTTTGCCGTTCTTGGGCAGGCCTTGAGCAGAAACCTGCCACGTCGCGCCTTGATCGCCGCTGGCGTAGAACACGCCGTTCGTACTGTCCCACGCATAGAGCAGGTTGGCGTTGAGGCCGTCCGAGAGCACCTGGACACCGACCGGCAGCGGCGTTTTCGTCCACGCGCCCATGCAGGTGCTCCAGCTCGCGCCGTTGTCGGTCGAGTAGACCGGCGCCACGTCGGACGGCGCCCACACGATCGTGTGCCCGTCCGCCGACAGCGCCACCGTGCCGGCCCCCTTGGTCGAGCCGGCCTGATTGGCGAAGCCCGTCCACGTCGCGCCGCCGTCCTGCGAGACCGCGCCGAACGCCGTGCCGCCTTCCACGCCCGTCCCGACCATGACCATCTTTGCCGGCACGTTGCGCGCGAAATCGACACCCGTTCCGTTGCCGCCGTTGACGTTGCCCATCGACCGCTTCGGCGCCTGGGTCAGGTCGGTATGCACGAACCCGCCGATGTCGCCGAGGCCGCTGATGAGCGGCGCGCCCGACGTCGGCGAGGCCAGCGCGAGCACGGCGGTTTCCTCGACGCCGTTGGCGCCGATGGTCCAGCGGGTCGGCAGGCCGCGATCGGCGTCGGTCAGGTTGGTCGTGCTCCAGATGGTCGCGCCGGTCGAATAGAACGCGTGGTCGACGTTCGACGGATCGATCACGACCTGCGCCCAGTTGCCGAACCCGGCCTGCGCATTGCCGTCCGTCAGCCATGGCGCCAGGCTCGCGTCCCGCACCGCGTTCGCACCGACGTCCGTCCACGTCTTGCCGCCGTCACCGGTGCGATACATCGTGTCGCTCGGCCACCAGTGATCCATCGTCATGACGACCGCGACGCCAGGGTTCCACGGATCGACCGCCAGGCCGCTGAAACCCGATGCGTAGTTGTTCGAATTAGGCGGCGAGATGTTCTCCCAGATGCCGGTGTCGATGCCGTACTTCCACACCTGGCCGGCCGTCATCCCGTTGGGGCCCGCGACGTTGCCGTACGTGACATACAGGTTGCGGTCGGGCCCGATCAGGCCGCGCTGCGGCATCATCGGGCTCGCCGGGCCGCCCGCGACCGCGTTCCACGTCACGCCGCCGTCACCGCTGCGATACAGGGTCGACGCCGCCGTGGCGGTCGACACGCCGGCGAACAGGATCTGGCTCGGCGAACCGTTGCCGCCGGAGCGCGGATCGAATGCGACGAACGCGACGCCGGCGCCCGTGTCGTCGCTCGACAGCGCACTGAAGCCGCTCACCCTCGCCCACGTCTGACCGCTGTCGGCGCTCTTCCACAGGCCGTTGGCGGCGGGTTGCGAACTGGCGTTCGAGCTTCCGTAGAACAGCGTCGACCCGTGATTCGGATCGACCTGCAGCCGTTCGCCAGCCTGCCGCCCGTCCTGGTTGCCGCCGACCCGCAGGCCCAGCGGATAGGACGTGAAGGTCGCGCCGCGATCCGACGACACGAGCACGGCGCCGTTCTGGGCCCACCAGCTGGTATAGAGGCCCACGACCATGTAAAACATGTTCGGATTGCCCGGATCGACGGCGATGCTCTCGATCCCCATCCAGTGCGAGGTCGACGGCGGCGTCCAGTCGTTCAGCGGAATCCAGGTACTGCTCGTCGAGTCGTAGCGATACGCGCCGCCGATATCGGTACGCGCATAAATGAGCCCGCGCTCCCACGGATGCGCGATGAGGCCCGTCACATAACCGCCGGCGACGACTCGCACGTTGCCCCACGTGTAGGCAGGCTGAGCGGCCGCGCCGCCGACGCCGGCAGCAGCAGCCTTGATCGACGCTGCCAGCGGGCCGCCGCCGTCCGCGCCGCCGCAGGCGGAAAGCAATGTTGCGGCGCCGAGACCGCCAATGCTCAGCAGAAAGTGTCGTCGGGCGTTGCTTTCGATGCGGCTGTCCGCCGCTTGATGCTCGGTCGGCTCGCATGCCGGCACATTTTTCTGATCCATGAAACCACTCCTCATGTCGTTGTTGATAAACGCAGGCCAGCAGAGAACGAACGGCACTGGCCGCGCGACAAACGCAGCGCCAGCCCGACACGAGCGCGAAATAACGACAGGACAACGAATCGATATCGGTCGCCACGCGACGCGCGTGCTTGCGCTGCCGATACGGGCCGCCGCGGCGGCCCGCATGCTCGTGCTGCCGTTACGTGGCCAGCGCCGCGATCTCGCTATCGCTCAACGCGCGCGAGTACACGCGAAAATCCTGGATGCGGCCGTTGAACGACGGATGCACCGCATCGCGGCCAAGCAGGCTCAATCCATCGCCGACCTGGCACGGCGACAGCAGGATCTGATCGCTGCTTCCAGCAGCCTGGCCGTCGATATACAGCTTCGCGGTATTGTCCTGCAGCGTGACCGCCACGTGCGTCCAGCGGCCCGTGGGCAATGCCATGCCTGCCTCGACGAATTGCTCGTCGTTGTAGCTGGCACCGGCGATCCCGAAACGCAGATGCCCGCCGCCCGCTTGCGGGGCGAGCCGCATATAGGCGATGTTGTCGGTCCCGATGAAGAACAGGCAGCTGTCCCAATGGAGCGAATTCGCATACACCCACATTCCGGCGGTGAAATCGCTCAGTTGACCGAACAACCCGGCCGGAAGCTGCATATACGCTTGCTGACCGTCGAATGCGACGGCATTGCCCGAAAGCCGTCCCGCTCCCCACGCCGCACCTTGCCCGAGCGTGCCGGCGACCCGCTTGCGCGTACCGTCGCCCGCGAAACTCCAGCCGACGGCCGTGGCGCCGCTCCCGTCGTCCAGCCCCATCGACAGCTGCATCTCGCCAGGAACCGCGACCCGTAACGACGCCGAGGCCACGGTGCCCTGACTGGCCGCGCCAATGGCTTCAACCCGGTAGAACCAGACGCCGCTCGGTGGCGTATCGGTAAAGGTCAGCACATCGCCGGCCGCCACGACGCCGAGATCCGAGAACGAACCGTCCGCGACGGTGCTGCGCTTGACCCGATACGACGCGGCACCTACGCTGCCCCACCACGACAGGACGACGCGCCCGCCCGTACTGGCCGCGGACAGCCCGCCTGGCGCCTTCATCGGCCCCGCATAGGGCGGCAGCCGATGCGTGAGCGTCCCGAACACCATGTCGTCGCTATTGTCGGACCAGTAGTTCTGCTCGGTCTTCGCGACGATCTTCGTGACGTTCGGCGCATCGATGCCCATGCGATTCACGTAGTGGTTGTAGAGCGGCTCCCAGCAGCCGCGCAGGTTTTGATACGACTGATTGTTGGCCGCGGTAAAAACGCCCTGCGAGCTCCATTGACGCGCAAACGGCATCACGTAAGGCTTGCCGGCGGCATCGAGCAGGTTGGACTTCGCGACGTATTCCGCACCGGCCAGGAACCGGTTGTTATCGAAGCCGTAAAGGTCTTCGCCCTGTTTCCACGCCATCTCGCACAACGCCCCGCACAGCGACATGCCCAGCGTCGCATGCCCCTGATCGCGCCCGCTCTCCTGCCATTGGCCGAAGTAGCCCGGATGCATGAAGTACACGCTGTGCGCCGCCGCGCCATTGCCGAAGGCCGCGCGAAAGTCGCCGAGGTTGTTCGCCTTGTAGTAGTCGATCGCCTGCTGATAGAGATCGGCCCGATCGCAGAACACGCCGATGGCGAACGTGCCGCACAGCGCGGCCAGATCCCAGTTCGCAAACGAGCCGAAGTGCAGGCCCTTGGTGCTGGTGTCGGTCAGCCAGCCTGACGCGAGGCTCGCGAAGACCGTCAGCAGCATGTTCTGGAAGCGGGCGATGGCGTCCGGCGCCCATTTGGAATACGTCCGCATGAGCTCGCCAACGTTTGCCCACTGGTGCCCCTGAATGCCCGCAATCAGCCAGCCGGTCCAGTCTTCCGGCGCACTGGAACCGTCCGGCCGGGACCATACCCGCTTCAACTCGGCCGACCACGCATCGAGCGTCGCCACCGCGAGATCCGCATAACGATCGTCTTGCGAGATCTTCCAGCGCAGCGCACAGCAATACGCGCGCTGGATGTCCCGGTACATTGCATAGACGCTGCGGTCGGAGCGATACACGGCGCTGCGCGCGCTCGGCTTGCCGTTGAGATCGGTCGCGGCGCTTGCGCACAGCGTCGCCCACCAGTTCGTCCACGGCTGCTCGCCTGCCTGGATGCAGTCGCGAATCCGCTTGAAGTCCGCTTCGGTGAGCAGCAGCCCGGGGTGGCTGAAGCCAACCGACGTCGCAGTGGCTGCCGCGCCGGATGCCGGCAGCACCGCGGCGGCCGGCACGACACTGCCCTGCATCGCCGCTACGCTCGCGACCGCGACACCACCGTTACCGCCGTCTCCCCCGCCGCATGCGGGCAACAACGTGACGGCCCCCAGCCCGGCCACGAATCGCCGTCTTGAACGGCTGTCGACCTCCGCGCCCGTATCGAATATCGATTCGACCGCGCTGCTTCCTGCTTCCATGTTTCCCGACCTCGTAATCGTTGACTTTAGTATGTGTTGGACCACGGCGACACCGGCCGGTAGGCACGGCGGCACCGCGAATCACGGAGGCTCGCAAGCGCCCGTGACATGCAGATGACTTGCACGCCAAATCGGATTCGCACGGCGAAAAATCCGCCGGCGAATTATCCGTATACCTGAGTAACTTTCCAGTACAAAAATATTCTGGCGTGGACTCGACCGGTCGGTCGACGTGCCAACCCACCCGAACGCATCGGTTCGACATCGCATGCTTTGTCTCGATGCATGCGTGCAATGCATGCGTTCCCCCGGCGGTTGTCCACCGAAGCCCGCTTTTCCTGAAAATTCCGCAACGCGTTCGTCGATCGCGCGCACCGATCCATGCCGACGCACGGAGCAGTCGAGCAACGGAGAATCGTCCGAAGAAAGGAAAGGAAAAAGTTCGCGCGGGATGCGCGAAATGGCGCCGGCAATGGCGCGTACGAACCGGCGCGCGGAAAGCGCCCCTCGCGCGTCAGCGCGCGCCGACGCGGGCGCCCTCGTTCATCGCGTCGCCGTATCGCTCCGCCCGCTCGACGATACGCGCCAGCCGAATGATGTCGGTCAGCGCGAAATCGCTCGCGTCGGGCCGCGGACGATCGTGCTCGTCCGCGAGACGCAATGCGAACGCGAGGGCTTCCGAGCGCTCGCGCAACAGCGTGCGCAGCGCATCCGCGATGATCCGGCGATCGCGCGGATTATCCAGCCCGAGCGCGAGCCCGGGATCGTGCTCGACGTCCGGTTTCGCGAGCGGCGCGACCGCCAGCGTGGAGATACCGGGCATGGGCACCGTGTTCCGCTTCATGTCTGCCTCTCTCGTTGACTGACAACCGAACGCCGCGTCAGCGCCGGTTCGAGCGCGACACCACGTCGATCCACACCGCCAGCACCAGCACCGCGCCCTTGACGATCATCTGCCAGTACGCGTCGACGTCCAGCATCGACATGCCGTTGTCGAGGCTCGCCATCACGAGCGCGCCGATCAGCGCGCCATAGACGGTGCCCGACCCGCCGCGCATCGACGTGCCGCCGATGAAGCACGCGGCGATCGCGTCGAGTTCGCCCATCGTGCCCGCCGAAGGCGAGCCGGCCGCGAGCCGCGCGGTGTTCACGATGCCGGCGAACGCGCACATCAGCCCCATCAGCGCGAAGATCGCGAGCTTCACGCGATCGGTATCGACGCCCGACAGCCGCGTCGCCTCGAGATTCGAGCCGACCGCATAGATGCGCCGGCCGAACACGGTCTGCGTCGCGATCCACGAGAAGACGCCGAGCAGCGCGAGCAGCAGCAGCACCGGCACCGGAATGCCGCCGTAGCGATCCAGCGTCGCGACGAACGCGAACAGCACCGCGCCCGCGCCCGCGATCTTCACCGCGTCCTGCCACACCGGCGCGACCGCGAGCCGGTAGCGGCGCCGCGTGCCGCGCTGTCGCACGACCAGCAGCACGACGAGCGCGAACAACAGCAGTGCGAGACCGTCCCCCGCCATGCGCGGCAGATAACCCTGCCCGAGGAACACGAAGCCGTCCGACACGGGCGCGATCGTCGAGCCGCCCGTCACGCCGAGCAGGATCCCGCGAAACGCGAGCATCCCGCCCAGCCCGACGATGAACGACGGCACGCGCCGGTAGGTCGACCACCAGCCGTTGAAGAGCCCGACCACCACGCCAAGCGCGAGCACGGCCGGCACCGTCGCGGCGAGCGGCCAGTGGCGGTTCACGTCGAGAATCGCCGCGACGCCGCCGAGCAGCCCGAGCAGCGACCCGACCGACAGGTCGATCTCGCCCGCGATGATCACGAACACCATCCCGCACGCGAGCATGCCGGTGATCGACATCTGCCGCAGCAGGTTCGACACGTTGCGCGGCGTGACGAACGCGCCGTCGGTCAGCACCGAGAAGAACGCCCAGATCGCCACGACCGCGAACAGCAGCGCGAGCACCTTGTAGCGCACGAAAATCTGGCGAAGCGGACGGCCAGTTGGACGACCGCTCGGACGGCGCTTGTCGGCGTCCGGCGTCGCGGCGGTAGAGGAAGAAAGTTCGGAATTCATGTCGCACTCGCTGCGGTGGGTTCGGTCGGCAGCCGGCCGGGTTTCAGCGCGGCGCCAAGAATCTGTTCCTGCGTCAGACCGTCGTTGACGAAATCGCCGCGCAGCTCGCCCTCGCCGATCACCAATACGCGATCGGCAAGCCCGAGCACCTCGGGCATTTCCGACGACACGACGATCAGCGCGACGCCGCGCTTCGCGAGCGCGAACACGAGCCGGTAGATCTCGGCCTTCGCGCCCACGTCGACGCCGCGCGTCGGCTCGTCGAGAATCAGCACCTGCGGCTCGGCCAGCAGCATCTTGGCGAGTACCGCCTTCTGCTGGTTGCCGCCGGACAGGCTCGAGATCGGCAGGAACGGGTGCGCGGCGCGCACCGACAGCCGCTGCATCTCGGTGCGGATCGCGTCCAGCTCGGCGGCCGCGTCGATCCGCCCGCGCGCCGCGAAGCGCCGCAGCACCGCCAGCGTGATGTTGTGGCCGACGCCGAGCTGCGGCACGATGCCGTGGCGCTTGCGATCCTCGGGCACCATCGCGATGCCCGCGCGGATCGCGTCGGCAGGCGAGCGGATCGTGAGCGGCCGGCCGTTCATCAGCACGGTCGCCGTGCACGCGCCCGGATACGCGCCGAAGATCGCCTGCATCAGCTCGGTGCGGCCCGCGCCGACGAGCCCGGCGACGCCGAGGATTTCGCCGCGCCGCACGCTGAACGACACGTCGTCGACTCGCTTGCGGCGCGGGTTCGTCATGTCGCGGCAGGTCACATTGCGCGCTTCCAGCACGACGTCGCCGACCTCGTGCGGCTCGCGCGGATACAGGTCGCGGATCTCGCGGCCGACCATCATCGCGATGATCCGGTCGGTCGTCAGCGCATGCATCGGTTCGGTCGCGACATGGCGGCCGTCGCGGATCACGGTCACGGTGTCGCACACGGCCTCGACCTCGTCGAGCTTGTGCGAGATGTACACGCACGCAACACCTCGACGCTTCAGGTCGCGCACGATGTCAAGCAGGATCCGCGTTTCCGCGGCGCTCAGCGACGACGACGGCTCGTCGAGGATCAGCAGCTTCGCGCGCTTGTTCAGCGCCTTCGCGATCTCGATCAGCTGCTGGTGCCCGCCGCCGTAGTTCATCACCGGCTGCGCGACGTTGATCGAGTCGATCCGCAACTCGTGCAGCAATTCCTCGGCACGCTGGATCATCGCCGCGTAGTGCATGCGCCCGCCCGGCAGCGTGATCTCGTTGCCGAGGAAGATGTTCTCGGCGACCGACAGTTCGGGCACGAGCATCAATTCCTGGTGGATGATCACGATGCCCGCGCGCTCGGTGTCGCGCACGCCGGACGCGACGAGCGGCGCGCCTTCCCAGCGGATCTCGCCGTCCCACGTACCGTGCGGATAGACGCCCGACAGCACCTTCATCAGCGTCGATTTACCCGCGCCGTTCTCGCCGCACAGCCCCACGCACTCGCCCGGTCGCACCATCAGGTCGATGCCGTCGAGCGCTTTCACGCCGTCGAAATCCTTGACGATGCCGCGCATCGTCAGCAAGGGTTCGGTCATTCGCTCATGCCTCGCAGTATGCGCGCGGACGCACCGGTGGGTCGCCCGCGCGCCGCGCCGTTACTGGCTCGCCAGCTGCGCCTGGGTATAGAAGCCGTCCTTCACGACGATGTCGACGTTGCGCTTGGTCAGGAGCGTCGGCTGCAGCAGCACCGTGTCGACCTTCTTCTTGCCGTTGTCGTATTGCGCGTTGAAGGCGGGCTTCGTGCCCTTCGCGAGATCCACCGCGAGCTTGGCCGCTTCGCTCGCGATCAGCTTCAGCGGCTTGTAGACGGTCATCGTCTGCGTGCCGGCGATCACGCGTTTGACCGCCGCGAGGTCCGCATCCTGCCCGGACACCGGCACCTTGCCGGCCAGATGCTGCGCGGCGAGCGCCTGGATCGCGCCGCCCGCGGTGCCGTCGTTCGACGCGACGATCGCATCGATCTTGTTGTTGTTCGCGGTCAGCGCATCCTCGACGATCCGCAGCGCGGTCGACGCACTCCATTCAGGCACCCACTGCTGGCCGACGAGCTTGATGTCGCCGCGATCGATCGCCGGCTTCAGCACCTTCAGCTGTCCTTCGCGCAGCATCTTCGCGTTGTTGTCGGTCGGCGCGCCGCCGAGCAGGAAATAGTTGCCCTTCGGCTTCGCGTCGTAGACGCCCTGCGCCTGCAGCTCGCCGACCTTCTCGTTGTCGAACGAGATATACGCATCGACGTCGGCGTCGAGGATCAGCCGGTCGTACGACACGACCTTGATGCCCGCCTTGCGCGCTTCGGCGACGACGTTGCCGAGCGTCTTCGAATTGAACGGCACGATCACGATCACATCCACGCCACGCGAGATCAGGTTCTCGATCTGCGAGATCTGCCGCTCCTCGCTCGCGTCCGCGGACTGCACGGACACTTTCGCGCCGAGCTTCGTGGCGGCGGCCACGAAGTAGTCGCGGTCGCGCGACCAGCGCTCGACCCGCAGGTCGTCGATGCAGAAGCCGATTTCCGGCTTGTCCTTGCTCGCATGCGCGAGCGGCGCGCCCAGCGTGAGGGCCGCCAGCGTGGCGGCGCCTGCCAGCGCGTTCAATACGGTACGACGCTTCACTGACTTCATGTCTCCGCTCCTCTATTTATTGGACTACTCCACGAACGCCGGGCCGCTGCCGAAGCAGGTCGCCCATCGTCTTGCCACCGCACGGCAAGGCTTCACGCGGTGTGACCCGCACCTGCCGCAAACACCGGTTCGAGCGCGCGATACAGCGCGCGAAACATCGGCCGCCGCGCGTCGCGATACCACGCGTGGCGCGCCATGTCGGGTTCGCGCACGGCCACCACGGGCGGCTGCGGGCACACCGCGTCGAGCGGTGCATCCGGTTCGAGCGCGAGGTGCGCGAGCCGCGCGGCGCCGAGCGCCGGGCCGACTTCGCCGCCCGCGCGCAAGGTCAGTGCGCGGCCGCTCAGGTCGGCGAGCATCTGCGTCCAGTACGCACTGCGCGAACCGCCGCCGATCACCGTGATGCCGTCGGGTGCGAGCCCGGCCGCATGCAGCGCGTCGATCCCGTCGAGCAGCGCGAAGCCGACGCCCTCGAGCGTCGCGTTCGCGAGATCCGCCCGCTGCGTGTCGGGCGTCAGCCCGTAGAACACGCCCTTTGCATTCACGTCGTTGTGCGGCGTGCGCTCGCCGCTCAGATAAGGCAGGAACCAGGGACGATCCGCGCGCGCGTTCGCCTCGGCGTCGGCGAGCAGCGCCGCGACGCCGTCGTAGCCGGCCAGTTGCGCGGTGAAATCGACGCAGCCGGCCGCATTCAGCATCACCGACATCAGGTGCCAGGTGCGCGGCAACGCGTGACAGAAGCTGTGGACCGCCGATTCCGGATTTGCGCGAAAACCGTCCGACACCGCGAAATAAACGCCCGACGTGCCGAGCGACAGCAGCGCATCGCCGGGCCGCACGATGCCGACGCCGACCGCACCGGCCGCGTTGTCGCCGCCGCCCGCGACGACGGGAATCTCGCGCAGCCCCAGCGCACGCGCGACCGCCGGCTGCAGCGTGCCGGTGATGCGGTTGCCCTCGAACACGGCGGGCACCTGCGCGCGCGACAGCCCGCACGCGGCGAGCAGCGTGTCGTCGTAGTCGCGCTTCGCGACATCGAGCCACAGCGTGCCGGCGGCATCCGACGGATCGGTCGCGAATACGCCGGTCAGCCGGTAGCGCAGATAGTCCTTCGGCAACAGCACGTGGGCGATGCGCGCGAACACATCCGGCTCGTGCCGGCGCACCCACAGCAGCTTCGGCGCGGTGAAACCCGGCATCGCGAGGTTGCCGGCGACGGCGCGCAGCGTGGGCGCCAGCCGCTCGAGCTCCGCGCACTCGGCATCCGCGCGACCGTCATTCCACAGGATCGCGGGGCGCAGCACGTCGCCGCGTGCATCGAGCAGCGTCGCGCCATGCATCTGCCCGGTCAGGCCGAGCGCGTCGATGTCGCGCGGATCGATGCCGGCCGCGCGCGCGTCGGCGACGAGCGCCGCCAGCGCGCCGCACGCCGCGTCCCACCAGTCGCGCGGCGCCTGTTCGGACCAGCGCGGCCGCGGCCGGCTCACCGCCAGCGGCCGGCTCGCGCTGGCGCGCACCGCCCCGTCGCGGTCGAGCAGCACGGCCTTCACGCCCGACGTGCCGAGATCGAGTCCGATATACATAGTGTCAGCGCAGCCCGTAGATCGCCTGGTTCACGATGTTCTCGAGCCGTTCCTGCGCGCCGCTTGCATGCTGCGGGTTCACGCCGCGCGCGAGCGCGTCGGCGGCGAGCGACTCCAGCGTGTAGCTGCCCGATAGGATCTCGCGGCCGAATGCGCTGTCCCACTGCGCGTAGCGCTGCCGGCGCAGCGCGTCGAGCCGGTCGTTCTCGACCAGCACGGCCGCGCGCTCGACGGCCAGCGCGAGCACGTCGATCGCGCCGACATGGCCGTAGAACAGGTCTTCCGGATCGACGCTCTGGCGGCGCACCTTCGCGTCGAAGTTCATGCCGCCGGTGGTGAAGCCGCCGTGGCGCAGGATCTCGTAGAACGCGAGGGTCAGCTCCTCGACGCTGTTCGGGAACTGGTCGGTGTCCCAGCCGTTCTGCGCATCGCCGCGATTCGCATCGACGCTACCGAATACATCGAGCGCGAACGCGTTCGCGATCTCGTGATGAAACGAGTGACCGGCGAGCGTCGCGTGGTTCGCTTCGATATTCACGCGGATCTCGTTCTGCAATCCGTATTGCGTGAGGAAACCGTGCACGGTCGCGACGTCGTAGTCGTACTGGTGCTTGGTCGGTTCCTGCGGCTTGGGCTCGATCAGCAGCGCGCCGTTGAAGCCGATCCGGTGCTTGTGCTCGACGACCATCGACAGGAAGCGGGCGAACTGCTCGCGCTCGCGCACGAGATCGGTATTGAGCAGCGTCTCGTACCCTTCGCGGCCGCCCCACAGCACGTAGTTCTCGCCGCCGAGCCGATGCGTCGCGTCAAGCGCGTGGCGCACCTGGGTGGCCGCCCACGCGAATACGTCGGGGTTCGGGTTGGTCGCTGCGCCCGCCGCGAAACGCGGATGCGAAAACAGGTTCGCGGTACCCCACAGCAGCCGGACGCCCGTCGCCTGCTGACGCTCGCCCAGGTAGTCGGTCATCCGCGCGAAGTTCTCGACGTATTCACGCAGGCTATCGCCCTCCGGCGACACGTCGGTGTCGTGGAACGTATAGAACGGCGTGCCGAGCTTCGTGAAGAACTCGAATGCCGCATCGGCCTTCTGCCGCGCCCGCTCGAGCGGGTCGCCCGGCTGCTGCCATGGCCGCCGGAACGCGCCCTGGCCGAAGATGTCGTGGCCGGGCCACACGAACGTGTGCCAGTAACACACCGCGATCCGCAGGTGTTCCTCGAGCGTCTTGCCGAGCACCTGTTTCGTGCGGTCGTAATACCGGTAGGCAAGCGGGTTGTCCGACTGCGGACCTTCGTAGCGAATCGCGGGAATATGTTCGAAATACGACATGGCGTCTCCGTCCGGTTTCTTGTTGCAGTGCGGCGCGCATCGCGATGACACGCGGGCCGAATTCGATCTGGCTGGATCGTGCCCGCACGCCCTCGCACCCGCAATTGCGAAATTGCGCAGCACGCTTAACGATTCTTGCCAGCGCGCTGCGCACGGCCCACATTCCGTCCTACAATCGCCGGACACCAGACAGATCAGACAGCCGCGCGGCCTGGCCCGCGCGCCCGGAGACAACGACGCGACGCCATGGTCGGCGCGCGCTTCGAGACCGAGATGAATCGCGCCCCTTCCACCCAGACGCCGCACCGCATCGCGCTGCTGTTCAACGCCAACAAGGTCTACGACCGCGAGATCATCAGCGGCATCGGCCAGTACCTGCGCTCGACGCGCGTGGTATGGGACCTGTTCCTCGAAGACGACTTCCGCTGCCGGCTCGCCGGCATCGAGCGCTTCGACGGTGACGGCATCATTGCGGACTTCGACGATCCGGCCGTCGCCGACGCGCTCGCCGGCTCGCCGCTGCCGATCGTCGCGGTCGGCTCGTCTTACGAGGATCCCGCGCAGTATCCGGACGACGTGCCGTATATCGCGACCGACAACGCGAAACTCGTGTCGCTCGCGTACACGCACCTGATCGGCGCCGGGCTGCCGCACTTCGCGATGTACAGCCTGCCCGTCGCGCAGGAGAACCGCTGGGCGCAGCAGCGCGAACGCGCTTTCGAGCAGCTCTCGCGCGCGGACGGCGCCGATGCCGCGATCTACCGCGGGCTGTCGACGAGCGCGTCGGGGTGGAACCACGCGATCGAGCAGCTGATCGGCTGGCTGCATGCGCTGCCAAAGCCCGTCGGCATCATTGCGGTGACCGACGCGCGCGCGCGGCACCTGCTGCAGGCGTGCCTGATCGCCGGCCTCGCGGTGCCGGAACAGGTCGCGATCATCGGCATCGACAACGACCCGCTCACACGTACGCTCACGCGCATTCCGCTGTCGTCCGTGATCCAGGGCACCGAGGAAATGGGCCGTACCGCCGCGCACCTGCTGCACCAGATGCTGCGCGGCGCGCGTTTTCCCGACCGGCGGATTCTCGTGCCGCCTGTCGGGATCAACGTGCTCGAATCGACCCGCCACCAGCCGCTCGCGAGTCCGTACGTGATGCACGCACGCCACTTTATTCGCCAGTACGCATGCCAGGGCATCAAGACCGAGCAGGTGGCGGACTACGTCGGCGTGTCGCGCTCGCTGCTCGAAGAGCACTTCCGGCGCGAACTGCAGCGCACCGTGCACCAGGAAATCCTGGGCCACAAACTCGAAGCGGCGCAGGTGCTGCTCGCGGGCCGGCAGGCGTCGAGCGCCGAGGTCGCGATTCGCTGCGGGTTCACGTCGCTCCAATACATGTACGCGGTGTTCCGGCGCGAGCTGGGCTGCACACCGCGCGAATACCAGGAACGCGCGGTCGCCGCGCACTGAAGCTCGCCGTTCACCTCGAATCCGCCCATGCACATCGATACCGATTCCCCCCGCCTTACGCCCGGCGTCGCCCGCGTGTCCTCCGAGCCGTGGGGCACGCTGCCCGACGGCGAACCGGTGCGGCGCTACACGCTGCGCAACACGCACGGGATGCGCGTCGTCGTCAGCGACCTCGGCGCGACCGTCGTGTCGTGGCTCGCGCCCGACCGCACCGGACGCTTCGCCGATATCGTGCTCGCGCACGACACGCCCGCGGAATACCTCGAATCGGGTGTCTACCTCGGCGCGACGATCGGCCGCTGGGCGAACCGGATCGCCGGCGCGCGCTTCACGCTCGACGGGGTCGACTACCTGCTCGATCGCAACGAGAACGGCAACCTGCTGCACGGCGGCACGAGCGGCTTTCACCGCCAGCGCTGGGAAGTCGTCGACGACTGCGGCGGGCTGACGCTGCGGCTCGATTCGCCCGAGGGCGACGCGGGTTTTCCGGGCAACGTGAGCGTGCAGGTTCGCTACGCGCTCGACGACGACGGCACGCTGACGATCGACTACACCGGCATCACCGACGCGCCCACGCCGCTCAACCTGACGAATCACAGCTATTTCAACCTCAGCGGCCGCGCGGGCAGCGACGTGCGCGGCCACGTGCTGAGCATCGACGCCGACGCGTTCCTCGAAGTCGACGATGCGCTGATCCCGACCGGCACCGCCGACGTGACCGGCACGGCCTTTGATTTTCGGCAGAGCGCGCCGCTCGGCGCACGCCTCGACTGGCCGCATGCGCAACTCGCGCGGGCGCGCGGCTTCGATCACTGCTTCGTGCTGCGCGACGGCGCACGCGCGGTCCGGCCTGTCGCCGGCATCTACGATCCGGAAAGCGGCCGCGAGCTGGTCGTATCGACCGATCAGCGCGGCCTGCAACTCTATACGGGCAACTATCTCGACGACGTGCGCGTGAGCGGCGGCACGCGTTGCGCGCGACACGCGGCGTTGTGCGTCGAAGCCGGCGGCTTTCCGGATCAGGTCAACATGGCCGACCTGTGCGACGACGTCATCCTGCAGCCGGGCGCGGTCTATCGACAGACCACGCTGTACCGGGTAGCCGTTCGCGCGTAACGCGCGCGCCGGCCGCCTTCGACAGACATCCGCGGCAAGTACCGGCCGCGCCGCTGCGCCGTCGCTCGTCACGGCGCAGCGCATCGTGCAATCCGCTACACGCGCCGCATCGTCGAGACGAGCGCCGCGTCCTCGCCCGGCTCGGCCGGCCGCACGTGCGCGGTGTCGCGCTTCGGCCGCTGCGGGTCGAGCCCCGTGCCACCGGTACGCCGCCGCGCCGCATGCCGCTCGATCACCCGCTGCAGCACGCAGAACACGCACAGCAGCGCGCCGATCACGATCCGCGTCCACCACGAGCTCAACGTGCCGTCGAACGTGATCAGCACCTGGATCGTGCCGAGGATGCCGACCCCGAACACCGAGCCGATCACGTAACCCACGCCGCCCGTGAGCAGCGTGCCGCCGATCACCGTCGCGGCGATCGCGTCGAGTTCCATCCCCTGCGCCTGCAGCCCGTAGCCCGACAGCACGTACAGCGTGAACACCACGCCGCCGAGCGCCGAACACAGCCCGCTCAGCGCATAGACGCCGATCTTCGTGCGCGCGACCGGCAGCCCCATCAGCAGCGCCGAACGTTCGTTGCCGCCGATCGCGTACACGTTGCGGCCGAAGCGCGTGAAATGCGCGACGTAGATCGCGACGGCCAGCGTCGCGAGCGCGACCAGCGCGCCCGCGCTCAGCGTGCCGCCGCCGACCGGCACGCTGATGCCCGCGATCGCATGAAACGTCGGCTCGTTGATCGTGATCGACTGCGTCGTGATCAGGAAGCACGCGCCGCGCGCGAGAAACATCCCGGCCAGCGTGACGATGAACGGCTGCAGACGGAAATAATGGATCAGCGCGCCCATTGCCGCGCCGTATAGCGCGCCGAATGCCAGCACCAGCGGCACGATCACCCACACGGGCCAGTGCAGCCGCTCGGCGCCGACCGCGCATAATATCGTTGTGAGCGCAACGACTGAGCCGACCGACAGGTCGATGCCGCCCGACACGATCACGAACGTCATCCCGATCGCGACGATCAGCAGGAACGCGTTGTCGACGAACAGCCCGGTCAGCACCTGCATCGAGAAGAATCCCGTGTACATCACGGATCCGAAACCGAACAGTGCGGCGAACAGCACGATCGTCACGACGATCGGCAGCGTGCGCGGATCGGCAAGCCGGCCAAGGAATCGGTTCATCGCGGTGTCGCTCCGGGGGTGGCGCGCGAACGCGCGGAAGGCAGCAGCCGCGACGCTTGCCGGACGACGAGCGCGCGCGCCGCGTCCGACTGGATCAGCGTCACGACGATCACGACGACCGCCTTGACGACCAGCGTCGCCTCCGGCGGCACGCCGATCGAATAGGTCGTGTAGGTCAAGGTCTGGATGATCAGCGCGCCGAGCACCGAGCCGGCCAGACTGAAGCGGCCGCCGAGCAGCGACGTGCCGCCGAGCGTCACCGCGAGGATCGCGTCGAGTTCGAGCAGCAGCCCCGCGTTGTTGCCGTCGGCGCTGCGCACGTTCGAGCTCGCGAGGATGCCGGCGAGCGCCGACATCACGCCGGAACACAGATACACGCCGAACACGACCGCGCCCGAGCGCAGCCCGACGAGCCGCGTCGCGACCGGGTTCACGCCGATCGCGCGGATGAACAGCCCGAGCGCCGTGCGGTTCACCAGCAGCGCGGTCGCGGCGATCGTCGCGACCGCGATCCACACCGAGCACGGCACCGTCGCCAGATACCCGCCGCCGAGCGCGAGGTAGCCGGGCGCGCCGATCGGAATGATCTGGCCGCCCGTCAGCAGTTGCGCGACGCCGCGCCCGGCCACCATCAGGATCAGCGTCGCGATGATCGGCTGCATCCCGACGAACGCGACGAGCAGGCCGTTCCATGCGCCCGCGAGCAACCCGACGCCGAGCGCCGCGGCCAGCGCCACGCCGACCCGCGACGGGTCCGCATCGAGCACGATCGCCGCGGCCGCACCGGCGATCGCAACGATCGCGCCGACCGAGATATCGATCCCGCGCGTCGCGATCACGAGCGTCATGCCGAGCGACACGATCACGAGCGGTGCCGCGCGGTTCAGGATGTCGATCGGCGCGCCGAACAGGTGGCCGTCGAGCAGTGAAATCGCCAGGAAGCCCGGACGATGCGCGACGTCGAGCGCGAACAGCAACGCGAGCGTCAGCACCGGCCACGCGAGCGGATGACGAAACAGCGTGCGCACACGCATCATGACTGGCCTCCCGCGATCAGCCGGTAAACCTGCTCTTCGGACGCGTCGGCGCCGGTCAGCTCGGCGACCTTGCGCCGGTCGCGCAGCACCGCGATCCGGTGGCTCACGCGCACGACCTCGCCGATCTCCGACGAGATGAACAGGATCGCGAGCCCGGTCGCGCACAGCGCGAGCACGCGCTCCATGATGTCGAACTTCGCGGCGACGTCGATGCCGCGGGTCGGCTCGTCGAGAATCAGCAGCTTCGGATCGGTCGCGAGCCAGCGCGCGAGCAGCACCTTCTGCTGGTTGCCGCCCGACAGCAGCCCGATCGGCTGCTCCGCGTCGCGCGCCTTGATGCCGAGCCGCGCGATATACGTGTCGGCGATCTCGCGCTGACGCGCCCGCC
This sequence comes from Burkholderia cepacia, assembly GCF_001039005.1. Lineage (GTDB taxonomy): Bacteria > Pseudomonadota > Gammaproteobacteria > Burkholderiales > Burkholderiaceae > Burkholderia > Burkholderia theae. The sequence goes on from NZ_LDWR01000042.1 coordinate 111,493, forward strand.
CGATCAGCCGCCACCAGCCGCGCCGCGCCTGCAGCGCAAGGATGATGTTCTCGCGGATCGACAGCGCCGCGACGATGCCCTCCTTCTTGCGGTCTTCCGGGCAGTACGCAATCCCGTGCCTAACCGCATCGTGCGGCGACGCGAGCCGCTTGCGCGTGCCGTCGATCTCGATCGCGCCGGTGTCGGTGCGCTCCGCGGCGAACGCGAGCTGCGCGGTTTCGGTGCGCCCCGAGCCGAGCAGCCCGGCCAGCCCGACGATCTCGCCGGGCCGCACGTCGAGATCGAGCGGACTCATCATCCCGCGCCGGCCGACCTGCTGCAGCGACAGGAACGGCGCGGCCGTGCCGGCGGTCCGCTCGACCGCGGCGGCGCCCGCCTGCAGCGTGTCCGACATCCGTTCGCGGCCCGTCATCTTCGCGACCAGCGCATCGACCGACAGGTCGCGCGCCAGATATTCGCCTTCGCGCTCGCCATTGCGCATCACGGTGATCCGGTCGGACACCGCGTAGGTCTGCTCGAGGAAATGCGTGACGAACAGGATCGCGATGCCCGACGCCTTCAGCCGGCGCAGCACGTCGAACAACCGCGCGACCTCGCCGTCGTCGAGGCTCGACGTCGGTTCGTCGAGAATCAGCACGCGCGCATCGACCGACACCGCGCGCGCAATCGCGACCATCTGCTGCACCGCGATCGGATATGCGTCGAGCGAGCGCGTGACGTCGAGCGACAGGTCGAGTTCGGCCAGCGCGGCGCGCGCCCGTGCATGGATCGCGTTCCAGTCGATCGCGCCGCGCCGCATCGGCTGTCGGCCCGCGAAGATGTTCTCCGCGACCGACAGGTTCGCGCACAGGTTCACTTCCTGATAAAGCGTCTGGATCCCGGCCGCCTCGGCCTCGCGCGGCGCGGCGAAGCGCACGGCCTCGCCGCCGACGCGAATCTCGCCCGCATCGTGCGCATGCACGCCGGTGAGCACGTTGATCAGCGTCGACTTGCCCGCGCCGTTCTGGCCCATCAGCGCGTGGATCTCGCCCGGAAACAGCCGGAAGCTCACGCGCTGCAGCGCGCTGACGCCCGGAAACGACTTGTCGATGTCGATCATCTCGACCACCGGCGAATTCGTCATCAACCCTCCATCGAAGCGGTTGCCGGCGGCGGCAACGACGCCGCCGCCCATGCGGGCCAGGTCAGTATTTGCGGGTCGGCATCACCTGCGCCGCGACGTTCATCGGGAACACGGTCTCGTTCGTCACGATGCGCTTGGGCAGCTGCTTGCCGGCGACGACGTCCTTCACCGCGCTCATCAGTTGCGGGCCGAGCAGCGGGCTGCATTCGACGTCGACGTTGATCTTGCCGGCGACCATCGCCTGGAAGCCGCCCTTGGTCGCGTCGAACGACACGACGCTCACGTCCTTGCCGGGCTTGATGCCGGCCTCTTCCATCGCCTGGATCGCGCCGAGCGCCATGTCGTCATTGTGCGCATAGACGACGTTGATCTGCTTGCCGTAGGTCTTCGCGAACGCTTCCATCACCTGCTTGCCGCCGGCGAGCGTGAAGTCGCCGCTCTGCGACGCAATCACCTTGAATTTCGGATTGTTCTTGATCACTTCGAGCAGGCCCGCGCGGCGATCGTTGGCCGGCGCCGAGCCGACCGTGCCCTGCAGCTCGACGATGTTGATCGGGCCCGCGTCGTTCTTGTAGTGCTCTTCCATCCAGTGGCCGGCGCGCCGCCCTTCCTCGAGGAAGTCCGAGCCGATCATCGTCACGTACAGCGACGGATCCTTCACGTCGACGCCGCGGTCGGTCAGGATCACCGGGATATGCGCGGCCTTCGCCTCGGTCAGCACCGGCTCCCAGCCCGATTCGACGACCGGCGAGAACGCGATCACGTCGACCTTCTGCGCGATGAACGAGCGGATCGCGCGGATCTGGTTCTCCTGCTTCTGCTGCGCGTCCGAGAATTTCAGGTTGATGCCGGCGTCCTTCGCCGCGCCCTTCACCGACACGGTGTTCGCGGTGCGCCACGCGCTCTCCGCGCCCACCTGCGAGAACCCGAGCGTGATCGGCTTTTGCTGGGCGAACGCGCTCGGCGCCAGTACCGTCGCCGCGGCGACGATCGCACCGGCCGCCAGCTTCCTGATGAATGTCATGGTCCGTCTCCGATGATGTCGTTGTATGCCGCGGCGCTGTTCTGGTTCTGCTTGGCGCGGACGCGGTTCGGGGCGGCGCTGGCCGGTGCGTCCGGCCGGCCCGGTCTGCATGCCCCGCATCAGTCTAGGAACAAGTCCGATAACCTTCCAATGAAATCTTGGATGGGAGCGATATCCGAACCGGCATACGTATAAACACTAATGCGCGGGGAAGGCCGGCGTGGCGGCAGTGCCGGGCCCGCCGCGTCACGATTCCGTGAGCGGAATGACGGCAGGCGGCGGCAGAAAGGGAGATTGGGGTCTGCTTCAGATTCAGAGGGAGGCTGTGGACAGCACGATCATCGGCATGCCCACGCAGAGCACGACGAGGGCAAGCCAGCGCTTGCGTTCGTCGATGTCCTGCGTCGCCATGAAACGGCGCTTATCGAATCAGCGCAACACGCCCTTGGCGCGCAGCTCATGGCCGATGCGCACGATTTCACGCTCGCCCTCCACCAGCGCGGCCGCGCTCGTGTGCACCGAGTAGTTGCCCAGATGGAGATCGTGCGGATGCGGGATGGCCGTACCCACCACGAAGCGCACGTCGGTCACCGCGTCGAATTCGATCGCGGCGTCGGACGGGTCGAACACCGCCAGCTCGCCCTGCCCGACCGGGTCCGGCGCAAGCAGGCTGCCGTCCATCACCGCCGTCCAGCCGACCCGCGCGCCCTGCTGCGGCTGGCAGGTCCAGCGCTCACCGGCCTTGAGGGTCACGACGAAGTAGTTGATGCCCGGCGGCGCGTCGATCGGGCTGACCGCGTCGCCGCTGCGGCCGAGCAGCACGCGCGCCGGGCCGTCCGACGGGATGTCGTCGATCGACAAATGCTGGCTGAACGCCGGCGCCAGTTCGCGCCCGGGCGGCAGCGCGACCCACAACTGGAACGCCTTGACCGGCGGCACGACGGTGCCCGTATGCCAGACGCCGCGCCCCGCGCTCATCCATTCGATGTCGCCCGCCTCCATCGTGCCTGCGTGGCCGGTGGATTCGGCGTAGGTGCCGCGTCCGTCGATCGCGAGCGTCAGCGTCGCGATCCCCGAATGCGGATGCCAGCCGAAGGCCGGCTGACCCAACGGCGCCTGCGTATCGATCAGGTCGAGAAAGACGAACGGCTTGATCATCTCGCCGACATCGGACGGGCTCGCCATCCGGACGACCGGCCCGTGCGCGTGGCCGCGCGTGCGGAACACGACGTGACGCTCGGCGACGGCGACTGCGGGTTGCGTGGCATTCGACATGGTGGTTCTCCAGTAGCTTGTATTCGACGCGTTGCGTCAGGCCGCGAGCGCAGCCGCCGCTTCCTTCGCCGATGCGATGGCACCGCCGCGCATGTCCTCCCCCATCGCCACGCCTTCGGCGCGAATGAACGTGATGTCCGTGATGCCCAGAAAGCCGAAAGTCGCCTTCAGATAGGTTTCCTGATAATCGAGGACAGCCGCCGCCGAGCCTTCGCTGTACACGCCGCCGCGTGACGACACAACGACCACCTTCTTGCCGCCGCACAGTCCGACCGGCCCGTTCTCGCCATAGCCGAACGTCTTGCCGACGACGGCGATGCGGTCGATCCACGCCTTCAGCTGCGACGGGACGCTGAAGTTGTACATCGGCGCGCCGACGACCACGATGTCGGCCGCGATAAATTCGTCGAGCGCGCGCTGGCCGATCTCGACATCCGCCTTCAGCGCGTCGTCGACCGGCGCGCCTTGCGCGGCGGCCAGATGTTCCGCCGTCAGATGGTCGATCGGCGTCGCGGCGAGATCGAGACGTGTCACCGTGAGGCCCGGGTCGCGGGCACGGAAGGTCGCAACGGCCTGAGCCGACAGCTCGCGGCTGACGGAGACTTGCCCGAGGATGCTGGAATCGATATGCAGCAGTTTCATGAGGGTGCTCCGAAAGGAATTACTGCTTGAGGGCTTCGGCCGTGATGAGCAGGCGCGTCTTCATGCTGAAGCCGTACGCCTTGCCGAAATCGACACCGAACTCGCTGCGATCGAACTCGCCCACCGCGTCGACACCGCACACCTCGCGCTTGAGCATCGGATGCGGCATGCACTTGAACGAATCGATCTTCAGCGTCAGCGGCCGCGTCACGCCATGCATCGTGAGATTGCCGACGACCGTTGCCGGCCTGTCGCCGTCGAACGTGATCGCACCCTTGTAGATCGCCTCCGGAAACTTCGACGCGTCAAAGTACTGGTTCGATTGCAGCTCCTGATCGAGCTTCGTGCTGCCCGTATGAACCGACACAATCGCCGTCTTCACTTCGACGGTGCCGGTTTTGGCTGCGCGGTCGAGCGTCACGATGCCGCCCGACTTGTCGAACTTGCCGCGCCAGACCGACAGGCCGCCGAGGTGGTCGGCCTCGAAACTCGGGTACGTATGCTCCGGATCGAGCCGGTACGTCGACGCGGCCGCGAATGCGGAAAACGACAGCGACGCGGCGAGTGCGCCCGCCGCGATCGTCAGGTGCTTGTTCAATTCAATCTCCTTGGGGAAGTCAGATGCGTTTCTGTAGCGTGATGCAAGTATGGAGACCCGGCCTGCTTTACACTAGACGGATAAATAGGATTTGATTAATCCATTTTTGGAGGAATCCGATGCTCGATCTGAATGATCTCGCGCTGTTCGTCCAGGTCGTCCGCGCCGGCAGCTTCTCGGAGGCCGCGCGGCGCCTGCGCATGCCGGCCAATACGCTGAGCCGCCGCATCGATCAGCTCGAAGGGCAACTCGGCACGCGTCTGCTGCATCGCTCGACCCGCAAGCTCGCGCCGAGCACGGAGGGCCAGGCGCTGTTCGAGCGCTATGCGCCCGCACTCGACCGGATCTTCGAGATCGAGCGGCTGCATGCGGACGGGCAGGCGCCGTCCGGCACCGTCCGCGTGACGGCAATGGCCGGCCTGTTCGAATTTTTCCCGCTGGAATGGCTCGCCGAGTTCTATGCGCGTTATCCGCAGATCAGCATCGACTTCCTGCTCGACGACACGCCGACCGACCTGATCGGCGAGCGCATCGACCTGGCCCTGCGGATAGGCATCGAGACCGGCGGCAGCTTCCGCGTGCGCCGGATCGCGCCGGACACGATGATCCTCGCGGCGAGCCCCGCGTATCTGGAACGGCGCGCCGCGCCGCGTACGCCGCGCGAGCTGGCCGGCCACGACTGCCTGACGGTGTCCAATCGCCAGGGCCGCAGCATGTGGCGCCTGCAGGGGCCGCGCGGCACCCAGGAAATAGCAATCGATGGCCGCTTCTCGGTCAACGACATGCGCGTGGTGGCACAGGCGTGCATCGCCGGGCTCGGGATCGCGCTGCTGCCGCAGTTGCTCGCCGAGCCGGCGATCGAGCAGGGAAAACTGGTGCGCGTGCTGCCGTCCTACCGGCGCTCGAGCCCCGACCTCGGGCTGCAGCTCGTCTATACGAGCCGGCCGCCGTTGCCGCCCGCGGTTGCGGTATTCGCCGAATTTCTGCTGGAAAAACTGGGCGACGTGCTGCCCGGGCAGCCGCCGCGCAACGCCGATCGATAACGTTTCCTTGTCGCGGTAAACGGAATTTCTTGTTGGACGCGGAATTTCGGCGATCGAACACTGCGGGGCATCGCGTCGGGGTCCGACGGACGCCATACAAGGGCCCGGTGCCCCATCGCAGGAGACAGCCATGCCGGCAGCAGGAAGTTCCATCAATGTCCGTGAGTTCATCGACGCGCGCGCGGTCAGCCCGTTTCAGTGGCTGGTCGGGTTTCTCACGTTCGTCGTGATCTCGCTGGACGGCTGGGATACCGTCATCATCGGCTTCGTCGTCCCCGAACTGATCAAGGAATGGGGCGTCACCAAGAACGCGCTGGCGCCGGTACTGAGCGCCGCGCTGTTCGGCCTCGCGGCCGGTGCGCTGCTCGGCGGGCCGATTGCCGACCGGTTCGGGCGCAAGCGCGTGCTGGTCGCCAGCGTGCTGATCATCGGCCTCGGGACGCTGGCCACCGCGCACGCCACGTCACTCGCGACGATGCTGCCGATCCGGTTCGTCACCGGGCTCGGCCTCGGCGCCGTGATGCCGAACGTCGTGACGCTGTGGTCCGAGTACGTGCCGGAACGCCGGCGCTCGTTCCTCGTGACGATCGTGTACAGCGGCTTCACGGTGGGCGCCGCACTGTGCGGCTTCATCGCGGCCTGGATCATTCCTAGCTACGGGTGGCGCACGATGCTCACGGTCGGTGGCGCGCTGGCCGTGGTGTGCGTGCCGCTTCTGATGCTCTGGCTGCCGGAATCGGTGGCATTCCTGACGGTTCAGAACAAGCGTCCCGAACTGATCGCGAAGATTCTGTCCGCGATCGGCCGTACGCGCGTGCCGGCCGATACGTCGTTCTTCCTGCCGGCCCAGCCCAGGGTGAAAGGCGGCGCGATCGGCACCATCCTGTCGAAGCGCTACGTCGCCGGCACGGTCCTCATCTGGCTGTGTTATTTCGTCGGGCTGTTCGTCACCTACCTGCTCTACAACTGGCTGCCGACGATGGCGAAAGAGGCCGGCTACACGAGTGCCCAGGGCGCGATCATGGTCGGTTTCCTGAACTGGGGCGGCACGCTGGGCTCGATCGCGATCGGCTGGCTGATGGATCGCTTCGATCGATACCGGACGATCGCGCTGAGCTTTTGCCTGGCGGCCGTGTCGCTCTGGGCAGTCCATGGGATGCAGTCAACGTTCGGCGCGTTGCAGGTGCTCGCATTCGCGTGGGGATGGTTCATTCCCGGCACCAATACCGGGATGAATGCGTTGACCGCGCGCTTCTACCCGACCGTCGCGCGCTCCACCGGCTTGAGCTGGATGCATGCGTTCGGGCGGCTGGGCGCCATCGGCAGCGCGTTTGCCGGCGCAGCCATCCTGAGCGCGGGATTGGGGCTCGGCCAGATTCTCCCGATGATGGCGGTTGCGCCGCTGACGGGTGCGGTGGCCGTGCTCGTCATCGCGGGGCTCGTGAAGCGGTGGGCGCTTGCGGACGAATCGGTCGCAGTGGCGGTGTCTGCGGTGACCGAGGTTTCGCCGAATACCTGACGTACGTTGAACCCGGGACAATCGCGCGGCGGCATGCATGCCGCGCGTGCGTCCGTCAGTCCACGCCGAAATCGGCAAGCATGACCGCCGTCGCCGCGGCTCAGTTCCGGCATGCCACCACCTTCCTGTCGGTGTCGCGATCCTGATTCGAAACGACGCTTGCAGCGTGGGCCCGCGTGTCGCCACTCACCCGCGTCGGGTTCAACTCGCGTAACACGCTGGCGCGCCCGCCATCGTCATCGGGCAATTGCGGCATCCCGCGCGCAAAGGCCGGCGCGACCGCCGCCGCGAGCAGCGCGGCGATCGCCAGTCGGGAAAGAACCTTCATCGCCCGGCTCCCGTTTTACTGCGCATTGACGGACGGCACGGACGTCGACGCGGTTGCAGTACCCGGCTCGCCGTGCGCGATCGCATACAGCTCGGCATTGCGCGCGATCGTCTGCGTGCTCGGCGGATAGTCCCAGTTCGACGTCGGCACGGTGCCGTCGCGCTGCGCCTGGACCAGCTCGGCGATCACGTCGGCGCGGGTCAGGCCCGACGACGACGTCTGTGCGAAAGCGGCCACCGGCGTGCCGATTGCGAGTGCGAGTGCGAGCAGCGCGGCGGCTGCGATCAGTTTGCGATTCATGGTGAAACTCCCGGAACGGTTCGATGTGGACGCATCGTCGATGCGCCGCCGGCGGGACCGCGAATGCGATTCGCCGCCTGACACCTTCATTCTGGTCATCGCGGCCGGCACGACGCTGACCGCCACATGACAATCCTGAAATCTGCGGCTCAACACGCAGATAACAGCTTCGTAATCTTCAAGTCAGGGCCGGGTCAACGCGGCACCGGCAGACTGCACGCTCGTCGCATCGAATGCGGCGCCCCTGCCCTGCTTCGAGGAACAAACTCATGTGGATCGTCCGGCTGGCGTTGCGCAGGCCCTATACGTTCGTCGTGCTCGCGCTGCTGATCTTCATCGCGGGACCGCTCGCGCTGCTGCGCACGCCGACCGACATCTTCCCGAACATCGACATTCCGGTGGTCAGCATCGTCTGGTCGTACAACGGTTTCTCCGCCGAGGACATGGCCAAGCGCATCACGTCGAACTACGAACGCGCGCTCACGTCCGACGTCGACGACATCGAGCACATCGAATCGCAATCGCTGAACGGCGTGTCGGTCGTGAAGATCTTCTTCCACCCCGGCGCGGACATCAATCGCGCGATCGCGGAAGCCGCGAGCAATTCCGCGTCGATCCTGCGGATCCTGCCGCCCGGCACGCTACCGCCGAACATCATCACGTACAACGCGTCGACGGTGCCGATCCTGCAGCTCGGGCTGTCGAGCGACACGCTCGCCGAGCAGCAGCTGTACGACCTCGGCAACAGCTTCATCCGCACGCAGCTCGCGACCGTCCAGGGCGCGGCCGTGCCGCTGCCGTTCGGCGGCAAGATCCGCCAGATCGTCGTCGATCTCGACACGCGCGCGCTGCAGGCGAAGGGGCTCGCGCCGATCGACGTCGTGAACGCGATCAACGCGCAGAACCTGATCCTGCCCGGCGGCACCGCGAAAATCGGCACGCGCGAATACAACGTGCAGATGAACGGCAGCACGCAGACGGTCGCCGCGCTGAACAACCTGCCGGTGAAGACGATCGGCGGCAGCGTCGTGTATGTGCGCGACGTCGCGCATGTCCGCGACGGCTACGCGCCGCAGACCAACATCGTGCGCGCCGACGGCAAGCGCGCGGCGCTGCTGACCGTCGAGAAGACCGGCAGCGCATCGACGCTGACGATCATCGACCAGGTCAAGGCGATGCTGCCGAAGATCGCGGCCGGCCTGCCGAAGGCGCTGCACATCTCGGCGCTCGGCGATCAGTCGGTGTTCGTGAAAGCGGCGATCCAGGGCGTCGTGCGCGAGGCGCTGATCGCCGCGTGCCTCACCGCGCTGATGATCCTGCTGTTCCTCGGCAGCTGGCGCGCGACGCTGATCATCGCGGTGTCGATCCCGCTCGCGGTGCTGACGTCGCTGCTCGCGCTCGCCGCGCTCGGCCAGACGATCAACATCATGACGCTCGGCGGGCTCGCGCTCGCGGTCGGGATACTCGTCGACGATGCGACCGTCGCGATCGAGAACATCACGCACCACCTCGAACGCGGCGCGCCGCTCGAAGACGCGATCCTGACCGGCGCGGGCGAGATCGCGGTGCCGACCTTCGTGTCGACGCTGTCGATCTGCATCGTGTTCGTGCCGATGTTCCTGCTGACCGGCGTCGCACGCTATCTGTTCGTGCCGATGGCCGAGGCGGTGATCTTCGCGATGGTCGCGTCGTATTTCTTCTCGCGCACGCTGGTGCCGACGCTCGCGATGGCGCTGATGCGCGCGAAGGGGCACGGCAAGCCGCCGCGTGGCATGTTCGCGCGGATCGCGCGTTTCCAGGCCGCGTTCGAGCATCGTTTCGAAGCCGTACGATTGCGCTATCGCGCGCTGCTGTCGGCGGCGATCGCGCGCCGCCGCCGTTTCGCGGCGGCCTTCCTGCTCGCGTGCGCCGCGTCGACCGGCCTGTTCGCATTCGCCGGGCAGGATTTCTTCCCGTCGGTCGACACGGGTGAAATCCGCCTGCACCTGCGCGCGCCGACCGGCACGCGGATCGAGGAAACCGCACGCCTGACCGACGAGGTCGAAGCGCGCATCCACGACGTGATTCCCGCGAACGACATCGCGAGCGTGCTCGACAACATCGGCGTGCCGGTGAGCGGGATCAACCTCACGTACGACTCGTCCGACCCGATCGGCACCGAGGATGCCGACGTGATGATCACGCTAAAGCCGAACCACGCGCCGACCGCCGCCTATGTCGCGAAGCTGCGCAACCTGCTCGCGCAGTCGTTCCCCGGCGTGACGTTCGCATTCCTGCCGGCCGACATCGTCAGCCAGATCCTCAACTTCGGGCTGCCCGCGCCGATCGACATCCAGATCGTCGGCAACAAGCTCGACCAGAACCGCGTGGTCGCGAACGCGCTGCTCGCGAAGCTGCGCGGCGTGCGCGGCCTCGTCGACGCGCGCATCCAGCAGCCCGGCGACGAGCCGGCGATCAACGTGAACGTGGATCGCACCAAGGCGATCCAGGCCGGCCTCGAACAGCGCGACGTCGCGCAGAACCTGCTGATCGCGCTGTCCGGCAGTTCGCAGACGACGCCGAACTTCTGGCTCGACCCGCGCAACGGCGTCAGTTATCCGCTGATGGTGCAGACGCCGCAGTATTCGGTCGATTCGCTGCAAGCGCTCGCGAACGTGCCGCTGCCGGCCGGCACCGCCCGTTCGCCGCAGACGCCGGCCGGCGGCCCGGCGGCCGGTGCGCCCGCGCAGAACCTGCTGGGCGCGCTCGGCAGCTTCTCGCGCGCGACGCAGCAGGCGGTCGTATCGCACTACAACGTGCAGCCGGTGCTCGACATCTTCGCGTCGGTACAGGGGCGCGATCTCGGCGGCGTCACGGCCGACGTGACGAAGCTCGTCGACGACGCGCGCGCGCAGTTGCCGCCCGGTTCGTCGATCGTGCTGCGCGGCCAGGTACAGGCGATGCACGAATCGTTTGCCGGGCTGCTCGGCGGCCTCGCGCTCGCGATCGCGCTCGTCTACCTGCTGATGGTCGTCAACTTCCAGTCGTGGCTCGACCCGCTCGTGATCGTCGGCGGCCTGCCCGCGTCGCTCGCCGGCATCGCATGGATGCTGTTCGTCACGCGCACGACGCTGTCGGTGCCCGCGCTGACCGGCACGATCCTGTGCATCGGCATCGCGACCGCGAACAGCATTCTGGTCGTCAACGCGGCGCGCGAGCTGATCGCGGGCGGCGCGCCGCCGTGGCAGGCCGCGCTCGATGCGGGCTTCAGCCGCTTCCGGCCGGTCGTGATGACCGCGCTCGCGATGCTGATCGGCATGCTGCCGATGGCGCTCGGCCTCGGCGACGGCGGCGAGCAGAACGCGCCGCTCGGCCGCGCGGTGATCGGCGGGCTCGCGTTCGGCACGGTCTCGACGCTGCTGTTCGTGCCTGTCTTGTTCGGCTTCGTCCATGCGTGGCTCGAGCGGCGCCGCGACGCGGCCGCCGCACGCCGCGCGCAGGACACGCCGGTGTTGCCCTGATCGCCGCTTCATGCCGATTCCCTTCGACTCGCCCGACCTCGCCCCCATCATGAACGACTCGACCGAACCCCTCGCCCCCGCACCGGCCGCCGAAGCGGACACGGCGCCGCCGACCGTGCGCGACACGACACCCGAAGCCTCGCCGCGCCGCCGCGCCCGCAAGCTCGCCGTGCCGCTGGCCGTGCTCGCGGCCGCCGCCGCCCTGCTGGCCGCCGGCATCGTGCCGCGCGTCGACGCGCGCGCCGCACAGCGCGTGCAGGTGGCCGCGCAGCAGGCGCTGCCGGTCTCGGTGATCCTGCCGGGCACCGCGCCCGCCGACCAGACGCTGACGCTGCCGGGCTCGGTGATGCCCTATGCCGAGGCGTCGATCTATGCGCGCACGAGCGGTTATATCGCGCACTGGAACGCCGACATCGGCGCGCACGTGAAGGCCGGGCAGACGCTCGCGCAGATCACCGCGCCCGACCTCGACGCGCAGTTGCGGCAGGCGCGTGCCGACGCGGCGACCGCGCAGGCGAACGACGACTACGCGAAATCGACCGCGCAGCGCTGGCAGGACATGCTGAAAACGCAATCGGTGTCGCAGCAGGACACCGACACGAAGGTCGCCGACATGAACGCGAAGCGCGCGATGCTGGCGTCCGCGCAGGCAAACGTCGCGCACCTGACCGAGCTGGTGTCGTACGAATCGGTCGCGGCGCCGTTCGACGGCGTGATCACCGCGCGCAACGTCGACATCGGCACGCTCGTCACCGCGGGCGGCACGCCGGGCAGCCCCGGCCTGTCCGGCGAGCTGTTCCATCTCGAACAGACCGGCACGCTGCGCGTGTTCGTCGACGTGCCGCAGGACAGCGCGACGGGCGTGACGACGGGCACATCCGTCTACCTGACCACGCAGCAGTACCCGGCGCGGCGCTTCGCCGCGCGCGTCGCGCGCAGCGCCGGTGCGATCGATCCGGTCACGCGCACGCTGCGCGTCGAGATCGACGTCGACAACGCCGACGGCGCGCTGATGCCCGGCGCGTATGCGCAGGCGCACCTGCTCGTGCCGAGCGCGGCCCCCGCGTTCGAGCTGCCCGTCAGCGCGCTGCTGTTCCGGCCGAACGGCGTGACGGTCGCGACCGTCGGCGCGAACGGCACCACCGCGCTGAAGACCGTGCAGATCGGGCGCGATTTCGGCACACGCGTCGAGATCGTGTCGGGAATCGCCGCCAGCGATCGCGTGATCGACAACCCGGGCGATTCGATAACGGCCGGCGAGGCGGTGAAGATCGTGTCGGTTGCGCCAGCAGTGCGAACGGGCCCGGCAACCGGTACGACGGCAGCGCCCGGCGCGCCTGCGTCGACGCCCGCCGCCGTCGCGGCGCCGGCTTCGATGCCGGCAGCGGCAACGGCGGCAGAAGCACCTTCAACGCACGCCCGAGGCTGATCCGCCGATGAAAACCCGCCAGATACCCGTCACGCGCTTTCTCCATCCACTCCCGTTCGCCCGCCGCGTCGTCGCGCTCGGCGTCGCCGTCGCTTTGGCCGCGTGCTCGACATTGCCGCCCTATTCGCCGCCCACCGTCGCGGTGCCCGCGCACTATGCGGGCGTACCGGCTACGGGCATACCGGCTTCGGGCGCCCCCAACGCCCAGCCCGGCTGGAACGTCGCGACCCCCGCCGATGCCGCGTCGCGCGGCCCATGGTGGACCGTCTTCAACGACGCCGACCTGAACGCGCTCGAAGCGCGCGTCGACATCTCGAACCAGACCGTGAAGAAAGCCGTCGCCGATCTCCAGCAGGCGCGCGCGATGGTCGACTACCAGCATGCGGGGTTCCTGCCGACCGTGACGGCCGGTGTCGCGCAGACCCGCTCGCGTATATCGCAGAACAAGCTCGGCTCGTCACTCGCCGGTAAAACGACACCCGACTACCAGGCCGGCGTGGCCGCGAGTTGGGAACCGGACGTATTCGGCCGCGTGCGCGATGCGGTGACGGGCGCGCAGGCAAACGCCGACGCGAGCGCGGCCGACCTGCAGGCCGTGAAGCTGTCGGTCACGGCCGAACTCGCGACCGATTATTTCGCGTTGTGCTCGCTCGATACGCAAAAGCAGTTGCTCGACGACACGGTGCGTGCGTACACCGACGCGCTGAAGCTGCTGAAACAACAGCTCGCGGCCGGCGCGATCGACGCGTCGGCCGTCGCGCAGGCCGCGACGCAACTGGAATCAACGCGCACGCAGGACACCGACATCGACGCGTCCCGGGCGCAGCTCCAGCACGCGATCGCGACACTCGTCGGCGAAAGCGCGTCGACATTCGCGCTGCCGCCGCGCGTGCAAGCGTTCGACGTGCCGGCGATCCCGGCCGGCGTGCCGTCGCAACTGCTCGAGCGGCGGCCCGACATCGCGGCGGCCGAACGCCGCGTCGCGGCCGCGAACGCGCAGATCGGCGAGGCGCGTGCCGCGTTCTTCCCCGATCTCGTGCTGTCGGCGAGCGCCGGGCTCGAAAGCGGCTTCTTCGCGCCGTGGCTGACCGCGCCGAGCCTGTTCTGGTCGCTCGGCTCGCAGCTCGCCGGCACGCTGTTCGACGGCGGGCGCCGCAGCGCGTCGCTGCGCGGCGCGCATGCGCAATACGACGGCACGGTCGCCGACTATCGGCAGACCGTGCTGGTCGCGTTCCAGCAGGTCGAGGATCAGCTGTCCACGCTCGATGCGCTCGCGTCGGAGGCCGGCAGCCAGCAGCGCGCGACCGATGCGGCCGACCTGTCGCTGCGGCTGACGACCAACCGCTTCAACGCGGGCGCGGTCAGCTACCTGGATGTCGTGACCGCGCAGACGATCGCGCTGACGAACCGGCGCCTGGCCGACCAGATCGCCGCGCGCCGGATGGAGGCCGCGGTCGGGTTGCTGACCGCGCTGGGCGGCGGCTGGCACACGGGTGCGGACACAACCGCCGCCGGGCATCCGGCCGCTACGCCGTCGGCGTCTTGATGAACGTGAGGATGAAGCGCGTCCCGCCCGCGTCGCTTTCGACGCGCGCGGTGCCGCCGTGCAGTTCCATCACCGACCGCACGATCGCGAGGCCGAGCCCGGCCGTGCCGCCCGGCACGCCGCCGCTGCGCGCGGGGTCGCCGCGCACGAAGCGGTCGAAGATACGCGGCAGCAGCGCGGGATCGATCGGCTCGCCCGGGTTCGAGACGACGACGCTCACCGCGTCCGCCATTTCGTCGACGCGCAGCACGATGACGCCGCCTGCCGGCGTATAGCGCAGCGCGTTCGCGAGCAGGTTGCTGACCGCGCGGCGAAACAGTTCGAGATCGGCGGTCAGCCGGCCGTGCCCGTCGACGCGCAGCGTCGAACCGGCTTCATCGGCGAGCCCTTCGAAATAGCCGGCGATGCGCTCCAGTTCGTCGTGCACGTCGAATGCGCGCTGCCGCGTGACGAAGCCCGGATGTTCGGCGCGCGCGAGAAACAGCACGTTCTCGATCATCCGCGCGAGACGGTCGTATTCCTCGAGATTCGATTCGAGCAGCGCCTGGTATTCGTCGACCGAACGCGGCCGCGCCAACGCCACCTCGGTTGCGCCGCGCATGTTGTTCAGCGGCGTGCGCAGGTCGTGCGCGAGATCCGCGCTGAATTGCGACAGGTGCCCGAACGCCTGCTGCAGGCGGCCGAGCATCGCATTCTGCGCGTCGACGAGCGCCGTCAGCTCGCGCGGCGCGCGCGACGCATCGAGCCGCGTATCGAGCTTGTCGACGGTGATGCGGCTCGTGTTCGCGACGATCTCGCGCAGCGGTGCGAGCGCACTGCGGATCAGCCAGTAGCTGAGCAGCATCGCGAACAGCGCGCCCAGGCCACCGGCGATCTTCAGCTTGTCGCGGTAGCCGTCGAGCAGTTCGGCGCGATCGCTCATGTTGCGCGCGACCGCGATCCGGATCCGCGTGTGGTCGCGCAGCGCGGCCTCGGCGACGATACCGCGCACGGGCGTGCCGCCGTCGGCGGTCCACGTCGCGATCCGGTCGACGGTAATCCGGTCGTTCGCGGGCACCGGCGTCGCGTGCGGCGGGAACAGTTCGGCATCGGGTAACGCGGGCCGCGCCGGCAGCGCGGGCGACGATGCGTCCGGCGGATCCTCGAGCTCGGTGCGCTCGACGTTGTGGCGCGCGAGCACGTTGCCCTGCGCGTCGGCGACGGCCAGCGACAGCGCCGCGTTGCCGAACACCTGGCTCGTCAGCCGGTCCGCATGCGCGCGCACCGCGTCGAGCGAATCGAGTTCGCCCGCCAGCCGGCGCGTGTGCCGCGCGGCGAGCACGATGTCGAGGTCGTCCTGCCCGCTCACCTGCCGCTCGAGGCCGCTGTACACATACGTGCCGACGAGCGCGAAGACGGCGAGCGTGGTCGCGCCGAACGCGAGCGCGAGCGTCGCGCCGAGCGAGCGGCCGAGCGTCATGCGCCGTCCTTCGGTTCGAGCACGTAACCGACGCCGCGCACCGTATGGATCAGCTTGACGGCGAACGCGTCGTCGATCTTCGCGCGCAGCCGCCGGATCGCGACTTCAACGACATTGGTGTCGCTGTCGAAATTCATGTCCCACACATACGACGCGATCTGCGTGCGGCTCAGCACCTCGCCTTGCCGGCGCGCGAGCAACTGCAGCAGCGAGAATTCGCGCGGCGTCAGGTCGATCCGCACCGTGCCGCGCTTCACGCGGCGGCGCACGACATCGATCTCCAGGTCACCCACGGCAATGCGCTCCGTCTCGCGCGGCGGCCCGCGGCGCGCGAGCGTGCGGATGCGGGCGAGCAGTTCGACGAACGCGAACGGCTTCACGAGGTAGTCGTCGGCGCCGAGTTCGAGGCCGTGCACGCGGTCCTGCACGTCGTCGCGCGCGGTCAGGAACAGCACGGGCGTCGTGTGCGTGTCGCGCAGCCGCTTCAGCACGCTCCAGCCGTCGAGCACCGGCAGCATCACGTCGAGCACGATCACGTCGTAGCTTTCTTCCTGCGCGAGCGTCAGCCCCTCGCCGCCGTCCTTCGCGAGATCGACGCTGAAGCCGGATTCCTCGAGCCCCTTCTTCAGGTACGCGCCGGTCTTCGGTTCGTCTTCGACTATCAGGATGCGCATGATCGGCCCCGTCTCATTCGGTGATGACATGCGCCGATGTTACCGGCAAACGATGCGGGAGCACCGCCCCGCGCCCGCGCGATACGGCTTGATTACGAAACTGTAATCAGCGGGTCAGTGTGGTGACTGCTCGGGAAACCAGAATGGGAAGCGTGGGCCCCTCCCCACTCGCCGTTCATTCATCCGCCCAGGAGCCATCATGAAACTCGTCGCTGCTTTCGTCGTTGCCACGCTGAGCCTGCCGTTCGGCACGCAGGCCTTCGCCCAGTCCACGCAGGCACCGGTCACGCGCGCCGAAGTGCGCCAGCAACTGATCGATGCCGAAGCCGACGGCCTGCTGCCGTCGAACCGGAACGACTATCCGCCGTCGCAGTCGCAGATCGCGCGCAACCGCCAGCTTTACGCGCTCCAGCATCAGGACGCGGCGCCGGTCGCGACTGCTTCGACCGGAAATTGATCTCGGCTTATTACCGACAGCCGGCTGACAGCCGCATGTCGCACCCGCCCGGCACATTTCCGAATATTCCGCGGCGCGCCAAAACCGCGTCCGCGGATTCCTTTTCAATCAAGCGCTTGAGCGTATCGATTCGACGGCTGTAATCCCGTTTAACGATCGACCCGCGTGCGTGAAAGCCGCCCTTGATCGCCGCATCCGCGGCTCCGCTATTTTTAGAAATCGGACGTTACCCCCGTGTAATTCTCATTCATCCGACCTTCCACTAGATTGAAGGCGTTCCCAGCGCAACGAGGTGACACGATGAATGCGAAACAATGGGCCGTCCTCGGCTCGGGCGTGCTGATTGCATGCCTTTCCGTACAGCCGGCGATGGCCGGTATTTCGATCGGTCTCGGCATTGCGGCGCCCGCGCCCGTCTATGTCGCACCGGCACCCGTGTATGTCGCGCCGCCACCGGTCGTCGTTCCGGCACCGCCGGTGGCCTACGCGCCCTATGCACCGGCCGTCGTGGCCGCGCCCGTGATGGTGCCCACGGTCGGCATCGCGCTCGGCTGGCATGGCGGCCGCTACTGGGATGGCCGCCGCTGGTGGGGCCGGCAGGACTGGGCCGCGCATCACAGCTGGTAAGCGCGCGTCGCGCGGCCGACGCCGACACCGGCATGCCGACACCGCCTTGCCGCAAACAAACTTGATCGACTGCACGACTCGCTCACCGCCCGGTGCGCGGGCGGCGTTCATGCGTCGTCGGGCGACATGCCGGTCGTGCTGAACGAGCTCGGCGTACGCGTGCTCGCCGATCAGGCCGCCGACGCGAAGCGCGGTGCGGACATCGCATTCAACGAGTGGGGACATCTGTCGGACAACGACCTACTCGCGATGCTCGTCGCTCTCGACAACGGACCTTCGCCAGAGGCAATGTGAGTTGCTGGCCTGGCGTCCCGGTCTCGCCCACGTGATGGCGAGCAGGCTTCACCCGCGGATCGCCGCAGTCACCACGATGAGCGCCGAAAAGAAAAGCGCCGGAGCGATATGCCGGAATGGCTCCCGATTTCGCAGCAACGTGAATAACGCGCCGATCATGATCGCACCGGCCAGCATCAGGCCCAGGACTCTGGTTTGTGGTCCAACAAGAAGTGCCGCACTGAACAGCTCGAGCGCGCCGCAGAGCAACTGAAACCATGCCGGGTAACCCCAGCGTGCGAAGTCGCGCTTCACCGCGCCGCGTCTTGAGAGATTGACCACGCCGGCAACCGCGAACAGCACCGCTGCGATCGTCGCGAGAATCGATTCAACAGAAGCAGGGTTGAACGCCATCGTCATGCTCCGGTGCGTTGCTGAAAATGCTCCCGTGCGGAGAGGTCCGCAATCAGGCCCGGGCCGTGCGGTTCCCATGCCAGTACGTGCCGCGCATGCTGGCCGCTGACCGTCTGGTCGAGCGCCAGTGCGTCGGCAAATGGCCCGAGCGATTGGCGAGCGGCGTCGAGCGGCCAGCATTCGACGCGGTCGGCGCCGACCGAGGCCCGAATCGCTTCACCCATTTCGGCAACCGCCACCGCATCTTCCGCGACCACGTTGAGGATCTGTCCGTCGACGCGATCGTCCCCGCTTGCCAGCCGCTCCACCGCGCTCAGATAGGCCGTGGCCAGATCATCGACGTGCACGGCAGGCCAGTGATTGCGGCCATCGCCGACGATACTCACGCTGCCGGTCTGGCCGACCATGCCGGCAAGCATGCCGAAGATGCCGCCGCCGTAGCCGTGGACCATCGCCGGCCTGAGGATCGCCGCGGCAATCGAACGGCGTGCTGCCAGCGCCTGCACGCGTTGCTCCACGGCGGGCCGCCAGGCGACGAGGGGGGTCGGGTTCAGCGCCGATGCTTCAGTGGCCGGCTTGCCCTCCGTATTGCCGTAGACCCATATGCCCGATGTGTAGACGAACGCCGCGCCGGGACGCAAATGGGCAAGCATCGCGTCAACCGCGGCCTCGTCGGCTGCAGCGGCGGAAGCATCGTTGGTCGACGCCATGTGCACGACGCCATCAGCGGCACCGGCAGTCGCGGCAAAGGACTGCGGCTCACGCAAGTCGCCCGCATGCAGTTTCACGCCGAGACGAACCAGCGCACTCGCGGCCGCCGACCGGTCGTCGCGCACCAGCGCCGTCACTTGATGGCCGAGGCGGATTGCCTTGCGCGCGACCGCTTGCCCGATGTAGCCCGTACCACCTGTAATGAACAGTTCCATGGTGTTTTCCTCGATGAGTGCCCGCGAAGTCGACAGGTCACAAAAAACGAGACTCATCAGTCTCGTTTCGGCAAATGTAGGCGAGACTGATCAGTCTTGTCAACCATTCGACGATCTGATATTTATCGGGCATGAACACTTCCTCTGTCCCCGACTTGAGCCCGCTGCAACGCCGCAAGCGGTCCGCCATCCTCGACGGTGCGAAAACCGTTTTTTTAAGCCAGGGTTTCGGCCTGGCAACCATGGACGACGTCGCCGCGGCCGCGGGCGTCGGCAAACAGACGGTCTACCGTCACTTCAAGTCGAAGGAAGCACTCTTCGTGGGTCTGGTGACCTCGATGTGCGCTCAGGTGGGTGGCGTGCTTGCCGGCGCGCTGGACGCACAAGCCGATGGCTTGCCCGAAGCCGAGTTGCGCGAACTGGGATGGGCCTTGGCCCGGATCCTCATCGTTCCGGACAATCTGCGGCTTTACCGGGCCATCGTTGCCGAGGCCGAGCGTCTCCCGGAACTTGGCCAGGCGTTTTACGAAAACGGCGCAAAGGTCGTGCGTGCGTTCGCCGCGAAAATTCTGCGAAAGCGATTCGACGAATCGACGGCTGCATTACGTGCAGCGACATTCGTTCAGCTGGTGCTGGGCGACGCGTATCTGGAACTGTCGATCGGCTTCCCGGTGCCCGATGTCGATGCGCGCTTTGCGTTGCAGGTCGACGAGGCGGTTGCGGCTGCACTTCGTTAAGAAGTGGCGCACGTCAATGCCGGACAGTTGTTGCCGCGAGCACCACGCGTACATCACGCGCTTGCTTCCTTCCGAATCGAGATGCGACCGCCTGCGCCGCAGGCTCTCCCGATTCGACTCTGCCACCGTGACGACACCGGAACGCGTCGTCGTCCACCCGATGCGAAGCACGCATACGTCTCGTGCGTGAAACGAACCCACGCCGCCACCACCCGCCGCCCGTTTCAGTGATTTTTCGCGAACGGAGGAATCTGAATATGTCACTTGTCGGCCCATTTGTAGCTACTTACGATCGATTCGACTAGTCGCGGTGGGACTGCACGGCACAGCTGAAGCGGGCCCGGTCTTCTCTCTGTTGGCGGATGCTCGGCATGATCGACCCCCATGAAAGCAAACGCGCTAGCCTCGCGGTGTTCGCGCTGCTCTACCTCGGTTTTTGTCTGTCGTACATCGATCGCTCGGCGATCGCGCTGTCGTTCGTCGCCATCGGCAAGGAGTTCCACGTCGGCGCGGCGGCACTCGGCATTGTGATGAGCACGTTCTATATCGGTTATGCCGCCATGCAGATTCCCGGCGGATGGCTCGCGGATCGCTGGGGCAGCAAGAAGGTGATCGTCGTATCGATCCTGTCGTGGTCGGTATTCACGTTGATGACCGGTCTCGCGTGGTCGCTGGCTTCGCTGATCGCGATCCGTTTCATCTTCGGTCTCGGCGAAGGCGGTTATCCCGGTGCCGCCATGAAGGGCATGGCCGAATCGAGTGCGCGGGAAGATCGCCCGAAACTGTTTGCGCTGCTCATGTCGTCGAACTATGTCGGCAGCTTCATCGCACCGCTCGCCATCGCCCCCCTCATCCTGTATCTCGGCTGGCGTCATGCGTTTGTCGTCGCGGGTGTCGTGGGTCTCGTGTTCGCGCTGTTCTATCTGTTCGCGGTGAAGGACACGCATCAAAAGCGCGATTCGGCGGGCCGACCCGCACGCATCGACGGCGCGGCAACGCGCGCGCTCCTCAAGATGCCGCTGATGTGGAAAATTCTGCTGACCTGGTTCGGCATGGGCATCGTCAACAAGGGACTCGATGCCTGGATGCCCACGTATCTCCTGACCGAACGACATCTCGATCTCAGGGCGGTCGGCATGCTCACGCCACTGCCGTTCGTGGCGGCAAGCATCTCGACGGCGCTCGGCGGCTGGATTCTCGCGCGCTGGTTCGATGGCCGCGAAAAATGGCTGATGGCCGCGTGCTGCGCGATCTCGGGCTTCTTCCTCTACGAGATGTACACCGCCGAAACGGTGGCCGGCGTGATTACCTATCAGGCCATCGTCTACTTCTTCAAGTCGTTCGTCTTCGCCGGCGTGTTTGCGCTACCGGCAAAATTCCTGCCGCAAAAACTCATCGGCACGGGTACCGGCATGGTGAACTTCGGCGGACAGGTCGCGGGATTTGTCGCGCCCGCGGTCATCGGCCTGCTGATCGCGGTCACCGGCAACTATGACGCGGTATTCGGCTTCCTGATCGTGGCAACGGCATTTGCGTTCGTCACCAGTCTGTCGATCCGGCTGTCGCCCGAGGCAGATTCGCGCATCGGCGCTGTCGAGGAGGCCTGATCGCGCCGCCCGCCCACCGGACGTTATGATGGAACATTGCGTGTCCTCCCGTCGATCCATCATGAGCGCCCGTATTCTTCAGGAAGCCGCGGTCCGTTATTTCCTCGAAGTGGTCAACGCCGGTTCCGTCGCCGACGCCGCCACTCGCCTGAATGTCGTGCCATCCGCGGTGAGCCGCCAGATTGCGCGGCTCGAGAACGAGCTCGGCACGCCGCTCTTCGTGCGGCAATCGCGCGGCATGGTCCCGAGCAAGGCGGGCGAAATGCTTGCCGCGTATGCGCGCCGCTCGCAGCTCGACGCCGAACAGATTTCGCTGGAAATCGACGCGCTGCGCGGTGAGGCCGAACGCACGATCCGCATCGCCTGCACCGAAGGATTCGCGGCCAACTTTCTGCCGCGTGCGATGGCGGACTTCCGTCGCACGATCGCGCCGGCCTCGTTCGAGGTCGTCGTCGATACGGCCGCCGGCGTCACGCAGCGCGTGCGCGACGGCGAATGCGATATCGGCCTCACGTTCAGCTTCGGGCCGTCCAAGGACATTCAGATCTGCTTTTCCGCGCCTTCGCCCGTATTCGCGATCGTCGCGTCGTCTCATCCGCTCGCGCGGGCCGAGCAGGTGTCGTTTCGCGAATTGCTGGCGTACCCGCTCGCCTTGCCGGGGGTGCATTCGACGCTGCACAAGCTGATCGATATCTATTGCAGCCGCGAAGGCGTCGCGTGCAAGAGCGTACTCCGCAGCGCGACGCTCGAAACGCTCCTCGGTTTCACGCTCGCAAGCGACGCCGTCACGTTCTGCGGCGAACTCGTGGTGCGCCCGCGTCTCGCGTCCGGCGAACTCGTCGCGTTGCCCGTGCCGGAGCTCACCACCGGCGAGCGTGCCATTGAAATTCAAACCCTCGCGCGGCGTGAACTCCCGCCGCTGCTGCAATCGTTTGTCGAGCATCTGAGCAACGGGATTTCGCCGTCCGCACGCGTTGAACAAAAGTGAACTGACCGTTCGATAATCATCACTGGCGGCCGTTTTTCTCGTCGTCTACATTGAGCGGACTCCTGCCTCGTCACTTAAAGCACCGTCCGATGAACCACCGTCACGAACTGACCCGTCACAGCGCCGTCGAGCTGAGTGTGTTGTTGCAGGCGCGAGAAATTTCCGCCGTCGAATTGCTTGAAGCCTGCATCGCGCGAATCGAAGCACTCAATCCGTATGTCAACGCCATCACGGCGACGAGCTTCGAACGTGCTCGGATCGAAGCCCGGGCGGCGGATGCCGGATTCGCACGCGGCGATACCGTCGGTGCCTTGCATGGCTTGCCCATCGGCATCAAGGATCTCGAAGAGACCGCAGGCCTGCTGACGACGTACGGCTCACCGATCTATCGCGCGAATGTGCCTGCGCACGACAACACGCTGGTGCGCCGCCTGCGCGCAGCGGGTGCGATCGTCGTCGGCAAGACCAACGTGCCGGAACTGGGTGCGGGTGCGAACAGCTTCAATCCCGTGTGGGGCGCGACGGGCAATCCGTTCGATCCGCGCCTGAACGCCGGTGGCTCGTCGGGCGGCTCGGCGGCCGCGCTCGCGCTCGACATGGTGCCGCTTGCCAGCGGTTCGGACACCGGCGGCTCGTTGCGTATTCCAGCCGCGAAATGCGGTGTGGTCGGTTTGCGCACCTCGCCGGGGCTCGTGCCGAGCGATCGCAAGCCGCTTGGCTGGACGCCGATTGCGGTGGTCGGGCCGATGGGACGCACCGTCGAAGACACCTGGCTGCAACTCGCCGCGACGGTCGGCCAGTCGAGCACCGATCCGCTCGGTTATCCGTTCGCGATGAGTCCGACGATGGACGGCCGCGCACCCACCGACCTGTCGAAACTGCGTATCGGTTACACGGAAGATTTCGGCGTATGCGAAGTGGATAACGACATCCGCGCCGTGTTCCGCCGCAAGATCGACTTCCTGCGTCGCGAGGTGGCCGTCTGCGATCCGATCGACGTGGACTTCGAGGGCGCGCATCGCTGCTTCGATGTCCTGCGCGCGGAGGCCTTCGTCGCGGGCCTGCAAAAAGCGTATGAGGCCAACCCCGATTCACTCGGCCCGAATCCGCGCGCGAACTACGAAATGGGTATCGGCCTCGGGCTCGCGGATTGCGTGCGTGCACACGGCGACCAGACACGCTTGTTCCGCCGCTTCCAGACGCTGTTCGACTGTTACGACGTGATTCTTTCGCCGACGACGCCCGTCTCGCCGTTTCCGTGGACGCAGCCGTATCTGAAATCGGTGAATGGTGTCGAACTCGAGAACTACTATCGCTGGTTGTCGCTCACGTACGTCGCGACGCTCGCGACGAATCCGGCATTGTCGCTGCCATGCGGTGTCGATCATCGCGGCATGCCATTCGGTCTGCAAATGATCGGCGCGTTCCGGGGCGATCTTGCGCTGCTCGATGCGGCGCGTTCGTTCGAAATGCTCTTCGCGTCGTCCGACGAAACCCGCCGCCCGATTCCCGATGCCGCGACGCTGCGCGCATCGCAGGTCGACCTGAAGTCGATCGTTACGCATCCGCCGATACTGGATGCCGTGTCGGCGTCCAATGTCGCCTCTTCCGTGGCCTGAGCGACGCGCTGCTTATCGCCGAGGTATCTGGCGGCCGCTGTCTACCGCCGCGCCGCCAGGAAATTGCGCGCCGTGCTCGTCAACCGCGACCACGGCCCCGCTCGCCGTTCCGCGCCCTGCTCGGCCAGCCCACCCAGCGCCGCCTTCATCATCGCGAGTTCGCTCGCAAGCACGGTGTCACAGCCGAAGCTGCCGGCCGCGGCAAGATCCACGATCCGCATCGCCTGATCGACGCACATGTGTGCATAGGCGGCTGTGGCATCCGCATCGGCGCGCGCGCCCAGCGTCGCCTCGGCCAGCTTGCTCGCCCACAGCGCGAGCGCATCGACCGGTGCGCTGCCGTCGCGCACGAGTAACTTGCCGATTTCCATTGCGGCGAGATGCACGTCCTCGTCGTCGGAGCACGACAGCGTGCGGCTACGGACCGCATGGTTCCGGTGCGCGGCACGTATCGACGGCGTCAATCCGGTCAGGTTCGCGATCCACGCTTCCGCGGCACTCAGGTACGCATGCGACCGGATCGCCAGGTCGCAATCGAAGATCGCATCCGCGTGAGTCGTCGCATGCCGCATCGCGAGCAGCCAGCAGCCGAGAAAGGCGCGATAGGTAGCGGCCGGCCCGACATACGCCGCGTGCGCCTTGAAGAATTCGATGCTGTGATCGGCCGGCCGCTCGCCGACGCACGGGAACTTGTCCGGCAAATCGATTCGCAAGCCGACGACGACGCGCTCGACCGCCGGCACGCTGCGGCCGCACGCGAGCGCCAGGTACGGCAGCGCGATGCAGTGCGCATCGCGATGCGCGACGAGCCGGTCGCAGCACGACTGCCACTGCGCGAGCGGATTGCGCGCGACGACGATGTGAACGACGTCCGGGAACGCGCGGCGCATCCACGCGAGGCGTCCGAGCGATTCGCCGAACCGGAATACCGGAATGCACCCGCGATCGAACGCCTGCGCCATCAGTTCGCGCAGAAAGTATTCGACGTCGCCCGCGTATTCGGGCGTCGCGTCTTCGAACTGATTGGCACAAAACGCCATCTCGACGCGGGACGTGCCGAGCGCGTCCTGTCTGAGCGTATCGGCAACGCTCGCGGCCGGCCGCCGGCCGGGCGCGGGTCCTTCCGAACCGGTGCCGGCATATTGCGCGTAATCGACCGACTCGACCATCGCGCGCAGTGGCTCGTCGTAGGCCATCACGCCATCGAGATCACGGAGGCAGGACCACAGCCAGCCGTCGGTCGCACCATATCCGGAATGCAGAAACACCGCTTGGGTCGAGTTCATGGAAGCCATTGGATCGTTGCGTTGAAGTTCGTCCATCACGTCGATCCAGTGTAGGTTCCTGTGGAATTACCCGGTTTACGGGCTCGGTTACGGTGATTTACCGGCCGCACTCGAGCACCAGGCAAGCGGATTTCATACCAGCCCGAGCATCGCCCGATTTCCCCACTCCAGTTTCATTACGGCATTTGACGCGCGAATGCGCACTCTCGCATCGCTTCGCGCCGCAACATGACCAACCGCCACCGACGCAGCCCCGTGCGACACGGCTCGCGCGGCGAGTCGCACCTCGCCGCGCAACGCATCAAATCGATTGCGCACGCAACCATCACATTACATGAACGCTTTGCGGAAACCGGCGGTAAACCCGTCGTTGTAGATTCCCAACGGACTGAAAATTGTGACCTGACCTAATGGCGGCTCCTGACGAAGGCCGATCGATTCGGCAGGAACGCAAGCAGTCCCGTTACATGCCAGGAGAGTTCATGATGAAAGGTATTTTGAGGAAATCGCTGTTGTCGCTCGCGTTGCTCACCGGCTTCACTGCCGCGCACGCACAGAGCACGGTGACGCTGTACGGCGTCATCGACGAGTCGCTGCAGTTCACGCACAACGCCACGCCCACCGGCAGCAACCAGCTCGGCCTTTATTCGGGCAACCTGTCCGGCAGCCGCTGGGGCCTGATGGGCAGCGAGGATCTCGGCGGCGGGCTGAAGGCGATCTTCCAGCTCGAGAACGGCTTCAACGTCAACAACGGCAAGATGGGCACCTACAACGGCACGACCTCGCTGTTCGGCCGCCAGGCCTACGTCGGCCTTCAAAGCAATCAATACGGCACGGTCACGCTCGGCCGCCAGTACGATCCGCTCGTCGACCAGGTTCAGGGCCTTACCGAGGACAATTATTTCGGCAGCACGTTCGCCACCGCCGGCGACGTCGACAATTACGACAACAGTTCGCGCACCAACAACGCGATCAAATACCTTTCGCCGAGCTACGGCGGGCTGCAGGTCGAGACGATGTACGCGCTCGGCGGCGTCGCGGGGCAAACCGGATCGGGTCAGACGTGGGCGGTCGCGGCCTCGTACAACAACGGCCCGTTCTCGCTGGCCGCCGGTTACTACGTGGCGGACAACTCGAATTCGACACTCGCACGCACCGGCTGGTCGTCGACGTCGGACGGCACCTTCGACGGCCCGGTCAACTCGGGCTACGCAACGGCGAAGTCGATCAATATCGCGCGCGTCGCCGCGCGCTACATCGCCGGGCCGTACACGGTCGGCCTCGCGTACAGCAATTCGGCGTACAAGGCGGACGCGCAGTCGGCATTCGCGTCGACCGAGAAGTTCAACACGGGCCAGGCCTATTTCAACTACCAGGCCACGCCGGCGCTGCTGCTCGGCCTCGGCTACAGCTATACGCATGCGAGCGGCGACACCAACGCATCCTATAACCAGGTGTCGCTCGGCGCCGACTACAGCCTGTCGAAGCGGACCGACGTGTATCTCGTGGGTGCGTGGCAGAAGGCGACCGGCACGCAGCTGAACACCGATGGCACCGTGTCGAGCGCCGACGCGTCGATCGGCTCGTATGGCGTCGCCGGCACAAACAGCCAGGACATGGTCAGCCTCGGTATCCGCCACCGGTTCTAATCGCAAGCGGCGCCGGCCGTCGTTCGCGACGGCCGGCGTACGACCGTTTTTCGCCGCGATCGTTTGAAATATTGCAGCCGTCCAACGCGCTGAAATGCGCTCCCCGATGCGAAAACCCGGCAAACGATGGCGCGTCACGCATCATCACGCAGCATCGATTACCGATCGCGCCCATTGCCCGCTGTCGGCGTCATCGAATATCTCAATAATAGACAGCCACTCTTGCACGAGATCCAATTCATTCCGCTTACAACACGTCATTCACGGAGTCCTGAATATGACGAAACAATCTTGAAATTTATTTGACGATCGCGTGACCTATGCTTCCGTCACACCGCATACCGGCCACGCCGATGGCGGCCGTCCTCCCCGACAGCGAAAGTGAAAGGCCCGATCATGTATCACACGATGCGCATGGAAGTCTCCACCGAATCCGGGTATCCAGTGATCCGATTCACGATCGACGGCCAGACGTCCGTAATCGGCGTCAACGACATCGACCAGATGATCCTGCAACTCGCGACCGCACGGGCCGCAATGCAGCCGACGCATCCGGTCGAACCGCCGGAAGGCCAGTATCCGCTGCAGATCGACCCGTGCTGGCGCGTCGACCGGCTCGCCGACTACGACGGCGCGGTGCTGTCGATCCGTCACGTCGGGATGGGCTGGATCGCGTTCGCGCTGCCGTCCGGCAACCTGACCAACCTCGTTGAAGCGCTTGCGTCGCCGCCTGAAATGACCGCCCCGGTCAACCACGCGATGCTGAACTGATGCGCGATCGGCGCTAACCGCTGTCGCGCCAGACCGCCGAGCTAGACCCCATTTAATTCGCTATGCGAATCATCATGATCCGCCTATTCCGGCGCGGATCGTGGCTTTCCGTTGCTTTCTGCCAGGACATGCCCATCATGCGAATCCCTTCCCCGACCGCCGCGCTCGCCCAGCGCCCGTCCGCCTATGCGTTGTCGGATCTCGGCGCCCGTACCTGGTTTCTGCTGCCGATCGACTCGCGGGCGGTCGTGTCCGCGGCCGGCACCGCGCCCGCACTCGACGCGCGCCCGCTCTTCCGCTGCCGGCTCACCGGCCGCTATGCACCCGGGCTGTCGCTGAATGCCGTCTGCGGCAACGGTTACGCGGCCGTGCATCAGCTGGCCGAATCGCATGTCGACACCGTATCGCGCCTGCTCGTGCGCGATGCGCAGAACGACGCCGAACATCGCGTTCACGCGCTCGACGACGGGATCGACTGGCAGTGAAGACGCGTTCGATGAGCTTAGGCTGGCTCGCCCGGCTTTGCTGGCTCACGCCAGTCGTATTCCCGATCCACGCGCAACCGGCGCAGGCCGCGCAAACGGCGCCCGACACACCGGCGTCGACCGGTTTCGCAATCCAGGACATCCGCGTCGAGGGTCTGACGCGCATCGAGCCCGGCACCGTGTTTTCCTATCTGCCGTTCAAGATCGGCGACACCTTCACCGACGACAAGGCATCGGCCGCGATCCGCGCGCTTTACGCGACCGGGTTCTTCAACGACGTGCGGATCGCGACCGAAGGCAACGTCGTGATCGCGAACGTCGCCGAACGCTCGGTGATCGGCACGATCGATTTCGCGGGACTCCACGAGTTCGACAAGGACGCGATCGAGAAGGCGATGAAATCGGTCGGCCTGGTGTCCGGCCACGCGTACGACCCGTCGCTCGTCAGCAAGGCCGAGCAGGAACTCAAGCGGCAGTACCTGACGCGCGGCTACTACGCGGCCGAGGTGACGACCACCGTCAGCCCGATCGACCGCAACCGCGTGGGCCTGCTGTTCTCCGTCATCGAAGGGCCGAGCGCGAAGATCCGGCAGGTCGCCTTCCTCGGCAACCACGTATTCAGCGACGCGACGCTGCGCGACGAAATGCAGCTGTCGACGCCGAACTGGTTCTCCTGGTACACGAAGGACGACCTGTATTCGAAGGACAAGCTCGCGACCGACCTCGACGCCGTCCGCGCGTACTACCTCGATCGCGGTTATCTGGAGTTCAACATCGAGTCGACCCAGGTGTCGCTGTCCCCGGACCGCAAGGACATGGACCTGACCATCACGCTGCACGAAGGCCAGCCATACACGATCTCCGGCATCCGGCTGGCCGGCGACCTGCTCGGGCGCGAGGCCGAACTGAACCGGATCATCGAGATTCGCGCGGGAGAGCGCTTTTCCGCGGCGAAGCTCAAGGACACGACGCAGGCGCTGATCGACAAGCTCGGCGAGTATGGTTACGCGTTCGCCGCCATCAATACGGTCCCGCAGATCGACCAGCAGCATCACAAGGTCGACCTGACGCTGCAGGTCACGCCCGGACGCCGCGTCTACGTGCGGCACGTCGACATTTCCGGCAACACGCGCACGCGCGACGAGGTGATCCGCCGCGAAATGCGCCAGATGGAAGATGCGTGGTTCGATTCGTCGCGGCTCAAGCTGTCGAAGGACCGCATCAACCGCCTCGGCTATTTCACCGACGTCGACGTCACGACCGTGCCGGTCGAGGGCACCGCCGACCAGGTCGACGTGCACGTGAAAGTCACCGAGAAGCCGACCGGCACGATCTCGCTCGGCCTCGGTTACGGTTCCGGCGAAGGCCCGATCATCTCGGCCGGCGTGTCGCAGGACAACGTGTTCGGCAGCGGCCAGACGATCGCCGTCAATGCGAACACCGCGACGACGATGCGCACGCTGACGGTGTCGCAGACCGATCCGTACTTCACGATCGACGGCGTCAAGCGCATCACCGACGTGTACTACAAGACGACCCAGCCGCTCTACTACTCGAGCACGAACGACACCAGCTTCCGGATCATCTCGTACGGTCTGGACACGAAGTTCGGGATCCCGTTCTCCGAAAGCGACATGGTGTATTTCGGGCTCGGGCTCGAACAGGATCGCCTCGACATCGATTCGACCACCCCGCAGAGCTATATCGACTACGTGAACACGTTCGGCCGCGTGTCGAACGTCGCGCCGTTTACGGTCGGCTGGTCGCGCGACATGCGCGACAGCGCGCTGATCCCGGGGCGCGGTTACTTCCTGCAGGCGAACGCGGAATACGGCACGCCGATCGGCACCGTGTCGTACTACAAGACCGACGTGCAGGCGCAGTACTACCACTCGTTCGCGCGCGGCCTGGTGCTCGGAATGAACTTCCAGGCCGGCTACGGTAACGGCCTCGGCGGGCAACCCTACCCGATCTTCAAGAACTACTTCGCGGGCGGCATCGGTTCGGTGCGCGGCTACGAGCCCGGTTCGCTCGGCCCACGCGATGCGACGACCGGCGACCCGATCGGCGGGTCGAAGATGGTGGTCGGCAACGTCGAGATGACCGTGCCGCTGCCCGGCAGCGGCTACGACCGCACGCTGCGCGTATTCACGTTCGTCGACGGCGGCAACGTATGGGGCACCGAAGGCAACAGCGTCGGCGCGAACGGCTTGCGGTACAGCTACGGCATCGGGCTCGAATGGATCTCGCCGATCGGCCCGCTGAAGATCGACTACGCGCTGCCGATCGTCCACCACACCGGCGACCAGTATCAGAAGTTCCAGTTCCAGATTGGCACGTCGTTCTGATCCCGCCACCGGCCCGCGCAACGCAGCGCGCGGCGGCCTCGTCGCCCGTCTCCGCGCGTCGGCGATCGCACTGCTCGTCGAGGCCGCGCTGTCGATCGCGATCTGCGCGCCGCGCGACGCCGACGCGCAATTGCAGAACGGCGCGGCGGACCCATACCGGATCGGCGATACGTGGGGGCTGCGCATCGCGTCGCAGCTCGTCGAGCATCCGCTCGCGGCCGGCCAGGTCGCGACGACGTTCGGCATCGGCGCGACGGCCACCGGCACCGTCGACCAGGACCTGTCGCTGCACGGCAACGCCGAACTGCGCCGCGGCCCGTCGGTCGTGAAGGCCGATGCGATCCACTACGACGCCGACACCGACATGACCGACGCATACGGCCATGTGCGGGTCGTCCACGACGGCAACGCATTCGCCGGCCCCGATGCGCACCTGCAGCTCGACAGCGTCGAAGGCACGATGACGTCGCCGCACTACCGCTTCAACCTCACGAGCGGCTCGGGCTCCGGCACGCGCGTCGACCTGCTCGACGACGCGCGCGAGGTCGTCTACGACGGCACGTACACGACCTGTCACTGCACGAAAAATCCGGCGTGGTATCTCAGCGCCTCGCGGCTCGATCTCGACAACGACGCCGGCGAAGGCGTCGCGCACGACGGCGTGCTGTTTTTCGCGGGCGTCCCGGTGTTCGCGTCGCCGTGGATGTCGTTCCCGCTGAACGGCGAGCGCCACAGCGGCATCCTGCCGCCCACGTTCGCGGTCAGCTCGACCAACGGCGACGACATCGCGGTGCCGATCTATTTCAACCTCGCGCCCAACTACGACCTGACGGTCACGCCCCGGCTGATGACCAAGCGCGGCGCGATGCTGACGACCGACTACCGCTACCTGAGCCCGACCTATTCCGGCTCGCTGTCCGTCAGCGTGCTGCCGGATGACGCAACGACGCACACCAACCGCTACTCGATCGCGTTCCAGCATCGCGAGAACCTCGGCAACGGCTTCGCCGCGTATGCGAACTACAACCGCGTGTCCGACGCATCGGTGCCGTCGGACTTCTCGAGCGCGAACTCGCTCGTCGTCGGTTCGCAGACGCTGTTCCAGCAGGAAGCGGGCGTCACCTACAACCACGGGCCGTGGTCGGTGCTCGCGCGCGTGCAGAACTGGCAGTCGTTCACCACCACGCCGCCGTACAACCGCGAACCGGAGCTCGATGCGAAATACACGCGCTACAACGTCGGCGGCTTCGATTTCAGCGCCGACGTGAACGCGACGCGCTTCACGATCCCGACCGCCGATTCGACCGAAGGCAACCGGCTGACGTTCGACACCTCGGTCAGCTACCCGGTCGTGACGCCCGGCTGGTACGTGACGCCGACGCTCCAGTGGCATGCGGCGTCATACGACCTCACGTCGATCGGCAGCGACGCGCCGGCCGGGCAACCGAAGAATTTCACCGTCAACGTGCCGACTGCGAGCCTCGACATGGGCGCTACGTTCGAGCGCGCGGTCCGGCTGTTCGGCATCGACATGATCCAGACGCTCGAACCGAGGCTGTACTACGTCTATACGCCGTACCGCAACCAGACCTTCGCGCCGGCGTTCGACACCGCGCCGCTCGACTTCGGTCTCGCCGAGATCTTCACGAGCAACCGCTTCGTCGGCGGCGACCGCGTCAGCGACATGAACCGCTTGACGGCCGGCGTCACCACGCGATTCGTCGATGCCGGCAGCGGCACCGAGCTCGCGCGCTTCATGCTCGCGCAGGAGTATTACTTTCGCGCGTCGCAGGTCACGATGCCGGGCGACACACCGCCGACGGTCGGCCCGACCGACGTGATCGCCGGCGCCGCGTTCCATCTCGGCACCGGCCTCGAGCTGCAGCAGGCCGTCGAATACAACCAGTCGAGCAGCGAACTGACCCAGGCCACGGCCGGCATCGACTGGAAGCCGACCGCCGGCAAGGTGATCAATCTCGCGTACCTGTACGCCCGTGCGAACGCGACCCTCGACGACGAGCCCGAGAACCAGGTGCTGCTGTCCGCGCAATGGCCGCTGACGCACGCGTTGTCGGGCGTCGGCTCGGTCGACTACGATCTGGACGCGCACCGGCTGGTCAGCGGGCTACTCGGGTTCCAGTATGCGGC
This sequence comes from Burkholderia cepacia, assembly GCF_001039005.1. Lineage (GTDB taxonomy): Bacteria > Pseudomonadota > Gammaproteobacteria > Burkholderiales > Burkholderiaceae > Burkholderia > Burkholderia theae. The sequence goes on from NZ_LDWR01000042.1 coordinate 144,288, forward strand.
CGACTGCTGGGCCGTCAGCATCGCGCTCCAGAAGTACACCAACTACAACGGCACCACGTCGCCGACCACCGGAACCCGCGTGCTGATGCAGTTGCAGCTCAACGCGTTGAGCCGCATCGACAACGGGCTGCTGCAGCAATTCCGCGCGAACGTGCCCGGTTATTCGACACCGACGCTGCCGGCGCCGACCTCGCGGTTCACGGATTATCCGTAAGCTGTCTCGAAGGGCGACTCATTCCACTCGGCGAAGAAACCACGCGCGCACCGCACGCCTACGACGGCTCCGAATCGAGGAACACATAGAGTGCGGCGATCTTCCCGTCGCGCACGATGATCACGTCCTCGCCCGTATATTCGGGCGCTTCGCCGCGTGGCCCGGAACCCCACGCGATGCGGCCGGCGTTATGGAGTGCCTGCGGCTTGCCATGCGGGGTGTAGACGAAATGCGGATGCGTCGCACGCAAATCGCCGGCAAACTTGTCGAGCGCGTCGTGCCCGACGAACGTGCCGGGTGGCACGTAGAGCACACAGTCGTCGGTATAAAGCGCTTCGATCGCGGCGCGTCGGCGCGCCGCATCGCCCTCGCCGAACACTTCCTGCAGATTGCGGTCGAGCAGTTCATGGATACGGTCGCTCATTTTCGTTCTCCTGATCAAGTGACGTAAATATTCAACGCATGCCCTCGCGTTACCGCGCGAGTGCCAGGGTTCTGTCGACGGCGGTGACGACCGCCGGACGCGCGGCGATTTCGTCGTACCAGCGTGCGACGGCCGGAAAGCGGTCGAGCGACGCGCCGATCGCCTGATGGCGCCACACCCAGCCGAAGTGCGCGATGTCCGCGATGCTGTAAGCATCACCGGCCACGTATCGGCTGCGTTCGAGCACATGCTCGAGCACGCCCAGCGTCCGATCCACTTCCGCCAGCGCGCGCGCTTTCGCGTCCGGTTCCGGCGACGCGTGAATCGCCACCCGGAAGGCCTGCAGAAAAGCCGGGCTCAGCCCCGACGCGTGGAAAAACAGCTGTTCGAACACCTTGCCGCGTTGCGGACCGTCGCTGGGCAGCAGTTGCCCGGTCTTCTCCGCCAGATACACCAGGATCGCGGCCGACTCGCTCAGCACGATGTCGCCATCGTCATGAGCCGAGCGGTCGACCAGTACCGGCACCTTTGCGTCGGGATTCATCGCCCTGAACGCGTCGGTCTTGTGCTCGCCCCGGCGCAGGTCGACGGGCACGAGCCGATAGTCGACACCCATCTCTTCCAGCGCGATGGGTACCTTGACGCTGTTGGGCGTCGCGAATGCGAAAACTTCCAGCGTGGCCGAATCGGGCTCGCCGGCGGCGACGGCATTCTTTCTTTCGAGTTGGGGTTCCATGATTCATCTCTGTGTTGCGGTGAGACAAATGTATGGCGCCGTGCTATTTTCCGAAATAGAAACGATTGCAAACCATCATTGCAAATATGTCGATGTCGAAACTGCCGGATTTTGAAGGTTTCGCGATGTTCGCGAAGGTCGCCGAAGAAGGCTCGTTCGCCGCTGCCGCGACGGCGATGGGTGTGTCGGTCGCGACGGTTTCGCGCGCCGTGACGCGCCTCGAGGGGCGGCTCGGCGGGCGCCTGTTCAACCGCACGTCGCGACGGCTCGCGCTCACGGATTACGGCCATACGCTGATCGAGCGGGCGGCGAAGCTCTACGCCGATGCGGAAGACACCGAGGATTTCGCACGCGAAACGTCGAGCCGGCCGCGCGGCCTCGTGAAGCTGGCCGCGCCGCTGTCGTTCGGCGCGCGCTGGGTTGCACCGCTGCTGCCCGAATTCTTCGAGATCTATCCGGACATCTCCGTCGATCTGCACCTCACCGATACGCATTCCGACCTGATCGGCGAAGGTTTCGACGCCGCACTGCGTATCGCGATCCTCGAAGACTCGTCGCTCGTCGCGCGGCTCATTGCGCCGGTTCGCCGGTTCGTCGTCGCATCGCCGGCCTATCTGTCGCGCCACGGCCGCCCGCGGCATCCGCAGGAGCTCGGCGCCCATCCGTGCCTGACGTACGCGAACCGAAACCAGCGCGACGTGTGGCGCTTCACGCGCCACGACGGCGAAACGTGCGCGGTCACGCCCGGCGGGATGTTGCGCGGCACCAGCGTGGAAGCATTGCTGCCGACGGTGCTCGCGGGGCTGGCGATCACCGAGTTGCCCGAGTTCGCCGCGACGCCGTATTTCGCGGACCGGCAGCTTGAACCGCTCCTGACCGACTGGCGCCTGCCCGAAGGCGGCCTGTACTTCGTCACGCCGTCTGCGCGCGCACGACCGGCCAAGGTCAGCGCGCTCGCCGATTTCTTTATCGCGAGGCTGGCGACGGCCGAGTGGCGTGCGCCGCCGCTCGACGAACGCGCGTAGCGCCGCCGCACCGTGTTCGCGTTCATGCGTCCGCAGGTCGATCGAACGGAACCGCAAACGCAAAAACGGCGCCGGACAACCTGAGTCGTCCGGCGCCGCGACGGGCGAAGCGCGCGATCAGAACACCGCGTGCCCGCTGATGACGCTCGGCAGCCAGGTCGAGAAGAACGGCAGGTAGGTCACGATATTGATCGCACTGAAGATCGCGAGGTAATACGGCCACGCCATCTTCGTAGTCTCGCCGATCGACACGTTGCCGATCGCGCATCCGACGAACTGCACCGACCCGATCGGCGGATGCACGAGGCCGAGCGAGCAATTCAGCAGCAGCATGATCCCGAACTGCACCGGCCCGACGCCGCACGCCATCGCGATCGGCAGGAACAGCGGCGTCGTGATCAGGATGTGCGCGGCCATGTCGACGAACGTGCCGAGGAACACCTGGATGATGTTGATGTACAGCAGCATCAGCCACGGCGCGGCGGTCGACTGCTTCAGCAGCCCTTCGATCGCATCCGGAATCTCCAGGTACGACATCTGGAAGCGCAGCATGTTGGACACCGCGATCAGCAGCAGCACGACGCCCGTCGTGCGCGCCGCATGCGACAGCGCGCGGCGCAGCTTCGCGACCGTCAGCGTCCGGTAGACGATCGCGGTCAGCACAAGCGAGTACACGACGGCGATCGCGGCCGCTTCCGTCGCGGTCGCAATCCCCTTCGCGACGCACACGAGGATGATCGCGATCACCATCAGCCCGGGCACCGCGCCGACGAAGCTGCGCAGCACCGCATACCAGCCGGGAAACGCGGGCAGCGCGGACGAGCCGTCTTCGCGGCGCGGATAACCGTGACGCACGGCCTGCCAGTACGCGGCGGCAAGCACGAAGCCCATCACCCACAACACCGGCAGCAACCCCGAGAACAGCAGGTCGCCGATCGACACACCGCTCACCGGCTGGCCGTGCAGCATCCCCGTGATCCCCTGCGCGGCGAACGCGTAGATGATCATGTTGGTCGACGTCGGCATCAGCGCGCCGGCGAGCGATGCGTGCGTCGTCACGTTGACCGCGTACGCGGCGCTGTAGCCTTCGCGCTTCATCAGCGGGATCACTACACCGCCCATCGCCGACGTATCGGCGGTCGGCGAGCCCGACACGCCGCCGAACAGCGTACAGGCGACGACGTTCGCCATCCCGAGGCCGCCGCGGAAATGGCCGACCGTCGCCTGCGCGAAGCGCAGGATCCGGTCGGCGATGCCGCCGTGCAGCATCAGCTCGCCAGAGAAGATGAAGAACGGCACCGCGAGGAACGAGAATGCGTTCATCCCCGAGACCATCGCCTGCATCGCGGTCGCGATCGGCAGGCCTTCGACCATATAGGTCAGCACGCAGGCTATCCCGAGCGCGAACGACACGGGCACGCCGAGCACGAGAAAAATCAGAAAACTGACGGACAGGATCGCGAGTTCCATGGCGTTATTGTCTCGACGAGGGACGACGAAGCGCGAGCAGGTGCTCGAGCGAGAAGAGGATGATCGCGATCGCCGCGGGCATCGCGATCAGGTAGCGCACGCCTTCGGGCAGCCCGATGATCGGAATGCGGTCGCCCATCGTCTCGGCGGCCATGCTGCCGCAGCCGACCATGATCATGATCGCGAACGCGATCAGGCTCAGGTGCTGGATCGCGACGACCACGGTGCTCGCCTTCGGCGGCAGCCGGCGCACGAGCGAATCGAGGCCGATATGGCCGCCGTCGCGCACCTTCATCGCCGCGCCGAACATCGCGATCACGATCACGAGCAGCAGCGCGATCGGCTCCACGAAATCCGGCGCGTTCTCGAACACGTAACGCATCACGACCGCGTAGAACACCAGCACCGTGAGCACCGCGAGACAGAGCGATGCGATCACGGCCAGCACGCGGAACAGCACGTCGTTCACGCAACGCAGAAACGGCGCGGCGTGCGGCCGCGCCGGCGCTGCGCCGTCCGGGGCGGCGGCCGACGAACCCGCGGCCGCCGCGCTGTTCAGGGAAGTGCGACGCGTCACTTGGTCGCCTCGATCTCGTCGACGATCTGCTTCATCTGCGGCGTCTTCTCGTACTTCGTCCACAACGGCTGCATCGCCTTCACGAACGCCGCGCGATCGATCTGCGCGGCCGGCAGAATTTTCGCGCCGCCCTTCGTCACCGCCTGCTGCGCGGACGCCTCGCGCGCCGTCCACAGCTTCTGGTAGTACGGCACCGAATCGGCCGCCGCCTTCTTGATCGCCGCCTGCTCCTGCGGCGACAGCGTGTCCCAGATCTTCTTCGAGAACACCAGCACTTCAGGCGTCATCGCGTGCTGCGTCTCCGAGTAGTCGGGCGCCACTTCGTAGTGCTTCGTTTCCTCGTACGACGGCATGTTGTTTTCCGCCGCGTCGACGAGGCCCGTCTTCAGGCCCGTGTACACCTCGGCGAACGGCATCGGCGTCGGCGTGCCGCCCATCGCCCTGATCTCGTCGACCATCAGGTCCGACGGTTGCACGCGCACCTTCAGCCCCTTCATGTCGGCCGGCGAGCGCACCGGGCGCTTCGCGTAGATCGAGCGCGCGCCGCTCTCGTAGAACGTCAGCGCGATCATCCCCTTCGCCGTGAACGCATCGAGGATCTTCTGGCCGGCCGGGCCATACATCGCCTTGCGGAAATGGTCGACGTCGCGGAACAGGAACGGGAACGACGGGATCAGCGATTCCGGCACGATCTCGTTGAACGACGCGCCGTTCACGCGCGCCATGTCGATCGCGCCGATCCGGACCTGGTCGACCGTGTCCTTCTCGGAGCCGAGCGCGCTGTTGCCGAACACCTTGATCGAATCCTTGCCGCCCGTCTGCTTCGACAGCTCGTCGCCCATGAACTTCACCGCCATGTTGGTCGGGAAGTTGTCGCCGTGCACGTCCGCCGAGCGGAACACGCGCGCCTGGGCGGACATCGCGAAGCCGGCCATCAGCGCGACGGCCAGGGCGGTACGGGAGCCGGTGAATCGGTGCTTCATGGTGAGTCTCCTTGATGGTCGATCGTTGTTGTGTGGCGATCCGCCGGCATGCGCAGGCTTCCGCGCCGTGCTCGCTGACCGCAGAGTCATACGTCGTATGACGTGTTGACGCGAATGTACGTCGGTTAATCGTTTAACTCACTTGGTGCATACCCCTATAACCGCTTCCATCACGGGCTTTCGGTGTATTTCGAGGAATCGTTTTCTCTGTTTTGGCGATTTTCAGCGAAACGTTTTCCGGAAATGGGTGTGCATTCGAATCGGGCAACCGGCACGGCTGTTTCGTCACGCCAACAGGCAATCTTCCGCTTCGCTTGATGGTGTTATAGGATGACTGACCACAAAACGGACATGCCGCCGCGATGCCACGAGCACGCGCCGGCCACGCATCGCGCGCGGCGCGATCGCGCCCGTGGCGCCCTCCCCGACGATCCGGGCCGGAGGTCCGCGCCCACTTGCTCCACGCCTTGCCGGCAGCACGGTCAAGCCGCGCCCGCCGCGATGACTCGCCCTGCGCGACCGATCCGATACCAACCCGGCATCGCCCACAACCGATGCTTCATCAGGAGATATTCGTCATGACATCCCCCATTTCCCGGCCGAACGGGCGCCCGCGCGTGCTCGGCCTGCTCGCGGCGTTGCTCGCGACAGCGGCCGCGCTGAGCGCATGCGGCGGCGACGACCCGAGCCCCAGCGGCGGCGGCGTGGCGTCCACCGCACCGCCCGCCACCAGCGTGTTCCAGGTCGGCACGACGACCGTCGACGCGAACCTGCCGGCCGAACCCGCGCTGCCTGCCGATACGCAGGTCTGCAGCACGCTCGAAGCCGGCAATACGCTCGTGAGCCGCCCCGACGGCTCGCTGCCGCCGGAGGCCGACCCGTCGACGGCGGGCGTCGGCAAGGCCGTGTCGCCCGCCACGGCCAACCCCGACCAGGCGCGCATCCAGGCCGCGCTCGACGCGTGCGGCGCGGCGGTGGACGCCGAGGTCGGCGCGACGATCGCGGCCGCGGACGCCGCGGCCACCGCCGCGCAGAAGGCGGCCGCCGCACCGAACGTCAATATCGCCGGCGCGTCCGGCGAGGAACTCGTGAAACCCAAATACCGCGCGAGCAAGTTCGCGGTGCGTCTCGTCGTCAATCACGCGGGGGCCGGCAACGGCTTCGTCAGCGGGCCGCTGACGCTGCCCTCCGGCGTGACGCTGTGGATCGACAAGGGCGTCACGCTGTACGCGTCGCGCGACGTGAAGGCGTATTCGCCGAACGTCGCCGGGCCGTATTGCGGCAACACGGCGGTCAGCGCGACGAAGGCCGGCAGTTCGTCGAACTGCGCCGCGCTGATCACCGGCACCAACCTCGTCAACGCGGCGGTGGTCGGCGACGGCCGGATCGACGGGCGCGGCTACGCGGAGCTGGTGACGTCCGATGCGAAATATCCGCTGATGAAGGTCGACCTGACCTGCTCGAACACCTACGCGGCATACAAGGGCGGCACCGTGGCGCCGGACGGCACCGCGTGCGACGACGGCGGCACCGTCGTCGATTCGAAATCGCCGGTGCGCAACATGACGTGGTGGGATCTCGCGTATCTCGGCAACATGGTGCAGAACGGCACGACGGGCGTCGCGTCGCAATCGAATTTCCGGCTGATGGTGTTCAACTACGCGAAGAACCTCACGCTGTACCGCATCACGCTGAACAACAGCCCGAATTTCCACGTGGTGCCGAGCGGCGTCGACGGGCTGACGATCTGGAACGTGAAGGTGCAGACGCCGACGCTCGCCGCGTTCGCGAACCCGGCCGGCAACGGCAACCCGCTGTACAACGGGCAGACGTTCAACGCGGACAACGTGAAGAACACCGACGCGTTCGACCCGGGCTCCGCATCGAAGCCCACGTCGGCAGCGCTGTCGACGGGCAGCACGACGACCTCCCCCGGTGCGATCTCGTTCGACGGCTACTTGAAGAACTTCGTGTTCGCGTACAACTACGTGAGCACCGGCGACGACGACATGGCGCTCAAGGGCAGCAACAACCCGGCGCCCGCCGGTTCGGCGCTGTTCGGCATCGACGGCAATCGCGACGTGCGTGCCGATCGCAAATGGGGCGTCGTGATCGCGCACAACCACATCTACTGGGGGCACGGCATCTCGATCGGCAGCGAGACCAACGGCGGCGTGACGAACGTTCAGGTCTACGACAATTCGTTCCAGGATTCCGAGGAAGGGCTGCGGATCAAGTCCGACTATGCGCGCGGCGGCGAAGTGAGCAACATCCGCTACTCGAACATCTGCATCCGCGATGCGAAGAACGCGCTGCTGTTCACGCCGTACTACAGCACGAAGGCCGTGCCGGCGAGCGGCCCGCTGTATCCGAACTTCCACGACATCTCGCTCGCGAACGTCGTGATCGAGGGTACGGCCGGCGTGAAGCTGCAGGGGTTCGAAGCGAACACCGGCGGCTACGGCGAGCCCGCGTTCCCGCTCGTGATGTCGCTGAGCGACGTGGTGGCCGACACGCCTGACGGCATCTCGACGATCGCGTCCGACGCGAACCTCACGCTGCACAACGTGAACCTGCCGGTGTTCCCGTCGACCGCGAACCGTGTCGTCGTCAACGGCACCGCGACCCATACGATCGATCCGGCCAGCGTGCTCGACTGCAGCAAGGCGTTCGTCGACTTCCCGGGCATCGACCAGTCGAACCCGTTCGGTTCGACGTGGGCGCCGTCGCTGTAACGATCAGACGACCGGCGCCTCGGGTTTCCCGCGTTCGCGCGGGAAACCCGTTGCGGATGCCCGGCGCTTGCCGCGCCGTCACGTCTGCATGACCAGCGACGTCAGTTGCGACGCACGCGCCACTTCCGTCTTCGCGTAGATCGACTTGATCTGCGTGCGGACCGTGCCGATCGACACGCCGCGCAGCTCCGCGCATTCCTGCGGCGACAGCCCGTCGCAGCACAGCAGCACGGCGAGATCGGCTTCCGCCGACGATAGCCCGTAGAACACGCGCAGCCGCTGCGCGCGGGCCGACGGCGACCGCAGGTCGGCGGCCGTCATCAACGCCGCGACGCCGGAGCGTTCGCGCGCGAGCCGCGACTGTCCGGGAATCGGCATCAACGCAAGCGGCAACGGTTCGCCCGTCGCACGCCGCAGCAGCAACCCGCCGCGCGCGAATGCGTGCCGCCACTGCGCATCGTCGACGCAGCCTTCCGGCGCGAAACGTCCGTTCAGGATCCGCATCGCCGGTTCCGCCGCGATCAGTTGATCGGCCGCGCGATTCGTATAGCGCAGCTCGCGTTGCTCGCCGAGCAGGAACACCGGCACCGGAATCGCATCGAGCGCCGATTCCGCGGCGGCCACGCGCGCCTCGAGTTCCCCGATACGCGCCTGGATCCGCAGCGCGCGGCTGATATGCGCCCCCATGATTTCGATGGTGCGGCGCTGATCGTCGGAAAGGCCTTGCGATTCGGGGCCGCTCTGTACGCTGAGGAATGCGCCGGTGCCCTGGCCGCGATGGATATACAGGCCCGAGATGCTGCCGAGCCCGTAAGGATGCAGGAATTCCTGATAGAACACGCTGTGCGCACGCTCTTGCCAAGACAAGTGCTTGACGTCCTCGAACCAGCGGCCGGCCGGCCAGTTGCCGGCGATCGGCACGACCGGGTCGTACCGGTAGAACTCGGTGTTGTAGGTGCGGAAACACGCGGCAACCCAGGACGGGTCGTCACCCGCCGCCTGTTCGATCGCCGGCACCCTCGCCGCTTCGTCGAACGACAGCAGCGTGACCATGCGCACGCCGACCGACGATCGCAGCCCGTCCAACACCGCGTCCCACCGTTGATCGCCCAGTGCCGCGGCGTAGAGGTCATCGACCCACGTCGATGGAATCAAACCGTTCATTTGCATCTGGCCACCCCGCGCCGTGCGTTTTTGTCGAACGTCTTTGGCGAATCTTACTCAATCGGCGGCATCGTTCAAATTACCTGTCTGTGTTTGATCGAAATACCACGTTTGTTACCGTTTCTCGTCAGACGTAATGGCCACATTCGGTCGGCGCGTATCGCGTGGGCGGCTTTTCATCCGGATCAGGGTATGCCATGATGCAGCGCATGACGATTCGAAACGCCACCCCCTCGCTGCACCATCACCACGGACGCCCGCTGTTGCGCCGTGGTTCGTTTCGCATCTAGAGATTGAATCGGGTCTTTCCCGATCAAGACAACGACCAAGGCGCCTCCGGCGCCTTTTTTGTTTTTTGCCGCCTTAAAAACCCGCTGCGCGGATCGATCGATAACGTACGGAGTGTTTTCAATGCAACAACCCTGGAAAGAAGTCGCCTTGTCGGATTTGCCGCTCCGGGAGGACCTCAAGTTGCAGCACGCGTACGGGGCGCCGCAGCTCGATGTGCCGGTATGCCTGAACGTCAACGAGAATCCGTATCCGCCGTCGCCGGCGCTCGTCGAGCGCATCGCGGCCGCGGTGGCCGACGCGGCGCGCGCGGCGAACCGTTATCCCGACCGCGACTTTGCCGAGCTGCGTGCGCATCTGGCTGCTTATCTGACGCACGACACCGGCGTGACGCTCGACGCGTCGCGCGTCTGGGCGGCCAACGGCTCGAATGAAGTGATCCAGCAGATTCTCCAGGCATTCGGCGGCCCGGGGCGATCGGCGCTGGCCTTTACGCCCGCATATCCCATGTATGACGAATACTGCCGGACGACCTTCACGCGCCTGCATACGCTGCCGCGCACCGACGATTTCGCGCTGGACCTGAATCAGGCGATCGACAGCATCCGCGCGCACCAGCCGAACGTGATCCTGCTGACGTCGCCGAACAACCCGACCGGGACCGCGCTTCCGGTCGACACGATCCGGGCGATACTCGACGTCGCGCCGGGCGTGGTCGTCGTCGACGAAGCGTATGCGGAGTTCCGGCGCCACGGGGTCCGCAGCGCGGCGACGCTGCTGCCGAACCATCCGCGGCTCGTCGTCACCCGCACGTTGAGCAAGGCGTTCAAATTCGCCGGTGGCCGCGTCGGCTATTGCGCGTGCGCGCCTGCGATCGTCGAAGCGCTGAAGCTGGTTCGCCTGCCGTACCACCTGTCCGCTTTTACCCAGGCAGCCGCCTGGGCGGCGCTGGTTGCCCGTGATGAAATGCTGTCGCAAGTGGAGGCGATCAAGGCCGAGCGCGATTCGATCGTCGGCTGGCTGCGTGACCAGGGGCTCGCGGTAGCCGATTCCGATGCCAATTTCGTGATGTTCGGCAAGTTTGCGGATCGCCACCGGATATGGAGCGGACTCCTGCGCCACGGGGTCCTGATTCGCGAGTCGGGCCCGCCGGAATACCTGCGCGTGTCCGTCGGTACCGCCGCGGAGATGGTCGCGTTTCGTGCGGCCCTGCTTGCCGTGATGGCGCTCGAGTGAGCAACGGGCAAGACGGTCGACGACGCGATGGACGGCGCGCGTTTCAGCGCAATGTCCGACGATGCACTTACTTCATCGCCGCAAACCGCGATTCCATCTCGTCGATCTTCGCGAGCACGGCTTCGCTGAGCTTTCTGACGTGTTGCGGCACATCGGGCGCCGACAGCAGTTCCTCGATTCGTCCTCGCCAGTAACTCGGGTGCCTCACGCGCCCCGCGCCCGACATCGACACGTCGTCGGCGAGCGTCTCGCTTGCCAGGAGAGCCACCATTCTCTGGATGTGAGAGAGCTCTCGTTCCACATAGTCTCGTGCCAGCATATTGATTGAAATTCCCCGAAATGCGACGTCAGGCCTTCCGTCATCAACGCGCCATCGTGCCGCGATGCAAACGACCCACCACACACGCTGCGCGTCATCGTACGCAAACGCTGTGTCAGTAAACTGCGCGGGGCGTTTGCAGAATTCGACGCGGAATGGCAAGCCTGTCCGCTTGTTCTCGTGACATCCGGTCCCCGATGCCCTGTTGTCCATCGTAGACGTACCGCACGGCGATCGCATCTCCAAAAGTGGGGATGCCGGCCGATATTGGCGCAGCGGCGGTTTCCGGAAATTACGGGGGAGCTGGGTCAATGACTTGAACGACCTGCCGCCGGTGCACGGCCGTCGGGCAAATCGGCAACACGGATGTTCCGCACGCACGGGCGTTGTGCACGATCACGTAGCGCGCCGTGCGTGACGGCGCGTTGCTATCGCCGGTAGGATGGCGGCGCGAGTTCGAGCGGATGAGGGTTCAGGCGCACCCACGCGACGGCCAAGCGACACAGTTGGGCCGGGTCGCCCGACTGGCGCTTCACGTCCTGCACGACCGCTTCCAAGTCTGACAAATCGCCCGCCGGCAGCGACGTGCCGGTGCGCACGAATGCCGCGACCGCATCGGCCATCGTGCGGAAGTCCGCGTCCCAGTTGCAGCCTCCGTTGTGGTCGAGTTCATGCGCGATGCGGCGCGAGATCCGGATGATTTCGCCCTGCACCGTCGCTGCATGCCCGGTTCCCGGCACCAGTTGCTTCCACAGTGCCTGATGCTGCTCCTGCCACGAGCCGGCCCCGACGACGATCGGCGCCCGGCCGTCGTGCAGTTGACGGCGCGGCACCGGCGGTACATCGAACAGCGCATAGAGCCGCTCCAGCGCGGCGCTGGCCGCGTCGACGGATTCCGGGTTGAAGCGCTCGCGCATGAATTCGAAACGCTCGCCGATCTCCGTGACGCTGCTTCGCATGCGCGGCGTCTTCGCCGCCCCGGCGTCGAGCAGCACGTCGGCGAGCGCCACCATGTGTTCCAGATCCGCATTGCCGCAGGTGCGCAGCGCACGCTCGAGCGGCGTCTGCCCGTCGCGGTTCAACGCGTCGACGCGCGCGCCGTGCTCGAGCAGCACGCGGGCGGACAACGCATTGCGCGAGTCGGCCGCGGCGTGCAGCGCGGTGCCGATCGACGCGCCGTCATCGTGAACATCCGCGCCGAGTTCGAGCAGCACGTCGAAGCGGCTGCGGCGGCTGCGGGCGCGCGCGTGCAGCGCCGTGTTGCCGTACGCGTCGGCCGCGCCGATATCCGCGCCCTGCGCAACGAGCCAGCGCGCGAGATCATCGGGGCAACGGTCGAACGACAGCGCGGCTCGCTTGCTCGGCCCGCCTCGCGCATTCACGTCGCAGGTGTCGAACACTGCCTGCAGCTTCGCGACATCGCCCTCGTCGAGCAATGTTTCAAAGTCCTTCGGCAGCAGTTTCTTTTTTGCTTTCGGCATTGCAAGCCTCCTGCCATTGCAGAAATGCGCATCATGCGCCGGTTGTCCGACTGTTTTGCGAAGCGGCCCGCGCACGCGATCCGGCTCGCGGAAAATCAGCTGCCGGCATTGCCACGCTGCAATCCGAAAATGAAATCCGCTTCCACCGACGCGCCCTTGGGCAATTGCAGCACGCCGACGGACGAACGCGTATGAACGCCTGCATCGCCGAGCACCGCATACAGCACATCGGATGCGCCGTCGGCAACTTCGCTTTGCATCGTGAAGTCGGGCGCGCTCCGCACGTAAACGGTCATGCGGGGAACAGACGCTATCGCATCGAGCGTGCCACAGTGCTTTCGAACCAGCGACAGCGCACGCAGCGCCGATATGCCGGCAGCACGGCGACCGTCGTCCAGCGAAACGGATTCACCCACGACGCCGACGAACCGCACGACTTCCCCCACGCGTGGAATCTGCCCGGCAATGTAGGCCGTGCTCCCGTCGACCAGAACAGGCGTGTACTTTCCGCCGATCCTGATTTCCTGGTCCGGATCGAATCCGAATTCGGCGGCGACCTGTGTCAGCTTATCGTCCCTGTTCATCAGTGAATTCCCCGATATGTCCGAAAAAAGTAAAAGAATAATTGAGTCTTCCGAGCTTGTCCCGAAAGAGAAAGCCGGCCGCGAACGGCCAAAGAGACGCGATCGGATTGCGTCGCGTGCGCAGGGAATCATGTGTGCATTCGCCAAAGCGATGCACTTTTCAGGTGTTCGAAACAGTCTTGCACGCCATATCGATGGCGAATTGCGTTGTGGAAGAGAATTTCCTCATCATTTCCGCTTTAAACCGCTATCATGTGTGTACACAACCCCAACGAGCGATATATGGCGACTTACAAGGAACTGAAAGCCCAAATGGAAGCTTTGGCCGAGAAAGCCGAAGCCGCGCGCGCCGCGGAATTCCAGTCGATCGTCGACGACATCCGCGCCAAGGTCGCGGAATTCGGCATTACCGAAAAGGACATTTTCGGTGTACGTCGAGGCCGGTCGGCCAAGCAAGCGGCGGCACCCGTGCAGGCGAAGTATCGCGATCCGAAGTCCGGGGCAACCTGGTCGGGCCGCGGTCGCGCGCCCGCATGGATCAAAGATGCGAAGAATCGCAATCGATTCCTGATTCAGGAATAAGATTCTCGACGCGTACCGGCGCGCAATTCAGCGCGTTGTCCGGCGATTTGGGCATCGATACCGGCGGTATTCAAAGACCGCGCCGGGTCGATGTCGTTTTGCCGAATCCGGCACATGGCCGACCGTTACGCGTCGAGTCGCATCCCGGCCAATCGTGATTCAGCGTTCGTAATAAACGGCAAGCCACACGGTTTGCTCGTCTTCGTGCGTCCACGCGACGCGATGGCGGTTATGCGGCTCGATCAGCACGTAGTCGCCCGGGCGCATGTCATGCCGTATCGAACCCTCTTCGAACTCGAGCACGGCCGCGCCCGACAGCAGCACGACCCATTCCGCGCGCGAGTCGTCATACCAGAACCCGTCAGGGCTCGCGTGTCCCATCGACACGATCCGTTCGACATTCAGACGCTGCCCCGTGACGAGGATATCGATCCGCTCGTCGCCGCCGCGCTGCCCTTCCACATTGAACAGATTACCGATTTGAAGCTGCATGGCTCGACCTCATCGCTGACCTTCGTGTAAAGGGTGGCGGTTTAAAGATGCCCGGGAAATATTCACTTTAGTCTAACGGCTGCCATTGAAGGAAACGCGATCGGCCGTCAAAGCATCCGCGCCCATTCATTGCCGGGGTGGAGAACATCCAGACAGTCTTTCAGCCACGTGCGTTCGATAACCGGCAGTTTCGGTAATGCACTGTCGAAATCCCGCTGATCTTTGGGACGCCGATCGCGGGCCTTGAACAGCAGTACCGCGGATGGATTCAGAAACGGGATGCCGTCAGCGGTTCTCATCACCATTTCGGCACGCGGCCGCTTGAACGATGGATCTCGTTTGTAGACCCACCATTCGGGTGTACCCGGCTCGATCATCATATCGATCCGCCAACGTTCGGCAGCGCGATCGTATCCCCAGAATTGCATGATGCCGGATGGCGCGCGCTGATTTGCCGGCAGTTTCTCGACAACGCCCGCATGGGCTGTATAGAACTCCAGATCACCGAACGCCCGCCGGAATCTGTCGAAGTCTTCTCGTAAAATGGTGAATTCCAGATCGTCGTGTTCGCGTGTTTGCGCGCCATGCCAAAGATCGAGCGCCCAGCCACCGACGACGCACCATGGCAAATGAATTTCGCTCAACCGTTGCGTGAGTACGTCCGGTTGCCATGCATTCCATGCCTCTTGGTCGGGAGTAGTCATTCGAGTGCTGATCCTGCCGGAATGATCTGCATTGAACAATGCGTGCCGAAATGAATCTGCAGACGGCTGCAAGCATTGCACGCGGGCCACTTGTTGTTCTTGATCGCTCTTTTCATGCTGGCCGAGCTCATGGACGTGAACATGCCTGCGTCGCTTCGCGTCGAATCGCGCTGTGTTCAGGAATTCGGGCGGAGACGGCCATCCGCCCGCCGCGGCCGAGCGCCGCGTCGACCGCGTGCCCGACGAGATTCACATCACGCGCACACCGCAATTGCCGATCAGCATGACCGCTTGATCGACGGAGAGGATCGCCCCTTTGAAATGAAGCAATACATCGGATAAACGCAGGCCGGTCAAGTCTGTAGAGCGCAGGTCCGCGCCGTCGAACCGTGTGTTGTGCAGGCGCGCATTGCCGAGGCTGCCGCCCTCGAATACGGCATCGCGAAAATCACAATCGGACAGGTCGGCCTCGGAGAAATTCAATGCTTCGAGGGTCTGCTTCCGGAACGACAACCCGCTGAGATTGGCGCCCACGAGCAGCGAATCGTGGAAGCTGAGCCCCAGCGCACGGATGTCCGTGAAACGGGCTCCCGTCAGCCTGACCTCCGTAAAGACGGTCGATGCAAGCTTGGCGCCGGTCCAGTCGGTATTGTTCAAATCGCTCCGGCAGAATCGGGCATCACTCGCATTGGCATACCGGAAATTTGCCGTGGCGCCCTTGCAACTCAGCCAGCGGCTGCCCGTCAGATCGCTGTGCTCAAAGCGGGTGCGCTCGAAGTTGCACTGCGCGAATCGTGCCGCTCGGAAGTCAAGGTCGGAAAGGTCCTGGCCGTCGAAGTCGCAGCGCTCGAAGGTCGGCCCGTCGCCGGATTGCTGAAGAACGCGAGCCAGTTCGTCGCGGCTGAAGTTCGTGTCGCTGAACACCGCCCCGTTGCCGGTCGACGGATCTTTTACGTGTGTGCGCATCGGTGCAATTCCCCATGGATGGGAGGCGCGCAGCGTCATGACCACAGTGCGCCCCCCTTGACTCGTGAAAGCAAGGTTGACGCCGCGGCATGGTTAGAACCCCTCGCGGGGCGCAGGAGATACCAACCTGCCACTCTATTTTCGGCGACACGAATTCTACCGCTCTCGCGCTCGGCTTCGCAATGTCGACGAACGTTGTCGTCCGGGCCGGGGCAGACGGCCCGACAGAGCCAGTCGAAATCGGCCGTCGCGAAACACTTGCTCCGCCCTTTGCCGGATCTTCGAACCATCCCTTCCACATTCATCAAACCATCGTCTTCAACCATGCAAGCAGATCCGACTGCGCACTTCCCGCCGCGACGGGCGCCGGCGTCAGCAAGCAGTAGTGCGAGCCGTCCTCCACGAAACCCATCGGCGCGACCAGCACACCGCTTTCGAGATCGTCGCGCACGAGATGCCACGGGCCGATGGCGACACCGAGCCCCGCGACGGCCGCCTGCAGACTGAAGTAGAAATGGTCGAACGTCTGCCGCCGGCCGCTCCCCTTCGGCTGGTGCGCCGCCACCGCCCATTCCTTCCACGCGTCCGACCGTGTCCGCGTATGCAATTGCGGCGCGTCCGGCTTCAACGAGCGAACGCCGCGACGAGCGGAAAACCACGCATCGACTTTGTCCGGCCGGCAAACCGGCCCCACCCGCTCGGCGAACAGAGGTTCGGCGTGGTAACCGGCCGGCCACGCAAAATCGTTGCGGCGGATGGCCATGTCGATGCCGCTGTCGAACGAGAACGGACCGCCCGCCGCGGCGAGATGGATGTCGACTCCCGCATATCGGGCCTGGAAGTCCGGCCAGCGCGGAATCAGCCAACGCATCAGAAGCGTCGGTTCGCACGACAGGACCCAACGCCGCGCCCGGGCGGCCTCGGTGCGCAATGCGTGCGCGGCGTGACGCATCAGGCCCAAGCCGTCATGGACAGCCTGGGCCAGCTTGCGGCCCGCATCGGTCAGGAACACACGACGGCTGCGCCGCTGGAACAGCGCCACGCCCAGGTCGTCTTCGAGCAGACGCACCGCACGGCTGACCGCGCCATGGGTCAGGCACAGTTCGTCGGCGGCACGGCTGAAATTCTCGTGACGCGCCGCCGCCTCGAAACAACGCAACGCCATCAGCGACGGCAGGGTTGTGCGGATCGACTGTGAGTCAATCTCACCATTCTGGTCAGAAATCATCGCTTTTCCAGATGGAATATGGTCCATAAGATTGTGCCATGACGACATCAATCGAAAGGACAACGCGATGACGGAACTGATAGTTGTAGTCACCATTACACTGCTGGCTGTCATCAGCCCGGGCCCGGACTTCGCGATGGTCACGCGCAACAGCCTGATGCTGTCGCGCCGATCGGGCGTGCTCACCGCGCTCGGTATCGGGCTGGGCGTGACGGTCCATGTGAGCTACACGCTGCTGGGTGTGGGCCTGCTGATCCGCCAATCCCTGTGGCTCTTCAATGCCGTCAAGCTGATCGGCGCGATCTACCTGATCTACCTGGGCGCGAAGATGCTCATGACCAAGCCCGGTGACGGGCAAGCCGACGTGCATGCGGCGCCGCTATCGGATCTGGCCGCGCTGCGCACCGGCTTCTTCACCAACGCGCTGAATCCCAAAACCACCGTGTTCATCGTCAGCCTGTTCATGCAGGCCGTGCGGCCCGACACACCGTTGATCGTGCAGCTCGGCTACGGCGCCTTCATCGCGCTCGCGCATGCCGGCTGGTTCAGCCTGGTGGCCCTGTGCTTCTCCGCCACGGCCGTTCGTGATCGCCTGCTGTCGCTGCGCCACTGGATCGACCGCACCTTCGGCGGCTTGCTCGTGGGCTTCGGCATCGCGCTCGCCATCGCGCGCGGCGGGCGCTGACGCACGTATCCGGACCGCGCTTCGAAACGATCATCGGGCGCGATCCGCTGCCGCGCCACATGCAATGCGAAGCGCGGCAACGTCAGAATGTGTGCGCGATCGCGCGGGCTTCGTCGATCGCCCGACTGCGATCGACCTGTCCGTCGGGACCGAACAACGTCCGCTCGACGACAATGCCGGTGACGTCTTTCACGCCCACGAACTTCAGCCAAGTTTCCATGTACGGGCGCTGCAGATCGAACTCGCCGGCCGGCGTAAACGAACCCGGCGCCTGATAACTAAGCCCGCGCGCATAGACGACCGCCGCCTTTTTCCCGGCCAGCTTGCCGGCGAACCCCGAACCGTCGAACGTGAACAGCACATCCTTCTGCGAGATCACATCGATCAGGTGCTTGAGTTTGTACGGAATGCTGAAATTCCACAGCGGCACGCCGAACAGGAACTTGTCCGCTGCGTGAAAGGGCGCCGCGAGCTGTTCGATCCGCTGCCAAGCCGCCGCCTGCGCCGGCGTCAACGCCGTTCCGCTCAGCCCGGCGTATTTCGCGGCCAGCGCCGCTTCGTCGAATTCGGGCATCGCCAGATCCCAGATGTCGAGCTTCTGTATCTCGTGACCCGGATGGGCGTGCCGGTACGCATCGAGAAAGGCATTGCACACGTCGATCGACGCCGAATAGTCCTTGTTGGGTGAGCCTTCGATATACAGCACGCGCGTCATGGAGCCGGTCCTTGCCAAGAGTGGCGGCGACGCGCGACATGCGCGATCGCCCACTGCGATTCGCAGCGTATCGAGTCGGCCTATAATTTTGAAACGATATTAATTGATTGAATTAACCCGGATTGGTGATCAATGAATCCTCCCCTTGACACGGCGCTGCTTCATACGTTCGTAGCGGTTGCCGACGTACGCAGCTTTACCGGCGCCGGTCACCGGCTGAATCTCAGCCAATCCGCGGTCAGCGCCCAGATCGTTCGCCTCGAGGAGCAGCTCGGCCGGGCGCTGCTCGTGCGCAATACGCGCAGCGTCACGCTCACCGAGCACGGCCACACGCTGCTCGGCTACGCGCGCGCGATGCTCAATCTGAGCGAGGAAGTGAAGGCGAAGCTGGGAACCGGCGACGCAGTCGAGATCAAGCTGCGTATCGGCGCATCGGAAGACTTCGCGGGAGGCTGGCTTCCCGACGTGATGCGGCGCTATGGCGCCGCGCGGCGCGGCTTGCGGCTGGATCTGACGGTCGATATCGGCGACAGCCTGTTTCAACGGCACGCAAACGGCGAATTCGATCTCGTGATCGGCAGCCGCTGCTCGCACTCGGGCCAGGGCGCGACGTTGTGGCAGGAACCGCTCGTCTGGGCCTTTGCACGCCACGAGCCGCTTCCCGAAGGCGATGTCCCGCTCGCATGCTTTCCCGATCCGTGTCCGTACCGGGCGGCCGCCATCAAGGCGCTCGCGCTGGCCGGCATGCGCTACCGGATCGCCTGCGAAAGCCCGAGCGTCACCGGCATCCTCACGTTCGCGCGAGCCGGCATCGCACTCGCCCCGGTGCCGCGCAGTGCGATCGACGACACGCTCCGTGAATTGGGTGGGCCCGAAGGGTTGCCGGACCTGCCGGAAACGGAATTCGTGCTGATGCATGACGCCCGGATGCCGGCAGCCGCGGAATTCGCCGCGACGATCTTCGACGAAACCGCTGTTCGCACCGGAGCCGGCAAACGCAGCAGGCCGTAACGAGCGGCCCGCGCGGAAATACAAACGGGGCATTCGCCTGTGGCCGCGATGCCCCGGCGCGGTACCCCACCCAACTCAGCGCTTTGCACTCAATCCAACGCGCCCTTCAACCGAATCTCGATTCCGCCCAAGCAGCGCCGCCAGCGCGAAATCCGCGAGCTTGCCGAACGGCGCACGCAGCAAGCTCGGCAAACTCCAGCGCCCCTGCACGAACACGCCCTTGGCATGGCTCATCGCACGGAATCCTTCGATGCCGTGATACGCGCCCATCCCGCTGGGACCCACACCGCCGAACGGCAAATCTTCCTGCGCGACATGCAGGATCGTGTTGTTGATGCCGACATTGCCCGACGTGGTTCGCTTCAGCAACGTATCGCAGTCGCCGTCCCGTGCGCCGAAGTAATAAAGCGCAAGTGGCCGCGGACGTGCATTCACGTAGTCGACGACCTCGTCGATCGTGCGATACGTGCGCACCGGCAGGATCGGCCCGAAGATCTCTTCCTGCATGATGGCCGTGTCGTCGCCCGCCCCGACGATCAACGTGGGCGCAAGCGTCCGCTTGCGGGTGGCCGCATGCTGCGGATTCACGCCCGCCTCGATCACGCGCGCGCCCTGGTTGCGCGCTTCGTCGACGAGACCCTTCAGGCGATCGTAATGCCGGTCGCTGACGATCGACGTGTAGTCCGGGCTGGTCGGCCCGTCCGGATAGAAGCGCGCGACCGCCGCATCGTATTGCGTGACGAACGCATCCAGATCGTCTTCATGCACGAGCGCATAGTCGGGCGCCACGCAGGTCTGTCCGCCGTTCGACAGCTTGCCGAACACGATGCTGGACATCATCCGGCCATCGACATGCCCCCTCGCGACGATCGCGGGGCTCTTGCCGCCCAGTTCGAGCGTCACCGGCACGAGGTTCTCGCTCGCCGCCTTCATGACCTTGCGGCCCACCTGCGTGCTGCCGGTAAACAGCAGATGATCGAACGGCAGGCCGCTGAACGCGGCGCCGACTTCCGGGCCGCCGAGCACGACCGCGACCTCCTCGCTCGGGAAAGTGTCCGCGAGCATGCGTCGCATCACCTCGCTGGTACGCGGCGTCAGCTCCGACGGCTTGAGCATCGCGCGGTTGCCGGCGGCCAGCGCGGTCGCCAGCGGGATGAACGTCAGCGCGAACGGGTAATTCCACGGCGCCATCACGCCCACGACACCCACCGGCTGATATTCGACGTGAGCCTGCCCGGCACGATAGAAGATGCCGACGTGCCGGCGCTGCGGCTTCATGAAGCGACGCAGGTTGCGGGTCAGGTAATCGATCGCCTGGATCACGCCCACGAGTTCCATGATCGCGGTCTCGTGGCGCGAGCGATGCCCGAAATCGGCGTTGACCGCCTCCTCCACGTCGCGGCGATGGGCCAGCACCACGGCGCGCAGCCGGGCGAGCCGCGCCTTGCGCTGCTGCATGCTCGGCGGCCCCTCGGTCACGAACGCACTGCGCTGGCGGGCCAGCAACGCCGCCGGGTCGATGCTCGAGCTGGATTCTGCGGAAACGGCCATGGTGCACCTCACGAGGTTGCGTCGATGTAGACACTGTCAACTTGCGTGTCACGGATCATAGGACCACAATGTGTTCCATGTCAACATAGGAGCAACACGATGCCGTCAGACGCGGATGCGGACGCCGGGCAAAAGGCTTATCACCACGGGGATCTGCGCCGCGCGATCATCGACACGGCACTCGACACGTTGCAGGAGCAACAAGGCTGGCAGTTCACGCTGCGTGAAATCGCGCGGCGCGCGAACGTCAGCCACTCCGCGCCGTACCGGCATTTCCCGGACAAGGCCGCGTTGCTTCACGAGCTGGCGCTGATCGGCTTCGATCGCTTGCGCGACGATCTCGCCGCGTCCGTCGACCCCGCCGCGGGCGCACCGGACGTGCTGCTTGCGCTCGCTTACGCCCATCTCGCGTTCGGGCAGCGCCACCCGGATCTTTATCGACTGATGTTTGCCGCGGATGCCGGCGAGCCTTCGGATATCCATCTCGATCCGCGCGTGCAGGCGCCCTTCCTGCTGGTCGTCGACATCCTGGAGCACGGCCAGCGCGCCGGCACGATCCGCCCGCGCTCCGCGCTTGGCCAGGCGACCGCCTGCTGGGCACATCTCCATGGCCTGACGATGCTCGCGATCGACGGGCGGCTGGTGCGCGAGAAGGTCGGCGATCATGCGATCGAGGATGCGCTGACGACCTTGCTGGACGGACTCGTGCTGCCCGAAAAACGCGCGCGGACGACCAAGGCGAAAAGGTCTTGACCTTGAACTTCGCTTGAAGGTTAAGGTTTGCCTCGGCAGCGTATCGAGGCCATGGGGTTGGGTTCTGCCATCCGACCATCCGGCGGTGCGTCGACGACGTCCGCCCGTGGCCGCTCAAGAGGAAATCGCATCATGACCACGCGCATCCTTCATGTCGTCAGCAACGTCGCGCACTACGCCAATCCGGCGCAACCGACCGGCCTGTGGCTGTCCGAGCTGACGCATGCCCACCACATCTTCGCGGCGCAAGGCTATGAGCAGCGGCTCGTGAGCCCCAAGGGCGGCGTGTCGCCGCTGGAACCGCGCTCGCTGAAATGGCCGCACGCCGACGCCGCCGCGAAAGCGTGGCGCGCCGACCAGGCCAACGAGGCGCTGCTCGCGACCACCGCGCGCCCCGACGAGATCGACCCGGCCGATTTCGATGCGATCTACTTCACCGGCGGCCATGCGGTCATGTGGGACTACCCGGACGATGCAGGGCTGCAGCGCCTCACGCGCGAGATCTACGAGCGCGGCGGCGTCGTGTCGTCGGTCTGCCACGGCTACTGCGGCCTGCTGAACACGAAGCTTTCGGACGGCTCGCTGCTGGTTGCCGGGCGCCGGATCACCGGCTACTCGTGGATGGAGGAAATCCTGGCCGGCGTCGCGAAGAAAGTGCCCTACAACGTCGAGCAGCAGATGCAACAGCGTGGCGCGCGCTACGAGAAGGCGCTGCTGCCGTTCACGTCGAACGTCGTCGTCGACGGCCGCCTGGTGACCGGCCAGAATCCGCAATCGGCGAAGGCGACGGCCGAACAGGTCGTCGCGCTCCTGTGACGCGGCGGACGGGCTCGCGCCGCCGCTGACCTAAGGGCGGATCGTCCGGCGCGGCACCGGCTCGTGATGGGCATCGGCGGTGTCCGCATCGCCGGCGTTCATGGCATTCCCGGACGGGATTCTCGACAACAGCCTTTTCGCATTGGTTGCACAATCAACCGACTCCGGCTTCGCCCGGATTTCGGCGATCAGCGACACGATGTGCGCCTTGCTTCGCGCCAGCCGCGCCTCCAGCGCCTCGATGCCTTCCACCTTGCGGCACAGCGCTTCCAGCAACGAACCGCATTGCCATTGCGTGAGATCCGACGGAATCAGCGTGCGAATCTCGTCAAGACTGAAATCCGCCTTCTGCGCCGCGGTGATCAGATCGAGCACCGTCACCGCTTCCTGCGGATAACTGCGATAGCCGTTCGCTTCGCGCTCGACGAACGTCAAGAGACCGATGCGTTCGTAGAAGCGGATGCGCGAAGGGGTAAGGCCGGTGCGTTCCGCCAGTTCCCCGATCTTCATGTTGCCGCGACTCCCCGGCCGGAACAGGTCCGGCCATTCGACCCACCGTGACAGTCAATGGTCTCCTCACATTGATTCGCAATCCGATCTTTATCGGCTTCCTTTCGAATAGCGGACGGAATACGCGCTCACATCACGTCGAAACGCAATCCCGCATGGCGCACCAGACGCTCGATGAAGCGCTCGTCGAACATCGTCGCGGGCGTCCAGAAGCCGCCGCCGCGCCCGGTCTTGTCGCCTTCGCGGCCGCGGCCGCAATCCAGCGCGAGACTGATCGCGGCCTGGCCCAGCATCTTGCCGGTGGAGCCGTAACCCGGATCGCGATCGCCGGTGACTTTCACGCGCAGGGTCCGCCCGTCGTCGGCACGCCCGAAGAAACGCAGATCGTAGCGGCCGGCCAGTTGGGCCTCGGCGCTCGGCCCTTCGCCGGGTTTCGGCAGCAGGAAGCGCTCCATCAGCATGCGCACCGGCTTGACGATCACGCCCACCATGAATGCGCCGAGACCCGCCACCATTGCCAGCGCGGTCAGGCGGCCTTTGAGGCCCGTGCCCGTCATGACGGCTTCGTCGTAGGTGAACCGGCTGCCGTACGCGTTGCCGGCCAGCGCATTGGAGCGGTGCACGACGCGCTCGTTGATGGCCGCCATCACGAACGGCGCGATCCACGCGTCGCAGTCGCGATCGAATTCGGCCGATCGAACCGCGTGCTGCCGCGCCGTGAAGCCATGACCTTGTGGGCACAGCGAATAAGGATCGAGCAGTTCCCTGCGCAACGCGGGATCGGCCGCGGCTTCCCGCACGACGTTGATCACGCTCGCCACTGTTCCGCCCGACGCGCCGCCCTTCAGCGTTCGGACGCGCATCTTTACCTGCCCGGCCGGCGCGCCCCACTGCCGCCGCGCCTGTTGCTGCAGGAAGAACACGCCCATGTCCGACGGCACCGAATCGAAGCCGCAGCAATGAACGATGCGCGCGCCCGATTGCCGGGCCGCCGGCTCGTATTTTTCGATCATCCGCTTGATCCACTGCGTCTCGCCGGTGAGGTCGCAGTAGTCGGTGCCGGTTTCCGCACAGACCTTGACCAGCGGCTCCCCGTAAAGCGCGTAGGGTCCGACGGTGGACACGACCGCCCGTGTTTGCGCACAGAGCGCCCGCAGTTGCGCTTCGTCGGCCGCGTCGGCAACGATGATCGGCAACGCCTGCCCCGCCGCGCCCAGCGCATCCCTGACCTGCTTGAGCTTCGCTTCGGAGCGGCCGGCGATGGCCCAGCGCAGCGTCTCGCCCGAGCCCGAGCCCGACAGATAGTCGGACAGGTAGCGGGTCAGGATCTGCCCGACAAAACTGGTGGCACCAAATACGACGAGATCGTGGGTCGGCTCGGTCATGGACGGTTCCTTCGGCGCGGGCGTGTCGCGTGCTTCCGTGCCGTTAGTGTTGTGTTCCGGGTTCATCGAAGGCCTTTAAAGGCGTCGGCAGGTTCAGGACCAACTGCGCGTCTTTTACCACGTCGAGACGCATGATGGTGGACGCGCCGAGCCCGTCGAGCAACTGGCTCAGCGGGCCGCCGTGCCGCACCAGCTCGACGTTGCGCGGCAGCAGGCGCTGCGTGAACGATAGCGTATTGGTCTGCACCGAGGTCTGGTGCCATTCGCCGTCGATGCGATTGATCATCGTCGTCGTGCCCATCTGCGATTGGGACGCGACGTGGGTCAGCGCGGGCAGCGGCACGCTCAGGCTCAGGTCCGGCCGGCCGCCCGGGCCGGCAATGCGGGCGCTTGCGGTGGCGCCGATATTCACGTCGATATCGGCGAGCCACTTGGGAAGCTGATAGCCGTGTACGCCGCGAACCCGCGCGATCTCCGTGGTAACCGGCAGCGCCAGCACATGCGCGAAGAAGCTCCGGCGCCGCATCGAGTCGATCAGTTCCAGCGCGTACGACCCTTTCGCGCCGGGCCGACGGATCACCACCGCGACGGATACTTCGTCATACGGATCGTTATCGCAGACCGAATAGGAGAAGAAGGTCAGCGCGACCAGCCCGCGCCCGGGGAGCGCACGCAACGGTTCGAGCGGCACCGGCAATAGGGTCTGCAGGCGGTCGAGCGGCGCAAGGAACAACAGCTGAATGCTGCTGGAACGGTAGTAAAAGTTCGGCGCCCAGGTCGGGCCGACCCGCGAAGCCACTTGACGCTTCGGAATCCGGCGGAAAAAATCGATGTTCCCCGCGGCGGGATCGCGCGCCACCTCGTCCAGGTCCGGATTCATCCTGAACCGGTCGTAGTACCCGCCTTCGGGCACGTCGACCGTGTGCGGCCCGAATTCGACCTGTGTAAAACGAATGTCCATGTCCGTTGCCTCTCGTCGATGATTGACCGTGGCAGGCAACCCCCGAAGCCTGCTGATTCACTGCTGTCAGCAAGCACTCTAAGATTAAACTCGACTTTAAGGTCAAGGCCTCGAATAGAGGGGCAAGTCGGACTTCGTTGGCGCGACGGGCGCAGTCATTTTTCCCCGGACGGCGAGTTCAGGCCGCGAAGAAAATCGGGCATCGCGTTTTCGATCGATTCCAGATAGCCGGCCATCGCTCCGGCGACCTTCCGGACGGCCGGACGTGCGGTCATCCGCGCACGCCACGCGAGCAGGTTCGGGGTCTCCGCCGTCATCGGCGCCCCCTTGCGCGCGCCGAACAACTGCGCCATGTAAAACGCAATGTCGGCATAGGAATAGGTCCCGGCCAGAAATTCCCGATCGGCCAGCACGCGCTCCATGCGCCGATAGTATTGCGACGCTTCGGCGCGCGCCGCCTGCGCCGCCGGATCGTCCGGCGTGTCTTCAAGCCCCATCAGCCGGACGACGTGCGGAAAATAGATTTCGTCGCTGCAATGTTCGAGCTGACGCGCGATCGCGCGCGCCGCCGGATGCGCCGGCCATAACGCGGGATCGGGCTTCAGGTCCTCGAGATACTCGAAGATCTGCGTGGAATCGAAGATCTCCAGCGCGCCGTCCATCAGCACCGGCACCTGGCGCTTCGGGTTGATGCGCAGCACATCCGGATGTTTGGGGTCGTAGCCGCGAAGCTGGCTGAACGGCGTCATCACCAGCTCGAAGTCGATGCCCTTCTCGTGCGCCGCAATCTCGACCTTGGCGCCGAACATGCTCAGCGGCCCGGAAATGATCTTCATGGTTCGCTCTCCCGTTGATGAAATGCGGCCCGACTTGAATACGCTTACGCGCGAACGGCCGAGCGTGCGGTGGGCACCAGCCGATGCGTCTCGGTCGCACGGATCGACCAGCGTGCCAGTTGCGGGGCGATCTCGTTCGCCCATCGATTCGAACGGCCGAATTCGTCGAAGCGCGCGATGTCGGGGAACACCGCGACGCCCGCCAACACCTGTTCATTCGCCCGTACCGGCAATCGGCGGAAATCGTTCTCGCGCGGCTCCGTGATGTACCACCCTTGGGCTGTCGCACCGCCGGCGGCAAGAACGCTCGACATGCGTTCGCGGCAAAACGCCAGAAGCGACGCCGACACCGGCTCGTTCAGATGGAAGATCGTGATATCGACGAATCCCGGCGGGATCGCCACGGCGTCCCGGCCGGCTCGGCGAGCCACGTCGACGGGCAGGTTCGATTCTTCCCATGCCGGCTTCAACAACAATACGTTATCCGAATCGATCATCGTCGCATTGGCCGCGTCGGCGTGCGCTTTCCAGCTCGGTCCGCCGTAGAAATCCGTCAGCCCTCTCAGCCGGGTCGCCATGCTTTCAAAGCCGCGCAGCCAGACGAACCGATCCGGACGATCGAGATCGCGAAACTGCCCCATGACCGTCATACCCACCGCCTCCTGTGTCTCGACCAGCTCGCGATCGAAGAGATCGATCAGCACGTCGCGCTGGTGCGGATGAAGGGTGTACTGGCGCAGCTCGACGACGTCGAGCAGCTGTTCTCGGATGTTCTCGTTCATGTTTGACCTTCGCGTCGATGAAGCAGATCGGGCATGCGGCAAAGCATAAGTCCGATAACATGACACCTTATGTCAGGTATTTGAGGTAATGTGTCGCGTATGAAAGCCAGCCGCCTGTTGTCGATCATGATGATGCTGCAGGCGCGCGGCCGGATGACCGCGCCGGCGCTGGCCGAAGCACTGGAAGTGTCGGAGCGCACGATCCTGCGCGATATCGACCAGCTCTCCACGGCCGGCGTGCCCATCTGGGGCGATCGCGGCCGCAACGGCGGATTCCAGCTGCGCGACGGCTGGAGTACCGATCTCACCGGGCTCACCGAGCACGAAGCGCACGCGCTGATCCTGGCCGGCTTGCCCGGGCCGGCGAGCGAACTGGGCCTCGACGGCATGGCCGCCTCCGCGCGGCTGAAGATGATGGCGAGCCTGCCGCCGGGCTCGCGCGAGCGGGCCGACCGTGTCGCCAGCCGGTTGCACATCGATACCGTGGATTGGTACCGGGCGCAGGAAACCCCGGCGTTTCTGCGTGAAGTTGCCGATGCGGTATGGGGTTCGTACCGTATCGACGTGAAGTATCAGAGCTGGCGGGGCGTGTCCCGCCGCGAACTCGAGCCGCTCGGCCTGGTGCTCAAGGGCGGCGCCTGGTACCTGATTGCCCGGGTGGCGGGCAAGCCCGGCGCACTGACGTTCCGGCTGGCGAATATCCACGAACTCACCGCGTCGCGCCGCCGTTTCAAGCGCCCTGCGCGATTCGATCTGGCGACGCACTGGCGCGACGCGATGAGCCGGTACGAGACCGATCTCAATCGGCTGACCGCCCATATCGCGGTGTCGCCGCGCGGCGAAACCTGGTTGGCCAACGCGCGGATCAAGATCGCGCCGGTCTCGCAGGATGCGGGCAGTGCGGAAGTGCCGTCGGGATGGAAGGAATGCCTGATGCCGATCGAATCGATCGAGCACGGCGCGCGGAAGCTGCTGGGGTACGGCGCACACGTGAAAATCCTCGGGCCGCGGGCGCTCGAGGCGCAATTCATCGAAGAGTTGTCGCAGTTGAAAGCGCTTTATCGATCCGGCGACGATTGAAACGGCGCCTATTGCGCCGACGCGGTCGCCGCTCGATGCACGGTGCCGACGGCTGCCGGCGTTTGCGCAGGCGCACCAACGGCCCCACTGCCCGCTTTTGAAAGCGCGGCATCGATCCGTCGCGCATCGTTGCGTGCACCTGCCGCATGCAGCGCGACCTTTCGGGCAATCGTGCTCGCGGGTTCAGCGCATTGCCATAAAACGCCCATCGAATCAGATTTCGTCCGCAAACTCGTCGAGAAAGCGGCGCAAGCGATCACGGCGGATTTTCCACTTTCAACTGGGACAGTTTTGTGGGCTAGGGTCATTTGCGCTTCACAGCTACCGAACTTTTTTTCGGTCGCGTGGTGTCTTCACTTCGAAGTCGATCTCGGCGTCGGCAGCACGCACGCTGTTCAACGCTTGCTTCAGAGTTCGCGCGTCCAATTCCAATCGCGCTATCGCGAATAACAACATGTGCATTCCGATCTCGCCTCGAACGTTTGTGTCGTTTGAAATGTATCGTCGCCATTGGCGACCATGATCGAGACTGAATAGTTCGGTCATCTTCTCGCTCTTTATACCGAGCTGTTTTTTAAGAATTTCGAAATCCGGTGGAGGCGGCGATAGATCTTCACTCATTTCTTGACTCTCATAAAAATTGGGTATGCATATACCGTGCCAGCGGTGTATCTTCATTCACGACGGCGCAGGTAAGCGTCAGAGTATCGATAACACTGCCCATCTCGACTCCCTTCTTGAAAACCAGTCACGTTTTTCGAGAATGCAGCTGCTTTCCGGGCAACTCCCCGCTCTGCAGCAGTACATCGTCATCCACTCCTTCTGCTCTGAGGATCTCGGCCAGCGCTGACTCCAGCATTTCCGCCGCCCGATTTGCGGTATCACCGAGGTGACGATGTAGAAACGCGTCGGCTGCGGAACGTGATACGCATTCGTCGCTATATCGTTCGAATACGCTGAGTTGTGAAATTAACTCGAAAAGATGTCGCGGACATTCGCACTTAATGGTTGACGACAAGCTGCTCAGTGATGCGAGCATCGCTTCATCGAAGCGGCGCCGGGTACGTAGCCAGAGCCCCCGTCCCATAGGCTTTACATATCGGGTTGCCGAGAGAGCTAGCGCTATGCGAGAAACGATTTGCACGATGCTTGTGTGACTTTCCACAAACCGGGATAATTCGAAGCCGGCCAATCGTGCCAACTCGATTGCACGGGCAGTACCGAATCCATATACGATCGCCACCTCTTGTGCACCCCACGCCTGCGACCGTGCGGCAATTTTTGAGACAGCATCTTCGTGCAATGAAGTGGTGTTAATAATCAGTGCATCGACTTTCAGATCGGGAAGCTGGTCTGTATGCTCGATCGATTCGGCTCGGCCTACAACTTGCATACCAACTCGAGCAACTGCTGAATCGGAAACTTGCAATTTACCAATCATGAACACGCTCGGCAGGCTGTCGGACAGTGTTTGGCTATGTGAACTCGCTAGCGATAGCGCTTCAAGCTCCTCTTGCCTCAGACTTGCGATTGAGCTTATTGAATGCCCTTGGCCGACAAGCGTTTTCAGTAGACGAATGCGTTGCACGTCGCCATCTGAGTACATCCGCTGTCCAGACGGTGTTTTAGGTGGTGCGACAACACCATAGCGTCGCTCCCAAATTCTCAGTGTTGCAGCTGGCATGCGCGCTAACCGTGCAGCCTCCCCACTGCGATAGTGGTGAGGTGTATCACCCACTTTCCGGTTCGTCACAAGTTATCTCCCAGTGCGTTGGCCCTATCGCGACTGAAGTGTATGCAAATTTTTTGATTTGTGAAGCGAATTTATGATTCATATGCCATGGTGTTTTACCAAACCCGATTCATTACCAGCCAGCGCAAACCCAACCCCCTTCCGAAAGCAAGTTAGGTTGGCTTCATGACGAGCCGCGATGTGTAGTGACCCAAGTTGGGACCTGCCTCAATTTATCGAGTCAAGCAACATGCATATGTAAATAATTACTGAAATTCGGCTTACACGACCGTCTGCAGCGGATCGACAAAGCAGCACGACGCCCCCAAAAATTAGTGGAAATAATTATCGAAGGCCGCCAAGCGTGCGAATTGACAAATTCAGTAAATACCGGATGTCGTCATCTCAGTACACATGAGACGTCACGAAAGTATGAAACACATTTCTGAGTCAGAAGAATCATATGAGCATAGATTTCAAACTGTCGGACCAATTTCGTTGCCTAGTGGGCAAACGACACCCTCCAGTCTTCGTCCACTTTTTGTCTATTTCCATGTAGTTTCGTGAATTAAATGCGAACATCGCACCGAGTTCGTCCACATTTGATCTTATTTCGTCGAGCACATCACTCTCAATTTAGTGGGCCAGGATGGATCAGTCTGCGCAAACCCCTCCGGTGAGAGTGACGTGTCAAGCTTCAATAGGTTGTATGGAGTTTGTAGTTCTTGCAGACGAGGCAGACAAACCGCGTGTTGTCGCACCTACTGAAGCACTCGCCAAACCGGCAACAGGCCAGTTCAGTGTCGACTCCTCGACGATTGGACCGGGCCCTCACCCGGGCCATGGTCGCTCTGTCGCTTAGTCTCGACCATCGAAGCCGCCTCTATCCGAATGCACTATGCCCGCACCGTCCAGGTGCGGGCAGAATGAACTCATTTTCCTTGCGATTTCTTGATCAGATCGGCCGCTTTTTCACCGATCATGATGGTCGGGGCATTTGTATTCCCCGAGACGACATCCGGCATGATGGATGCGTCGGCAACACGAAGACCCGTCAGGCCTCGGACGCGCAACTCCGGATCGACAACCGCATCGGCGCCGATACCCATCTTGCATGTGCCCGCCATATGGTGGTAAGTCATACATGCCCGACGTACGTATTCGCGCAGCGCCGCGTCATCGTCGCCGTCCGGGCCCGGCAACACCTCGCGTGCACGCCATTCGTCAAAAGCGGGCCGGTTGCCGATGTCACGGCAAATCTGGACGGCTTTCGCGAGACGCTCGAGATCCGACTGCTCCGAAAGATAACGGGGATCAAGAACGGGCGGCGCGCCAGGATCGTTCGATGCAAGGCGAATTTCTCCACGACTCGCCGGACGAACCAGACCCGCACACAGCGTCCACGCATTTGCCGGGCCTTCGAAACCCGGCGCATAGTACGGAACGTGCATGAACAGCGGCTGCAAGTCTGGTCCGATGCGACGCTTGTCGCTGCGACAAAACAGCTGCGATTCGAGGAGATTGTTCCGCGGTGCCGGGATCGGCCTGGACGCCTCAAAGATCACGCTGCAAAGAAGATGATCCTGAAGGTTTTTTCCGACGCCGGGCAGATGATGCGTTGCGCGGATTCCGACGCGCGCCAGTTCGTCTGCCGGACCGATACCCGACAACAGCAGAAGTTGCGGGCTGGCGATTGCGCCGCCGCTGACGATCACTTCGCTCTCGGCCATCGCGTCGATAACCGACGTCCCTTCGCGATAGCGAACGCCGACGCACCGGTCGCCCAGAAGAATCAGCTTTTCGACGCACGATCCGGTTTTGACCGTTAGGTTTGCGCGATCGCGAACGGGCGACAGAAACGCCTGCGCAGTCGATTGGCGTACGCCATCCTTGATCGTGAGATGGCAATAGCCGGCACCATCGATTACCTCCCCGTTGCAATCCTCATTGCGTGCGAATCCCGCCTGTACCGCAGCTTCGATCGCCGCTTCGCAAATCGGATTGGGATCGCGATTCCGCGACACGTGTAATGGACCGCCTACACCGTGATACCGGTCTTCGCCGCCCTCATGATCTTCCGACTTGCGGAAATACGGCAACACGGATTCATAGTCCCAACCGAGGCAGCCTTGATACGCCCAGGCGTCGTAGTCGCTCCGGTGTCCACGCACATAGATCATGCCGTTGATGGCGCTGGACCCCCCAAGCGTACGGCCACGTGGCCAATAGTGCGATCGTCCTGCAGTATGCGCTTGCGGGACTGTGCTGTACCCGTAGTCCACCGGCGTATTCCACAACGACGGCCAACCGCTCGGTGCTGCAATATTGGGATCGTCATCCCGCGGCCCCGCCTCCAAGAGCAGCACGCGAACTCGCGAATCCTCACTCAATCGGGCTGCAATCACACAACCAGAAGAACCCGCACCAACAACGATGTAGTCGTATGCATCCATGGTTTCATATCCTTGACAGAAGGTTCTGACGATCGCCGCGCGACCGCCCGATCAGAAAAAGTGCGCAACCCGGACATTGAAGCGTTGTGTCTCGAGCGGTCCATTCTCAGTTGAGGTTTGGCGGCCATAGAGCGCTATGATTTGCCAGGCCTTCGTGGGAAACCATGCCGCGCCCAAGAGAAAGCTGGGAGTCGATTGTCGGTTGGCCTGGGACACGCCTGCAACGGTCTGATTGCCACCAAACACATATGACCCGCCCACCCGCAGATCGATGCTATTCGTGAGCTGGTACCGCAACCAGCCCTGAGCCTGAAACAGGGGCGACTCCGTCATCGTCGCACCCGTCGCACCGAAATTGTGATTCGGTGTGAAGGCCGTAGCGTCTGCGGCGAGATCGAGAATCACCTTGGGAGCGATGGGCGTGATGAAACCGGCCTGCAGCGCAAATTTCCATCTGTTTTCGCCTAGATTGATTCCCCGATTGTGGTCATAGCTGCCAGTCGGCGCATAGATAAACGGCGTGATGCCCAGAAACGTGTTCGACTCGGGACGGTTGACGACCCAGACTGTGGCGGCAAAAATCGCGTCCGCGAGACCGGTATTGTTCCCGAGCGCCGACATCTGGTTCGATCCGCCAACGTGGCCGAACGGGATCAGCACCTGAGGATTGACTGTGAATCCGCCGATCGACGTGTAGTGGATGAAACGCGCGATGCCGATGTCCTGGGTGATGTCCCCTCCGGCCACTCGCGAACCGTTGGCATAGATCCGCGTATCTTCCGCATGCTGAAGATACAACGCACCGAGATTCGCGCCGGCGGGCAACGGCGTATAGTCCCCTGCATCGATACTGATCGCCGAGGCCAATGTCGGGAAGGTAGCCGCCATCGCGAGCGCGGCCAGCGTCCGCGCGCCTGGACCGCGGAACCAGCGGAAAAGGCGAGGCGCCCGGATACGTACTTGGTTTTTCTTCAAGATTGTCTCCTAGATAACCGTTGACCCTATGATTTGGTCGCTCAATTAAGTCTAGGATTCCTTATTATTATCTTTCGTCGTTTGGTGCAGATGTTGCATCAACGCGTGCAAATTTTCCCCCGCAGCAGGTACTTTCAGATTGCATGCTACAGAGATGCCGCGTTACTTGGATTCCGACGCATTTCGAGCTGTCATCCGATAGACGCCCGGGCTGCATCCGAATCGTGCCTTGAACAACCGGCCGAAATGAGTCATATCCGAAAAGCCGCACATTACCGCCAGTTCAAGCAGATTTCGGTTTATGTCTGCTGGATCCGAGAGCGCTCGCCTGCTCGCTTGCAGCCGATACTCCTGAATCAATCCCTGGGGCGTCTGGCTGGTTGCGGCCAACGCACCATAGAGCGTACGTCTCGATACGTTCAGCGCACTGGCAAGTCTGTCCGGCGTCAGATCAGGATCGCTA
Organism: Burkholderia cepacia; assembly: GCF_001039005.1. Lineage (GTDB taxonomy): Bacteria > Pseudomonadota > Gammaproteobacteria > Burkholderiales > Burkholderiaceae > Burkholderia > Burkholderia theae. The sequence goes on from NZ_LDWR01000042.1 coordinate 178,204, forward strand.
AAGTGCTGCGCGAGAAAAATCTCGGCGTTCATCCGCAGGGATGCACTTCGCGCGCCAGCGCGGTTGAGAGAGTCGCCTGCCTCGCGACGAACAACGGAATCGAGCAACATCAACGTTGACTGTTCGAAACCGAACATGCTTTCCTGGTCGTCGGGCACCTGCCCGTCCATCAGATACTGGATGGACCGCAACGCGAGGTGTGCATTGCCGACGGTTTGGCGTACCTGCGTATCCGCACGATCGACGAACCACCGCCACATCGTGCTGCTCCTCGGCGGCGTAAGCGCGGCAACGAATCTCGACGCATCCGAGCACTCGATCGAATATGCCTGCGTCGCATCGTAGACAAGCCACTCGCCCGGATTGATAGTCGAGGTCTTGTTTCTTTGCGTCACGCGACTCTGCCCTGCGATCTGAAACAGCATTTTGTAACAGTCACTTTCGGCCCGCTCCGCAAGCGCGCGGTCACGGTCCACCCTGATCGAAGAGGTGTCGACTTCCGCCACGCGGATTCCGCCCGCCACGGCAATGCGCACTGACATCCGGAAAAGCGGGCCTGTATCGCGAAGCGCCAGCGGCAGGAAACTGTCCGAGACAAGGTCCCGCAGATTGTCGCCACTACTGCTCTCGCCAACAACGATTTCGTGTGCCATTGCCATGTAAATAAGGTCTACGAATTACCCTGACCAACTCGAATATGTACATAAGTCGTTAAGCTGCGCCGGAAGGCGCTTGCATATCGGGAGTGTTGCCGTTCGTCGAAACAGCCCGACAACAACCTCGCCGGGAGCAGGGACGCGTAGCGAATGACCAGTCTCTGAAGTGCACTACGGAACAAGATGCATTCCTTATCGACATTATCAACGATACGTTTTTAATTCGCGGCAAAAACAGGGATAACTTCCAGTGTGCGCTGTGTCGTGCTGCGCGAACGCCCTTTCACCACCTCCAACGAACACAGCACATTTTTTTGTCGACCGTCCGGTCGGTCAATGATGGTTTGTACCAGTGAAGACGGCGGCGACACTCCTCGCGTCGACGACGGGTCCTAGAGCATCCGTTACACGCCGGCACTGTGTGCACGCGGAAGCCAAAAGTGTGCACGCAGCGTCGATCGGGGTTCGACGCGCAAACCTAGAATCGAAGTGCAGTCGACCCATGGCTCGAGTTGTATCGAGACGCTACTCCGTCAGTGCGTCGCCGAACAATCGAACCACAAGCGCCGGCTCAAACCTTCGAGAACCATCCAGAATCTGCAAGGAGATGCCCACCGAGCAAGCGTGTGCGAAGCGGGATGAAGCCGACGAATGCCGCTAGTACGATTGTGGGCAAAGACGATGTCCGATAAGACTTTCGATTACGTCATCATTGGCGCCGGTTCGGCCGGCTGCACAATTGCAACCAACCTCATCGAGCGCCGAAAGGGAACCGTTTTGCTGATAGAGGCGGGGGGCCACGACACCGACTTGTTCATTCGAATGCCCGGCGGCCTCGGCAAGGCCATTTCCCGCTACACGTGGCCCTACGCCGCCGAACCGTCGCAAGACGTCAAGGGAAGATCCATCGCGGTTCCGCAGGGTCGCGTGCTCGGCGGGTCCAGCTCGGTCAACGGCATGCTCTACGTCCGCGGACACCGGAACGACTACGATCGGTGGGAGACAGAATTCGGTTGCAGAGGCTGGGGAGCAGATGAAATGCTGCACTACTTCGCCAAGGCAGAGAACAACGAATCGCTGACCGCCCCGTACCACGGAAACGACGGACACTTGAAAGTCAGCGAGATTCGCTATCGGCATCCGCTTTCGCAGGCATTCGTGCGGGCCGGCCAACAAATGGGACTCGAATACCTGACCGACTATAACGGCGACAGACAGGAAGGTGTCGGGTTCTATCAGGCCACCATCTTCAACGGCGAGCGAGGGTCCACGGCAGCCACCTATCTCAAATCAATCAGAAACCGCCCCGACTTCAAGCTCGAAGTCGATGCGCTGGTCGAGCGTGTCGAAATTGAAGGCGGTCGGGCGACCGGCGTGACCTACCGCCAAGGCAATCGGCAAGTGACCGTGCGTGCTCTCGCAGAGGTGATCGTAACGGCGGGTGCAATCGGTTCGCCGAAAATCTTGCAACTGTCCGGCGTCGGACCGCGTAACGTTCTCGAAAACGCAGGGGTTCAAATAAAGCACGTTCTGCCAGTCGGTGAAAATTTTCACGACCACATGCACACGTCGGTCAATGCGTCCATCAAGACACCAATCTCGCTCTATGGCGAGGACCAAGGACTACGCGCACTCAAGCATGGCCTCCAATGGATGCTTTTCCGATCTGGAATCCTCACTTCTCCGGTACTAGAAGGATTTGCATTCGTTGATACGTGCAACCAGGGCCAGCCGGACGTCCAGTTTCACTTCCTCCCGGTCATCGATGCTTTCGACGATCCATTCGGCGTGACCAACGGCAAGACACACGGCATCACCATCAAAACGGGACACCTTCAACCTCATTCGCGCGGTCGCGTGATGATCAGGTCGTCGAACCCAGCCGATCTTCCACGGATCGACGGGTGTTACCTGTCCGATCGTCGGGACATCGACGGTCAGATTCGCGCCACGAAACTGGCACTCAGGATGCTTCAGCAGCCCGCGCTCGCCGTCCATGTCGACGAGATCTTCTCGCCGAACTGCATTCCCGACGACAACGCTGCGATCGAAGACTGGGTGCGTGGTGCGGCCAAGACGGTCTATCACCCTGTTGGCACTTGCAGGATGGGGGTGGAACCAGCGTTGTCCGTAGTTGATACGCAACTTCGCGTACACGGTATCGCGGGGCTTCGAGTAGCCGATAGCTCAACGATGCCCAGCATCCCGAGCGGCAATACGAACGCGCCGACCATCGCACTGGCGGAGAAGGCATCGGACTTGATCACCCGCGCGTCGCGTTAATGCTTGCAAATCGAATTCTTCCTGGAGGTGAATAGATGGCATTGGTTCAAATTCTCGACGAAGTCAAACGATTCCTCGCACGCGAACATGGACACTACATCGGCGGTCGGCCCGTCGCCGGACACGGTAGTGAGCGAATCAACGTTCGGTGCCCGTCCACGCTTGCCGTGGTTGGCTCCGTCGCCCAAGCGGTGGACGAGGATATCGAGACCGCCATTGCTTCATCCCATCACGCGTTCAGGGAAGGCTGGGCCTGCCTCACACCTGCCGAACGTGAACGAATCCTGCTGCGATTTGCTGATCTGATCGAGACGCATGGCGAGGAAATCGCGCAAATCGAAACTGCGCAATCCGGAAAGCTCATCGGACTGTCCCGGGCAATCGAGGTAGGTTGGTCGGCTCGCTGGTTGCGGTACTACGCGGGCTGGGCGACGAAAATTGTCGGCGAAACGATTACGCCGTCGTATCCGAGCATGCACGGAGAGCGATACACGTCTTTCACGCTGCGGGAGCCGCTGGGTGTTGTATTCGGCGTCGTTCCGTGGAACTTCCCGGTCATGATTCCGGTGTGGAAATTCGGAGCGGCGCTCGCAACCGGCAACACGGTACTCATCAAGTCCTCAGAGTTTTCGCCGCTCACAATGCTGCGCATCGCTGAACTCGGCACCGAGGCGGGGCTGCCCCCAGGAGCTCTCAACGTCATCAATGGCACGGGCAAGATTGGCGGGAAAGTCATTTCGGATCCTCGCGTCGCCAAGGTCTCGTTTACGGGATCGGTTCCGACCGGACGTGTCATCGGCGAGGAGGCAGTCAAGGCCAACTTCACCCGCTTCACGCTCGAGCTTGGCGGCAAGAACGCCGCAGCGTTCCTTCCGGATACGCCGGTCGACAAGATTCTCGATGGGGTTTTCGAGGCGGGATTTCTACACAGCGGGCAAGTATGCGCGTCTGCGGAGCGCTTCTTCATCCACCGCTCGCAGTTTGACGAGGTCATCGAGAAGCTCAGGGCGCGCATGGAGAGCCTTGGACCATCCAACCCGATGGATGATGCGGGATTGATCGGACCGGTGTGCAACGAGCCGCAATTCGAAAAATGCCTGGCCGCGTTCGCGACGGCAAAGGCTGAAGGCGACGAAATCGTCACGGGAGGCGACGCATACCGGCACGACGGACTCTACATTAAGCCGACAATCATCCTGCCGAAGTCCCTGCAATCGAGTTCGTACCGACATGAGGTCTTTGGCCCGGTCGGCGCGTTCGTGCCGTTTGACGACGAAGAAGAGCTGATCGCGATGATGAACGACACGGTTTTCGGCTTGACCGCGAGTATCTGGACAAATGACCTGGCAAAAGCCCTTCGGTACGTTCCTCGCATCGAGTCGGGAACAGTCTGGGTCAACATGCACACACTAGTCGATCCGGCGGTGCCATTCGGCGGATCCAAGGGTTCCGGTGTGGGTCGCGAATACGGGTCAGCGTTCATCGACGCATACACCGAGCTGAAGTCTGTTTCCATTCGACTTTGATTGCGCAGCGACAGCCGGCGAATCGAAGGGGTTCCGTCCCGCTGTCCTGTTGCACAATTTTCATCCGCTGGCAAAGAGTGACAAGCATGCCTGGTATATGCAGACAACGCGTGTGCAGACGTGCCCATCCTCGCAGCGACGCCATGCTTTGCCACAAACATTCCATACGTAATAGAGAAACTTTCGATGAATTTCCTCAATCGCCCCGTCGGTTTCGAGTCGATCGAGACCGCCAGTCGCGATGAACTGCAGGCGCTGCAGCTCGAGCGCATGAAGTGGTCGCTGCGCCACGCGTACGACAACGTCCCGCACTATCGCCGCACGTTCGATGCGGCGGGCGTGCATCCGGACGACCTGAAGACGCTCGCCGATCTCGCGAAATTCCCGTTCTCGACGAAGAACGACCTGCGTGACAACTATCCGTTCGGGCTCTTCGCGGTGCCGCGCGAGCAGGTCGTGCGCGTGCACGCGTCGAGCGGTACGACGGGCAAGCCGACCGTGGTTGGCTACACGGCGCGCGACATCGACACGTGGGCGAACGTGACCGCGCGCTCGATCCGCGCGGCCGGCGGCCGCCCGGGCGACACGCTGCACAACGCGTTCGGCTACGGGCTCTTCACGGGCGGCCTCGGCATTCATTACGGCGCGGAACGGCTCGGCTGCATGGTCGTGCCGATGTCGGGCGGGCAGACCGAGAAGCAGGTGCAACTGATCCGCGATTTCGAGCCGAAGATCATCCTCGTCACGCCGTCGTACATGCTGAACCTGATCGACGAGATGGTGCGGCAGGGGATGGACCCGGCCGAGTCGTCGCTGAAGATCGGCATTTTCGGCGCCGAGCCGTGGACGCAGGCCTTGCGCGAGGAAGTGGAGACGCGCGTGGGCATCGACGCGCTCGACATCTACGGGCTGTCGGAGGTGATGGGCCCGGGCGTCGCGTGCGAATGCGTCGAGACGAAGGACGGCCCGGTGATCTGGGAAGATCATTTCTATCCGGAGATCATCGATCCCGTCACGGGCGAAGTGCTGCCCGACGGCAGCCAGGGCGAGCTCGTGTTCACGTCGCTGACGAAGGAAGCGATGCCGGTGATCCGCTACCGCACGCGCGACCTCACCGCGCTGCTGCCGCCGACCGCGCGCGCGATGCGCCGTCTCGCGAAAATCACGGGCCGCTCCGACGACATGCTGATCGTGCGCGGCGTGAACGTGTTCCCGAGCCAGATCGAGGAGATCGTCGTCGCGCTGCCGCTGCTGTCGGGCCAGTTCCAGATCACGCTGTCGCGCGACGGCCACATGGACCGGCTCGACCTCGCGGTCGAGTTGCGCTACGAAGCCGAGGCGTCCGTCACCGACAGCGATCGCGCGGCGCTCGCACGCGATCTGCAGCACCGAATCAAGTCGATCGTCGGCCTTTCCGCAAAAGTGCACCTGCTCGCTGCAGGCGGTATCCCTTCAGCCTCTACCGGCAAAGCGAAGCGAGTGATTGATCGCCGCAATTTTGCGTAACCATCTCACTTCACCCATCGAAGCAATGGTCTGACTATGCGTCCTTTGAGCCCAATTGAGGATTAGGTATTTCCATATTTCCGAGGGGGCGACGGCGCAGCCTGGGAGATTGGGTGTATTGTCGCCAAGCTCGATTCCGCACGTTCGCAGCACCGGTTCGTCGCTTCGGTTCTGGCGTGCAGTTCCCAGTCGGTCAACATTCGGACGATCCGTGCTGGCACACCCACGACCAAGGTGCGTGCCGGCACCTGCATTCCCGACTTGACGAACGCGCATGCCGCCACGACGGAAGAATCGCCGACTACCGCGTCGTCCATCACGACGGCGTTCATCCCGACCAGAACGTTTCACTCCAGCCGTGCGCCGTGTACCTCGGCGCTGCGCCCGACATTCGACCGCGCTCCGAGGAAGCATGTCGAGCCGTGACCAACATGCAACGTACAGTTGTCCTGTACATTGCTAAACTGGATTTACGAACACCGGCCCATTTCGTCCTCCTTCGGCCGAAGTCCTGAGTCGAAGACGAAGTACCACATCAGGTTGCATCAGACTCCGTCCCAGACTACGGTTGGCTTGGACTCACGTGGAGAGCGATACTTCAAAACGCTATGTGGGTGCCGTAAGTTGTAATGCTCGAAGCCGATGGGAAGATTGCGTACGGCCGTCGCCGCGTCGGGCTTCGACATGAAGGTCGCTTAGCCGTGCCTCATCGTCTTCACAACGCGCTCCGCCATGCCGTTACGACGTCGTGAATGGCTTCAGGCCGATGTCGGCGGCGAAGGTTTTTTCTCAACAGCGCACACTCGATCGCGTCGCGATACGGGTTGTCCTCCGCATCGCACTTTGAGACGCGCCATCCCGGGTCAATACGTTGTCAACCGTGCCGGGCGGACCACCGCGATATCGCGGCTTGCTACCGTAGCCAACCTCGGTGCGCAAACCTTCGATCTGCATCAGCCGGAGCACGCGGTGACGGCTGCACGTCTCGCCCGATTCACGCAAATCCACCGTGACTTTGCGGTAACCGTAGACGCCGCCGCTGGCCAGCCAGTGATGCTTGATCAGCCCCAGCAGTCGTTCATCTTCGCACTTGCGCGCAGTGCCGGACTGGCGCTGCCAGACGTAATAGCCGCTGCGATGAACGCCGAGAACGCGGTGCATGGTGCGCAGACAATGCTCGTTGATATGCGCCCGCATGAATGCGTACTTTGCCGTTATTCCTTTTGCAAAGTTCGCGGCCTTTTTAAAATGTCGCGCTCCTCAGTCACCCGCTTGAGTTCGGCCTTCAGTCGTCTCACCTCGGCGCTCTGGTCCAATTCCACCTGCCGCACGACACCCGGCTTATCGAGCTTCGTTCACCACGCATACAGACTATGCGTCGTAATGCCCAAACGCTGCGCCACATCTGCTATCGAATGGTCTCGCTGGGTGACTTGCTTGACTGCTTCGATCTTGAACTCATCGGTGTACCGCTTGCCGCTCAGACTGACCTCCTCGGTGGCCATAAATTATGGCTCGAAGATGTCTACGGTAGGCTGGCCGGCCCAGTTTCATAGAAATTCTCTTGTGTGACCGTATGGCAAATTCTAATTTTCAGGTTCGTTAAAATGTCGGATCAGAAACTGATTGCGATCCTTGCCGCGAATCCACGCGGGCTCACGACCACGGCCGGCCCACGTCCGGCCCGTTACAGGATCAAAATACTTCGGCCTGACCCGCGGGACGGGAGTTTTCACTTTCGTCGTCCAGTAACTAATCAGATCGTCTAACGACACCCCATTCACTTCGAGCACTTTAATCAGCTCGCGCAAATAACGTTCTCTCTCGCGCACTCGAGTCCGTTCAATTTCCTGCTTCAGTTGATCGAATCGGCTTATTAACTCAGTATACGTACTCATGACGACTACCCCGTATTTCCTAGATCTCTCAAGTCGTTAAGCTGCCGTTCCGCGGCGAAGTCCGTTCGGTTGGCACTCAATGCATCCGAGCTCGAAGGTGCCATAAGTCACATCGACGTCGCCCTCGGATGAAACGGCGCATGGCGTTGCGCGGTGTCTGCCGGTTCCGTCTGGTCCGACACTGGGATTCGCGCATATCGCATCTCCCGTCGTCACGTTTGCGACCATCGCCGCGGCCGTACGCCGTCACCGGCATCGCATGATCAACGATGCCCCCGCCCGCCCCTAACCGGCGAATCAAACGCCCACGACACCATGTCACATGACCCAGTAATGTTTATACTTTGGGAAGCCACGCATGGCAAGCCCCGTAGTACCAATTAGCTCAGCAAACGGATTCAGCTGACGAAAGAATTGCACTCGACCAGGCGATCATGGACCTGTGGACGGCCCCGCAGTCGCATCCGCCCGCAACTCCTTGCAAGAACAAGCAAACACGCGGCCCTACCGCCGCCATGCCTCTCGACGCAGATTCTTGAGAAAAATGACTCTCATTATCTTGCCATAATTCGGTCAGTCGACCCATAATATGCTCAGGGGTGCAGAAATGTCGTCGCCAATTCTGACGCTTCCCGTGCCACATCAATGTCATCGAAGTTGACGGATCGCCAAATGCAAAAAAAGGCCAAAGAGAACGACAATGTCGACCAGCAAACTGTGTTGTCGCCTCTATCGGGTCCTGCCGAAGATTCCCGGGCACCGACCGAACGCGGACGCGGACGCGGACGCTTGACGATCGCTCGGATATTGACGAATGCATTCGATATTTTCACTACCGAAGGGTACGGCGACTTAAGCCTACGAAAGATTTCCGCAAAAACAAATCTATCTCTTTCAAGCATACGAAATTATTTTTCCTCACGCGAAGAAATTATAATTGAAGTTTTTAATACGACCTATATCGAATATATTTCTTATTTTGATGAAATTAATTCTGACGCAACACTTTCCCCCGAGGTTCGTCTTGAAATGTTAGTTCGGTTGTTAATTGCAAAAAACACCCAATCAAAGACCCAGGGGTTTTTTGTCAATCTCTTTGCGTTGGCGCAATCTGAAGTGTTCGCACGTCAAACCGTCGAAGAGTTTTATATGTTTCAGATTGAGCTTATCGGCCAGATTGTGGCCACCCTCAATCCTGTCTTACCCCCCTCCGCGCTCACCCGTCGATCCGAGCTGATTCTTGCCCAGATCGAAGGTCTGATGGTGTTCGTCCCTCAACGCAATCGATTTCCGTCAGATCTTAGAGGTCTCGAAGACGATGCGGTGAAGACAGTTCTTGCACTCGCGAACATGCCTTGACTCGCTTTATCAATTTGATGATTCGATCCAATATACAGAACCACCATCTGCATGAACTACTCAAATTAGCTAAACTCGTCGACCTATCGACCAGTTCGCCAAGGCAGACACCGGTGGCCACGTACCACTACACAACTCAATGACGATCGGCAGGCAGCAGGAGGTCTTCAACAGCGAAGTCGTGGCGCCCTTGTCGACCGGGATCCGGGCCATCGAGTGCCAGCGAGAGTGTGGGTTCGTCGACGCCACAATGTTTCCTCCGACTAGAGTCAACCGGCTCACCGGTCCGCATCACGCCCTTTCGTTAAGCCAGACCAGTCGGCGCGCCTCTACCACAGTTCGCGAATAGCAACGTCTTCGTCGGCTCGTAAGCGCGAATCGCCAACACGCTTTCCGGCGCGCACCGGTAGGTGGCATGCAATGCATTGCGACCGACGACGTACGTCGTGCCGATAGGTGATGAACTGAGCGCCACACTCCACGCACACTGCAGTTCCCAGTATCTCGCCTTCGACGAATCGCACTAACGTCCATGCACGCTTGAGATCGAGCTCCGACGGGCTGTTGACTTCGTCGCAACATGCTGAGTACTGCTCGAATCCCTTCACGAGTGCCTCGAGCCGCCCACAATCCGCCTCGTTCCGAAGGAAACGGAAAATGCCGTAGAACAACGACGCATGCAGGTTCGCTTTCCAACTCATATACCAGTCGGCGGAGAATGGCAGCATTCCTTTCGGTGGCGATGCGCCACGTACTTCGTGATACAGACGGACCAGCCGCTCGTGCGGCAGCGATAACTCGCTCTCGAGTATCTGGAGCCGCGCCCCTAGCCTAATCAGCGCAACCGCCTCCATTAACATCATGGCATCGGAGGCGAGCCCGGATCGCGGACGCTTGCTATTCATATGGCCTCCTCGCCACCAGAGGCGCCAGTTGCCAACGCCATCGCGATATGTAGGCTTACTATATTGACAGACGGCGTCGAACGAGTCAGCGCCGACACAACCCCTCGCTTGCTCGGGCGCAGCACGCAAATCACTTGCCCCGATGACGCCAGATCAATCATATTCTTGATCGTCAAAGCGGCCAGCGCATCTGCCGTGTCCGCCGTCAGGCCCAAGCGAAACATCCCTGTCGCCCTGTCCTGTTGCAGCAATCGCTGCGCAAGCCACATATAGGGCATGTTCAGTTCCCATACTGCGTCACCGACGTTGGCAATGCCCATGATTAACCTCGATTTCCAAAAAAAATATGTTGAATTAACTCAAAACATTATTTTCATACCGATAAACAGTTACTTCCGTTCGTTACCGCGATACAGAATCACGAACCCCTTAGCCATCTTGATCGTTGCGCCGGCCACCGAGCTTGTCGCACCTCGAATTCTGATTATCATTTTGTATCCAAGCTTTCTTCTTGGATAGATCAATCTTTTTGTGCACAACACCTTGACATGGTTCAGTTTCTGCAAATTAAAACCCAATGTAAACGGGACGTTAGACCAATCAATTATTGGACTTATATACTAAGACTTTCGTCTACATAATTTATCAAGTCTGCATAACTAAAGCATTTCATTAGTCACATCAGAATTTTTCCGTGAAAATTCTCATTGCCGACGATCATCCGGTCCTGCGAAACGGCATGAAGGCGCTCCTTCGCCAGAGTGACGCGAATCTGACCGTCATCCAAGCAAACGGCGCGGAAGACGCGATGTGGCTGCTTGACCAGCATGCCGATTTCGATACCATCGTGCTCAACTTGAAGATGCCCGAAACTGATGGATTCGAGGTGATATCGGCAATTGCCGGGAACCACCCGAAATCGCAGATCATCGTGCTTTCTTCGTCGGAAAACCCGCACGACGTCCGCGCAGCATTTGCACACTGCGGGCGCGGTTATGTCCCAAAGTCCGCCAACCCACATACTTTATTGTCGGCCATCACGATGCTGCAAAGCGGCGAGCAGCACGTGCCGCCGCTGGTGCTTGACGAGCTGACGGCACCGGGTCCCGACGACGTCCGCTACCCGTCATCTCGCCAGGTCTCCCTCATGTGTCACTCGCGCAGCGTTTGTGAGACATCTGGTCATTGACAACGTCTACTACCGGCCAGCCCCCGCTCGGTTCGGGGATCAGTAGATGCCCGGAGCACTAGGCAACATCCATCTCACATCACCGCTCGGACTCGACTTGTCCTGCGGACCGAGATCCCGCGCTATCATTCGCGAGATGCTGCTTGTGTCGTTCCTGAAATCATCGACATCGTCGCTGTGGACGAATCGCATCACCTGTATATGTGGCTTTCGGCTGACACCTTGAGTCCGGCACCCAGGCACGCAGCGTTCTCCTCGGCTTCGGCTTCCGACATCAGTTCGCCTTCCCACTTCGCGACCACCGCGCTCGCGATCGAGTTGCCCACCGCGTTCGTGGCCGATCGGCCCATGTCGAGGAACGTATCGACACCGAGGATCAGCAGCAGCCCGGCTTCCGGGATGTTGAACTGGTGCAGCGTCGCCGCGATGACGACGAGCGATGCGCGCGGCACGCCGGCCATCCCCTTCGACGTGAGCATCAGGATCAGCAGCATCGTGATCTGCGTGCCGAGCGACAGGTGGATGTTGTAGGCCTGCGCGATGAACAGCGACGCGAACGTGCAGTACATCATCGAGCCGTCGAGGTTGAACGAATAGCCCATCGGCATCACGAAGCTCGAGATCTTGCGGCGCACGCCAAAACGATCGAGCGCGTCGAGGATCTTCGGATACGCGGCTTCCGAGCTCGCGGTCGCGAACGACAGCATGAACGCTTCCTTGATCAGCACGAGCAGCTTGAACACGCGACGGCCGAGGAACAGCAGCCCGGCAGCGACGAGCGCGCCCCACAGCAGCACGAGGCTCACGTAGAAGTCGCCCATGAACACCGCGAACTTCAGCAGAATCGACAGTCCGTTGACGGCAACGGTCGACGCCATCGCGGCCATCACCGCGAGCGGCGCAAGCTTCATCACATAGCCGGTAATCTTGAGCATCACGTGCGCCAGCTGGTCGATCGCGGCGACGAGAATCTTGCCGCGCTCGCCGAGCGCCGACAGCGCGACGCCGAAGAACATCGAGAACACGACGATCTGCAGGATCTCGTTGTTCGTCATCGCCTCGGCGAACGACTTCGGCACCATGTGGCCGACGAAGTCCTTCAACGTGAACTTGGACGTCGCGAGATGCGCGGACGCACCGATGTCCGGCAGCGGCAGGCCGAGGTTCTCTCCGGGCCGCAGCAGGTTCGCCATCAGCAGCCCGAGCAGCAGCGAGATCAGCGACGCGGTGACGAACCAGCCGAGCGCCTTCACGAACACGCGCCCCACGGATGATGCGTCGCCCATGTGCGCAATGCCGACGACGAGCGTCGAGAACACCAGCGGGCCGATCACCATCTTGATCAGCCGCAGGAACACGTCGGACACGAGCGAGATGTAGCCGGCGATTTCCGCGGCGGACTGCTTGTCCGGAAGTTGCGTATAGATCATGTAACCGACAGCGATTCCCAACATCATTGCAATCAAAATCCATACTGCGGCAGAAATTCTTTTATTCATATTGATGTGTCGAATTGGCAGATTGCCGAAAAGCCCGGTCGAGCAAGCTCGCGGATGGCTTTCGGCAAACATCGATCCGTTACCGAGGTGTCGACAGTGCCGTGTAGCGTGTTTATGTAATTGGAAGGGTTCCGTCGCAACCGGGGCGGGAAATATCCCACCTTCTGTTCGGGTTGGGGCAGCCGGGCTCGAACATCGCATTCATCGGGCCGCTGGCCAGTTGAATTCAACCTGGCGGCGCAATACCAGGCAAGAAGGTGGTGCATCGACCAGTGTGATGGTTTCTCGTGGTCGTGCCGGATTCGTATAGACCGTCACTGCCCGCACGAGCGACGTGGCACGATAGCCAGCCAGGTCCGTGCGGGCTACTTCGGTGCAAGCCGTCGGCGCACTCGAAATCCGCTCGACGAGAATCGCACACCCGCCTGTTGCTGCCGGTGCGGTAGTCAATGACAGCAAGGCCGCGTCCCGACGAAAATCCATGCCGGACAAAGAAAAGAACGGCGATCCGTCCGGATTGGCGCGATCCCAATCCAACATCACATCGGCACGCGACGCGCCAGCGAACATCCGTCTGGATACCGCATCGATCGCCGAATAGCAGCGGCGAATACCGGCAGCAGTTGCCGCGCCCGCCAGCACGGTCGGTTCCTGCGTCTGTGCAGATGCGGCCTGCCGTGCAGACTGAGCACAGACGAGATTCGACGCACATATCAGCAACGCACCACACATCTGCCGCCAAAAACGACCTGCACTCCGCACCATCATTTCATTCATCTCCGCCGTCAGTCTCGTTCGCCGACGCATCCGCATCACGTCGGCGAGCGCGTTCTCGCTTTTTGTATACAGCGTATGCAGGACCGCGCTCCGCCCTGCATACGCTTCGTCATCCTCCCATTTAAGCCAACTTGCGTCGGGTCACGGCTGCGAATTCGAATCGAGCAAGATTTCCACGCGGCGGTTCTGTGCCCGCCCTTCTGCTGTTGCGTTCGACGCGACCGGATCCGCTTTTCCGTATCCACGAACAACAAACCGGCCAGCACGCAATCCGTGGTCGCCGAGATAGCCCGCGATGACGGCCGCGCGGCGCTCTGACAAGCCCTGGTTGTAAGAGTCGGTACCGACGTCGTCGGTGTAACCGTTCACTATCACTTGATCAAGCCTGGTTCCCCGGACGTCGGCAATCAACTTGTCGAGACGAGCGCGCCCCTCGTTCGTCAGCATGATCTGATCGAACTCGAAGGTCGCGTCTTCGCGCAAACTAAGTCTTCTTGTCGACGTTGCCGGCGCAACGGAAGCTGCAGCGACCGGCGCCGCACCACACTGGAACGTCAACTCACGCGTATTCGGCTGACTCGCGCCATTCGAATCCAGCGCCGCCACTCCCTTCAGCAAGCGGACAGGTTGTTTGTCGCAGATTTCCTCCGCCTTGCGTTGACATACCTGCGCTCCTTCGAACAAACCGTAGCAGTCCACACGATAGGTTTTCTCTCCGTTCGGTAGATCGACCGACCACGTCGAATACGTCGGCCCGTACATCGACGAACATCCTGCCAGCAGCACCAGAACTATCGGTGCAAAGTTCGTTCTCAATGATTTGATCATGACATATACCTCTACATTTCTTGAAACCGCGGGTTCTCGTTACGAGACTGGAGCAATTCGGCGCATCCGGGCCATCGATCCGGATGCGCCGTCACCCGACGATCACCACTGATAGCCGAGACCAGCGCCGTAGGTGTAGCCGGCACTGCTGCCGCTGACGCCGCCACGGAGCTTCAGGTTATTGGTCAGGCGCGCAGTAAAACCGAACGCAAACGCGCTGTACCCCTGATACACGCCTGTTCCAACGCCGACCATCAGCGTCTTGTTCTGGTCGACATCCGGGATCATCGTAAGCGCGGTTGCCCCCGCGATCCCGGCGTAGGCCTTGCGTGCCACGTCGTTCACCGCGCTGCCCAACGCATTCAGCTGCGATACGTTCACCGCATCGGTCGAGTTGATACCTGGCGCAACGTTGGTGATGCGACGCTCGGTGCCTGGTGCACCCACAGAAACGGTGTTGGGCTGGTCGGCGATCGAGTTTGCGCCGAGCGCCACCGCGTTAGCGGCCGACGCGGTCGCACCCATACCCAGTGCCACGCCGTTCGTGCCCGATACGAGCGATTGCGCGCCGATGACTGTCGCACCTTCCGACGACGCGTTCGCGCCATTGCCGATCGCGATACCGTTCGTCCCGCCCGCGGTTGCATTCGGACCGAGCGCCATCGCATTCAGCCCCGTCGCACCATTGTTCGCATAGTTCGCGTTCAACGTCCCGCCATCATTGACGCTGTAATAGTGGGTCTGGGCGTTTGCAATCGCCGTCGTGAGCGTCTGTACGCCTTGCGCAGCCGACGCGGTCGAGGTCGACAACGAAGCCAGGTTGTTGTCCGTCGTCGACAACGCGGTGGACAGCGAACTCAACCCGGTCGAGGTCGAGGTCGACA
>NZ_LDWR01000043.1 GCF_001039005.1 Burkholderia cepacia
CCCTCCCCCGCCCCTTCCTGCCGAACAACGCCCCAAGCGCGTTCTGATCGGCCTCCAGCTGAATCCGCATATGCTGGAGAAACACCCGCGCGTTCTCCGACATCGGCGTTCCCGGACGAAAGACCAGCACGCCCGTAAAGGCGACATCGACATCGAACGGCTTCACGACAAGCCCGCGCTTCACGAAATCGAGCGCCACGAGCGGATGCGCGAACCCCACGCCCACCCCGGCCAGCGCGAGCTCGCAAACCGTATGCGAGTAAGGCGTTTCGACCAGCGGCTTCAGCACCACGCCGAGCCCGCGCAACTGCGTTTCGAGCCTCAATCGCGTGCTGTCCTCCGGATTCAGCGCGATGAAGGCCGTCCGCGACAGATCGTCGGCCTTGATCACGCTTTTGGCCGCAAGCGGGTGCCCCGCATGCATCACCGCGACGCCGGGCATCGTGACGAATGCCGAGTGTTCCAGCCCGGCCATCGACATCTCGTCCGACATCAAGCCGAAATCCACCTGCCCGGCCGACACCTTCTCGTGAACCTCACGGGAGCTCATCACCTGCAGTGAAATCTGGACGTCGCGCGCCGCCGCGTCGAACGACGCGATCACACGCGGCAGAAAGGCGGTGCCGAGCGCGGGCAACGACGCGATCGCGAGACGCCCCAAGCCGTACGAGCGCAGGCTGCGGATCCGGTGTTCGATCACCTCGAAGCCGAGAAAGTACCGGTCCACGTCGCGCATCAGCGCAACGGCCTCCTGCGTCGGCACGAGACGGCTGCGCACCCGCTCGAACAGGCGGAACCCCGCCATGCTCTCGAGCCGCCGGATCGACTGGCTCACCGCCGGCTGCGAAATCTCCAGCACGCCGGCCGCCTTGCTGGTACTTCCGGCGTTCATCACCGCCCGGAACACCTCGATATCGCGCACGCTCATCTATAACCTCGGCTTATCAACCTAATTATTTCCGATGTTGCTGCAAACCCGCGCGAAAGTAAAACTGCACGTCATCCAACCTGTCAGCCACGGAGCCCAGACAAGCATCATGACGACGCCCACGCCGTTTCCCCCCCAACCATTCCGCAGCCTGTCGCCGGCGGTCATGCGCGCATCGACCGTCGTGTTCGATTCGCTCGACGATTTCGCGCGCCGCAAGGAACGCCAGCCCGACGGCTACAGCTACGGCATCACCGGCACGCCGACGGCGCGCGAACTGGAGCGCCGCATCGCCGCGCTCGAGGGCGGCGCACACTGCGTACTGGCGCCGTCCGGGCAAGCCGCGCTGATGACGGCCGTGATGGGCTTCGTCCGGGGCGGCGATCACCTGCTCGTGTCCGCTGCCTGCTACGGCGCACTCAAGACCTTCGCGCAGAAATGGCTCGCGATGTTCGACGTCGAAGTCGAACTGTACGAACCGGCGATCGGCGCCGACATCGAGCGCTACGTGAAGCCGAATACGCGCATGATCTGCATGGAATCGCCGGGCACGGTGACGATGGAAATGCCGGACATTCCCGCCATCGTCGAAGTGGCGCGCCGCCGCGGCGTGATGACGATGATGGACAACACGTGGGCCAGCCCGCTCGCGTTTCGTCCGCTCGAACACGGCGTGGACCTGAGCGTCGAAGCGGCCACCAAGCTGTTCGGCGGCCACTCCGATCTTCTGCTCGGCGCGATCAGCATGAACGACTTCGGCCACTACGAAACATTGCGCGAGACGCAGAGCATCCTGGGCCAGCAGGCCAGCCCCGACGACTGTTTCCTGGTGTTGCGCGGCCTCGAAACCCTCAAGGTGCGCTTCGACGCGCAGAGCGCATCCGCGCTGCACATCGCGCGCCACCTCGAATCGCAGCCTGCCGTTCGCAAGGTGCTGTTTCCGGCGCTCCCGTCCGACGCGGGCCACGCGATCTGGAAGCGCGATTTCTCCGGCAACGGCTGCCTGTTTTCGCTGATGCTCGAACCCGCGCCGGAGGCGGCATTCACCGCGTTCTTCGATGCGCTGCGTCACTTCGCGATCGGCGCGAGCTGGGGCGGCGTCCATAGCCTCGCGGCGTACTACCCGGCGCCGCTGCAGGCGCAGCGCCCGTTCCCGCTGACCGACCAGCCGATCATCCGCCTGTCGATCGGGCTCGAAGCGCCGGACCTGCTGATCGACGATCTGTGCGCCGGACTCGCGGCGTTCGCCGACGTCAAGGCCCGCGCAGCGTAACGCCACGGTTGTGCCCGATAAACAGACACTCAAGGAAGCACGATGAAAATGCAGACCACGCTCGTTACGGCCAGATTCCTGGTCGCGCTCGGCATGACGGGAACGCTGGCGTTGTCCAGCGTCCATGCCGGCGCGGCGGATCTTCTCGCGGCGGCACGCGCCAGCGGCACGTTGCGTGTGGCAAACACGCAGAGCAGCCCGCCGTGGACCCTGCTGGACGATCACAACCAGCCGGCCGGCTATGACGTCGAAGTCGCACGCGAGGTCGGCAAACGCATCGGCGTGAAGCAGGTCGTATTCATCGCCGACGCGTACAAGAACTTCGTCGAAGGCCTCAAGTCCGCGAAATACGATCTGGCGATGAACGACCTGACGCCGACAGTCGAACGCAGCAAGCAGGTCGATTTCGCGAAGCCCTACGGCGTCGAGGATTTCCGCATCTTCGTGCGCACCGACAACACGAACATCCACGGCCAGGCGGACCTGAAGGGCAAGCGCGTCGGCGTGACCACGGGTTCGTCGAATGAAGCGTGGGCGCGTGCGCACCTGAAGGACGCCGACATCCGCGCATACGACAACGGCGGGCTCGTGTTCAACGACCTCGGCAGCGGCCGCCTCGACGCCGTCATCATCTCCCACTTCGGCGGGATGAAATACGCGAACGTGAATCACCTGCCGGTCAAGGAAGTCGGCGATCCGCTGATCTATCAGCTGTCCGCGCCGGCGCTCGCGAAGGGCCAACCGGCCCTCCTCGCCGCGGTCGACAAGGCGATCGACGACATGACGGCCGACGGTACGCTCGAGCGGCTCGCGAAACGCTGGGTCGGCGCGGACTACGACATGGTGGGCACCATCGCCAAGGCGAAAGCGCAGAAGGAGTAAGGCATGTTCGATCTCTTCATGCGTTCGCTGCCGCTGCTCGAAAGCGCGGTAACGATGACCGTGTTCCTCGGCCTCGCGTCCTTCGTGCTCGGTTCGGCATTGGGGCTCGCCGTCGCGCTCGCGCGGGTCTCGTCGATCCGGTTGTTGCGCGGCATCGCGTTCGCGTATGTCTCCGTGTTTCGCGGCACACCGCTGCTGGTGCAGATCCTGCTGATCTACTTCGGCCTACCGCGCTACGGCATCACGCTCGATCCGGTGCCGGCCGCGCTGCTGGCGCTGACGCTGTTTTCCGCGGCGTACCTCAGCGAAAACTTTCGCTCCGGGATCAACGCGGTCGATCGCGGCCAGTGGGAGGCCGCGCATTCGCTCGGCATGAACTACTGGAAGATGATGTGGCGCGTGATCCTTCCGCAAGGGCTGCGCATCGCGATCCCGCCGGTGGGCAGCCGCATGATCGCGCTGATCAAGGACACGTCGCTGGCGTCCACGATCACCGTCGTCGAACTCACCCGCGTGGCCGACCAGGTCGGAGCGTCGACCTTCCGGTACATGGAGATGTTCCTGATGGTCGGCCTGATCTACTGGGTCATCAACCAGATCCTGACGATCGTCCAGACGATTTTCGAAGGCCGGGTATCGCGGCGCTTTCAATGAATACACACATGAATACCATCGTCGTTCAAGGGTTGACCAAGTCCTTTGGGGCAAACGCCGTGCTGCGGGGCGTCGATTTCTGCGTGGCGCGTGGGGAAGTGGTCGTGCTGATGGGCCCGTCCGGCTCCGGCAAGACCACGTTGTTGCGCTCGCTGAATTTTCTGGAATTGCCCGATGCGGGAAAGGTGTCGGTGTGCGGCATCGAGATCGAGCGCACGGGAGGAGCCGCGCTGTCGCGCGACGAGCAGAAGCGCGTCAAGGCCATTCGCCAGCGCACGGCCATGGTTTTCCAGTCGTTCAACCTGTTCCCGCATCGCACCGCGCTGGAAAACGTCATCGAAGGGCTCGTGAGCGTCAAGGGTGTGAGGAAAAGCGAAGCGGTCGAGCGCGGCCTGCACCTGCTCGATCGCGTGGGCCTCGCGCACAAGGCCGGCGAATATCCCGCGCGGCTGTCCGGCGGACAGAAGCAGCGCGTCGCCATCGCCCGCGGCCTCGCGATGGATCCGGAAGTCATCCTGTTCGACGAGCCGACTTCCGCGCTGGATCCGGCGTTGCGGGAAGACGTGCTCGCGGTCATGCGCGAGCTGGCGGGCAACGGGATGACCATGCTGGTCGTCACGCACGAAGTCCGGTTCGCGCAGGATGTTGCCGATCGCGTAGTGTTCATGGAGAACGGCGTGGTCGTCGAAGATACGACGCCCGATGCGTTCTTTACGGCCAGCACCCATCCGCGCGTCCGTCAGTTCCTCAATCTCATCGAGACCTGAAGCCCGCCTGACCGGAAAGGTGCCACCGGGATCTACCGCCAGTCATTTCATTAGTTTTACGAAATATATCGAACCAAGGAGACGCATATGAACCGCCGGCAGTTCTTCCCCGTGCTTGCCGCGCCGCTCGCCGGCGCCTTTCCCGACATTGCGCGGGCGACAAGATCGAAAGACCGCGTGATCGTGATCGGCAGCGGCGTGATGGGCGCGTCGATCGCCTATCACCTCGCCAGACGCGGCGCCGATGTCACGCTCATCGAGAAGGATGCGCCGGCATCCGGCACGACGCGCAATTCGTTTGCGTGGATCAACGCAAACAACAAGGCCCCCTATTCGTACTACGCGTTGAACTACGAAGGCATCCTCGGGTGGCGCCGCCTTCAGCTCGAGATCGGGCCGTCGCTGCAGATTCAATGGGGCGGCGGCATCTCGTGGTGCGGCCCGGACCAGAAACAGATCGACAAGCTCCACGACACGACCGCGCTGCATCAGCCGTGGGGCTATCCGATCCGCAACATCACGCGCGACGAGCTCGAACGGCTGGTGCCGGGCGTGCACGCCGGCGATTTCGGTGCAGGCTGGCATTCGACCATCGACGGGACGCTCGATCCCGTGGCCGCCACGCTGGCACTGGTCCAGGCCGGCATCCGGGCCGGCGTCACCCTGACGAAGGCCAGCGTATCGACCCTCGACTTCAAGGGCGACCGCGCGATCGGCGTGACGACCGACAAGGGGCCGTTCCTCGCGGATCACATCGTGATCGCCGCCGGGAACGACTCCACGCGGCTTGGCGCGCAGGCGGGCATTCCGGTGCCGCTCCGTACGTCGAAAGGCATTCTTGCCCACAGCAAGCCGCTGCCCCCGCTCGTGCATCAGGTGCTGATGCCGGCCGGCCTCGACATCAAGCAGAATCCCGACGGGCGCATCGTGACCGGGTCGAATTTCGGCGACACCGGCACGCTGGAGCCGACGCCGGAACTCGGCGCGACACTCCTCGAACGCGTGACCGGCGTGCTGCCGGATACCAAAGGGATCGAACTCGACACCATGACGCTCGGCTACCGCGTGCTGCCCCGCGACGAGTATCCGATCATGGGCCGCGGCCGCCAGTACCGGAATGTTCACGTTGCGGCGATGCACAGCGGCATGACGTCCGCGCCGGCAATCGGCCAGCTTTTCGCGATCGAAGTGCTCGACGGCATCGAAACGACCCAGCTTCAGGACTTCCGCCCGCAGCGCTTCTACGTGTGACAACCCGCCGGGCCGGGCGGGCGTCCGCGGGCCGAATCCGCCGCCACCACGCACCGCCCGGCCCACTGAAAAATAAATTCCCCCATTCCACATCGAGAGAAAACGATATTCCATATCGAGCTGAATTCACAACCAACTTTGGATCCATTTTCCCCCCTGTCCCCCGTATCATTTCTCCCATTCCGAAAGAGAAAGAGCAAGAGAAGGACATGAGCGATACCACCACGCTGCACTACCTCGACTACGCGGCCACGACGCCCGCGGATCCCCGCGTGATCGAAGCGATGACGACCTGCCTCGGCTTCGACGGCATCTTCGGCAATCCCGCATCGAGTTCGCACGCAGCCGGCCGGCTGGCGCGGGAACAGGTCGAGCGCGCACGCGCGCAAGTCGCCGCGCTCATCGGCGCGGATGCCGACGAGATCGTCTGGACCTCCGGCGCGACCGAATCGAACAACCTCGCGCTGAAGGGTTATGCGGAAGCCGCGACCGGCAAGCGCCACCTGATCACGAGCCGCATCGAGCACAAGGCCATTCTGGACACGATGGCGAACCTGTCGAAGCACGGCACGTCGGTCACCTTTCTGACGCCCACGCGCGACGGCGAAATCACCGCCGACGCGGTCGCCGCGGCGATCGGCCCCGATACCGGCCTCGTGTCGCTGATGCTCGTGAACAACGAGCTCGGCACGCTGACGGACATCGGCGCGATCGCACGCATCGTGCATGCCGCGGGCGCGCTGCTCCACGTCGACGCCGCGCAAGCGCTCGGCAAGACGCCGATCGACGTACGTGCGCTCGGCATCGACCTGATGTCGATGTCCGCACACAAGGTTTATGGTCCGAAGGGCATCGGCGCACTGTTCGTCCGCCGCAACATCGCCGACCGGATCGCCCCGCAGATTCATGGCGGCGGCCATGAGCGCGGCTTGCGCTCGGGTACGCTCGCCACCCATCAGATCGTCGGCATGGGTGTCGCGTGCGAACTGGCCGTCGACAAACTCGACGGCGAGGCCGCGCGCATTGCAGCGCTCGGCGCGCGCCTGACGGACGCGCTGCTCGCGCTCGGCGATGTCACGCAGAACGCCGCCGCGGCGCGCCGTATCCCGCACACGCTGAGCCTGACGGTGAATGCACCGGGTTTCTTCCCGTACATGCTCGGCGACGCGCTCGCCGTGTCGTCGACGTCCGCGTGCAACTCGACCAGCGGCGCACCGTCCCACGTGCTGACCGCGATCGGCCTCGATGAGGCGACTGCCGGCCGCACCGTGCGCGTGAGCTTTGGCCGCTTCACGACGGAGCAGGACGTCGACTTCGCGATCGCCTGTTTCCGCAACGCGATCGAGCAATGCCGTGCGACGGCCGCGAGCGGGTTCTCGGCGTCGCGGCAAATCACGCCGGCCGAACTGAAAGCGATCCGGAATGCCGGCTTCCGCTCGGTGATCTGCAACCGGCCGGACGGCGAAGGCGACGATCAGCCGGCGTTCGACGAGATCGCCGCGGCCGCACGCGAACTGGGCCTCGAAGCGCGCTACCTGCCGGTCGAGCGCGACCGCATCGGCGACGCGGAAGTCGACGCGTTCGAGGCATTGCTCGACACGCTGCCGAAACCCGTGCTCGCGTACTGCCGCAGCGGCAGTCGGTCAGCGGCGCTCTGGAATCGCGTGGCGGCTCGGCATCCGGCCTGAGCGGGAATCACGCTGCGCGGCAAGTGGATGCATCCGAAGGAAGCCGTGACGCTGATAACGGGGCCCGTCCGCGGCGGGCTGCTTGATCTCGGGCAGTTCGGCGTGACGGTGTTCGCGCACGCGGCAGCGAACGGCGGGCCGTTCAGGATGACGGTGATCGCGCCTTGAGGTCGGCGCGTGGTGCACGGGCGAGCGATCATTGCGGCGGGCGATGCATGAACTCCGCCCGCTGAACGAACGCCCGACACCGCGCGCTGCAGCAACTACCTCGGATACTCCAGCTGCAGCGCCACCCAGCCTGACGTCGCGTCACCGTAGCGTGCCGCGATATCTGCGAGGACACCGGGAAGCACCGCTTCGCCACGCCGACCATCCGGAATCGTCACACGCTCGTGCCGGATATTGGCCGGCTGCGTCAGCAACCGCAGCCCGTACTTCGACTCGATCACGTGCGCGCCCGCCGTCGCGACAACATCGCTGCGCCATGTCCGCGCCCACGCGTCGGCGGTCAACGCAACCGAAAGTTCGTCAAACCCGTTTCCAACGGGAAGATCAAACGTCTCATGCCGCCAGAACGCAACGCGATCCATCAGCGCGGTCGCCACCGCGCGCGCGGTCAACACGAACCGGCTACCGTCGTGCACATCGCTCCATGCTTGCGCGCCGAGTTTCCGCGCAGTCTCGTGGGCCGCTCCCGGCCCGCCCAACGCACTCACCAACGCAAGCGAAGCGGGAATCGACGCCGACACGCCGGTCGTCGTCATCACGTTGCCGTCCATCACGTAACGACGATCGTCGACCCACGTCGTATCGGCAAACCGACGACGCAGACGGTCGCGCGAATACCAGTGAGACGTGGCGGTGCGACGCCGCAGCAGGCCGGCGTTCGCGAGGACCTCTGCACCATCGCAGATCGCCACCATCGTCGCGCCGGCAGTGGCCTGCTTGCGCAGCCACGCGAGCACCGCCGGCCGGTCGGCACGATGCAGCGCGGGCACGATCACGACATCCGCACCCGACGGGACGGTGGCATCGAACCGGTCGAACGTGGTATCGGCCAGCATGCGCAGCGCGGGCATCAGTTCGACAGCGCCTTCGTCGGCCGATACGGCAACGACATCGGCCGCACCGGACGCTTTCAGAATCGCGTAAGGGACGATAAAGTCGGTCGTCTCCGTTCCCGCGTTGTCCGCCACGATCGCAACGAGCGGCCGCCTGCGACCCTCCTTCGGTGCACTCATCGTCAGCGTCTGTACGACCGGCAGCGTGTCCTCCGCCATCGCCTGCAGCGGCCGCCCCAACGCCCACGCGCCAAGCATCCCGCACACGAACAGCACCGCTGTCGGGCGCATCGCCCAGCTTGTCTTCCGTTCCCGCATCGCCCACCCGCGTCGATCGATTGCATGTCCGGGAAATTACAAGGATCATGCTCGCGGTCACAAGGACAACTCCACCGCACTTTCTGCCATGTCCCAGTCAACCGGTTCGGCACGCGACATCGTGGTCGTCGGCTTCGAAGGCGTCCAGTCACTCGACATCACGGGCCCGATGGAAGTGTTCGCGGTCGCGAACCGTTACCTTCCCGGCCATGCCGTGCCGTACCGGCTCACGCTCGCATCGCAGGACGGGGACGACATCGTCACGCACGCGGGCCTGCGCCTCGCCGCTCCGACCGCACTGGCGGCACTGCCCGGGCGTATCGACACGATCATCGTCGCCGGCGGCAACGAAGCGGCGCTGCGACACGCAGCGTCGGATGCCGGCGTGCTGCCGTGGCTGCGCACGCGGATCGCGGACACGCGACGAATCGCGAGCATCTGCACGGGCGCGTTCGTGCTCGCCGCCGGCGGATGGCTGGACGGCAAACGTGCGACCACGCACTGGAACCAATGTGCGGCGCTACAGGCACTGTGTCCTGAAGCACGGGTCGAGCCGGACGCGATCTACGTGAGCGACCCGCCGTTCCATACCTCGGCCGGCGTGACAGCCGGCATCGACCTGTGTCTCGCACTCGTCGAGGCGGACTGCGGTGCGCCGACCGCGCTCGCGGTCGCACGCGAACTTGTGCTGTTCATGCACCGCCCCGGCGGACAAGCGCAGTTCAGCGTCGGACTCGACATCCAGGCAAGCGCGACGCCGCGCATGCGCTCGCTGCTCACCGAAATCGCCGACGATCCGACCGGCAATCTTGGTGTAACCGCGCTGGCCGCCCGCATGCACATGAGCGAACGGACGTTTGCGCGCAATTTCTTCAACGAGACCGGACACTCGCCCGCGCAATACGTGCTGGCAGCGCGGGTCGAGCGCGCGAAGGTGTTGCTGGAACGAGCCGACTGGCCACTCGAGCGCATCGCGGAACGTTCGGGATTCGGCAGCGTGGACGCGTTGCAGCGCGCGTTCGCGAAACGGGTCGGCACATCGCCGCGCGACTATCGTGCGCGCTTCGGGCAGCGACGCGACAAGCGACAGGCGGAATAGGCCGTCACCGGTTTCGGCGTCCGGGGCGATCGAGCCACGATGACGCCACGCCGGGAGGCCGCATTTTCTGCGGCTGGCTCATTTCGGCCAATACGGGTCATTCCTGCTTCATTCGGCATTCAGGACGAGAAAAGGAACGGACAGGCACGCCCCTAAACAGTGCACGCATCCGGATTTTCACTACATTACCGAAATCCGATATTGCCCGGAGATTTGGTTTCATACCGTTCACGCATCGGACCGGAACGCGATTGCCGTTCAACCGCGCCATCGCGTGCCGCCGACGAAGTCCAGGAGCGGGTCGTCGCACACGGCCCGGGCGGCGATGACAGTCCTGCCACGCAGGACATTCGTGACGGAGCGAACATGGATGCAAAACTCCCGCCTGATTCAGGCACCGACAGTGACGTAAGCCTCCTGCACAAGATGGGTTATGCGCAGGAACTGTCGAGACGGATGAACGGTTTCTCGAACTTCGCCGTGTCGTTTTCGGTGATCTGCATCCTGTCTGGCGGCATTACTGCGTTTCAACTCGCGTTTTCCGCGGCCGGCGGCGCATCGGTTGGCCTGGGCTGGCCGCTGGGTTCGCTGTTCGCGCTGATCGTCGCGGTGTCGATGTCGCAGATCGCGTCCGCGTTCCCGACGGCGGGCGGCCTCTATCACTGGGGCGCCATCCTCGGCGGGAAGAAATGGGGGTGGATGACGGCGTGGCTCAACCTGATCGGCCTCATCTTCGTGATCGCCGCGATCAATTTCGGCACCTACGATCCGTTCTTCAAGACGCTGATCGCGCCGATGTTCGGCGTCAGCCCGGACAGCCTGACCTGGTGGCATCAAACGGCGTTCATCGCGTTCATCACGATCTCGCAGGCGATCCTGAACGCACGCGGCATCAGGATCGCAAGCAGGATCACCGACCTGTCGGGCTATCTGATCTTCGTCGTGACGATTGCGCTGGTAGTTTCGCTGCTCTATTACTCGCCTGTCACGTTCGACCTGCATCGGCTGGTCACCTTCACCAATTTCACCGGCGTCGACGGCGGTGCGTGGCCGAAGCAGGCCACGCCGCTCGCTTTCCTCTCGGGCCTGCTGCTGGTGACCTACACCATCACGGGTTTCGACGCATCCGCGCATACGTCGGAGGAAACGCACGATGCAGCCAGAAACGTGCCGCGCGGCATCATCGGGTCGGTGTTCTGGTCCGCGATCTTCGGTTACGTGATGGTGTGCGCGTTCGTGCTGGTGATGCCCGACCTGACCGCCGCGATGAAACAGGGCACCGGCTTCTTCGAAGCGATACTCGCGCCGATTCCGAAGACCTTGCGCGTGTGCCTCGAACTCGCGATGTTCTTCATCAACTACGTATGCGGGCTCGCCGCGATCATGTCGACGTCGCGGATGGTGTATGCGTTCGCGCGCGACGGCGGGCTGCCGGCATCGAAGCTGTTGCGCAGCGTGAGTCACACGCACCGGACACCCGGGCCCGCGATCTGGACCTGTGCGGTGCTCGCGATCGTCGTCACGCTGTACGGCGACGCGTTCTCGGTGCTGAGTGCCGGAAGCGCCGTGTTCCTGTTCATCTCGTATGCGATGCCGATCGGCTCGGGGATGCTGGCCGAAGGCCGCACGTGGACCGAAAAAGGTCCGTTCCAGCTGGGCATCTGGTCCAAGCCGTGTGCGTTGCTCGCGCTGGTCGGCGCCTGTGTGCTGGCGTATGTCGGCATCCAGCCGCCGAATGAAAAGGTGCTCTACGTGCTCGTCGGTTTCGTGGCCGTGCTGATGGTGATCTGGTACGGCTTCGGCGTGCGCAACACCTTCGCGGGGCCGCCGGTGCTGAAGGACACGCGGAACCTCGAGCGCATCCGCGAACTCGAGGCGAACGTCGATCCGTCCGTCTGAAGCACCTTTGAAACGGGCTGAAACCGCCGACTTGGCGGTGTCAAGCCCGTGATCTTCGCGAGGGTCGCGTTGCCGGTTACGACCGTCCCCGCATGCAACCCGGGCACCGACCACGCGGCCGCCGATGGTCCGGGCGGCCGCGTCGGTTCGTCACGTCGCCCTAATTCCCGCCGCCGTAGAACTGATTCATCCGCTCGAACTCACCCGACTTCTGCGCGCGAATCAGCTCCTGCTTCACCTGCGCGCGCGTGATCGCCGCGGGGCCGCCCGCCTGCGACCCGGCACTGGGCATGGAGCCCACTGCGGTGGCGCTGAGCGCGGCATCCGAGGGTGTGCCGGGGCTCTCGTCGGCTCCGCCGTCCGCCCGGGCAAGCCCGGTCGCACCCAGCATGCACACGGCGGCCAGCGCCGCCTTATAAACCGTCTTCATCGTGGCACCTCATATGAAAAGACATTGCGACTCGTACGCGGGAACGGCGCCGAGGTCCGGCCGTCCGCGCGATTCGACACCCCTCGCCGATGCGACAACGTCGGCCCCGACGGCATGCGCCGCGCGTCGCGAATCGCGATCATTCCGCTGCGTCGCGCCAGCCATCTGCGGCTTCGCACGTTCGAGGTTCCATCGAGCAACCTTCACGTCCTCCTGTAACGTCCCCCGGACCAGCGCATTCGCATGCGAATGCGCAACAATGCCACGCAGCAGCCTGGCGCATGCGCTTGCCTGCGCGTCGTGCCGCAACGCGAATCGAACGTTCCTGTGGCGCGCATCCGCGATCGGGCGGATCTCGCGCTTCGAGCCGCCGCGCACCGGGCGGGCAACCAGCAGGAATGGATTAATGATAGAAATCGGCCGGCCGGTTTAACGCCCCCTGACGAGGGGGCAATTGTGGAATTCGTCGACTCGCCGACCTAAACTGGACACCGTATGCGCGAGGCTCAGGCGGCCCGCGTTGCGACGCAGTCGCGTGCAAACCCGTCGTAGCTCAAGGGGTGCACCATGTCCGACAGGTATGTTGCGCTGGCGGGTCACATCCGGCGACTGTGTTCGTTCGGCATCGAACCGCGCCTCGTCATTCCTCATGTGGTTGAAGCGACGCGACGCATCGTGGGCGCCGACTGGGGCATGTTCTTCTATACCGACGAACACTATGCGGTGTCGGACGTCTACAGCGAAAACGACACCGTCTATCAAGTCCTGCCCACCTACTTTGCCGACGTCCACAACACCGAAAAACAGGAAGTGCTCGGCGTCACGTTCTCGGATGCGATGCGCCGCGGCTGCGGGTTCGAAAACAGCGCCCGTTACGACGCCGCGCTGCTGAAGAGTGCGATGTATGCGGAGCTGTGGCGGCCGGTCGGCATGCGGCATTGTCTCGAGCTGACGGCGACCGACGGCACCCGCGGCTGGGGAAGCCTGAAGTTGTGCCGCGCGCCCGGCGGTCGTCCGTTCTCGGAAAAAAATCATCGCGACATCGCGCCCTTCGCACGACATATCGCGCATGCGCTTTCGTGCCCGGTCCATCCGCCGCTGCGCGAAGCGGAAGGCAGCCAGTCGGCGATCATGGTCATCGACAACACGGGGAAGCTCTTGCTGCAGAGCGAGGACAGCACCAGAATGCTGGCGCTCGCCTCCGGCGAACCGCTTGCGTTCTATCGTCGCGACTGCTTTCCGAACTGGCTTGCGCCGCTGCTGACGAATGTCAATCGCATCTGGTGCGGCCTCCCGGTCGAACCCGCCACGATGGAACGCCGCAACGCGGCCGGCCGCTTCCGATTCAAGGCCTATCGCTTTGCGCACGCGAGCGCGCTGCACTGCGAGCAGGCGATCGTGATCTACATCGAGCATTTCCTCCCGCACGAACTGGAAATCGAGCGACTCGGCTTCGAGTTCGGTCTGACGGAACGACAACGGCAGCTCTGTTCGCTACTCGTCCTCGGTCACTCGCAAACCGCCATTGCGCGCGGCCTCGCGCTGCGCGACAGCACCGTCGTCGATCATGTGCGAAAGATCTACCGCAAGCTCAACGTGCACAACCACGACGAATTGCGCAACGTCTTTCGCGTTGGCCAGCACGACTAGCGTCGCATGTCGTGTCGCGTCGAAAGCGCAGCCGCGAGCATTATCGAATCAGACGGCGGAAAAGCAGTTGTCGACGAACAGATGCGTGCCGTTGACGAAACTCGACTCGTCGGACGCGAGGAACAGCGCGGCCGCCGCGACCTCCGACGGTTCGCACAACCGGCCCTGCTGAACCGCGATCGCCGCTTCGGTCGCGTCGACGCCCATCGCCTGCAGATCCTTGAGTTCGCGCATCCCGTGCGGCGTGCGGATGAACCCCGGCGCCAGCGCATTGCAGCGAATCCCGCGGTCGCGATACTCGACCGCGATGGCTCGCGCGAACATGTGGCACGCACCCTTGGTCGCGTCGTACAGCACTTCGCCCGGCGTCGCGCAGACCGCCGAAATCGACGACGTGCACACGATGCTGCCGCGCCCCTTCTCGAGCATCTGCGGCAGCACCGCCTTCGTCATCAGGAACATGCTCTTGACGTTCACGCCCATCAGCCAGTCCCATTCCGACTCCTCGATGTCGAGGAACGGTTTGACGATCAGCGTGCCGGCATGATTGAACAGGATGTCCGCATTGCCGTACTGCTCACGCGCCGCATCGACGGCCCGCTGAACCTCCGCCTGTTTCGACACGTCGGCGCCGAGGCCGATCGCCTGCAGGCCGGCATCGCGCAGCCTGGATGCAAGTGCTTCGGCGGCGTCGCCGTCGCGGTCGATGATCGCGACCTTCGCGCCCTGTGCGGCGAACAGTTCGGACGCAGCGCCGCCGCATCCGCCGGCGCCGCCGCTGACGATGGCGACCTTGCCGGCCAGGCGGCCGTCAATCTTGACATTCATTATTCGTTCTCCTGTCTGGTTTGATCGGCGCGCTCAACTGAACAGCGTCCGAAGATGATCGTTGAGGAAGTAACCTTCCGGGTCCACGCTGCGGCGCAGTGCACGGAACGCTTCGGCCTTGGGGAACCAGCGGTCCACGTCTTCGCGGTTCGTGAAATGCAGCTTGCCCCAGTGCGGACGCGAGCCGTAATCGCGCAGGATGTCGTCGACGTCCTTCAGGAACGGCCAGTAGTCGACACCGTTCGGGCCGCCCGAGCATGAAATGGTGACGCTGTCCTGGTGGTTGAACGGACTGATCCACGCCGGGTCGCCCTTCGTGAAGCGGTACTCGACCGGGAAAATGCAGTCGCGATGTTTCGTGAGGATCAGGTCGCGGACGCGGCGCAGCGCTTCCTTGCCGTGCTGCGCGGGCACCGCATACTCGAGCTCGTGGAAGTTCGGCACGTAATGGATCGCGTACACCTCGGAGCTGTATGCGATCTTCTCGTGCTCGCCTTCATGAAACGTGCGCGCGTCGGTGACGTCCATCACCTTGATCTCGCATACGTCGTAGTCTTTCTTCGAGTTCGATACCTTCGCGGTGTCGGGCAGGCAGTACAGGTCGCGGCTTTCGGACGTCGGACACCAGAAGAAACCGAAATGCCGATGCTTCGCCGCCAGGTCGTCGTATTGCTCCATCAGCGCTTCGAAGTCCTCGCGCCAGACCCGGTCGTGCAGCCAGAACGCATCGGTCACCTGCAGCGTCATCTCCGACACCACACCGAACATGCCGATATTCACCTGCGTCGCATGGAGCAGGTCGAGGTCCTTCCGGTCGCTCACTTCCATGATCGAGCCGTCGGGGCGCACGATGCGCATCCCGACGACCTGCGACGACAGGTTGCTCAGCGTCGTCCCGGTGCCGTGCGTGCCGGTGGCGAGCGCGCCGGCAATCGCCTGCGAATCGATGTCGCCCTGGTTGACGAGCGACAGGCCGAGTGCCTTCAGGTGACACGTCACCGCATTGATTTTCGTGCCGGCCTTCACAGTCACGCGCTTGCGCGCTTGATCGACATCGACGATACCCTGGTAGTCCTGGAGCGACAGCAGCAGGCCGCTCGTCGCCACGACGGGCGTGAACGAGTGCCCCGATCCCGCGCATCGGACGTGCTTGCCCTGGCGCGTCGCGGTATGCACCAGTTCCGCAATCTCGGCCTCGCTGGTCGGCGACGCCAGGTGCGCGGCCACGCACGACTGATTGCCGACCCAGTTTCTCCAGAATCCGCCACGGGGAAGTTCCATCAACGTCTCTCCAGATAGGCACCGCGGTGCGTTGTCGGCATGGCTCGGTGAACAGCAACGTATTGATGCCAAAGGTAGGGTGCCGAAACGCTTTCCACTATCGGATTTCGGCAAGCGAGGGTTTCCACGAGGCGGCGCTTTTTGACCGGCTCGCCGAGCGGCTACAATGATTCGACCCGGCCCGCTCCCTCCCGCCCCCGATGACGCCGTCTGCCCACCTGAGCGATTTCTCTGGCGCCCCGTTGTTCGCGCGAACGGTCGCGTTCTGCGCGTTCACCGACGTGGCGGAACAGGCGCGATCGTTCGAAGGCTGGAACCTGAATTACACGCAGATCTCGGGCGGCCTGTTTCATGGCTCGTCGTCGATCGTGTCGCTGGGCGGCATCAAGCTGCTGGTCGAGGACCTCGACAAGGTCATCCTGCAGCGGGGCGCGGTGCCGTCGGACCGGATCGCCGTGGCCGTGCCGCTGGAACTGGAAGGGCATGCGCGCATGTGCGGCGAGAAGAGCGGGCGCGACAGCCTGCACGTGTTCTCGAGCCTGCCGGAATTCGAGTTCTATTCGCCCGACCGGCACGTGCTCGTGAACGTCGAGATCGAGCCCGACAAGCTGTCGACGCCGGCGATGCGCACGGTCGCCGCGTCACTGCGCGCTCGCACCCTCGCCCCGCTGATCCCGATGGCCGCGTACGTCGCGGACAATCTTCGCGACCTGCTGCGCCGCACACTCGCCGCCGCGGCGAAAAGCACCTCCGCTGAAGACATGACGACGCACGACCGGATCGAACTGCTGGAGCGCACCGTGCTGTACGCGATCTCGGAAGTGCTGACGGCGGCCGCGCCGGAGGACGGCGCGCAAGCCGCGCGCCCGACGAAGTACTGGTCGCTGGTCAACGCGGTGCAGGAGCGGCTTCAGGACGCATCGACCTGCCCGCTGTCGATCGCCGAGCTGTGCGTGCAGCTCGGCATCAGCCGGCGCACCGCGCAGTATGCGTTCCACGACACGCTCAATCTGAACCCGATTGCGTATCTGCGCGCCGTTCGACTGAATCACGCGCGCCGCGAGCTTCGGCTCGGCGAATCCGTGACGTCCGCCGCAACCAAATGGGGCTTCTGGCACCTGAGCAGTTTCGCGCAGGACTATCGCGCGATGTTCGGCGAGCTGCCGTCGGTCACGGCCCGGCGCTACGCGCGCCACGCGAGCTGAACGCCTGTCGCGGTTCGACGGCCGGTGCCGACCTCGCACCGGCCGCCGCGCTGCGCTGCTACGTCACTCGTCCTGCTGTTCCTGCTGCGCCTGCACCTGCCGCTGCTGGATGAACTGCCGCACATCGCTCATCGTCACGCGGCCGGTGTGCTTCGCATCGATCTCGTCGAAGTGCTTCGACACGAAACCGAGCCCGCTGCTCTGCGCCTGCACCTTCGTCACGGCCGCGCCGTTGCTCAGCACCGTATTGGCGCCGAGCCTCGCATCGACCCGCTGCTGCGCCTGCTGCTGCAGCGTCGCGCCGGTCGACGGCAACACCGGCGCCGCTCGCGTGGACGGAAAGAACGGACCGTCGACGCCGCGCCCGCCATGCGGAAGCTTCACCGGCGCCACCGCCTGCGGCGGCAATGCGTGGGCGCTGCTCATCGCGGCACCGACGACGATCAACGCAGACATACGCCGAATCATTTGGATTAGGGACATGATCGCTCGCATTCAATGGATGAATAGAGGGTTCCTCTGACAAGGAGTCCGTCGCTCAAGGGGCCGCCGCCAGCGTCGTCGCGGCCGTCGCGCCCGGGATGCTGCCGGTCGGCACGCTGGGCGGGTTTTCGTCCGGCCACGGCGGCGGCAGCGTATGCAGCGTCAGCGCCGTCGGAATCCGCGCGCCCTTGTAGAACGTCTTCAGGTCACGCTTCATCTGCGGACGAGCGACATCGTCGAGGTAAATCATGTGGCCGCCCTGGAAGAAGTTCACCTGCAGCTTCGGATTCAGGCCCTTCACCGTCTGCAGCCGCGCGAGTTGCTTCTCGGTATTGAAGAACGGCGTGGCCAGATCGTGGAAGCCGTTCTCCGCGAGCACGCGAAGCTTCGGGTTGAGCTGCAGCGCACCGAGCAGATCGGGGATCGTGTCGGGCATCGGCTGGCCGTCGTGCGTGAAGTCCCAGACGCCGATGATGTTGTCGTTCAGCGGCAGGTAGGTCGCGTTCGGTGCGGTATAGCCGAGGTAGTCAGGCATCTGCGTCGCGAGCGCGTTCGTGAACGGCTGCGAAATCAGGATGTCGGACGGGTCGCCGTCGGTTTGCAGACGCGGATCGGAGTTCGGCAACGACACGCGACCGTCATACCGGCCGATCGTCGTTCCGGGCAGCAGGCTCGTGCCGAACGGGTTCGCGTTGAAGTAGCCCTGCAGCGCCTGCAGCGTCAGGCTCGACGGTATCCCCCACAGCTTGAGCGTCGCATCGCTCGGGAACACCGGCGTGCCGAGCGCATCCGGAATGCCGAGCTGGCTCAACACCCACGACTGCGAGTACTTCTGCAGCTGGTTGTAGATCAGCGTCGTGAACAGTTCCGTCTGCAGTGCGTACAGATCCTGGTTCACCGGCGCCGGCGAGACCTGGTTGAAGTACGCCGCGACCGCCGCATACCCGGGCAGGTAACCGGCCACGGTATCGGTTTCGAGCAGCAGCCCCTCCGTCGACTGCGTGATCGCCACCGCCTCCACCGCATCCGCGAAGTAGTTCAGGATCGCCGACTGCAGCACGATGCCGGTCAGGTGCACACCGGCCGACTCGAGCGCCAGCGCGAGCATGTCGGTACGCGGCGTGCCGTACGATTCGCCGTACAGGTAGATCGGCGACGTGCTGCGGCTGTTGACGTTCAGGTAGCGCTGGATGAAGTCGCGCATGATGTTCACGTCCGCATCGGAACCCCAGTACTTCTGGTTGGTGTTCGGCAATACGGCTTCCGACAGCCCGGTTCCCGGCGGGTCGATGAACACGAGGTCGGTGGTGTCGATCAGGCTGTCGGCGTTGTCGACGATCGGATAGTTCGGCCAGTTGGTGCCGAAACCCGGATCGGGCGTGGCCACCCGCGTCGGCGCGAACGAGCCGAGACGCAGCCAGATCGACGACGAGCCGGGGCCGCCGTTATACACGAACGTGACGGGGCGCGGCTTGCCGTTGGTGCTCGGCGCGGTGTACGCGACATACGACATCGACGCCTCCGCGTTGCCGTTCGCGTCCTGCGCGGTCAGGTGGCCGGTGGTCGTCGTGTAGTTGACCGTCTTGCTGCCGCCCGTCCACTGGTAATGCATGACCGCCGCTTTCTCGGACACCTGCGCGGCGGCGAGGCCGTCGGTCGCATTCATCGAATACGCGACCTGATCGACGTAAGGCTGGTTGGCCGCCGGTGCCTGACTGCTGGCCGCTTGTGCGCTGGCCTGCTGGCTGGCGGTCGTCTGCGCAAGGCTCGACGCGCCGACGGACGACGAATCGTCGCCGCCGCATGCCGCGAGCGCCAATGTCACGACCGTCAATGCGCCTAGCCCGGCCAACCGGCCGTGACGCGCACGGCGGCTGCCGGTACTGCTCCTGTCTGGTTTCATCTCGATCCTTGTGTCTGGTTCGGATACCACTTCACAAAGGCCGCCTTCGCCGGCGAGACGCGCAGCAACACCCGCCACTCGCGCAAAAGGCGGTTGGAATCGGACTGCTTCAAGAGACTGAACGTGATACAGACGCAGCAAACTGCTGGCGAGAATGATGCTTGAACCGCCCCCTGCAGTTTGGACTTCTTTTCTGATTACTTGAATTTACGACACCGACAAAATAGGCGGTGCTGCGCCGCGTTGTCAAAGATCATTCCGATATTAAAAATCCCGCAATGATGCGAAGGCCGGTCAGTGTCTGGTATTTGAAAGACAAAAAGATTATTCGTGCAAGGTACGTTTTATCGGCAATGATTCGCCGAATATTTTACTTCTCTCGCACAACTCACAAGCCTTGCGTGTATTGATGCGACGCTTTCACACCCTTCAGATCGACTGGATTTTTCTTTCATTTTAATTATCGACAATCGATTAAGGTGCCGCCACGTCATGCACACGCCATTCGATGATTCGATTCACTTCAGGCATTCTTCAATCCAGATGCTTATGTGCATCGCGTCATCCATAAAATACCGATTACGTTAATTCACAGCAGTTTCGGCGGAATTATTTACCCGATATTCGAATCGATTTCCCGGGCGGGCAACGGCGTGCGGACCCGCCGCACGCCGCGCATCACCCGCGGTCAACCCGCCATCAATTCCCGCCGCCCGGCAGCGCGATATCGATCAGCACCGGATCGTGATCCGACGAGCGATACGCATCCGGCGCGTAGTACGTCTTCTGCTGCTCGGCCGACTTGTACGCGAGCGTGTACTGCAGCGCGAGCGGCTCGTCCGCGTTGATGTGCCATTCGTGCACGGCCTTCACGTGCGACGCGAGCGGCAGCGTCGCGAGCGCATGATCGAGATAACCGGCTTCGCCGTTGTACACGTAGCTGTACGCGTTCGCGCCGATCCAGCGCGCGACGAGGTTGCGGTAGCCGCGTGATTCGAGCGTGCGGATCGGGTCTTCATGCGTGTAGCTGTTGAAGTCGCCGATCAGCAGCACGCCCTGGCCCGCGACACCCGTCGGCGTGCCGGCGAGCCAGTCGGCGACCTTCGCCGCCGCACGCGCGCGGGTCGGGTTCCAGCAGCCCTGGCCGTCGCCCTGGTCGAGATCGTCGTTCGCGGCGTCCGGGCAGTTCTTCGACTTCAGGTGATTCACCGCAACCGTCAGCGCCTGCTTGCCGCCGATGCGACGGAACGACTGCGCGAGCGGCTGGCGATTCTTGTCGTCGATCGCGAGCGTCGCCGCGCCGCCGACCGGTTCGACCTTGCGGCTGTCGTAGATCAGCGCGACCGCGATCGCGTCGCCGCCGAGGCGCGACGTGCCCGGATCGACCACGCGCCAGTTGTTGCCGAGCTTCGCCGCGAGCTGACGCACCGCGCTCAGTTCGCCGTAACCGTTGTTCTGGATTTCCATCAGGCCGATCACATCGGCGTCGAGCGCCTTCAGTGCGCTGACGATCTTCGCTTCCTGACGCTGGAATTCGGCGTAGGTCTTCGCGCCGCGGTTGTTCGGATCGTCGAAGCCGCCGCCGAGACCGTTGCCGTTGAAGTAGTTGAGGACGTTGAACGACGCGACGCGCAGGTTCGATTTCGGATCGCGCGCGGGCGCGTTGGAGCGCGGGTTCGCGCGTGCATCGAACGTCGGCACGGCCGCGCCGGGCAGCGGCTGCACGCGCCATGCGCCGTAACGCACTTCGAGCACGCCTTCGATGTCGCGCACGGTGTAGCCCGCGCGCAGCGTGTTCGCGGCCGACAGGCCGGGCGCCGGATACGGCACCGTCGCGGGGTTCTGCTTGTTCGAGCCGTCGTCGAGGATCACGCGGTTGCGCGCGTTCGCGTCGATCTGCGTCTGCGCCTGTGCGGGCGGCACGACGCTCGTCGGCGTGCGCAGGCGGCCGTTGCTGAGCATCACGCTGCCGTAGCGCCCAAGCTCGTAGTTGTCGGTGACGTTCAGCGTCTGCGGCAGGCGCACGAGCATCCCTTCATACGCGGCGAACGCGTTCGGGCTGTCGACCGGCAGCGTGAGCGTCACGGGCGTGACGGTCTGGCCGTTCGCGCACACCGCGATCGCACCCGACTGCGTGAGCTGCGTCTGCCCGTATTTCTCCTCGACCTTGCCCGTCACGTGCACGAGATCGCCCGCCTTCGCGCGCACTTTCGGCGCATAGACAAACAGGCCTTCGGACACGCCCGGCTGGTTGCGGCGCTGTGCGTCGGCCTGCTGGACGAAAAAGCCGCCGAAGCCGTCCGTGCCGCCGAAATCGGCGGTGACGACGGCTTCGATCGACACGTTCTGGCCGGCGAGCGGCGACAGCGCGCCCGGCCCCTGGATATCGGCGATCGGCGTCGTGCTGCCGCCGCAGTTCGGGCTGACGGGAGCGGCGGTAGCGGCGAACACCGGCGCGGCGGCGAGCGTCGGGAGCAGCAATAGCGGGGCAAACAGGCGGATTGTCGAGCGCATGACGGGAGATCCCGGTTGTGAGGGTGGCGAAAGCTTAGCGGCGCTCAATGACAGTTTTTGGTAATCAAAAGACAGGTAAATGTAACAAGTGATTTCGCGCGGCGATCGCCACCGGCCGCGCGGTTGTGCCGGAAAACGCGGGGAAATCGTCTGATGAAAATCCATCGTGCCCGTGACGATTCCCCCGCGATGCTTCGATAACGCGCCGCCTCCTAGACCGTCCCCGGCAGTGCGCTCGATGCGAGCACGGCCGCCACCATCAGCACGCCGCCCAGCACGACCGCCTCGATCCGCAACACCGCGCCGAACCCGCGCAACGGGCCGGCCGGCATCGCGGCGGCCGGATCTTTTAACTCAGCCAGCAACTTCGGCATCCCGAAGAACCGGTTGTGTCCGCCGAGTGCCGCCGCGATCAGCACAAGCGCGAGCTTCAGCAGCAGGATCTGCCCGTAGCTCGACGCAAGCAGGTTGGCCGGCGTATCGACGCCGCGCCATCCGTTGTACGCGCCGGTCGCGAACAGCACGATCAACGCAACCGTCGACGCATCGGACAGCGACTGCACGAACGATGCGCCGGTCGTGCGTTCGCTCGCCGGCATGCCGGCAAGACGCGGCATCACGCTGAACGCCGTCACGAACACGAGCCCGACCCACGCGCTGATCGCGAGCAGATGCAGCCAGTCGACCCACACCGGCACGCTGAACAGTCCCGCGTCGACCGGATGCCCGCCGTTGCTGCGCGCGAGCGCGACGCATGCGAGCGCGGCCCACATCGCGATCGGAAAGCGCGTGTCGTTCGCATGCCTGAGAAACGACAGCAGCACGATCACGACCATGAACGCGGCGCCGGCCAGCCACGCGTGGCCGAATCCGGTGCCCACGAGCATCGAGCAGACGGCCGGCCCGGCTTCGAGCAGCGACACGTCGCTCATCAGCGCGCAGTGCGCCCAGAACGCGGTGATGCTCGCGAGCAGCGACACGACGGACGCAATGCGCAGCGTCGCGACGAGGCGCCGCCCGATGCCGTGCTGCCACGCCGACGCGCCGCGCGCGAGCCAGTGGCTGCCGAGCAGCGCGCCGACGATGCCCGCGAACCCGGCATTCTGGATCGCCACCGACACGAGCCGCAGCAGGCCGACGAAACCGTCGTTCATCCCTTCACCCGGAACGTATAAGTGCCCTTGGTGCGATGCGCATCGGCCGTCATCGCCGCCCACTGCACCGTGTACGCGCCCGGCGCGAGCTTCGGCATCGCGACGGTCATCACGCGCGGGTTCGACGCGTCGACCTTCGCCTTGTCCTGCGTGACCGCGTTGCCGTTCGCGTCCGACACCTTCACCGAGCTGAACGCCGGTTCGAGGTCTTCGTTGAAGGTGAGCCGCACCGTGTCGGGCGCGGTGTCGACCGTGCTGCCCGTCGCCGGTGCGGCGCTTTCCAGCTTGCCGTGCGCCGATGCCGCGACCGGCGCGGCGGCGAGGATCGCGCCGGCCGCGGCGATGCCGGCCAGCCGCTTGAGCGTCGTGATCTTGATCTTCATGTTCGTGCCCAGCGTCACGGCTTCTTCAGTTCGACGACGGTCAGCGCGCCGCCCACGTCCTCGGCGACGAAGTCGATCTTGTCGCCGGCCTTGACCTGCGACAGCATCGCCGGGTCCTTCACCTTGAACGCCATCGTCATCGCGTCCATCCCGAGGTTGTCCAGCGGGCCGTGCTTGATCGTCAGCTTGCCCGCGGCCGTGTCGACCTTGCGGATCTCACCGTGCGACATGCGCTGCGCCGCGTCGGCGCCCTGCTTCGCGCCGCCGCTCATGTCCATGCCGGCCATGTCGCCGGCCGCGTACGACGCGGCGGAGAACGCCAGCGCGCAACCCGTTGCAATCGAAACCAGTCCCTTCTTCATCGTGTTTGCTCCAGAGTGAGTGAATCGAAATCGGCGTCCGCATCGGCGCGGCCGCCGCGTGCTGCTGCCGCTGCTGCTCAACCGTCCGGCAATTCGCCGGTGTATTCGTACGCGACGGTGCCATTCGGATGCCGGAACCAGCCCGGATCGCGATAGTCGTTGCGGCCGAGCCCCTGCCGCACCTTCAGCACCGTGAACATGCCGCCCATCTCCAGCGGCCCGAACGGGCCCGTGCCCGTCATCATCGGCAGCGTGTTGTCGGGCAGCGGCATCTCCATGCCGCCCATCGCGCCGCCCGTGCTGCCCATCGCCATGTAGTCGGGCACGAGCTTGCCGATGCGCTGCGCGAGATCCTTCTGCGGCACGCCGATCAGGTTCGGCACCTGATGGCCCATCGCATTCATCGTGTGATGCGACTTGTGGCAGTGGAACGCCCAGTCGCCCGGGCGATCGGCGGTGAACTCGATCGCGCGCATCTGGCCCACCGCGACATCGGCCGTCACTTCGGGCCAGCGCGCCGCCGGCGGAATCCATCCGCCGTCGGTGCCGGCGACTTCGAAGCTGTAGCCGTGCAGGTGGATCGGATGGTTCGTCATCGTCAGGTTGCCGAAACGAATCCGCACGCGGTCGCCCGCGCGCACCGGCAGCGGATCGATGCCCGGGAACACGCGCGAGTTGAACGTCCACATGTTGAAGTCCGTCATCTCGTTCACGCGCGGCGTGTAGCTGCCCGGATCGATGTCGTACGCGGCGAGCAGGAACACGAAATCGCGATCGACCGGCATCGTGCCGCGATCCTTCGGATGCACGATGAACATGCCCATCATCCCCATCGCCATCTGCACCATCTCGTCGGCGTGCGGGTGATACATGAACGTGCCGTGCGCCTCGAGCTGGAACTCGTAGACGAAGGTCTTGCCGGGCGGGATATGCGGCTGCGTGAGGCCGCCGACGCCGTCCATCCCGTTCGGCAGCCGCAGCCCGTGCCAGTGGATCGTCGTGTGCTCGGGCAACCGGTTGGTCACGAAGATCCGCACCTTGTCGCCTTCGACGGCCTCGATCGTCGGGCCCGGCGACTGGCCGTTGTAGCCCCACAGGTTCGCGTTCATGCCGGGCGCCATCTCGCGCACGACGGGCTCGGCCGTCAGGTGGAACTCCTTCCAGCCGTTCTTCATCCGCCACGGCAGCGTCCAGCCGTTCAGCGTCGCGACGGGTGTGTACGGACGGCCGTTCGGCGGCACGAGCGGCGGCTGCGTGCCGGTCTTCGCCATCGTGGGCGCTTCGGGCAGCGACGCGGCGCCGGCCTTGCTGACCATCGCCGCACCGAGCAGCGCGGCGCCCGAGCCGCTGAGAAATTGTCGACGGGACACCATGTCAATGACCTTCCGGATGCGTTGCGGGCGCCGGTTGCGCCACGGGTGAGGAAGCCGGCTGCGGCGCAGCGTCGGTTTCAGGTTCGGGTTCGGTGGCAGCCGTTGCCCGCGGCGCGGCGCCCGGGTTCGGCAGCCGGCCACCGACGGCCATCTGCAGATCGGTTTCGGCGAGCCAGTAGTCCTTCAGCGAATCGATGTAGCCGTTCACCGCGCCAACCTGTTCGCGCGCATCGGCCAGCAGCTCGAACACGCTCGCGAGCATCCCGTTGTAGCGCAGCAGCAGCTCGTCCGAGATCGTCTTGCGCAGCGGCACGACTTCGTCGCGATAGTGCGTGGCGACGTCGTAGCTCGTCACGTACGCCGCGTACGATTCGCGCACTTCGGAGCGCGCGTCGATGGCCGTCTTCGCGAGCCGGTTCGCCGACTGCAGGTAGATCGCCTCGGCCCGCGCGACCTTCGCGCCGCCCCAGTCGAACAGCGGAATTTCGACGCTGATCTCGAAGCCGTGCTCGTGACCCTTGCCGGTCTCGTAGTTGTTCACATAACCGAGATCGACCGCGTTGACGAAGCGCGTGGCCTTGCTGAGGCCGAGCGACGACGCGACGCCCTGCGTCTGCAGCTTCGCGGCCTGGATGTCGAGACGGTTGCTCATCGCGAAGCGTTCGAGATCGGGCAGGTCCGGGCGCGCTTTCGGCAGGTCGGGCAAGCGTTCGGGCAGCGTGTACTGCGTGCGCCCGCCCCACAGCCCCATCGCGCGCGTGAGCTTCTCGCGCGCGGCCACGGCCTGCTGGCGCGCCTTCGCGTGCTGCGCGACCGCGTCGGCATGGAACGCCTGCTCGCGGGCGTAATCGAGCCGGCTGAAGTTGCCGGCCTGACGCATGCGCTGCGCGAGTTCCGCGGCCGCGCTCGCGGCATCGCGCACCTGTTGTGCGTAGTTCGCGGCCTGCTCGGCGGCGACGGCCTCGACATACGCGCGGCGCGCGTCGGCCGCCACCTTCAGCATCGCGTCGGCCGTTTCGAGCTTGGTCTGCTCGAAGCGGCGGCGTTCGATATTCGTCGCGAACGGCATCGTCAGCAGCGCGAACACGTTCGCCGAGAACGTACGGCCGAGGGTCAGCTCGCCGTCGCCGGCGCGGGTGCGGCTGAACGAGAAGCGCGGGTTCGGCAGCCGGCCGGCCTGCACGAGGTCGGCCTCCGACAGCCCGAGCTCCGCGTACGACGCCTGCAGGCCGCGATTGTTCAGCAGCGCGACCTGCACCGCATCGTCCATCGACAACGGTTTGGCGAGCAGTTCGCGGGTCCGCTTGTCGACGGCTTCGCGGTCGGCATCGGTCCGCACGACCACCGCGTCTTTGCCGATACGTTCCGCCGCGGTGGACGACACGGCGTCGAAGCCGCCGTCCTTCGAAAACGTCGTGCAGCCCGCGAGGAATGCCAGCACGAGCGCGGCCGCGCCGATCCTCGGCGATATCGCAAGATTCGTCATTGCGCGGGCCCTCCGTGCATCGAATGGGCGCCGCCGTGACCCGTCGTGTTGCCGGGCTTCGCGTCACGCTTCGCGGGCCGCTTCATCACGTCCCGGTTCAGTTGTTTCCAGCCCGGGCCTTCGTCGTCGCGATACGGCCGGTAGCCGTCGAACGCGGACGTCACGGTGACGTCCGGCACCGTCGCGGCGGCGTCCGCCGGATCGGGAAACGGGGTTTGCGCAGGCGCGAGCGACGGCACGATGGCCGCCGCGCCAAGCAGCGCCGCAGTGATCAATCGCATGAATAGGTCTCGTCGTAGTGTCGTCCGGCGGGCCTTGCGCGGCCGCCGGCGTGGATTGCAGATCGCGGCCTGTCGGCCACGGGCACGGCTAGACGGGAATCCGGCGAGGCGGCCTGTCGATGCCGCCGGTCAGGAACGACACGACCACGGCCGACGGCGGATGCGCGACGATCGTGACGCTGATGCCCGACGCAGCAGGCACCGCAGGCGTACCCGGCATGCCCGTGCCGACGCAGCAGGACACGCAGGCGGAACACGACGGCGCGTGGCTATCGTGCTCGGGATGACCATCCAGCGCAGCCGGCATCGCGTGCGACATCTCGTTCGCATCCGGCACGACAGCACCCGCGCACGGCATCGAAACGGTCGCGAACGACTGGATCGGCAGGCTCAGCGCCAGCAGCACGACGAGGATGAATTTGCGCCAGTACGACATGGATGCGGAATCAGGCAGGCTACGACCGGATGGGCCGGCGCAGCGCCACGACGGCGCGCTCCGGAGACAGGACGGCTGCAGCTTATCGCCGCCGCCGTGACGACGACATGGTCGAAACATGACCGGATTTTCATCAAACGCGCGCTCGTCGTGTCGGCCCGCGCTTCATGAAAATTCCGTCATCCGCCGGTCATCTGTCGCGCACGCGCGGCACCGTAAGCTCAGGCGTTACACTGACCGGCTGGAATCATCGATAGCCTGCCTCACCATGCGGATACTGATAGTCGAAGACGAACCCAAGATGGCGTCGTACCTCCGGAAGGGGCTGATGGAGGCGAGCTACACGGTCGACATCGCGGAAACCGGCAAGGACGGGCTGTTCCTCGCGCTGCACGAGGATTTCGATCTCGTCGTGCTCGACGTGATGCTGCCGGAAATGGACGGCTTCGAGGTACTCAGGCGGCTGCGCGCGCAGAAGCAGACGCCCGTGCTGCTGCTCACGGCCCGCGAGGCGATCGAGGACAAGGTCACCGGCCTCGAACTGGGTGCCGACGACTACCTGCTCAAGCCGTTCGCGTACGCCGAGTTCCTGGCCCGTATCCGCTCGCTGCTGCGGCGCGCGCCGCGCAACGTCCGCGACATCCTGCACGTCGCCGATCTCGAGGTCGACCTGATCAAGCGCCGCGTGCGGCGCGCCGACAACCGCATCGACCTGACCGCACAGGAATTCGCGCTGCTGCAACTGCTCGCGGAACGCGAAGGTGAGGTGCTGACGCGCACCTTCATCACGTCGCAGATCTGGGACATGAATTTCGATAGCGACACGAACGTCGTCGATGCGGCGATCAAGCGCCTGCGCGCGAAAATCGACAACGCGTACGAGACGAAGCTGATCCACACGATCCGCGGCATGGGTTACGTGCTCGAGGATCGTTCGTGACCGCCGGCCCGGCTTCGTATTCGCTGCTGCGGCGCCTGACGCTCGCGTTCGCCGTCGTCGCCGCACTCGTGTTCGCGCTGACCGGCGCGTATCTCTATCGCTCGCTGTCCGCCGAGCTGAAGCGGCGCGACGACATCGAGATCTCCGGCAAGCTCAACCAGTTCCTGCAGCTTGCGCACGCGAGCGGCTCGACGGCCGCGCTGCGCGCCGATCCGGCCGTATTCCACGAGGTGCTGCTGTCGCATCCGGGCGTCTATCTCGGCATCTACGACGGGAAGAGCCGCGCGCTCGTCGAGCACTCCGACGAAGCCGGCAACACGCTCGCGTCGGTGATCGCGGCACCGCATCCGGCTGCCAGCACCGGTGGCGCCGGCGGCCCGTTCACGTGCTCGCCGCCCGGCATCGGCACGTCGCGCTGCGTGTATGCGCGGGAAACGCTGCCGTCGGGCGAGGCCATCCAGGTCGCGCTCGCCCGCACCGCGACCGATCGCCAGTCGCTGCTGGAAAGCTATCGCGTCGACATCTGGCTCGCGGCGGCCGTCGGTGCGCTGCTGGTCGGCGCACTCGGTTATGCGGTCGCCGCGCGCGGCCTGCGCCCGGTCGAGAGCCTCGGCCGGCAGACGTCGCGCATCGAGGCGCACAACCTGAACGCGCGCCTCGACGCGCGCGGCGGCCCGGTCGAGCTGCGCGAGCTCGCGACGTCGGTCAACCGGATGCTCGACCGTCTCGAACGCGCGTTCGTGCGGCTGTCGCAGTTCTCGTCCGATCTCGCGCACGACATGCGCACGCCGCTCGCCAACGTGATCAGCTCGTCGCAGGTCACGCTGTCGCGCGCACGCACGACCGAAGAATACGAAGCGCTGATCGACTCGAACATCGAGGAATGCGAACGGCTGCAGCGGATGATCGAGAACATGCTGTTTCTCGCGCGCACCGACAATGCAAGGCAGCACCTGAAGACCGCCGAGCTCGACGCGGGCAGCGAGCTGCGCCGGCTCGCGTCGTATTTCCAGGCACTGGCCGACGAGGCCGGCGTGCGCATCGACGTGCACGGCCACGCGCCCGTCGTTGCGGACGCAACGTTGTTCCGGCGCGCGGTCAGCAATCTCGCATCGAACGCGCTCGAACACGCGGAAGCCGCGTCGACGAT
Organism: Burkholderia cepacia; assembly: GCF_001039005.1. Classification (GTDB taxonomy): domain Bacteria; phylum Pseudomonadota; class Gammaproteobacteria; order Burkholderiales; family Burkholderiaceae; genus Burkholderia; species Burkholderia theae. The sequence goes on from NZ_LDWR01000043.1 coordinate 29,680, forward strand.
CGAGCTGGCCGTTTCCGCGCAAGCCGGTTACGCGGTCGTCGAGGTCACGAATCGCGGCGCCGCGATTCCGCCCGAACAGGTCGACCGGATCTTCGAGCGTTTCTACCGGATCGATTCGTCGCGGCACGGCGCGGCACGGAACGCGGGGCTCGGGCTCGCGATCGTCAAGTCGATCATGGAGCTGCATCGCGGCAAGGTCGAGGTCGCGAGCCGCGACGGACGCACGACGTTCGCGCTCTATTTTCCGAGCGTACGGCGGGATGACGCGGCCGGCGATGCGTTCGTGACACGCACATGACACCGCCGCGCGTGCGAGATTGCTTCCCGATACGACACGAGCACCCGCCACGCACACGGCTTTCCTCATCCGCCGAAAGGATATCGCCGCGCAAGCTTGCCGAAAGCAATCGGCTCGGCTAGACTGGCGCTCGTCTTTGGGGAGTAGCCTGCTTTCCGTCCCCCGGAAAGCGAACGCGTCAACACACTCGGCTTCCAGCCGTGGCGCGTTCGGCCGAATCGGTCTGGCGAGACCATGGGCGCATCGCGTCGTTCCTGGTCGGACGTCGGCGGATGCGCCATGGTTCGTCAGCGTCCGACCACGGAGTCCCCATGTTCCCCGCAGCCTTCTCCCTACGCTCCACCGCGATCGACGCACCTGTCCGCGGAGGTGCCGCATGACGTTCATGTTCCTCGAACTGGCGTTCATGCTGGTCGTCATCCTCGTCGCCGCCGAAGTCTTCACCAATGCGCTCGAACATCTCGGCGAACGCCTGAAGATTTCCGAAGGCGTCACCGGTTCGCTGTTCGCGGCCGTCGGCACCGCGCTGCCCGAAACCATGGTGCCGCTGCTCGCGCTGGCCGGAGGCACGGCGAACCAGACGGTAAACGAGGAGATCGGCGTCGGCGCGATTCTCGGTGCGCCGCTGATGCTCGCGACGCTCACCACGTTCCTGATGACGCTCGCCGTGATCCGCTCGCGCGGGCTGCGCGGCACGATCGCGCCCGAACGCACGGGGTTCGTGCGCGACATGAACTACTTCCTCGCCGCGTTCTCGCTGGCGACCGCGGCGATGTTCGTGCCGCATCACAACTGGGCCGTCCGCGCGCTGCTTGCCGCGATGCTGGTCGGCATCTACGTGCTGTACGTCGTGATGACGTTCCGCGCGTCGAACCAGCTGGTCGATGCCGGGCACGGCACCGAGGCGCCGCATACGATGCTGCTGTCGCGCACGGGCCTGCCGACCAACCTGGCGACCATCGCGCTGCAGCTGGCTCTCGGCCTTGCGCTGCTGGTGGGCGGCGCGAAGGGCTTCATTCACGGCGTGGAAGGCGTGTCGCAGGTGCTCGGCGTATCGGCGCTGCTGCTGTCGCTGATCATCGTGCCGATCGCGACGGAATTGCCGGAGAAGGTCAACAGCGTGCTGTGGATCCGCCGCAAGAAGGACACGCTCGCGTTCGGCAACATCACCGGCGCGATGGTGTTCCAGGGCACGCTGCTGCCGGCGATCGGCATCATGCTGACGCCTTGGGAGCCGCGCCCCGAAGTACTGACCGGCGTGATCATCACGCTCGCGGCGGCGGCCTGGCTGCGCATCAATGCCCGCACGCGCGGGCTCGCGATCTGGGCGCTGCTGGCGAACGGCGCGGGGTATGCGGGGTATCTGGTCCTGACGCTGGCGCGCTGAACGCCTGAATCGGACGCCTTGCCCGACGCGCACGCGCGCGCGGATGCGGACGCGGCAACCACCGCCGCGTCCGCGCACTACGCTTCACTGCGTCGACGCGGGCGTCGGCAACGCCCGCATCCGCACGATCAGGACGCTTTCACGAGCTTGACGATCGTCAGCGTGCCGTTGACGTTCTCGACCCGAACCTTGACCTTCTCGCCCGCATGAACCTGCGCGAGCATGGCCGCGTCCTTCGCCTTGAACGCCATCGTCATCGGCGGCATCCCGACGTTCTCGAGCGCGCCGTGCTTCAGCGTGACCATGCCGGTCGCGGCATCGACCTTCTTCACTTCGGCGTCGGTGAGCGCGGCGTGCGACGCGGCCGAGCCGTCGGACGACATCTTCATGCCGGACATGTCCATGCCCGACATGTCGCCGGACGCAAACGCGGGGGCCGCAAAAGCGCCGATCGCGAGAACGGCGGCGGTGGCGGTGGCAATCGATTTCATCTTCTTCATCATGATTCTCCAGTTGGGGTGGATGGCACGTTCATGCCGGAAGGAACTGCGGAGGAATGCCGTTCATCGCTCGCGCTTCGCACTCGACGGCGCTGAAGCAGAAGCCATGCGGCGGGAATGACGAACATCGACAGCAGCGGTGCCGTGACCATGCCGCCGACCATCGGCGCGGCGATGCGCTGCATCACTTCGGAACCGGCGCCGTGCCCGACCATGATCGGCACGAGGCCGGCGAGCACGACGGCAACCGTCATCGCCTTGGGCCGCACGCGCAGCACCGCGCCCTCGCGGATCGCGTCGAGCAGCAGCGCGTCGGTCAATTGCTCGCCGGCGTCGAGCCGGCGCTTCAGCGCGCCCTTCAGATACAGCAGCATCACGACGCCGAATTCGGCGGCCACGCCGGCCAGCGCGATGAACCCGACCGACGTCGCGACGGACACCGCATGGCCGAGCCCCCACACGAGCCAGAAACCGCCGACCAGCGCGAACGGCACCGTCGACATCAGCAGCAGCGCATCGGCCGCCGAGTCGAACGTGAGGAACAGCAGCACGAAAATCACGACGAGCGTCACCGGCACGACGGTGCGCAGCGTTGCCGCCGCGCGTTCGAGATACTCGAACTGCCCCGACCACGCGATCGAATAACCGGGCGGCAACGCGACCTGCTGTGCGACGGCCTGCTGCATTGCGCGGACCGCCGTGCGCAGATCGGTGCCGCGGATATCGACGTACACGTAGCCGGACAGCCGCGCGTTCTCGCTGCGGATCATCGGCGGGCCATCGGCGATCGCGATGCGCGCGACGTCGCCGAGGCGGATCTGCGCGCCGCGCGCGGTGACGACCGGCAATTGCCGCAGGTTCTCGAGCGAATCGCGGATCTCGCGCGGGTAGCGGATGTTGATCGGGAAGCGCTCGCGCCCCGCGATCACTTCGCCGACATCCTCGCCGCCGACCGCCGACGACACGACCGACTGGATATCGGCGACCGACAGCCCGTAGCGCGCGGCCGCGAGCCGGTCGATGTCGACGTCGATGTACCGGCCGCCGTTCAGCCGTTCCGCGAGCGCGGACGTGACGCCCGGCACGTGCTTCACCGCCGCCTCGACCTGCGTCGCGATCGCGTCGATCCCCGTGAGATCCGGCCCGGAGATCTTCACGCCGACCGGCGTCTTGATGCCGGTGGACAGCATGTCGAGCCGGTTGCGGATCGGCGGCACCCATACGTTCGACAGGCCCGGCACCTTCACCGTGCGATCGAGTTCGTCGACGAGCTTCTCCGGTGTCATGCCGGGCCGCCACGCGCTGCGCGGCTTGAACCGGATCGTCGTCTCGAACATCTCGAGCGGCGCGGGGTCGGTCGCCGAATCCGCGCGTCCCGATTTGCCGAACACGGTATCGACCTCAGGCACGGTCTTGATCAGCCGGTCGGTCTGCTGCAGCAGCTCGCTCGCCTTGTCGGCCGAGATGCCCGGCAGCGCGGTCGGCATGTACAGCAGGTCGCCTTCGTCGAGCGGCGGCATGAATTCGCCGCCAAGCCGCGACAGCGGCACGGCCGTCAGCACGAGCGCGACGACCGCGATGCCGATCGCGAACCACGGGCGCCGCAGCGTCGCTTCGAGCAGCGGCCGGTACAGGCGGATCAGCACGCGGTTGATCGGATTCGCGTGCTCGTGCGGAATGCGGCCGCGCACGAGATAGCCCATCAGCACCGGCACCAGCGTCACCGACAGCCCTGCGGCGGCGGCGATCGTGTAGGTCTTCGTGAACGCGAGCGGCGCAAACAGCTTGCCCTCCTGCCCTTCCAGCGAAAACACCGGAATGAACGACAGCGTGATGATCAGCAGCGAGAAGAACAGCGCCGGCCCGACTTCCGCTGCCGACGTCGCGACGATGTCCCAGCGCCGCGCGGCCGTCAGCGGCTCGCCGGGATGCGCGTGGTCGTACGCTTCCAGATGCTTGTGCGCGTTCTCGATCATCACGATCGCCGCATCGATCATCGCGCCGATCGCGATCGCGATCCCGCCGAGCGACATCAGGTTCGCGTTCACGCCCTGGTAGCGCATCACGATGAACGCGGCCAGCACGCCGAGCGGCAGCGACAGGATCGCGACGAACGCGCTGCGCAGATGGAACAGGAACACCGCGCAGACGATGCCGACGATCACGAATTCCTCGATCAGCTTGTCCGTCAGGTTGTCCACCGCACGCTCGATCAGTTGCGAGCGATCGTAAGTCGTGACGATCTCGACGCCGGGCGGCAGCGAACGCCTCAGGTCGGCCAGCTTCGCCTTCACCGCGTCGATCGTCGTGAGCGCGTTCTTGCCCGAACGCATCACGACAACGCCGCCCGTCACCTCGCCCTGCCCGTTCAGTTCCGCGATCCCGCGCCGCATGGCCGGGCCGACCTGGATGCGCGCGACGTCGCCGAGCAGCACCGGCGTGCCCGCGTCGTCGGTGCGCAGCACGACATGCCGGAAGTCGTCGAGCGTGCGCAGGTAGCCGGTCGAACGCACCATGTACTCCGACTCGGCCAGCTCGACGACCGAGCCGCCGGACGCCTGGTTGGCCTTGCCGAGCGCATCCGCGACCGCCGCTTGCGTGATGCCGTACGCGCGCAGCTTGTCCGGATCGAGCACGACCTGGTACTGGCGCACCATGCCGCCGATGCTCGCGACTTCCGACACGTCCGGCACCGCCTTCAGCTCGAACTTCAGGAACCAGTCGTTGAGCGCGCGCAGTTGCCCGAGGTCGTGGTGGCCGCTGCGGTCGACGAGCGCGTACTCGTACACCCAGCCGACGCCGGTCGCATCCGGCCCGAGCGACACGGTCGCGCCCGCCGGCAGCCGGCTCTGCACCTGGCTCAGGTATTCGAGCACGCGCGAACGCGCCCAGTACGGATCGGTGTGATCGTCGAACAGCACGTAGACGAACGCGTCGCCGAACGACGAATACGCGCGGACGGTTTTCGCGCCCGGCACGCCGAGCAGCGTCGTCGTCAGCGGATAGGTCACCTGATCCTCGACGACCTGCGGCGCCTTGCCCGGATACGACGCCTTCACGATCACCTGCGTGTCCGACAGGTCGGGCAACGCATCGAGCGGCGTCTGCCGCAGCGAATGAACGCCCCATGCGGCGACCAGCACCGTGGCGAGCAACACCAGGAAGCGGTGGTGGATGGACCAGCGAATGATGCGCGCGATCATCGTTCACCTCCCTGCGGATCGACCTTCGTCAGCCGGTAGCCGTCGCCGTTCTGCGTGAACGCGAAGCGCACCGTCTGGCCCGGCTTCACGTCCGGGAACGCGTGCGCCGACGGCTTGCCGAACGCCATCGTCATCGCGCCCCAGCCGAGCGCCGGAACGGGCTGATGCGAGAACGTGATGTCGTCGGCCGTGACCTTCTCGACCTTGCCGGTGGTTTCGTAGATCGGCGTCACCGCGGCCACGGACGATGCGGCCGCGCTTGCCCCGGCCGCGCGTTCCAGCCGCGGCAGCACGCTTTTCAGGCTCGCCTCGGAATCGATCAGGAACTGCCCCGATGCGACGACCGTGTCGCCTTCGTTCAACCCGTCGAGCACTTCCGTGTCGCCGCCGACGTCGTTGCCCACCGTCACCGATACCGGCTGGAGCCGGCCGTCGCCGTTCTTCACGATGACGATCGAGCGCTTGCCGGTCGCGATCACCGCTTCGGACGGCACGAGCAGGCGCGACACGGTCTGCCGCGCGGCGACCCGCACGCGCATCAGCATGCCGGGCGTGAGCTTCAGCGCGGCATTGTCGATCTCCACGCGCGCCTGCAGCGTGCGGCTGCTCGTGCTGATGCCGGGCAGCACTTCGCGGATGCGCCCGCTGAAGTGCTGTGCCGGATCGCCCGCGAACGTCGCGTCGACCGACATCCCCGGCTGCACGTTCAGCGCGAGCGCTTCCGGCACCTCGACGATGAGCCACAGCGTCGACAGCCCGGCGATCTTCGCGAGCGTCTGCCCGGGCGCGACCATCGCGCCGTCGCGCACGTTCAGCTCGCTGACGACGCCGGTTTCCGGCGCGCTCAGCACGACGTGCGTCTGCGCGCGGCCGGTGCGATCGAGGGTCGCGATCATGCCGTCGGGAATCGACAGCGCGCGCATCCGCGCACGCGACGCATCGAGCAGGCTGCCGTCCATCCCGCCGCGCTTGAGCGCGAGATATTCCTCCTGCGGCGCGAGCCAGTCCGGCACGAACAGCGACGCGATCGGTGCGCCCTTCGCGATGCGCTGCATCGGCGCGCGTGCATACAGACGGTCGATGTAGCCGGTGACGCGCGACTGCACGACGTCCGCGCGCGATTCGTCGAACTGCGTGGTGCCCACCGCATCGAAACCGGCCGCCGTCTGCTGGCGGCGCACGGTCGCGTAGCGAATGCCGAGGTTCTGCTGCAGGCCCGGATCGATCCGGATGCCGGACGAACCGCCGCCTTCGTCCGCATAGACGGGCTGCAGCTGCATGTCCATGAACGGCGATTTGCCCGGTTTGTCGAAATGCTGGTTCGGCACCATCGGGTCGTGCCAGTACAGCACCTTGCGCCCCGTGTTCGGGTCGGTCCTGCCGGCCGATGCAGCGGCGGCGGGTGTCGATGCCGCCATCGCCGCGTTACCTGCCGCATGGCGCGTACCCGCGACATACCCCGCGCCGAGCAGCGCCGTGCCGGCGAATGTCATCAGCACCGCGCGCGTCAGTGATTGCTTCGTCATGTGGTTCTCCTTCACTGCGCGGCGGCCAGCGTTGCCGGCACGACCTGATATTCGAGTTGCGCCCAGGTCTGCGACACGTCGCGCCTGAGATCGAGCACCTGCAACTGCGCTTCCAGTTGCGCGCGCCGCGCGGCGAACGTGTCGGCGAGCGACCCCGTGCCGGCCCGGTACGCGGCGTTGGCGAGCTGCACGCGCTGATCGGCGGCGGGCAGCAGCGATGCGCCCAGGTTCGCGATGCGTTCGCGGCCGCTCGCCAGCGTCTCGGACTGCGTACGGATATCGGCCTGCACCTGGCGCAGCGTGTCCTCGTACATCAGGCGCGCCTTCGTCGCGAGCGCGGCCTTCTCGGCGACGTCGCGGTTCTGGCGGTTCTTGCGGTTGAGCGGCAACGGGATCGAGACGCCGACGGACACCATGTTCGAATACGCGCCGCCGCGCTGCTGGTACGCGATCTCCCATGTCCAGTTCGGGCTGCGCTCGCTGTTCGCGACCGCGGTGTCGGCTTCGGCAACCGCGATGTCATCTGCAGCCGCGACGAGCGCCGGTTGCGACAGACGCAATTCGTCCGGCGGCAGCGACGACACGAAGGATTCGGGCGCGGGCGGCGCGCCTGTCACGTCCGCCACCGGCGCGGCCGTCCAGCGGGCGAGCGCGATGAGTGCAGTGCGAACCGTCTGCTGCGCCTTGAGCACCTGATCCTGCGTTTGCGCGAGCATCGCGCGGGCTTGCACGACATCGCCCGCGCTCGCCTTCGCGCCGCGATACGACGCCTGCGTCGCGTCCAGCTCATGGTTCATGTGAGCGAGCAGCGCCTGCTGAAGCGCGAGCGCCTGCTTCGCATAGACGGCATCGAGCCACGCCGTCGCGGTCTGCCGGCGCACGGCGGCAAGCTGCTGGAGATAGCCCGCGCGCTCGCGGCCGACCTGCTCGTCGGCCAGCGCCGAGCGCAGCCGCCGTTTATCGCCGGATACCCATTCCTGCTCGATGCCGATGCGGCGCATCGTCATGAAGTCCTGGCCGACGGTGAAGCGCTGCCCACCGTTGACCGGCAGGTTGTCGATGCCGGCCTTGAGCATCGGGTCCGGCAGCTGGCCGGCCTTGACGGCCGCTTCGGAACTCGCGTGGACTGAAGCCTGCGCGGCCTGCATCGAAGCGGAATGATCGGTGGCGGACTGCAGCGCGGCGTCCAGCGTGAATGGCGCCTGTTGCGCGTGCACGGCGCCCGCCACCAGCAGCGCGGCCCACAGCACGGGCGCGCGCCGACACGCACGCCGCGTGCGCGGCGTGCCGAAATCGAATGACATGGTTTAACCCCAACGTCGGAACCCAAAGGGATTCCACGTCCTGAGCACAGGACGAACCTCACCGCGTGGGCGGTGAACCGGTCGGATCGGGATCAGCTAATGCGTGGAGGGCGCCACAACCCGCTCGGGTCGCGGACCGGGACGGACTGCGTGTAGTGGAAGACGATCGTGCTGGCGAATGCAGCGGGACGGCTGACGTCGGCGCGGGCGGCCGGGTGATAGAGACTGCCGAACTGGCATTGGGCCGTCACCTTGCAGGCCATGCCCTTGGCTTTGGCCTTCGCTTGCGTATGGCCGGCGGACGGCGACTTCATCGAATCGCAATCGCTCATGTCGGCGGACATCGTCATGCCCATGTCCGCGTCCATCGACATCGTGTGCTGCATCGGACATTCACCGGTCAGCCCGCTGGCTGCCAGCCCACTGATGGGCAGCACCGCGCAAAGCAGCAGCAGGATGAAGGTCCGAAGCAATTTCATGCGGGCGATTATAGCGCGGCATTTTGCGGCGTGGCGGCGCGTCGATATGACGAAACGGTCGCGGTGCTGCGGGATGACGCACCGTATCCGCGACCGTCGCCGCCCGCTACCGCAGCAGGCCGTCCGCCTCCAGCACGTGCTGCACGGCCGGCCGCGCCCGGACCCGTTCGTACCACGCGTGCAGATGCGCATACCGGCTCAGGTCGATATCCGCGTTGTACACCGAGCGCATCCAGTCGGCCTTGCCCCAGCCGGTCAGCGCGAACAGGTACGCATCGGCGACGGTGAACGTGTCGCCCGTGACGAACGTCTTGCCGTCGAGCTGACGGTCGATCCATGCAAAGCGGCTGTCGAGCTTCTGCCGCGCCGGCTCCACATATTTCCCCGCCTGCACCGCATACAGCAGCGGGATGAAGCCCTTGTGGATCTCGGTGCCGAGGAAGTTGAGCCACTCCATCAGCCGGTACCGGGCGAGCGTGCCGTACGCGGGCGCGAGCGCGGCTTCCGGGCGCAGATCCGCGAGATACTGCGCGATCACCGGCCCTTCGCGCAGCAGCGTGCCGTCGTCGAGTTCGAGCAGCGGCACGTAGCCGAGTTCGGTCACGTCGTAGTAATTGCGCCCGTCTTCAATGACGTGTTTGCGCGCGTCGACCTTGATGATCTCCGCGTCGATGCCACCTTCGCGCAGCAGGATGCGGATGGCCTGGGAACAGCTGCCGGGAGCGTGATAAAGCTTCATGCGTTTCCTTGGTGGGTTGACCATGTATCGATTCGCCGCGACGCGGGCGCTAATATCTCGCATCGACGCAGGGCTGAGAAGACGGCAGTCGTTTGTGCCGTAGTCACAAAAAATTTACCGACCAGGGTTCAGCAGCATGAAAACGAGTGCGACAGGATGTTCCGTTGAAGAAGCGATGCGCCTGCTCGGCGGCCGCTGGCGGCTGCTGCTGGTGTCGTATCTGCTCGACGGGCCGCGACGCTTCAGCGACCTGCGCCGCGACATGCCGGGCATCTCGCAGCGCATGCTGACGCTCGACCTGCGTGCGCTGGAAGACGCCGGGCTCGTGCGGCGGACCGTCTATCCGGAAGTGCCGGTGCGGGTCGAGTACGATCTGACCGCGGACGGCGACCGGCTGCGGCCGGTGGTCGACGTGATGCGCGAATTCGGGCTGTGGCTGAAGGCGCGCGATGCGCAGGCCGATGCCGTGCCCGAGACCACGCGCGAAACGACGACGCACGCGCCCCGCTAACCCACCAACCCATTCGCAGGAACTACGCTCATGGAACTTCACGCTACCGTCGGCGCGGCCACGTCCGACCTCGACGACGATGAAAGCTTCGCCAACATCTACTGTCACGACGCGGAGCAGGACTATTGCTTCGCGCTGTCGCGCTTTCCGGACGACGCGCTGATCGAAGTGATGGTGCGCGACCAGATCACCTGGCGCGTCAAGGATCTGTCGGTGCGCCTGACGGACGACACGATCGACGTCGAGATCGAACCGGGCATCGCCGCGCGGCTCGACGGTCAGACGCGTTACGTGATCCATCTCGCGCCGGGCCAGTACGATCCGGTCGCGCTGCGCGCCGCGCTGAAGGAGATCTTCGTCGGCAAGGACGGTTATCGTGACGACAGCGCGGGCGGCTAGCCGCACTGCTGCTCGTTGCTTGCGCATCGATGATCTCCGCCAAGCACGCGACCACGCCACAGCTCACGTCTCCGGTTTCCAGCGATTGAAGGTGCTGTATCGCAATCCGCTCGGGTCGTCCGAACCGGGTCAGTAACGACCGGAAAATAGTGCCCCGAATCCAGGGACCTTCGTGCTCAAGCCCAGTTTCTTGAGCATCGCGTAGGTCGTCGCTACGGATGACGAAATCACCGGCAGACCGGTGCGATCCTCGATAGGCTGCACGGACGGCAAGGACGGCATCTGCACACACGCCGACGCAACGATCGCATCGACGCCTGCAGTCTTCAACTTGCGGGTGATTTCGACGGGTGCACGCGGGTCCTGACGGCCGACCTCCAGGTTGTCGGCGATCTCCAATGAAATACTGTCGATCACCTCGATGCCCTCGTTCCCGAGGTAGTCGATGACGAGTCCGGTCAGCGGCTTCATGTAGGGCGTCAGGATCGACACCTTCCTGGCACCAAGCGCTTTCAGACCATCGACGAGTGCGCCGGCGCTGGTGACGACAGGAGCAGGTCCGCCGTTTTCCACGGTCCGTCGGTGCAATCGCGCCTCGGACGCACGGTGATATCCATGCCCCATACTCATGATGGCCACGAGACACGCATAGCCGAGCACGTCCACGCGCGCGTCGGACAGTTCCAGTGCACAGCGGTCGCTGTCTGCGTCCATGACAGCCAGTTCTTCCCGGGTAACGTGCTTCATCCGCATGCGGCTCGCGTGGAACGTAAAACGCTCCGTGTGGCCGACCTCCCGCGCGCGCAGGATGGCTGGAATTTCGGTTTCCATCGTGGTGTTGGAAGACGGTACGATTTGACCGATGCGGTAGTCGCGGCGAGTCTCGCTCATGATTGAATGCCCTGGTTGCGTTCGATGACCACCGGTTCCCCATCGAGTTCATCGGCCGCGCGCGAATCATCGAAGCGCGCGGCTGTGAGGGGCCGTCGATTGACGCTCAGCTCAAACACGTCGAAGCGATTGTAGTGACCGGCGATGTCATGCATCTGGCGAGGCTGAATGCAGCGCCCCAGATCGATATCGGCATACGCGATGCCTTCGTCGTCGATCAGCGGTGTGCCGATTGTGCGTCCGTCGGGCCCCACAAATCCGGAGAAGGCGCTGTTGCGGCGCGAAAGCATGTCGCGCGCATCGGGAAAGTCGACCTCGAGCGCCGCGACGATCTCCGCCGAGATTGTCGAGCACGAGACGACCGTGAACAGCTTGCCTTCGAAGCTGTGAGCAGCCGAGCGCATCCTGATCGCTTCCGCCATGTCGTAGTCCGGCGGCGCCACCGGCAGTGAAATGTAGTTCGCGACGTGTATGAGTTCGCCCTGAGCCAGCAGCGCGAAGCGCGCCAGCGTGTTGGTGTTCTCGCCGCATGCCAGCACACCCAGCGGGCCGACGCTGGTGTCATGGACGCGGAGCGCGGAAGCGTCTCCCGGTGCCCAGGTCAGCTTCTCGGCCCACGTGGGCACCAGCTTGCGGTGACGGCCCAGCAGGCGACCCTCGTCGGACAGCGTGACGACCGTGTTGTAGATCGTGCCGACGCCACGGCAGTTTCGCTCGTTGACACCGACCACCACGTTGATGCGATGACGCGCGGCGGCCTGCGCGATCTTGGCGATCTCGGGGCCCGGTATCTCGATCGCCGAGCGCACGAGCCGCTCGAACCAGGCACTGCCCTGCACCGGGTTGCCGATCCAGTTCCAGTACGGATAGCCGGAAACGAATACCTCCGGGAACGCGATCAGGCGCGCCCCGTTGTCGGCCGCCTCGCCGATCAGACGGACGACCTTGTCGACGGTCGCGTCGGTATCGAGAAAAATCGGCGACGTCTGTACGGTCGCCGCCCTGAATGCGTGAAGTTCAAGCATGTCGATCGCTCCTGTCGTCTGTACCCATCACTGTTCCGCGCGTCGGCACGGCACGTCGCCCACGGCCACGACCGGATTCCGCAACGTGCCGATCCCCTCGACCCACGCCTCGACCACGTCGCCTGGCCATAACCATTCCTGCGGGGTCCGGCCGGCACCCACCCCCGATGGCGTGCCCGTCGCGATGATGTCGCCGGGCTCCAGCGCGATGCCGGCGCTGATGTCCGCGATCAGCGTCGGGATCTTGAACAGCAAGTGGCGGGTATTGGCGTTCTGTTTCTCCACGCCGTTGACCCTCAGGCCCAGATTCAGGTCATGCGGATCGGGGATTTCGTCGGCGGTGACGATAACCGGCCCCAGCGGGGCGTAGGTGTCTTGCCCCTTCGAGTAGATCCACTGGCCGGCACGACGGTTGTCGCGCGCGCTGATGTCGTTGATGACGGTGTAGCCGAACACATGATCCAGCGCGCGCGCCTCCCCGACACGCCTCGCGCGACGGCCGATTACCACGGCCAGCTCGACTTCCCAGTCGAGCTGCCGCGTGATGCCTGCGTCGTGCTCGATCGCGTCGTCAGGCCCGATCACCGCGGTCGGCGGCTTGGAAAAGATCACCGGTTGCTTCGGCAGATCCTTCGACGTATCCAGCGAGCGGCTGGACTCCTCCACGTGCTCGACATAGTTCAGGCCGATGCCGAAGATGTTCTTGCGTGGCCGCGGGATCGGCGCGAGCAGCCTGACGTTGGCCAGCGGCAGCGCCGTATCCAGCGGCCACTTGTCCCGGTGCTGGATCAGCAGTTCAGTCGCGACCGCCACCGCGTGGGGTCCGAGGTCGATGAAGTCGAGGATATCGCCGGGAATCGCATGCCCGACGTATGCGCCAAGGCGCTGAAGATCGATCACGAGATCATCGACAATGGCGCCCATGCGGGCGGACGCATTCACATGAGCGCGATAGGTAACGAGTCGCATGAGTAAGTAAGTTCAGAAGGAGATGATTGAAATGACCGGAATCGGGGGTGCACTCAACCCGACACAAACGGCAGCGCCGGTTGGTGTCCACCGTTGTCGGCCAGCGCTTCCTCGCGATACAGGCCCAGCTTTTCCATCACCGGCAGGTCGTTGAAGCTGAACAGCACCGCATCCTCGTTGCCGCTGGCATTAGCGTGCTCGTGCCAGGCCCACGAGGGCACACAGAAGATGTCTCGCTCCTGCCAGTCGAGACGCTGCCCGTTGATGACGGAATGGCCCCGGCCCTTGGCAACCTGGTACAGGAAGCTGCCGGTGTGCCGATGCGCGCTGCCGACAAAACCCGGCGGCAGCATCTGCATGCTCGCGCCGATGGTCGCCATCACGTGGCCGCCGTCGATCGGGTTGGTGTAATGCATCAACGCGCCGTCGAAGGGATCGTGCGCTTGCGCGCCCGCGTAGCGTTGCAGCGCGGCATAGGTCGCCTCCCAGGTGTACTTGAACAGCGGCGAATAACGCTGGGTCCAGCCCGCATGCTGCGGGCGCAGGCCGGCTGCCCCCCAGATGCCCGGGGAATCGTCGACCGGGTAGCCCACGGCCTGCTGCAGATCCGGATGCACGGCATAGAAACCGGCCTCCAGTGCATTGACCAGCGGAATGTCCAGGCCGTCCTGCCAGATGCACGGCAGACCATCGTCCTCGACGCCGTGCTCATGCCAGGTGCCATTCGGAGTCAGCACGAAATCGTTCACGCCCAGCGTCATCTTGTGACCGTCGACGATCGTATAGGCACCGCGCCCCTCCATGATGAATCGCAGCGCCGAAGACGAATGCGCATGGGCGCCTGCCCGCTCGCCCGGATGCATGACCTGCAAGCCCGAGTACAACCACCCGACCGCGGCGGCAACCTCCCGCCGGCCGGGGTTGTCCAGATAGATGACGCGCCGGCCGGCTTTCTCCGGTGTCACGAGCGACACCGAACGCAGCACGTGTTCGCGCAAGTCGCGGTAGCGCCAGAGCACCGGCACCGAATCGGACCTGGGTTGCCAAGGCTCGATCTTGTTGGCCACGGTCCATAGCGCGCCGGTTTTCAGCTGCTCCAGTTCCCGGTAGTAGGCCACCAGTTCGGGCGAATCCTCGACATTCGCACGACCGGCCACGTCTTCACGATAGGTATCGTAGTGATTCGTCGACATCAAATGCTCCTTGAATGCCATTCATCCCGGAGACGAATGGTCAGGATTCCACGGCGCCATGCTGCGCGATCACCGCCCGCGACGCCTGCGGCTTCCGGATCAGCGCATAGGCGACGACCAGCACCACCAGAAGCGGGATCCCCGTGATCACGGTCATGCGAAAGGCCGGCACGAAATAGGTGGATCCGATGATCGCCGCCATTGCGGCGGCGCCGAGAAGCGTCAGGAACGGAAAGCCCGGCAGACGGAACGTCGGCGTGACGCCATCACGCTCGCACGCGCGGCGGAAGCGATAATGCGTGACGAAAATCATGAACCACCCAAACAATGCGCCGAACATTGCAATGGACATGACCAGGACAAACGAACCTTGCGGCATCACGATGCTCGTGACGGCGGCGAAGGCAACGCCGCCCGATGACACCACGAGGCTTCGCAGCGGAATGCCGTTGGCACCGACGACACTCAGGCCGGCCGGCGCATAGCCGCTACAGGCAAGGCTGAAAATCATGCGCGTGGCGACATAGAGCTGCGAGTTCATCGCCGACAATGCCGCCATCAGCACGACGAAGTTCATGATGCCGGCCCCCCACGAGAAGCCCGTCGTCTCCATGACCATCACGAACGGGCTTTTCCCGGTTCCCGCCAACTGCCACGGCACGATCGCGAGCATCAGCGCAACGGTGAGCAGATAGAAAACGATCAGCCGTAACACCGCGGACTTGAAAGCGCCGCGCGCTGCACGCTCAGGGTCCTCGGCCTCGCCCGCGGCGACCGCGATGAACTCGATCCCGATGAAGCTGAAGATCGCGACGACAACCGCATGCCACATACCGTCCCAGCCGTGCGGGAAGAAGCCGCCGTTCGCATGGAAGTTGGCAAAGCCGATGCCACTGGCGGGCGTAGCGGTGAATACCGTGTAGCTTCCCATCAGGATGAACCCGACGATCGCGGCAACCTTGACGACCGAAAACCAGTATTCGGCGACGCCGAACGAGCCGACGCTGCGAGCATTCAGGCAGATCAGCACAATCGAGAAGAGCACGATCCATAACCAGCCCGGCGAGCCCGGAAACCAGAACTTCATGTAGACGGATATCGCGGTGACTTCCGCACCGATGACCAACACCACCGATATCCAGTACGCATAGCGGACGACGAAACCGGCAAGGCTGCCCAGATAGTGCTCGGCATAAGAGCCGAACGACCCGGTACTGGGATGGGTCACCACCATTTCGGCCAGACACCCCATCAGGAGCAGCGCGACACACGCGCCGATCGCAAAGCTGAGAATCACGCTCGGCCCCGCGACCTGAATGGCTGCGCCGCTTCCCAGAAACAGCCCGGTACCGATCGCGCCGCCTATGGCGATCATCGTCAGCTGCGGCGACGTCAGGCTCTTCCTCAGTCCTCGCTCGCGTTCGGTTCTCGCTAGAAACCCACTCACTTCCGACATCGTTGTCTCCGATAATTAATATGTAATGCGAATTATTATGCGGGGACCGTTCCTCCCCGTCATACCCGCCGAACTAGGTGAAGTCGCGGCGTTGCGCGTACTGCGCCTTATCCCACGCGCGCTCCTCCATGATGCGATCGATCTCGTCGACCAGATGGTCCGTGTCCTCCATCGTATTGAAAAGCGGCGCGAAGCCGAATCGCATGAAATCGGGCATGCGAAAATCGCCGATGACGCCTCGCCGGGCCAGTTCCTGCATGATCGCGTACCCCTTCGGATGGCGAAGCGATACGTGGCTACCGCGTCGCGTCGCCTCCGGAGGCGATGCGATCGCGAATCCGTGGCGCACCAACCGTGCCTCCACCGCGGCGATGAACCGGGTGGTCAACTCCAGACTGCGAGTCCGAGCGGCTTCGATCGACACGTCGTCGAAGACATCCAGTGCACGAAGCAGGACGGACAATGCGATGACCTGGTTCGTCCCGCAAAGAAAGCGCTCGATGCCGGGCGCGGGCGCGTACGCCCCGGTAAAGTCAAACGGCGTCGCATGTCCGAACCAACCGGCCAGCGGCTGTTCGCAATTCGGAATGTGGCGTGCCGCGGCGTACAGGAACGCCGGCGCGCCCGGCCCGCCGTTCAGGTACTTGTAGCCGCATCCCACGGCAAAGTCGACGCCGCTGGCATCGAGGTTGCATGGCAACGCGCCGGCCGAATGAGACAGATCGGCAACCAGGAGCGCGCCTGCGTCGTGCGCTGCGCGAGTGATGCCGGCCAGGTCGTAGATCTCGGACGTCCGGTAATCGACATGGCACAGCAGGACCACGGCCACCTGCTCGCCCAGTACTTCGGACATCTCGCTCACTGGCACATTGACGATCTCCAGCCCCATCAGACGCGCGACTTCTCCCGCGATGTAAAGATCGGTCGGAAAGGATGCGGCGTCCGTTACGATCAGCCGCCGCCCCGGTCGCAGACGCACGGCGGCCGTCAACACCTTGAACAAATTGACCGAGGTCGAGTCGCAGGCCACCACCTGCCCCGGCGCCGCGCCGATCAGGCGGCCGATGCGCTCACCGACGCGCTGCGGCAACGTATTCCATCGTGCGTCCTGCCACGAGCGGATCAGGCCTTCCCCCCATTCATGCGTGGTCGATACATAGACCTGCGTCTGCACCGCCTTGGGCAGCGGGCCCAGCGAATTGCCGTCGAAGTAGCGAATGTCGGGCGGCAGCGCGAACCGGGCGCGCGTCAGATCGAACGGATCTGCATGAACGGGCGTCGCGGTCGTCTGTTGGTCTTCAATCGTCATCACGCCCCCAGCACCGTGCGGATCGCCCACAGCTCGGGGAAGAACCGGTGTTCCACCACGTGCTTGAGCCAGCCTACCCCTGCGGAACCGCCGGTGCCCGGTTTGAACCCCAGGATGCGCTCGACCGATACGAAATGCCGCCACCGGTACTGCGAAAAGAGATCCGCAATCTCGATCAGCGCCTCGCCGAGCACATAAAGGTCGTTGTCCGGCGCGGGATCGGCGTAGACCGCGAGCCATGCCTTCTCCACGTCAGGATTCGGGACGTAGGTTTCGGCCCAGTTCCGCTCCAGCGCATTCGCCGGAATGGCGACCCCGCGGCGATGAAGCAACGCGATGACGTCGTCGTAGAGGCTCGGCGCGTTCAGGGACTGCTTGAGCTGAGGGAACACATCCGGATTATTCGCATGTGCCTGAGCCATGCGGACGGCCTTGTTGCCGAGGATGAACTCGACGTGCCGATACATATACGACTGCTGGCCCGACGAGATGCCGAGGCAATCGCGGAATTCGTTGAAGCCGCTCGTCGTGATCGTCGATAGCACGTCCCACGTCTTGACGAGGTATTCGAACAGTCGCTTGATCCGTGGTGCCAGCGCGAGCGCACCCGTGACGTCATCCGCCTTGATGCGTTGCTGCATGTTGTACAGCTCGTAGTGAATCGCCTTGAACGTCAGTTCCTTGCACTGCGTCATGAGGATGAAGACCATCTCGTCATGCCCTTCACTGCGCATATGCTGCAGGCTCAGCAAAAGGTCGTTGCGATGATAGTCGATGAAAGGATTGCTCTTGCCCTCGAAGTCGACCATCGGCTCGCCCGCCGTGGTCTTCACGGCGTCCGTACGGCTCTCGTCAGTCGAGATACCGATATCTCTCACGACCGACAGCTCAAGCGCCGGATCGCGAATCTCGGGGATGACGCGTTTGCGATATACAGCCATTACAAGCCTCCAAGCAGGTTATCGACGGCTTTCCCCAACTGGCTGGCGGGGTTTGCCAGATCAAACAGAATGTCAAAGTGGTTCCGGCCCGCTACTTCGAGACGCTCCACCGGCACGCCATACTTCGTCAGGCGTTCCGCGTGTTCGGCACTCTGACGTTTGAATTCGGCGGTTTCGTGTTCGCCCCAGCACACGAGTGTCGGCGCGACGTGCCGGACCGGAAGCAACGCCGGACTGACCCTGTGCGCCCGGAGCGGATCCAGTTTCAGCGGTGCATTGATATAGGTGTGTGTGAGCGGGCGCAGATCGTAGATGCCCGAAATCAGGATCGAGCCAACCACGCGGTGCCGCATATCGGCCGACTCAGGCATCCGCACGGCCTGCATCGCGGCAAGATGGGCGCCGGCCGAACTGCCCGCCAGAACCAGATTCGTGTCCGGATATTCGCGCGTCAGCCCCTCGATCGCACATCCGCATTGACCGATCATCTCCTCGATGGTCGCGTTCGGCGCGAGCGTGTAGTTCACGGCCGCATACGATATGCCTCGCGCGAGAAACCCCGCGGCGGGAAAGCACGAATCGTCAGCGGCCAGTTCCTGCCAGTACCCGCCGTGGATGAAGACGAACATCAAACGGCGATCGGACGATGCCGCGTCGAACACGATCGAATACTCGTCCACGGCAGCGCCGTACGCGAGACGGTGGTGAGCCCGCGCGCCCAGTACGATCGCGCTCTCGGCTGCATAGGCTGCGACTGTCTTCCGGTAGTCGGGCGCCACGCTGCTCGGGGAATATTCCCGCTCCAGGGTGACCTTGACGTCTTCGTGCATGACTGCCTCCTTGATGGAGAAATTCTAGCCAGCCACGACGGGCTTTTCTTTTCGCTTTTGCCGCGCAAGCCCGGATATTCCGGCAAAATATGTCCACCCCGAAACACATTCAGACAGAATTTGCCTGCGTCGATCCAGAACCGGGGAAACCCTTACCCCTGCCGAGTACCCGAGGTCCAAACATGAAGCCCGTTCCGTTGAGCCCCGCAGACATTCAGATCCTCACCCATCTTCAATCTGATCCCAGAATGTCGATGGCAGCACTGGCCGAGGCGACCCATAGTTCGCAGTCTCCGTGCTGGAGGCGGGTCAAGCGGCTGGAAGAGTCGGGCGTGATCTCGGGCTATAGCCTCGAACTCGACCGCAAGGCACTCGGTCTGGGGATCGATGCATTCGTTTACGTGAAGATCTCGTCGCATCGCGAGCAGGACGCGGTTGAATTTGAAAATGCCGTCAAGACGGTCGATCAAGTGCTGTCCTGCTTCATCTTGTCCGGGATAGAGGACTATCTGTTGCGCGTGGTCGCGACTGACCTCGACAGCTTCGCCATGTTCAGTCGGAAAAGACTGGCGACCTTGCCGCACGTTCGAGAAGTACGCAGCGCGTTCGTGATGCATACGATCAAGGACTCGCATCAATTACCGTTGCCTGATTGATCTCCTCGCGCGCGGAGAACACGGGTGGCCGATGCACGATACGGCCCGGCTGCCACCTTTCCCACATACTGAACGCCCAACTTCCCATTAATAGGGATACCTGTCCAAATGTTGACGCGTTTCACGCCACGGCTCTAACGTTCGCCCCAACGCCATTCGATTCGGCCGCCCCGCTCGCGAGCGCTGGCCGGGCACAGAACACAGGAGACAACCGTGGCCCAATCCGCGTCACGCACCCATGCCAACCCGCCGGAGCCGCCGCTTGCTCGCGCCGACATCTCGCCAGAATCCGTCGCTCACGCAACCGCAACCGCCCGGCCGAGCCGCAAGCGGCTGCTGATTCTCGCGCTCCTGTTCGTCACGGTGGTGATCAACTATCTCGACCGCAGCAACCTGTCGATCGCCGCGCCGGCGTTGTTCAAGGAACTGAACATCGATCCCGTCCGCGCGGGCCTCGTGTTCTCCGCGTTCGGCTGGACCTATGCGCTGATGCAGATTCCGGGCGGCTGGCTCGTCGACAAGGTCTCGCCGCGCGTGCTGTATGCGGGCGCGCTGGCGCTGTGGTCGGCCGCGACGCTGCTGCTCGGCTTCGCGGGTTCGTTCGTCGGGCTGATCGTGCTGCGTCTCGCGGTCGGCGCGCTCGAGGCGCCGGCCTACCCGATCAACAACCGCGTGGTCACGACGTGGTTCCCGACCCGCGAACGCGCGAGCGCGATCGGCGGCTACACGTCGGGCCAGTTCGTCGGCCTCGCGTTCCTCACGCCGGTGCTCGCGTGGCTGCAGGTGCATCTCGGCTGGCACATGGTGTTCGTCGCGACCGGCCTCGCCGGCATCGCATGGGCCGCGATCTGGTATGCGGTGTATCGCGAGCCGCGCGCGTTTCGCGGCGTCAACGCGGCCGAGATCGCGCTGATCCGCGACGGCGGCGGGCTCGTCGATCTCGAAGACCGCATCGCGGCGCGCAGCGAACGCACGCCGTCGACCTGGCGCGACCTCGGCGTCGTGCTCGGCCGGCGCAAGCTGTGGGGCATCTATCTCGGTCAGTTCGCGCTGAACTCGACGCTGTGGTTCTTCCTCACGTGGTTCCCGACCTATCTCGTCAAGTATCGCGGGATGGATTTCATCAAGTCGGGCTTCCTCGCGTCGCTGCCGTTCCTCGCCGCGTTCGTCGGCGTGCTGTGCTCGGGCGTGCTGTCGGACTGGCTGATGCGCCGCGGCGCGTCGCAGGGCTTCGCGCGCAAGCTGCCGATCATCTCGGGGCTGCTGATCTCGACCTGCATCATCGGCGCGAACTACGTGACGTCGACGGGCTGGGTGATCGCGTTCATGACGATCGCGTTCTTCGGCAACGGCTTCGCATCGATCACGTGGTCGCTCGTGTCGGGGCTCGCGCCCGCGCGGCTGATCGGCCTCACGGGCGGCGTGTTCAACCTGATCGGCAACCTGTCCGCGATCGCGACGCCGATCGTGATCGGGCTGCTCGTGAACGGCGCGGACTTCTCGCACGCGATCACCTACATCGCCGCGATGGCGCTCGCGGGCAGCCTGTCTTACGGGCTGCTCGTCGGCAAGGTCGAACGCATCGACGCATAACCGCCGCACGGGCGGCACCCGCGTGCCGCCCTGCTCTCCCGTGGCCCGCGGATCAGAACCGCAGCGCCCCGTCGCGCGCGAGGTCGTGCGGGTTGCCGGCCACGTAGTCGAGCGCGCATGCATCGGTATCGATGCCGACGGTCAGCAGCGTTTCCCAACGCTCGGTATCGGGCATCGACCGGTCCGGGTGGAAACACACCACGGCCTGATCGCCGGCCGCGCCGCACATCGCCGCCGCGCGCTCGCGCACGTCGGCGCTCGTCATGCCCGCCACGACATCGTTCAGGTGCGCGAAGCGTTCGCGCGTGGTCGAGCTGTCGGGCATGCACTCGCCGCCGCTCAACGCGCGGTCGAGGAAATGGTTCGTATGCAGCAGCCATCCGTCCGGACGCGGCACGACCACCCCCACGCCCGACGGGCTCAACTCGATGCTCGCCGCGCGCGGGTTCGCGTCATGCCGCGTGAACACGGTCAGCACCGTCGATGCGCTCACCCGCGCGGTGCGCGCGAGTTCGATCGCTTCCTGCACCGTCGTCGCGTCTTCGAGCAGGCGCCGCGCGATCGCATGCACGGGCACGCCGGCGCTGTCGTTGTCGCTCGCGTGATGCAGGATGTTGAAGTGCAGCCCGAGCCCCGCGCTGTTCACGCCGAGCTTCGCGAGCATTCCGAATTCGGAGAACAGCTTGACCGTGCGGTCGTTCGGCGTGTCGAACTGCATCAGCAGCCCCTGCGGCGCGAGGCTGTCGTGCCAGTCCCACGTCTGCAGCGTGCGCGGCGCGTGCGGGCCGGCCGGCGCGTAGACGGTCGTCGAGCATTCGCCTTCGGCCGACGCGGGGGCGGTCGCGAGAATCTCGGTGCGCGCGTTCAGGCACGCGAGCTGCCAGCGCGGCAGGTCGACGCCGTCGGCGATCGCCTCGACTTCGGCGGCGAGGCGCGGGCACCATGCGCCGAGCGCAGCCAGGCTCGCTTCGCCGATCTCCCGCGCGCGCTGCGGATCGATGCCGAGCTTCGGGAAGAACGCGAGATAGCGCGCGACCGTCTCGCGGATCTCGGGCGTGAAGCGTTCGCCGATCAGGCGGCCTCGCGCACGCGGATCGGTGATGTCGGTCACGAAGGTATGCAGCTTCAAGATCAAATCTCCTGTGTCGAATGAGGTCCGGGCCCAATCGGCCCGGAACGTGATTGCGTTGCGTCGCGAATCGGACGGCACGCGCCGGTCAGAACGAGTAGATGAACTGCATCCCGGCCAGGTCGTTGCTGCGCGAGTACGTGCCGTTGCTCTTCAGGAACACCGGATGGTTCGCCGCGTCGTGGCGGTATTCGACCTTCACGGTGATCTGCTGGGTCGGATAGAACAACAGGTCGGCCGTGATCGCGTAGCGCTGCGCGCCCTTGCACTCGGTGCCGTTCTTCGACGAGCCCTGGAAGCACGCCGGGTCGATGCCGAAGCCGCTCGAACCGTTCACCGACGGGTTGCCGCCCGCGAGCCCGTACTGGATGTTCGTGCCGCCGCCGCCGTTCGACGTGTTGTTCAGGTAGTCGAAGCGCAGCGTCGCGCCCATGCGGCCGACCCACGACGTCGTCCACTTCGTGTGGCCGAGCAGCGACATTCCGTACCAGCGCGCGGTGCCGCCGTTCCATGCGCCCTTCTGCAGCTCGCCGTAGTCGACCTGCGCGTTGACCTGGGTCTTGTCGTGCGTATAGGTCATGTCGGCTTCCACGTACTTGTAGAGGCCGGTCGGCGACGATCCGTTGCACTGGTAGCCGTAGTCACCCGCCACCGCGCACGGCGAGAACAGCGACTGCCGGCCGAGCATCCCGGAGATGCCGAAGTCGAAGGCCGTCGACGTCGCGTTGTCGAAGCGCGCGGTGAGGGTCGGCGTCCAGTTGGTCTTCGTCGTGTTGTTCGCCGCGTTCGCGATCGCGCCGGCCGTGCGCAGCACCTCGTTGCCGATCACCACCTGCCAGAAGCGCGTCATCGCCGCGTTGGAGCCCTTCAGCCCGATGCCGACCAGGTTGCCCGGCTCGCTGAAGTCGTACAGCAGCCCGTGCGTGAGCGTCAGCATCTGGTTCGACGGCTGCACCTCGTAGCCCGCGAGGCTCGGCATCATTCCGACCTCGAAGGTCCGCGTCGTGCTGAGCGGCACGTTGACCTGCGCCTGCGTGACGATGTTGTTGCCGACGCCGCCGTGCGCATTGCTGAACACGTTGCCGAAGCCGCGGTTCGGCTGGATCACGATCTCCGCCGACGGCGCCATCGGGCCGACGCCGAAGGTCTTCTTGATGTCGAGATAGACGTCGCCGATCGTGCTGTTGAAGTAGTCGTACGCGCCCGGATCGTGATTCAGGAACTGGAAGCCGGACGTGCGCTGCGCACGGTTGAACAGGTACACGGGATCGACATAACCGGTGATGCTCAGGCCCGCGAGCGGGCCGGTCGTCGCGGCTTCCTGCAGCGAGTCGACCTTCAGCGACGCGTTCGAGATCTGCTCGCGCATCTGCTGCAGGTCGTCGTTCGTGAACGCGGGCGCCGCATCGGCTGCAGGCGCGGCGGCGGCCGCCGTGTTGACCGAGCCGATCTTCGCGCCGCCCGATGCGGTAGCGGTTGCGGCGCCGGGTGCCTGCGCGGCCATCATGCTCGCGCGCAGCTCGTTCACCTGCTGCTGCAGCGCGGTGACCTGCGCCTGCAGCGCCTTCATCTTGCTCGCGTCGGTTGCCTGTGGCGTGTGCGCGAATGCCGAAGCCGCTTCGAACGCGAGCAGGCACAGCGCCGTCATGTGTTTGATTTTCATGGGGTGGGTGTCGTCGGGACGAGCGCGCCCCCGCCCGCCGCGGTGGGCGGCGGGGCGCGCGAAAGGGATGCGGGAGTGCGGGGGCTGCGGCCGGCTTACTCGGTCTTCAGCTTCGTCCAGAGACGGTTCTGCAGACGCATCAGCTCAGGCGGAATCGGCTTGCTGAGGCTCAGCTTGCGGATCACGTCGGCCGGCGGGAACACGGCCGGATCGCTGGTCACCTCGGTGCGCACCAGGTGCTTCGACGACGGCACGGCCGACGGATACGACGTGTCGTTGGTCAGGTTCGCGCTCTCCTTCTCCGACAGCACGAAGTTGACGAACTTGTGTGCGGCGTCCGGATGCGGCGCATCCTTCGGAATCGCCATCATGTCGAACCACATCGCGCTGCCCTCGGTCGGGATCACGTACTTGATGTGATACGACTTCTTCGCGGATGCGGCCGCGATGCGCGCGGAGTTCACGTCGCCCGACCAGCCGAGCGCGAGGCAGATGTCGCCGCCCGCGAGATCGTTGATGTAGCTGCTCGAATTGAACTGCGTGATGTACGGGCGCACCGACTTCAGCAGCTCGTACGCGGCCTGGTAGTCGGCCGGGTTCGTCGTGTTCGCATCCTTCTTCAGGTAGACCAGCGCCATCCCGAACGCGTCGACCGGCGAATCGAGCACCGACACGCCGCAGCTCTTCAGCTTCTGCGCGTACTTCGGATCGAACAGCAGCGCCCAGCTGTCGAGCGGCGCGTCGTTGCCGAGCGCGGCCTTCACCTTCTCGACGTTCATCCCGAGGCCATCCGTGCCCCACGTCCACGGAATGCCGAACTGGTTGCCCGGATCGTCCTTCGACAGCACCTTCATGATTTCCGGATCGAGCAGCCCGTAGTTCGGCACCTGGCTCTTGTCGATCTTGCGGAAGATGCCGGCCTGCAGCTGCCGCGCCCAGAAAATGTCGGACGGCACGACGACGTCGTAGCCCGACGTGCCCGACAACAGCTTCGCCTGCAGCGTCTCGTTCGAATCGAACTCCTGGTAGACGACCTTGATGCCGGTCGCCTTCTCGAAGTTCGCGATCGTCGCCTTGCCGATCGAGTTGCCCCAGTTGTACACGTTGACGACGTCCGCCGCGTGCGCGACCGGCGCGCCGGCCCACACGAGCCCGCCCAGCGCGAGCGCCGCGCATGCCGTCTTCAGATGATGTTTCCACTCCCCTGCCATGTTTTCCTCCGTCGATATCATGATCCGTTCGCGATGAACGGGTGTGTGCTTCGGTCCGGAAAAATGTAGCCAGAGGAAATTGGCCGGTCTGCCCTGCCAATAGGGGGACACGCCGCACAATCGGCGCATCCGGTTCCGGCCGGATGCGCCGATCGATCAAAACGGAAGCAATTTGAAAGTTACCGTCGTCGCTTCGTCAGCCGACGACCGCTCAGGATGCCTGCACACCCGTGCGCGCGCCGAAATCGTCGCCCACGTGCGTGATGCGGCCGCCCATCATCGTCAGCCCGACGTCGATGCGGCCGATATCGTACTGGCCGACCTCGAACAGGTCGTTCTCGAGCACGACCAGATCCGCGCGCTTGCCGGGCGTCAGCGAGCCGACCTCGTGCTCCATCCCGAGCTGGTACGCACCGTGGATCGTGTACGCGGCGATCAGCTGCGGAATGCTCAGGCGCTCGGCGATGTCCGGGAACACCGCCGCATCGGGCTCGCCCGCGAGCTGGCGCGTATGGCCCGACTCGATGTGTTCGAGCGGCTTGTGCTGGCAGCGGCACTGGCATGCGAGGCCATCCATGCCGATCGACACCGTCACGCCTTCGTCGAGGAACGTGCGGAACTTGTACATATTGCTCCAGCGTTCGTGGCCGTAGTGGTCGCGCAGTTGCTCGGTGTAGGCGTCGACCACGCCCCACTGCAGCTGCGTGTTCGCCATCACGCCCGCGCGGCGGAAGCGCGGAATGTCGTCCGGATGCGTGAGGAACGCGTGCGTGATCACGTGGCGGCGATCGCGCGGCGGGTTCGAGCGGTTGACCGCGTCGAAGCCGTCGAGCGCCATCCGCACGGCCGCGTCGCCCACGCAGTGGACCATCACGTTCGCGTTCGCGCGATCGGCTTCGACCAGATAGCGGTTAAACGTGTCGGTCGGCATCGTCGGCGCGCCGCAGGTGTCGGGGCGGTCCGCGTACGGCTCGAGCAGGTACGCGGTGTGGTTCGCCTCGGTGCCGTCGAGGAACAGCTTCAGCGCGCGCGCCTTCACGAGCGGCGAATCGTATTGCTCGCGATACTGGACGAGCGTGCCGACCGGATCGTCGATCTCGCCGATCACCGCGACGCTGCCGACCACGCGCAGCTTCAGGTCGCCCGCGCGCTCCATCGTCTGCAGCGTCTCGTACAGCAGCGACTGATCGCCGCTCGGATCGAAGAAGCCCGCGTCGAACACGGTCGTCACGCCGGCCGCGCACAGCTTCTTCTGCCACGGCGGAATCGATTTCAGGTACAGGTCGATGCCGGTCGGCAGCAGGCCGGCCGCGCTGATCCGCTGCATCAGCAACGAATACGCGGCGCCGTCGACGATCAGGCCGGTCGGCTCGCCCGTCGCCGGGTCCTTCTCGAACCAGCTCGCGCCTTCCTGCACGGGCGGCGTCGACGCATCGATCCCGGCGATCTCCAGCGCCTTCGAGTTCACCCACATCGAATGGAAATCAGTCGACAGCAGGCACACGGGGCGATCCGCGCAGATCGCGTCGAGCGTCTCCTTGCGCAGCAGCGCCGGCGGGATCGTCGCCTGCACCCAGCCCATCCCGGTGATCGCCGGCTCGTCCGGATGCGACTCGACGTACGCGCGCAGCGCGGCGAGCACCTGCTGCGGATCCTCGTAGTTCACGAACGCCTGGAACGCGAACGCGGTCGTCTCGAAGTGCCAGTGCGATTCGACGAAGCCCGGCAGCACGAGCCGGCCCGCCGCGTCGACCACCTTCGTCCCGGCGCCGACGTAAGCCTGCACGGCCGCCGTGTCGCCGACGTGGACGATCCGGCCGTCGCGCACGGCGACAGCCTGTGCCCACGGCTTGTGCGGATCGACGGTGTAGACCTTCGCGTTGGTCAGAACGAAATCCGCCGGCGTCGCGGCGGCATGCGTCGGTTGAATCTGCATTGCCTGTCCTTTCTGGTCATCAGGTTTTCGAAGTGCTTTCACTATAGGCAGACGATTCGCGCCGGTATGCCCCCCCGCCGCCGGGGCTCGGACGAATTCCGGCCGCCGTGCGCGCGGTCTTGTCGTCGTTTTGGGGACAACGCACGAAATCCATGGGGTCGATCCGGTGAATTCCCGGCTGACGCGTGCACGTCGTTCGCGTAACGTCGCGCTGTTCCCTGACCGCCCTCGCCCGACCATGCGACTTCTCCAGCCCGACCCGGCCGCCCGCGGCCATTACCTGATCGGCGTGCGCCCCGACACGCTCGGCGCGACGCTGCGCGCGGTCGGCACGCCGGATTTCGTCGGTGCGGTCACGGAGTTCGTCAACGACAGCATCGACGCCGACGCCGTGCACCTCGAGCGCTGGCGCGCCGATACGGGCAGCACGTCGGGTTTCGTCGTCGAATGGCTCGGCAGCGGCAGCCTGCGCTTCGCGGCCGATACGCTGCGCGTGATGGATATCTACTATCAGGACTACTGCCAGATCGATCCACTGGTCGCGCCGCTGCGCGGCAAGGCCGGCACGCTGCTCGTGCAGCGTCATGTCGACGGCATCGCGCAGGGCGAATTCCGCCGGCGGATCTTCGACGAGCCCGGCATCGCGCAGGAATGCCTGCTCGTGCACGGCAACACGCACCTGCAGTACGCGCTCGGGCTCGCGCGCACCGTCGGGCGCGCCGCGTTCACCACGGACGAGCTGTTCCACTTCCGGCAGATGGTCGACCTGCTGTTTCCGATGTTCGAGCTGCACGCGCGCACCTGCGCGGCGCGGCGCGTGGCGGCGGTGTCGGTGAATGCCGCGTCGCAAGCCGGTTTCGATGCGCGCCTCGAACGACAGGACGTGCAGCTGTCGCGCCGCGAGCACGAGATCTGCCGGCTGATGCTGTGCGGGCGCTCGGTGCCCGAGGCCGCGCAGCAGCTCGACGTGAAGCTGTCGACGGCCGAGTCGTACGTGAAGCGCGCATTCGTGAAGCTCGGCGTGCGCACGCGCCGCGAGCTGTTCGACTGGGTGCTGGTCGACTGCTGAGCGCGCGGGCGTTGCGCTACGCGGCCAGCGCGGCCGCCTTGATGTTGAACGCGCGCAGCAGGTCCTCGCAGAACGCGTCGACGATCGGCTTGTCGCTCGTGCTGCGCTTCATCGCGAGATGCAGCGGCACGTCGAAGCTGAACGTCGCGCGGCCGACGGCCTTGACGAGCCCGCGCTGCTCGAACGGCTCCGCGTAATGCGCGGGCAGGTAGCCGAGATGGCCGCCCGACAGGATCAGGATCGTCGCGGCCTCGATGCTGTCCGCGCTCGCGGTCACGCGCCGCTCGGGCAGCGGATACTGCTCCTCCGGCACCGGATAGGTGCGCCATACCCAGTCGTGAAGCTGCAGGTCGTCCGCCGTCACGGGCCGCG
Source organism: Burkholderia cepacia (assembly GCF_001039005.1). Lineage (GTDB taxonomy): Bacteria > Pseudomonadota > Gammaproteobacteria > Burkholderiales > Burkholderiaceae > Burkholderia > Burkholderia theae. Next base: position 58,269 of record NZ_LDWR01000043.1, read on the forward strand.
ACGCATGGAACAGCGGATGCCCGCGCCCGCAGTAGATCACCTGCTGCTCGGTGAAGAGCGGCGTGTAGAGCAAGCCGGGCACGCGATGCCAGAAATAGCCGATCGCGAGATCGAGCTGGTTGTTGACGAGGCTTTCCTCGAGCTCCTGCGGCGACGCGACCTTCATCGAGAACGTGACGGCCTGGTCGCGCTTGCGGAACGCGCCGATCGCGTCGGCCACGCGCGCATTCTCGACGAGCGGCGCCTGGCCGATCAGGCCGATCGACAGCGTGCCGACCAGCTTGCGGTCGATGTCGCGCACGCGCGCGACGAATTCGGAGGTTGCCGCGACGAGCGTGCGCGCGGTCGCCGCGAAGCGTTCGCCCTTCGACGTCAGGCGAAAGCCGCCGCGCCCGCGATCGCACAGCTTGAAGCCGACGCGCGCCTCGAGCGCCGACAGCTGCGTGCTGATGGTCGACTGCCGCACGCCGAGCGACGCCTCGGCGGCCGTGATGCCGCGTGCGTCGACGACGGCGAGAAAGACCCGGATGAGCCGGAGATCGAGATCGGAGGTATTCGAAAACATGCTGAAGCCGCCTTCGCCGATGAACCGAACCGGACGCGCGCCGCCATCGGCAGCGGCGCGCGTCGCATCCGTCACTCCGATGTCGCCGCGAGCGCGCGTTCCATGCCGAACACGGCAGGCCTCAGCCGCCCGTAGCAGAGGAACGCCACCGCGCACAGCACGATCGCCGCGAAAAGCGCCGACTGCGTGCCCGCGCTCTCGATCAGCGAGCCGCCCGCGACCGAGCCGACGCCATAACCGAGCGCGACACAGCCCGGTGACAGCGCGGCCGACTTGCCGATCAGGTCGTACTGCGGAATCGTCGCGTAGATCAGCAGCGCGCCGCCCGTCCAGCAGCCGATGAAGACGATCGCGCCGAGCGTGAACGTCGGGACCGACGCCGGCATCGCGAGCAGCACGGCCGCGACCGCGCAGCCGCCGAGGTTCACGAGCGTCCAGCGGCGCAGGCCCGCACCGGCACCGAGCTTCGGCATCGCCGCGCAGATCACGAGGCTCGCGACGTTCGAGATGCCGAGCACGAGCGACACCGACTTTCCGCTCAGGCCCGCATCGGTGCCGATCTTCTCGAGGAAGGTCCACACGACGCCGACGCCACCGTATAGCGCGAGCTGCGCGCACAGCACGAGCATTGCGCCCCTGCGGTCGACGCTGCCGGCACCGCCGGCCGGCGTCGGTACGGCCAGCGTCTCGCCGCGCCGAAACAGCGGCGTCGCGAGCACGAACATGCCGAGCACGCACGCGACGAAACCGAACACGCCGTACGCGCCCCATGCGCCGCTCAGCATCGGGAAGATGGTGGCGAGCAGCACCATGCTCCACATCACCTGCCCCATCAGCATCACGCCGAGATTGCGTTCCGGCGCGCGCGAGTACGACAGGTAGCGCAGCGCGATGCCGTTCAGCCCGCCCGAGCCGACGCCCGCGATGAACTGCAGCGCCGAATATGCGACGAGCCCGTGCGTCGCGAGCGTGCCGAGGTTCGCGCCGGCCGCGAGCGTCACCGCACCCGCGAGCACGAGCCTGACCGGCTGGCGGCCGAGCACGAACGCGACGAGCAGCGTGCCCGTCGATTCGCCGAGCACCTCGACGAAGCAGGACAGCCCGAGCGCCGCTTCGCCGAAGCCCCAATGGCGTGCGACCTGCCCGACGATCGCCGGCAGGCCGAGGAAGACCGTCGGCCCGAGTATGCCGAGCAGCAGCATCGCGACGACGAACAGCGCGTTTTCCTGTCGCGCTTCATCCTGCAGATTCACTACGTTCATCAGGTGTCTCTCTCCGTGTCCGCTACGCGGACCGTCTCCTCATGGGAGTTTGGTATGGCGGCGGCCCGGCTGCAGGCCGCCGCGTCGTTTACATCGGGAAGCCCATCGCCTTGAGGCCGCTGATCCACGCGCGCTTCCAGCCGCCTTCGGCATCCGCGCCGTCGAACGCATGGAACGTGATCTTCGCGGCGATCCAGCGCATCGGCTCGGGCGGGATGTAGCTCGGGCTCTGGTTCGCGATGTCGAGCTTGCGTTCGGGGCTGTCGCGATCGAACAGGATGTTCAGCCCCATGAACGCGCCGAACCGGCTCGCCGCAACACCGAAGCCCGTATAGCCGGCGACGAACACGGCCTTGTCGCCGAGATAGCGCTTCGCGAACACCGAACCGCGCGAGCAGTAGTCGATCGGGCCGCCCCACGCGTGCGAGAAGCGCACGTCGCTCAGTTGCGGGAAGGTGCGGTAGAACGCCTCCGCGAGCCGGTAGTACGTGTCGCGCTGACCGTCCTGGTGCGGTTCCGGGTCGCCGTCGAAGTGATAGCTGACGAGGCCGCCGAAGATGATGTTGTTGTTCTTCGTCAGGCGGAAATAGTTGAGCTGCGTGCGCGTGTCATACACGCCCTGGCGATTCTTCCAGCCGATCCGCGCGAGCTGCTCGTCGGTCAGCGGCTCGGTCGCGAGCACGTGGTCGCGCACCTGCACCACGCGGCGGTTGATGTCCGGAATCCCGACCTTCGCGGTGCCGCTGCCGAACACCACGCGCGGGGCCCGCACGCTGCCCTTCGGCGTCTTCACGAACACCGTGCTGCCTTCGTCGGTCACGGTCGTGAGCGGCGTGTGCTCGTACAGCTTCACGCCGAGCGACAGCGCCGCGCGCTTGAGCCCCCACGCGAGTTTCGCCGGATGCACGATGCCGCTGCGGTTGCGCGACCACAGCGCGCCAGCGAACAGCGGCGAGTTCAGTTGTTCGAGCGTTTCGTCGCGGTTCAGCAGCACGACGTTGTGCCCGTACTCGCGATGCAGGTCGTAATCGCCCTTCAGGTGCGCGAGGTGGTCGGGATCGACCGCGACCGTCATCTCGCCGTTCCATTCGATGTCGGCGTCGATGTCGTAGCGCTTCAGCGTCTCCTCGAATCCGTCGAGGTTGTGATGGCCGAATTCCTCGAGCTGCGCGATGTCGTTCGGGAACACGCGCACCGCGTTCGGCAGCCCGTGCATCACCGACGTCGAGATGATCCCGCCCGCGCGGCCCGATGCGCCGTGCGCGACCTTGCCGGCCTCGATCAGCACCACGTTCAGGTGCGGCATCTGTTCCTTCGCCTGCACGGCCGACCACAGCCCGGTGAAGCCGCCGCCGACGATCAGCAGGTCGGCCGTCACGTCGCCGACGAGTTCCGGCTCGGTCGCCGGCGCGGCCGGGTTGTCGAGCCAGTACGGGAACAGCTTCGTATTCGCGAGCGCCGCCTCGACGCCCAGCGCGACCGGCGCGCCACGCATGACGTGCGCCTGAACCGGCGCGGTCTGTTTTGCTTCGTTGACTTCCATTTCCATGATCCCTGCCATCACACGCGAAAACGAAACCGCCGCCGGGCGCGCGTCACACGGACGACGACGCCACGGCGGCGGTTTCGGGCATCACGACTTCTCGAGCAGCACGTAGAACTTCTTCGCGTCCTCGATCGTCTCCCAGCGGCCCGCGAAGCCGGCCGGCAGCAGGTAGCCCTGGCCCGGCGTGAATTCCTTGCGGTTGCCTTCGACGTCGGTCAGCGCGATCCGGCCCTCGACGAGCCACACCGCTTCGTCGGCCGCGGTTTCCGGAAACTCCACCGAGCCGACCTTGCCTTCCCACCAGCCGATGATGTAGTTGCCGCTCTTGCCTTCGGCCGCGCGCCAATCGCTTTCGTCCATCCCGAAGTCGAGCTTCGTGAATTCGCCCACGCCTGCGCCCAGCGGCAGGATGTCCTTGATCAATTTGGTCATCTGAATCTTTCGTCTCTCGATTGAAAAAAGCAGAGACAAAGTTACCCATTTACACTGCCCCGGTATGCCCCCCTCCGGGGGGGACAAGCGCTGTTTCGCGGGGCAGACGGGTCGGCAGGACACCCGACGGTGTTTCCCCCTAATGACGTTTTTCATCGCACCCGCTAAAATTCCGCCGCTTTTCACCGGGGAACCGCATGCTGCTCAACGTGAACCCCTTCCACCGCGACAACGACCGCTTCAACGTGTCGTTCAAGGCGCTGGGCGAGCTGATCGAGACGGTCGGCACGCCGCATTTCGTGCCGCGCCTCACGCAACTGCTGAACGACGTGGTGCCGCTCGACGTCGCGCACGTCGAACGCTCGCGCGTCGACGGCACGATGCCCACCGGCTACCGATGCGAATGGATCGGCAGCAGCGGCATCGGCACCGCGACGTCGGACATCTCGGACGTGATGACGCTCTACTACGAGCGCTTCCTCGACAGCGACCCGCTGTTCGCGGGGCTGCGCGGCAAGACGGGCACGATGCTCGTCGTACGCGACATCGCGGCGATTCCGCCCGGCGAATTCCGCCAGCGGATCTTCGACGACGTGCATATCGGCCACGAATGCGTGCTCGCGCGCGGTACGCGCTATTCGCAGCATTCGATCGCGCTGGAGCGCGGCCGCGACCGGCCGCCGTTCACGCTCGCCGAGATGAACCGCTTTCGCAGCATCAGCGACGTGCTGTTCCCGCTGCTCGAACTGCACGCGTCGACCACGGCCGTGCGGCGGGTCGCGCACCCGACACCCGAAATCCATCCGCTCGCGCAGTTCGATGCGCGGATCGCGGCCGACGGCGTGAAGCTGTCGAAGCGCGAATACGAAACCTGCAAGCACCTGCTGTCCGGCAAGACCGTGCCCGAGACCGCCGCGATCCTCGGCGTGCGCGTCGCATCGGCCGAGTCGTACGTGAAGCGCGCATTCGCGAAGCTCGGCGTGCGTACCAAGCGCGAACTCGCCGCATGGGGCGCGGCCACGACGCCCTTCCCTTCCGCCGGACCGCACGACGGCGCATCGCCACCCGCAATCGTCCGCTGACGGCGCGAGCCGCCTTCGGTTGCGCCGCGTCGATGCGCGGGCGCCACTCGCATCGAGACCCGTCGATGTAAACGTTGCGACTTCAAAATCTTCGCGCGCACGTTCTCCTCTACCATCGGCCGATCGCTTTACCTCAGAAAAAAGGAGACGGCCCCATGCCCCGCGAACTGAACCAACCGATGGGCGGCAACGAGATGCCGCGTTTTGGCGGCATCGCCACGATGATGCGGCTGCCGCAAGCCGCCACGACCGACGGCCTCGACGTGTGTTTTGTCGGCGTGCCGCTCGATCTCGGCACGTCGAACCGCTCGGGTTCGCGCTTCGGCCCGCGCCAGATTCGCACCGAATCCGTGCTGCTGCGGCCGTACAACATGGCCACGCGCGCCGCGCCGTTCGATTCGCTGCAGGTTGCCGATATCGGCGACGTCGCGACCAATCCGTACGACCTGAAGGACTCGGTGCGCCGCATCGAGGACGCGTATGACGAGATCGTCGCGAACGGCTGCCGGCCGATCACGCTCGGCGGCGACCACACGATCGCGTGGCCGATCCTGCGCGCGCTGCACAAGAAGTACGGCAAGGTCGCCGTCGTGCACGTCGACGCGCACGCGGACGTGAACGACACGATGTTCGGCGAGAAGATCGCGCACGGCACGCCGTTCCGCCGCGCGGTGGAAGACGGCCTGCTGCAATGCGACAAGGTCACGCAGATCGGACTGCGCGGCACCGGCTACCACGCGGACGATTTCGACTGGTGCCGTCAGCAGGGCTTCACCGTCGTGCAGGCGGAGGAGTGCTGGAACAAGTCGCTCGCGCCGCTGATGGCGCAGGTGCGCGAACGCGTCGGCGACACGCCCGTCTATCTCAGCTTCGACATCGACGGCCTCGACCCGTCGTTCGCGCCCGGCACCGGCACGCCGGAAATCGGCGGCCTCACCGTGCAGCAGGGCCTCGAAATCGTGCGCGGGATGAAGGGATTGAATATCGTCGGCGCGGATCTCGTCGAAGTGGCGCCGCCGTACGACCCGACCGGCACCACCGCGCTCACCGGCGCGAACCTCGCGTTCGAGATGCTCTGCGTGATGCCGGGCGTTCTCTACCGCTAACCCGACCGACATCGACAGGATGACCTTCATGTCCACCGCCGAACTTTCCCGTTCCGCCACGACGTTCGTGCTGCCCGCGGCGCGCATCGCCGGCCAGCCCGTGCGCACGCACTCCGACACGGCCGGTGCGCCGATCTTCAACGCGTCGACCGGTGCCGCGATCGGCTGGCAGGAATTCGCGACCGCCGCGCACGTCGACGCCGCGGTTCGCGCCGCGCGCGACGCGTTCGCCGGCTGGCGCGACACGCCGCCCGCCGAGCGCGGCCGCATCCTCGCGACAATCGCCGAGCGCGTCGAAGCCGAACGCGACCGCCTCGCGGCGCTGCAGATGCAGGTGAGCGGCAAGCCACCGTTCGAAGCGGAAGCCGACGTCGGCGACGTCGCCGCGACGTTCGCCTACTACGCGACGCTGTGCGAAGACCCGGCGCTGTTCGCGGCCGAGCCCGTCGCGCTGCCGAGCGACGCCGTCACGGCCGAACGCTTTTACGACGCGGTCGGCGTCGCGGCGCTGATCATGCCGTGGAATTTCCCGATGGTCACGACCGCGTGGAAGCTCGCGCCCGCGCTCGCGGCCGGCTGCGCGGTCGTGCTGAAGCCGTCCGAACTCACGTCGCCGGTCGAGCACGCGCTGCTCGACATCGTCGTGCAAGCCGGCGTGCCGGCCGGCGTCGTCAACGTCGTGAACGGCGGCGCCGAAGTCGGCGCGGCGCTCACAGCACATCCGCTGATCGACAAGATCTCGTTCACCGGCAGCACGGCGGCCGGCCGCAAGGTCATGCAGGCCGCGGCCGAGGACATGAAGCGCGTGACGCTCGAACTCGGCGGCAAGTCGTCGCTGATCGTGCGCGAGGACGCCGATCTCGACGTCGCGGTATCGCTCGCGGTCGCGGGCGCGTTCACCAACGCAGGCCAGATGTGCTCGGCCACCGCGCGCATCCTCGTGCACGACAGCGTGTACCGCAGCTTCATGGCCGCGTTCGAGACCGCCGTGCGCGCGCTCGTCGTCGCGCCGCCGGCCGCGGAACAGGTCGCGATGGGGCCGCTGATCTCGGCCGCGCAGCGTGCACGCGTCGAAGCGATGCTCCGGCACGGCATCGATGCGGGCGCACGCGTTGCGTTCAGCGGCCGGGTCGCGGATGCCGGCGGCGAAGGCTTCTTCATGGCGCCCGTCGTGATCGCCGAGCCGGCCGTCGACAACCCGCTGTGGACCGACGAAGTGTTCGGCCCCGTCGCGTGCGTGAAATCGTTCCGCACCGACGACGAAGCGATCGCGCTCGCGAACGACACGCGCTACGGGCTCGTCGCGACCGTCGTCACGCGCGATGCGGGCATAGCGAAGCAGTTCCAGCAGCGCGTGCGCGCGGGGCTCGTGTGGATCAATGCGCCGCAACTGATCTACCCGCACGTGTGCTGGGGCGGTTTCGGGCTCAGCGGAATCGGCCGCGAGCTCGGTGTCGCGGGGCTGCGCAGCTATCAGGAACTGCGCCACGCGATGCGCGCGATCGACTGACCAGTGCGGCCGTTCAGGCCGTTGGCGACACCGTGCCGCGCGGCAGGTGTCGTCTTTTTTTGCGCCATCGATATATTCCGTAGAATATATTGATTCCCGCACTCTCGGAGCAACACCATGGCCCGCACGCCGACGGATCGCGCCCCGTTGCGCACCGCACGGGAACAACCGCTCGCGCGCAAGATCACCGCGCTCAAGCCGCTGTCGAGTGACGCCCGCGCGCAGCAGGTCACGGATGTCGTCGACGCGTTCCGGCGCCTGCGCGGTAGCATCGTGCGCTTCATCCGGATGTTCTCGGCCGCGCATGCTGAGGCCGCGCCGGACGATGCGCTGGCCGCGCTGGGTTTTCGCGAGCTGCTGTCAACGCTCGAAGACGACGCACGCGCCGCCCGCTTCACACGCCTGCCCGAACTCGAACGGGCGATCGGACACGCGCGCCGCCTCGAACGCACGCGCGACGACGTGTTCTCCGATTCGTTCAGCAACGATCCGGCCGCGATGCGCGACGCGGTGGCCGCGCTGGAGCGCGTCGACGTGCTGTTCGTCGGGCTGTGCGTCGAATCCGTGATGGAGCGCCACGTGCCGGCATCCCTCCCCGTTTCGACCGCGGCGCCGGCCCCGGCCGCCGCGCCACGCACCGACCGTTTGACCGCGCTCTGCTGACCGCGCCACCTCGCATTGCTCGGTGATTTCCCCGGAATTTAACCCGTTATATTCCGTGGTATATTTCGCGAATCTTTCGCGCATCCGTCTCCGGTCCGATCGTGCCGGATAGAGGTCAACATGCACGCTCCGCCCTTTCGCCTTGCCCGCACGGCGGACCTTTCGTCGTCCGGCGGCCATCCGTCCGCGGCAAGCGGCACGCGGATCGACGCCTGTTGCGCACCGTCCCGCGCGCAACAGGTCGAGCTGAAGCGCCGCACGCGCCTGTCCGAACTCGATGCGAACCTGCATTGCTCGATCATCGGCACCTGCCTGACCACGCACGAACTGCGCCGGCTCGTGCCGAAATTCGCCGATGTCGACCGGCAGCACGCAACCGACCTTGAAATCCATCACGCGGCCGTCGAGCTTGCGATCGCCGGCACGGGCGGCGCGAAGGCACTGCACAAGGCACTCGACGAGCGTTATGCCGGTGCGATACGCGCATTCGACAGCGCGAAGGACGCGGCCGAACTGCTCGCACGCTGGAAGGAAGCACTCAAGAGCGGCGACATTCCGCCCGCGTACTGGGCACTGATGACGCATCCGCGCACGACGATGGGCGTGCGCCAAGCCGCCTTCGGCGACCTGCACATGCTGTCGCACCTGGTCGGCGCGGCCAATCGCGCCGATATCCGGCGGCTGGTCGCGCTGGAGGAAGAGAATGCGGCGCTGCACGCGAAGATCGAGCGGCAGCAGGCGCGCCTGCACGAGATGAGCACGGAACGTGACGCGGCGCGGCAGGAACGGGATGCGCTCGTCGCGCGCCAGAACGCGCAGCCGCTGGCGACCGAGAACGTATTGCGCGACGAAGTGCGCGAGTTGCGCGAGGCGCTGGCCGCGCGCGACGAACGCCTCGCGCTGCACACGAGCCGCCGTGAGGCAGCCGAGCAGCGGATCGCCGCGGAGCAGGCGAGCGCCCGCGCGATGCGCGCGCGGCTCGACGACCTGATGGCGATGGTGAAGACGCTGCGCGCCGAAGCGAGCGCGATCGAACACGCGATGCAGGTGTCGATGGAGAATCCGGCCGAGCGGTCCGTGGACACGCTGTCGATTCTGCAGCGCAAGCGCGTCGTTTATGTCGGCGGGCGGCCCGGTTCGAACCGCGCGATCCGGCGGATCGTCGAGGCGTCGGGCGGCGACGTGACGATGCACGACGGGGGCATCGAGGATCGCAAGGGCCTGCTGGCCGCCGCGTTACCGGGCGCGCACCTGGTCGTATTCCCGGTCGATTGCATCGACCACGATTCGATGAACCTGCTCAAGCGCATCTGCGAACGCCACGGGATCGCGTACTACCCGCTGCGGACCGCCAGCGTCGCCAGCTTCGTCGAACTGATCGGACGGCTCGATGCGCAAGCGCGCGATGTCATGCAACCGGATGCGCCTGCGGGCGACACGCCGCGTTTCTGCTTGCGGCACGGTTAACCCCGGCAACCTGGCGTCGGCGCCTCCCTTCAGCGGCGCACCATTTTCGTGAGCGCGGCGATCTCGTCCGCGCAGGCCGCATACGCGCGTTCCTCGATCCCGCGATAGAGGCGGATGATCTCCTCGCCGACCGGCGTCAGCACGCTGCCGCCGCCGCTTTGCCCGCCATGTTCGGATACCGTCGCCGGCGACTTCAGCGAGCGGTTCAGCTCGTCCATCAGCAACCACGCACGCCGGTACGACATCTTCATGCTGCGCGCCGCCGCCGAAATCGAGCCGTGCTCGCGTACGGCTTCAAGCAGTGCGACCTTGCCCGGGCCGAGTGCGATCGTGTCGGCCTGCTGGATACGCATCCTGAACCGCGCCTCAGGCTTGGGGTGTGCCGAAGTCTTCATGTTGTCCCGCCGATTGAACGATGCGGGCAAGCATACACGATGGCCAGCGCGGCGAACGCCGTTGGCACGCGTGCGGCGTCAGACTTCTAGCACGCGCGCGACGATGCCGGCCAGCCGCTTCACATGGCGGGGCGCGGGCAGGATGTCGGCGCCCGAGAACAGCAGCGGCGCGCCATCGTCGATCGACAGCGGCGCATCGCCGCATTCGAACGCGACGATCACGTGTTCGCCGACCGGCGTGTTGAACAGTTCGTGCCACGAGAACGTGACTGCATAACCGTCGTGCGCATGCGCGATGAACACCATGCGCTTGAAGTCGCCCGGCGCATCGTTGCGCAACCCGGCCGCATCGAGCAGGTCCTTCAGCCGCGCGCCGCGATACGGCGCAACCGAGCGGATGAAGCGGTTCGTCGTGAAGCAGCGCAGGTCGAACGGCTCGGCCGTCGCGCTCGCGTGCCGGCGCAGATCGTCGAGCGTCACCGTCATCGGTCGCACGAATGCGCCCGTCAGCGCGATCGAGCCTGCCGCCGCCTGATGCGCCGAAGGCGCCGCCGTCCCTGCCATCTCCATCGCCCGCCTCCATGACGGCCCGCCGGCTGGCGCGCCTTCGTTGTATCGGCGGATATATTACGCCGGGAAAAGGCCGGCCGGCAGAATGCGCGCCGCATGAACGGCATAACGGCGGCCGATCGTGCCCCGCGTGTCGCGGCGCTATGACAGCACGATGTTCTTGATGGCCTTCCTGATGTGCTTGAAGCTGTCGACCGATTCCGCCTTCTGGTCCGTCACCAGCGCGCCGATCCGCGCCGGCTCGCAGAAGCTGATCCGGCTGTTCGTGCCGAGCTTGCTGAAATCGGCCAGGATCGCGACCTCCGCCGCGTTGCTCACCATCGCGCGCGCCACTTCGGTTTCCATCCGGTCGTAGTTCGTCGCGCCCCTGACGTGATCGACCCCCACCGGCGACAGCAGCGCGAGATCGGCGCGGTAGCGGAAGATCTCGGCGACCGTGCCGTCGCCGACCGTCGCGGCCGCGCGGCTGCCGATCATCCCGCCGAGCAGGATCGTTTCGTTCTTCGCTTGCCCCGGGTCGCTCGACCGCATCTTCAGCGCGACATCGATCGAGTTCGTGACGATCGTGAGACCCGACAGCTTCGACAGCTCCTCGGCCAGCAACGTGGTGGTCGTGCCCGCGTCGATGAACAGCGTCTGCGAGCCCGACACCAGCCTGGCTGCCGCGCGGGCGATCGCCTGCTTCGCCTTCACGTGCGTCTGCGCGCGCTCGGCGATCGGCGCTTCGTCGCCCACCTGCACCGCGCCGCCGTGCACGCGCTTCAGTTCCCCCAGCGCCTCGAGATCGACGAGATCGCGCCGCACGGTTTCCCGCGACACGTTCAGGTCGGCCATGATCCGGTCGGTCGAGACGCGCTGCATCTTCGATAACAGAAGCCGAATCCTCTGATATCGCTCTTCTTGCCACATGAAATGTCCTCGGAATGAACGTCAATGTTATTCGAACGGCGAACTACGTAGCGCTCTCCTCCATCTTTTTGATGCCGACGAGGGTCTGCAGGGATTGACGGACGGCCTGGAATTCCGCGCTCGTCATCTTCGAAAACACCACGTGGATGCGGTCGTCGTCCGGCGCGGCGTCGTCCTGTTCGATGACGAACTGGACGATGCGCGCCTGATCGATGCCCGGCATCGCCTGCAGCGACGTCAGCTTCACGGCGCCGCGGCTCGCGAGGATGCGCACGCCCCAGCGCTGCCGCGCGGCGAAGAAGCGCTTCTCGATCGGCTTCAGGCCGGCCAGGATCGCCAGCACGATCGCGGTCGCGGCGATCGCGGCCACATACATGCCGCCGCCCACGGCCAGCCCGACCGCCGCCACGACCCACAGGCTCGCCGCCGTCGTCAGCCCGCGGATGATCTCGCCGCGCAGCATGATCGAACCGGCGCCGAGAAAGCCGATGCCCGACACGACCTGCGCCGCGACCCGCGACGGGTCCAGCGACACGTTCTTCGCGTTCTGGATATCCGCGAAGCCGAACGCCGACACGACCATCACGAGCGCCGCGCCCACCGCCACCAGCATGTGCGTGCGCAGGCCGGCCGCCCACGACAGGCGCTCCCGCTCGATGCCGATGATGCTGCCGAGCAATGCCGCCAGCAACAGGCGGGAAATGATTTCCAGCTGACTGATCATTCGAAGTCTCCTTGCTTTGCCCTACCCGCTTGATGAAGCACGGCCCGTCCGGACCGCCGCCTGACTTTTCCTGCCTTCGTCCACCCACCGCCGCGGCCGGCGGCCGGCAAGTTGTATTTTTGTGCGATCTTGCGATTTTGTGCTTTCTAATATACGGTACGAAAAACCGCAAAGCCAGACCCAAGTTCGTTTGTTTCATCCGATCAATACGATCAATCGTCGTACCAATCAGGCAACACGATCCGGAACACTTGCTTAGGAGACCAACATGATGAAGAAGGCATGGATGCTGGCGGCAACATTGCTGGCGGCGCTTGCGACCGCCCCCGTTCACGCATCCGAAGGCGACGTCTGCAGGAAGGTGACACTCGGCGATGTCGGCTGGAGCGACATCGCGGCCACCACCGGCGTCGCGATGATGCTGCTGGACGGGCTGGGGTACGAGGCGACCAAGACGATCGCGTCGCCGCCGATCGTGCTGGCCGGCGTGAAGAAGGCGCAGATCGATGCGTTCCTCGGCTACTGGGATCCGAGCATGACGCCGACGGTGAAGCCGTTCGTCGACGCTGGCGCCGTGCATCAGTTGCCGCAGCCCAACCTGGTCGGCGCGCGCTACACGCTGGCCGTGCCGCAATACGCGTCGGACAAGGGCCTCAAGAGCTTCGCCGACATCGCCAAGTTTCGCGACCAGCTCGACGGCAAGATCTACGGGATCGGTGCCGGCAACAACGGCAACGCGCTGATCCAGCGGATGATCGACAAGAACGAGTTCGGGCTCGGCGGCTTCAAGCTGGTCGAATCGAGCGAGGCCGGGATGCTCGTCCAGGTGACGCGCGCCGTGCAGGAGCACCGGATGATCGTGTTCCTTGCATGGGAACCGCACCCGATGAACATCAACTACAAGATTGCCTACCTCGACGGCGGCGACACCGTGTTCGGCCCGAACTACGGATCGGCGAAGGTCTATACGCTCGTCACGCCCGGTTATCTCGAACGCTGTCCGAACGTCGGCCGGCTGCTGACCAACCTGAAATTCACGACCGACGAAGAGAACCAGTTGATGGTGCCGATCATGAATCACGCGGACCCGGTCGCAGTCGCGAAGGAATGGGCGAAGAAGAACCCCGGCGTGCTGTCGAAGTGGCTCGACGGCGTGACGACCATCGATGGGAAGAACGCCAGGGACGCGATCGAGAAACTCATCGGTGCGTAAGCACGCAAGACAAGGAACCACCCATGCACAAGAATCTCGCGCTGTTCGACCTCGACCACACGCTGCTGCCGCTCGACAGCGACCAGGCCTGGAGCCGCTTCATCACGCGGGTCGGCTGGCAGGAAGACGACGCGCATGCGGCGCTGATCGACGAGCACTACGGCCACTATGCGGCCGGCACGCTCGACATGGACGCGTACCTCGCCGTGACGCTCGCGCCGCTTACCCGCTACTCGCGCGAGCAGCTCGAACGCTGGCACGCGCAGTTCATGGACGAGGTGATCCGGCCGGCGATCACGCCGCAGGCGCGCTCGCTGGTCGACCGGCATCGCGAGAACGGCGATCTCTGCTGCATCGTCACGGCGACCAACGTCTTCGTCACGCGGCCGATCGCGGCCGAGTTCGGGATAGAGCATCTGCTCGGTATCGAGCTCGATACCGACGACGGCACGCCCGGCGGGCAGTTCACCGGGCGCAGCACCGGCGTGCCGAGTTTCCGCGAAGGCAAGATCATCCGCACGACCGCATGGCTCGAATCGCTCGGCTACGCGCCGTCGGATTTCGAACGGACCTACTTCTACAGCGATTCGATCAACGACGTGCCGCTGCTGGACTACGTCACGGATCCGGTCGCGACCAATCCCGACGTACGGCTTTCGCAGGTTGCCGGCACACGCGGCTGGCCTGTCATGAAGTTGTTCTGATTCGGGCGATATTCTCTGCTGTCCATTTTCATGTCTGGAGGGGTAATGAAATACGGAGCACGCAGCAACAATCTCAATCATTCAGGAATCCGATTCGAATCGAATCGAAAGCATGTCGTCAAGTCGCGCCGGTCGGAAAGCCGCTTTCCGCACTGGCGCGGCGCTTTCATGATCGCGCTCCTGTGCACGCTGGCCGCTTGCGGCGACGGCGACTCGGGCACCGCGGCCAACGTGGCGGCCGCGCGCGCGGCCGCACCGGGTTCGGCGTCCACGCCCGTCCTGCACTGCGCGAGCGCGTGCCACTGACCGACGCAGGCCCCACGGCCAGCCATCCACGACAGAGAGCGATCATGCAAAACAAACCCACAACACGACGTCAGTTCCTCGCCGATGCGTTGAAGCTCGCCGGTGCGACCGCGATCACGGGCATGCTGCCCGAAAGCATCGCGCGCGCCCAGGCCATTCCCGCGGCCACCGTTACCGGCACGATCCAGGACGTGAAGCACGTCGTGATCCTGATGCAGGAAAACCGCTCGTTCGACCACTATCTCGGCACGCTGGGCGGCGCACGCGGCTTCGGCGATCCGCGGCCGGTCGTCATTTCGAGCGGGTATCCGGTGTGGCGCCAGCCCTGGCTGCTGTCCTACGTGTTTCCGTTCAACCCGTCCCCGCCCTCCGGCATCGCGAACGGCGACACCTACTACGGCGACCTGGACCACAGCTGGAGCGGCACGCACAGCGCCTGGAACAACGGCCGCTACGACAACTGGGCCGACGCGAAGACCAGCGGCACGATGTACTACTTCACGCAGAAGGACATCCCGTTCTACTACGCACTGGCGAGCGCGTTCACGGTGTGCGACGACTACCACTGCTCGATGCTCGGCCCGACGGACCCGAACCGCCTGTACCTGTGGACCGGGTGCTGCGGCAACGTTTCCGGCTACTCGCCGTACACGACCAACACGATGACCGGTACCGGCTGGACCACGATGCCGGAGCGGCTGAACGCGGCCGGCGTCACGTGGAAGTTCTACCAGGACAAGGGCAACGGGCTGGATGCCAGCCACGCCTACGGCGAATACAACGGCTCCAGCAAGGATCTCTGGTGGAACGGCAATTACGGTGACAACGTCATCCTGAACTTCAAGCAATACCAGAACCTGGGCGCCGGCGATCCGCTCGCGCCGGCACTCAACGGCACGCAGATCGACCCGACCGGCGGCGGCAAGGAATACGACACGAATCTCTTCAGCCAGCTGCTGGCCGACGTCACGAACGATACCTTGCCGCAAGTGTCGTGGATTGCCGCGCCTTACGCGTACTGCGAGCATCCGTCGTGGGCCGCGAGCGGCGGCGAATGGTACGTGAGCAACGTCCTGAATGCGCTGACCTCGAACCCGAAGGTCTGGGCCAGCACGGTCCTGCTCGTGATGTACGACGAGAACGACGGCCTGTTCGATCACGTCCCGCCCGCCGTCCCGGCCAGCTCCGCGGCCGGCACCGGGCAGTCGACCGTCTCGACGGCCGCGGAATTCGTCGCCAGCAGCGGCAGCGCATCGGATGGCTCGGCCAGCGGCGACGTGCCGATCGGGCTCGGGCCGCGCGTGCCGATGTTCGTGATCTCGCCGTGGTCGAAGGGCGGCAAGGTGAATTCGCAGGTCTTCGATCACACGTCGGTGATCCGCTTCCTGGAGGCGCGCTTCGGGTTTCAGGAAACCAATATCTCGCCGTGGCGACGCGCGGTCTGCGGCGACCTGACGTCGGCCTTCGATTTCTCGAACGCCGACCAGACCGTTCCCGCGATCCAGCCGCCGGCGAGCAACATGAACCCGAACGGCCCGGCCGTCCTGATCCCCTACCCGACCACCACCGCGGTGCCGGCGCAGACGGCCGGCCGCAGCACCGCCTGCCGCCTGCCCTACGAGTTCTTCGTGCAAGGCAAGGTCAACCGCGCCGGCAACGCGCTGTCGCTGACGATGACCAACACCGGCACCGCCGGCGTACACCTGCAGGCGTGGGTCGACGGCACGAGCACGATTCCCCGGCATTACACGATCGCGGCCGGCGCGGGCCAGTGCGCGAACCTGTCGGATTCGCTCACGCTGAATGCCGGCGGCGGCTACGACTATTCCGTCTACGGCCCGAACGGCTTCCTGCAGACGTTCCGCGGCAGCGTCGGTTCGTCCGGCAACACGGGATCGACCGCCGAAATCAGCCTGTGCTACGACGTGGCGAACGGCAACGTGCAGATCACGCTCGACAACTCCGCCGGCTCCAGCGCGACGACGTTCCAGCTCACCGACAACGCATACGGCATGAACACGAGGCAGTCGGTCACCGTCGGCGCAGGCGCAACGCAAGCCGTCACGTGGTACGGCGACGGCGGCTGGTACGACGCAAGCATCCGCGACGCGAACGATCCGAACTTCCTGCGCCGGGTGGCCGGCTGCGTGCAGACGCAATCCGGCGCCCTGCTCACGGATTCGGCGATCGGCAATACCGGCAGGAAGTTCGTCGCGTCGCTCGCTTCGCAGGGCTCGACGTTCGGCACGCTGCGGTTCGACTACGTCGCGCCGCCGTGGAGCCACAGCCCGAAGAACTGGGTGGGCATCTTTGCGCATGGCGCGCAGCCGACCAAGGGCAGCTACAAGTCGTGGGCATACCTGCCGAAGAGCACCGGCTCGCTGTTGTTCTCGTCCACGGCCAACAGCACGCTGGCGTCGGGGCAGTACGACGCGTGGTATCTGTTCGACGACGGCTACACGCCGCTTGCGGGGCCCGTCACGATCAGCATCTGACGGCATGGCCGGACCGTGTCGGCCGCCCGCAGGGGCGGCCGACACGCGCTACACGAGCAGATCCTCGTGGAACGCGCCGAACGGCCGCGTCGGGTGGGCGATCTGGATTTCGAGGATCCACAGGCCGGCGGCCGGCGCGCCGTCGAAGTCGCCGAGATTGCCGGCCTTGTAGATCGCGTGCGGAAAATCGCTGACGCGATGCCCCTTGATGTCGACGTTCAACCGGAAGCCGTGCGCGTCGGCGCGCTGTGCCGCGAAGTCGTATAGCGCGATGCCCGCGCATCCAGTGGTCCGCCAGTGATGCTCGACTTCGTCGTAGATGACGCGCGCCGCGCGTGCGCAGGCCTGCATGTCCGGATCGTCGCCGCGGACGAACGTCGCGCCCGCGTCGCCCTCGTGCTTCGCCCATACGGCGCCGAGATCGATGAAGAAGATGTCGTCGTCGGCGAGGACCGGGTCCGCCACCGAGCGCTCCTTGAACGTGCGCAGCGTGTTTTCCCCGAAGCGGACCAGGATCGGATGCCAGATCCGGTCCATCCCGAGATCCTTGAGCACGCTCAGCCCCAGCGCATTGGCCTCCGATTCGCGCATGCCGGGCCGGATGCCCGCGGCGATCGCGTCGACGGCCTGCCACGTCATGGTTCTTGCGTGCTGCATCGCGTCGAGCGAAAAGGCCTCGCCGACGGCTTCGCGGTGCATCGAATTCAAGATGGTGCTCCCGTGCGGGTGAATGTGGGTGGGGTCAGTCGATCGTCGTTTCGATATGCACAGGAGAATATATCGATTTCCGGACCGCTGCTGTGTCGCGTTTCGTCGGGTGCCACAGCAAAACGGGCGCTCCGCTGGAGCGCCCGCCGTCGCATCGGGCGCCGCCTGCGTCGGCAACGCCCGCCTGCCCGCGTCGATCAGAACTTGTGACGCAGGCCGATACGCGTGACGAACTGCGTGTTCGCACCCGCGCTACCGATGAACGACGGCGACGAGCCGATCTCGGCCTGCACCGGCACCGCGCGGCCGTTGATCGTGTTGCTGCCCGACGCCTTCTGGTAGGCCGCGCTCACGTACACGTCCGTGCGCTTCGACAGCGCATAGTCCACCGCGGCGTTGACCTGGTGCCACTTGCCTTCATAACGGCCGTCGAGCTTCGAGAACGTATAGCCGAGCCCGCCGCTCAAGGCCGGCGTGAACGCATAACGGCCGCCGATTTCGTAGTTGTTCAGCTTCGACGATTCGCCCGACAGCGGCGCGAACTTCGTATGCGTCCAGTTCGCCCACACGAGGGCCGCCGCGATCGCATAACGCGTGCCGACGCCGAACGTCTCGAGGTCGCGCAGCCCAGCCGTGTTGATGTTCGCGATGCTCACGCCGAATGCGGGCGTCGCGCCGTTCGGGAAGCGGATGTTCGTGTACGCGGCGCCGATGCCGAACGGCCCTTGCGCATAGTTCGCGCCGAAGCTGTACGCGCTCGACGAACCCTGCGTGCCGTTCGCGCCGGTCGTGGTCGGCGTGCCCGCGAACTGCGTCGAGTTCGAGAAGCCGTACAGCGCGCCGAACGTCAGGCCCGCGAAGTTCGCGCTCTGAAACTTCACCGCGTTGTTGATACGGCTCGACGTCAGCTGGTCGAGGTCGTTGATGTGATACGCGTAGTTGCCGGCCGGTGTCTGGCTGCCCATCGTGTAGTTCGCGCCGAGGTAGTCGGTCGAGAACGAGTACTGGCGGCCGAACGTCAGCGAGCCGATCCCGTTCTTCGACAAGCCGACGAACGCCTGCCGGCCGAACAGCGCGCCGCCCTGGCCGAGCGTGCCGTCGCCGCTGCTGAAGCCGTTTTCCAGCACGAACAGCGCCTTCAGCCCGCCGCCGAGATCCTCGGTGCCGCGGATGCCCCAGCGGCTGCCCGACGCGACGCCGTCGCCGTATTTGACGAGCTTGTCGTGCCCGGCCGACGTCGCAACCTTGTTCGAATACGTGATGCCCGCGTCGATCAGCCCGTAGAGCGTGACGCTGCTTTGCGCCTGCGCGGCGGTGCCGAACATCCCGAGTGCGGCCGCGGCCACGATGGTCTTCTTCATGCTGCTTCCCTTTTGTTGTGAACGCACGCGCCTGCGTCGCAGCGAGATGCGCGGCGTGTTGACGAAAAAACGGTTGACGGACGTATGCAAGCCCGGGGCACCGAATCGCCGGACGCGCCAACGCCTCATGCGCGTGTGCACGATGTTCCGTTTCGATGCCAGTGTGGGCTTGGTGAAGCGGCATGCCGCGGGGCGGCCGCTCGTATTGCAGCGTCGGGGAGCTTGCGCACCGGTTGCGCACGCCATGACGACGCGTTGCTCCGGCGATGCAGGTCAGAATCTCTTCCGGCTTTCGTGGAGCGAGTTGACGACGTGACGCCTGCCGGCGCCACGACCTTCGATATATTTTTCGAAATATATCGAGTTGTCATCGAACGGTAAACAAATATTCGGGTTCCTGTCGTCTTTCATCCACAGGCGATCGACGGTCGACCCGAATCGGCGACGCGATGCGAGGCAGCCGGCAGCGCACCGCCCTCGCACCGGGCCGTCGCCGAAATCCAGCATAATCAGGCGATTGAACGCGCGCCGCAGCCGGTCTGTGCCGGTTTCGCGCGCGACGCATTGTGCAGGTGCAAAAAAACGCAGCAGAAACGGACGCGACGCGGTGCGCATCACGGCGCTGGCGATCGCGGCACGGACAAGACCACGCTATCCCGCCGAAGACAGGACACCGACACATGGACCGAGCCGAGCACATCAGCATCGAACAGGCGAGCGGGCTTTCCACCGACGAACTGGACCGATGCGACTTCTCGTTCGATATCGCGTGGGAACTGAATGCGCCGTATCAGGACTTGCTCGATCTTCGCGCGCTACCGGCGCAGCGCAAGGACTACGGCTTCGATCCGGCCGGCTACGCGCACGATGCGCCGGGCAAAGCGGCGCTCTTTCGCGCGACGGCCGGCGGGCAGCTCGCCGGGTTCGTCGCGATCGCGCAGAGCTGGAACGGCATGGCCGAGATCGCGGAGCTGGCCGTCGACCGCCCCTATCGGCGCCAGGGTATCGGGCAGTTCCTGCTGGCGGCCGCGGAAGCGTGGGCACGCAGCCACGGGTTCGGCTTCATGCGGCTGGAGACGCAGGCGAACAACGTCGCGGCCTGCAGCACGTATGCGCGCGCGGGTTTCGTGCTGGGCGGCCACGACCGCTTCCTGTACGCGGATGGCGAGAACGACGGCGAAGTCGCGCTCTTCTGGTACAAGGACCTGCGTGACGGGCAGACCGCACGCAGCCGCACGGTCGACCCGGAATCGCTACGGCCGGTGCGCTGACGCGCCGCCGGCCGCCGCGTCATTGCCGCGTTACTTGCGCGTCGCGACGATGAACAGGCGCGGGAACGGCAGCAGCACCGTGCCGTCGCCGAGCGCCGGATAGCCGTCCGGCCCGGCGATCGCATCGCGATAGCGCGCGAGGAACGCACGCTGTTCGCCGTCATCGAGCGCCGCGAGGAACGGCCGCAACGCGCTGCCCTTGAACCATTCGACGACCGCGTCCGCACCGCCGCGCAGCGGATGGTAGTAGGTCGTGCGCCACACATCGACGCGCGAACACAGCGGCGACAGCAGCGCATAGTAGTAACGCGCGTCGAACCGTTCGGTGCGCGCCGCGCCTGTCAGCTTGTCCGCCCACGGCCCGGCCGCGGCGACTTCGCGCATCAGCCGGTGCGCGGGTTCGTCGAGGTTGTCGGGCATCTGCACCGCGAGATGGCCGCCCGGCGCGAGCCGGCCGACGAGCGTCGGAAACAGCGTGTCGTGCGCTGGCACCCATTGCAACACCGCGTTCGACAGGATCAGGTCATAACCGCCCGGATCGTCCCACGCGGTGACATCGGCAATATCGAAACGCAGTGCCGGCAGGCGCTTGCGCGCGGCGTCGATCATGTCCGCCGACGCATCGATCCCGTGGACCGTTGCGTCCGGCGCACGCGCGATCAGCACCTCCGTCGAATTGCCGGGCCCGCAGCCGATGTCGATCGCGGTATGGATCGGCGTGTTCGGCACCGCGGCCAGCAGATCGCGGATCGGCCGCGTGCGTTCGTCCTCGAATTGCACGTACTGGGCGGCGTATCGATCGAGTGGGGTCGTCATGTCGTTTCTCCGGGTCGGCTTGGACGGCCGTGCCTCTGCCAGCGTGCGCGATGCGGGAGGCCGTCGATGTGAAGCATTCTGCGATCGTCACGAAGTTCAGTAAAATGAATTTAATATCGTGATTGATTCAAAAATCTGATGAAGATCGATACGCTCGGTGTCCAGGCTTTCGTCGCGATCGCCGACGGCGGCAGCTTCCGGCAGGCGGCCGATACGCTGCACGTCACGCAGACGGCCATCACGCAGCGGCTGCGCAAGCTCGAAACCTTTCTCGGCGTCGCGCTCGTCGAGCGCACCACGCGCCGCACCACACTCACCGAAATCGGCCGGCGCTTCCTGCCGCAAGCGCGCCGGCTGCTGAACGAGCTGTCCGACGCGCTCACCGAAATTCGCGAGACAGGCCTGAGCCAGCGCGGCGACGTCACGATCGCGTGCGTGCCGACGGTCGGCGTGCAATACCTGCCCCGCATCCTGCGCGCATTCTCCGCGCACCGGCCGCACGATCGCGTGAAGATCCTCGATCACGCGTCGGCGTCGGTACTGCAGGCCGTGCTGCATCGCGAGGCCGAGTTCGGCATCGGCATCGCCGGCGACCAGCATCCCGAACTGGTCAACGTACCGCTGACGACCGACCCGTACGTGCTGGTGTGCCGCGACGATCATCCGCTCGCGAAGCGGCGGCGCATTCGCTGGGCGGCACTGCAGCCGCACCCCGTGATCTTCGCCGGCGAAGTGAGCGGCAATCGCGGGCTGCTCGACGGCGCACTGAAAACGAGCGGCGTGTCGCTGCATTCGTTCTACGAAGTGCAGCGCAGCTCGACGGCGCTCGGGCTCGTCGCGGAGGGGCTCGGCGCGGCCGTCGTGCCCAAGCTCGCGATCCAGAAGAACGCGTATCCGATGATCCGCACGATCGAGCTCGTCGAGCCGGCGGTGTCGCGCACGCTTGTGCTCGTCACACGCAAGAGCGCGCAACTGTCGCCCGCCGCCCGTGCGCTGTACGACATGATCTTCGAACAGGCGACACCCTGTCGATAGTGTCAGGGGCGTGTCACGGAAGCCGTGCCTTCGGTTAGTATCGCCACACGCGGTCGCGACGACCGGTGCCTACCCGGCGCCGCACGCGTCGTGCCACCGCTGCAACGGCTGTTCCTCACTACCCCAGCACGGAGCACTGCATGGCCTATCGCAACTACCACAAGCGCAAGATTGCAGACCGGGAACTCCATCCCGAAACCCAGATGATGTCGTACGGCTACGATCCGTTCCTGTCGGAAGGATCGGTGAAGCCGCCCGTGTTCCTCACGTCGACGTTCGCGTTCCGCACGGCCGAGGACGGCGCCGAATTCTTCGACGTCGTGGCCGGTCGCAAGCCTTTGCCCGAAGGCGAAGGCGCGGGCCTCGTCTACAGCCGTTTCAATCACCCGAACCTGGAGATCGTCGAGGATCGCCTCGCGCTGCTCGACGATTCCGAAGCCGCCGTCGTGACGTCGAGCGGCATGTCCGCGATCGCGGCGATCCTGCTGACCTTCCTGCGGCCGGGCGACTGCGTCGTTCAGTCCGTGCCGCTGTATGGCGGCACCGAAACGCTGATCTCGAAGTTCCTGCCCGAGTGGGGCATTCGCTCCGAAGTGATCGCCGACGGGCTGTCCACCCTCTCGATCCGCGCCGCGCTCGAAGCGGCCGCGCAGAAGGGCAACGTGCGGATGTGCTACATCGAGACGCCCGCCAATCCGACCAACGCGCTGTTCGACCTCGACGGCCTGCGCAGCGAGATCGATGCGTTCGAGGCGCGCCACGGCTATCGCCCGCTGTCGGTCTGTGACAACACGCTGCTCGGGCCGCTGTATCAGAAGCCATCACGACAAGGCATCGATCTGAGCGTGTACTCGCTGACGAAATACATCGGCGGGCATAGCGACCTCGTTGCTGGTGGCGTTACGGGCTCCCGCAACCTGATCACGAAGATCCGCTCGATTCGCAGCACGCTCGGCTCGCAGCTCGACCCGCATTCGTCGTGGATGATCACGCGCTCGATGGAAACGCTCGTGCTGCGCATGCAGCAGGCCGCGCGCAGCGGCATAGACGTCGCCCGCTGGCTCACCGGCAATCCGCATCGACCGGTGCGCGTGCTGCACCCCGAGCTCATCGAAGATCCGGCCTACCAGGCCGTCTACCAGCGCCAGTGCAGCGGGCCCGGCTCGACATTCGCATTCATCCTCGACGGCGGCCGCGAGCAGGCGTTCAGGTTCATCAACCACCTGACGCTCTTCAAGTCCGCGGTCAGTCTCGGCGGCACGGAGTCGCTGATCTGCCATCCGGCGTCGACGACGCATTCGGGCGTGCCGGCCGATGCGCGCGCCGCGGCGGGCGTGTCGGAAGGGTTGATTCGCGTGTCGGTCGGGCTCGAACATCCGGACGACCTGATCGCCGACCTGTCGTACGCACTGGAGCATTGCTGACGCAGGTGACATGCGCCCCGTGCCGTTCGCGCGGGGGCGGTTCCCGCGCCGGCGCGGGGCGGGCATTCAGTGACACCGCCCACGCCCGGATGCCCACGTTCGAGCCGCGTCATCGTGCTTGCACAAGGATCAGCACCATGAACACCACGCGGCATACGTACCGGATCACCGATCTGCAAGGCGCGCCGATCGCGACCATGACGATCGTGCAGGCAATCGAAAAACTGGACGGGTCACCCGATCGCTACTGTACCGGCCGCGTGTCCGTCGAACTCGAATACCTGGAATCGCGATTCGGATCGACGACTCGGGTCAAGAAATTCCCGTTCGACGAAAGATGGCTTCCGCTGGACGAATCGTCGTTCAAGATGCACGTCGGCGACTTCATGCTGCCGCCGGAATTGTGCTGCCGAGGCATCGGCACGCTGTGCTGGTCGGAGATCCATCGAACGCTTCCCCTTCCGCCGGGCTTCTCGCTCGTTCTCGCCGGCAGTCTCAGCGAAAGGGATGCAACGATTACCGGCACGATCCTCGGAAAGATGCGAACGATCGACAACATCGCACGCCGGAACGCATTCTGGCGCCGCATGCTGGATCCGGCCAACCAGACGTTCATGCCCGACGAGAACGGTGGGGGATATTTCAGAGGCCGGTTCGTGGATCCGGCCTCTCACGGCAGCTACACGCCAAAGGCGATTGCCACGAAAATCTGACCGTGCGACGCAAGCCGGCGGAACCGGTTCAAAGCACCTTCACCATGAACACGCGCGACGTCCCTTCCGGCTCGCACGGCACTTCGCCGAATGCTTCGTAACCCTGCTTCCGGTAGAAATCCGGCGCCTGGAACGAGATCGTGTAGAGCACCGCGCGCGTGCATCCGCGGCGTTTCGCTTCCGTTTCGGCCTCGCGCAGCAGCCGGCTGCCGAATCCGCCGCCGCGCAGCGATTCGGGCAGGTAGAACAGATCGATGAAGAAGAGGCCCAGCGAAGTCCGGCCGGTGAGGCCGCCAACGATCTCGCCCGTCGCGGGGTCGGTCACGTAGACGTCGAGCGCGGCCGCGTCGGCGCGCCCCGTCATCGCGTGGTTGAATTCGCCGAGCTTGCGGCTGATGAAGTCTCGTGCGGCCGGCTGCTCGGTGTCGGTCAGTCGAAGGGTAACGTCGGGATGGGCTGTCATCGGGCGAACGCGTGCGTGAAAAGGCCGCCGGGCGTGCAGCACCCGCTGCGGGCGTCGCACGACTATAGCGCGTCGCCCGCCGCGACGCGACGGCGCTACTCCCGCGCGATATCGCGCGCCATGTGGAATTCCCACGCGTTGTTCGGCCACAGCGCGAACCCGAACCACGGTGCCGACGGCACCGCCGCGAACTGTGTCGGCTGCGTCGCCTTGCACGTCGCATCGTCGCCGTATCCGGCCAGCTCGGTCACGAGCGAACTCGCGTTCTTCAGCAACTCGGCGCTCGTATCGTCGAACATCGATTGCGGGAACCCGCTCTGCGAATACGCGCGCAGCACGGCCCGGCCGATCGACGGCGCGTACCAGAACACTTCCTTGCTATAGCCCGACACCGAACATTCGCGGTCGTCGCAATGCATGTCGCCGAGCGCCGCATCGGACGTGCCGGGGGCGCTCTTGGTCCACGACGTGGTGCGCGCAATCACGAACGTATCGAACGTGCCCGCGCCGACCTGCCGCTTCTCGGTGCCGATCACCTCGCTCGACGCGACGGCCTGATAGCGGTAATGCCACGCGTGCCCGCCGCCGAGACTCGTCGTCACGGTTTCGTCGAACCGGTCCTCCCACTGCTTGCCCTGCTTCAGCGGAAACACCATCAGCCGGCGCTCGCCGTTGCGCCCCGGGTTCAGCGGCGTGTAGGTGTCGACCTGCTCGTCGAGCTTCAGCGACGCGGCGCCGGCCGGGCCGATGTCATAGCTCGCGATGCCGTCGTGCACGCCCTTGAGCGTCATCGCCGACATGTGGCCCTCGCTGACGCTGTAGCACCAGGTGGTGCCGGCGGCCAGCAGCGTTCGCGTCTGCGCCGTCGGCGTGTCCGATGCGGCACCAGCCGTCAATCCGTGGCACATCAATGCGATGGCGGCGGCAACGCCGGCCGTCAGCGGCATCCTGCGTCGAAGCGTGAAGCGGAACATGGTGCGGGCCCGTGTCGTGGAATCGTCCGACATGATGCCAGCAAAGCACGGCCGTGACGCAAGCCCGCCCGCTTCATGCCACAGCCGCTCACGCCACCGCGAACGCCGCC
>NZ_LDWR01000044.1 GCF_001039005.1 Burkholderia cepacia
CAGCGAC
Source organism: Burkholderia cepacia (assembly GCF_001039005.1). Taxonomy (GTDB): domain Bacteria; phylum Pseudomonadota; class Gammaproteobacteria; order Burkholderiales; family Burkholderiaceae; genus Burkholderia; species Burkholderia theae. The sequence continues at coordinate 8 of NZ_LDWR01000044.1, forward strand.
CGGTCTATCTGGTGCGGCGCCGCTACCGCGCCAACGCCCATGCGGGCCAGCAGCCCGCGCGGCACGCCGCGCAGCCGGACGGTTCGAAGCTGCTGCAGTTTCCGGTCCGGCGTGTCGTCACGGCCCGACGCCGGCAGGCCGCCGCCGTCGGCGTGCCGGTATCGCGCAACCTGTCGGTCAAGTAACGTCGCATGGATATTTCCAGCTCATCGATACGGACCGACGAACGCGCCGTTCGCGTCTGGCTGACGCCCGGCCGCATCGCGCTTTACAGCGCGGTCATGCTGACGATCGGCGTGCTGTTCGTGTCGCTGCTCGTCTGGAACGGCATCCTCTCGACCGACCCGGGCACGTTCCGCCCCGGCTCGGGGTACATGGTGTTCTGGTCCGCGTCGCACCTGATGCTGCACGGCTCGTCGTGGCAGGCCTACGACGTCCCGACGTTCTCGCGGGTGCTCGCCGGCCTGTTCCCGACGACCGGCCGCTATGCGTTCCTGCCGTGGCTGTACCCGCCTTCGTATCTGCTGGTGGTGGCGCCGTTCGCGCTGCTGCCCTATGCGATCAGCTATCCGCTGTTCATCGCGCTCGGCATCGTGCTGCTCGGCGTGGCGGCCTGGCGTGTGTCGGGGCTCGCCGCGACGCCCGGCGCGACACGCGTCGGCTGGCTCGCGCTGCTTGCATGCCCGGGCGTGTTCGTCACCGCGACGTACGGACAGAACGCGATGCTGACCGCGGCGTGCGCGGCGCTCGCCGTGTATTTCGTCGATCGGCGGCCGATGCTGGCCGGCTTCCTGATCGGCCTGCTGTCGGTCAAGCCGCAACTGGCGTTGCTGTTTCCGTTCGTGCTGATCGCCGCGCGCGCATGGCGTGCGTTCGCGTGGGCCGCGGCATTCGCCGTCGCGTTCACCGCGCTGGGCGTCGCGACGGGCGGCATCGAATCGGTCCGCCTCTTTCTGCAAAACGCCGGCGCGCTGCGTTCGCTGATCATCGAGCATGGCGTGCCGTTCTGGTTTGCGTCGCCGACACCGTTCGCGGCGTTCCGCCTCGCCGGCCTGTCGCCGGCACTCGCGTACGCCGGGCAAGCCGGCATCGCCGCGATCTCGATCGCGGCCGCGTGCTTCGTCTGGCACCGCAACCGGGATGTGCGGCTGCGCGGCGCGGTACTGGTCATCGCGACGCTCGCCGTGAATCCCTATGTCTGGCACTACGAACTGTCGTGGCTGTGCATCCCGATCGCGTGCATGATCGCCATCGGCTCGCAGAACGGCTGGCTGCGCGGCGAGCAAAGCGTCGTCGCCGCCATGTGGGCGCTGCCGCTGTACGAGTTTCTGAATCCGTGGATGAAGCTGCCGCAGATCGGGCCTGCTGTCACGTCGGTCGCCCTGCTCATGCTGCTGCGGCGCGCACGGCTCGCGGGCCGCGGCGCGCACATCGATACCGTCCGCGCGCCCTGAGCGGATTGCCACGCGCTACCGGCGCGACGCCCTGCATGATTCGAGCGGATGGTCGACCATCGGAATCCGGCCACGGCATCGCATGAAGCCGCTCCCGCGCTCCCCATGCGCCGATAAGCACAATCCCGATACTTGCTTGTCTTGCAGCGCGCCTGCCGTCGACGAACCCTGTCCCGACGGTGAAACAGCCCCCCGCACACCCCGCGCATCGGTATTACGAATCGTCGATTTCTGCATACAATAATCGTAACGCCTGTCGTCCGGCCTGCGGCTGACGACACCCGGATCCATACGGTGCAGCGCAGGCCGAATCTCTCGGGGAGACGCATGCCCACGCACGCCAGAAAACCGCTGGTCTCGCTCGTCGTGCCGTTTCACGACGAAGACGAAACGATCGACGCGTTCTTTGCCGAAACACTGCCCGTCCTCGAATCGGTCGACGCGGTCCGCTTCGAGATCGTCTGCGTCAACGACGGCAGCCGCGATCGCACGCTCGACCGGCTGCTCGCGGTCATGGCCGGCGATCCGCGCGTGCGCGTCGTCGATCTCACGCGCCGCTTCGGCAAGGAGGCCGCGCTTACCGCCGGCATCGACGAAGCCGCCGGCGCGGCCGTGATCCTGATCGACGCCGACCTGCAGGACCCGCCCGCGCTGATCCCCGCGATGATCGAACGCTGGCACGCCGGCGCCAAGGTCGTTGCCGCGAAACGTACCGACCGCATGTGCGATCCGCTGATGCAGCGCGTGGCCGCCGCGCTCTACTATCGCGTGCACAACCGGCTCTCCGAAGTCGAGATGCCGGAGAACGTCGGCGATTTCCGCCTGATGGACCGCCAGGTCG
>NZ_LDWR01000045.1 GCF_001039005.1 Burkholderia cepacia
CATGAACGTGAAGCGCAGCAGGTTGCGGTCGTGCTCGCCGTCGAGCCAGCCGGAAAACAGCGCGGCGGCCGGCGCGTTCCACGCGAGCGCGTTCCATTGCCGGTCGAGCACGTACGCGGGCGTCGCGATCGCCGCGACGGTCGCGGCGAGCGTCGGCGGCAGGTCGCCGCCCGCGACGTCGGGCTCGGCCGGGTCGCGCTGCGCGGCCAGCTCGAACAGGTACGCGCGCTCGGCCTTCGACAGTTGCAGCGCGACGGCGATCCGCGCGAGCGCGTCGGCCGACGCCGACACGGGGCGGCCCTGTTCGATCCACGTGTACCAGGTCGGGCTGACGCCGCACAGTTGCGCGACTTCCTCGCGCCGCAGCCCCGGCGTGCGGCGGCGCGGGCCGGGCGGCAGGCCGACGGCCTGCGGCGACAGCCGCTCGCGATGGGCACGGATGAATTCGCCGAGCGCGCGGGCGGGCGTGGCGTCGAGCGGCGGGACGGGGGCGGAGGACGGGTGGTTCATGCGGAAACGGCGAAGTGGAAGCGAGGACGCGGCAAAAATCAGACAGGTGTATCGAATACCAGAATAACTGCTTAACTTGTACTGGTACAAACGCAGGCCTATTGTAGCGGCTCGCGCGCTGGCAGGCAGCGGGCGTCCCACAAAACGCGTGCATGGGGCCGGAGCGGCGCTGAAGCGCTTACTCCGGTCGACTGCACAAAGGAGCGAACGATGAAACACCACGACCAGGTCGCCGACGCATTCGGCACGACGGCCGCCGCCTATCTGACGAGCACGGTCCACGCGACGGGTGCCGATCTGCAGACGCTCGCCGACGCGGTGCGCGCGACGCCCGATGCCGCGGTGCTCGACCTCGGCTGCGGTGCCGGTCACGCGAGCTTCGCGGTCGCGCCGCACGTGCGCGACGTGGTCGCATACGATCTCGCCGCGCCGATGCTCGCGACCGTCGACGCGGCCGCGCGCGAGCGCGGGCTCGCGAACATCCGCACGCAGCAGGGCCCGGCGGAACGGCTGCCGTTCGACACCGCGACGTTCGACTGGGTCGTGAGCCGGATGAGCGCGCACCACTGGCACGACATGCACGCGGCGCTCGCCGAGGTGCGCCGCGTGCTGAAACCGGGCGGCCGCGTGCTGATGATCGACATCGCGGGCAACGATCATCCGCTGCTCGACACGTACCTGCAGGCCGCGGAAGTGCTGCGCGACGCATCGCACGTGCGCGATTACCGCGCCGACGAGTGGCTCACAATGTTCCGCGACGCGGGCTTCGACGCACAGGTGCACAGCCGCTGGCGGTTGCCGATCGATTTCGACACGTGGGTCGAGCGCATCCGCACGCCGGCCGACAGCGTCGCCGGCATTCGCGCGCTGTGGGCGCATGCGCCCGACGAGGTGCGCGGTTATTACGCGGTGCGGCCCGACGGTTCGTTCGAGCACGACGCGCTGCTGATCGACGCGCGCTGACCGGGCGACGCGGCTCGCCGGCGCGTTTCACGTCCGATGAAAAAAGCCGCGATACGCACCGTAGGCACGGTGGCGTATCGCGGCTTTCGCGATGCCGGTTGGCGCGGTGCAGGCCCGCGCCGCATGCGGATCAGCCCGTGTTGCGCAGGCCGGCCGCGATCCCGTTGATCGTCAGGTGAATCCCGCGGCGCAGCCGCGCGTTCGTGTCGCCCGCGCGGTGACGCTTGATCAGCTCGACCTGCAGGTGATTCAGCGGATCGAGATACGGGAAGCGGTTCGTGATCGAGCGCGCGAGCAGCGGGTTGGTCGCGAGACGGCCTTCGTGTCCCGTGATTTCCGCGAGGGCCTGCGACGTGCGCTCCCATTCCGCGACGATCCGCTCGAACACGTGCTTGCGCAGCTTGCGGTCGGCGACGAGTTGCGCGTAGCGCGACGCGACCGCGAGATCGGTCTTCGCGAGCACCATGTCCATGTTCGACAGCAGGTTCGCGAAGAACGGCCAGGTCTTGTTCATCTTCTTCAGCAGCGCGACGCGCTTCGTGCGCTCGGCGTCGTCCGGCGCGCCGTCGAGATACGCGCTCACGGCGCTGCCGAAGCCGTACCAGCCCGTCAGCAGCAGCCGGCACTGGCCCCACGAGAAGCCCCACGGAATCGCGCGCAGATCCTCGATCTTGCGCTGCTTCGGATCCTGCAGTTTGCGCGAGGCCGGACGGCTGCCGATGTTCAGCTCGGCGATCTCGGTGATCGGCGTCGACGAGAAGAAGTAGTCGGTGAAGCCCGGCGTTTCGTAGACGAGCGCGCGGTACGCGGCCATCGCCGAGTCGGACAGCGTCTGCATTGCGGCCTCGAACGCGGGCAGTTGCGCGGGGGCGTTCGATTGCGGCAGCAGCGATGCCTCGAGCGTCGCGGCGACGACCGTCTCGAGGTTGCGCCGGCCGATCTCGGGGTTCGCGAACTTGCTCGCGATCACCTCGCCCTGTTCGGTCAGGCGGATCTGGCCGTTCACGGTGCCCGGCGGCTGCGACAGGATCGCCTGGTAGGTCGGGCCGCCGCCGCGGCCGACCGTGCCGCCGCGGCCGTGGAACAGCCGCAGCGTGATCTTGCGGTCGCGGAACAGGTCGACGAGCGCGAGTTCCGCGCGATACAGCTCCCAGTTCGACGTGAGGAAGCCGCCGTCCTTGTTGCTGTCCGAGTAGCCGAGCATCACTTCCTGCTCGGCACCCTGGTGCGCGATCAGCGCATCGATGCCCGGCAGCGCGAAGTATTCGCGCATGATGCGCGACGCATCGCGCAGGTCGGGGATCGTCTCGAACAGCGGGATCACCATCAGGCTGTTCCTCGCATGGCTGCCCGGTACGCCGAGCGTGCCTTCGAGCAGCCCCGTCTCCTTCTGCAGCAGCAGCACCTCGACGAGGTCGCTGACGGTTTCCGTATGCGAAATGATGTAGTTGCGCACGGCGCGGGCGCCGAATTGCGCGCGCACGTCGCGCGCCTTTTCGAACACGCCGAGTTCGCTCTGCGCGAGCGCCGAGTATTCGATGTACGGCGAGCGCAGCGGGCGCGGATCGGCGAGCGCGGCGAGCAGCACGCGCAGCTTGTCTTCCTCGGCGAGCGCCGCGTAGTCGGCCTCGACGCCCGCGCGCGCGAACAGCTCGGCGACCACGGCTTCATGGATGTCGGAGCTCTGGCGCAGGTCGATGCTCGCGAGATGGAAGCCGAATACTTCGGCCGCACGCACGAGCGGCGCGAGGCGCGGCGCGGCGAGCGACGTGCCGTGGTGTTCGTCGAGCGACGCGGTCAGCACCTTCAGGTCGGCGACGAACGCTTCGGAATCCGCATACGGGATCGCGCGCACGGGCGGCGCGCCGCGGCCCGCGCTGCGCACGGGCACCGTGCCTTCGCCCACACGCACGCGCGCGCTCGCGGCGAGCCGCGTGTAGATGCCGATCAGCGCGCGGCGATACGGTTCGTCGACACGGTGCGGCGACTGGTCGGGCGATGCCGCCGCGAGCGCCTTCACGGCGTCGTTCGCGCCGACGAGCAGGTTCGACACCGACAGCTCGGCGCCCAGCTTGTGCACCTGTTCCAGATAGTGCTCGAGGATCACCGCGGCCTGGCGGTTGATCGCCTCGTCGAGCGTCGGCGCGGTCACGTTCGGGTTGCCGTCGCGATCGCCGCCGATCCAGCTGCCCATCTGGAAAAACGCGGGCACCCGCGCGGACAGGCCGTGCTCGGCGAGCGCGGCCTCGATGTCGCCGTACAGCGCGGGCAGCTCGTCGAGGAAGGTCGCGCGGTAGTACGACAGCGCGTTCTCGATCTCGTCGCCGACCGTCAGGCGCGCGTCGCGCAGCATGCGCGTCTGCCACAGCGCGGTCACGCGCGCGCGCAGCATCGATTCGTTGTACTGGCGCTCGCGCGCGGTCAGCTCCTGGTCGCGTTCGGCGAGCAGGCGCGCGATGTCGTGCTGCGCGTCGAGGATGCTCTTGCGCTGCACTTCGGTCGGGTGCGCGGTCAGCACCGGCACGATCAGCGCATCGTCGAAGAAGCGCTGCAGCAGGCGCTTCGACGCGTTGCCGGTCGTCTTCAACTGCTCGAGCGCGTACGCGACCGTGCCGGGCTGCGGCGCGGAGCCGGCCAGCGCGTGGATGCGGCGGCGGCGGTTGTGGTGGCGGTCTTCCGCGATGTTCGCGAGATGCGAGAAATAGCTGAACGCGCGCACGACGCTCACTGTCTGCTCGGGCGTCAGCTTGCGCAGTTTCTTCTCGAGCGTCTGCGCGGCTTCGCTGTCGTCCTCGCGGCGGAACTTGACCGCGGTCTGGCGGATCGTCTCGACGACGTCGAACACGGTGTCGCCTTCCTGTTCGCGCACGACGTCGCCGAGCAGGCGGCCGAGGAAGCGGATGTCCTCGAACAGCGGGCCGTCCTTGTCCTCGCGCGTGCGCGTGCCGGACTTCGGCGCGCCGGCCGTGCGGGCAGCGGGGCCGGCGGTTTTCGTCACGCGTTTTGTCTGACGTATCGGGTCTTTCGGTTTCGTTGCCGTTTTCGCACGGCCGTTCGCGGCGGTGGCGACAGTGCCCGTCGGGGCGTCGGAGGAGGACTGGGCAGCATTGCGGCGCGCCGTACGCGCCGATCCGGAAGACTTCACGATGGGTTTCCTTGGGAAAGCTCGAGTCAAAAGGAACTGCGAAAACTGCGGGAACTGCGGTCAAGCAACCAGCTACGTGCGGCACATCCGCACATCGGCGCCGCGACCCGCGCAGGGGCCGGTCGGGCGCAGGCTCCGGGCCCGGGCGGGCCGGGGCGTGCGTGCTACCATTGTTCGATCTTCAATCCCGTCCTTCGATGTTCCAGCAATGAATTCCGAGACCCTTGCGGCCGGGCCGCAACAGGCACAGCCGCCCGCGACGTTGACGATTGCTTCGCGCGAGAGCCGCCTGGCGATGTGGCAAGCCGAACATGTGCGTGATGCGCTGCGCGAATTATATCCAGCTTGTGACGTGAAAATCCTCGGGATGACGACCCGGGGCGATCAGATTCTCGATCGCACGCTGTCGAAGGTCGGCGGCAAGGGCCTGTTCGTGAAGGAACTGGAGAGCGCGCTGGCCGACGGCCGCGCCGATCTCGCCGTGCATTCGCTGAAGGATGTGCCGATGTCGCTGCCCGACGGCTTCTCGCTCGCCGCGATCATGGAGCGCGAGGATCCGCGCGACGCGTTCGTGTCGAACGACTACGCGTCGCTCGACGCGCTGCCGGCCGGCGCGGTCGTCGGCACGTCGAGCCTGCGCCGCGAGGCGATGCTGCGCGCGCGCTATCCGCATCTCGACGTGCTGCCGCTGCGCGGCAACCTCGACACGCGCCTCTCGAAACTCGACCGCGGCGACTACGCGGCGATCATCCTCGCGGCCGCCGGCCTGAAGCGTCTCGGCCTCGAAGCGCGGATCCGCGCGCTGCTCGACGTCGATGCGAGCCCGCCCGCGGCCGGCCAGGGCGCACTCGGCATCGAGATCGCGGCGCACCGCGACGACGTCGCGGCCTGGCTCGCGCCGCTGCACGACCGGCAGACCGCGCTCGCGGTCGAGGCCGAGCGGATGGTGTCGCGCGCGCTCGGCGGCAGCTGCGAGGTGCCGCTCGCCGCGCACGCGGTGTGGCGCGCGGGCGAACTGTATCTGACGGGCCGCGTGTCGACGACCGACGGCAAGCGCGTGCTGACGGCCGAGGAGTGCGGTGCGGTCGTGACCGTCGCCGATGCGCTCGCGCTCGGCCGCGCGGTGTCCGACGATCTCGAGGAGCAAGGTGCGCTCGACATCGTCCGCGCACTGCTCGCCGCCGGCTCGCCGGCCGGCAAGGGCGACGCCTGATGGTGGGCGGCGCGCGCGCGTTCACCGCCGTCCTGACGCGCCCGGACGGCCAGTCGGACACGCTCGCCGCGCAACTGGCCGACGCCGGTTGCGACGTGCTCGAATTCCCGCTGATCGACATCGCGCCGGTCGACGATCCGGCGCCGCTCGACGCCGCGTTCGCGGCGCTTGCCGACTACGCGCTCGTGATTTTCGTGTCGCCGAACGCGATCGACCGCGCGCTCGCGCAGTACGGCGCGATCTGGCCGAACGCGCTGCCAGTCGGCGTGGTCGGGCCCGGCAGTGTCGCGGCGCTCGAGCGTCACGGCATCGCGGCGCCCGCGCATCGCGTGATCGCGCCGCAGGCGCCGGCCGACGGTGGCGTGCCCCATTACGATTCGGAAAGCCTGTTCGCGTGCATCGAGGCTGCATTCGGCGGCGCGCAGGCGCTGGCAGGCAAGCGCGTGCTGATCGTGCGCGGCGACGGCGGGCGCGAATGGCTCGCCGACCGGCTGCGCGAGGCCGGCGCGGACGTGACGCTGGTTGCCGCGTACCGGCGCGTCGTGCCCGAGCCGCGCGTCGGCGCATGGGAGCGCGTGCATGCGCTGCTCGACGGCGCACCGCATGCGTGGCTCGTCACGAGCTCGGAAGGCGTGCGCAACCTGCACGAACTCGCGCGGGCGCACCTGAACGATGCAGAGATCGATGCGCTGAAGCATGCGCCGCTCGTGACGCCGCACCCGCGCATCGAGCAGACCGCGCGGACATTGGGTTTTGATAGGATTACGCTGACCGGCGCGGGCGATGAGCGCATCGTCCGCGCGTTTCGAACGATGGCCGCCGAGGCCGTCCAACCGGCGACAGCCGCACCGGTGACTAAACGCATGACAGATACCAACGATTCCAAAAGCGTCGCTTCCCAGCCGGCCGCTGCATCCGCACCGCCGTCTCGACCCCCGTACATGGCGTCCGAACCGCCCGCGCGCCGCGGCGGCAGCGCGCTGCTGTGGTTCGTCGTCGTCGTGCTCGGCTGCGCGGCGGGTGTCGGCGGCTATGCGCTGAACCGCAAGATCGACCGGCTCGACGGCTCGTTCGTCACGCGCCAGAAGGCGCTCGACGCGCAGACGGCCGAAACGCGCATGAAAACCGAGCAGGCGCTCGCGAGCACGCATCAGGTCGACACACAGCTCGCGCAGCTCGACGGCAAGCTCGCCGACGCGCAGAGCGCGCAGCAGGCGCTGCAGCAGCAATACCAGGACCTGTCGCGCAACCGCGATGCGTGGATGCTCGAGGAAGTCGACCAGATGCTGTCGAGCGCGAGCCAGCAGCTTCAACTGACGGGCAACACGCAACTCGCGCTGATCGCGCTGCAGAACGCCGACGCGCGTCTCGCGACGTCGCAGAGCGCGCAGGCCGTCACGGTGCGCAAGGCGCTCGCGCTGGACATCGAGAAGCTGAAGGCCGCGCCGGCGGCCGATCTCACCGGCCTCGCGATCAAGCTCGACGACGCGATCGGCAAGATCGACGCGCTGCCGTTGTCCGGCGAGGCGATCGTGCCGCACGAGGCGCCGAAGGCCGCACCGGTCGACGCCGCGGCGTCGGCCGTGGCCGGCGAGCCGCGCTGGAAGGTGTGGTGGCACGACTTCTCGGCCGGTCTCGGCCAGCAGTTGAAGGGCCTCGTACAGGTGCGCCGGATCGACAACGCGGACGCGATGCTCGCGTCGCCCGACCAGGGCTACTTCGTGCGCGAGAACGTGAAGCTGCGCCTGCTCACCGCGCGGCTGTCGCTGCTCGCGCGCAACGACAGCGCGATGAAGGCCGACCTGCACGCCGCGCAGGCGTCGCTCGGGAAGTATTTCGATCAGGCATCGAAGGACACGCAGACCGTCGAGGATCTGCTCAAGCAGGTTGACGGCGCATCGCTGACGGTCGCGGTGCCGAACCTGAACACGAGCCTGAACGCCGTTCAGCAGTTCAAGAGCCGGGGGTAACGATGACGCTTCGAGGAATCGTCTGGCTCGCGGTCCTGTTCGCGATCGCCGCGGCGCTCGCCACCGTCGGGCATTTCGACGCGGGGCAGGTGCTGCTCGTCTATCCGCCGTACCGGGTCGACGTGTCGCTGAACCTGTTCGTGATCGCCATCGTCGTGCTGTTCATCGTCGTGTATGCGCTGCTGCGCATCGTGCGCAACATCTGGCGCATGCCGCAGCGGGTCGCCGCGTATCGCGCGCGTTCGCGCAACGAGAAGGCGCAGGCGTCGTTGCGCGATGCAATCGCGAACCTGTATGCGGGCCGTTTCTCGCGTGCGGAAAAGGCCGCGCGTGAGGCACTGTCGGTCGACGCGAACCTAGGCGCGGCGAGTCTCGTCGCGGCCACCGCCGCGCACCGGATGCACGAGTACACGCGCCGCGACGACTGGCTGTCGAAGGTCGACGCGCCCGAGTGGCAGGATGCACGGCTGCTCGCCGCGGCCGACATGCGCGCGGACGCACGCGATGCCGACGGTGCGCTCGCCGCGCTGGCCGACTTGCAGGCGGGCGGCAAGCGCATCCATGCGCAGCAGGTTGCGCTGCGCGCACAGCAGCAGTTGAAGAACTGGGCCGAAGTGCTGAAGCTCGCGAAGGCGCTCGAGAAGCGCGAGGCGCTGCATCCGGCCGCGGCCGTGCGGCTGCGCCAGCAGGCCGCGGAAAACCTGCTGCGTGAACGCCGGCACGACCCCGACGCGCTGCTCGAGGTGTGGCAGTCGCTGTCGCCGGTCGAGCGCCAGTCGCCGCGTCTCGCCGATCTCGCGGCCGACCTGCTGGTGGCGCTCGAGCGTCGCAACGAAGCGCGCCGCATCGTCGAGGAAGCGCTCGCGCACAACTGGGACGCGCGCCTGCTGCGTCGTTACCCGGACACGGCCGGCGCCGATGCGCTGCCGCTGATCCAGAAGGCCGAAGGGTGGAAGAAGGATCACCCGGAAGATGCCGACCTGCTGTTCGCGCTCGGCCGCCTCTGCCAGCAGCAGCAGTTGTGGGGCAAGGCGCAGTCGTTCCTCGAATCGGCGCTGAAGCTGGCCGACAACGAAGCGCTGAAGGTGCGTGCGCACCGTGCGCTCGCGCGCCTGTTCGAGCATCTCGGCGAAACCGACAAGGCCGCGAAGCACTACCGCGAAAGCGCGCTTGCGATCACCGTGGTCTGACGCGGGCGGCGCGGCTGCTTGCCGCTCCGCGAAAAAAGCCCCGAACGCCTTCTGGCTTCGGGGCTTTTTTATCCTGCTGCCGGCGGTCGGCCGGCATCGGACGACGGATGCGATCCGCCGCGTGCAGTATCGCTACGCGTCGAGCTTGCGCAGCAGGTCGTCTTCGGACGCGACGAACCACACCGACCGCCCGCGATTGGATTCGCGCACGAGGGCATGGAACGCTTCGCTGCGCGCGACCCAGCGGTCGATGTCGCCGATCACGCCGAGTCGCAAGCCGTAGTTGACGAATTTCTGCAGCATTGCGCCCGCGAGCCCGCTTTCGAGCCGGTAGAAATCGTCATGCAGCGCGTCGGCGGGGACCGCGATCCAGTCGACTTCATGTTCGTGCGCGAGCGCGACGAGGTCCAGCGCATCGCTTTCCCGCTGCAAGACCTGGGCGGACGTGTCCCGGACCAGCACGCGGGTGCCGGCTGCTTCAATGATTCGGTGGTGCATGCGGGTTGGCTCCGTCGAGATGATCATTAGGTGCAGTGCGTCACTTGTCCACGAGCTGTTTCGGCACCGACAGCGCGAGCAGCCCGCCGAGCACGAGGAACCCCGCGAGCATATACATGCCCGCGTCGTTGGCGCCCGTCGCCTGCTTGAGCCAGCCCATCAGGTAGGGGCTCAGGAAGCCCGCGAGGTTGCCGATCGAGTTGATCATCGCGATGCCGGCCGCGGCGGCCGCACCGCCGAGGAACGCGGTCGGCAGGCTCCAGAACAGCGGCAGCGTGGTCAGGATGCCGATCGTCGCGAGCGTGAGGCCGAGCATCGCGAGCGCGGTCTGATGCGCCCAGATCACCGACAGCACGAGCCCGACCGCGCCGATCGCGGCGGGAATCGCGAGGTGCCAGCGGCGTTCGCGGTGCTTGTCCGCGCTGCGCGCGATCAGGATCATCGCGATCACTGCAGCCGCATACGGAATCGCCGACAGCAGGCCGATCGCGACCGTGTCGGTGACGCCTGTCGCCTTGATGATGGTCGGCAGCCAGAAGCCGACGCCGTAGAGCCCCATCACGAACGAGAAGTAGATGAGCGCCATCAGCAACACGCGCGGGCTGGCCAGTACGGCGCCGAGCGGCAGGTCTTGCTTCGTCGCTTCTTCCGCGTCGACGTTGCGCGCGAGCAGTGCCTTTTCCTCCTCGGTCAGCCAGTTCGCCTTCGAGATCCGGTCGTCGAGCTTGAGGAACACGACGACGCCGACCAGCACCGACGGGATGCCTTCGAGCAGGAACAGCCATTGCCAGCCGTGCCACCCGCTGATGCCGTCGAACGCCTTCAGGATGAAGCCCGAGAGCGGCCCGCCGATCACGCCGGACAGCGCGACGGCCGTCATGAAGAAGGTCGTCATCCGGCCGCGCCGGTGCGCGGGATACCAGTAGGTGAGGTAGAGGATCACGCCGGGAAAGAAGCCTGCTTCGGCGACGCCGAGCAGGAAGCGCATCACGTAGAACATCGTGGGTGTCGTGACGAACATCGTCAGGATCGAGATCACGCCCCACGTCGCCATGATCCGAGCGATCCACACGCGCGCGCCGACCTTGTGCAGGATGATGTTGCTCGGCACCTCGAACAGGAAATAGCCGAAGAAGAAGATCCCGGCGCCGAGCCCGTAGACGGTGTCGCTCAGGTTCAGGTCGCTTGCCATCTGCAGCTTCGCGAACCCGACGTTCACGCGGTCGAGATACGCGACCACGTAGCACAGCAGCAGGAGCGGCGTGAGCCGCCACGACACCTTGCGGTAGGTTGCTTCCTCGAACGCGCCGGACGAGCCCGGCAGCGACTGCGTCGATGTTGCCATGTTGTCTCCTGTCCTTATAGTAGTCCGGAGCCGGCGCATCGGCGCCCGATCCGGTTTCGTGAGAAGCAATACGTGAATGCCGTGCCGGCCGGTGAATCGCGACGCGGCGTGCGAACAGCCGGGTGCGGCTAGATGCAGCGCCCGCCGTCGACCTCGAGGCAGACGCCCGTGATGAATTCGGCCTCGTCGGACGCAAGGTAAAGTGCCGCGTTCGCGATGTCCTGCGGCGTCGAGAAGCGGCCGAGCGGGATCGTCGCGAGGAAGCGGCGGCGGTTGTCGGGCGTGTCCTCGCAGCCCATGAACTCGGTCATCAGCGCCGTTTCTCCGAGCACGGGGTTGATGCAGTTCACGCGGATGCGGTCGGCGCCGAGCTCGGCCGCGAGCGACTTGCTCGCGGTGATCATCGCGCCCTTCGTGCTGTTGTACCAGACGAGGCCCGGGCGCGGCCGTACGCCGGCCGTCGACGCGACGTTCACGAACACGCCGCCGCCCTGTTCGCGGAAGTACGGAACGAAGGTCTGCACGCACCAGAACAGGCTCTTCATGTTGACGGCGTACACGCGGTCGAATTCCGCTTCCGTGACGTCGAGCACCGGCTTGTTGCGGTGCGTGGTGCCCGCGTTGTTCACGACGATCTGCACCGAATGGAAATCGTCGAGCGCGGCCTGCAGCAGCGCGCGCCAGTCGTCGTCCTTCGACACGTCGCCGGGCACCGCGATCGCCTTGCCGCCGGCGAGCGCGATCTCGCTCGCGACGCGCTCGGCCGCCGCGCCGTTCAGGTCGTTGACGACGACGTTCGCGCCTTCGCGCGCGTAGGTCTTCGCGATGCCTTCGCCGAAACCCGAGCCGCCGCCCGTGACGATGGCCGTCTTGCCGCTCAACCGCATGGTGTGTCTCCTGTGCTGGTTATGAGAGTCGTCGTGTATCGACAGGCGGCCAACCGCTGCCGGCCGCGTTTCGCGTGCCGAGCGTTCAGCCGTGCCGGATCGCGATCGTCTTCAACGCCGTGAAACCGTACAGCGCCTCGAAGCCTTTCTCGCGGCCATGGCCCGAGTGGCCGACGCCGCCGAACGGCAGTTCGACGCCGCCGCCCGCGCCATAGTTGTTGATGAACACCTGGCCCGCGCGCAGGCGCCGCGCGAGACGCATCTGACGTGCGCCGTCGCGCGTCCAGATGCCCGCGACGAGGCCGTACGGCGTACCGTTCGCGAGCGCGATGGCTTCGTCTTCGTCGACGAAACGCATCGCGGCGAGCACGGGGCCGAACACTTCCTCCTGCGCGAGCCGGTGCGACGGCGGCACGTCGCGCAACAGCGCGGGTGCCTGGTAGAAGCCGCTTTCGGGCGCGTCGGCGACGACCTGCCCGTGCGCGGCCATCGGAATGCCGTCGTGCTGCGCGTCGGACAGGAAATCCCACACGCGCTGCTGCTGTTTCGCGTTGATCAGCGGGCCGCAGTCGAGATCGGCGCGGCTCGGGCCGACGCGCAGCCCGTTGAACGCGGTGGCGAGCCGTTCGACGAGCGGCTCGTACACCGCGCGCTCGATCAGCACGCGGCTGCCGGCCGAGCAGGTCTGCCCGCCGTTCTGCACGATCGCCGATACGAGCACCGGCAGCGCAGCTTCGAGATCGGCATCGGCGAACACGATCTGCGGCGACTTGCCGCCGAGTTCGAGCGTGACGGGTACGTGGTTCTCGGCCGCCATCTGCGTGACCAGCTTGCCGGTGGCCGGCGAGCCCGTAAACGAGATGTGGTCGATGCCCGGATGGCGCGCGAGCGCGGCGCCGGCTTCATGGCCGTAGCCGGTGACGATGTTGAGCGCGCCGGCCGGCAGCCCGGCCTCGGCGGCCAGCTCGGCCACGCGCAGCACCGACAGGCACGCATCCTCGGCCGGCTTGACGACGCACGCGTTGCCGGCCGCGAGCGCCGCGCCGACGCTGCGCCCGAAGATCTGCATCGGGTAGTTCCACGGCACGATGTGGCCGGTGACGCCGTGCGGTTCGCGCACCGTCAGCACCGTGTAGCCGGCCTGATAGGGAAGGGTTTCGCCGTGCAGCTTGTCGGCGGCGCCCGCGTAGAACTCGAAGTAGCGCGCGAGCGCGGCCGCGTCGGCGCGCGCCTGCTTCAGCGGCTTGCCGGTGTCGCGTGCCTCGATCGCCGCGAGTTCCTCCAGCGAATCGGTCACGCGCGCCGACAGCCGCATCAGCACGCGGCCGCGCTCGGCGGCGCTCGCGGCGCCCCATGCGCCCGCGAATGCGTCCCGGGCCGCGGCGACCGCGCGCTCGATGTCGGGCGCGGTGCCGCGCGCGATCGTCGCGAACGGCTGGCCGTCGGACGGATCGACGACCGCGATCGTTTCCAGTTGCGCGGGCAACGTCCATTCGCCTGCGATGAAGTGCTTAGCCTCTTCCATGCCTGCTCCTGTCGACCCGAGTTAGCGCTTCAGCGCTTACTCGGGTCCCATGCTTCGCGGTCGACCCGATGTCGACCGGACTTTGCGCTTCAGCGCTTAGTCCGGTCCCACGCAAAGCTGTTAGCGCTTCAGCGCTTACTCGGGTCCCATGCTTCGCGGTCAACCGGCGACGGCGCTTCAGCGCTGCCGCCGATCCCATGCAACGCCGCCTGTCGTTCGACGGCCGGACATCCGGAACCGATTATCGCGCCGATCGTCACCCGGATGCCACCGGTCGATTGGCTATAATGGCGCATTCCCTTGGGGGACGCCCGCGGCGCTGCATCGGTCGCGGCGCCCTGTCCCGAATTCCCATCGACCTACAGAGAGCGCTCATGAGCTTCAATCATGTTCCGGCCGGCAAGGACCTGCCGCAAGATTTCAACGTGATCATCGAGATTCCCGCCCAAAGCGATCCGGTGAAGTATGAGGCGGACAAGGAGCTGGGTCTCCTCGTCGTCGACCGCTTCATCGGCACGGGCATGCGCTATCCGGTGAACTACGGCTACATCCCGCAGACGCTGTCGGGCGACGGCGATCCGGTCGACGTGCTGGTGATCACGCCGTTCCCGCTGCTGGCCGGCTCGATCGTGCGTTCGCGCGTGCTGGGCATGTTGCAGATGACCGACGAGTCGGGCGTCGACGCGAAGCTGGTCGCGGTGCCGCACGACAAGGTCTGCCCGATGACGGCGAACCTGAAGTCGATCGACGACGTGCCCGAGTACCTGAAGGACCAGATCAAGCACTTCTTCGAGCAATACAAGGCGCTCGAGAAGGGCAAGTGGGTGAAGGTCGAAGGCTGGGCCGGCATCGAAGCCGCGCACAAGGAAATCACCGACGGCGCCGCGAACTACAAGAAGTAAGCAGCGTGCCGGCCCGACGGCCGGTTCGTGCGAAACGCAAACCGCGCGTGTCTCCTCAGGAGGTCGCGCGGTTTTGTTTTGTGCGCGCGGTTTTCTTGCGCGCGGAAGTGGAAGCGGGCGAGGCGGTAGTGGTTAGCGTGTCCTTTGCACCCTGCGTGCGCTTGGCGCGGCGAGGGGCAACGGAAACCACGGTGGCTTCGTCGGATTTCGTGGCCGACGGACGACGGCGGGCCGGTGCGGAAGCGTCGTTGTCGCGCCCGTTCGCGACGGACTTTCCGGCAACGGCCGGTGCTTTCCTTTTCGACGCAGGGGATGCGGACGGCTTGTCGTTTTTTGCCGGTGTGCCGCGCGACGCGGTCTTTTTCGCGACTGCATCGCCGTCGGTCTTTGCGCGTTTCGCGACCGGTGCGGCTTTGGCTGCCTTGGTGGCTTGTTTGGTCTTTGTGGCCTTGACGGCTTTCTCGCCCTTGCCGGTCTTCGCGGTCTTCCCGGCAGCCTTTTCCGTTTCCGCCGTCTTCGTCGCGCGCTCGACGTTCTCAGCCTTTGCTTTCGCCTTCTTCCGCCCACGCGTGCCCGCCTGCAAACCGGCTGCTTCGCCGCTCTCGTCGAGCGTCACCACGACCGGCAGCACCGATTCCAGCGTACGCAACCCGGCCGCCAGTTCACGCTTCTGCACGGGCGTGAGCCGCTTCACCCAGTATTCGGCGCGCGACGCGCTCGACCGGTCGGGCAGCGGAAACGATGCGAGCACCGCGCGCGGCTTGCGCGAGCGCGTGTAGCGCGCGCCCTTGCCGGCGGCGTGCTCGTCGAAGCGCGCGGCAACGTCGGTCGTGATGCCCGTGTAGACGCTGTCGTCGGCGCATTCGATCAGATACAGAAACCAGGACATGGCAGGGCGGCGGGATGCGAAGCCGCCAGTGTCTCAGAAAACGCGTGCGTCAACGCCACCGGTCGCCGCGTCCGTCGCGGAAGCGGCGCTGCGAGGCGCCGGGTTCGCGCGTGGCCTGCCGCCACTACTCGGTGCCGCGCCGGAACGGATCGTGTTCGCGCAATTCGTCGACGTACGCGTGGATATGCTCGGTCTCGCGTTCGAGAAAGCGCGCGACCGCGTCCGAGAACGCCGGGTGCGCGAGCCAGTGCGCGGAGTGCGTGACGGTCGGCAGGAAACCGCGCGCGAGCTTGTGCTCGCCCTGCGCGCCGCCTTCGAAGGTGTCGAGCCCGGCCTCGATGCAGAATTCGAGCAACTGGTAGTAGGCCGTTTCGAAATGCAGGCAGGGCACGTGCTCGATCGCCCCCCAGTAGCGGCCGTACAGCGTGCCGCCGCCATGCTCGCCACGCCGGTAGACGGCGAGCGCGCTCGCGATCGGCTTTCCGTCGGCTTCCGCGATCACGAGCAGCAGGTTCTCGGGCATCGACGCGCCGATCGCGCGGAAGAAGTCGAGGTTCAGGTACGGGCTCGAAAAGTGCTCGCGATAGGTCTGCCGGTAGCAGCGCGAGAAGAAGCGCCAGTCGGCGTCGGTGATCCGGTCGCCGGTGAGCCGCCGGAACGTCACGCCCGCGTCGTGCACCTTGCGCCGTTCCGCGCGAATGTTCTTGCGCTTCTTTTGCTCGAGCGTGGCGAGGAAATCGTCGAAGTGGCGGTAGCCGTCGTTGATCCAGTGGAACTGCACGCCTTCGCGCAGCATCATCCCCATCGATTCGAGGAGCCGCGCTTCGTCGCCGGTGGGGAACAGCACGTGCAGCGACGACACGTCGCTCTGCTCGGCGAACGCGAGCAGCGTGGCCGCGAGCCGGCGGCGCGCGTCGTCATCGGCCGCGAGCAGGCGCGTGCCCTGCACGGGCGTGAACGGCACCGCGCACAGCAGCTTCGGGTAGTAGGGCAGGTTGTTGCGCTGGTACGCGTCGGCCCACGCCCAGTCGAACACGTATTCGCCGTACGAATGCTGCTTCGCGTAGACGGGCGCGGCGGCCGCGAGGCGGCCGGTGCGCTCGTCGGTCAGCGTGACAAAGTGCGGCGACCAGCCGGTATCGTCGACCGCGCAGCGCGCGACGTGCAGCGCGTCGAGGAATTCGTGGCGCAGGAACGGCGTCGGCTGCGCGTCGCGCGCGAGCAGCGCGTTCCATTCGTCGGCCGGCACCTCCGCGGGGGACGACAGGATGCCCGTGCGATAATCGATGCGTTCGTGTTTCAAGCGTGAATCCGTACGTTGGATGTTGCCGGACGCGTGCCGCCGTGGCCCGCGCCCGGGACGATTTCGTCAGCCGTTCAGGGCGCGCCGCCGGGCTGCGCCGATCCCGTCATGAAGACCCGACTCGCTCTCGCCCAGATCAACGTCACCGTCGGCGATTTCGCCGGCAACGTCGCACGGATCGTCGCGGCCGCGCGCGCCGCGCACAACGATGGTGCGCAGCTGATGGTCGCGCCGGAACTCGCGCTGTCCGGCTATCCGCCGGAAGACCTGCTGCTGCGGCCCGCGTTCTACGCGGCGGCAGCCGCCGCGCTCGACGCGCTCGCCGATGCGCTGAAGGCGTTCGACGGGCTCGCGGTGCTGGTCGGCCATCCGTTGCGCGGCGCGGGCGGCGATCCGCCGGGCGACGCTTCGCGCGCGCCAGCCGTCGATGGTAATGCAAACCGCCCGATCGAGCGCGGCGTGCCGCCCACCGACACCTTCAACGCTGTGTCGCTGATCGTCGGCGGCGAGATCGCCGGCACCTACCGCAAGCAGGATCTGCCCAACGCCGAGGTGTTCGACGAGAAGCGCTATTTCGCGACGGACGCCGAGCCGCTCGTGTTCGAGCTGAACGGCGTGAAATACGGCGTGATCATCTGCGAGGACGCGTGGCATGCATCGGCCGCGCAGATCGCGAAGGCGGCCGGCGCGCAGGTGCTGCTGATCCCGAACGGCTCGCCGTACCACATGAACAAGGAAGCGGTGCGCATCGACATCCTGCGCGCGCGGATCCGCGAGACCGGGCTGCCGATGGTGTACGTGAACCTCGTCGGCGGCCAGGACGAGCTCGTGTTCGACGGCGGCTCGTTCGTGCTCGACGCGCAGGGCGCGCTCGTCGCGAAGCTGCCGCAGTTCGACGAAGGGCACGCGATTGTCGAATTCGACGGCGCGCGGCCGTTGCCCGGCGCGATCGCACGCGAGCTGTCGACGGATGCGCAGGTGTACCGCGCGCTCGTCACGGGCGTGCGCGACTACATCGGCAAGAACGGTTTTCCCGGCGTGCTGATCGGGCTGTCGGGTGGCGTCGATTCGGCGCTGGTGCTGGCCGTCGCGTGCGATGCGCTCGGGCCGGAGCGCGTGCGCGCGGTGATGATGCCGTCGCGCTTCACGGCCGACATCTCGACCACCGACGCGGCGGAGATGGCGCGGCGCACCGGCGTGCGCTACGACGAGATCGCGATCGCGCCGATGTTCGACGCGTTCCGCGCGTCGCTCGTGGGCGAGTTCGCGGGCCGTGCGGAAGACGCGACCGAGGAGAATATCCAGGCGCGCATCCGCGGCACGCTGCTGATGGCGCTGTCGAACAAGTTCGGTTCGATCGTGCTGACGACCGGCAACAAGAGCGAGATGGCGGTCGGCTACTGCACGCTGTACGGCGACATGGCCGGCGGTTTCGCGGTGATCAAGGATATCGCGAAGACGCTCGTGTACCGGCTTTGCCGCTATCGCAACGAAAGCGCCGACTATGCGCTGCGCGACGTGATTCCCGAGAGGATCCTGACGCGCGCGCCGTCGGCCGAGCTGCGCGAGAACCAGACCGACCAGGACAGCCTGCCGCCGTACGACGTGCTCGACGCGATCATGCGGATGTACATGGAAGAAGACCGGCCGCTCGCCGAGATCGTCGCGGCCGGTTATGCGCAGGCCGACGTCGAACGCGTGACGCGGCTCATCAAGATCAACGAATACAAGCGCCGCCAGGCGCCGATCGGCATTCGCGTCACGCATCGCGCATTCGGGCGCGACTGGCGCTACCCGATCACGTCACGTTTTACCGAGCGCCTCGATTGAGCCGCGTCGAGCCGTGCGCGGCTCGCGGGCTTACAATCGGGGGCGCGATTTTTCATCCATACGAGCATTGGGGGACAACCATCATGAAACGCATCACCGCCATCATCAAGCCGTTCAAGCTGGACGAAGTCCGCGAAGCGCTCGCCGAAGTGGGTCTCACGGGCCTGACCGTGACGGAAGTGAAGGGCTTCGGCCGCCAGAAGGGGCATACCGAGCTGTATCGCGGCGCCGAGTATGTCGTCGACTTCCTGCCGAAGATGAAGATCGAGGTGGTCGTCGCGGAAGCGCAGGTCGACCAGGTGATCGACGCGGTGATCGGCGCGGCACGCACCGGCAAGATCGGCGACGGCAAGATCTTCGTGTCGGACGTCGAGCGCGTGATCCGCATCCGCACCGGCGAAGAGAACGAAGCGGCCGTCTGAGCGCCGTATTCGGCAGCGGGCCTTGAGTGCCAAGCCCGCCCGCCAATAAAAAACGGTGCGATACCCGGTTGGGTACCGCACCGATACGCGCCTCTCGCAGCAGCGTGGAAAGTGTTGTCGAATCGTTGTCCGGCAGCGCCCGATCAGAACAGGTGCTGGATACCGGCGTAGACGCCGGTCTGGCTGCCGCCCGGGTTCGGGTTGCCCGTCGACACGGCCGTACCTGCGCCGTTGGCGTTCAGGCCGAAGTTCGCGTTCTTGCTGTTGCGCACCGTCGCGACCTGCAGATCGAACAGCGTGCGCTTCGAGATGTTGTACGAACCGCCGACCGTGTAGATGTTCGCGTTGCCGCCGCCGTGGTTCGCGTTCACGTGATAAGCGGCCGCGATCAGCGCTGCTGCCGGCGTTGCTTGCCACGTCACACCGCCCCAGACCTGCTGGGTGCCGGTAACGCCGGCGTTCACTGCCGGGCCGCCGCTGCCGTCCGCGCGCGATGCCTGGTAGGCCGCCTGCACCTTGAACTGGCCCAGGAACACGTTTACGCCCGCGAAGTATTCACGCGAGTAGTTGAACACGTCCGAGAAGCGGCCGTTGCTGTCGCGCGTTTCGTCGTAGATGCCGCGCAACTGGAACAGCGAGTTCGTATAGGTGACCTGACCGCCCATTGCACGGCCCGGTTGGCCGGCCGTCGTGTTGCCGTTGAAGCTGGTCGAGTTCGAGAACGAGAACTGGCCGTAGAAGTCGAGGCCGTAGAACTGCGGCGACTGGTACGACACGTTGTTGCTGGTCTTGTTCCAGTTGCGGCCGCGGACGAGCGATGCGGTCGACCAGGCCGACTGGCCGAACGGGTCGAAGTCCCACACGCCGTTGGCGATCGCGAGCTCACGACCCAACAGCAGCGTACCGTAGTGGTCGTTCGAGATGCCGACCGTCGCAAAACGATCCCAGATCGAGCCGCTGAAGCCGCCGGTCATCGTGTTGAACGCGCCTTCGAGGTGGAACAGGACCTTGTTGCCGCCACCGATGTCCTCGCTACCCTTCAAGCCCCACAGGCTCGTGCCCCAGTCGCCGCTTTCCGCGCGCACTTGGTGGCCGTTTTGCAGGCCGTTCATGTACTCGATGCCTGCATCCAGGCGGCCATACAGCGTGACGCTGCTCTGCGCGTGCGCCGTCACCACCCCAGCAGCCATCAGCGCGGCCGCGACCAAAGCTTTCTTCATCGTCTCCTCCATACCCTGTCAAAAAGTCAACCCAGAACTGCACGAGATGCCCGAAGCGACGAGCGCCGGGCAAAAGCGGGATAACCAGGGAGACCTCGTGCAGGGCCGGTAAGCGCAGCACGCGGGCAAGCGGACGGAAATGCCGTTGAGCGGTCCCGCGCACAGCCGGGTCGGCCTGCGGGGTCTCCTTGTAGTGTCGTGAAGCTAAACTACATTTCACGAACTTCGTTTTGCTACTTTGGTTACTAATTTAGCAAAAATACAATTTTGTGGCGACGGAAATCGTTGTTTGACTAACACCTGTCGCCAAATTGCCATGCAACACAGTGTGCAACAGGTGCGCCTAGGGTTCGCAACTACCGGAAAACCCTTGTCCCATAAGGGAGACACGAATTTTTCGAGCATGGGTCAAGGATTGCCACTATTGACGTTGCAAAAGTGTGGGCGTAAGCGCGAAAGATGCGAAATTGGTAAGTAATTCGTAATGAATCGGCGGCCGGTTGCGGCGGCTTTCCAAGGCCTGCAACGCCCGTCCTGCAACGCGCGCCGGGTTTCAGCCGGGGCCCGGCCGTGCGTCGAGCAATTGCGCGCGAATCCAGCGGTGCGCGTCGGTGCGCGCATGCTTCGCGTGCGAGTAGACCTTCACCGTGTAGCGCGGAATCTCGAACGGCGCGGGGAAGATGCGGATCGGCGCCGCGTGCCGCAGCGCCTGCGCGGCGCGGTTCGGCACGGTCATCAGGAGTGCGGATTCCGCGATCACGAACGGCGCGGCGAGCACGGTCGGCAACTGCACGGCGACCTGCCGGGCGAGGCCGAGCCGGTCGAGCACGTAGTCGACGACGCCGCGCGATTCGTTCCACGGCGTGACGACCACGTGGCGTGCCGCCAGGTACTGGTCGAGCGTCAGCCGCCGGCGGATGTCCGGATGCGCGGCGCTCGCGATCACGACGTAGTCGTCGGAGAACCAGTCGAAATCCTCGATCCCCGGCGCGTCGGCTGCCGATTCCTCGTGATAGCCGAGCGCGAAATCGATGCGGCCGGCCGCGAGTTCGTCGACGGAAATCTTCCGGTCGGAATGGACGACCCGAATCCGCAGCTGCGGCGCGACGTGCTGAATGCGCGCAACGAACGCCGGCAGCACGGCGAACGCCGTGTAGTCGGTCGCGGCGAACACGAACGTGCGGTCGCTTTGCGCGGGATCGAAGCGCCGCGCGCGGGCGAGCCCCTTCGACATCGCGTCGAGCGCGTCGCCGGCCCACGTGGCGATATCGTCGGCGCGCACGGTCGGTTGCATCTCGTTGCCGAGCCGCACGAACAGCGCGTCGCCGATCGCATCGCGCAGCCGCGCAAGCGCATGGCTCAGCGCGGACGGGCTCATTGCGAGCTCGTGCGCGGCCGCGGCGACCGACCGGTGGCGGTACAGCGCGTCGAACACGAGCAGCAGGTTCAGGTCGAGACGGCGCAGGTCGGGATGCATCATGTTCAGGTCTAGATGAAGAAACTGCACTTCCTGCAGGCACCGCGTGAACGTAGCATGACGGTCTGATTGGCGCCAGCGCGGTTGCGCGGCGGCGCCTTCCGTTTCGAATCCGGGCCGGAGGAGGGCTCAACCCGTGCAAATCGACATCCGTTCCGCCACCGTCGCCGACGTGCCGCTGATCCTGCGTTTCATTACCGAGCTGGCCGTCTACGAGAAGGCGGAGCACGAAGTGGTCGCGACGCCCGCATCGCTCGAGCGCAGCCTGTTCGACGAGGGATCGCCGGCACGTGCGCTGGTGTGCGAGGTCGACGGCGAGCCGGCCGGCTTCGCCGTGTATTTCTTCTCGTATTCGACCTGGCTCGCCCGGCAGGGGCTGTATCTCGAGGATCTGTACGTGTCGCCGCGCTTTCGCGGCGCGGGCGCCGGGCTGCGGCTGCTGAAGACGCTCGCGCGGATCGCGGTCGAATCGGGCTGCGGGCGGTTCGAGTGGAGCGTGCTCGACTGGAACGAGCCGGCGATCCGTTTCTACGAGAGCGTCGGCGCGGCGCCGCAGAGCGAGTGGGTGCGTTACCGGCTCGCGGGCGACGAACTGCGCGCGTTTGCCGACAGCGCGCCGGTGAGCGTCGCGTAAACGCAAAACGGGCGCCGCGGGGCGCCCGTTCGCACGTTGTGCGTGTCGTGCGTTACTTGAGGCTGCCCGACAGGAATCCGCGCAGGCGCTCGCTCTTCGGGTTGGCAAACACCTCGGCCGGCACGCCTTCTTCCTCGACGCGCCCCTGGTGCAGGAACATCACGTGGTTCGACACGTTGCGCGCAAAGCCCATCTCGTGCGTGACGACGATCATCGTGCGGCCTTCCTCGGCGAGCTTCTGCATCACCTTCAGCACTTCGCCTACCAGTTCCGGGTCGAGCGCCGACGTCGGCTCGTCGAACAGCATCACGTCGGGATGCATCGCGAGCGCGCGCGCAATTGCCACGCGCTGCTGCTGGCCGCCCGACAGGTGCGACGGATACTGCTTCTCGACGCGCGGTGCGAGGCCCACTTTCTCGAGATACTCGCGCGCGCGATCCTCGGCTTCCTTCTTCGGGATGCCGAGCACGTTCACGGGCGCTTCCATCACGTTCTCGATCACGTTCATGTGCGACCAGAGGTTGAAGTGCTGGAACACCATCGAGAGCTTGGTGCGCACGCGCTGAAGCTGTTTCGGATCGGCCGCGCGCAGCGCGCCGGTCTTGTCGGCTTTCGTGCGCACTTCCTCGCCGTCCACGACGATGCGGCCGGCATTCGGCTGCTCGAGGAAGTTGATACAACGCAGCATCGTGCTCTTGCCGGAGCCGGACGAGCCGATCACGCTGATCACGTCGCCCGAGTTCGCCTTCAGCGACACGCCCTTGAGCACCTCGTTGTCGCCGTACCGCTTGTGCAGATCGTCGACGAAAAGCTTTTGAGTCTGGGAATTCATCAATAGTCCTGCGAAAACTTACTTGCCTTGCGGGCGCAGATACGCGAGCCAGCGGCGCTCGGCCTGGCGGAACAGCCACACGAGCGTGAACGAGATCACGAGGTAGAGCAGGGCGGCGATGCCGAACGCGTGGAACGACATGTAGGTCGCCGAGTTCACGTCGCGGGCGATCTTCAGGATGTCGGGCACGGTCGCGGTGAAGGCCACCGTCGTCGCGTGCAGCATCAGGATCACTTCGTTGCTGTACAGCGGCAGCGCGCGGCGCAGCGCCGACGGCAGGATCACGCGGCGATACATCGTGAACGGCGTCATCCCGTACGCGCGCGCGGCTTCGATCTCGCCGTACGACGTCGCCTTGATCGCGCCCGCGAAGATCTCGGTGGTGTACGCGCAGGTGTTCAGCGTGAACGCGAGCAGCGTGCAGTGCATCCCGTCGCGGAAGAACGCATCGAGCAGCGGCGTGCCGCGCACGACCTGGAGGCTATAGAGGCCCGTGTAGCAGAGCAGCAGCTGCACGTAGAGCGGCGTGCCGCGGAACACGTACGTGTAGAGCCACACGGCGCTCGACAGCCACTTCCGTTTCGACACGCGCGCAACCGCGAGCGGCACCGCCAGGCAGAAGCCGAGGCCGATCGACACGACGAGCAGCCACAGCGTGATCGCGACGCCGGTGATGCGGTAGCCGTCGGTGAAGAGATAGTTGCGCCAGTATTCTTGGATGAGTTCGATCATAGGTCAGCCTTGCGGACACCGGTCGAGTAGCGCTTTTCGAGCCATATCAGCACGAAGTTCGAGATCGTCGTGATGGCGAGGTAGACCGCTCCCGCGATCAGCGTGAAGAAGAAGAACCGCAGCGTGCCCTTGCCGGCGTCCTGCGACGCCTTCACGACGTCGGCAAGGCCGATGATCGACACGAGCGCGGTCGACTTCACCAGCACCTGCCAGTTGTTGCCGATGCCCGGCAGCGCGAAGCGCATCATCTGCGGGAACATGATCCGCGTGAACACCTGCCAGTTCGTCATCCCGTATGCACTGCCGGCCTCGAGCTGGCCACGCGGCACCGACAGGAACGCGCCGCGGAACGTCTCGGTGAAGTACGCGCCGTAGATGAAGCCGAGCACGAGCACGCCGGCGAGGAACGGGTCGATGTCGATCTGATCCCAGCCAAGCGCGTCGGTCGCCATGTTCAGCCAGATCTGCAGGCTGTAGAACAGCAGCAGCATCAGCACGAGGTCGGGTACGCCGCGGATCAGCGTCGTGTAGACGGTGCCGATGCCGTGCGTCACGCGGTTGCGCGACAGCTTCGCACCCGCGCCGAGCAGACCCAGCAGGAACGACAGCGCAAGCGAAAGCACCGCCAGTTTGACGGTTTGCCAGGTGCCTGCGAGGATCAGCGGGCCGTAACCTTGTAGAAACATATGTGGTCCTTGACGGCGCACGCGGTGCGCCGCGAAAGACGCGCCCGCCAAGCTGCGCGGAACGCCCCGTGCGTATCATGACCGTCCGCCCCGGCAACGATGCCGGGCCAGCCCGTCGCGCGAGCGGCGGGCAAGGGGGCGGGCGGCGCGTGGTTGACTGCCTGTACTGCCCGGACGCGGGGCCGCCCCCGCATCCGTTGCTTCTCAAGGTCGGCGCTCAGCGGGCCGAATAGACGCTGAACGAGAAATACTTGTGCGACAGCCGGTCGTACGTGCCGTCCTTGTGCATGTCGGCCAGCGCCTGGTTGATCTTGAGCTTCAGGTCCGTATCGTCCTTGCGCACGCCGATCGCGGTGCCGTCGCCGATCGTCTTCGGATCCTTCACTTCCGGTCCGGCGAACGCGAAACCCTTGCCGCGCGGCGTGCGCAGGAAGCCGTAGTCGGCCTGCAGCTCGTCCTGCAGCGTCGCGTCGAGGCGGCCCGAGCCGAGATCGGCATAGACCTGGTCCTGGTTCTGGTAAGGAATGATCGTCACGCCCTGCGGTTCCCAGTACGCCTTCGCGTAGGTTTCCTGCGTCGAGCCCTGCTCGACGCCGACGCGCTTGCCCTTCAGCGACGCGACCGTCGGCAGCAGCGGCGAGCCGGTCTTCGCGATCATCCGCGCCGGCGCGTCGTACACCTTGTCGGAGAAGTCGATCTGCTCGCGGCGCTTGTCCGTGACGGTCAGCGACGACACGATGACGTCGTACTTCTTCGCCTTCAGCGCCGGAATGATCCCGTCGAGATCCTGCGCCACCCACACGCATTTCACGTTGATCCGTTTGCAGATCTCCTTGGTGAGATCGACGTCGAAACCGACGATCTCGCCGCTCGGTGCGGTCGACTCGAACGGCGGGTAGCTGGCATCGACGCCGATCCGCACGGTCTTCCACTCCTTCGCGAAGGCGCTGCCCGCCACGAGGGCGAGGGCGGCGCACAGGGCGGCCTTCTTCATTTCCATCCTTCTGTTGCTGACTTTCCGGGGCGCGCGCGGCCGGTCGGACCGGGCACCGCGGCGTATTCTAGACGGCCAAAATTCGCCGATCGGCGCTCTGGCGATGGCGGCCGCCGAAAGGGCGATCGCCAAAAGGGCGGTATTTTACCCGAACGCGATACCCGGAAAACGGCAATCCGGCGCGATCGATCGATTCTTCGACTCTTCGATTCGGCTGTTGCGGCAATCGTGGTATTCGCAACGAGTATTACGGTGATTGGGCGCGCGAGTGCAACGATGCGGTGCGCCGGTGGCGGATTGTGGCGCCATCGGCGCCCCCCTACAGTGGAGGTAAACCCGCAAAGAGAACCCGCCTCCCGGAGTGCCCGCCCCATGTTCCAGATCCGCCGCGCCGAAGACCGCTGCCACACGGGCCACGGCTGGCTCGAGTCGCGTCACAGCTTTGCGCCCGCCGGCCGTGCGGCGAACGCGCATCCGCCGGTCGGCGCGCTGCACGTGCTGAGCGAGGACCTGATCGCGCCGACGCGCGGCTTCGGAATGCAGCCGCGCCGCGACGTGGAGATCGTCACCTATGTGCTGGACGGCACGCTCGCGCACCGCGACAGCCTCGGCTGCGGCGCGATCGTCCGTGCCGGCGGCATCCAGCGGATGAGCGCCGGCACGGGGCTCATGCACAGCGAAACCAACGCGTCGCGCGACCGGCCGCTGCATCTGCTGCAGATCTGGCTGCAGCCGGCCGAACGGGGCGGGCGGCCCGGTTATGAGGAACGGCGCTTCGCCGACGACGAGAAACGCGGTCGGCTGCGGCTGGTCGCGGCGCCGGACGGCGGCGACGGTGCACTGTCGATGCGTGCGGACGCTCGCATTTTCGTGGGACTGATCGACGGCGGCGAGGCTGCGGCGTTCGACCTGCCGGCCGGGCGCAGCGCCTACGTGCACGTGGTGCGCGGCGACGTCGAGGTCAATGGCCATGCGCTGGCCGCCGGCGACGGCGCGCGGATCGGCGGCGCGGACGCGGTTGCGTTCGCGCGCGGCCGTGCGGCCGAGGTGCTGCTGTTCGACGTCGCCTGAAATGAAAAAAGGGGACGCGGGCCGGTGCCCGCGTCCCCTTCGGCACCGCTCCGGGGAGCGGCCGGCCGGCTTACTGCGCCGGTGCCGACGCGGCCTTGGCCGCGCGATGCTGCTCCCAGCGTTCCTTCATCTTCTCGTGACGCTGTTCCATCTTCGCGAACTGCTGCTTGAGCGCCGTGCTGACCGTGGTCTTCTGCTGGTCGTTCAGCCCGTTGTAGAACGCGAGCCACGCGGCGGACGTCTGCTCGCGCAGTTGCGCGTTCTGCTGCTCGGCCTGCTGGCGTGCGGCGTGCATCGCGTTCAGGTCGAGAATCGGCTGGTTCTGCTGCGCCTTGAACTGTTCGCCCATCTGCTCGTGGCTCTTGCGCATCGCTTCACGGTTCTGCTTCATCGTGTTGATGGCCGTCTGCCATTGCTGTTCCTGCGACGCGTTGAGCTTCAGCTGGTCGTGCAGCTTCATGATCACGCCGAACGGGCCGCCGTCGTGCCCGTGCATCTGGTGGGCGCCGGGGCCGCCCGGCGGCGGCATGTCGTTGGGCTGCGCGGCATGCGCGGTGCCGAATGCGAGAGCGAGCACAGTGGCGGCCGCGATGGCCACGCGGGAAGTCTTCTTATACATTTCAGAAACTCCTTGTATCCAAAGGGTCCGGCGATGCGGTATTTGGAAAGCCGCGTACCGCATCCGGTAAGACGGAGGTTAGCGATGCAGGCCCCGGCCGGTGTTACGCGGGGAGGTGGCCCGGTTACGGTGCATTACAGTTCCCTTGCGCGGTAACCCGCAGTAACCCTTTCGTCCCTTTGTTTCGTTCTTTGACCCCGCCCTCGCGCGGTAAACTTCGAGCCATGACTACCCAGATCCTCATCGTCGACGACGACCAAGAACTCCGAGACCTGCTGCGCGACTATCTCGTGCGCCAGGGGATGGAAGTGTCCGTGCTGCACGACGCGGCGACGCTCGAGAAGCGCCTCGAGCGCGAGCGCCCCGACCTGATCGTGCTGGACCTGATGATGCCGGGCGTGGACGGCCTGACCGCGCTGCGCCAGTTGCGCGCGGCCGGCGACGACATTCCCGTGATCATGCTGACCGCGCGGGCGGACGACGTCGACCGGATCGTCGGGCTCGAGCTCGGCGCGGACGACTACCTCGGCAAGCCGTTCAACCCGCGCGAGTTGCTCGCGCGCGTGCAGGCCGTGCTGCGTCGCCGCCGCGCGACCCCGTCGGCGGCCGCGCCCGAACAGCGCGAACCGTTCGCGTTCGGCCGCTTCGTGCTCGACTTCCAGGCGCGCACGCTGTCGGTCGACGGCAAGCCGGCCACGCTGTCGAGCAGCGAATTCGCGCTGCTGAAGATCTTCGTGAACCATGCGCTGCGCACGCTCACGCGCGAGCGGCTGCTCGAGCTGCTGCACGGGCCCGAGTACGACGGCACCGACCGCGGCATCGACGTCCAGGTGTGGCGCCTGCGCCGCATCCTCGAAACGGATCCGTCGACGCCACGCTTCATCCAGACGGTGCGCGGGCGCGGCTACGTATTCGTGCCCGACGGCGAGGCCCATGCGCAAACCCATTGATTCACTGTTCGGGCGGCTGGCGCTGCTCGTCATCGGTGTGCTGCTCCTGTCGCACTTCGCGTGGTTTTTCGCGATGCGGCTCGAGCGCAACCAGATGCAGACGCGTTACGCGGTCGAAGAGGCCGCGTTCCTGGTCGACGCGGTGCGCCAGCACGTCGAGCGCACGCCCGACCAGCCTTTGCCGTCCCGCGTGCGGCTCGTGACGCCGGACAGTGCCGACGTGCCGAAGAACGACGTGTCGAACCTGCCGGCGGCGCTCAAGCGGTTCCGCGACGACGTGAGCGAGCGGATGCCGCCCGGCACGCGCGTCGAGATCGGCGCGCCCGGCCATCCGCCCGTGCTGTGGGTCAAGGAGCCGGCCGACCGCAACTGGATCGTGGTGCCCGTGCAGCCGCTGCGGCCGCCGCGCTCGCTGGACCGGATGCTGCTGTGGCTCGGCACGATCTTCTCGGCCGGCGTGATCGCCGCGCTGTTCGCGGCCTGGCAGCTGCAGCAGCCGCTGCGTTCGCTGGCGCGCGCGGTTGCGCGCTTCGGCCGCGGGCAGCCGGTGCCGCCGCTGCGCGAGCGCGGCCCACGCGAGCTGCGCCAGCTCACGCATGGTTTCAACCAGATGGTGGAACAGGTGTCGCAGGCCGAGAGCGACCGCGCGGTGATGCTGGCGGGCGTCGCGCACGACCTGCGCACGCCGCTGGCGCGGATGCGGCTGCGTGCGGAAATGATGGACGACGTACGGTTGCGCGACGGTGTCGTGCGCGACGTCGACTCGATGTCGCACATCGTCGACCAGTTTCTGGTGTTTGCGCACGGCGGGTCCGACCGCAGCGAGCCGGTGCCGGTCGATCAGGCGTGCGAGCGGATCGCGCGCAGCTATCGTGCGGTCGCGCCGAACGCGCCGACGGTCCAGACGCGGCTCGACGCCGATCCGGGCTTCCGGCTGCCGACGGCGACGCTCGACCGGATCCTGTCTAACCTGCTGGACAACGCGCATGCGTACGGCGCGCCGCCCGTGCTCGTCGAGACGGAGCGCACACCGACCGGCTATGTGCTGTCGGTCAGCGACAGCGGCGGCGGGATTGCACCCCGCGACCTCGCGGCCGCCACCCGGCCGTTCGTGCGGCTCGACCCGGCCCGCGGCGGCAACGGCCACAGCGGGCTCGGGCTCGCGATCGTCGAGCGGCTCGTGCTCAGGCTGGGCGGGGCGTGCGACATCGGCAACCGCCCGGAAGGCGGCCTGCGCGTCGCGATGACGTTCCCGTTCGAGGTCGTGCCGAAGGACGAACCCCACGCACAGGCTGCGTAAGGGTTGCATGCGGCGCCTGCCCGGCCGGGCGGGCGCCGCGCGGCATCATTCGCCGAACAGCGTGCCGAGCGTCTCGGCCGCGTTGCTGTCGATCGTGTTGTAGGTCACGGTGGTGGCCTCGAAGATGTACACGGTCGTATATCGGCCGAGGCGCTCCAGGATTTCCTCCTGCAGCGATTCCGGCACGACGTTCATGTTCAGGTACCACGCAGTCGACGACAGCCGCGTCTGGAACGATCCATACTCCTGCATCAGTTCGTAGAACGCGTCGGCATCCTGATCGCGGCAGACGATCACCAAGTTTCCTGCCATTCCCTTCCTCCCGCTCGTCGATCGATCCCCAAGGGGCTAGCCCCGATCATACCCGCTTCGCCGTTTCCGGCTGCTGACGCCCGACACGGTTTGCGCCCGCGTGCGGCTGGCGGGTTCACGGCCGGCCCGGATCACGGCATAATTCGGGCCTGCATGCCGGCCGAAGGACTGCGGCCGGGCTGCTCCTACCGCGCACCCGCCGTCCGCCCGCGCGCCGGGCACGATCCGTGCGCCGGCTGGCCGTCCCCGGACGGTTGTACCTGAAATACAGGTTGGTGTAGTGTCGTGCCGTCGCGGGCCGACTCGACCGGGACCGTGCGGGAGGCAGCTTGCACGCACGGCGCATCGCGCCTGCGCGAGATCGTCAGTCAATCGAATTACCGCGCCCGTGCGCTTTGCCATGAATCAACATCGACTGCCGGCTTCGTTCGGCCTTACCGGGGAGGGCGCCTGATGGACGTCGGATTCTTCAATCCGAACCGGACCGCCAACGCGTCCGCATGGCGCGTTTTGCCGAACCGGTGGGACTTCATCGCGTTTCCGCTGATCATCTGCCTGTTGGCGATGGCAATCGTCGGTTTCCACGAAACGATGGCGCCGATCGGCGTCCTGCAGACGCAGAAGATCTCGCTCGACCCGTCGAACCTGCCCGAATACGCGTTGCGCACCACGCTGCGGATGCTCGCCGCGATGGTCGCGTCGCTCGTGTTCACGCTCGTCTATGGCACGCTCGCGGCCAAGAGCCGTCGCGCGGGCATGGTGCTGATCCCGATCCTCGACATCCTGCAGTCGGTGCCGGTGCTCGGCTTCATCTCGTTTACGGTCACGTTCTTCCTCGCGCTGTTTCCGAGCCGCGTGCTCGGCGCCGAGCTCGCGGCGATCTTCGCGATCTTCACGAGCCAGGCGTGGAACATGACGTTCAGCTTCTACCAGTCGCTGCGCACGGTGCCGCGCGATCTCGACGAGGTGTCGCGGAGCTTCCACCTGACGTCCTGGCAGCGCTTCTGGAAGCTCGAGGTACCGTTCTCGATGCCGGGCCTGATCTGGAACATGATGATGTCGATGTCGGGCGGCTGGTTCTTCGTCGTCGCGTCGGAGGCCATCACCGTCGGCAACCAGACGATCACGCTGCCGGGGATCGGTGCGTATCTCGCGCAGGCGATCTCGGACAAGAACCTCGGCGCGATCGGCTGGGTGATCGTCACGATGACGGTCGTGATCCTCGCGTACGACCAGTTCCTGTTCCGCCCGCTCGTCGCGTGGGCCGACAAGTTCCGGATGGAGAACACGAGCTCGGGCAACGCGCCGGAGTCGTGGCTGCTCGACCTCGTGCGCCGCACGCGCCTGATCCATCAGCTGCTCGTGCCGGCCGGCTGGTTCTTCGCGAAGGCCGCGCGGATTCCGCTGCGCCTGCCGCTGTCGGGCGCGATGCGCTTCGCGCTGCCGCGCGTCGAGAAGAAGGCGTCGCGCACGGTCGACATCGCGTGGGCGATCCTCGTGCTGATCGGCACGGCCTATATCGTGTGGCGCGTCGTCACCTTCGTGTCGACCGGCGTGACGATGGCCGAAGTCGGCCACGTGTTCGTGCTCGGGCTCATCACGCTGCTGCGCGTGGTCGTGCTGATCGCGATCGCGTCGGTGATCTGGGTGCCGATCGGCGTGTGGGTCGGGCTGCGCCCGAGGCTGGCCGAGAAGCTGCAGCCGCTCGCGCAGTTCCTCGCCGCGTTCCCGGCCAACCTGCTGTTCCCGGTGTTCGTGATCGTGATCGCGCGCTTCCACCTGAACGCCGATATCTGGCTGTCGCCGCTGATCGTGCTCGGCACGCAGTGGTATATCCTGTTCAACGTGATCGCCGGTGCAACGTCCTACCCGAACGACTATCGCGAAGCGGCGACGAACTTCCGCATCCGTGGCTGGCAGTGGTGGCGGCAGGCGATCCTGCCCGGCATCTTCCCGTACTACGTGACCGGCGCGATCACCGCATCGGGCGGCGCGTGGAACGCGAGCATCGTGTCGGAAGCCGTGCAGTGGGGCAACACCAAGATCGAGGCGCACGGCCTCGGCGCGTACATCGCGCAGACGACCGCCGCCGGCGACTTCCCGAAGATCATCCTGGGCATCGCCGTGATGTCCCTGTTCGTCACCCTGTTCAACCGCCTGCTGTGGCGCCCGCTGTATGCCTTTGCCGAAGCGAAGCTGCGGCTCGACTGAGACCGATTGAGAGCGAAACGCGATGCACAATCCGAATGCTGTAAACGCCCCCATCCAGACGTCCCAGCCACCGCGCCTCGGCGAGGAAATCCTGCGCGTCGATCACGTCTGCCGCGGCTTCAACAAGACGCAAGGCGAACTGCTCGTGCTCGACGACGCGAACCTGTCGCTGCGCGAAGGCGAGATCGTCGGGCTGCTCGGCCGTTCCGGCTCGGGCAAGTCCACGCTGCTGCGGATCATCGCCGGCCTGATCGAGCCGACCGGCGGTGAAGTGAGCTATCTCGGCAAGCCGCTGAGCGGCCCGGCCGAAGGCGTCGCGATGGTGTTCCAGACCTTCGCGCTGTTCCCGTGGCTCACCGTGCTGCAGAACGTGGAAGCCGGCCTCGAGGCGCTCGGCGTCGGCGCGCGCGAGCGGCGCGAGCGTGCGCTCGCGGCCATCGACCTGATCGGTCTCGACGGCTTCGAAAACGCGTACCCGCGCGAGCTGTCGGGCGGCATGCGCCAGCGGGTGGGCTTTGCGCGCGCGCTGGTCGTCGATCCGACGATCCTGCTGATGGACGAACCGTTCTCGGCGCTGGACGTGCTGACGGCCGAGACGCTGCGTACCGACCTGCTCGACCTGTGGACGCAGGGCCGGATGCCGATCAAGTCGGTGCTGATCGTCACGCACAACATCGAGGAAGCCGTGTTCATGTGCGACCGGATCCTCGTGCTGTCGTCGAACCCGGGCCGCGTGATCGCCGAGATCAAGGTGCCGTTCAAGCACCCGCGCAACCGTCTCGACCCGGCGTTCCGCAAGCTGGTCGACGACATCTACGCGAAGATGACCGCGCGCCAGACCAACGAGGCGACTAAGAAGGGGCTCGAACTCGGCAGCTGGCTGCCGCAGGTGTCGACCAACCTGATGGCCGGCCTGATCGAAACGCTTGCGATGGCGCCGTACCATGGCCGCGCGGACATGCCGGAAATCGCGCGCACGCTGCACCTCGAGGTCGACGACCTGTTCCCGATCGCCGAAGTGCTGCAGTACCTCGGTTTCGCGGACGTGCGGGAAGGCGACGTGTTCCTGACGCCGCCGGGGCGCGTGTTCGCCGAGTTCGGCACGCAGGAGCGCAAGCTGATGTTCGCGGATCACCTGCTGAAGCATGTGCCGTTGGCTGCACGGATCAAGAAGGTGCTGAACGAGCGCCCGGGGCACCGCGCGCCGCGCGTGCGCTTCGAGCAGGAGTTGGAGGATTCGCTGTCGGACGGCGCGGCCGAGGAAACGCTCGACGCGGTGATCGACTGGGGCCGTTACGGCGAGATCTTCTCGTACAACGACCAGACCGAGATCTTCAGTCTCGAGGACGTCGAGTCCTGATCGATGCGCCGGGCCGCGAGGCCCGGCATCCGCGCGCGCTGCGCAGTGCAGCGCGCCGTTACTGCAGGTTGCCCCAGCGGTCCACGGTCGGTTCGGCCGACGCCCACTTCCAGTGCATGCCTTGCTGGCATGCATTCGCGAAATACCAGTCGGCCTTGTCGCCGTCCTTCACCGAGAACGCGAATTCCTTGCACAGCGCGAGCGCCGATGAATACGCGCGCGTGACGCGCACTTCGCCTTCGCCGTTTTCCAGCGGCAGCGTGTTCTTCACCTTCCACGGTTTCACTTCGCCGACGGCCAGGCCACCGGCCACCTTCGCGATCGCGTCCTGCTGGTTCTGATGGAGCTGCTTCATCGTGCGGTTGACGGCCTCGTCGGTCGCGGCCTGCACGGCAATCCCGACGCCGACGCCGACCGCCGGGTTCGCGGTAACGAGGCCCGTCGCCGCGCCGGCAAGCGCGCCGCTCGCCGCGCCGACCGACCCGCAGCCCGACAGCGATGCTGCCGCCGCGCACAGCGCGCCGATCGCCGCGATACGGATCGCGACGCTCATTGCAGCGCGCCCCAGCGTTCGGTCGCGGGTTCGGCCGACGCCCATTTCCACACGGGGCCGTCGCGGCAGATCGTGGCGACGTAGAACGCCGCTTGCGCGGCCTTGTCGGGCTTCGCGGGCGTGTCGACCGCGAACACGATTTCCTTGCAGTCGAGCGGGCCGATGCTGATCATCCGGCTGACCGTCACACGACCCTGCTCGTCGTCCTCGATCGGGAACGAGTGGTGCGTCGACCACGGCGCGACCCCGCCGACGTCGAGCGGGCCGGCCGCCTTCGCGATCTGTTCCTGCGTGTAGCGGTGCGCGACGCGCTGCGAGTACTGGACGCCCGCCCGTGCGCCGGCGACGGCGCCGAGGCCGATGCCCGTCGCGACGGCGGCGTTGTTGGTGACCTTGGAAGCGATCGCGGCGCCCGCGATACCGGCGCCGGCTGTCGCGCCTTCGCTGTACAGCGAGTTACAGCCGGACAACAGTGCGGCCGTGGCGATCGCGGCCAGCACGACGCGCGCCGGCATGGCCCGGCGCGTCGATTCGAAACGAATGTTCATCCCTGAGTAAAAGTCCTGTCTGGGTGAGCGGCGACGCATGCGCGCCTCCATGCCGCGTCATTGTTTCGCAATTGTCATAGGAAAAATGCAAAGCTTTGACAAATCGCCGAACGGCTTGTCGCGCGGGCGCGCGGCGCTATTCTCGGGCAGATGGCTGACGAAGGGTCGAAACGTTACAAATTGAAGGTAATTGTTACCTCGGCGTGCGAGGAACCGACCTAGACTGTTTTGTTATGGAATGTTTCTACGACGGCCTTGAGCCGCACCGAATATGAGACACCCAGCCATGCGCCGTTCGAAACGGTCGTCACCGCGGTCACCCGACGCGGAGGTCGACCGTGCGCGTCCGCAGACCGACGCGCCACTTGCACCGCCTGCCGGCGTGCCCGGCGAGTCGCCATCCGACGGCGATCACAACCAGGGCGGCGCCCGCCCGGAAGGGCTCGACTATCAACGCGACCTGGGTCAGGAGCAGGACGCTTGATCCCGTCGTCGTCGCATTCCGCTGTCGCATTTCACTGCATTTCTCAGATCTGAATTGCCGCGCGGCTGCCTTCGGGCCGCTGCGTCAGCCTTGGCGTGCGCCGCGCGCCAGTCAATCGAATCGAGGAGGGGAAGCCGGATGAGCAGATTGATCGTGGTATCGAACCGGGTCGCCGCCGGAGAGGACACGCGCCCCAGCGCGGGCGGCCTCGCCGTCGGCGTGATGGACGCGCTGAAGGAAACCGGCGGCGTCTGGTTCGGCTGGAATGGCGAGATCGTCGGTGCGCCCGACGCCGAACCCGTGATCCAGCGGGAGGGCAACGTCACGTACGCGACGGTCGGGCTGCCCCGGCGCGATTACGACCAGTACTACCGCGGTTTCTCGAACGCGACGCTGTGGCCGGTGTTCCATTACCGCGGCGATCTCGCACGCTTCGACCGGCAGGAATACGCGGGTTATCTGCGCGTGAACGCGATGCTCGCGAAGCAGCTCGCCGCGCTGCTGCGGCCCGACGACCTGATCTGGGTGCACGACTACCACCTGCTGCCGTTCGCGCATTACCTGCGCGAACTCGGTGTGAAGAACCCGATCGGCTTCTTCCTGCACATCCCGTTTCCGTCGCCGGACATGCTGCGCCTCGTGCCGTCGCACGAGGAACTCGTGAAGTTCATGTGCGCGTACGACGTCGCGGGCTTCCAGACCGAGGCCGACAAGCAGTCGTTCACCGACTATATCGAGCGGCGCGGGATCGGCGCGGCGAGCGACGACGGGATGCTGCATGCGCATGGCCGTGTCGTGAAGGTCGCCGCCTATCCGATCGGCGTGCATCCCGATGCGATCGCGCAGGCGGCCATCCAGTACGGCACGCGCAAGCCGGTGAAGATGCTGCGCGAGGCGCTCGACGGCCGCAAGCTCGTGATGAGCGTCGACCGTCTCGATTATTCGAAGGGGCTCGTCGAGCGCTTCCAGTCGTTCGAGCGGATGCTCGCGAACGCGCCGGGCTGGCAGGGGCGCGTGTCGCTCGTGCAGATCGCGCCGCCGACCCGCTCCGACGTGAAGACCTACCAGGACATTCGCGAAACGCTCGAAGGCGAGGCCGGTCGCATCAACGGCCGCTTTTCGCAACTCGACTGGACGCCGATCCAGTACCTGAACCGCAAGTACGAGCGCAACCTGCTGATGGCGTTCTTCAGGATGTCGCAGGTGGGCTTCGTGACGCCGTTGCGCGACGGGATGAATCTCGTCGCGAAGGAGTATGTGGCGTCGCAGGATCCGGCCGATCCGGGCGTGCTTGTGCTGTCGGAGTTCGCGGGCGCGGCGGCCGAGCTGACCGGCGCGCTGCTCGTCAATCCGTACGACCTGTCGCAGATGGCCGAGGCGCTCGAACGCGCGCTGTCGATGCCGCTCGCGGAACGGCAGGCGCGTCACGAGGAGAACCTCGCGCGGCTGCGTGAGAACGACCTGTCGGTCTGGCGCGATACGTTCGTCGCCGACTTGCGCAGCGTCGCGGCGGCCGCGTCGGTCACGCGGCGTGCGGGCCGACGGACTGCGCATGTGTGAGTTCGCGCAGGGGGCCGGCGCCAGTGCCGAGGACGACGCGACAGACGACGCAACCGGCCGTTTCTTCGTCGTGACGGGTGGCCCGGGCTCGGGAAAGAGCACGTTGCTCGATGCGCTCGAGCGTGCCGGTTTTGCGCGCTCGCAGGAAGCCGGGCGAGGCGTGATCCGCGACCAGATGGCTGTCGACGGCCACGCGCTGCCGTGGCGCGATCCGGCCGCGTTTGCCGAGCTGATGCTGAGCTGGGAGATGCGTTCGTACCATCTCGCGCGGCAGGCGCGCGGGCCGGTGTTCTTCGACCGCGGTGTACCGGACGTGGTCGGCTACCTGCGCTTGACGGGGCTGGCGGTGCCCGCGCACGCGGAAGCCGCGGCCCGCCGTTTCCGTTATCACCGGCGCGTGTTCATCGCGCCGCCGTGGCCCGAGATCTATGCGCAGGACACCGAGCGCCGGCAGGATTTCGCGGAAGCCGTGCGCACCTACGACGCGATGGTCGAGTGCTACACGTCATACGGCTATCGGCTGATCGAGTTGCCGTGCGTGAACGTGAAGGCGCGCGTGCGCTTCGTGATGGACGCGCTCGACGCCGCATGACGTGCGGTGCACGGCAGTATCAGGTTGCTGCGTCCGGCCGCGGCGATGTGATGCGCAGCATGCTCACGACCGCGGCCACCGCCGCGAATGCCGTCGCGACATAAAGCGCGATCGTCGGCCCGCGATCGGGCGCGAGCCCGAAAATCAGCGCGACGAGCGCGGCGCCGAGCGTCTGGCCCGTCAGCCGCGCGGTGCTCAGCATGCCGCCGGCGCCGCCGCTGCGCTCGCGCGGCGCGGACGACAGCATCGCGCGGTTGTTCGGCGACTGGAACAGCCCGAAGCCCGCGCCGCACAGCGCCATGCGCCACACGATGTCGACGGTGCCCGGGTGCGCGCCGATCGTCGCGAGCGACAGCAGCCCGGCCGCGAACAGCGCGAGCCCGATCCCGCCGAGGATGCCGGCCGAATAGCGGTCCGACAGCACGCCCGCGAGCGGCGCGGCAAACACGATCACGAGCGGCCATGGCGTCATGTAGAGGCCCGTCTCGACCTGCGAGAAACCGAGCGAGTTCTGCAGCCAGAACGGTAGCGCGACGAACGCGAGCATCTGCGACGTGAACGACGCCATCGACGTGTAGATCGACAGCGCGAACATCGGGATGCGCATCAGGTCGACGGGCAGCAGCGGGGCCGGTTGCGACAGCTGGCGCTTCACGAAGAAATAACCGACGACGAACGCGATGCCCAGCTCGGCCGCGACGTACGCATGGCCTTCGCCGTGGCCGAGCCCGTCGACCGCCGTGATCAGCAGGCCGAACACGCACGCGTTCATCAGCGCGCTCGGGAAATCGTACGGCGCGTCGTGCAGCGGGTTGGCCGGCAGCGCGCGCAGGCTGCCGAGTACCGCGGCGATGCCGATCGGCACGTTGACCGCGAACAGCCACGGCCACGACGCGAACGACAGGATCGCGGACGCGACCGTCGGCCCGATCGCCGACGACAGTGCGACCACCATCGCGTTGATCGACAGCCCGCGCCCGAGCATCGACGACGGGTAGATCATCCGTACGAGCGCCGCGTTGACGCTCATGATGCCGGCCGCGCCGAATCCCTGGATCACGCGCATCACGGCCAGCATCGGCAGCGAACCGGCGAGCGCGCAGCCGAGCGACGCCGCGGTGAACAGCGCGAGCCCGGCGATGTAGATGCGGCGATAGCCGATGCGCTCGCCGAGCGACGCGAGCGGCAGCAGCGTGATCGTGACCGCGAGCTGGTAGGCGTTGACGATCCAGATCGATGCGGCGTCGGACGCGTGCAGGTCGCGTGCGATCGTCGGCAGCGCGACGTTCGCGATGGCGCCGTCGAGCACGGCAAGCGTGATGCCCAGGGCGACGCAGACGATCGCCCAGTAGCGTTGCGGAAGCGGCAGGCCGGTATCGGCGTTCATGGCGGGAACGAAAGCGTGGTTGTCCGCGCGCCCGGTTGCCGGTTGCGTGCGCAACCATGCGGAAGGGTGGAGGCGGCGATGAACGGCCCGGCCGGCGCGGCTGCACTGGAACGGGGCCGGTCGAGTGTATCACCGGGCCGAATTGCGCGACGCCGGCACGCCCGGCTGCCGGCCGGCACGGACACTCAGCCTTCGAAGTCGAGGCCGCCGAGCCGCACGAGCGGGTCGCCCTGCGTGCGTGACGCGAGATCGATGTCGCGCGCACTCTGCCACGCGCCCAGCTTTTTCGGCAGCGCGGCCAGGTAGTGCTCGAAGCGCTGCGAGCCGTCCGGCTCCATCAGCCGCTCGATTTCGTCGGTGTCCCAGGTCAGCTCGAGATTCAGCGGATGCACGAAGCCGCTCACGTGCTCGTGCGGCGCGCTGCGGATCTGCACGCGCGTCGGGTGCCCGTGCCCGCCGTACGGGACGACGTCGGTCAGCACGTGATCGGCGAAGAAGGCGGCGATGGCCTGCGCGATGCGCGGCGCGAATTCGGTATCGAAACGGCGGGCGGTTTCGGGCTGCATGAAGGCGTCTCCTGTGTGCCGAAAATCGTAGCACGGCGACGCCGCGTTTCGACACGCGTGACACGCGTAATGGCGCGTTACCACTTGCTGCATCTATTACGGCCGCGTGCCGCCACAATGCATCGCATCCAGTACCACTTCGCGTGGGAGTCCATCATGAAAAAGATTGCCGCAGTGTGTGTTCTCGCCGGTTCGCTCGCCGTGGCGGGCCCGGCGTCCGCGCATGGCCACGACGGCGGCGCCGTCATCGGCGCATTGATCGGCGGCGCGGTGCTGGGCGCGATCGTGACGTCCGCGATGAATCCGCCCGTCGTGTATCAGGCGCCCGCGTACCAGGCACCGGCCTATCAGCCGCCGACGTACTACCAGGCGCCCGCGTACCAGCAGCCTGCCTATCCGACCTATCAGCAGGCGCAGTACCAGGACGACGGCCCGAACTATTGCTACGATCGTTACCAGCGCGCGTATGTGTGCGGTGCGCCGGTGTCGGGCGGCTACGCGCAACCGGCCGGCTGGTAAGCGGACGGGCGCGCGACGCGTGAGCGGGTTCGGTGCCGGACGCCCGGCACCAATCGGAGTGCGCTTCGCCCGACCGGACGACAAAAGGCCCTCGCTTCGTGCGAGGGCCTTTGTCGTTTGCGCGGCCGTCCGTTCGTTCGTCTGCGTGACGCATCGGCCGTCGGCGGGCCGTGCGTGGATACAAACGGTTGCAATTGCACGTCAGTGGCGATGACCGCCGCCACCGTCGCCGCGGCCGCCGCCATCGTTCCAGTCGCCGCGGCGTCCGCCGCCGTGCCATCCGTTGCCGCCGCGATTGCCGCGATCGCCGTCCCAGTGGTGGTAGTCGCGTCGGCCGCGATCCCAGTCGCGTCCGCCGCCACCACCCCAGATGTTGACCGTGCCGTACACGGGCGACGGGCCGTACGCGTAGCCGGGACTGGAATAGTAGGGCTGCCCGTAGCCGTATCCGGCGTCGGGAGCGACGACGCAGCCGGCCAGCAGGGTCGCGACGCCGGCGGCGGTGATGAGCTTCAGCATGATGTTCTCCGTTGGTTCCCCTATAAGTACCGCGCAAGGGGATTGCCGGCTGTTCGGAATTGTG
Source organism: Burkholderia cepacia (assembly GCF_001039005.1). Taxonomy (GTDB): domain Bacteria; phylum Pseudomonadota; class Gammaproteobacteria; order Burkholderiales; family Burkholderiaceae; genus Burkholderia; species Burkholderia theae. The sequence goes on from NZ_LDWR01000045.1 coordinate 39,783, forward strand.
TCGTCAAATTACAGCGCCGTAAGGTCCCGATGCGAAAGTGTTAGCATCCGGGGCTCATTTGTTTTTCAGGAGCACATCGATGAAAATCGCGATCCGGGCCGCGCTGGCCGCCTTCTGCGTGACGACTGCTGCCGCGTATGCGGCCGGGCCGGCGTCCGCGCCCGCCGTGCCGGCCGAGTCGATCAAGATGTTTCCGCAAGCAGCGGCAGGCCAGCAGCGCGTCGTGATCGCGCTGCCCGCGCTCGAGAACGAGGGCGATGCGCGTGTCGAGCTGATGATCGGCAAGACGCTGCAGACCGACTGCAACCAGCAGTGGTTCGGTGGCGAGCTGACCGCCGAGGATGTGAAGGGGTGGGGCTATACGTACTACCAGCTCACCGACGTGAAGGGGCCCGCGTCGACGCTGATGGCGTGCCCGGGCCAGGCGCCGCAGCAACGCTTCGTGCAGGTGCGCGGCGACGGCCAGCTGCTGCGCTACAACAGTCGCCTGCCGCTCGTCGTCTATGTGCCCGATGGCTTCGAGGTGCGCTATCGCGTGTGGCATGCGTCGAAGGACGTGCAGCACGCAGCGAAGCAATAACGTGCGGGCTCGGCCGCGCGCGGTGGCGTCTGGCTGCTACGCGCCGCTTGCGCCGACGAGCGCAGGCCACGCGGCCAGCGCGGCTTGTGCGATGGCCTCCAGATCGCGACGGTTCGCGCCGTCGCGCGCCTGGATCGACATTCCCTGCTGAACCGTCACGTAGTACCGCGCGATCGCGTCGAGGTTCGCATGCGCCGCGATCTCGCCGGTTGCGACGCCTTGCCGGAGGCGCTCGCGCAGCGCGTCGACCGTGCGCTCGCGCATCGCGATCAGCGTTTGCCGGACGGTATCGGAACGCTCGGCCGGGTGTAGCGCCGACAGCACGATCAGGCAGCCGGCCGGCTTCGAGCGCCGCGTGAACACGCGCGCGGTATCCATCAGGTAGTTCCTCACGGCGTCGTGCGCGCTGCCGGCCTGTTCGACACCATCCCAGATTTCCCGTCCCTCCGTGGCGCGGTAGTGCTCGAGCGCCTGCCGGAACAACGTTTCCTTGCTGCCGAACGCCGCATACAGGCTCGGTGACGCAATGCCCATCGCGGCCGTCAGGTCCGCCATCGACGCACCCTCGTAGCCGAGGCGCCAGAACACCTCCATCGCGCGATCCAGCGCCGCTTCCTTGTCGAAGCTTCTCGGTCGGCCCCGTTCAGCCATGGCGTCCAATCCTTCGTCGATATCTGTATCGATCGATAAAATAAATCAATTGACTGTGTCGCGCAACTTGCTACATTCTGTGTCGACCGTTACATAAATGAGGAAAGGAACGAACATGAATCGACTTCAGGGCAAGCGTGCACTCATCACGGGCGGCAGCCGCGGCATCGGCGCGGCCATTGCGAAACGGCTGGCGGCCGACGGTGCGGACGTCGCGATCACTTACGAAAAATCGGCCGAGCGGGCGCAGGCCGTCGTTGCCGGTATCGAGGCGCAGGGCCGTCGCGCGGTCGCGATCCAGGCCGACAGCGCCAATCCGGTTGCCGTGCGCGCCGCGGTCGATCGTGCCGCGGAGGCGTTCGGCGGTCTCGACATCCTGGTCAACAACGCGGGGATTTTCCGCGCCGGGACGCTGGAAACGATGACGCTCGACGATATCGACACGACGCTGAACGTGAACGTGCGCGCGGTGATCGTCGCGTCGCAGGCGGCGGCGCGGCATCTTGGGGAGGGCGGGCGCATCGTGTCGACCGGCAGTTGCCTCGCGACGCGCGTGCCCGATGCGGGGATGAGCCTCTATGCGGCGAGCAAGGCCGCGCTGATCGGCTGGACGCAGGGGCTCGCGCGCGATCTCGGTTCTCGCGGCATCACAGTCAATATCGTGCATCCGGGTTCGACGGATACCGACATGAATCCGGCCGACGGCGACCATGCAAGTGCGCAACGTTCGCGGATGGCGATCCCGCAGTACGGCAAGGCCGATGACGTGGCGGCGCTCGTGGCGTTCGTCGTCGGGCCGGAAGGGCGGTCGATCAATGGGACCGGGTTGACGATCGATGGCGGCGCGAATGCGTGATCGCCGATGCCCGGCAGCGTGATGCGGCCGGGCGGCGTGACGTGTGTTATCGGCAGCCGAGCTGTTGATGCTCGGCTTCGAGCTCGGCCCGCTTATCGTAAGGGCGCAGTTCGTTGCGCGGCTTGCCGTCCGGGCCGAATCCAGGCACGAGCTTCTGGCCGCGGTCGGGGGTATGCGTTACCGCATCGATGCCGGCGGCCAGTTCCCGGCAGCGTGCGTTGGGGGATGCGTGTTCCGTGCGCGGTGCGGCTGCGCCCGTGACGTTGGCGATGCCGGGGCTGACATAGCGTTGCTTGGGGGGCGTGGTGCCGGTATCGGCGGCGTTCGCCGTGCCCGTTATGGCGGAAAGCGCGGCCAGTGCCGCGATCGCTCGAATCATTGTCTGAATCCGTATGCTGACGAAGGTTCGGAATTCTACGCAATGTGCGGCGCTGGTTCGGGGTGATCGGGTGAGGTGCGATCGCGTGTCGCATGTCGTGGTGGCGACTGGTGTGACGTGCTTCTCGTGCGCGACGGTGCACGCGTGCAGGGCCCCAGACAGCAAAAAGCCCGCTTGCTTTCGCAGAGCGGGCTTCGGTATTGGTTGCGGGGGTAGGATTTGAACCTACGACCTTCGGGTTATGAGCCCGACGAGCTGCCAGACTGCTCCACCCCGCGGCGCGAAGTGTATCGTGCATCGCTGCGGAAAGTCAATCAATCCCGTGATTCGTTTTGAACGGGGCGTGGGGTTCGCGGGGTTCTGCGGCTTGATTGTGGATGTGTGCGTTGAATGCTTGCGCTTCTCGATCTGCTTCGACGTCACGCGCTTGTGGTTGCCGTCGGTGGGGTAGCTGATCGTGGGAAAGTGGGTGAAGCCATGGAGAATTTTTGGTCCCGACAGAATTCACGTGTCAATCCTGGCGGGTGGTTGCGGATAGATTTTCGTAATTTATACCCCCCAAAAACACCCCTAAAAAATGGTTCATCGCAGGAAACCGTGGAGCCGTGGGGAGCGATTGCGTAACCTGGCGCCTAACTTTTGGTTATTCGCGGATTTCCGGGGAACGCGGGGCAGACTGTCGGCGTTCAGCTGCGGATTCAACTCGTCGATGCAACGAATTGATGAAATCGCTCAGCCGGTGTATCGAAGTCTAGTGTCTTTCGAGGGCGTTCATTGAGCCGCCTGGCTACGGCGTTGAGCTTGGCCTGCGAATAGGCTGAGAGATCGATCCCCCTGGGGAAGTACTGCCTCAGGAGCCCATTTGTATTCTCGTTTGAGCCACGTTGCCACGGGCTCTGCGGATCGCAAAAGGAGACTTTCATATCGGTGGCCACGACTTCGCCGGGCGAGTCGGCGAGAAGCATGGGTAGCGCCGATAGTCCACTTGCGATGACCAGGCCGGCCCACGCAGCGGTTGCGCAAAGATGCGTCCAGTGAATCCACTCTGGTAGCGAAAAGTCCCCCGCGTCGGCTGCGTGGCTCGATGCCGCCTTACTGAATGCGAAGACGGCTGCGGTGCAGAGTGCGGCGCCTGTCCGGGCCGGTCGCCCGGATTCCCGTGACCCGACCAGCAGGCCCGTCCAGACGATCAGGGCGGCAAACCCCGCGGACCACACCGCCCCGAAATGCGACTGCGTCAGCACCGGGACAATCACCTCAAATGCGGTGTCCGCCGTTAACCCGCTCATCAGCGCGGCCTCCAGCAACAAGTTGACGGTATCGGCAACGATCAGGGTAACCACGCAGCCGGCGGCGAGCCGTCGCATCCGACTGCTTGCGGGCGGTGATGCATCGCCCAGCATCAGCCCCGCCAGACACGCACCCACCGCGCACGCTAACGATACGTTGGCGATGGCAGCCACCACGATCGATGCGAATACCGTCGCCGGGTCCATTACTTCACCGTGAACGAATAATCGCCATGCGTGCGATGTCCATCCGAGGCCACTGCCACCCAATGCACGGTGTACCGGTCGGTAGGCAACGGTGGCAGCGCAATGCTGATCGACTTCCTGTTGTCGGGATTGACCTGCGCTTTCGCGGTGTTCATCTGCTTACCCGCGGAATTGCTGACGGTCAGCGAGCTGAATGCGGGTTCGAGCGGCCCGTCGAACACGATCGTCACGTTTGCCGGCGCTGCCACTTCGGCGCCCGCCGACGGTGTCTGCGTTTGCGGGAACACGTGCGCGAATGCCGGCGATACGGTCAGGATGCACATTGTGATGGCCACGGCGCATGCGCCGCGCCAAAGGCGATTGAATTGACGCATCGCTATTCTCCTTTTCCGAAGAGCGGTTTGCCGACCGTATTTGGAAACACGTCATCCAGGTAAAGATGCGCCTGCAGCAGCACGCCTACGCCCGTTCCACTCGCATGATTGACCGGAATCTGTGCCTCGACGCCGAACTGCCCCCAGCGATTCACCCACATCACGCCGGGATTGATCGTTCCGGTCGTGTGGCCCGAGCATGGGCTGGCGGTGCACGTACTCATTGGAAATTCGACGACCGGGATCAGGTTGTTGAACGGCGCCTTGAGCCCGACGTCCTGCACGAAGTTCTGCAGGTACGGCAGGCTGTATTGCACGGTGACGCCCCAGCTCAACGAATTCGGATCGGCACTGTTCAACGTCAGGTGCGGACCGACGGTGCCCGTGATCGCCAGCGGCTTCAGGTATTTCAGGCTGTCGGGCAGGTCGCCGAAACCCTTGCCGAAGTAGAGTGTCGGCGTGATCGCCGAGTGCGGATTGGCGATCGACTGCGCGCCGGTCCCGCCCAACTCTGCGATCGCGCCGACCGATGCCATGAACTCGTGCTTTTCGTTGACGTAGAAGCGGTACTTGGCGCCGACCTGCCAGTTGTCGAAACCGCGTGCCGAGCCGCCGTTCGGCGCGTTCAGATTGACGTAGGTGCCCGTCAGGGAAAGCTGGAAACTGGGTGTGATCCGCTTGTCCCATTCGAGCGTCGTCGTATTGGTGTTCTGCTTGTCACCGTCATCCGTGTTGGACTGGAGGTGGCCGAAGCTGAGGTTCAGTTCGTCGCCGACGCCGGGGTCATCGACGGCCATCGTGGCAGGAAAAACGCGATTGCCGGCCACGGCATGGGCCGACGCATCGACCGAGAAGAGGCACGGCGCGAGTGCGCACAGTGCCACCGCGCCCTGTTTGAGAGTGGTTCGCATGTTCATGTCCTGGTTGGTTGTGACGGTGTCGCCGCAACAGGCGCGCGACGTCACCGCGATGCCGTTTAATGCGTCGGCATCGCGGGATAGCCATCAGCAGGGATCAGGACAATACGGGTGGGGCGCGTGGCTTCGCGAGTGTCAGAACCGTGTATGGTCGAAACGCCGCAACCACAGCCGAGGCTGCAAGCCTGGCCGGTTGCGCAGGGATGCCGAATGCCACGACCGCGCCAGGCAGCGTGGGTGTGTGTGCAATCAAGCTGCAATACGGGCACGCGTCGCAACCCGGCCACGAATCGGAACCATGATGGTGTGCGGCAGACCCGACTTCGGCGAGATGAGCGACTTCCGCCGCAGGATGCACGTGATGCGCGTGATGCGCGTGAAGGGAATGATGCGCGCCTTCGGCCGACGCGCCACGCAGCGTCTGGGATATCGTCGGCGCGACCACGCTCAGCAGGATCGCAAAGATCCCGAGGAGAGCCCCGATCTTCTGACGGCAACGGCTGGACATGGCAGACCAACGAGACGTCGATACAAACAGTATGTGGAAAATCTGCGACGGGATGGTTGAACTTTGGGTTAGGTGGAAACCCGCGAAGAGGCCGAATCGGAGATGGCGGCCGCTGGTTGCGGCCGCCGGGCGAAAGCGGTTCTGCTATCGGACGAGGGAAGAACCCACCGCGGCTCAGGTTGCCAGCGCGGCACGGCACTCGTTGGCGCACGCGCGACACGACTCCATGCACGCCTTGCACGGCGCATGCCTGTCAGCGTGCTTCTTGCACTCCGCTTCGCAATCGCGGCATGCATCCAGCGCGACCTTGGCTAACGCCGGAAGATAGCGCGAATTCTGGTTGGCTAGACCTTGCAGGGCGCCGCAAATGGAAAGCATTTGCGAAACGCTGGTTGCACAGGCGGCAAGGTCCTGGTTCCCCTTGCCCAAAAGGCCGATGCAATGGCTCACGCAGACCTGCCCGGTTGACACACACTCGCCCGCCGCATCGGCGAGTGCGCCGTAGTGACCGCCATGATGCAGGTGAGGGGCTTCCGCAGGCGGGCTTTCCTGGGCTGAGACCCGTTCCATTGTCGCCAGTGTGGAAAGCGCCAGCAGCCCGGTACCGAATAATGCGTCACGTCTGTCCATGTGAGAATCTCCGAAAAAATTCACTGGAATGACAATACGTTTGAAAGCGCGCATTCGCAGCCGCCGGAGTAAGGGGCTGGAACCGTCAAATCCTAACATCAAGGAACTGCAAAAAAACTCGATCCGGCCGGCAATAGATGCGTAACGAATCTACTCATATACGCGGGGCGTACAGTTGCGAAAAAGGATAAAGTTGCGGCAATAGATTCGCCATCACGCAAACACCCGTCAACCCGATCGTGACACCGTGCTTGAAGTTGCGCCGGTAATCGCCGATGCGGTGATCCACGCGTGCCATTGCGTCGCGAAATCGAATGCCGGATCGATCGCAAACGCAGCGTCGAGCGCATCGGCCAGGATCCTTCCGTTTTGCAGCGCGATGAAGGCTGCGTGCGCGGCCTCGGAGTGAACGCATACCGTGGGGCGCCACACTGGACGCACGACGAGCGTCCAGGTGGGGCCGTCGAGCCGTTGTGGAAAGGCGCCTCCTAGTTGATGTGCCCGCCAGATGTCGGCAATGGCGTAATCAGAGGTGATAGCCGTGCAGGCTGGATGTATCGCGAGTTTCGCATCCAGCAGACGCTCGTCACCGAGTTCGAGCCATTGCTGCGCCGTGAATACTGAAACGTCAGCGGCGAAGCAGGCAACGTGCAGCGCCCATTCAAGGCGCGCAACATCTGCAAAATATCGAAAGCGCGAATCTCGCTCGTATTCTCCAATGAAGACCGGCAAGGCATCGCCAAAGCGATTGAGGTCACCGCTTCGGGACGGATGCACCCGCGCGTACGCAAGTGACAACGCATCGAAATATGCATCGCCGACCAGCGCCAGCAACACGGGATAGGCGTTCGCGAGCGCGCCGCGCCAATGCGATCGGGCGTTGCCGCGGTAAAGTCCCACGCGCTGATGCAAAACCTCGTCGGGTTCTGCGGTTGCCGCAAGCGGCGATTCACGCACGTCATTTTCACCGGCTCGACCGGGTGCGTTGCCGGTGACCGGTGACGACGGCTTCACGAGTTCGAGCAGCAGCTCCTCCTGCTCCGGATCGTCAAGTGCGCTCGCGAACATTCGCTGGAACGATTCAAGCTGCATCGCCATCACTTGCCCTGCCTGCTGCAGTCTTCAATTGCTGTCGCGCGATCTGTCGCACCCGGACCTGTGCTGCACGCGCGAGCCGGGCTTCGTTGATCAGCACGCTCAAAGGCGGAATGGCCGTGTCCCATTCGATCAGCGTCGGCACGTCGCCGAAGCGGCGCAGCGCATGTTCATGGAGGCTCCAGACAGCGGGCGCAACCCGTGAGCCGTGATCATCGATGACAGCCGCGCCGGTCACACGATGGCCGGCCAGATGGATCTCGCCGACCACGCCGGGAGGCAACGCGTCCATCGCTGAAATCGCGTCCTCGCCGTGATTGCACTGGTTCACGTACAGATTGTTGACGTCGAGCAGCACGCCGCATCCGGTGCGCCGAGCCAGCTCGGAAAGGAATGCTGTTTCACCGTACCGGTCATCGTTGAACCGAAGCAGGCTGGAAACGTTTTCGAGCAGGATCGACCGGCCAAGTGTCTCCTGCACCTCGTGGACGCGCGCCGTGAGGTGAGCGAGTGCCGCGTCGGTCAGCGGCATTGGCAACAGGTCGTTCAGATGACCGGCAGCCGTCGCGCCCCAACACAGATGTTCGGAGACGACTGCCGGTTCGATCCGCTCGACCAGGCGCTTGAGCCTGTCCAGATGGCCCACGTCAAGCGGAACGCCCGAGCCGAGCCCGAGGCCGACGCCATGCAGGCTGACCGGCAGATCGCGTCGCACGGTGTCGAGCACGTGCAGGTCATACCCGCCGTCGCCGAAATAGTTCTCGCTGTGCACTTCCACCCAGTCCACCGCGGGCGGTGCCTCGAGGAAGTTAGCGTAGTGGGCCTGGCGAAGGCCGATGCCAATGCCGGATGGCGCGCCAGCACCCGGACCGGTTGCCGTCATGAGAACCCCGGCGTGCTGCGACAATCGCTTCGCAGCATCAGGATTCAGTCGTGCCGCCCAGTTTTTCGCAGGTACCGACTGGCACGATCTTGAAGTCGCCCTTGTCGTTGTCGACCTTCGCCTTGCTCGCGCAATCATGCACGCCGGTCTTGCTCCCGCAATCGTTCTGGCCGGCCTTGGCGACGCCATAGCACTGCACCTTCGCCTCCTCCTGCGTAGCCGCGACGGCGGCGGCGGCCACGCCGGCGAGTGTCAGGGCAAGCAGGGCCTGTCGGCTGAGATTCGGTTTCATGGGCTTCTCCAGGGTAGGGGCGGCAAGGTTGTCGACGGTGTCGCGGCCACGCATCGCCCGGATAACCGACGCTTGCAGGCGCCGGGCTGACACAACACCGTTTGCACAATCCTGCCACTAACAGAACGAGCCTGATACAACATCTTTATAGATGCAGCGGGGCCGGGGCCTACACCTTCATGGGGACAATCCCGCTGCGCCGTTGCTCCTCGCACGTCAACGCACGGAACTCACGCAGCTCGGGGCACTCACTGCCGGAACGTCGATGTTTCCAGGCCGCGTCATCCAGGCGATCCAGGCTACCCAAAGGCCGCAGGCAATCAAGCCGGCGATTTTCAGATGCGTCTTGTAGCGGACGATCAGGTCGATCAGGGAGGGTCGGTTTTTCACGGTTGTCTCCATCATTCAGCGTGAGCGCCAACTAACCGGCCATCGTCACGTTTGCCGGCGTCGCCACTTCGGCACCCGCCGAGCGCAACTGGGGTTGCGGGAACACATACGCGAATGCTGCCGACGGGATCAGCATGGTCGTCGCGATCGCAGCCGCGCCTGAGAGGTGACGAAGTTGGTTGAAGGCACGCATGACTATTCCCCTTTACCGAAGAGCGGCTTGCCAAGCGAGTTCGGCATGACGTCATCCATGTAAAGCTGCGCCTGCGGCAGCACACCGACGCCGGTGCCGCTCGCATGATTGACCGGAATCTGCGCCTCGACGCCGAACTGGCCCCAGCGATTCATCCACATCACGCCGGGATTGATCGTTCCGGTCGTGTGGCCCGAGCATGGGCTGGCGGTGCACGTACTCATCGGAAATTCGACGACCGGGATCAGGTTGTTGAACGGCGCCTTGAGCCCGACGTCCTGCACGAAGTTCTGCAGATACGGCAGGCTGTATTGCACGGTGACGCCCCAGCTCAACGAATTCGGATCGGCACTGTTCAACGTCAGGTGCGGACCGACGGTGCCCGTGATCGCCAGCGGCTTCAGGTATTTCAGGTTGTCGGGCAGGTCGCCGTCGCCTTGACGCGGGCCATGTGCTGTACGCCCGGACCTTTCTTCAAGACCGTCTGCGCGTCGATGTCGGCCGCCGGATTCCTGGAGCATCGCCCGGTCATGTTCCGTACTGGGAGACCGCGCGAGAGCGTTGGAGGATTCGCTTCGCCGTCTCGCGTACGCCGCGCGCCTCGACCTCCCGCACGATGCTGAGCATTTGCGGTGAGTCGATCTCCGCGATCGGGCGAGGGCCGATCTTCGGGAGCACGTCGACCTCAAGCGAATTCAGCACCTTCTCCGCGTAGCCGTCGCTCCAGCCCGGACGCTGGGAGTCGTACCACTCGCGCGCTACCGCTTCGAACGCGTTTGCCGCCGCGATTTCGGTGGCCCGTTTCGCATCCTTCTTCGCTTCGCCCGGATCGACGCCGGTCGCGATCTGCTCACGGGCCTCGTCGCGCTTCTTCCGTGCTGTCGCGAGCGTGACGGCCGGATAGACGCCGAGCGCGAGCGTCTTCTGTTTGCCAAGGAAGCGGTAGGACAAGCGCCAGTACTTCGCGCCGTTCGGTTGGACGAGCAAGAACATTCCGTTGCCGTCCGTGAGTTTGTACGGGGCCGCGCTGGCCTTCGCGTTCCGTACCGGCACGTCAGTGAGAGGCATTGTTGGTATCGGCTAATACCAACAAAAATACCAACACTTTCTCCGGCTGTCACTGAGCAACCTTGGGTAACGATAGGAGCTAGAGGGCTGCCAGACGGGCGTGAGCGGGGGATTTGTTGTGAATCTTGGGGGAGGTTTGGGGCTTGGCTGGTCCCCCCGACAGGAATCGAACCTGTATCTAGCGCTTAGGAGGCGCTTGTTCTATCCATTGAACTACGGGGAGAGCCATGTCCGGATGATCGCGGGAAAAATCGCGAACCGGACGGCGATGTGGACAGCGCGCAGAGTATAACAAACGCGTGGCGCATCGGCGGGCGGAATGCGCGCCGACGCGCTTGTCGCGCGGTCAGCCGCGATCAGAAATCGACGACGACGAAATCTTCCTTGCCCACGTCGCACAGCGGGCACCGCCAGTCGGCGGGAATGTCGGCGAAACGGGTGCCGGCTGCGATGCCCTCGTCGGGCAGCCCTTCCGCTTCGTTGTAGACCCACCCGCAAATCAGGCAGACCCAGCTTTGGTATTCGGTCACTTCGCTCATGTGGTGCTCGGGATATTGGAAACTAGGTGATGCCGTCCGCAGCCTCGCCGGCGGACGAAAGGCGCAATGGTACCGGAATTTCGCCGAACGCCTGCGCAACGTCGTTTTAAACGTACGCATCGCGAACAAGGCAACCGAAACACGCATGCCGCGTGTGCGGTGTATCCTTCCCGGGCTGTCCAATCATAAGGAGAATGCGATGCTGAACAGAAAGTGGATCGCGGGTGCGGTGTGCGTGGCGGCGATGGCCGTGTCGACGGTCGCGCGGGCCGAGGCGCGCGTGTTTTTCGTCGAGCCGTCGGACGGCGCGACGGTGTCGAACCCGGTGCACGTGAAGTTCGGTCTGGAAGGCATGGAGCTTCGGCCAGCCGGCGACATGACGCCGAACACCGGTCATCACCACTTGCTGATCGACGGCCGGCCGATCCCGAAGGGCGACGTGATTCCCGCGGGCGAACGTTCGCTGCACTTCGGCAAGGCACAGACCGAAACCGACATCAAGCTGCCGCCGGGCCAGCACACGCTGACGCTGCAGTTCGGCGACGGCGCACATCGGTCGTACGGCCCCGAACTGAGCCAGACCATCAGCGTCAACGTCAAGTAAGCGGTCACACCCGCGCGGGCGTCCCGGCCATCCCTGCAACAGGGATACGCCCGCCCGCTGCCGGGTGCCTGCGACCCGCGCGCGGCGGCCGCCCACCGGCCGTCGCGGCCGGTCTTGCGGCATTATCCGTCCGGCCATGCCGGTGGCGGCGTCCGCGACCGGTACAATGGGCGCTTCCGATTCCTCTCTCCGCCGTCTCCCCATGTCGCTCTACTCCATTACCGGCGCGCAGCTCGCGTTCGGTCACGTCGCGTTGCTCGATCACGCGGATTTCTCGCTGGAAGCCGGCGAGCGCGTCGGCCTGATCGGCCGCAACGGCGCGGGCAAGTCGTCGCTGCTGAAGATCGTCGCTGACCTTGCGAAGCCCGACGACGGGCTGGTTACGCGCCAGCAGGAACTCGTGACCGTCTATGTGCCGCAGGAGCCCGAATTCGAGCCGGGCGCGACGGTATTCGACGCGGTCGCGTCGGGGCTCGCGCACACGCGCGAACTGCTCGAGGAATACGATTCGATCGCGCACCGCCTCGCGGATACGCCCGAAGGCGCCGAGCACGATGCGCTGCTCGCGCGGATGAATGCACTGCAGTCGTCGCTCGACGCGCACGACGCGTGGAGCTGGCGTACGCGTGTGTCGATGACGCTCGCGCAGATCGGTCTGACGGACGGCGATGCGAGCGTCGACGCGCTGTCGGGCGGGATGCAGAAGCGCGTCGCGCTGGCGCGCGCGCTGGTGCTGCAGCCCGACGTGCTGCTGCTCGACGAACCGACCAACCACCTCGACTTCGACGGCATCCGCTGGCTGGAAGAATTGCTCGTCGCGCAGCGCGCGGGCCTGCTGTTCATTACCCACGATCGTGCGTTCCTCGACCGTGTCGCGACGCGCATCGTCGAGCTCGATCGTGGCCGGCTGCTGTCGTACCCGGGCAATTTCTCCGCGTACCAGACGCGTAAGGCGCAGCAGCTCGAGGTCGAGCGCGTGGAAAACGACAAGTTCGACAAGCTGCTCGCGCAGGAAGAAGTGTGGATCCGCAAGGGCGTCGAAGCGCGCCGCACGCGCAGCGTCGGCCGCATCGCGCGGCTCGAGCAGATGCGTCACGAGCGCGCGGAGCGCCGCAATTCGCAGGGCAACGTGAGGCTCGACGTCGCGCAGGGCGAGAAGTCCGGCAAGATCGTCGCGGAGCTGACCGACGTGACGAAGTGCTACGGCGGCCGCGCGGTCGTCGACTGCTTCTCGACAACGGTGATGCGCGGCGACAAGATCGGCTTCGTCGGCCCGAATGGCGCGGGCAAGACCACGCTGCTCAAGCTGATTCTCGGCGAGCTGAAGCCCGACGAAGGCACGGTGCGCACCGGCACGAACCTGCAGGTCGCGTATTTCGACCAGATGCGTGCGCAGCTCGACCAGGAGAAGAGCCTCGCGGATACCATCAGCCCCGGCAGCGAATGGGTCGAGATCGGCGGCGTGCGCAAGCACGTGATGAGCTATCTCGGCGATTTCCTGTTCGCGCCGGAACGCGCGCGCTCGCCGGTGAAGTCGCTGTCGGGCGGCGAGCGCAACCGGCTGCTGCTCGCGCGCCTGTTCGCGCGCCCGGCCAACGTGCTGGTGCTCGACGAACCGACCAACGACCTCGACATCCCGACGCTCGAGCTGCTCGAAGAGCTGCTGGCCGACTACGACGGCACGGTGCTGCTCGTCAGCCACGATCGCGCGTTCCTCGACAACGTCGCGACGTCGGTGATCGCGGCCGAGGGCGACGGCAAGTGGCGCGAATATGTCGGCGGCTTCTCCGACTGGCAGATCCAGAGCGAGCGCTCGCAGCAACTCGCGCAGCAGGAAGCCGCGAAGCGCGCGGTCAAGGAAGCGGCGCCCGTCAAGGAAGAGCAGGCGAAGAGCGCCGCGGGCCGCAACGCGCAGCGCACGGTGAAGCTGTCGTTCAACGAGCAGCGCGAACTGGATTCGCTGCCGGAGAAGATCGCCTCGCTCGAAGAGGAGCAGAAGACGATCAATGCACAGCTCGAGGACGGTTCGATTTTTGCGAAGGACCCGCAGGAAGGCACGCGCCTGACCGAGCGGTTCGCGGCGATCGACGACGAATTGCTCGAGGCGCTCGAACGGTGGGAAACGCTCGAGGCGAAGCGCAAGCCGGCGTGACGCGTCGCGCGGCCGGCGGCGGCCGTGCACCAATCTCGCGATTGGCGCGCCACGCGGAACCAGTAGAATACCGCGCGTCCCGGGCCGCGTAGCGCATGCCGCGCGCCCGCTTTCGGAGCAGTCCAAGCACACCGTTGTTTCGATTCGCTTTTTTACGGAACTCAACGTTTTGTCCACGACGTTATCCACACGAGGTGTGGACAACGTCCCGATGAATGACGAAATTCAGCGCCTATGTCAACGAAGAAACCCAGCGCGGCCTATAGCGAAGCATCGATCAAGGTGCTCAAGGGTCTCGAGCCGGTCAAGCAGCGGCCCGGCATGTACACCCGTACCGAGAATCCGCTGCACATCATCCAGGAAGTCATCGACAACGCGTCCGACGAGGCGCTCGGCGGTTACGGCAAGCAGATCGTCGTCACGCTGCATGCCGACCAGTCGGTGTCGGTCGACGACGACGGCCGCGGCATCCCGTTCGGCATGCATCCGGAGGAAGGCGTGCCGGTCGTCGAGATCGTGTTCACGCGCCTGCACGCGGGCGGCAAGTTCGACAAGGCCGCGGGCGGCGCCTACACGTTCTCGGGCGGCCTGCACGGCGTCGGCGTGTCGGTGACGAACGCGCTCGCGACGCGCCTCGACGTGACGGTCTGGCGCGACGGCAAGATCGCCGAGCTCGGCTTCGCCGACGGCGATGTGGTGAAGCCGCTCACGACGCAAGGCGCGGGCCGCGGCGAGAAGAAATCCGGCACGCGCGTGCAGGTCTGGCCGAATCCGAAGTATTTCGATTCGCCGAACCTGCCGCTCGGCGAGCTGCAGCGCCTGCTGCGCTCGAAGGCCGTGCTGCTGCCGGGTGTCGAGGTCGTGCTCGTCAACGAAAAGACGGGCGAGCGCCAGACGTGGAAATACGAGGACGGCCTGCGCGGCTACCTGCTCGACGAAATGAACGGCAGCGAACTGCTGATCCCGCTGTTCGAGGGCGAGCGTTTCGCCGATTCGCGCTCGGGCGACGATACCTTCGCCGAGGGCGAGGGCGCATCGTGGGTCGTCGCATGGTGCGAGGAAGGCTCGCTCGTGCGCGAGTCGTACGTGAACCTGATCCCGACGCCGGCCGGCGGCACGCACGAGTCGGGCCTGCGCGACGGCCTGTACCAGGCCGTGAAGAGCTTCGTCGAACTGCACAACCTGCAGCCGAAGGGCGTGAAGCTGCTCGCGGAAGACGTGTTCGCCCGCGTGTCCTTCGTGCTGTCCGCGAAGGTGCTCGATCCGCAGTTCCAGGGGCAGATCAAGGAACGCCTGAACAGCCGCGACGCGGTGAAGCTCGTGTCGTCGTTCTCGCGCCCCGCGCTCGAACTGTGGCTGAACCAGCACGTCGAGCACGGCAAGAAGCTTGCCGAACTCGTGATCAAGCAGGCGCAGGCGCGCACGCGCGCGGGCCAGAAGGTCGAGAAGCGCAAGAGCTCGGGCGTCGCGGTGCTGCCCGGCAAGCTGACCGACTGCGAGACCGAGGACATCGCGCGCAACGAGCTGTTCCTCGTCGAGGGTGACTCGGCGGGCGGCTCCGCGAAGATGGGCCGCGACAAGGAATACCAGGCGATCCTGCCGTTGCGCGGCAAGGTGCTGAACACGTGGGAAACCGAGCGCGACCGGTTGTTCGCGAACAACGAAGTACACGACATCTCGGTCGCGATCGGCGTCGATCCGCACAGCCCGGACGAAAGCGTCGACCTGTCGAACCTGCGCTACGGCAAGATCTGCATCCTGTCGGACGCGGACGTCGACGGCTCGCACATCCAGGTGCTGCTGCTCACGCTGTTCTTCAAGCATTTCCCGCAACTGATCGAGCGCGGCCACGTGTGCGTCGCGCGACCGCCGCTGTTCCGCGTCGACGCGCCGGCGCGCGGCAAGAAGGCCGCGCAGAAGCTCTATGCGCTCGACGACGGCGAACTGGAAGCGATCCTCGACAAGCTGCGCAAGGACGGCGTGCGCGAGACCCAATGGAGCATCAGCCGCTTCAAGGGTCTCGGCGAAATGAGCGCCGAGCAGCTGTGGGACACGACGATGAACCCCGACACGCGCCGCCTGATGCCCGTGAAGCTCGGCGAGCTCGACTACGAGGCGACCGTCGCGCGAATGACGATGTTGATGGGCAAGGGCGAGGCAGCCGCGCGGCGCGGCTGGCTCGAGGAAAAGGGCAACGACGTCGAAGCGGATATCTAGGCTTGACTCGATAAGCGCCCCGAGCGCGGCCGGGCAGGACGCCCGGCCCGGCCTTACGCCACTTACGAATACGGAATTCAGATGGACGACAATACTTCCGATCTCTTCGCCGCGCCCGACGCACCGGATGCCGAAGCGCTGACGCTCGGCAACTACGCGGAGCAGGCGTATCTCAGCTACGCGGTCAGCGTCGTGAAGAGCCGCGCGCTGCCCGACGTGTGCGATGGCCAGAAGCCGGTGCAGCGCCGGATTCTCTACGCGATGAACGAAATGGGCCTCGGCCCGGACGCGAAGCCGGTGAAGTCGGCGCGCGTCGTCGGCGACGTGCTCGGTAAATACCACCCGCACGGCGACCAGTCGGCGTACGACGCGCTCGTGCGTCTCGCGCAGGATTTCTCGCTGCGCTACCCGCTGATCGACGGGCAGGGCAACTTCGGCTCGCGCGACGGCGACGGCGCGGCGGCGATGCGTTACACCGAAGCGCGCCTCACGCCGATCGCGAAACTGCTGCTCGACGAGATCGACCAGGGCACGGTCGACTTCATGCCGAACTACGACGGCTCGTTCGAGGAACCGAAGACGCTGCCGAGCCGCATGCCGTTCGTGCTGCTGAACGGCGCGTCGGGCATCGCGGTCGGCCTCGCGACGGAGATCCCGTCGCACAACCTGCGCGAAGTCGCGGCCGCGGCGGTGTCGCTGATCCGCAATCCGAAGCTCACGCACGCGGAGCTGATGAACCTGATTCCGGGCCCGGATTTCCCCGGCGGCGGGCAGCTCATCTCGAGCGACGCGGAAATCGCGGCGGCCTACGAAACGGGCCGTGGCAGCCTGAAGATGCGCGCGCGCTGGAAGATCGAGGATCTCGCGCGCGGCCAGTGGCAACTGGTCGTCACCGAGCTGCCGCCGAGCACGTCGGGCCAGAAGGTGCTCGAGGAAATCGAGGAGCTGACCAACCCGAAGCTCAAGCTCGGCAAGAAGACGCTGACGCCGGAACAGCTCAACACGAAGAAGGCGATGCTCGACCTGCTCGACGCGGTGCGCGACGAGTCGGGCAAGGAAGCGGCGGTGCGGCTCGTGTTCGAGCCGAAGTCGCGCACGATCGACCAGACGGAGTTCGTGAACACGCTGCTCGCGTACACGAGCCTTGAATCGAACGCGACGCTGAACCTCGTGATGATCGGCGCCGACGGCCGGCCGGGCCAGAAGGGGCTGCTGACGATCCTCGACGAGTGGGTGAAGTTCCGCCAGCTGACCATGACGCGGCGCACGCGCCACCGTCTCGGCAAGGTCGACGATCGGATCCACATCCTCGAAGGGCGGATGATCGTCTTCCTGAACATCGACGAGGTGATCCGCATCATCCGCGAATCGGACGAGCCGAAGGCCGCGCTGATGAGCGCGTTCGGCCTCTCCGACCGGCAGGCCGAGGACATCCTTGAAATCCGGCTGCGCCAGCTCGCTCGGCTCGAGAAGATCAAGATCGAGAAGGAACTCGAAGCGTTGCGCGACGAGAAGGCGAAGCTCGAGGAACTGCTCGCGAACGAAAGCGCGATGAAGCGGCTGATGATCAAGGAGATCGAGGCCGATGCGAAGCAGTACGGCGATGAGCGCCGCACGCTGATCCAGCAGGAAAAGCGCGCGACGTTCGAGGCGAAGGTGGTCGACGAGCCGGTGACTGTGGTCGTGTCGCAGAAGGGCTGGGTGCGCGCGCTGAAGGGCCACGGGCTCGACCCGGCCGGCTTCACGTTCAAGGCCGGCGATCACCTGTACGCGGCGTTCCAGTGCCGCACGCCGGACCGGCTGATCGCATGGGGCAGCAGCGGCCGCGTGTACTCGGTCGACGTGTCGGTGCTGCCGGGCGGGCGTGGTGACGGCGTGCCGGTCACGTCGCTGATCGAGCTCGAATCGGGCTCGCACCTGATGCACTACTACGCGGCGCCGGCCGACCAGCAGCTGTTGCTCGCGTCGAGCAACGGCTTCGGTTTCCTCGCGAAGGTCGGCGACATGGTGAGCCGCGTGAAGGCCGGCAAGGCGTTCATGACGATCGATACGGGCGCGGTGCCGCTCGCGCCGATGCCCGTGCTGCCGAATGCGACGCAGATCGCGTGCCTGTCGAGCGGCGGGCGGCTGCTGGTGTTCGGGATGGACGAGATGAAGACGCTGTCCGGCGGCGGTCGCGGCGTGATCCTGATGGCGCTCGACGACAAGGAAACGCTCGTGCAGGCGCTCGCGATCGATCCGGCGGGTGTCGTGCTGATCGGCACCGGCCGCGGCGGTAAGGCGGCGGACGACACGCTGTCGTACGCGGGGCTCGCGCCGCACATCGGCAAGCGCGCACGCAAGGGCCGCGCGCCGGAGTCGAAGCTCAAGGTCGTCAGCGAGCTGCGTCCGCTGCTCGGCTGACGCCGGGCACGATCGTCCGGTTCGGCCGCGATCGAAGGCCGCACGTCCGCTTCGGCGGGCGTGCGGCCTTTTTCTTTTTGCTTCCGGATACGGGTAAGCAAGCGTGGCGCCGTCATGCGGAACTTGCAAAATATTGTGAAATCCCGTCCGGGGTCTGAACCGCGCGGCGCCAAGCGGGTCGAACGACGTTCGATGCCGCGTGCGACGCGGTCGTTCGCCGCACCCAACCCATCACAGGATTGCCCTCATGTCCCACGCTGTTGCCGTCGCGCTGTTTCTTCATCTGCTGGCCGTCGCCGTGTGGGTGGGCGGGATGGTCTTCGCGAACTTCTGCCTGCGTCCGGCGCTGTCCGACCTGTCGCCGCAGCTTCGGCTGCCGCTGATCGAAGGCGTGTTCGGCCGCTTCTTCAACTGGGTGGCGGGTTCGGTGATCGTGATCCTGCTGTCCGGCGGTTTCCTGCTCGTGGAATTCGGTGGCGCGCACGCGACGTGGTCGCTGCACGCGATGGCCGGGCTCGGCGTCGTGATGATGCTGATCTTCGGGCACATCCGGTTCGCGCTGTTCCCCCGCATCCGCCGTGCAGTGCAGGCGCAGAACTGGCCGGACGGTGCGCGCGCGGTGAACGCAGTGCGCCTGCTCGTCGTCGTGAACCTCGTGCTCGGTGTCGTCACGGTCGGCGCGGCCGTGCTGTCGCGCGGCTTCTGATCTTCCGGCGCCGCCAGGCGCCAGCCGCGGGCGCAGCAGCATGCGCCGCTACGCGGCCAGCATCGCGTCGAGCAGCCATGAGCCGGCCGGGCCGAGCGGCCGGTTGCGCGACCAGACGGCATCCACCCGAACGCGGCGCGGCCAGCCGCGCGCACGCAGTTCGCACAGGCGATCGCGGGCGAAGTGCTCGACCATCCAGCGCGGCAGTTCGGCCCAGCCGAATCCCAGCACGGCCATCTCCAGCAGCATCAGGTAGCTCGGTGCCAGCCAGTGCTGCGTGCCGACGACGATCCGGTCGTCGGTGCCGCGGCCTTCCGTTTTCACATAGGTGTTGAGGCGCAGTTCGCGCACGTCGCGCAGCGCCGCGTGCGGCACCTCCGTCTCGCCGTACGCCGCGAGCGCGTGCGTGCGGCCGACGAACAGCCCGATCTCCGATTCCTCCGCCACCGTCGCTGCGCCGATATCGGCCGGGTAGGCCGCACGCGCGGCCATCAGCCCAAGCTGCGCGCGGCCTTGCTGGATCAGGTCGAGCACGTCTTCGTGCTCGGCGATCTGGCATTCGAGCTCGAGCGCCGGAAAGCGCCGCTCGAGCGCCATCAACGTTTCCTCGTAGCGCTTCGACTGGTACGTATCGGATACGACGAGCGTCAGCCGCGCTTCTTCGCCGCCGGCAAGCCGCGCGGCCGTGCGGTCGATCGCCGCGCCGGCCTCGAGCGCGCGCTGCACCTGCGGCAGCAGCGCGCGCCCGGCGTCGGTCAGCGTCGGCGCGCGCGTCGAGCGATCGAACAACTGCACGCCGAGATCGATCTCGAGATTCGCGATCGCCTCCGACACGGTCGACTGGCGCTTGCCGAGCTTGCGCGCGGCCGCCGTGAACGAGCCGAGCAGCGCGGCTTCGGCGAAGGCGAGCAGGGCTTCGGGGGCGTGGCGCATGCGGCACTCCTGGCGGCGTTATATCGGTAAAACCGATGATATCAAACTGGATTCATACGGTTATGCCGATCAAAATGGCCGGCATGAATGAAGGACACGAATCGGAGGGAATCATGAAACAGATGAACAAAACGGTGACGGAACGGCTGCTGCATGCGCTGACGTTCGAGCTGGTCGCGATCGCGCTGTGTGCGCCGATCGGCGCGTGGCTGCTCGACATGCCGGTGTCGCACGTCGGCGTGCTGACGGTGATGGTGTCGCTGATCGCGATGGCCTGGAACATGGCCTTCAACACGCTGTTCGACCGCTTCGAGCGGCGCGCGGGGCTGTCGCGCACGCTCGGCATGCGGATCGCGCACGCGGGCCTGTTCGAGCTGGGTCTCGTCGCGATGGTGGTGCCGGTGGCCGCGTGGTGGCTGAACGTGAGCCTCGTCGAGGCGCTGCTGCTCGACCTCGGCATCGTGCTGTTCTTCCTGCCCTACACGTTCTGCTTCAACCTCGCGTACGACGCGCTGCGCGCCCGCTGGATGGCACGCCGGGTCGCGGTACAGGCGGGTTGAAGTGAATTGATACCGGCCGAGCCGGTGGAGCGGCGGCCGCCGCCCGTCAGCGTGCGGCGGCCCACAGCCACGCGCCGCAGGCAATCGCGACCGCGCCGTAGACGGCATAAACGGGCACCTTGAAGCGCGCGAAGCACAGCGTCGCGAACGCGCCCGTCAGCCAGTAAATCGGATCGGCCGGCTCGCGATGCAGGATCTTCACGACGGCGACGACGAGAAAGCCCGTCGTCGCCGCGCGCAGCAGGCGCATCCCGTGCTCGAAGCGCGAATGGCGCTTGAGCCGGAACAGGTGGTTCTGCGCAAACACGACGAGGCAGCCCGACGGAATGAACAGCGCGGCCGTGGCGAGCAGCGCGCCGACCCAGCCGTCGGTCAGGTAGCCGAGAAACGGCACGACATTGAGCAGCGGCCCCGGCGCCACGGGCGACAGCGCGAACGCAAGCGTGAAGTCGTGATCCGAGATGCCGGTGGCCGGCGTGACGAACAGCGTCTTGAGCACGGGCAGCGCGGAAAAGCCGCCGCCGAACAGCGTCATGCCGGCGCCCGCGAGGCGCGGCCACAGCAACTGCGCCTGGTAATCGCCGGGCAGCGGGACCGCGAACAGTGTGACGAGTACGCCGAGCAGTACGAGCAGGTTGCGATCGCGGGTCGACAGCGTGAAGTCGACCGCGTCGCGTTGCGGCGGCCCCGTCAGCCAGCCCGCTGCAAACGCGGCGAAAAGAATCCCGACGAAAGCGGCCGGACTATGCGCGAAAGCGAGCAGAATCGTCGATAGCGCGGCGATCACCTGTTCGAGCCGGGTGCTCGCGAGCGAGCGCAACTGCCTGACCCACGTGACGCCGATCAGCGCGGCGAGCACCATCCCGAAGTGATTGATCAGCATCGGATCGGCCAGCGAGCGCACGAGCGGCGTGCGATAGAACATCGCGAACAGCGTCATCAGTATGGAGAATGGCAGCACGCTCGCGATACCGGCGACCCATGCGCCGGCGCGGCCGTGCAGCGTCTGGCCGACCTGCACCGCGACATTGCAGCCGACGGGGCCCGGCACGAGCCAGGCGAGCGCGACGAGATCGCCGAACACGTGCGGCTCGATGCGCTGCAGCCGTTCCACGTAGTGGCGTTCGAGCTGCGCCATCATCGAAAGCCCGCCCCACGAGACCGCCGAAATGCCGGCGACGACCTTGAACAAGGTCCACAGGGAGGCCTGTGCCTGTTCGATAGGAGCAGTCGCTTCGACTTCTACGGTTGTCATGGTGGTGCTGTCGGCGCAGGGCCTGATCTCTCATGTGTGGACATGCCGGCGGCCCGCCGACACGTTGGCCCTCCCGATTGTCCGCCGCGCACGATGACACTGCCATGCGCGAAAACGCTAGTTAATGGACTAAACAATCGGATCGGAAAACGAAACAATTGCGGCGGCGCGCAACGCGCATCATGGCCGCGATGCGCTCAGGCGCCGGTGCTGCCGGTGGCGCGATGCGCGATGACGTTCGGATGGTCGCCGCGCACGCCGAAGCGCGCGATCAGCGCGGGAATCGCGTCGGCCGGCACCGGGCGCGAGAACAGGAAGCCCTGCGCCTCGATCTCGCCGAGCGCGGACAGCCACGTGATCTGCTCTTCCGTTTCCGTGCCTTCGACGACGACGGTCAGTCCGAGCGAGCGCGCGAGATGCACGATCGACGACACCATCACGCACACGCTGCGATCGTTCGGGATCGCCTGCACGAACGAGCGGTCCACCTTCAGCGTGTCGACGGAGAAGCGGTGCAGGTACGACAGCGACGAATAGCCGGTGCCGAAATCGTCGAGCGCGATCCGGATGCCGAGCTTCTTCAGCGCGACGATCTTCTCGGACACGAGTTCCGGGTATTCCATCATCGCGGTTTCGGTGATCTCGAGTTCGAGCCGGTTCGCGTCGATGCCGGTTTCCTGCAGCGTGCGCGAGATCGTCTCGATCAGGTCGCCGCGCCAGAACTGCACGGGCGAGATGTTGACCGCGAGCGTCAGCGTGTCGTGGCCGTCGTCGCGCCAGCGTGCGATCTGCTCGCACGCGGTGCGGATCACGAAGTCGCCGATCGGCACGATCAGGCCCGTCGATTCGGCGATCGAAATGAATTCGTTCGCGGAGATGATCCCGTGCTCGGGGTGATCCCAGCGCGCGAGCGCCTCGAAGCCGGTGATGTAGCGGTGCGTGAGGTCGATCTTCGGCTGGTACGCGAGGAACAGCTGCCCCTCGGCGAGCGCGACGCGCAATTGCTGTTCCCAGCGCATCAGGTGGTCGGCACGGTGCGACAGGTGCGGCGCATAGAACTGGTAGCAGTTCTTGCCGGCGTCCTTCGCGCTGTACATCGCGAGGTCGGCCTTCTTCAGCAGGTCGATTTCGCTTTCGTTCGCCACGCTGTGCAGCGCGATGCCGATGCTCGCATGCAGCACGAACGAACTGCCGCGCACGTCGAAGGGTTCGCCGAACATCCGGATGATCGCTTCCGCGAGCCGCACCGCGCGCCGCTCGACGTCGTCGCCCTTCATCACGACGACGAACTCGTCGCCGCCGATGCGCGCGAGCGAGCCTTCGTCGCCGACCGCATCGGACAGGCGCGACGCGGTCATCTGCAGCACGATGTCGCCGGCGTTGTGGCCGAGCGTGTCGTTGACGGTCTTGAAGTTGTCGAGGTCGATGAACAGCAGGCCGAGCCGCGACAGGCTCGTGGGCATCGACACGTCGTTGCGCAGCCCGCGCAGCGTCGCATAGCGGTTCGCGAGGCCGGTGAGCAGGTCGTATTCCGCGAGCTGCGTCATCTCGCGCTCGCGGCCGAGCAGCTTGCCGATCAGGCCCGTCGCGACGCCGAAGAACGCGAGCATCGCGAGCGTGATGAAGCTCGTCATCAGCAGGTAGACGTTGCGCGTGTGGTAGTAGTCCGCGAACTCTTCCGTTTGCGACAGCCCGACCATCACCGCGAGCGGGTAGCCGTCGAGGTGGCGGTACGACACGATGCGCGTCACGCCGTCGATCGGGTCGATGATCGTGCCCGTCACGCGCTCGGCGATCGGGTAAACACCCGAGGCCGAAAACGCGCCCGGCGCGTTGCTGACCGAGCCCGTGCGCCGCGCGAGCACCGTGCCCGTGTCGGACACGACCGCGATCACGCCTTCCTTGCCGATCGCCGCGTTGTTGTAGAAGTCGTTCGTGAAGTAGCTCGGGTCTTCCGACACGACGACGATGCCCGCGAAGCTGCCGTCCGGGTTGTTCAGGCGCCGTGTCATCTGCAGCGTCCAGTGGCTCGAGACGCGGCCGAGCACGGGCTTGCTGATGAAGAGGCGGTCGTCGTTGTTCGCGAGGTGAACCTTGAAGTGCTCGCGATCGGACAGGTTGATCGGCTGCGGATGGAGTTCGGCGGTGTTCGCGAACAGGATGCCCTTCGCGTTGACGAGCGACACCTGGATCAGCGTGTCGCTCGGTACGACGCCTTTTTCGACGGCGCTCGCGAGGTTGAAGCGCGCGGGCGACTTCTCGAACTCGAACTTGACGAAGCGGGTGATCTGGTCGACCTGGTGGATCGCCTTGACCGTATGCTGCTCGAGCGCGGAGGACAGGATTGCCGCGGACGCCGCGGCCTCCTTGTACGCGCTGTCCTTCTCCACCGACAGGCGCGCGATGATCACGGCCCACAGCAGCGCGAGCGCCAGCATCCCGAGCAGCGGGATCGCGAACAGCGCACGCCGGCGCGATTTGCGCGGCGCGCGTAGCGGCCGGGTCGGCGGCGTGTGGTTGGACCGGGCGGAGCTCATCGAAGAGGGTGGCGTCCTGCTCGCGTACGCCATCCTTCGGGATGGCGGGCTATGGTTGGAGTCGCCCCGGCGTCTGTTCGTTCGCGGGATGCGCAACCAGCGACAGACCTCCGAAACGACGGATTAGGCCCGATATTACTGGCTGGAAGGTTTTTGCGATAGTTGGGCGAATCGTAGGGGCGCCGGACGGGCCGGCGCCATCGCACATCGCGAAATGTCAGACGGGTGACCGGAAAGTGCCGTCGACGACCGTGACGGCGTGGCCGCCGATCCAGGTCGTGCCGTCTTCGTCGTAGCTGACGAAGATGCGGCCGTCGCGGCCGATCGCCGTGCCCTGGCGGGCCGTGTAAGACTGGCCGGGGCGGCGCGCCTGGCGCGTCAGCAGCCCGGCCAGCGCGGCGTTCGCGCTGCCTGTGACGGGGTCCTCGCCGACGCCGAAGTTGCCGCCCGTCATCAGGCAGCGGATTTCGAACGTCGCGGGGCCGCCTGCGGCATGCGGCGCGTAGGCCGCGAGGCCGTCCGTACCGTAGCGGTGCGTGATCGCCTCCAGCGCGGCCGGATCGGGCGTCAGGCCGATACAGGCGTCGGCCGACGTCAGCCGCACGACGAGCCACGGCGCGCCGTTGTCGACCGCGCACGGCTCGGCATCCAGATCGATCGCGTCGCTGCGCAGCGCGGCGGCCAGCGCCGCGTAGTCCGAACGGTCGAGCGGCGTGACGCGGGCCGGCGGCGCGGCGAACGCCCAGCCGTCGGCCTGCTCGCGCAGCGCGACCCGTCCGACCCCGCATTGCTGGATCAGCCGGCCCGGCGTGCGCGGCCGGGCGCCGCTTTCCAGGAACGCGTGCGCGGTGCCGAGCGTCGGGTGGCCGGCGAACGGCAGTTCGCCGCACGGCGTGAAGATCCGGACGCGATAGTCGGCTTCCGGATCGGTCGGCGTGCAGACGAACGTCGTTTCCGACAGGTTGGTCCAGCGGGCGATCTCGAGCATGTCGTCGTCGCCGAGCGAATCGGCGTCGAAGATCACGGCGAGCGGGTTGCCCTTGAACGGCACCGATGTGAACACGTCGACCTGCTTGAAGCGGACGAGACGGTCGGGCATCGCGCTGCGCCTGTTACGCGACTTCGGCGATCAGCTCGATCTCGACGCACGCGCCGAGCGGGATCTGCGCGACGCCGAAGGCCGAACGCGCGTGCTTGCCCGCGTCGCCGAACACTTCGGCGATCAGTTCCGACGCGCCGTTCGTCACGACGTGCTGTTCGGTGAAGTCGAGCGTCGAGTTGACGAGGCTCATCAGCTTGACGATGCGCGTGACCTTGTTCAGGTCGCCCGTGTGCGCGTGCAGCGTCGCGAGCAGGTCGATCGCGATCGAGCGTGCGGCCGCCTTGCCGTCTTCCGTCTGCAGATCCGCGCCGAGCTTGCCGGCCCAGACCTTGCCGTCCTTCTTCGCGATGTGGCCCGACAGGTAGACCGTGTTGCCGCTTTGCGCGCTCATCACGTAGGCGGCGGCCGGTGCGCCGGCGGTCGGGAGCTCGATGCCGAGCGACTTCAGTTTGTCGTAGACGTTAGCCATGCGTTCGATTCCTCGTAGAGAGTCGTGACAGGAAAAAGGGGATCAGAGGCGTTCGCGCAGCAGCTTGCCGAGCCGCGCGACACCTTCCTCGATCTTCTCGGGCGGCACCGTCACGAACGACAGGCGCAGCGTGTTCTGCTGCGCGTCGTCCGCGAAGAACGGCGCGCCCGGCACGAAGGCGACGTGGTTGTCGACGGCCGCGGCGAGCAGCGTCATGCTGTCGATCTGCGCGGGCAGGTTCACCCAGATGAACATCCCGCCTTCCGGGCGGTTCCACGTGACGCCTTCCGGCATGTGGCGCGCGAGCGAGGCGAGCATCGCGTCGCATTGCGCGCTGTACAGCTCGCGGATCGTCGGGATGTGCTCGTCGAGGAAACCGTCCTTGATCACTTCGTGCGCGATGCGCTGCGTGAGCGTCGGCGTGTGCAGGTCGGTGGCCTGCTTGGCCTGCACGAGCTTGAAGTGGAGTTCCTCGGGCGCAATGATGTAGCCGATCCGCAGGCCCGGCGCGAGCACCTTCGAGAACGTGCCGAGGTGCACGACGTGGTCGGGCGCCATCGACAGCATCGTCGGCAGCGGCTCGCCGCGGTAGTTCAGCGCGCCGTACGGATCGTCTTCCAGCACCGGGAACGGGCTCGTCTGCGCGAACGCGGCGAGCGCGCGGCGGCGCTCGACGGGCAGGCGGCGGCCGGTCGGGTTCTGGAAGTTCGGCTGCGCGTACAGCAGGCGCGCGCCTTGCGTGAGTTCGGGCGTGAGGCCTTCCGGCAGCAGGCCTTGCTCGTCGGTCGGCACCTGCACGTAGCGCGGCTCGTACAGCGAGAACGATTGCAGCGCGCCGAGGTAGGTCGGGGTTTCGACGAGGATCGGGCTGCCCGGATCGACGAGCGCCTTGCCGAGCAGGTCGAGCGCCTGCTGCGAGCCGGTCGTGATCAGCACCTGCGACACGCGCACGCTGTAGCGCTCGGCGATCCATTCGCGCAGCGGCAGGTAGCCTTCGGTCGCGCTGTACTGGAGCGCGGCGGCCGGCGCGTCGCGCAGCACGCGGTCGGCGGCGGCGCGCATGCGCTCGGCCGGGAACGTCGCGGGAGCGGGCAGGCCGCCGGCGAACGAGATGACCTCGGGGCGCTCCGTGACCTTCAGGATCTCGCGGATCGCAGAGCTCGTCAGCTTGCGGGCGCGTTCGGAAAGTTGCCAGTGCGGCGGATGCAGGTCGCTCGGATTCATAGTCTCCTCGTTCGGATATCGTGGTCAGTCAAGAAAGGTCGTTCGGGCCGATCGTCTCGACGCTGCCGGGTGGGCGAGCGCGAGCGCGGGCGAGCCTTCGCGGCCGGGTGGGCAAAACCGATCAGGCAAAACAGCCATTATGGCGCACCTGTTCAGCCGGCGCGAGCCGGTCGCGCGGCGGTGGCGACCGCCGAGCGGCGCCCGAGCACCACGGTGGCGATCACGGCGGCCGCGAACAGCCACGTCGTCGACGTCACCGTTTCGCCGAACAGCAGCGCGGAAAATGCGATCGTGAAGAAAATCTGCAGCAGCTGCACCTGGCCGACGCGCGCGATGCCGCCCATGGCGAGCCCCGCATACCACGCGAAAAAGCCGATGAATTGCGAAAAGAGGGTCACGTAGCCGAACGCGAGCCACGTGCGCAGCGCGAGCGGGCCCGGATGCGCGGCATGCTGCATCCACGCGAGCCAGGCGACCGGCAGCACGAGGAACGGCGCGGACACGACGAGCGCCCAGCAGATCACCTGCCAGCCGCCGATCTGGCGCGCGAGGCGCGCGCCTTCCGCATAACCGAGCGCGCCGATGCCGACCGCGACGAGCATCAGCGCATCGCCCGCCTGCACGGTGCCGCCGCCGTCGCGCAGCGCGAACGCGATCACGAGCGCGCTGCCCGCCACCGCGCTGGCCCAGAATGCCTTCGACGGCCGCTCGTGCGACAGCCAGGCGGCGTACAGCGCGACGAACAGCGGCTGCAGCCCGTTGACGACCGCGCCGTGCGACGCGGGCACCGATTTCATCGCCCATGCGGAGAACACCGGATACGCGATGATCACGCCGGCCGACGTGATCGCGAGGCTTTTCAGTTGCGCGCGGGTCGGCAGCGCCTCGCGGCGCCACCACAGCAGCAGCCCGGCCGGCACCGAGGCGGCGAGCGCGCGGCCGAGCCCGTTGAGCAGCGGATTGAGTTCGGACACGACGATACGCGTCATCGGCAGCGTCAGGCTGAAGATCATCACGCCGATCAGGCCGAGCAGCATGCCCCGGGTTTCGCGCGAATTCATGTCGTGGGTGTCTCCGTCTTGCAGGGTGGTTGTAATCGAGGGGCGTTCAGCGCAGCGTGCGCGCGCCCTGCGGGGTATCGAATTCGGCGACCAGCGCGGGCGGGCTGTCGCCGGTTTCCAGGTCGAGCAGATGCGCGGCGCCGAGCCAGTCGAGCTGCTCGCGGATCGCGTCCGCACGCGGGTGGGTGCCCTTGAGCGACTTCAGCGCGACGCCGTCGTGCGGCAGCGATTCGGCCGGGTGGCGCGGGCTGTCCCACTGGATCAGCGACGGTACGAGGCCGTCGCCCGAACCCTGCCACGCGGGGAACGCGCCGTCGTCGGGCACCGTGAGGCCCCAGGTCAGCTCGCCGCGCCGCATCGGGACGACGGGCGGGATGCGGGACGGGTACTGGCGCTGCCACAGCGCGAGCTGGCGCGGGCGGTCGACGCGCGCGACCCAGTGCGCGAGAAACGGGCCCCGCGCGAGCCGCGCGTGCATCGCCGGATCGTCGAGCCCGAACAGCCGCGCGCGCGGCGGCGTATCGGTATCTTCCGGGCCGGGTGCATCGGGGTCGATCGCGATCACTTCCAGATAGAGCCCGCCCCACGCGCCGAACAGTGCATTGTGGGTCCGCATCAGCGGGTGCCGGCCGCCGCCGGCCGGTTCGATGCCGAGCGCGTCGGCGACATGGCGCACGCCGTCGTCGAGCGTGCGTGCGACGATCACGAGATGGTCGAGTGTCAGGGAGCGGGCTGGCATGAACGTCGGTCGGGAAGCGAAAGTGTCATGGTAGGCAGGCGATGCGCCGGGCGGTTGCCGGACCGGCCGGCGCCCGAACCGCGACGCAGGCCGACCGGCGCGGCGCCAGGTGCGGCGGGGCCGGAACGGCGGCCGCACGGTCGCCATTCCGGTCAACTGTAATCGGCGATACCGGCACAGTAACGGTACAATCGGCGCGATAGCCTTCGGTACAGTTGGAGCTGCCGCCCATGTCCACCGTTCCACTCGCCCAGATTCCCGTGCCGCACGACACGGCCACGCTTACGCTCGTCGACCAGCTTGTCCAGTGGGCACGGCGGCGCATCGACGAACGCGTGTTCCGTCCCGGCATGCGGATGCCGTCGATCCGCAAGCTCGCGCTCGACAAGAGCGTGTCGCGCTTCACCGTCGTCGAGGCGTACGAGCGCCTCGTCGCGCAGGGTTACCTCGACTCGCGGCGCGGGTCGGGCTTCTACGTGCGCGAGCGCACGGCCGGCCCGCAGCCGACCGACAAGGTGGCGCGCGTGGCCGAGGCCGCGCCCGTGCACAACACGATCGACGTCGTCTGGCTGCTGCGCAACATGCTGCACACCGTCAGCCCGGAAAAGGGGCCCGGTCTCGGCTACCTGCCGGGCCGCTGGCTCGACGGCGAGCTGATCACCGGTGCGCTGCGCGCGCTCGGGCGCCAGTCCGGCGCGCAGATGCTCGGCTTCGGCACCGCGCAGGGCTTCCTGCCGCTGCGCCAGCAGCTGCAGACGCGCCTGGCCGAGGTCGAGATCGGCGCCACGCCCGACCAGCTCGTGCTGGTATCGGGGATCACGCAGGCAATCGACCTGATCTCGCGGATCTACGTGCGGCCCGGCGACGCGGTGATCGTCGGCGATCCGGCCTGGTTCCAGATGTTCGGCCGCTTCGCGTCGCAGGGCGCGCAGCTCATCGGGATGCCTTATACGCCCGACGGCCCCGATCTCGACGCGCTCGAGACGCTCGTGCAGATGTGGCGGCCGAAGATGCTCGTGATCAACTCGGTGCTGCAGAACCCGACCGGCACGTCGCTGTCGGCCGCGCAGGCGTTCCGGATCCTGAAGCTCGCGGAGGCGTACGACTTCCTCGTCGTCGAGGACGACGTGTACGGCGACCTGTGCCCGCCGAGCTATCCGGCCACGCGCCTCGCGAGCCTCGACCAGTTGAAGCGCGTGATCTACCTCGGCAGCTATTCGAAGACGCTCGCCGCGAACCTGCGGGTCGGCTACGTCGCGTGCGCGCCGGAGATCGCGAAGGCGATCACCGACCAGAAGATGCTGGTCGGGATGACGACGCCCGAGCTCAACGAGCGCGTCCTTTACAAGATCCTGACCGAAGGGCATTACCGGCGCCACGTCGAGCGGCTGCGCGCGCGGCTCGACGGCGTGCGCGACAAGACCGCGCGGATGCTCGAGCGCACAGGGCTCGGGCTGTTCACGATGCCGGCGGCCGGGATGTTCCTGTGGGCCGACACCGGTGTCGATTCGGACGCGCTCGCCGCCGCCGCGCACGAACAGGGGTTCCTGCTGACGCCCGGCAGCCTGTTTTCGCCGCAGCAGTCGTCGTCGACGTGGACGCGCTTCAATGTCGCGAACTGCGGCGATCCGGCGCTGCCGGGGTTTCTCGCGCGCTATATCGACTCGGCCGTGCGGCGCGCGTCGTGAGGTTGCGCGGCACGCCGGCCCTTGAAATCGCGCGCGCGGTCCCCAGATACGCGCGCAAACCGCTTGCGCCAGGCGGTCGTCCGTCCCGGGCCGGCCGGCATCACGCGCCGGGCGCCTGCGCCATACCATTCAAGTTCAAGTAAGAGGAAACAGCATCCATGGCACACGAAACGATGAGCTTTCAGGCAGAGGTCAAGCAACTCCTCCACCTGATGATTCATTCGCTCTACAGCAACAAGGAAATCTTCCTGCGCGAACTGGTGTCGAACGCGTCCGACGCGGCCGACAAGCTGCGCTTCGAGGGGCTCGCGGACAACGCGCTGTACGAGAACGATCCGAACCTGCGCATCCGCATCGGCTACGACAAGGCCGCGCGCACGATCACGATCGACGACAACGGCATCGGCATGAGCCGTGATGAGGCGATCGCGAACCTCGGCACGATCGCGCGTTCGGGCACCAAGGAATTCTTCACGAAGCTGTCCGGCGACCAGCAGAAGGATGCGGCGCTGATCGGCCAGTTCGGCGTCGGCTTCTACTCGGGCTTCATCGTCGCGGACAAGATCACCGTCGAGACGCGCCGCGCGGGCCTGCCGGCGAACGAAGCCGTGCGCTGGGAAAGCGCGGGCGAGGGCGATTTCACGATCGACGCGATCGAGCGCGCGCAGCGCGGCACGACGATCACGCTGCACCTGCGCGAAGGCGAGGACGAGCTGCTGTCGTCGCACCGCCTGCAGTCGATCGTCCAGAAGTACTCCGATCACATCGCGCTGCCGATCCTGATGCAGAAGGAAGAGTGGGATCAGGAAAAGGGAGAGATGGTCCTGAAGGACGAGGACGAGACCGTCAACCAGGCGAGCGCGCTGTGGACGCGTTCGAAGAGCGACGTCACCGACGAGCAGTACACGCAGTTCTACCAGCACATCGCGCACGACCACCAGGATCCGCTCACGTGGACGCACAACCGCGTCGAGGGCCGCAGCGAATACACGCAACTGCTGTTCGTGCCGTCGCATGCGCCGTTCGACATGTGGAACCGCGACTATCGCGGCGGCCTGAAGTTGTACGTGAAGCGCGTGTTCATCATGGACGACGCCGAGCAGCTGCTGCCGCAATACCTGCGCTTCGTGAAGGGGGTCGTCGATTCGGCCGACCTGCCGCTGAACGTGTCGCGCGAGATCCTGCAGGAAAGCCGTGACGTGAAGGCGATCCGCGAAGGCGTGACGAAGCGCGCGCTGTCGATGCTCGAAGAGCTCGCAAACGCGGAAGAGGATGCCGGCAAGGAGAAGTACAAGACGTTCTGGGGCGCGTTCGGCCAGGTGCTGAAGGAAGGCCTCGGCGAGGATCACGCGAACCGCGAGCGCATCGCGAAGCTGCTGCGCTTCGCGTCGACGCACGGCGATACCGACGCGCAGGACGTGTCGCTTGCCGACTACGTGTCGCGCATGAAGCCCGAGCAGAGCAAGATCTACTACGTGACGGCCGACGCATGGCAGGCCGCGAAGAACAGCCCGCATCTCGAGGTGTTCCGCAAGAAGGGCGTCGAGGTGCTGCTGCTGACCGACCGCGTCGACGAATGGATGCTGTCGTTCCTGCAGGAATTCGACGGCAAGCCGCTCGCGAGCGTGGCGCGCGGCGACCTCGATCTCGGCGAGCTGAACGACGAAGAGAAGAAGGCGCAGGAACAAGCAGGCGAGGCGATCAAGCCGGTTGTCGACAAGATGAAGGAAGCGCTCGGCGACAGGGTGAAGGAAGTGCGTGTCACGTTCCGCCTGACCGATTCGCCGTCGTGCCTCGTCGCGGACGACAACGACATGAGCGGCTACCTGCAGCGGATGCTGAAGGCGGCCGGCCAGAACGCGCCGGCGATGCAGCCGATCCTCGAGATCAATCCCGAGCACGCGCTCGTGAAGCAGTTGAAGGCCGACAGCGCCGATTTCGGCGACTGGTGCCATCTGCTGTTCGATCAGGCGCTGCTGGCCGAGGGCGGCATGCTCGACGATCCGGCGAGCTTCGTGAAGCGGACCAACGCGCTGCTGCTGTCGCGCGCCGCGTGAACGCACGCATGCGATTCGACGGCGGGCAGGCCGGCTGGCGCGAGACGCCGCGGCCTGGCTGCACGCTCGACCAGCGTGACTGGCTGACGCGCGGCGGATCGCTGACCGCGCATCTCGCGCGGCTCGGCCGCGTGAATGTGCGCGTGACGCGGGAGGCCGTCGACTGCCCGTGGTTCGACGAGCCCGATGCGGTCGCCAGTGCGCCGCGCGCACCGATGTGGGTGCGCGAGGTGATCCTGTCGGTCGACGGTACGCCGTACGTCGCCGCGCACAGCATCGCGCCGCTCGCCGCCAGCAAGGGCGTGTGGCAGGCGATGCGGCGGCTGCGCACGCGGCCGCTGGCGGAGCTGCTGTACAGCGATCCGCAGGTCGAGCGCTCGGCGCTCGTCAGCCGGCGCGTGATCGCCGGCCATCCGCTGTATACGCTCGCGACTCATGCGCTGCAGGGCGTGCGAGCGCCGCATGCGTTCGTGGCGCGGCGCTCGGTGTTCCAGCGTCACGGCAAACCGCTGATGGTCACCGAGTGCATGCTGCCGGCGCTGTGGCGTCATCTCGACGCGCACGGCGACGGGGCGCGTTCGGGTAGTCCGGGCGGAGACGCGTGATGCTGCAGGGTTTCGGGCCGGTGGTCGGGCCGAATACGCATACGATGATCCTCGGCAGCTTTCCGGGCGAGGCGTCGCTTGTTGCCGCGCAGTATTACGCGCATCCGCGCAACCAGTTCTGGCGGCTGCTCGGCACGGTGCTCGGCGAGCACGGGTTGCACGAACTGGCGTACGACGCACGGCTCGAGCGCGTGCTGACGCACGGGATCGGTATCTGGGATGTGCTCGCCGCGTGCCATCGCGAGGGCAGCCTCGATTCGGCGATCCGCAACGCGGAGCCGAACGATTTCGATTCGTTGAGGGAACATGCGCCGTTGCTGAAGCGCGTGTGTTTCAACGGCAAGACGGCAGGGCGGTTTGCCGACGTGATCGGCAGGGCGGGGTATGAAACGCTCGTGCTGCCCTCGTCGAGCCCGGCGAATGCGATGCTGTCGTTCGAGCAGAAGCTGGTGCAGTGGCGGGGGATTCGTTCCTGATGCCGGCATGAGCGCCGGGGAGGGGGCATCGCTCCCGTCGCTCAATCATCCTTGCCCCATCTCCACCCGGGCTTCTCGCCCTTGATCCAGCACACGACAGTCAGCAGCGCGATCAACACCACAATGCACGCGCCGTACGCGAACGGTGACTTGTGCGGCGGCAGCAGCCACGCGCTCGCGACGACTCCGATCACGAACAGCAGCAGTACGATCCAACCCTGCCACGCGACCGGTAAACCCCAGCCCCAACCGTAGCGTTTCGCCGGGAACCAGATCTTCTTGTCGTTCGAGGCCATGTGATTCCTCGTCGTCTGACGGTTGTGACGCGGACCGTTCGGTCAGCGAGCTTGCCGCTGGCGAACACGCATCGCATCGAGCCGGCGTTGCAGTCGTGCGAGCACGTCGGACGAGGCAACGTACTGGTCCGTGCGCGTCGCCTTGTCGCGGGATGCAATGCCGCGCGCAATGAATTCGCTTTGAAGCCGACGACGCTCGATGCTTTCACGGATTGATTGCTCGACGAAGCTCGACAGCGTTTCGCCGTCACACAGGGCGTGTTCGGCCGCGGCAAGCAGTTCCGGCTCGACCTGAACGGATGGAAAGGTGGCGGTCTTCATCAGGCAACGTCCTCCAACACGGTTGCGATGCATTATCGTCCACGCCGACCGTGGTTGCACGCTGACCGATCAACGCGGCGCAACGGTGAATCTGCCTCCAACAGTCGCCACCCCCCACCAATGCTATCCTCTCGTCCGCTCATCCAGCATCACCCAGCGAGATTCAATCATGACCCGACTGATCAAGCGCGCGTCCGCCGAGGCACGTGCGTTCAAGAATGGCAAGGCGTCCGCCTACAACGGCTCCGAAAAACTCCACCCGCCGCGCGTGAAGCGCCGCCCGGAAATCGACGAACACGACGACGTGCCGGTGCTCGAGGCACCGCGCAAGCCGCGCTTCGCGCCCGTCACGTTCTCCGAAGAGGGCGGCGTGCGCTTCCTGCACTTCGGTACCGAATGGGTGCAGGGCGCGATGCGGATCTCGAAGCCGCTGCATATCGAGCTCGAATACGCGCAGCAGATGATGGCGTGGCTGCTGTTCCTCGAAACGCCCGAGCGGATCGTCCAGCTCGGGCTCGGCACCGGCGCGCTGACCAAGTTCTCGCACCGCTTCCTGCCGCACGCGAAGGTCGAGGCCGTCGAGCTGAACCCGGCCGTGATCGTTGCCGCGCGCACGATGTTCGCGCTGCCGCCCGACGACGCGCGCCTCGCCG
Source organism: Burkholderia cepacia (assembly GCF_001039005.1). Classification (GTDB taxonomy): domain Bacteria; phylum Pseudomonadota; class Gammaproteobacteria; order Burkholderiales; family Burkholderiaceae; genus Burkholderia; species Burkholderia theae. Next base: position 74,692 of record NZ_LDWR01000045.1, read on the forward strand.
TGCACGAAGCCGACGCGTGGGATTTCGTCAACGACCCGGCCAACCGCGGCACGACGGGCGCGATCCAGGTCGACCTGTACGATGCGACCGCGCGCGGCCCCGTGCTCGACAGTGTCGCGTTCTACCGCGCGGTGCGCGGCTGCCTCGCCGATGCGGGCATCGCGACGATCAACCTGTTCGGCGATCATCCGAGCTTCGTGCGCAACATGAAACACCTGAACGCGGCGTTCGATCACCGCGTGATCGCGCTGCCCGAAGTGCACGACGGCAACCGGATCGCGATCGCGTTCTCGGGCCCCGCGCTCGACGTGCCGTTCGCGCAGCTCGACGCGCGCGCGAAGCTGATCGAGGACACGCTGAAGCTGCCCGCGCGCAAGTGGGTGAAAGCTTTGAAAGAAACGACGGGCGCACGCGACACCGCGTTCGCGATCTGACGCTTCATGCACCGGCGACATGCCGGTGCAACCGCGTGACAAGGGGCGGATCACCTCGGGTTCGCCCCCGCTTGACCGCGTGCCCGCGGCTCCTATACTGGCGCGAAGCCAGGGGGGCCGCAGCTTACCCGTTTTGCCGCTCCTCTCGCCGCCGTACCCGCTCAACAAGATCGATAACCGGGAAAGATGAGGAGACGTCATGGCTCACGATGCCGACGCCAACCGGGCCGCCAAGCGCTGGCTCTGGCTGCTGGTACTGCCGCTGATCGCGATGGTCTGGGTGCCGTCGTACAGCAAGATCGAACCGCAATGGTTGGGTTTTCCGTTTTTCTACTGGTACCAGTTGCTTTGGGTCTTCATTAGCGCGGTGATTACCGCGTTCGTGTATTTCAAGACCAAGAACGCGTGGAAGGCGAGCGGTTCGCAAGGAGGTGCGCAATGAATCTCGGCGCCACCTTCGTCTTCGTCCTGCTGTTCATCGGTGTCACGATCATCGGTTTCCTGGCCGCGAACTGGCGTCGCGGCGATCTCGCCCATCTCGACGAATGGGGCCTCGGCGGACGCCGCTTCGGCACGATCGTCACGTGGTTCCTGCTCGGCGGCGACCTCTACACGGCGTACACGTTCGTCGCGGTGCCCGCGCTCGTATTCGGCGCCGGCGCGATGGGCTTCTTCGCGCTGCCGTACACGATCCTGATCTATCCGTTCGCGTTCGTCGTGTTCCCGAAGCTGTGGAGCATCGCGAAGCGGCACGGCTACGTGACGGCCGCCGACTTCGTCAACGCACGCTACGGCAGCCGGATGCTCGCGCTCGCGATCGCGGTGACGGGCATCCTCGCGACGATGCCGTACATCGCGCTGCAGCTCGTCGGCATCGAAGTGGTGATCGGCGCGCTCGGATTCGACACGACCGGTTTCGTCGGGGACCTGCCGCTGATCATCGCATTCGCGATTCTCGCCGCGTACACGTACACGTCGGGGCTGCGCGCGCCCGCGATGATCGCGATCGTGAAGGATGTCCTGATCTACATCACGATCGCCGCGGCGGTCGTCGTGATCCCCGCGAAGCTCGGCGGCTTCGGCCACATCTTCGCGAGCGTGCCGCCCGCGAAGCTGCTGCTGAAGGCGCCGGACGCGATGAGTCTGAACGGCTACAGCGCGTACGCGACACTCGCGATCGGCTCGGCACTCGCACTGTTCCTGTATCCGCACTCGGTCACGGCGATCCTGTCGTCGTCGTCGGGCAACTCGATCCGCCGCAACATGGCGATGCTGCCCGCGTACTCGTTCGTGCTCGGCCTGCTGGCGCTGCTCGGCTACATGGCGCTCGCGTCCGGCGTGAAGGACATGCCGCAGTACGCGCCGTACTTCAAGGCGTTCGGTCCGAACTTCGCGGTGCCCGCGCTGTTCCTCGAGTATTTCCCGTCGTGGTTCGTCGGCGTCGCGTTCGCGGCGATCGGCATCGGCGCGCTGGTGCCGGCGGCAATCATGTCGATCGCGGCCGCGAACCTGTACACGCGCAACATCCACCGCGAGTTCGTGAACCGCAACATGTCGCACGAGCAGGAGACGCACGTCGCGAAGCTCGTGTCGCTGATCGTCAAGGTCGGCGCGGTCGCGTTCATCCTCGGGCTGCCGCTGACCTACGCGATCCAGCTGCAGCTGCTCGGCGGGATCTGGATCATCCAGACGCTGCCCGCGATCGTGCTCGGCCTGTACACGCGCGTGCTCGACCATCGCGGCCTGCTGGTCGGCTGGGCGGCCGGCATCGTGTGCGGCACGTGGATGGCGATCTCGTTGAAGCTCGCGAGCTCGATCTTCACGATCCACCTGTTCGGCCTCGCGATTCCCGGCTACGCGGCCGTGTGGTCGCTGATCGTGAACCTGGTGGTGTCGGTGGTGGTGAGCGTGCTGGTGCGCGTGATGGGCATGGCGCATGCGGAGGATCGCACGCGTCCGGAGGACTATCTCGACGTCGTCGAGAGCTGATCGCCGCCGTTTCTGTTGCAGTTTCGACACGACGCCCGCGACGCAAGTCGCGGGCGTTTTGCATGGTGCGCCGCGAAAGCCCCGTGTGGTGGTGCACCCGTTTTCGCGCATCTTCAAGTGATTCTAGGGTGGCCGCGCCGTGGCGAAAATCGGTGAAAGACCGATTGGGAGGCGCGCTGCCGGGTTGCCAATAATGCGTCCCGCCCGGCCTGTGCCGGGTGATTCGATCTCGACACGATTCGATTATATGAGGGATGCAATGATGAAGATTTGGTTGTTGGTACTCGGCATGTGCTGCGTCGCACTCGCCGGTTGCGTGAACGCGTACTACCGATGAGGCGCGGCATGAGAGTCCTGTTGATGTGGGCGCTCGTTGCGCCGATCCTGCTCGCCGGCTGCGCGAACATGTACTACCGTTGACGGCGGGCCGCGATGAAAACGATATTGTCGGGCGCCGTGCTGTGTGCGGCGCTGGCCGGCTGCATTTCGGTGTACGGCCCCGGGCAGCGATACGCGGCGCGCGATGCGCCGCCGGCGCAACACGACACGGCCGACGGTGCGCACGGCGCCGACGATGCATCGCGCATCGTGATCGGCAATCGCAAGTATGACGAAGTGTGGGCGGCGGTCGCGCAGTTCTATGCGGACCACAAGCTTGCGGCGCGCGTCAGCGATCGCGACGCGGGGCTCGTTGCCGCCGCGTATGCCGACTATCCGAACGCGGGCAACTTTCTGGACTGTTCCGAACTGAAGCAGACGTCGAACGTGACGCACACGCTGAAAGTCGTGACGCGCATCGACGAGGCGACGCAAGGTGTGAGCGTGTCGATCGACGTCGCGGGCATGGCCGGCGTGATCGCGGCCGGCAAGCAGAAGGGGGCGCGTGTCGCGTGCCGCTCGAACGGCACGCTGGAACAGGCGCTGGCGGAGGTGCTGCGCAAGTAGCGGGCCCGCCCGGATCGTCGCGACAGCACGATCCGGGCGGCATGCGTGCGCGTTACTGCTCCGCGCGCTTCGCGAGATCCTCGCGTTGCGACAGGTCCTCGACGTTGACCATCCAGTGCACGCCGAAACGGTCCTTCGTCATCCCGAAGCCGAGCGCCCAGAACGTCTTGCCGAACGGCATCGTCACTTCGCCGCCATCGGCGAGCGCATTGAACAGCTTCTGGCCTTCCTCGACCGTCGCCGGGTTCAGCGACAGCGAATAACCGGCGTGCGTGCCGCCCGGCTGGCTGCAGTCGCCGTCCGAGCACATGATCATCGAGTCGCCGATCGTGAAGCTCGCATGCATCACCTTGTCGGCCATCTCGGGCGTGATCGCGTGTTCGGGGTTCGGCGGCGCATCCTTGAAGTGCATCTTGAACATCGTCTTCGCACCGAGTGCCTTTTCGTAGAACTGAAGGGCTTCGTCGGCGCGACCGTAGAACGTCAGGTACGGTTGAACTTGCATCGTTGTCTCCTGTGATGGGCCGGTCCCGCGCGTCGGCGCGGGTTCGGGGTCGTGCAAGATTGACTGGGAAAGGGGACGTCGTGAGGCGGCCGGCGCACCCGTGACGTGGATTGTAGTGCGCGAGATTGACGATGGAGTGAAAAATAAAAACGGCCGCGAACATGACGTTCGCGGCCGTGTGCGGCGCGCTTGCTGACGGCTGTTGTCAGTGCTGCTGACAGCCGCTGACGCGCGGCACGCTTCAGCGCAGCCCGTCGATCAGCTTCTCGAGCTTCACCGCATCGGCGGCGAACACGCGAATGCCTTCGGCGAGCTTTTCGGTGGCCATCGCGTCGTCGTTCAACTGGAAGCGGAACGCGGCCTCGTCGATTGCGACGCGCTCGGACGGCTTGTCCTGCATTACTTCCGGCGACAGCTTGCGCGCGACCGTCTCGTTGCTGTCCTGCAGCTTCTGCAGCAAGTCGGGACTGATCGTCAGCAGGTCGCAGCCGGCCAGCTCGGTGATCTGGCTGGTCGTGCGGAAGCTCGCGCCCATCACTTCGGTGTGGTAGCCGAACGTCTTGTAGTACGCGTAGATGCGGCGCACCGACTGCACGCCCGGATCGTTCGCGCCGCCGTCCGTCGCTTCATTCCATTCCGCGCCGGCCTGCTTCTTGTACCAGTCGTAGATGCGGCCGACGAACGGCGAGATCAGCTGCGCGCCGGCTTCCGCGCACGCGGCGGCCTGCACGAGCGAGAAAAGCAGGGTCATGTTGCACTTGATCCCTTCCTTCTGCAGCACCTCGGCCGCGCGGATGCCTTCCCACGTCGACGCGAGCTTGATCAGGATGCGATCGCGGCCGATGCCGGCTGCTTCGTACAGCTTGATCAGTTCGAGCCCCTTGTCGATCGAGCGCTGCGTGTCGAACGACAGGCGCGCGTCGACCTCGGTCGACACGCGGCCCGGGATCAGCTTCAGGATCTCGGTGCCGAACGCGATCAGCAGGCGGTCGATGATGAAGTCGGTGCTTTCGTTGCGATGATCGCGGACGGTTTTCTCGAGGATCGGCTTGTACGCATCCTTCTGGACGGCCTTCAGGATCAGCGACGGGTTCGTGGTCGCGTCCTGCGGCTTGTATTGCGCAAGCTGCTGGAAGTCGCCCGTGTCGGCGACGACGGTCGTGTACTGCTTCAGCTGGTCGAGTGCGGTAGTCATGGCGATTCGGAAGAAGGGCGCGGGGCGCCGGGTTCTCACGGGCCGCGCGAGCGCGGCGGCGAAGCGAAGCGGCGCCGGGCGCCGCTTTCGATCCATCATTTTAGGCCCGATTCGTGTCGGGCACGTTTTGGCGTGCCCGCCGGCCACCTCGGGCGGGCGGCGAGCCGCGTCACGCGGGACGCCGCGCGTTCAGGATGACCTGCGTGACGATGCCCGCGACGAGCCCCCAGAACGCCGAGCCGATCGACAGCAGCGTGAGGCCCGACGCGGTGACCATGAACGTGACGAGCGCGGCTTCGCGCTGCTTCACGTCCTGCATCGCGTTCGCGAGCCCGCTCATGATCGAGCCGAACAGCGCGAGCGCGGCGACCGACACGACGAGCGCCTTCGGCAGTGCCGCGAACAGCGCGGCGATCGTCGCGCCGAAGATGCCGGCGACCAGGTAGAACGTGCCGCACCATACGGCGGCTGTGTAGCGCTTCGCGTGATCCTCGTGCGCTTCGGGGCCGGTGCAGATCGCGGCCGTGATCGCCGCGAGGTTCACGCCGTGCGAGCCGAACGGCGCGAGCAGCAGCGACGCGAGGCCGGTCGTCGCGATCAGCGGCGACGACGGTGTCGCATAGCCGTCCGCGCGCAGCACCGCGATGCCCGGCACGTTCTGCGACGCCATCGCGACGACGAACAGCGGAATGCCGATGCTGACGATCGACGCGATCGAGAATGCCGGCATCGTGAACACGGGCTTCGCGAGCGCGATGTGGAACCGGCTGAAGTCGAGCAGGCCGAGGCCACCGGCCACTGCCGTGCCGACGATCAGCGTCGTCACGATCGCATAGCGCGGCGCGAGCCGCTTGACGATCAGGTAGGTGAAGAACATCGCGAGCACGAGCGCGGTCTGGAACTGCGCGGCGCGGAAGATCTCGATGCCGATCTCGAACAGGATGCCCGCGAGCAGCGCGGCGGCGATGCCGGCCGGGATCTTGCGCATCAGCGTGTCGAACAGGCCGCTCACGCCGACGGCCGTCAGGAGCAGCGCGCACACGACGAACGCGCCGATCGCCTCGGGGTAGGGCACGCCGGGCAGCGACGCGATCAGCAGCGCGGCGCCGGGCGTCGACCATGCGACGACGACGGGCGCGCGAAAGCGCAGCGACAGGCCGATCGTCGTCAGCGCCATGCCGATCGACAGCGCCCAGATCCACGACGAGATCTGCGCATCGGTGAGGTGTGCGGCGCGGCCGGCCTGGAACATCAGCACGAGCGAGCTCGTGTAGCCGGTCATCATCGCGACGAAGCCGGCGACGAGCGCGGAGACGGAAGTGTCGGTGAAAAAGCGGCGGCCGCCGGCGCGGCCAGCGCTCGCGGTGGGCGAAGGGTTCATGCTATCTCCGGGGGGAGGCCGCTCGGACGCGGCCTTCGTGTCTGCTGGTGGGTTGCGTTATTTGCTGAGTGCGCGCATCGCGGATTCGAGGCCCGCGAGCGTGAGCGGATACATGCGATGGCCGAGCAGGTCGCGGATGACCGCGACCGACTGCCGGTATTCCCATAGCCGCTCGGGCTCGGGGTTCAGCCATGCATGATGGGGGAACTGGTCGGCGAGGCGGCGCAGCCACACGGCTCCGGCTTCCGGGTTGTTGTATTCGACCGAGCCGCCGGGCTGCAGCACTTCGTACGGGCTCATCGTCGCGTCGCCGACGAAGATCAGCTTGTAGTCGGGCGTGAACTTGTGCAGCACGTCCCACGTCGCGGTGCGTTCCGAGTGGCGGCGCCGGTTGTTCTTCCACAGGTGGTCGTACACGCAGTTGTGGAAGTAGAAGAATTCCAGGTGCTTGAATTCGGCCTTCGCGGCCGAGAACAGCTCTTCGGTGCGCTTGATGTGGTCGTCCATCGAGCCGCCGACGTCGAGCAGCATCAGCACCTTCACGTTGTTGTGGCGCTCGGGCACCATCCGCAGGTCGAGCCAGCCCGCGTTCGCGGCCGTGCTGCGGATCGTGCCGGGCAGGTCGAGTTCCTCTGCGGCGCCTTCGCGCGCGAAGCGGCGCAGCCGTCGCAGCGCGACCTTGATGTTGCGCGTGCCGATCTCGACGGAATCGTCGTAGTCGCGGTATGCGCGTGCTTCCCACACCTTCACCGCGGTGCGGTTGCCGTTCGACGGGCCGCCGATGCGCACGCCTTCCGGGTTGAAGCCGCCGTGCCCGAACGGCGACGTGCCGCCGGTGCCGATCCACTTGTTGCCGCCTTCGTGGCGTTCCTTCTGCTCGTCGAGCAGTGCCTTCAAGCGCTCCATCAGCTTGTCGAGCCCGCCCATCGCTTCGATCTGCGCCTTTTCCTCGGGCGACAGTTCGCGCTCGAGGCGCTTCTCGAGCCAGTCGAGCGGAATGTCGAACGCTTCGGACGGCAGCGCGGACACGCCGTGGAAATACGCGCCGAACGCCTGGTCGAACTTGTCGAAATACTGCTCGTCCTTGACGAGCGTCATCCGCGCGAGGAAGTAGAACGCGTCGATCGACGGCGAGATCAGCCCGGCCTTCAGCGATTCGAGCAGCGTCAGATATTCCTTCACCGAGACGGGCAGCTTGGCTGCGCGCAGCGCGTAGAAGAAATTGAGCAGCATGGCCGGGCCTTCGCGGGTGGGGGAGGATTACCGGTTGTGCCGGTTCATGTAGACGAGCCGTTCGAGCAGGCTCAGGTCCTGCTCGTTCTTCAGCAGCGCGCCCGCGAGCGGCGGCACGATCTGCTTCGCGTCCGCGCTGCGCAGCGCGTCGGCCGGGATGTTCTCGGCGAGCAGCAGCTTCAGCCAGTCGAGCAGCTCGGACGTCGACGGCTTCTTCTTCAGGCCCGACACGCCGCGCAATTCGAAGAAACTCTCGAGCGCCGCGCGCAGCAGCTCCTCGCGGATGTCCGGGAAGTGGACCGCGACGATCTTCTGCATCGTCGACGGGTCGGGGAACTGGATGTAGTGGAAGAAGCAGCGGCGCAGGAACGCGTCGGGCAGTTCCTTCTCGTTGTTCGACGTGATGATGACGAGCGGGCGGTGCTTCGCGCGCACGGTCTCGCGCGTCTCGTACACGTGGAATTCCATCCGGTCGAGCTCGCGCAGCAGGTCGTTCGGGAATTCGATGTCGGCCTTGTCGATCTCGTCGATCAGCAGCACGCTCGGGTGCTCGGCATCGAATGCCTGCCACAGCACGCCCTTGACGATGTAATTCGAGATATCCTTCACACGCTCGTCGCCGAGCTGCGAGTCGCGCAGCCGCGAGACGGCGTCGTATTCGTACAGGCCCTGTTGTGCCTTCGTCGTCGACTTGATGTGCCACTGCAGCAGCGGCATGTCGAGCGCGGCGGCCACTTCCTCGGCGAGCATGGTCTTGCCGGTGCCGGGCTCGCCCTTGATCAGCAGCGGGCGTTGCAGCGTCAGCGCGGCATTGACCGCGAGCTTCAGATCGTCGGTGGCGACGTAGTGCGAGGACCCTTCGAAACGCATGGCGGCGCTCTTCTTCATCGGGAAAAAACCCAGTATAAGTCAGAAGGGCTGTCCGGTTGGGCCGCGCCCGCGTATCGTTGCAGGGCTGTGGCGGGGCGAACCGGGGCGTCTTATGGACGCGTTCCCCGCCGACGCGGTACAATCTGGCCGTTTTTTTTGGCCTGCGTGGCGATCCGATAAGCAATACGGCGCGGGCCGTTGCCGCTTTGGCGCCAGTTTCCCCTCAAGCTAGGTTACAAGAGCTATGAACAAATTCGTCGGCAAACACGTCGTTGTCGCAGCGCTCGTGGCGCTCGCGGGCAGCGCGCAGGCGGCCGGTGTGGTCGGCAACCCGAAGGACGGGGCGAGCAAGGTCGCCATGTGCATCGGCTGCCACGGCATCCAGGACTACCGCACGGCTTACCCGGAGGTCTACCGGGTGCCCGTCCTCGGCGGCCAGAACCAGCAATACCTCGAGAACGCGCTGAAGGCCTACCGCAAGAAGGATCGTCACTTCCCGTCGATGAATGCGGTCGCCGGTTCGCTGACGGATCAGGACATCGCGGATCTGGCGGCCTACTACGCCGCCCAGAAGGCCGACTCGAAGGACAATCCCTACAAGTAAGCGCGCGCCGCCGATCTCGCCGGCGGGACAGGAGCATTCATGAACAACGCATTCAAGACGGCGGCGGTTGCACTGGCGGCCGGCCTCGCGATCGGTACCGCGCACGCGGCGGACGCCACGAAGGGCAAGGAACTGGTCGAATCGCACAACTGCGCCGCCTGCCACGGCGCGCAGATGAACAAGCCGATCAACGCCGAATATCCGCGCCTCGCCGGCCAGCATGCCGACTACCTCGTGTGGGCGATGCGCCAGTACCAGATGGGCCTGACGAACCCGCTGCTCGGTCGCAACAACGCGATCATGCAGGCGCAGGTGCAGAGCCTGTCGGTCAGCGACATGAAGGACATCGCGTCCTACATCGAATCGCTGAAAGAGACCGACCTCGTATTCAAGAAGTAAGCGCGACGGGCCCAGCCGGCCCGCGCAGCAAAAACACCCCGCCTCGGCGGGGTATTTTTTTGTCCGCGGCGCTCAGTCGTGCGATGCGCGGCGCAGGATGCGCTGCAGGTACGCGTCGGTATCAGGCGGCGTGTTGGTGCGCTGCGCTTCCCAGATCGTCTCGCCGAGGCATTCCATGATCGCGTGCTGCGCGTCGTGGGTCGAGTCGAGCTTCGCCGCCAGCTTGTCGTGCGCGGCGCGGATGCCGGGCGGCTGGTCGATCGACAGCTGCTCGCTGATCGCGAGGTGCATCGACAGGTGCAGGAACGGGTTCGTGCGACCTTCCTCGGGCGTGTAGTTGCGCGCGGCCGCGCCGTCGGCATCGTCGAGTTCGGCGTGGTATTCGGGATGCTCGACGATCCAGTCGGCTGCTATCGCTTCCAGCGGCGTCAGGATCTCGCCCGCGCGCTGCTTGCGCCAGGTCTCGGTGAAAAAGCGACGCACTTCGTCGCGGCTTGGATTGAACATGGTGGGGGAACGTCGTGATTCGGGCGGCGTCATGCCGCGTCGCGCATTGTACGCCGGGTCGGCGGACGGTGCCGGAGGCGGCCTGTGGCGGTTCGGGTTGGCGCGACGGGGGGAGGCTGCGGCTACCCCGTGCCGGATCGGCGAACGGGTAAGCGCGGGCTAGGCTCGCGACCGTCGCGCCGCTACACTCCGACGATTCCCGTTACCGTGCCGTTCCCGCCCGTCTCGTCATGACCGCCACCGCCCGCTCATCGTCCTCCGCCCTGCAGGGTACGCTCTACGTCGCGCTGTCCGCCGCCGCGTTCGGCGCGATGGCGATCTTCGGCCGCTACGCGTATGCGGCCGGCGTCGACGTGCTCGGGCTGCTGATCGTGCGCTTCGCGATCGGCGGTGCGGTGCTCGCCGCGATCGCGCGGCATCGCGGCGTCGCCTGGCCGCGCGGACGCGCGCTCGCACCGCTCGTGGCGATGGGCGCGCTCGGCTACGTCGGGCAGTCGTTCTGTTATTTCAGCGCGCTGCAGCACGCGCAGGCGAGCCTCGTGGCGTTGCTGCTGTACCTGTATCCGGCCTTCGTCACGCTGCTGGCCGCGTGGTGGCTCGGCGAGCGCCTCACGCGCGCGAAGGCCGTCGCGCTCGTGCTGTGCGTCGCGGGCTCGGCGCTGATGGTCGGCGGCGGGCACGGCGAGCCGCTCGGGATCGCGCTCGCGCTGGCCGCTGCGGTGATCTATTCGCTGTACATCGTCGGCGGTACCAAGGCGACGCGCGGCGTCGATCCGCTCGCGACCACCGCGATCATCTGCGTGTCGGCGACCGCGACGCTGGTGGCGATCGCCGTCGTGCGGACCGCGGCGTTCGGCGCGCCGCCGCGCTGGCCCGTGACGGCCGGCGGGTGGGCGTCGATGCTCGCCATTGCGCTCGTGTCGACGGTCGCGGCGATGCTCGCGTTCTTTGCCGGGCTCGAGCGGCTCGGGGCCGCGCGCACGTCGATGCTGTCGACGCTCGAACCGGTCGTGACGGTCGCGCTCGCGGCGCTGCTGTTCGGTGAAGCGCTGTCGCCGCTGCAGTGGGCGGGCGGCGTCGCGATCCTCGCGGCGGTGCTGGCGCTCGTGCGCGCGGGCGGCGCGGCGGCCGACGATGCCACTGCGACGTCCAACGCGTAGTCGGGGAGGGGAAGGGCATGTGTGCCACAACGGAGCCTGCGGGGCGGGCTCCGTCGGACAGGCCTGCCGCGTTTCTGCCGTGCCTGATGCTTACTCGTTGGGCGGCGGCGTCTTCGGCCTGAATTCGCACAGCGGCTCGATCGCGCAGTGCCAGCATTCGGGCTTGCGGGCCTTGCACACATAGCGCCCGTGCAGGATCAGCCAGTGATGCGCGTCCTGCAGGAATTCCTTCGGCGTGAACTTCTCGAGCGCGGCCTCGACGGCCCGCACGTCCTTGCCAGGCGCGAGCCCCGTGCGATTCGCGACACGGAAGATATGCGTGTCGACCGCGATCGTCGGCTGGCCGAATGCGGTGTTCAGCACGACGTTCGCGGTCTTGCGGCCGACACCCGGCAGGCTTTCGAGCGCTTCGCGATCGGCCGGCACCTCGCCGTCGTACTGGTCGAGCAGGATCCGGCACGTCGCGACCACGTTCTTCGCCTTGGTGCGGTAAAGACCGATCGTCTTGATGTACTCGGTGACGCCTTCCTCACCAAGCGCGACGATTTGTCGCGGGGTGTTCGCGACCGGAAACATTTTTCGCATCGCCTTGTTGACCGACACGTCGGTCGCCTGCGCGGACAGCATCACGGCGATCAGCAGCTCGAACGGCGTCGTGTATTCGAGCTCGGTGGTCGGATGCGGATTGAGGCTCTGCAGCGTTTCGTAGATCGCGCGTCGTTTGCTGGCGTTCATGGAGCGTTCTGGTCGGGCGGCGCGGAAGGGCCGCCTTGGTCGTCGTTGCCTGCGTCGCTGTCGTTGCCGTTGCCGCCCGGCGCAGCGGCTTCGGTGTCGCGCTGCGCCTGCTGTTCGGCGACTCGTTTGCGGCGGGCCTCGGCCGCGTCGATCTGCGCCTGGACGGCTGCGCTCACGCCTTCGGTGTTCTTCGGCCCGGCACCCTGCCCGGAGAGTTCTTCCTTCTTCTTGCGTGCTCGTTCGAGCGCAGCGGCGATGATCGCGCGTTTCTTCGCATCGGCGTCGTCGGCGGCCGGTGCGGTGGCCGGCGCGCTGGGCTGCGTATCGGGCTGCGTTCCGGGTGGCGTGTCGGGTTGTCCCGCGGCCGGCTTCGCGGCACTGGCCGCGCGGCGTGCGGCAGCGCGCGCTTCGGCGGCCTCGCGTTCGCGGCGCTGGCGGGCGAGCCGCAGGTCATGGTGTTCGCGCGCGGCATCCGCCTGCTGCTGCGACCACGCGTCCCAGCCCGTGCGATCGCCGGTCACCGGCAGCATCGCGATGCAGTCGACGGGGCAGGGCGGCACGCACAGGTCGCAGCCCGTGCACAGCGACTCGATGATCGTGTGCATCTGCTTCGGTGCGCCGACGATCGCGTCGACCGGGCACGCCTGCATGCACAGCGTGCAGCCGATGCACAGGCTTTCATCGATGAATGCGACGGCGCGCGGATGCTCGCTGCCGTTGACGGGGTTCAGCGGAATCACCGGCTTGCCGAGCAGGCCCGCGAGGCGTGCGATGCCTTCGGCGCCGCCGGGCGGACACTGGTTGTAGTTCGCGTCGCCGGCGGCGATCGCCTCGGCGTACGGACGGCAGCCGTTATAGCCGCACTTCGTGCATTGCGTCTGGGGAAGCAGATCTTCGATGCGATCCGCAAGTGTTTTGGAGTCGGTCACGGTGACAACGGGCGCAGCGGCGCCGAATGGCTCTCGGCCGCGTCGGGCGCGGCCGGAAAGGTTTGCCAAAGCTCGATTATCGCCGATTTCCCGCATTGCGCTGGACGCAGTCTGTGCGCATAATCGAACCGCTTTTTTGCAGGGGCTCAGCAGGAGGGCGGCCGCACGCGGCGCGCCCGTTCCAGGGCGGCCGGCGCCGAGGCAGTGCGGGTGCCGGTCCGGATCACGCGGCTCACATAGCAAAACGCCACATGAATCAGCCAAAAATCAAAAGAGATCCTGAAGGTACGCGCCGCCGCATCCTGATGGCGGCAGCCGAAGAGTTCGCGAGTGGCGGGTTGTTCGGCGCGCGTGTCGATCAGATCGCGCGCCGGGCCGAAACCAACGAGCGCATGCTCTATTACTACTTCGGCAGCAAGGAGCAGCTGTTTACGGCCGTGCTCGAACACGCGTTCTCCGCGCTGACCGAGGCCGAGCGCGTGCTCGATCTCGACGGCGTCGCGCCGGTCGAAGCGGTCACGCGGCTCGCGCATTTCGTTTGGGACTACTACCGCGACCATCCGGAACTGCTCAGGCTCATCAACAACGAGAACCTGCACGAAGCGCGCTACCTGCACAAGTCGACGCGGATCCGCGAGATGATGTCGCCGATCGTCGCGAAGCTCGGCAACGTGCTGACGCGCGGCCAGAAGGCCGGGCTGTTTCGCAGCGACGTCGATCCGCTGCGCTTCTACGTGACGCTGTCGGGGCTCGGCTACTACATCGTGTCGAACCGCTTCACGCTCGCCGCGACGCTCGGCCGCGACTTCACCGATACCGACGAGCGTGCGGAGATGGTCCGGATGAACACCGAGGTATTGCTCGCGTATCTGCTGCGGCGCTGATGCGCTGATCCGCTGACGAGCGGCCGCCGGATACAAAAACGCCGCCGTGCGCAGGCAACGGCGGCGTTCTTTCGTCGGAACGCGGTGCGTCAGGCGGCCTTGCGCGCGCGAACGGCTTTTGCGCGCGGGCTGCTGCTTGCGCGTTTCGCGGCCGGTGCGGCCTTGGCGGGCGCGGCGGCCGTGGCTGGTGCTTTCGTGCGTGTGCGCTTCGCCGCGGTGGTGCGCGATTCGACCGGCGTGTCGACGGCCGGTACAGCCGCGAGCGTCGTGACCGCCGGTGCATCCGGGCGATCCTTCGTCGCGCCCTGCTTCGGTTCCGGCGCATGCTCGCGGATGAAGTCGCGCAGCTGCGGATAGATGATCGTGCGCCAGCGGCGGCCCGAGAAGATCCCGTAGTGACCGCACTTCTCGGCGGTCAGGCTGCGGCGCTGGTCTTGCGGGATGCCCGTGCACAGCTCGTGCGCGACGTGCGTCTGGCCGCTGCCCGAGATGTCGTCGAGTTCGCCCTCGATCGTCATCAGCGCGGTGTGCTGGATGTCCTGCGGACGCACGCGTTCGCCTTGTACATCCCACGTACCCTCGGCCAGCCGGAATTCCTGGAACACGACGCGAATCGTTTCGAGGTAATACTCGGCAGCCATGTCGAGCACCGCGTTGTACTCGTCGTAGAAGCGGCGGTGCGCTTCGGCGTCGTCCTCGTCGCCGCGCAGCAGGCTCTGGTAGAAATCCCAGTGCGATTGCGCGTGCCGTTCCGGGTTCATCGCGACGAAGCCCGTGTGCTGCAGGAAGCCCGGATACACCTGGCGGCCTTCGCCCGGATAGTTCGCGGGCACCGTATGGATCACGTTGTTCTCGAACCACGCGGTCGAGTGCTGCGTCGCCAGCGAGTTCACCGACGTCGGGCTGCGGCGCGCGTCGATCGGGCCGCCCATCATCGTCATCGTGAGCGGCGTTTCCTCGCCGCGGCTCGCCATCAGCGAGATCGCCGCGAGCACCGGCACCGTCGGCTGGCACACCGAGATCACGTGCAGGTTGCGCGCGCCGATGTGGCGGATGAAGTCCTGGATGTACGCGATGTAGTCGTGCAGGTGGAACGGACCGGTCTCGACCGGCACCATCCGCGCGTCGATCCAGTCGGTGATGTAGACCTTGTGATCCTGCAGCAGCGTGCGTACCGTGTCGCGCAGCAGCGTCGAGTGGTGGCCCGACAGCGGCGCGCAGACCAGCACGACCGGCTCGTCCTTCAGTTGCGTGACGGCGTCGGCGTCGTCCGAATAGCGCTTGAAACGCAGCAGCTGGCAGAACGGCTTCTCGACGATCGTCTGCTCGACGATCGGGATGTTGTGGCCGTCCTTGACGATCTGATGAATGTTGAATTCGGGCTTCTCGTAATCCTTGCCGAGCCGGTACATCAGTTCGTAGGCAGCGGCCATCCGCGTCGCGCCCGGCATCAGCGAGAACGGGCTGGACGGATTGGCGAACGATTTGGAGGCGGCCTGGGCCCAGGCCGTGAGCGGGCTCAGCATGGCCCGCTGGAATTCATGCAGTTGGTAAAGCATGCAGACTACTCCCGCGTGGGGGACGGTGCGCAAGGGCGGCGTGGGGCGTCGCGGCGTGCCGTTGGGGTCAGCGGCCGGCCATGTTGCACTGCAGCCGGACAATCGCGTCGATCATATCGGACAACGATGGGTGGTGCAATGCAACATTTCCCCGATTTTTCATCAAAATTTTGCGATTTGACGTTCTCTGAAGAAGCCGCTCGCGCCCCCGTTCAGCGCCCCGTGGCCATCGCCGGTGCGGGCTGGCCGGCCGCGCGCGCCATCGCGTCCTCGTGGTGCATCAGGTTCATCGCGGTATGGACGAGCGCCACGTGCGAGAACGCCTGCGGGAAGTTGCCGACGAGCCGCCCGGCGACCGGGTCGTATTCCTCCGCGAGCAGCCCGAGGTCGTTCGACAGCGACAGCAGCCGGCTGAACAGGCGGTGCGCGTCGTCGATCCGGCCGAGCAGCGCGTAATTGTCGACCAGCCAGAAGCTGCATGCGATAAACGTGCCTTCGCCGGGCGGCAGGCCGTCGTCGTAGTCGGTCGTGCGGTAGCGCATCACGAGGCCGTCGTGCAGCAATTCTCGCTCGATCGCGTCGACCGTGCCGACGATGCGCGGGTCTTCCGGCGGCAGGAAGCCGAGCAGCGGCATCAGCAGCACGCTCGCGTCGAGTTCGTCGCTGCCGTAGCTCTGCGTGAACGCCTGCTTGCCCTCGTGCCATGCGTTGTCGCATACGTCGGCGTGGATCTGCTCGCGCAGCGCGCGCCAGCGGTCGAGCGAGCCGGGCAGCCGGAACATCTCCGCGGACTTGATCGCGCGGTCGAACGCGACCCACGCCATTACCTTCGAGAACGTGAAATGGCGGCGCCCGCCGCGCGTTTCCCAGATGCCCTCGTCGGGTTCCTGCCAGATCTTCTCGAGATGGTCGAGCAGCGCGCACTGCACGGACCAGACCGTGTCGTCGGCCTGCAGGCCGCCCACGCGTGCGAGGTGCAGCGCGGCCATCACCTCGCCGAACACGTCGAGCTGGAGCTGGTTCGCGGCGCCGTTGCCGATGCGTACCGGCTTCGAATCCTGATAGCCGGGCAGCCAGTCGAGCTCCATTTCCGGCAGCCGGCGTTCGCCGGCGATCCCGTACATGATCTGGATCTGCTCGGGCGAGCCGGCCATCACGCGGCCGAGCCACGTGCGCCACGCGCGCGCCTCGTCGTAGTGGCCGCCGCGCATCAGCGCGAGCAGCGTGATCGTCGCGTCGCGCAGCCAGCAATAGCGGTAGTCCCAGTTGCGGTTGCCGCCGATCTTCTCGGGCAGCGACGTGGTCGGCGCCGCGACGATCCCGCCGGTCGGCTCGTACGCGAGCGCCTTCAGCGTGATCAGCGAACGGCGCACGGCGGCCGCGTAGCGGCCCTGCACCTGGCAGCGGCCCGACCATTCGAGCCAGTAGTTCTCGGTGCGCGCGAGCATCGACAGCGGATCGCGCGCGGGCGGCAGCCGCAGGTGCGACGCCGCGTAGCTGAGCGAGAACGGCACGCGCTCGTCGGCGCTCACCGTGAATTCCGCGAGCGTATGGAGGTTTTTGCCGGCGAGTGGCACCGGCGTGCGCAGCACGACGGTATCGGGGCCGGCAATCGCCTTCATGCCGTCCTCGCGGGTCAGTTGCGTGACCCACGGGACCGAAAAGCCGTAATCGAAGCGCAGCACGAGTTCCATGCGCATCTTCATCGTGCCGTGGCGACCGACGACGATCCGCACGAGTTCGGACCAGCCGTTGCCGGGCGGCATGAAGTCGATCACGGTGACGGCGCCGTCGGCGCTTTCGTAATCGGTTTCGAGAATCAGCGTGTCGCCGCGATAGCGGCGGGTCGTGTGCGTGATCGCGGCGTCGGCGGCCGGCGCGAGCAGCCAGCGGCCGTGCTCGGGCGTGCCGACGAGCGCCGCGAAGCAGGCGCCCGAATCGAAGCGGGGCCAGCACAGCCAGTCGACGGAGCCGTCTTTCGCGATCAGCGCGGCGGTGTGGCCGTCGCCGACGAGGGCGTAGTCTTCGATCAGGGCGGGCATGGGCAGGCGATCCTTGGGTATTCGAGTTCACAATGCGGACGGCGGCGGCCGAGCTTCACGTGCCGGCACCCCGCCCCGTATACTCGGCCGGGCGGCGGAGCGCAGGTACGGCAGGCGTTTCGTCCTATCTCAACACTTGAAGCGACTCGATGCAAGGAGGATTCAATGCCCAACCGTTTACGCGAGCGTGACGCACGCGCTTCGACACGAGGGTTCCCGCTTAGGCTCGCTCACTGGATGAAAGGTTTCGCGATCGTGCTCTCCCTTTCCGCGACCCACGCATTTGCGCAGCAATCGCCCGCCGCGGCCGACGGCGTCTACAACCTGCTCGTCGGCACCTATACGGGCGGCGGCAGCGACGGGATCTATGTTTACCGCTTCGATACGAAAACCGGCAGCGTCGCGCCCGTGTCGTCGGCGAAGACCGTGAATCCGTCGTACCTGTTGCCGAGCCGCGACGGTCGTACCGTCTACGCGGTCAACGAGCTGCCCGGCGACGACGGGCCGGCGACGCAGCGCGGCGGCGTCAGCGCATTCCGCTTTGATGCGAAGACGGGCGCGCTGACCTTCATCGACCGCGTGTCGTCGGAAGGGAACGATCCTTGCTATCTCGCGCTGTCGCCGGACGGCAAATATCTCGTGACGGCCAATTACTCGGTCGCGGCGGATCCGGGCGGCAGCTTCGCGGTGTTTCCGCTGCGCGACGACGGCGCGGTCGGCCAGGCCGTGCTGACCGTGCACCATGAAGGCACGGGCCCCGTGAAGGGCCGCCAGGACGGCGCGCACGTGCACTCGACGGTGTTTTCGCCGGACGGCCGTTACCTGTTCGTGCAGGATCTCGGCGCGGACAAGATCTACGGCTACCGCTACACGGTGGACGGCAGCCGCGGCCTGATCGGCCCGACCGACACGCGCTACACGCAGGTGAAGGCCGGCTCGGGCCCGCGCCACATGGTGTTCGGCGCCGACGGCCGGTTCGCATACGTGACGAGCGAGCTCAACGCGTCGGTCGAGGTGTTCGGTTACCACGACGGCAAGCTGACGCCGGTCGAGACCGTGCCGATGACGGCGCCGGGCTTCAAGGGCAAGGTCGGCGGCGGCGCGATCCACCTGTCGCCGGACGGCCGCTTCCTGTACGTGAGCAACCGCGGCGACGCGAACGATCTCGTGATCTACGCGGTGAACAAATCCGATGGCCGGCTGAAGTACATCGGCCGCCAGTCGAGCCTCGGCAAGACGCCGCGCGAGTTCCTGATCGATCCGACCGGCAAGTGGCTGATCGTCGGCAATCAGGACAGCGACACGTTCTACGTGTTCAGCCGCGATGTCGAAACGGGGCAGCTCGGCGCGAATCCGCGGAAGGTCGCGGTCGGCAAGCCGGTCGATTTCAAGCTGGTGCCGGTGCAGTAAATGAAAAAGGGCGCTGCCGATGCAGCGCCCTTCGTGTTCCGGGGCAGCCGGTCGTGCGGGGTGTCCGCGCCGGCCGCCGTGCTCAGTCGGCCGCGGCCGGGACGAGCACCTCGCGGCTGCCGTTGATGCCCATCGCCGATACGAGCCCGGCCGCTTCCATTTGCTCGACGAGGCGCGCGGCACGGTTGTAGCCGATGCGCAACTGTCGCTGCACCGACGAAATCGACGCGCGCCGCGTGCGGACGACGAACGCGACGGCTTCGTCGTACAGCGGATCGGCTTCCGCGTCCGGCGCTTCTCCGAACAGGTCCTGCGTCGCGCCGTCGGCGGCCGGGCCCTCGAGGATCCCTTCCTCGTACTGCGGCTCGCCGAACTGCTTCAGGTACTCGACGATCCGGTGCACTTCCTCGTCGGCGACGAACGCGCCGTGCACGCGC
Organism: Burkholderia cepacia; assembly: GCF_001039005.1. Lineage (GTDB taxonomy): Bacteria > Pseudomonadota > Gammaproteobacteria > Burkholderiales > Burkholderiaceae > Burkholderia > Burkholderia theae. The sequence goes on from NZ_LDWR01000045.1 coordinate 93,910, forward strand.
TGCGGATAACCCGTGCCAGGCGGCAGGAACAGCATGTCGCCCATCCCGAGCAGCGATTCGGCACCCATCTGGTCGAGGATGGTGCGCGAGTCGATCTTCGACGACACCTGGAATGCGACCCGCGTCGGGATGTTCGCCTTGATGAGGCCGGTGATCACGTCGACGGACGGACGCTGCGTCGCGAGGATCAGGTGGATGCCGGCCGCGCGCGCCTTCTGCGCGAGGCGCGCGATCAGCTCCTCGATCTTCTTGCCGGCGACCATCATCAGGTCGGCCAGCTCGTCGATCACGACCACGATCAGTGGCAACGTCGACAGCGGTTCCGGATCCTCGGGTGTCAGCGAGAACGGGTTGCCGATCTTCTTTTCCTTCGCTTCCGCGTCGCGGATCTTCTGGTTGAAGCCCGCAAGGTTGCGCACGCCGACGGCCGACATCAGCCGGTAGCGCTTCTCCATTTCGCCGACGCACCAGTTCAGCGCGTTCGCCGCGAGCTTCATGTCGGTGACGACCGGCGCAAGCAGGTGCGGGATGCCTTCGTAGACCGACAGTTCCAGCATCTTCGGGTCGATCATGATGAGCCGCACGTCCTCGGGCGTCGCCTTGTACAGCAGCGACAGGATCATCGCGTTGATCGCGACCGACTTGCCCGAGCCCGTCGTGCCCGCGACGAGCATGTGCGGCGCTTTCGCGAGATCGGTGACGACCGGGCGGCCCGTGATGTCCTTGCCCATCGCGATCGTCAGTTGCGACGGCGAATGCTGATACTCGCGCGAGGCAAGAATTTCCGACAGGCGGATCATCTGGCGCTTCGCGTTGGGCAATTCGAGGCCCATGCAGGTCTTGCCGGGAATCGTCTCGACGACGCGGACCGACGTGAGGCCGAGGCCGCGCGACAGGTCCTTCATCAGGCCGACGATCTGGCTGCCGCGCACGCCGAGCGCGGGTTCGATCTCGAAGCGCGTGATCACGGGGCCGGCCGATGCGCCGACGACCGTCACCGGGACCTTGAATTCCTGCAGCCGCTGTTCGATCACCTGCGCCGTCTGGGCGAGGTGTTCCTCGGTGATCATTTCGACGTCGTCGGACGCGGGCTCGAGCAGGTCGAGCGTCGGCAGTTCGACGTTGAACGCCACCGGCGCGTGGAATTCGAACGCGTTCGGGCGTGGCTGGCGTACCGGGGTGTCGGGGGCGGCTGCGGCTGCGTCGGCTGCGGCCGGCTCGGCCGGCTCGGCCGGTTCGGTTGCGTCGGTGGCGGTTGCATAGGCTGGCGGGGCAACGGGAATCGCCGGCGTGGGCAGGCCCGCTCCGGGGATGGTTGCCGGCGGTTGCGAGCCTGTGGTCGGTGCGGCAGCCGGTGTTGCGGAGACATTCGACACGGACCAGCTCGCCGGCGATGCGGCGGGGGCGGGCGGCGTTGCGAACGTCGGGGTTGCGATTGCGGCGGGCGCGGAAGCGATCGACGGAGCCTGCGTCGCGGTTGTTGCGCCGATGGATGCCAGCGATCCGACTGCGGTGACAGGCGAGCGGGTGACCGGGGGAGCGGAAGTTGCCGAAGCCGTGCTCGTCGGGGCGACTGCGCCGGTGGGCGTTGCCGTCACGACCGAAGCGGCAGGCGGCACGGGCAGGCTGGCTGCCGGCTGCGGTGCGAATGCGCTGGATGTGCCGGATGCGTTGAATGCCGTGCCGGTCGACGAGGTTGCCGTGTTGGCTGAAACTGTCGACGCGAGCGTGGACGGCTGTGCCGCGATCGAGCCGGACGTGAAATTCACGGGCGTCGCGGTAGCGGTTGCGGGAGTTGCCGCCGGTGCGGGCTCGTTAGCGGTCGAACCGGCTGCCGAAGCCGAAGCGCCGGTCATCGACGGTGTGACTGCGGGCGCAACGGTTGAGGCGGGCGTCGACGCGCGAGCGAACGAACCGTAAGTCATTCCCGTGACGGCAGGTGCCACCGACGCGACGGATGCAACGGTCGATGCCGATGCGGCCGGCTGCGAAAGCGATGCGGATGCCGTGCCGGTTACGCCGACCGATGAACCCGCAGCGGTGACAGGCGCAATGCTCGATGCGGACGCGGGTGCCTGCGCAGTCGAACCATGGGCGGCGCCGACGAGCGGCGACGCAGCTGCGGCCGACGCCATCGGTGCTGCGGCAAACGGTTGAATTGCCGACGATTTCGGCAATGCCGCGGAGACGGCCGTATTGGTCGTCGCAGGTTGCACCGTCGGCGGAATCGACGGCGTCTGCGCCCAATCCGTCGCGGGCGTGGCGCCTGGTGCGATCGCCGATGGCGATGCCGCAGGTTCCGTCGCGACCGGTTTGGTTGCTTGCGCTGCGGTATTCGATGCAGCCAGTGCGGACACTGCCGCAAGCGGCATGGCCTCGGAAATTGCGTGCGCCGACGTTGCGGCGATCGACGAAGAGGGGAGGGCAGCGAACGGCGCCATGCCCCCGGCCGGTTTTACGTCGGTGTGCGCATCGGCGACGCCCTGTGGCACGCGAGCCGATGCGGGGCGATCGATGGCAGGAGCCGGTGGCGCGTCGTACTCGTCGCCGGAATCGACTGGCGCAGCCGGCCCGCTTGCGGCGATGCCGTGAACCGCTTCGCCGTCCGGTTGCGCGGAGGCGGCATGGGCAGGCTCGGATTCCGTCGCGTGCGTCGTCGACGCGGCGAGTTCGTTCCCGGTCGATACGTCGAATGCGGAAACCGGCGTGCTGTCGAGGTCTTCCCACGGAGCGAGGTCGACGGGCGCGTCCAGCGACGGCGCGGGCGTGATTCCGAACGCCGGCGCGGCGCGTGCCTCGTCGACGTGCGGGATCGGGAGGTCGGCGTGATGTGCTGACGCGGCATCGTCGATGCCGGGGTTCGACAGCATGCGTGGCGCGGCGGTGTCGAGCGCCGTGGCGCCCCAATCGGCAATCGACACGTGGATAGCGGGTTCTGCCGGCATGAACGCGTCCAGCACGATCGGCTCGCTGTCGTCGTACGCCGGTGCGGCATCGTGTTCGACCGGAGTCCCTGCGTCATGGGCTGCGATGTCGTGCGTTGCCGCGGCAAACCCATTCGGCACGGCTGCCGATGCCGGCGCGGAAATGCTGCCGGCAGCCGTCGCCACACCGGCCACGGCTGCGCCTGCGGCAGCCGCATCGGCCGCCTGCGCACCGCCCAGCGTGGCCCATTGCGCGGTGCTGGCCTCGATCGAACGCAACGTGTCGTGAACGCTCGGCGCCGGCGTGATCGGCGCCGCGGGTTTTTCCGTCCATGCATAGAGCGGCGCACGCGTCGGCGTTTGCGGCGACGGGCGGCGTCGCGCCGGGTCCGGCGGCAGGCCGGTCGCGGCCGTTCCTGCGACCGGGCGCACGGGCGGGCGGGGCGGCGGCGCGCTGGCCGGCCGCGGCGTGACCGTGGCGCGCGGCGCAGCCTGCTTCAATGCAGCGGTGGCCGGTCGCGCGGCAGTCGGCCGCGGCCGGACGGGTTCGAATCCGACCGGAAGCGGGGCCGGATCGGGGCGCGGCACGTGCGTGTTCGCCGCCGCGCGCGCGAGGCTGGCGGTACTGCCGGTCGTGGGGGGCGGCATCGCGCTGGCCGGGATCGGCGCGGGCGGTGCCGGCACGCGCTGGGTCGCGGTCGGCTTCAGCCAGCCCGACGGCGCGACGGGTTCCGCGAGCGGACGCGCGGGCGTCTTGCTGCGCGGCTTCGGCCGCGCCTGCGGGTCGGGTTTCCACAGTGTGGGGCGCGAATACCGGCCGTTCTGGCGCGGCGCCATCGAGTTGACGGTATGCGCGGTGGTCGGCTGCACGATGTCGTCGTCGCGATGCAGTGCGCTGCGCGGCAGGTCGGCGATGCCGCGCGCGTCGTCGTCGCCGCCGTCGCGCGACAGCTTGACGCCGAACGACGTGTCGACCCAGGCGGAGAACTGCCGCCAGCCGATGCCGGTCAGCCAGGGCAGCCCGGCCAGGAACAGCACGACCATCGAGACCGGCGTGCCGATCGGGCCGAGCACGTGTGCGAAGCCGGCCGAGAACGCATGGCCGAGCGCGTTCGTGTCGGGACCCGACAGCGGACTCGTCAGCGTGCAGCTCGCAACGAACACCGCCGCGAAGCCGATCCAAAGGCGGATCGAACCGCGGCCGGCGAGCCCGCCGCCGCCGGGCAGCATCGCCTGCACGAGACGCCAGAAGAGAAGGAGGAACCAGACGGCGGAGATGCCGAACCAGCCGAAGACAACCGTGTGCATGCTTTGAAACAGGAGTGGGGAGGGGCGCGCGAGGCGCGACCCGCCGAGTTTAACCGGCCGGCGAACAAGACTCTAACGCGGCATGAATTCGATTCACGCCGCGCGACGCGTGTGCGCGGCACACGCGCGTGGCGCGCAACGCGAAGGCGGTCGGTCGGCCTTCGCGCGCGCCGTGCATCAGGGGCTCCGGTGCGTGAAGGTCAGCGTGGCGCCGGCATCGGTCACGATCTGCAGCTGCTGCGGATCGCGCATCTGCACGCCGGTTTTTGCGACGTGGGCGAGCGCGTCGAGGTACGCGTGTTCGAGCTGGCCGCCGAGCGTATTCGGGCAGGCCATCCGCGTGCCGGCGAGCGGTCCGAAGCTCAGCAGGCCGTTCTTGATCGCGTAGGTGCCCATGTAGCGGTTGCAGCCCGAGAACCCGCTGGCGTTCCGGATGCCCGATTCGGTCGACAGCGCGAGCTTGATCGGTTCGCCGTTGTCGCCGTGCGGGATCGTGCGTTGCGTGCCGTCGGCGTTCACCCAGCTGGTGAGTTCCCAGTTCGTATCGTCAAGCAGCTGGACGGCGGCCGGGTTGTACGGGTCGGGCGCGGGGGCGGCGGAATCGGGATGGGTCGGCATCGCGCAGGCGGCGAGAAGCGTGGCAAGCGTCAACGCGCACAGCGGCGCGCGCAACGGGCGAAGCAGGCCGGTGCGTGCGCGTGCGGCTGCGGACAGGTGGGACATGAGCCTCGTTCCTCATCGGATTCTGATCAAGGCGTAAGAGTAACGCACCCGCGCCACGGCAGGCGAGCCGACACTTCACACGTGAAAACGTTCGCGGGCCGCCCGCGAGCCGTTCGAGGCCGGCCATCGGCGTGGCGAAACGCGCCAAACCGGCGCCGTGGCGCGTGTTAACATCGATGCCGTTTTCGTCCTCCACCAGAAGCGGGAAATCACATGCAGATCGGTCAGCGGCTCGGTACGCCGCTTTCACCCTCGGCCACGCGCGTCATGCTGCTCGGCGCCGGCGAACTCGGCAAGGAAGTCATCATCGCGTTGCAGCGGCTCGGCGTCGAAGTCGTTGCGGTCGACCGCTATCCGGACGCGCCGGGCCACCAGGTCGCGCATCGCGCGCACGTGATCGACATGACGGATGCCGCCGCGCTGCGGGCGATCGTCGAGACCGAGCGCCCGCACCTGATCGTGCCCGAGATCGAGGCGATCGCGACCGACGCGCTCGCGGCGATCGAGGCGGCCGGCCTCGCAGAAGTGATCCCGACCGCGCGCGCGACGCAGCTCACGATGAATCGCGAAGGGATCCGCCGGCTCGCGGCCGAGGAACTTGGCCTGCCGACGTCGCCGTATGCGTTCGCGGATTCGTTCGAAGCGTTCAGCGCGGCCGTCGCGAAGATCGGCATGCCGTGCGTCGTGAAGCCCGTGATGTCGTCGTCGGGCAAGGGGCAGTCGGTCGTGAAGACCGAAGCCGACGTGCAGTCCGCGTGGGACTACGCGATGGCGGGCGGGCGCGTGAACCACGGCCGCGTGATCGTCGAGGGCTTCATCGATTTCGAATACGAGATCACGCAGCTGACCGTGCGCGCGATCGACCCGGCGACGCTCGACACGCGCACCTACTTCTGCGAGCCGGTCGGCCACGTGCAGGTCGCGGGCGACTATGTCGAGTCGTGGCAGCCGCAGCCGATGAGCGCGGCGGCGCTCGAGAAGTCGCGCGAGATCGCGCACAAGGTCACCGAGGCGCTCGGCGGGCGCGGATTGTTCGGCGTCGAGCTGTTCGTGCGCGGCGACGACGTGTGGTTCTCCGAGGTGAGCCCGCGGCCGCACGATACGGGCCTCGTCACGCTCGCCTCGCAGCGCCAGTCGGAATTCGAGCTGCACGCGCGCGCGATTCTCGGGCTGCCGGTCGATCCGGCGCTCGGCACGCCGGCCGCGTCGGCCGTGATCTACGGCGGGCTCGACGAACGCGGGATCGCGTTCGAAGGCGTGCGTGACGCGCTCGCGGTGCCGGGCGCCGACCTGCGCCTGTTCGGCAAACCGGAAAGTTTTGCGAAGCGGCGCATGGGCGTCGCGCTGGCCACCGGCGCGACCGTCGACGAAGCCCGCGAACGCGCGAAGCGCGCCGCCGCGGCCGTCCGGCCCGTGTCGGCCCGCTGACGGAACAAGGAGAGGACGATGGCGCCGATGTGGCTGCGTATCGGAAAACTGGGTGTCGTGCTGGCGCTTGCCGCGAGTCTCGCGGGTTGCGGCGTCGCGGCCGCGCCGTGCCGGATCGCATCGGCCGGGCTCAAGATCGTGCCGCTCGTCGGCCATCTCGCGGCCGCGCCGACCGACGCGTGTGCTGACGTCATCGATCCCTGACAGCGCGACCCGACGCGAACCGACAATAACCGCGCGCCCCGCGAGGGCGCGTTTCCACCCGTCTCGTGAGAGGACCTGCATGATTCGTCAAACCCTCGCCGCGCTCGCGCTTGCCGGCACCGCCGTTTCCGTCGCGCATGCCGCGCAACTGACCGTCGAGGAAATCGACGCCGATTCGCGCCAGATGACCGTCTACCAGTGCGCGAACCAGAAGCAACCCGTGCGCGTGTCGTACTGGCTTGCAGGCAACGGCCAGAGCTTCGCGCTCGTGCCGGTCAACGGGCGGCAGATGCTGTTCGTCGATACCGTGTCGGCGTCGGGCGCGCGTTACCAGGCCGGCCGTTATACGTGGTGGACGAAGGGCAAGGAAGCGACGCTGCGCGACGAGATCGCCGACCAGAGCTCGCCGCCGCTGCTCGGCGACTGCGTACAGGTCGAGAAGAAAAAGAAGAAGGGCTGAACGCCGGGTACGATCGCGGATCTTGCCCGAAGGTGCTTGCTTGCTGGCGGCCGGCTGCAAGATCTGAACGCCCGACATGCGGGCCGGCAGCGGGCGTCCGGGCAAGATAAATTGGCGATCGGACCCCTGATATCGCTGGCTGGCCGAGCGGGATAGCCTGACCGGGCCGCCCGTCGACCGCGCGGGGCCTTGCCGGCCGCTGCGCGAACTGTCGTTGCGGCCGTTCGTGGCGTTGTCACGGACAGATGGCCGCGCAGTGCTACAATACGCCCCTTTCCGCCGGCATTCGCGCCGAACGGAGTCCGCACGGCCTGATGCCCGGTGTTCGAATTGAACCGGTCCCAAGCGCCAGAGCGGCGCCGCGCGGCGCGCCGCGGCTCCGTCTACTTCCGAATTGTGATGAGCGCAGGCCCGGCTGGCCTGACGCACGATGTCCCCGCCGCGCCTTTTGAGCGAAACGCCACCATGTCCGATTCTGTCGCCAAGCCCGTCGACGCAAACTTCGATCAATTCGGCCTTGCCGCCGATATCCTGAAAGCCATTGCGGAGCAGGGTTATACGACGCCGACGCCGATTCAGGCGCAGGCCATTCCGGTCGTGCTCGCCGGCCGCGACGTCATGGGCGCCGCGCAAACGGGTACCGGCAAGACCGCGAGCTTCTCGCTGCCGATCATTCAGCGCCTGCTGCCGCAGGCCAGCACGAGCGCGTCACCTGCGCGCCACCCGGTGCGCGCGCTGATCCTCACACCGACCCGCGAGCTCGCCGACCAGGTCGCCGCGAACGTCCATGCGTATGCGAAGCACACGCCGCTGCGCAGCGCGGTCGTGTTCGGCGGCGTCGACATGAACCCGCAGATGGCCGAACTGCGCCGCGGCGTCGAGGTCCTGATCGCGACGCCGGGCCGCCTGCTCGACCACGTCCAGCAGAAGACGGCGAATCTCGGCCAAGTGCAGATCCTCGTGCTCGACGAAGCCGATCGGATGCTCGACATGGGCTTCCTGCCCGATCTGCAGCGCATCCTGAACCTGCTGCCGAAGGAGCGCCAGACGCTGCTGTTCTCGGCCACCTTCTCGCCGGAAATCAAGAAGCTCGCGTCGACCTACCTGCGCAACCCGCAGACGATCGAGGTCGCGCGCAGCAACTCGACGAACGCGAACGTCACGCAGATCGTCTACGACGTCGCCGAAGGCGACAAGCAGGCGGCCGTCGTGCAGTTGCTGCGCGATCGCGGGCTCAAGCAGGTGATCGTGTTCTGCAACAGCAAGATCGGCGCGAGCCGGCTCGCACGCAATCTGGAACGCGACGGCGTGGTCGCGTCGGCGATCCACGGCGACAAGACGCAGATCGAACGGATGCAGGCGCTCGACGCGTTCAAGCGCGGCGAAATCGAGGCGCTCGTCGCGACCGACGTGGCCGCGCGCGGCCTCGACATCGTCGAACTGCCGGCCGTGATCAACTTCGACCTGCCGTTCAGCGCCGAAGACTACGTGCACCGGATCGGCCGTACGGGCCGCGCGGGTGCGACCGGCGACGCGCTGTCGCTGTGCAGCCCGAACGAGCGCAAGCAGCTCGCTGATATCGAGAAGCTGATCAAGCGTCCGCTCGAAGTGCAGACGCTCGCGCTCGACAAGCCGGCGCGCCAGCGTCACGACGACCGTGGCAGCGAGCGTGGTGGTGAGCGCGGCGGCGACCGTAGCGGCGATCGCAACAGCGAGCGCGGTGGCGAACGCGGTGGCCGGCGTGAGCGCGACGAGCATCGCGGTGCGTCGGGGCACCGGTCGGCCGGTTCTTCCGAGCGTGGCAGCCGTCCCCGTCGTCATGAAGCGCCGGTCGACGATTTCTTCCTGAAGCCGTACGAGCCGTCGGCGCAGGCGAAGCAGGCGGACGACGTGCAGCACGCGCACCAGCCCGAGAAGAAGGGGCCGAAGCGTCAGGTTGCCGCGCTGCTCGGCGGGTTCGGGATGCCGCGCAAGCCGTCGGCGTAAGTTCGGCGAGCCTGGCGAGGCAGCCCGTGAGCGCTGCCGGAGAAGCGGGTGCATGCGATGAGCATGCGCCCGTTTTTCATTGGGGCCGTGGTTTCGTGGGGGATCGGGAAAGGGCGCGGGGTGCCGGCGGGCGATGCAACCGATACTCGAGCGGTAATCGATCGCCGCGAAATCGGCTCGGAGTGAGCGTTAGCCGGCCAGCGGCCCGAAGCGGCGCGCCCACGCAGCCGTCGCGGTCGCGTAGAACGCATCCAGCGTCATGCCCGCCAGCGCGCCATCGGGCGCGAGGCCCAGATGCGCGGCCGCGGCCTGCAGCGCCGGTAGCGGATCGTCGCGTTCGAGCGCGGTGGCGCCCGTCTGCTTGCTGAGCTTCTCGCCGCTTGCATCGACGACGACAGGCACGTGCAGATAGCGTGGCGTCGGCACGCCGAGGCAGTGCTGCAGATGGATCTGGCGTGCGGTCGAATCGAGCAGGTCGGCGCCGCGCACGACGTGCGTGATGCGCGCATCGGCATCGTCGACGACGACCGCGAGCTGATAGGCCCATTGCCCGTCCGCGCGCTTCAGCACGAAATCGCCGACGTCGGTCGCGAGGTTCTGCGATTGCGTGTGCTGCCAGCGGTCGTCGAACGTGACGATTGCATCGTCGCCGTCCGGCACGCGCAGCCGCCACGCGCGCGCGGGTTTGCCGTGCAGGCCGGTGCGGCAGGTGCCCGGATACGCGAGTGTCGTGTGGCGCTCGTGCGCGGCGCGCAGTGAATCGGCGATTTCCTTGCGCGTGCAGCCGCACGGATAGACGAACCCCGCCGCGACCAGCCGCTCGAGCGCGACCGTGTACGCGGCATCGCGCGTGTTTTGCCAGACGGGCGGTTCGTCGGGCGTCATGCCGAAATGCGCGAGCGTCGCGAGGATAGCGTCGGCCGCGCCGGGCACCGTGCGCGGGCCGTCGAGGTCCTCGACGCGCACGAGCCATGCGCCGCCGTGCGCGCGTGCATCGAGCCAGCTCGCGAGCGCGCCGACCAGCGAGCCGAAGTGCAGCGGACCGGTGGGCGACGGCGCGAAGCGGCCGCGATAGCCGTTCATCGGAGCGCGGAGCGACGCGTGGTTACGCGGCGCTGGCTGCCTGCGCGCAGGCCGGGCACGACGTGCCGGGCACGTAGCTCGGCGATTGTTGCGCGTCCGGCGTGACGACCGCGCGGCACGCGTAGCACGTGACGTTCTCGGTGGGCTGGAGTTGCGGGTTCAGCGCGGTGCGGTAGTCGAACACGAAGCAGTCGCCGTGATAGTGCGCGCCGCCGACTTCCTCGAAGTACTTCAGGATCCCGCCTTCGAGCTGATACACGTTGTCGATGCCGATTTCCTTCATGTGGATCGCGGCCTTCTCGCAGCGGATGCCGCCGGTGCAGAACGAGACGACCGTCTTGCCTTCGAGATCGGCGCGGTTCGCGTCGATCACTTCCGGGAATTCGCTGAACTTGTCGATCCGGTAGTCGAGCGCGTTGTCGAACGTGCCGACGTCGATCTCGAACGCGTTGCGCGTGTCGAGCATCACGACCGGGCGGCCCGCGTCGTCGTGCCCGCGGTCGAGCCATGCCTTCAGCGTGCGCGCGTCGACGAACGGCGCGCGGCCGAGTTCCGGCTTGATCGCCGGCTTCTTCATCGTGATGATTTCGCGCTTCAGGCGCACGAGCATGCGGCGGAACGGCTGCGAGTCGGACAGGCTTTCCTTGAACTGCAGCGTCGCGAACTTGCCTTCGAACAGCGGATCGTGGCGGATGTACGCGATGAACGCGTCGGCTGCTTCGCGCGTGCCGGCGATGAACAGGTTGATGCCTTCCGGCGCGAGCAGGATCGTGCCGCGCAGGCCGAGTTCGTTGCAGCGGGCGGTGACGAGCGGGCGCCATTGTTCGTTCGCGTCGAGCGACACGAAGTGGTAGGCGGCGAGGTTGACGATGGTCATGATGGTCCGACGGGAAAACGGCCGCGGCCGTGCGGCGGGCGCACGGCGGCCCGCAAAAAAGGGTGCGAAGCCGGGGCGGAGATTCGAAAAACCGTATTATCCCGCAAACCGCGCGCGCGTCGGCATCCAGCCGTTTGGCGGGTGACGCGACGCGTCGTCGCGCGCATCGGCCGAACGGCCGGCACGGGGATTTTTTGGGCAGCCTGTGCGGCGGGGCGGCTACAATAACGCCCATGTCAGATCCTCGCTTCGTCCATCTCCGCGTTCACTCCGAATTCTCGATTGCCGACGGCATCGTGCGTCTCGACGACATCGTCAAGGCGGCGGCCGCCGACGGCCAGGGCGCGCTCGCGCTCACCGATCTCGGCAACGCATTCGGTCTCGTCCGTTTCTACCAGGAAGCCCGCGGCAAGGGCATCAAGCCGATCGCCGGCTGCGACGTCTGGATCGCCAATCCGGACGATCGCGACAAGCCGTCGCGGCTGCTGCTGCTCGTGAAGGACAAGGTCGGCTACCTGAATCTCTGCGAGCTGCTGTCGAAGGCATGGCTCACGAACCAGTATCGCGGCCGCGCGGAACTCGACGCGAGCTGGCTCGACGGCGAGCTCGCGCAGGGGCTGCTCGCGCTGTCGGGCGCGCAGCAGGGCGATATCGGGCTCGCGCTCGCGGCAGGCAACGACGAAGCCGCGCGCCGTCACGCCGAGCGCTGGGCGAAGGTATTTCCGGGCGGCTTCTACATCGAGCTGCAGCGTTACGGCCAGCCGGGCGCCGAGGCGTATATCCAGCAGGTCGCGACGCTCGCCGCGTCGCTGCGGCTGCCGGTCGTCGCGACGCACCCGACGCAGTTCATGACCGACGACGATTTCACCGCGCACGAGGCGCGCGTGTGCATCTCGGAAGGCGACATGCTCGCGAACCCGCGTCGCCAGAAGCGCTTCACGACCGACCAGTATTTCCGCACGCAGGACGACATGGCCGCGCTGTTCGCCGACCTGCCGTCCGCGGTCGCGAACACGGTCGAGATCGCGAAGCGCTGCAACCTGAAACTCGAGCTCGGCAAGCCGAAACTGCCGCTGTTCCCGACGCCGGACGGCATGTCGCTCGACGACTACCTGGTCCAGCTGTCGAAGGAAGGGCTCGAGACGCGGCTCGCGCAGTTGTATCCGGCCGAAGCCGAACGCGACGCGCAGCGCGAGACGTACTACAAGCGCCTCGAATTCGAGTGCGGGACCATCACGAAGATGGGCTTTCCCGGCTACTTCCTGATCGTTGCGGACTTCATCAACTGGGCAAAGAACAACGGCGTGCCGGTCGGCCCGGGCCGCGGCTCGGGTGCCGGTTCGCTGGTCGCGTACGCACTCGGCATTACCGACCTCGACCCGCTGCGCTACAACCTGCTGTTCGAGCGCTTCCTGAACCCGGAACGCGTGTCGATGCCCGACTTCGACATCGACTTCTGCCAGCACGGCCGCGATCGCGTGATCCAGTACGTGAAGGAGAAATACGGCGCGGACGCGGTGTCGCAGATCGCCACCTTCGGCACGATGGCCGCGAAGGCGGCCGTGCGCGACATCGGCCGCGTGCTCGACCTCGGCTACATGTTCACCGATGGCATCGCGAAGCTGATCCCGTTCAAGCCGGGCAAGCACGTGACGATCGCCGACGCGATGAAGGAAGAGCCGCAGCTGCAGGAGCGCTACGACCACGAGGACGAAGTCCACCAGCTGCTCGATCTCGCGCAGCGCGTCGAAGGGCTCACGCGTAACGTCGGGATGCACGCGGGCGGCGTGCTGATCGCGCCCGGCAAGCTGACCGATTTCTGTCCGCTGTACACGCAGGGCGACGACGGCGGTGTCGTCAGCCAGTACGACAAGGACGACGTCGAAGCCGTCGGCCTCGTGAAGTTCGACTTTCTGGGCCTCACGACGCTGACGATCCTCGACTGGGCCGAGCGCTACATTCGCCGCCTCGATCCGTCGAAGGCCGACTGGTCGCTCGCGCAGGTGCCGCTCGACGACGCCGCATCGTTCCAGATCCTGAAGAAGGCCAACACGGTCGCGGTGTTCCAGCTGGAAAGCCGCGGGATGCAGGGCATGCTGAAGGACGCGCAGCCCGACCGCTTCGAGGACATCATCGCGCTCGTGTCGTTGTACCGTCCGGGCCCGATGGACCTGATCCCGAGCTTCTGCGCACGGAAGCACGGCCGCGAGAAGGTCGACTATCCGGATCCGCGCGTCGAACCCGTCCTGAAAGAGACCTACGGCATCATGGTCTATCAGGAGCAGGTGATGCAGATGGCGCAGATCATCGGCGGCTACTCGCTCGGCGGCGCGGACTTGCTGCGTCGCGCGATGGGCAAGAAGAAGCCCGAGGAGATGGCCCAGCACCGCGAGATCTTCGCCGAGGGCGCGGCGACGAACGGCCTCACGCGCGAGAAGTCCGACGAGATCTTCGACTTGATGGAGAAGTTCGCGGGCTACGGCTTCAACAAGTCGCACGCGGCCGCGTACGCACTGCTCGCGTATCACACCGCGTGGCTGAAGGCGCACCATCCGGCCGAATTCATGGCGGCCAACATGACGCTCGCGATGGACGACACCGACAAGGTGAAGATCCTGTTCGACGACTGCGCCGTGAACAACCTCGCCGTGCTGCCGCCGGACATCAACCAGTCGCATTACCGGTTCGAGCCCGTCGCCGAAGCCGACGGCAAGCGCTCGCGCACGATCCGCTACGGCCTCGGCGCCGTGAAGGGCAGTGGCCAGAACGCGATCGAGGAAATCCTGCGCGCCCGCGAGGAAAAGGCGTTCACCGACCTGTTCGACTTCTGCGAGCGGATCGACCGGCGCGTCGTCAACCGCCGTACGGTCGAGGCACTGATCCGCGCCGGCGCGTTCGATTCGCTGAACGCGAACCGCGCGCAGTTGCTCGCGTCGGTGCCGCTCGCGATGGAAGCGGCCGACCAGGCCGAGGCGAACGCGATGCAGGCCGGCCTGTTCGACATGGGCGCCGAATCGCCGCACGCGCATGCGCTCGTCGACGAGCCCGCGTGGGACGACAAGCGCCGCCTGCAGGAAGAAAAGGGCGCGCTCGGCTTCTACCTGTCCGGCCACCTGTTCGACGCGTATCGCGACGAAGTGCGTCGCTTCGTGCGACAAAAGGTCGGCGACCTGAAGGAAGGGCGCGACAAGCTGGTCGCGGGCATCATCGCGTCGCTGCGCACGCAGATGACCCAGCGCGGCAAGATGCTGATCGCGCTGCTCGACGACGGCTCGGGCCAGTGCGAGATCACGATCTTCAACGAGCAGTTCGAGGCGAACAAGGCGCTGTTCAAGGAAGACGAACTGCTGATCGTGCAGGGGCAGGCGCGCAACGACGCATTCACGGGCGGCATCCGTTTCACGACCGACACGGTGATGGATCTCGAACGCGCGCGCAGCCGTTATGCGCAGGCCGTGCGGCTGACGATGAACGGCAACGCCGACGCGGCCGAGCTGCGCCGCGTGCTCGAGCCGCACGTGTCGAAGGACGATCCGGCGGCCGCGACCGCGGTCGAAGCACCCGCGCCGCGCGGCGGCGGGCGCGATGGCGGCCGGCGCCCGCAGGCGCCGCTGCCGAACGGGCTCGCGGTCCAGATCCACTACAGCAATGCGCGGGCACAGGGCGAAATGCGTCTCGGCGACGCGTGGCGCGTGAAGCCGAGCGACATGCTGCTCGCGGAACTGCGCGCGGCGTTCGACGGCAGCATCGTCGAAATCACGTACTGATCGCGTCCTCACCGAGCGGCTGTCGCGATACGCGGCCCGTCGCATCGCCATCGTGCGGTGCGGCGGGCCGTTTTCACGTCTGCGGGTAATCGGGTCTTGGGGCTGCCGTCCGGACGCTATACAATCCGGCGCTAGCCGCACGGACGCGGTTCATCCGGCGGGCCGCGCCGATATTGCGCGCATAAACGGGGGCGGATCTGTGCGGTGCGCGGCAACGTGCACCAGGCCGTCCCGGAACAGGACGCCGTGGAACGGCCCGTCGCGACGATAAAAGACTGACAGTCACCACATGACCATGGCCAATGGGAACCCGACGCAGCGGATCCTCGTGATCCGGATTGATTTTCTGGGCGACATGCTGTGCACGACGGCGTTCCTCGGTGCGCTGAAGGAGCGTTGGCCCGGCGCGGAGCTGCATGTGGTCGCGAACCGCTACAACGCGGCCGCGCTGGCCGGAAACCCGGACGTGCACAAGATCCACACCTACGTGTACAGCCGCCAGTGCGAACGCAACGACCGTCCCGGGCGGATGCGCGCGCTCGTCGACCGGCTGCGGCTCGTCCGTCGCCTGCGTCGCCTGCGGTTCGACCTCGTGGTCGTGCCGAACGGCGGCATGCATCGCAGCAGCATGCAGTTCGCGCGCCAGCTC
This sequence comes from Burkholderia cepacia, assembly GCF_001039005.1. Lineage (GTDB taxonomy): Bacteria > Pseudomonadota > Gammaproteobacteria > Burkholderiales > Burkholderiaceae > Burkholderia > Burkholderia theae. The sequence continues at coordinate 109,319 of NZ_LDWR01000045.1, forward strand.
GGCGCGAAGGATTGCCGCTGGCACGATGCCGACACCGAATTCGACGATCGCAAGCCCGAGCACGTCGCGCAGCGGCCGATGTGCCATGAGGCGCTGTCGGGTTTCCGGCTCGTGCCCGAACTCGGCCGCGCCGATCTCGACCGCCTCGAACTGTCAGTTCATCCCGATCGCACGCTGCAGGATGCGTGGTATCGCCTGCTCGGCGAGCGTACGAAGCCGCGCGTCGGGCTGTTCGTGTCGAACAAGGCGGTCGAGCGCCGCTGGCCTGCGGACCGCTGGCGCGACCTGGGCGAGCGGCTTGCGCCGTTCGCCGACGTGATCGTGTTCCGCGACCCGGCCGTTCGCGATGCCGCCGAGGACGATGCGTGGCGCGATGTGAGCGCGCGGCATGTCGCGCCGTCGTCGGTCGCCGAACTGGTGGCCGCCGCAAGCTTGCTCGACACGATCGTGTCGGCCGACAGCGCACCCGTGCATCTCGCGTCGGCACTCGGCGTACCCGTCGCCGCATTGTTCGAGGACCGTCCCGAGAAATACCTGCGCTGGCATCCGCTTGGCGTGCCGCACGTGATCCTGCGAGCCGGCACGACCGTCGACGCGATCGATGTCGACGCGGTCGAGCGCGCGGTGCGTCATCTGCTGACGCAGGCCGGCCATCGCGACGAGCCGGTGGCCGACGCGGGTTGCCCGCGTTCCGTTGCTGCTGCGGTGCCCGCGATCATGACGATCGCTTCGTAGCGCCGGAAGCCCCGCGCACGGCCACAGCGCCGGCGCGCGGGCACTTGCCGCACGGCGTCCCACTACCGGGGCCTCATCGGGGCAACTGCACGGCCGGTTCGCCATGCCGCGCCGGCTGCGGCAAAATCCTGTACATTGCCAGCCTTGTTCAGCCAGCCAGACCGATCGCCGTGGCCCTGTTTTCCTCTGCCCGCCCGCCCAGAACCATCCTCGTTGCCGCGCCGCGCCGTATCGGCGACGTGCTGCTGACGACGCCGCTCGTGCGCTCGCTGAAGGCCCGCTGGCCGGACGCGCAGATCGACATGCTGGTGTTTCGCGGCACCGAGGGCGTGCTCGAGCACAATCCGGACGTTCGGCGTGTGATCGTCGTCGCGCAGCGCGCGGGAATCCGCGAGCGGCTGCGCGACGCGCTGTCGATGTGGCGTCGTTACGATCTCGCGTGCGCGGCGCTGAGCTCCGACCGGCCGCGTTTCTATAGCTGGTTCGCGGGCCGCAAGCGGGTCGGCCTCGTCGACCCCGACCGCGTCACGTGGCTGACGCGGATGATGCTGAACGGGATCGCGATCAATCACCATGAATCCGCGCATACGGTCGTCAGTACGCTCGCACTCGCGCCCGTGATCGGCATCGAACCGGTGTCCGAGGTCGTCGCGCCCGGCATCGGCGACGATCCCGCGCGGCGCGCCCGCTTCGACGCGTGGCTCGCGGAGTCGCCGGCGATCCGCGACGGCAAGCCGCTGGTCGTCCTGCATCCGTATCCGATGTTCCGTTACAAGCAATGGCGGCTCGACGGCTGGGTCGAGATGATCGGCTGGCTGCGCGAGCACGGCTTCGCGGTCGCGCTGTCGGGCGGCCCGGCCGACGGCGAGCGCGCGTATGCGGAGCAGGTCGCGGCCGAAGCGGGCGGCGACGTGCTGAACCTGGTCGGCCGCCTCACGTTCGGCGAAAGCGCGGAGCTCGTGCGGCGCGCGCGGCTCTTCATCGGGCCCGACACCGGCGCGACGCACGTCGCGGCCGCGACCGGCACCGACACGATCGCGCTGTTCGGTCCGTCCGACCCCGTGCGCTGGGGGCCGTGGCCGCAGCACTGGCCTGCGACCGAGAATCCGTGGCCGCTACGCGGCTCGGGGCGGCACGGGAACGTGTGGCTGCTGCAGGGGGAGGGCGATTGCGTGCCGTGCCGGCACGAGGGCTGCGAGCGCAAGGTCGACAGCCACAGCGATTGCCTCGACCATCTCGGCGCGCAGCGCGTGAAAGCCGCGGCGGCCGAGATGCTCGGGCTGACTCCGCCGGGCCCGGCCGAAACCTTCGTCGACACGTCGCGACTGCATCGCGCCGGATCCGACTGACGGCCGACACCACTGACCACGGACGCGCGGGAGACGCGCGTTTTTTCTTCGTTCGTAAGAGGCTGGTTCAGCGACGAGCCGTGCGGCTCGCTCGCTTTGACGGCGGCGAAGGCGGAGGCGCTCCACTGCCACCGAAGCCGGCGGCAGCAGAGCGTGTGCCGTTGCGCGTTACGCGCTGCGCCGGATCGCCGACGTCTCGCGCGGCAATGCCTCGCTGCGTGCGCCGCAACCGAGCAGGATGCCGGCCAGCAGCACGATCAGGTGGCCTTCGGCGAAATCGAGCAGCAGCGAATTCGCGAGACTGCCGATCGTGAAGATCGCGAGCCAGGCGAGCAGCAAATGCTGCGAGCGCGGATCGAGCGTGCGGCTGCCGCGCGCGATCTGCACGATCAGGTTGATGAACAGCAGCACGCCGAGCGAGCCGAGCTGCACGGCCATCAGCAGGTATTCGTTGTGCGGGTTCGACGTGAGCTGGCCTTCGGCCGCCGTCTTGCCGGCCGTGAGCTTCTCGAATTCGGATTCGAGGCCGCCCGCGCCGTAGCCGATCACGGGGCGCTGGCGATACAGCTCGAGCCCCTTCTTGTACCACTCGAGGCGCAGCCCGGTCGACGTGGCCGCATCGCTCTGCCGGTATTGCTGCACTTCCGTCACGACCTTCGTGAGGCGGCCGTTGTGAATCGTGCACGCGGCGACCACGAGCGCGACACCGCACAGAACGAGCACACCGGCGGCGAGCCCCGCGCGCAGCGCCGATTGCCGGCGCAGCAGCAACACGAAACGCACGGCGACGACGAGGATCAGCAGCAGCGCGATGACTTGGCCCGTGCGCCCCTGCAGCATCACGAACACGTTGACGAGCGACCACGCGGCGACGCCCGCATACGCGACGCGGGATAGCGTCGTGCGGGCCGCCAGCGCGAGATCGGCCGCCTGGTAGAACAGCAGCGCGCCGAACATGCCGGCGGCGATGTGGTTCTTGAATACCCAGGCGCGCGACAGCGGCAGTTCGGTCGCGTGCGCGGGCCCGATCGAAGTCAGCCCGAGATAGTTGGTCGTCGACAACAGCAGGATCACGCACAGCGTGCCGAACCAGCAGCGCCGCACGATCGGCGCCCAGTTCGAATGACGGAACGCGAGCACGGCGAATGGCAGCAGCAGCAGCTTGTCGTACTTGGCGACCCAGTTCCACGCCTTGTGGTGCGGCGCGACCGTGTACGTGACGCTGGCGGCCAGCGCGGCAAGGATCAGCAGCGCCGCGAGCGAAGCCGGGTCGGTGACGAACGAGCGCAGGTCGCGCCAGAATTCGGGGGAGATCACGAGCGCGGCGGCGAACAGCCCGCAGAAGACGTTGGTCAGCGCGGTCGAGACGGGCACCATGCAGAGCGCGGCGACGGCGAATGCGCGGGCGGCCGTCAGGCGCCGCGAGGCGGGAGCGGAAAACGAAAGCATCGGAACCTGTCGAATGGACGAATGCGGCTTGCGGGCATCGTGCTGCGCGCCGCGCGTCCCGGTGGGAGACCCGGGGCGAACGGCGCAGTATACGCGAAGCAGGGGGTGTTACCGTGCAGTTTTCGGGGCTCGATCAGCTGAACGCGCGCTTGATCCGCGAGCGCAGCAGCGCGCGTTTCAGGCGCCCTTCGACAGCCGGCGTATCGAGCGCGACGCGCGTGCCGGCCGGCTCGCCGCGATGCAGGTAGTAGCGGTCGAACGTCGCCTGGGTCATACCCCATTTGTTGAGAAACTGGCGGCGGCCGTCGTTCTTGACGATCTTGCCCGTGCTCTTCTGCTGGAAGTGGTACACGAGGCTGTCGCCGACGCCGATGAAGATCCGGCAGCCGGCGTCCCAGAATTTCATCGAGAAGTCGTTGTCGCTGCTCATGCCGGGCGACAGCTCGCTGCTGTAGCCGCCGATGCGGTTCCACCAGTCGCGGTGCACGAGCGTCGGCGGCCAGGTCGAGCCGAGCCAGTCGGCGCGCGCGAGCCGCGGGGTGGCGTCGACGAGGCCTGCCGCGTCGAATTGCTCGGCGTCGCGGCCGAAATTGCTGACGACGACGCATGGGTTGCGCGTGTCGACCGGCTCGACCATCGTGCCCGACAGCATGAAGAGGTCGGTCGGCATCTGTTCGATGCGGCGTACGAGCGCCGCGTCCCAGCCGGGGCAGCAGAACATGTCGTCGTTCATGTAGACGACGTAGTCGCGCGTCGCGCGCGCGGCGGCCAGGTTCACCGCATGGCAGATGCCGATGTTGGTCGGCGACGCGGTGTGCTCGATGCCTTCGCTGCGCACCCAGTCGAGCGTGCCGTCCGAGCCGTCGTTCACGTGTACGATGATCTGGTGGTCGTACGCGGAGTGGCGGCGCAGGCTGTCGACGACGAGCTTGAGGTACGGCAGGTTGTTCCAGGTCGGAATGATGATGGAGAACATGGCGGTCGGATTCGGTGGTCGTCGTGGCGGGCAGTGCGTGGCGCAGCCCCTCGGGCGGGCACGCGCGGCGCGGACAGCCCGGCATTGTAACGCCGGGCCGGCCGCGTGCCGGCGGCGCGCGGGGCGGGCTTTCAGCGCGCCGGTTCGTGGCCGAGCTTCAGGAAGCGGTAATACACGGTTTCCGCGTTGAACACGGCGATCATGAAGCCCGCGCGGCCGTCGAGGAACCCGCGCCGCAGCACGTAGGTGCGCACGAACGCCCAGGCGCCGCGCGCGAGCGCCTTGCCGAAGCCGCCGCGCTGGCCGGCCGCGCGGCGCTGGCGCGCGCCGGCCGTCGAATACGCGTCGAGCTTGCGCACGACGGTTTCGAAGTCCTCGTACGAGTAGTGCATCAGCTTGCCGGGCAGGCGCTGCGCGGCGGTATCGAACACGAGGCGCTCGTGCACGAGATCGTCCGAGAAACGGGCGGCGCCGCGCCGGAACAGGCGCGGCACCCAGTCCGGATACCAGCCGCTGTGATGGATCCACTGGCCGCAGAAGCTCGACAGCCGGTCGAGTGCATAGACCTGCGCGGCCGGTGCGCGGATCGCATCGCGGATCGACTGCGCGAGCGCGGGGCTGACGACCTCGTCGGTATCGATCGACAGGATCCAGTCGGTGCCGAGCGCGTCGAGCGCGCGGTTCTTCTGCGGGCCGAAGCCCGGCCAGTCCCGCTCGACGATCACGCGCGCGCCGTGCGCCTGCGCGATCGCGACGGTATCGTCGGTGCTGCCGCCGTCGATGACGACGACATCGTCGGCGAACGACAGCGCATCGAGGCACTGCGCGAGCCGCGCGGACGCGTTGAGGGCGATGAGGGCGACGCCGAGGGAGGGTTCAGCCATGAAATCGTCGGAAAGGCGGAGAAATCGGTGAGCGGCAGTATACCCGCGGCCCGGCCGTGGGCCGCATCGGCCATGACCGTGCCGGCGGGGGCGGTGCGGCTATAATGTTGGGCCCTTTTAGGCACCCGCCCGACAGGGGCGAAATCCCGGGTGGTCACGCGCCGGGCGCCGCATCGCGGCTCAAGAAGGATTGCCTTGGAAACCCAGAACACTCTTCGCAAACCGATGGACAGCACCGGCACCTCGCCGGTCACGGTCCTCAAGCGCCTGTGGCCGTACATCCGGCCGCTGATCGGCATCGTGGTGCTCGCCGTGATGACGATGGGCGTCGTCGCGGCCACCGAGGCCGGCATTCCGGCGCTGCTCAAGCCGCTCCTCGACCACGGCTTCGGCGCGCACGGCAGCGACAACGCGAAATGGTACGTGCCGATCGCGGTGATCGGCCTCGCGCTCGTGCGCGGCGTATCGCAGTACGCATCGAATTACCTGCTCAACTACGTGTCGAACCGCATCCTGCTGCAACTGCGGCTCGAGATGTTCCAGCGGATGCTCCACACGAGCGCGTCGTTCTTCCAGCGCGAGACCGCGAGCACGGTGATCAACGCGATCGTGTTCGAGGTCAACCAGATCCTGTCGGTGCTGACCGGCGTGATGGTCACGCTCGTGCGCGATTCGCTGACCGTGATCTTCCTGCTCGGCTACCTGTTCTACCTGAACTGGCGGCTCACGCTGATCGTCGCGGTGATCCTGCCCGGCATCGGCTGGCTCGTCAGCAAGATCAACCGCCGCCTGCGTCGCCTGAACCGCGAGCACCAGACGCTGACCAACGAGCTGTCGTACATCGTCGAGGAGACGGTCGCCGGCTACAAGGTCGTCAAGGTGCATAACGGCGAGACGTACGAGATGGACCGCTTCACCGCGATGAGCAAGCGCCTGCGCGGCTACGCGATGCGCATGACGATCTCGGGCGGCCTCGCGCAGCCGCTTACGCAGTTCCTCGCGTCGATCGCACTCGCGGTCGTGATCACGATCGCGGTCGTGCAGTCGACGAACGACCAGACGACGGTCGGCGGCTTCGTCGCGTTCGTCACGTCGATGCTGCTGGTGATCTCGCCGCTCAAGCACCTGATCGACGTCAACCAGCCGCTGCAGCGCGGGATGACCGCCGCCGAGCTGATCTTCGGGCTGATCGACGAGCCGTCCGAGCCGCAGGGCGGCGGCCGGCCGCTGCCGCAGGCGCGCGGCGAGATCGAGTTTCGCGGCGTGACGTTCGACTACGGCGCGGCCGAGCGGCCGACGCTCGACCGCATCTCGTTCAAGGTCGCGCCGGGTGAAATGATCGCGCTCGCCGGCCCGTCCGGCAGCGGCAAGACGACGCTCGTGAACCTGCTGCCGCGCTTCTTCGACCCGACGGGCGGTGCGATCCTGGTCGACGGCGTGCCGGTGTCCGATTACGACCTCCACGCGCTGCGCGGCCAGATGGCGATGGTCAGCCAGGACGTCGTGCTGTTCAACGACACGATCGCCGCGAACGTCGCCTACGGGCAGACGCCCGACCGCGCGCGCGTGCAGGCCGCGCTCGAGGCCGCGAACCTCGCCGATGCGGTCGCCGCGATGCCCGACGGGCTCGACACGCTCGTCGGCGGCAACGGGATGCGGCTGTCCGGCGGCCAGCGTCAGCGGCTCGCGATCGCGCGCGCGATCTACAAGGACGCGCCGATCCTGATCCTCGACGAGGCGACGTCGGCGCTGGATTCGGAATCGGAGCGCCACGTGCAGGCCGCGCTTGAGCGGCTGATGGAAGGCCGCACGACGCTCGTGATCGCGCACCGGCTGTCGACGATCGAGCGCGCGGATCGCATCCTCGTGCTCGAGGCCGGCAAGATCGTCGAAGAGGGCAGCCACGACGAACTGCTGCGCCACGGCGGCCTGTACGCGCACCTGCACCGGATCCAGTACCAGCAGCAGGCGGCGTAACGCGCGGTCATGCGGCCGCGCGTTACCGTGTGCTAGTCTTCATCGGGTAGTTCGAGTGGTTTCGTTCGACGTGACAACACGGAGGGAAGGCACAATGAAGAAGATGCACGGGATGATGCTGGCCGCGGTGATCGCGGCGGGTTTCGCCGCACCGGCCGCGATGGCGCAGGATCACGACAACCACAACGACCAGGGCGACCACGGCATGCAGCGTGGCCACGGCCCGAAACGCCCGCCGCCCGGCCAGATGCGTCATGAGGACGACGTGCCGCCGCGCTGGGCCGACCAGCCGCGCCGCGAGTGGCACAAGGGCGACCGGCTTCCCCCCGAGTTCCGCGATCGCCAGTACGTGATCGACGACTGGCGCGGCTATCGCCTGAGCCCGCCGCCGCGCGGCTATCAATGGGTTGGCGTCGGCGGGGATCACCTGCTGGTGCAGATCGGTTCCGGCATTGTGCTGCGGATCGGCGACTGACCTTGCCGATCGCCCGGCACGTATCGCGATGCCGCGATGCGCGCCGGGCAGCCGGCCCGCCGCGTCACTTTGCCGCCGTCGCGCGGCGAAACCAGCGCCGCTCGATTTTCGACATCACCCAGCACACGCCTAGCGCACACACGGTGCCGAGCGCGACCTCGCCCAATCGCATCAGCGGAATGTCCCACAGCGGGCCGTTGCCCGGAAACAGCAGCACGATCGTTGCGGTCACGCCGCCGAGCCGTGCCGCGCTGCCGACGTTCAGACACCAGCAGCAGACGATCGTGAGCGCCACCGCGAGTGCATAGGCAACGAGGCGATCGCCGCCGAGCGCGGCGCCCGCGAAGCCGAGCACGCCGCCGATCATCGCGCCGATGAACTGGTCGCGCGACAGCGACATCGTGTCCGAGTAGTTGTGCTGCGTGACGGCAATCGCCGTGACGGCGGCCCAGACGGCCTGCTCGGTGTGCAGCGCACGGCCGATCGCGAAGGCGAGGCACGCGCCGCAGACGGCCTGGACGGCCATCAGCACGCCTTGCGCGAGCCGTTCGCCGAAGGTCAGCCCCTTGAACAGATCGAAGATCGACTGCTGGATCTGCTGGCGGGCTTCGTTGAGTGTCCTGATCGTATCCATCGTGAGTCGGCCAAGAAGCGGATAACGGCGGCGTGCCGCCTTCAGTGCGCCTGCTCGGGCGATGCGGGGGCCGCTTCGTCGGCGGCCGCGTCGCCGTTCTCGACGCGCGTTTCGGGCATCACGAGCCAGACCAGCAGCACCGCGAGCGCGCCCGCGCCCGCGAGCCCGAAGAAGCTGACCGCGTTGCCGAAATGATCGGCGACGTAGCCGGCCGCAGCCGTGCTGAGCGTCGCACCGATCCCGGCCGCGAGCCCGAACAGCCCGATGCACAGGTTGTAGCGGCCCTTGCCGCCCGCGACGTCGGCCGCGATCAGCGGCAGCATCACGCCGAACACCGCCGCGCTGATGCCGTCGAGCATCTGCACGGGCACGAGCAGGTACGGGCTGCTCACGCCGGCGAACAGCAACGCGCGCACCGGCAGCGCGGAGAAGCCGAGCAGCAGGATTGGCCGGCGCCCCCAGCGTTGCGCGGAGCGGCCGACCCACGGCGACAGCATCGCGACGATCGCCTGCGGCACGATGATGCATGCGGCGATCACGAGCTGCACGTTCTCGCCCATCCCGGCCGTGACTTCACCGGCCGCGAGGTTCAGCATCGCCGCGTTCGACAGGTGGAACAGCACGACGCACGCCGCGAAGATCAGCATCCGGCGGTCGCGCAGCAGTTCGAGCAGCGTTTCGCGCTCGCCGGCTTCGCCGTGGTCGCCGTGATCGTCCGGCTTCGACGATTGCGGGATCACTTCGTGCGTCGGCTGGATCATCGCGAGCGCGAACAGCGCGGGCAGCGCCAGCACGGCGGTCAGCCAGAACACCGCGCGCGCGGAGAAGTATTCGCCGGTGAGCCCCATCAGGCCCGCCGCGACCGCGCTGCCGATCGACGCCCAGCGCGCATTGCGGCCGAGCCGGTCGCCGAGGTCGGCGCGGCCGACGAGCGAGAACGAAATCGCGGCCATCGCCGGCACGAGCATGCAGCTCGCGAAACCGTGGAACACCTCGGCGGCGATCACCGGCACGATCGTCGGACTCGACGCGAGCAGCACCGCGGACAGGATGATGGCCACGATCGCCCACGCGGCCGCGCCTTTCTTGTTCTTTAGCGCATCGACGGCCGCGCCGCCCGGCACCTGGCTGACCATCGCGCTGATCGTGCCGATCGACAGCACCATGCCGATCTCGCCCTGCGTCCACTTGTGCGACGCGAGGTAGGACGCGATGAACGGACCGAACCCTGTTTGAACGTTTGCAACGAAGAAGTTGAGCCAGTCGAGGGACCGGAGACTGCGTACGCTGACGGAATGCTTGATCGTCATCGGGCAACACTCGCAGACGAAGCCGGCGCAGCAGGCGGCGAGACCACGACGATCGGCTTGTCTGCCGCGTACGGCGGCGACGCCTTGATCTGCGCGTCGTTCAGGTCGAGCTGCGGATGCAGCGCCTTGTCGCGCGTGACGAAGCGCAGCGCGCCCCAGCTCGCGGCGATCGAGCGGCGGTCGGTATTGACGAGCCCGCCGAGGTCGAGCACGACGGCCTGCGGTTGGGCGCCTCGGTCGATCAGCACGTCGACGATGCGGCCGATCTTCGTGCCGTTCGGGCGCTCGACATCGCTGTCGAGCATCGGCAGCCGCGTCGCGGGCGAGGCCGCGGCCGAGCCCGACAGCGGCACGGCTTTCGGCCGCGCGGCCGGCGGCAGGTCGCCTGACGGCACGTCGAGCACGATCGGCTCCTGCTTGCCGCCCGGCGTGAAGCGGAACACGTTCCACGGGAAGATGACCTTGCGGTCGCCGACGCCCATGAAGCCCTGCAGGTTGACGATCATCTCGCGCGGCTTGCCGCCCGCGTCGACCACCATGTCGACCGCGCGGCCGATCACCTTGCCGTTGCGGCGCGCGACTTCGCTGTCGAGCAGCGCATGGATCTGGGTGCGGTCGATCGGGCGCGTCGCGACGAGCGGCGCGGGCGGCGGCGGGGGCGGCGTCGGCGTTTCGGGGCGCTGCACGGGCTTCGGCCGCGTCACCTCGCGGTGCGGCTTCTTCGGCGCTTCCGGTTCTTCCGGCTGCGTCGGCGCCGGCACGGGCGGCATCGTCAGCGGCTCGCCGGCCGTTTCCTCGACAGGCTCGACGAGCGCCTCGCTGATCGGCGCGGGCGGATTCTGGGTCGGCAGCAGCCCGCAGCCGGACAGCAGCGCGGCGGCGGCGAGAATCAGGAAGACCGTCGAGGACGGAAACGACTTGCGGGATGCGGGAAACGGAAGTCCGCCGCTCATTGACACTCACTCCATGGGTCGGGGGCGGCCCGAAGGCACGCGGCTGGCGATGGATGGCGGGTGCGGGCGGCGCACCACGCGAGGTGAGAGTTTAACGTGTCTTGCTTTCAGGACCGATTTCGATGGCCCGTTGGAGGCGGACTGTCGGGAAAAGGTAGGGATCGGCGCGGCGCGATTCGTGAGAGTCGGTACCGGTGGCGCGGGTGCCGAGCGGCGGGAGGAGAGGGGCGCACGCAGGCGCCGCAGGCGGCGCCGGCCTGACCCGCCTTCAAGGCGGACAGGCGCGGGCGCTGCCCGATGCAGCGAGAAGCCGGAAAATCAGGCGTCCGGATACCACGCGTCGGTGAATTCGCTGACATTGACGTCGGTCAGTTCCGGCCGTGCAGCCAGCCACCCGCGCACGAGCTCGCGATCGGCGTCGGTCGTCGTGCCGCGCGGTGCGCCGGAGATCACGTAGGCGCCGATGCCTTCGTCCGCGGACGCGACGGTCAGGAGTCCGTGCGCTTCGACGAAATCGATGAACGCGTCGATCAACTCGCCGCGTTCGAGGTCGGTCAGCTCGTTGCGGTAATGCGCGGTTGCGTTGAACGCGAGTTCCTGGAACTCGCCGATGTGGAGTTTCTTGCGCTGGCGGCGGTTGTGGCCTTGGCTCATGGTATGTCGTGAATGCGAAAAGGGGGGTGAAAGGGCGGCGGCGGGTGCTGACGCGGCATGCGCGAGCGACCCGGGCGCCGCATCGAAGCGCCGCGCGGCAATGCCGGCGGCGGGATGGGCGGAACCTTACATCAGCACGATATCGTACTGCTCCTGGCTCAGGTTCGACTCGACCTGCAGCGACACCGGCTTGCCGATGAAGTCGATCAGCATCGCGAGATGCTGCGACTCCTCGTCGAGGAACAAGTCGATCACCTGCTGCGCGGCGATCACGCGGAATTCGCGCGGATTGAACTGCCGCGATTCACGCAGGATCTCGCGCAGGACGTCGTAGCACACGGTGCGCGACGTTTTCACCTGGCCCTTGCCCTGGCAGGTCGGGCACGGTTCGCACAGCACGTGCGCGAGCGATTCTCGCGTGCGCTTGCGCGTCATCTCGACGAGCCCGAGTTGCGAGAAGCCGTTGACCGTCACGCGCGTGCGGTCGCGCGACAGCGCCTTTTTCAGCTCGGACAGCACCGCGTCGCGATGCTCGGCGTTCTCCATGTCGATGAAGTCGATGATGATGATCCCGCCGAGGTTGCGCAGCCGCAGTTGCCGCGCGATTGTGTGCGCGGCCTCGAGGTTGGTCTTGAAGATCGTGTCGTCGAAGTTGCGCGCGCCGACATAGCCGCCCGTGTTCACGTCGATCGTCGTCATCGCCTCGGTCTGGTCGATCATCAGGTAGCCACCCGACTTCAGGTCGACGCGGCGCGACAGCGCGCGCTGGATCTCCGTCTCGATGTTGTACAGGTCGAACAGCGGCCGCTCGCCCGTGTAGTGGTGCAGCTTCGGGGCCACGGCCGGCGTGAACTCGGACGCGAATTCCGCGAGGCGCTGGTACGTCTCGCGCGAATCGACCTGGATGCGCGTCGTGTCGTCGTTCGCGAAATCGCGCAGCACGCGCTGCGCGAGATCGAGATCCTGGTACAGCAGGCTCGTCGCCGGCAGCCGCTGCGCAAGCCCGACGATGGTCGCCCAGGTCTTGCGCAGGTACGTGACGTCGCCGGCCAGTTCGTCGGAGGTGGCGTCCTCGGCGATCGTCCGCACGATGTAGCCGCCTTTCTCGTCCGGCGGGATCACGGCCGTCAGGCGCGCGCGCACGGCCTCGCGCTCGGCCTCGCTCTCGATCTTCTGCGAGATGCCGATATGTGGCTCCTGCGGCAGGTAGACGAGCGTGCGGCCCGCGATGCTGACCTGCGTCGACAGCCGCGCGCCCTTCGTGCCGATCGGATCCTTGATCACCTGGACCATCAGCGTCTGGCCTTCGAACACGGTCTTTTCGATCGGCTGGTGCGGCGCGCTCGACTGTGGCTCGCCCGCGATGCGCGGCTGCCAGATGTCGGCGACGTGCAGAAACGCCGCGCGCTCGAGGCCAATGTCGATGAACGCCGACTGCATGCCGGGCAGCACGCGCACGACCTTGCCGAGATAGATGTTGCCGACCCGCCCGCGCGACAGCGTGCGCTCGACGTGAAGTTCCTGCACCGCGCCTTGCTGGACGAGTGCGACCCGCGTTTCCTGCGGCGTGAGGTTGATCAGGATTTCTTCGTTCATCGAGTTTGCTCCGAGAAACCCCGTCCTTCAGGTCGGGGCGTCGATGGGGTGCAGCCAAATGACTGCCCCTCCAAGGCTTGAGGCATACGTGAGCCTATGACATGGTGTAACGCATGGACATCAAGCGCGCCTATCGATTCAGGTTCTACCCGACGTCCGAGCAGGCAGCGATGCTTGCTCGGACGTTCGGGTGCGCGCGCTTTGTGTACAACCACATGCTGCGGATGCGCACCGATGCGTGGCAGCAGCGTCGAGCGCGTGTCAGTTATCACGAGACCTCCGCCGCGCTTACCGCGCTGAAGAAAACACCCGAGCATGCGTGGCTGAAGGACGTCAGTTCGGTCCCGCTCCAGCAGGCGCTGCGCCACTTGCAGACGGCATTCTCGAACTTCTTCGCCACGCACGCGAAGTACCCGAACTTTCGGCGCAAGGACGGCGTGCAATCCGCCGAGTACACGGCGAGCGCCTTCAAGTGGGACGGTACTTCGCTGAGATTGGCGAAGATGGACGCGCCGCTTGCGATTCGCCGGTCACGTACCATTCCGAAAGGCGCGAAGGTAACCACCGTCACGGTGTCGAAAGACACGGCTGGTCGATACCACGTGTCGATGCTGTGCGACGACGTGGTTTCTGCAAAATCGGAAGCATCCGGTATGGTCGGCATCGACTTCGGGTTGACAAATTTTATCGTTCTTTCAACTGGAGAGAAGATCGCTGCACCGAACGCGTTCCGCAAGAACGAAGCCAAGCTCGCTAAGCTGCAACGACGGCTGGCGAGGAAGCAAACGGGGTCCGCGAATCGCAGGAAGGCGAAACTCAAAGTCGCACGCATGTACGCCCGGATAGCAGACGGCCGCAGGGATTTCCTGCACAAGCTTTCAACCCGGCTGATCCACGAAAACCAAGTGATCGCCATCGAAAGCCTTGCCGTCAGCCACATGCTAAAGAACCGAAGGCTCGCAAAATCGATCGGCGATGCAGGCTGGTCGGAATTCGCACGGCAGTTGACGTACAAGGCCGAGTGGTACGGACGCACGTTGATCGGAATCGATCGCTGGTATCCGTCCAGTAAGCGATGTTCCGATTGCGGGCATACCGTCGCCACGCTGCCGCTGAAGGTGCGCTCGTGGGTCTGTCCGGAGTGCGCAGCGCCCCACGATCGCGACATCAACGCAGCACGTAACGTTTTGGCCGCCGGACTGGCGGTGTCAGCCCATGGAGAAGGCGTAAATCCCATGTCTCTTAGTGAGGCGATGTCGGGTGGCATTCGTTGAAGTGGGAATCTTCGTCCTTCAGGAAGGAGATCTGTCAAGGTGGGGTTCAGAAGGCGACACGCGCCGCACGCAGCAGCGCGGCGGTCTCAAAGAGGGGCAGACCCATGATACCCGAATGGGAACCGTCGATCCGCTCGATGAATTCGGCGGCGCGCCCCTGGATCGCGTACGCACCGGCCTTGCCGAACGGCTCGCCCGTTTCGACGTAGCGCGCGTAGGCGTCGTGCGACGCGGCCGCGAAGCGCACCGACGAGCGCGACAGCGCGGGCGGCAGCAGTTCGCCGCCGGCATCGATCACGGCGACGGCGGTCAGCACCGCGTGTTCGCGGCCCGCGAGGCGCGTCAGCATCGCGAGCGCGTCGTCCGCGTCGGCCGGCTTGCCGAGGATCGCGCCGTCGATCGTCACCGTCGTGTCGGCGACCAGCACCGGCGCGGCCGGCTTGCCGCTCGCGACGAGGCGCGCACGCGCGGCCTCGGCCTTCGCGACGGTCACGCGCCGCACGTACGCATCGGCGGCTTCGCCGGGCAGTTCGGCCTCGAGCGCCTCGGCGTCCTCGTCGGGGCGCGGCAGCAGCAGTTCGAAGCGTACGCCGATCTGCTGCAGCAGCTCCTGGCGGCGCGGGCTTTGCGAAGCGAGGTAAAGGGTGGGGAAAAGCGCGGGGGACGTGCTGGACGGCATGGTGTCGTTATCTCGGTGAGCGCGCGCGGCGCGCGTCTCGAGGACGACACGTCATGCGCGGTGATAGGGGTGATTCTGCGTGATGCTCCACGCCCGGTAAAGCTGTTCGGCGAGCAGCACGCGCACCATCCCGTGCGGCAGCGTCATGCTCGAGATGCGCAGCAGCACGTCGGCGCGTGCTTTCAGTTCCGGATCGAGCCCGTCGGCGCCGCCGATCACGAATGCGACGTCGCGGCCGTCCTGCTGCCAGCCGGGCAGCGCCTGCGCGAGCTGCATCGTGGTCCAGTCGCGGCCGCGCTCGTCGAGCGCGACGAGGCGCGCGCCCTTCGGCAGCGCGGCCTCGATCTTCTGCCGCTCGGCGGCCATCACGCTGTCGGCGCTACGGCCGCCCGAACGCAGTTCGGGCTTGATTTCGCGCAACTCGATGCGCAGCTCGGGCGGCATCCGCTTCGTGTATTCGTCGAAGCCGGATGCGATCCAGCCCGGCATCTTGTGGCCGACCGCGAGGATGAAAAGCTTCATCGGGACGATTCGTGACGACTTAGCGGCGGCGGGCGGCCGTTTTGCGCGCCGGGCGGGCTGCCGGTGCTTCTTCCTCGTCGTCCTCGTCTTCGCTTGCGGTGGCGAAGCCGTTCGGGCCCTTGCCGCCGCCGAGTTTCATCCGGACAGGCTTGTCGCCCCAGATTTCCTCGAGGTTGTAGTACTGGCGCAGGGCCGGCTGCAGGATGTGCACGACGGCGTCGCCGCAGTCGACCAGCACCCATTCGCCGGTGTCTTCACCCTCGGAGCTGACGACGTCGCCGCCGGCTTCCTTGACCTTGTCGCGCACGTTCGACGCGAGCGCCTTGGTCTGGCGGTTGGAGGTGCCCGAGGCGACGACCACGCGGTCGAACAGTTCGGTCAGGTGGCTGGTGTTGAACACCTTGATGTCTTGCGCCTTGACGTCTTCGAGGGCGTCGACGATCACGCGCTGCAGTTTGCGAATATCCATGGAATCAGGTGTGGTAGAGGCGATGTTGAAGAATATAGGCCCATACGGCGGCCGGCACATGCTCGGCCGACGCGTCGGGCATTTGCGCATGGCGCGCGATGCATTCGCGCAGGTGCGCGCGGATGTCGGTCGCGGCAATGTCGAATGCGAGTGCCGTGTCGATCAGCAGGCTGCCGGCCGGCGTGGCCTTCAGCACGTCGGCGCCGGCCTGCCGCGCGGCGATTTCCCGCGCGACGTCCGGCGGCGCCGCACCGAGCTCGAAGCCCGGTCGCGTCGACGCGCAGATGTGCGCGTAGTCGAACAGCTTGCGCCAGTCACGCCACGTGTCGAGGCGCACGAGCTGGTCGGCGCCGATCAGCAGCGACAGCGACGCGTCCGGGCCGATCCGCTCGCGCCAGCGCGCGAGCGTGTCGACCGTGTAGGTCGGGCCGGCGTGCTCGATCTCGTCGGTGGCGACGGTCACGGTCACGCCCGGCAGCACGAGCGCATCCGCGGCCGCGCGCGTCATCGCGAGCCGGTGCTCGGCGGCCGACACGTCGCGCTTCTGGTACGGCTGCCCGGCGGGCAGCAGCACGAGCTCGGTCAGACCGAGCAGCTCGGCGAACCGGCGCGCGAGCGCGAGATGGCCGTCGTGGATCGGGTCGAAAGTACCGCCCAGCAAGCCGATACGACGCGGCAGCGGGGCGGGGCGGATGGTGGTGTCCAGAAACGCGTCCTTTTCTTGGGGCAGCGGGGCGCGCGGGCTCACACCCAGTCGCGCGGCACGATGAAGTCGCTGTACAGGCGCGCTTCGGGCGTTCCCGGTTCGGGCTGCCAGTTGTAGCGCCAGTTCGCGACCGGCGGCATCGACATCAGGATCGACTCGGTCCGGCCGCCGCTTTGCAGGCCGAACAGCGTGCCACGGTCGAACACGAGGTTGAATTCGACATAGCGGCCGCGGCGGTACGCCTGGAAATCGCGCTCGCGCTCGCCGTACGGCAGGTCGACGCGGCGCTCGACGATCGGCAGGTAGGCCTGCAGGAACGCATCGCCGACGCTTTGCATCATGTCAAACGAGCGTTCGAAACCGGGCTCGGAGAAATCGTCGAAGAAGATCCCGCCGATGCCGCGCATCTCGTTGCGGTGCTTCAGGAAGAAATATTCGTCGCACCACTTCTTGAAGCGCGGGTACAACTCGGCGCCGAACGGGTCGAGCGCATCCTTGCAGGTCTGGTGGAAATGACGTGCGTCGTCCTCGAAACCGTAAACCGGTGTCAGATCCATGCCGCCGCCGAACCAGAACACGGGCTCCTCGCCCGGTTTCGTCGCGATCAGCATCCGCACGTTCATGTGCACGGTCGGGCAGTACGGATTGCGCGGGTGCAGCACGAGCGACACGCCGAGCGCCTCGAAGCCGCGGCCCGCGAGCTGCGGGCGCGCCGCGCTCGCCGACGGCGGCAGCGCGTCGCCCGCGACGTCGGAAAAGCCGATTCCCGCGCGTTCGAACACGCGGCCGCCCTCGAGAATCCGCGTGCAGCCGCCGCCGCGCAGGCGTTCGGCCGGGCCGCGCTGCCATGCGTCGGTCGCGAGCGGCGTGCCGTCGAGCGCGCCGAGCGCGTCGGCGATGCGTGCCTGCAGGCCCTGGAGGTACGTGCGCACGCGCGCCACGTCGTAGGTTGAATCGGTCATGTCTGGACTGGGTGCCCCCGCCCGAAGCGGGGGCCGTAAAAAAGGCATCTGCCGGGCATTCTATCGAACCCCGGCAGAGGGGCCTGTTCCCGCTAATAACGGGCTTGCGAACGTGCCTTGCCGGTCGCAGTGCAAGGCGCGAGGAGCGCCGTTTGGCCGAGCCAAACAAGCGACGAGCAACGCCGCAATGCGGCCGGCAAGGCACGTTCCCGAAACTAACAAAATTCCATCCCTGGTGGCCAGCGCAAGCCCGTTATTAGCGGGAACAGGCCCCTTCGGCCGCGCAGCCTTGCGGCGCGGCCGAAGCGAACATCACGCGTTCTTGCGGTTGAGCGCGCGGAAGCCGATGTCGCGGCGGTACTGCATGCCTTCGAAATTGATCTGGTTGATCGTGTCGTACGCATGCTGCTGCGCTTCGCGCACCGAATCGGCAAGGCCGACCACGCACAGCACGCGCCCGCCGGATGTCACGAGCTTGTCGCCGTCGCCGAGCGTCGTGCCCGCATGGAACGTGACTGCCTGCTCGGTCTCGGCCGGGATCCCGTTGATGCGGTCGCCCTTGCGCGGCGCGTCCGGGTAGCCGTGCGCGGCCAGCACGACGCCGAGCGCGGTGCGGCGGTCCCAGTCGAGCTCGACCGTGTCGAGCGTGCCCGCGATCGCCTGCTCGACGATCTTCGAGAAATCGCTCTTCAGGCGCGCCATGATCGGCTGCGTTTCCGGGTCGCCCATCCGGCAGTTGAACTCGAGCGTGCGCGGATTGCCTTCCTTGTCGATCATCAGGCCCGCATACAGGAAGCCCGTGAAGCGGATGCCGTCCTTCTCCATCCCGCGCACGGTCGGCATGATGATCTCGCGCATCACGCGTGCGTGCATCTGCGGCGTGACGATCGGCGCGGGCGAATACGCGCCCATGCCGCCGGTGTTCGGGCCGCGGTCCTCGTCGAGCAGGCGCTTGTGGTCCTGGCTGGAAGCCAGCGCCAGCGCGTGCTTGCCGTCGACCATCACGATGAAGCTCGCTTCCTCGCCGTCGAGGAATTCCTCGATCACGACGCGCGCGCCGGCATCGCCGAGCTTGTTGCCCGACAGCATCATGTCGACCGCCGCATGCGCTTCCTCGAGCGTCATCGCGACGACGACACCCTTGCCGGCCGCGAGGCCGTCGGCCTTCACGACGATCGGTGCGCCCTTCGCGTCGATGTACGCGTGTGCGGCGGCGGCATCGGCGAAGGTTTCGTAGTCGGCCGTCGGGATGCCGTGGCGCTTCATGAACGCCTTCGCGAAATCCTTCGAGCTTTCGAGCTGCGCGGCTTCGCGGGTCGGGCCGAACACCTTCAGGCCGCGCGCGCGGAACAGGTTGACGATGCCGGCTGCGAGCGGTGCTTCCGGCCCGACGAGCGTGAACGCGATGCCTTCGCTTTCCGCGAAATCGGCGAGTTCGTCGAGCGCCGTGATGTCGACGTTCTTCAGGCGCTCGTCCTGCGCCGTGCCGCCATTGCCCGGTGCGACGTAGACCATCTGGACGCGCGGCGACTGCGCGAGCTTCCACGCCAGCGCATGTTCGCGGCCGCCGGAACCGACGACGAGTAGTTTCATGGGATTCCCCGCAGACTAGAAAACAGGGCGGCCGGCACGCTCAGGCGCGCCGGCCGCGGATTCGGTCGGGCCGCCGCCGCGACAGGAGCACGGCGGCCGGCATTTCATTCCTCGACGATGACGGCGTTCGTATACACGTCCTGCACGTCGTCGAGGTTCTCGAGCGCGTCCAGGAGTTTCTGCATCTTCGCCGCGTCGTCGCCGGTGAATTCGACTTCGTTCTGCGGCTTCATCGTCACTTCGGCGAGTTCGGCCTTGAAGCCGGCGGCTTCGAGCGCGTCCTTCACCGCTGAGAATGCCTGCCAGTCGGACAGCACTTCGATCGAGCCGTCTTCGTTCGTGTTCACGTCGTTCGCGCCGGCTTCGAGCGCGGCTTCCATCAGCGCGTCTTCCGACGTGTCGGGCGCGAACAGGAACTGGCCGACGTGATCGAACATGAACGCGACCGAACCGTCGGTGCCCATGTTGCCGCCAAACTTCGAGAACGCGTGGCGGACTTCCGCGACCGTGCGGGTGCGGTTGTCGGTCAGCGTGTCGACGATGATCGCCGCGCCGCTGATGCCGTAGCCTTCGTAGCGGATTTCCTCGTAGTTCGCGCCGTCCGCGCCGCCGACGCCGCGATCGATCGCGCGCTTGACGTTGTCCTTCGGCATGTTCGCGTCGGCCGCCTTGTCGACCGCGAGACGCAGGCGCGGGTTCGAGGCGACGTCGCCGCCGCCGAGGCGCGCCGCGACCTGGATTTCCTTGATCAGGCGAGTCCAGATCTTGCCGCGCTTCGCGTCGGCCGCTGCCTTCTTATGCTTGATGTTGGCCCATTTCGAATGACCAGCCATACCTTTCTCCGTGCCCGGGCGCGCTGCGCGGGCGATTGTGCCAATGTGTCGTTGAATCGGCGGCCGTTTCGGCGGGCATGAAGCCGCGGGGCCGCGCGTGTCGAGTAGATCGAGATTTTATCACGCGGCGACCGCCGGATCGGGGCCGCCGCACATGGCCGAACGGCCGGGACGGCCGCCGCGGGCCGGGCCGCGCGCGGCCCGGCCGTGCAGGTGCTCAGTTCTTGGTGCCGAACAGGCGGTCGCCCGCGTCGCCGAGGCCCGGCACGATGTACGCATGCTCGTTCAGGTGCGAATCGAGCGACGCGACGAACAGCTTCACGTCAGGGTGCGCGTCCTGGAACACCTGCACGCCCTCGGGCGCGGCGACCAGCGCGACGAACGTGATGTTCGCGGCCGGCACGTTGCGGCGCTTGAGCACGTCGACCGCATGCACGGCCGAGTAGCCGGTCGCGACCATCGGGTCGCACAGGATGAAGATGCGGTCTTCCAGATCCGGCAGGCGCACGAGGTATTCGACCGGGCGGTGGTCCTCGGCGCGGTAGACGCCGATGTGGCCGACGCGCGCGGACGGAACCAGGTCGAGCAGGCCGTCCGACATCCCGATACCTGCGCGCAGCACCGGCACGATCGCCAGTTTCTTGCCCGCGATCACCGGCGCGTCGACCTCGACGAGCGGGGTTTCGACCCGCTTGGTCGTGATCGGCAGGTTGCGGGTGATCTCGTAACCCATCAGCAGCGTGATTTCGCGCAGCAGCTCGCGGAACGTGCGCGTGGACGTGTCCTTGTCTCGCATGTGCGTGAGCTTGTGCTGGATCAGCGGGTGATCGGTGATGAAGAGATTCGGGAAACGGCTGTCCTGTTTCATGACGGGGGCGCCTTTACGGCAAAAGAGGATCGGGGGCGGGGGCGGGCGCAAGCCGGCCGAGCGCTTATGCCCGCAATTTTACCAAGGCGCGCCGCATGATCCGGATAATATCGACGTCTCACGACAATCCGCGCGCCTGCGCCCGCCCGTTCGCCTGCCTGGCCCGCCCGTGGTCATGGGCCGGAGCGACCGGGCCGCGCCGGCGCGCGTCGCCAACCAGGAGTCGACGATGGATCTCGGCATCGCAGGAAAGACCGCGCTCGTATGCGCGGCAAGCAAGGGGCTCGGTCGCGGCTGCGCGGAAGCGCTGGCCGCCGAAGGCGTGAATCTCGTGATCGTCGCGCGCACGCGCGACACGCTCGACGCGACGGCCGACGCGATCCGCGCGGCGTCCGGCGTGACGGTCACGGCGGTCGCCTGCGACATCACGACGCCGGACGGCCGCGCGGCCGCGCTCGCCGCGTGCCCGCAGCCGGACATTCTCGTGACGAATGCCGGCGGCCCGCCGCCCGGCGACTTCCGCGACTTCTCGCACGACGACTGGATCCGCGCGCTCGAGTCGAACATGCTGACGCCGATCGAGCTGATCCGCGCGACCCTCGACGGGATGATCGCGCGCGGCTTCGGCCGGATCGTCAACATCACAAGTTCGGCCGTGAAGGCGCCGATCGACGTGCTTGCGCTGTCGAACGGCGCGCGCTCCGGGCTGACCGGCTTCGTCGCCGGGCTGTCGCGCAAGGTCGCCGGCCAGGGTGTGACGATCAACAACCTGCTGCCGGGGCTGTTCGACACCGACCGGATCGCGACGACGCTTACCGCATCGGCGAGGGCGCAGGGCGTGACGGTCGACGAAATGCGTGCGCGACGCACGAAGGACATCCCGGCCGGCCGCCTCGGCACGCGCGACGAATTCGGCGCGGCGTGCGCGTTCCTGTGCAGCGTGCATGCCGGCTATATCACCGGGCAGAACTGGCTGCTCGACGGCGGCGCGTACCCGGGCACGTTCTGACGCGCGCCCGACTCGATATCACGATAACAACCGAACGACGAAGGAACTGGAGATGAGCAAACCCCGCATCGCACTGATTGCGCACGACGCGAAGAAGGACGAGATCGTCGCGCTCGCGGGTCAATACCGCGCGACGCTTGCGCAATGCCGGCTGGTCGCGACGGGCACGACGGGCGGCCGCATCGCGGCCGCGCACGGGCTCGAGGTCGAGCGCAAGCTGTCGGGGCCGCTCGGCGGCGACCTGCAGATCGGCGCGGAACTGGCCGACGGCCGCGTCGATGTCGTCGTGTTCCTGCGCGACCCGATGACCGCGCAGCCGCACGACCCGGACATCACCGCGCTGGTGCGCGCGTGCGACGTGCACGACGTGCCGGTCGCGACCAACGTGGCCACCGCGCGGATGCTGCTCGACGATCTGGCGCGCAACATGCAGGACGTTTGCTAGGCGCGTGCCGCGCCCGATTGTCCCTGTTGACGGCAGGGCCATGCACAAACGGCTGCGGCGCGCGAGAATCGTGCGTCGCGACGCACACCCGCCGCCAGGTTCCGGCATGAATCGGCCGGGTTGCGCATCGGCGACCCGGATTTCCCTGACTGATTGACAGAAGAGGAGCAAAACGATGCCGAAAGCAATCCGATACGACCAGGCAGGCGGCCCGGAGGTGATGAAGTGGGTCGACGTCGAGGTCAGCGAGCCGCAGGCGGGTCAGGTCCGCGTCAAGCAGCATGCGGTCGGGCTCAACTATATCGACGTGTATTTCCGCACCGGTCTCTATCCGCAGCCGCTGCCCGCCGGGCTCGGGATGGAGGCGGCGGGCGAGGTGACGGCGGTCGGCGACGACGTGACCGCGTTCAAGCCCGGCGACCGCGTCGCCTATGTGTGGTCGTCGCCCGGCGCGTACGCACAGGAGCGCGTGCTGCCCGCCGATCGCCTCGTCAAGCTGCCGGACGGCATCAGTTACGACGAAGCGGCGTCGGTGATGCTGCAGGGGCTGACCGCGCACTACCTGCTGCGCCGCACGTATCCGGTCAAGGCCGGCGACACGATCCTGATCCATGCTGCGGCGGGCGGCGTCGGCCTGCTGGTCTGCCAGTGGGCGAAGGCGCTCGGTGCGACCGTGATCGGCACGGTCGGCTCCGACGAGAAGGCCGAACTCGCGAAAGCGCACGGCTGCGACCACCCGATCGTCTACACGCGTGAGAACTTCACGCAGCGTGTGAGGGCGATCACGAACGATGCGCTCGTGCCGGTCGTCTACGATTCGATCGGCAAGGATACCTACATCGGTTCGCTCGACAGCCTCGCGCCGCTCGGGCTGTTCGTCAGCTTCGGCAACGCGTCGGGCCCGCTGCCGCCGATCGACTCGAAGGAGTTCTCGTCGCGCGGCTCGCTGTTCTTCACGCGCCCGACGCTGTTCTCGTACATCGCGAAGCGCGCCGATCTCGAAGCGGCCGCGGCTGAATTGTTCGATGTGATCCTGTCGGGCAAGGTGAAGACGAGCATCAACCAGCGTTATCCGCTCGCGGAAGTCGGCCGTGCGCATGAAGATCTCGAAGCGCGCAAGACCACCGGCTCGACGATCCTCGTTCCCTGACCTGTCCCATCGTGCCGGCGCCATGCCGGCACGCGTCTTCGCGGGCGGCGCCACGGCGTCGCCCGTCCCGCCCCGAATCGCTCCCGCCCTCGCGTTTACACGTTTTTTATATCCGCCCCGACACCTTTGACCCGTCCTTTACGTGCGTTCCCATAAGGTTCTAGTCGTCTCACTTCGATGACGGAGAACACAAAAATGGATGGGGTATTTATCGGCGCCCTGGTGCTTTTCACCGCGCTGATCCTCGGTTTGATCGCCGGTTGCGAGAAGCTCGTGCAATACGGTCGCGGGGGGCGAGCATGACCTGGATGCTTTGGCTGGCGGGCGCATCGACGGCCCTGCTGTTCGCGTATCTCGTCTTTGCGCTGCTGCGCGCGGAGGACATCGAATGAACGCGAACAACCTGTTGCAATCGCTGTTGTTCATCGTCGTACTGCTGGCGGCGGCCGTTCCGGTCGCCCGCTACCTGACGGCGGTGATGGACGGCACTTCGCGCGTCGTGCGCGTGTTCGGACCGCTCGAGCGCGTGCTGTACCGCATCGCCGGCGTCGATGCCGGCACCGAGATGAACTGGAAGCAGTACGCGATCGCGACGATCGCGTTCAACGCGCTCGGCGCATTGTTCCTTTACGGCCTGCTGCGCCTGCAGGGTTTCCTGCCCGGCAACCCGCAGCAGTTCGGCGCGATGACGGTCGACGGCGCATTCAACACGGCCGTCAGCTTCGTCACCAACACGAACTGGCAGGACTACACGCCCGAGCAGACCGTCAGCTACCTGACGCAGATGCTTGGCCTGACCGTGCAGAACTTCCTGTCGGCCGCGACCGGCATCATCGTCGTGATCGCGCTGATCCGCGGCTTCGCGCGTCATACCGCGCAGACGATCGGCAACTTCTGGGTCGACCTCACGCGCGTGACGATGTACGTGCTCGTGCCGATGTCGGTGATCATCGCCGGGCTGCTGATGAGCCAGGGCGTGATCCAGAACATGAAGGCGTACGAGGACGTGCCGGTGCTGCAGACGAGTACCTATGCGGCACCGAAGCTCGACGCGCAGGGCAACCCGGTGAAGGACGACAAGGGCAACCCGGTGACGGTGCCGACCCCGCTCACGAAGCAGACGCTCGCGATGGGTCCGGTCGCGTCGCAGGAAGCGATCAAGATGCTCGGCACCAACGGTGGCGGCTTCTTCAACGCGAACTCCGCGCACCCGTACGAGAACCCGACGCCGTTCGCGAACTTCATCCAGATCTTCGCGATCCTGATCATCCCGGCCGCACTGTGTCTCGTGTTCGGCCGCATGATCGGCGACCGCCGGCAGGGCATCGCCGTGCTCGCGGCGATGACGGTCGCGTTCGTGGTCGCGGTCGGCCTCGAGGTGAGCGCCGAGCAGGGCGGCAACCCGACGCTCGCGGCGCTGCACGTCGACCAGTCGACGAGCGCGCTGCAGCCGGGCGGCAACATGGAAGGCAAGGAAACGCGCTTCGGGATCGCGCAGACCGGCATCTTCACGGTCGCGACGACGGCCGCGTCGTGCGGCGCGGTCGACACGATGCACGATTCGCTGACGCCGCTCGGCGGTCTCGTGCCGATGCTGCTGATGCAGCTCGGCGAGGTGATCTTCGGCGGGGTTGGCTCGGGCCTCTACGGGATGCTCGTGTTCGCGCTGCTCGCGGTGTTCGTCGCCGGCCTGATGATCGGCCGCACGCCGGAATACGTCGGCAAGAAGATCGAGTCGTACGAGATGAAGATGGTGTCGATCGTCGTGCTGCTCACGCCGCTGCTCGTGCTGGTCGGCACGTCGATCGCCGTGCTCGCCGATGCGGGCAAGGCCGGCATCGCGAACCCGGGCCCGCACGGCTTCTCGGAAATCCTGTACGCGTTCAGCTCGGCCGCGAACAACAACGGAAGCGCATTCGCGGGCCTGACGGTCGGCACGCCGTTCTACAACTGGATGACCGCGATCGCGATGTGGTTCGGCCGCTTCGGCACGATCGTGCCGGTGCTGGCGATCGCCGGCTCGCTTGCCGCGAAGAAGCGCATCGCGGTGACGAGCGGCACGCTGCCGACGCACGGTCCGCTGTTCGTCGTGCTGCTGCTCGGTACCGTGCTGCTGGTGGGCGCGCTGACCTACGTGCCGGCGCTTGCGCTCGGCCCTGGCGTCGAGCACCTGATGATGTGGCTGGGCGCGTAAAGCGCGCCCGCATGGCGACACATTGAAAAGACTGAAGAGATTGAAGAGATCGCAATGACTCAACATTCCGCAACACGGTCCATGTTCGATCCGGCGCTGCTGCGCCCGGCGATCGTGGACTCGTTCAAGAAACTCACGCCGCGCACGCAGTTCCGCAATCCGGTGATGTTCTGCGTGTACGTCGGCAGCATCCTGACCACGATTCTGTGGATCGCGGCGCTCTCCGGCCAGGCCGAGGCGCCGTCGGGCTTCATCCTCGCGATCGCGCTGTGGCTGTGGTTCACGGTGCTGTTCGCGAACTTCGCCGAAGCGCTCGCCGAAGGGCGCTCGAAGGCGCAGGCCGCGTCGCTGCGCAGCGCGAAGAAAGACGTGATGGCGAAGAAGCTCAACGAGCCGCATCCGAAGTCGCCGATCCGCATCACGACCGCGACCGAGCTGCGCAAGGGCGACGTCGTGCTCGTCGAGGCCGGCGACGTAATCCCGGCCGACGGCGAGGTCGTCGACGGCGTTGCATCGGTCGACGAATCGGCGATCACCGGCGAATCCGCGCCGGTGATCCGCGAATCGGGCGGCGACTTCTCGTCGGTGACGGGCGGCACGCGCGTGCTGTCCGACTGGATCGTCGTCAAGGTCACCGCGAACCCCGGCGAGGCGTTCCTCGACCGGATGATCGCGATGGTCGAAGGCGCGAAGCGCAAGAAGACGCCGAACGAGATCGCGCTGACGATCCTGCTCGTCGCGCTGACGATCGTGATGCTGCTCGCGACCGCGACGCTGCTGCCGTTCTCGACGTTCGCGGTCGAAGCGATGAAGGCCGGCCACGTGGTGACGATCACCGCGCTCGTTGCACTGCTCGTGTGCCTGATCCCGACGACGATCGGTGGCTTGCTGTCCGCGATCGGCGTGGCCGGGATGAGCCGGATGATGCAGGCGAACGTGATCGCGACGTCCGGCCGCGCGGTGGAAGCGGCCGGCGACGTCGACGTGTTGCTGCTCGACAAGACCGGCACGATCACGCTCGGCAACCGCCAGGCATCGACGTTCGTGCCCGCGCCGGGCGTGACCGAGGAAGCGCTGGCCGACGCCGCGCAGCTGTCGTCGCTCGCCGACGAAACGCCGGAAGGCCGCAGCATCGTCGTGCTCGCGAAGGAGCGCTTCAACATTCGCCAGCGCGACATGGCGCAGCTTCATGCGTCGTTCATCGGCTTTTCCGCGCAGACGCGGATGAGCGGCGTCGATCTCCCGGGCCGTGAAATCCGCAAGGGCGCGGCCGACGCGATCCGCCGCTACGTCGAGACGCACGGCAGCCGGTTCCCGGAAGAAGTGCGCCGCGCGGTCGACGAAGTCGCGCGCCGCGGCAGCACGCCGCTCGTCGTGGCCGACCTGCATGAAGGGGCGGCACGCGTGCTCGGTGTGATCGAGCTGAAGGACATCGTGAAGGGCGGCATCAAGGAGCGCTTCGCGGAACTGCGCAAGATGGGCATCAAGACCGTGATGGTGACGGGCGACAACCGGCTGACGGCGGCGGCGATCGCGGCGGAAGCGGGCGTCGACGATTTCCTCGCGGAAGCGACGCCGGAAACCAAGCTCGCGACGATCCGCGAACACCAGGCGGCCGGCCGGCTCGTCGCGATGACGGGCGACGGCACCAACGACGCGCCGGCGCTCGCACAGGCCGACGTCGCGGTGGCGATGAACACGGGCACGCAGGCCGCGAAGGAAGCGGGCAACATGGTCGACCTCGACTCGAACCCGACGAAGCTGATCGAGATCGTCGAGATCGGCAAGCAGATGCTGATGACGCGCGGCTCGCTGACGACGTTCTCGATCGCGAACGACATCGCGAAGTACTTCGCGATCATCCCGGCCGCGTTCGTGACCACGTACCCGCAACTGCGCGTGCTCGACATCATGCACCTGACGTCGCCGGCGTCCGCGATCCTGTCGGCGGTGATCTTCAACGCGCTGATCATCGTCGCGCTGATCCCGCTCGCGCTGAAGGGCGTGACCTACCGGCCGCTCGGCGCCGCGTCGCTGCTGCGCCGCAACCTGCTGGTCTACGGCCTCGGCGGCGTGCTGCTGCCGTTCCCGTTCATCAAGCTGATCGACATGACGCTCGCCGCACTCGGCTGGGCCTGAGGTCTTGAAGGAAACATCATGAAAACGTTGATTCGTCCGCTCGTCGTGCTCTTCGTCGTGCTTACCGCGGTGACGGGGCTCGCGTATCCGGCCGTGATGACCGTGTTCGGCCAGGCCGTGTTCCCGTCGCAGGCGAACGGCAGCCTGATCGAGAAGGATGGCAAGGCGGTCGGCTCCGCGCTGATCGGCCAGCAGTTCGACGCGCCGAAGTACTTCTGGGGCCGGCTGTCGGCCACGTCGCCGATGCCGTACAACGCGACCGGCTCCGGCGGTTCGAACCTCGGCCCGCTGAATCCGTCGCTCGCCGACCAGGTGAAGGGGCGCATCGCCGCGCTGCGCGACGCGGGCACCGACATGTCGAAGCCCGTGCCGGTCGACCTCGTGACGGCGTCGGCGAGCGGCCTCGATCCGGAGATCACGCCGGCCGCCGCCGCGTATCAGGTCGACCGGGTGGCGAAGGTGCGCAACCTGACGCCCGACGCGGTCGCGCAGATCGTCGCCGCGAACACGACGGGCCGCCAGTTCGGCGTGCTCGGCGAGCCGCGCGTGAACGTGCTGAAACTGAACCTCGCGCTCGACGCGGCGCAGGCCGCGCACTGATCGCAAATTGATCGGCGTCCGGCGCGGTCCGACCCGCGCCGGACGCGTATTTTCCGACGGCGCATGCGCCGTCTTTGCCTTTTGCGGCGATTTGGAACAACAATGCTCGTACTCGCGCGCATCCGGGCGCTCCGCCTTCCTGACGCATGAACCGTCCCGATCCAGACCAACTCCTCGACAAGCTGCAGCGAGACGAAGAAAAGCAGCGGCGCGGCCAGCTCAAGATCTTCTTCGGCGCATCGGCCGGCGTCGGCAAGACCTATGCGATGCTGCAGGCCGCGCGCCAGCGCCTGCAGGAAGGCGTCGACGTCGTCGTCGGCATCGTCGAGACCCATGGCCGCGGCGAAACCGCCGCGCTGCTCGACGGCCTCGACGTGCTGCCGCTCGCGCGCATCGACTATCGCGGCCGCACGCTCGCCGAATTCGATCTCGACGGCGCGCTCGCCCGCCAGCCGCAACTGATCCTCGTCGACGAGCTTGCCCATTCGAACGTGCAGGGTGCGCGGCACCTGAAGCGCTGGCAGGACGTCTACGAACTGCTCGACGCGGGCATCGACGTGTATACGACCGTCAATGTCCAGCATCTCGAAAGCCTCAACGACGTGGTCGGCGCGATCACCGGCATCCGTGTGTGGGAGACCGTGCCCGACCGCGTGTTCGACGCGGCCGACGAGGTCACGCTCGTCGACCTGCCGGCCGAGGAACTGCTCGAGCGGATGCGCGACGGCAAGGTCTATCTCGCGCAGCAGGCCGAGCGCGCGGTGCGCAACTTCTTCCGCAAGGGCAACCTGATCGCGCTGCGCGAGCTGGCGCTGCGGCGCACGGCCGATCGCGTCGACGCGCAGATGCGCGAATACCGCGCCGACCGTTCGATCCAGCGCATCTGGCAGGCGCGCGAGCGCCTGCTCGTGTGCGTCGGGCCCGGCGCCGAAGCGCCGACGCTCGTGCGCGCGGCCGCGCGGCTCGCCGCGAGCCTGAAGGCCGACTGGATCGCCGTGTACGTGGAAACGCCGCGCCTGCAGCGGCTGCCCGATGCGCAGCGACAGCGCACGCTCGACGCGCTGAAGCTCGCGGCCGAGCTGGGCGCCGAGACGGCGACGCTGGCCGGCACTGACGCAGTCGCCGCGCTGATCGGCTACGCGAAAGTGCGCAACGTGTCGAAGATCGTCGCGGGCGGCTCGCCGAAGGTCGGGCTCATGCGCCGCTTCGCGCGGCCGTTCGGCGAGAAGCTCGCCGAGCGCGCGGGCGACGTCGATCTGATGCTGATCCGCGCGTCCGCGAGCGACGAGGCGCGCGCCGCGCCGCTCGACCCGCGTGCGCGCGACTGGCGCGACGCGTTCGCGCAGTTCGGCACGCATCGTTCGCCGCCGCGGCACTACGCGTACGCGGCCGCGATCTGCGCGGCGATTACGGTCGTCGCGAGCCTCGTGTCCGAGCGGCTCGACCTCACGAACCTCGTGATGCTGTACCTGCTCGGCGTCGTGTTCTCGGCCGTGCGGCTCGGGCGCGGCCCGGGCGTGCTGCAGTCGTTCCTGTCGGTGGCCGCGTTCGATTTCTTCTTCGTGCCGCCGCGCATGTCGTTCTCGGTCAGCGACACGCAATACCTGCTGACCTTCTTCGGCATGCTGCTGACGTCGCTCGTGATCAGCCACCTGACGTCGACGCTGACGCGCCAGGCGAGCGTCGCGCAGCGCCGCGAGCGCCGCACCGGCGCGATCTATGCGATGGCGCGCGAGCTGGGCGCGGCGCTGACGACCGAGCAGATCGTCGAGATCGGCAGCCGCCACGTGGGCGAGGTGTTCCGCGCGCGCGTCGCGTTCCTGCTGCCGGACAGCGCGGACAAGGTGCGCCAGAAGATCGAGGAGCCCGACGCGGCCGTCACGCTGACGGGCGCCGATCTCGACAGCGACGTCGGCCAGTGGGTGTACGACCAGCAGAAGCCGGCCGGCCGCGGCACCGATACACTGCCCGCGACGGTCGCGCTGTACCTGCCGCTGAAGGCGCCGATGCGCACGCGCGGCGTGCTCGCGGTCGCGTCGCGCGAGCCGCGCGAACTCGAGGTACCCGAGCAGCAGCGGATGCTCGACGCATTCGCCGCGCAGATCGCGCTCGCGCTCGAACGTGTGCACTACGTCGAAATCGCGCGCGACGCGCTCGTCAACATGGAGTCCGAGCGGCTGCGCAACTCGCTGCTGTCGGCGATTTCGCACGACCTGCGCACGCCGCTCACGACGATCGTCGGTTTCTCGTCGATGCTCGCGAACGGGCGCGCGGCCGCGCAGAGCGGCGACGTTGCGGCGGCCGAACGGTTCGCGCAGCGCGAGGGCGAACTCGTCGACGCGATTCACGACGAGGCGCTGCGCATGACGGGCATCGTCACGAACCTGCTCGACATGGCGCGGCTGCAGGCCGGCAGCCTGCAGCTGAAGCGCCAGTGGTCGCTGCTCGAGGAAGCCGTCGGCGCGGCGCTCGCCGCGTGCAAGCGCGTGCTCGCGCGCCATCCCGCTCGCGTCGCGCTGCCGGTCGACCTGCCGCTGCTGCAGATGGACGCGGTGCTGATGGAGCGCCTGTTCACCAACCTGTTCGAGAACGCGGCGAAGTACACGCCGCCCGACACGCCTATCGATATCGGCGCGGAGCGTGTGTCCGACGACGGGCTGCCGTTCGTGCGCGTGCACGTCGACGATCACGGCCCGGGCCTGCCGGCCGGCATGGAAACGCGGATCTTCGACAAGTTCACGCGCGGCGAGAAGGAATCGGCGACGCCGGGCATCGGGCTCGGCCTCGCGATCTGCCGCGCGATCGTCGAGGCGCACGGCGGTAAAATCGGCGCGCTCAACCGCACCGCGCCCGACGGCCACGTGACGGGCGCGCGCTTCTGGTTCACGCTGCCGGTCGAGACGCCGCCGGCCGCACCCGCCGTACCCGACGACGAAGCCGACGTACCGGGCGCATCGTCCCCATCCGAGCCATTGCCAGACCATGAGTGAACCCAGCCTGACCGTCGTCCTGATCGAGGACGAAAAGCAGATCCGACGTTTCGTGCGTGCCGCGCTCGAAGAGGAGGACATCGCCGTGTTCGAGGCCGAAACGGGCAAACAGGGGCTGATCGACGCGGCGACGCGCAAGCCCGATCTCGTGATCGTCGACCTCGGCCTGCCCGATACCGACGGCCTCGACGTGATCCGCGAGCTGCGCGGCTGGTCCGAGGTGCCGGTGATCGTGCTGTCCGCGCGTACGCAGGAAGAGGAGAAGGTCGCCGCGCTCGACGCGGGTGCCGACGACTACCTGACCAAGCCGTTCGGCGTGTCCGAATTGCGCGCGCGGATCCGCGCGCAACTGCGCCGACGCAACCAGGGCGGCGCCAACGAGTCGCCGAAGGTGAGCTTCGGCACCGTGATCGTCGATCTCGCGCTGCGCCAGGTGTGGCGAGACAACGAGATCGTGCACCTGACGCCGCTCGAATACCGGCTGCTCGCGACGCTCGTGCGGCACGCGGGGCGCGTGCTCACGCACCGCCAGTTGCTGCGCGACGTGTGGGGGCCGTCGCACGTCGAAAGCCATCACTACCTGCGCATCTACATGGCGCACCTGCGCCAGAAGCTCGAGCGCGACCCGGCGCAGCCCGAGTACATCGTCACCGAGACGGGTGTCGGCTATCGGCTCGTCGGCGCCGCGTGACGGGCAACGCCCGGCGTCGGCAGCGCATGCGGGCGTGACGCCGCGGGCCGGCGGGGTTGCGGCGACGCGACAGTCTCGCGCCCGACGCCCGCCGTGCACACCGGCCGCGGATTCCCCGTTATGCTGACCGCTCAGCGAACAAAAACAAGGAGCGTGCAATGTCCGTCCGTCTGACCGTCATCTGTGCGCTGGCGCTTGCTGCGCCCGGCGCGTTCGCCCAACCGCTGCCGCCGGGGCAACAGCCGCCCGGTCAGGCGGCGCTGGCCAATCCCGCGTCGGTCAACTGCGAGAAACTCGGTGGTCGCCACGTGATCCGCAGCCTGCCGCGCGGGCAAGTCGGGATGTGCATGTTCAAGGATGGCCGCGTGTGCGAGGAGTGGACGCTGTACCGCGACGACCGCTGCGTCGGCGACGTTGCGCCAAAGCGCGTGTCGAACTGATGTCGTTTTGATCGGGCCCGGCCGATCCTGCCCCGGATCGGCCGCCGGCCGTGCGCCGCGCCCGGCGTGTCCGTAAGCATCTTGTTATACTCGGCGCCGCCCGGGGACGACCCCGGGTCATTCGCTTCAACGGGGACGGCCCCATCCGATACGGAGTACGTCGAGATGGCGTGGGTATTGTTGTTGATTGCCGGTTTGCTGGAAGTGGCCTGGGCGGCCGGCATGAAATCGTCGGACGGCTTCACGAAGCTCGGTCCGTCGGTGTTTACGATCGTCACCGCGCTGGCCAGCTTCGGGCTGCTCGCGGTCGCGATGCGCCAGTTGCCGCTCGGTACCGCGTACGCGGTATGGACGGGCATCGGCGCGGTCGGCGCATTCGTGTTCGGTATCGTGATGATGGGCGAGGCGCTGACCGCCGCACGCGTCGCGAGCGCCGCGCTGATCGTCGCGGGGCTGATCGGCCTCAAGCTGTCGTCGGCCGCCTGATGCCGGCCCCTGGGCGCACGAGCACCCGGGGCCGCGCTGCGGAATTGCGCCGGTCGCCCGGATAGCCTGTCTATAATGGAACGCATTCGGGCCTGAATGCCGATGCGCCGTTCGCGGCACGCGGTGCCGGTCGCCACGCGCCGCGCGGCCGGTCAGACCGACCCGATCCGATCAATCGGCAAATCGCACGGAAAGTGCAAGGAGAGGGCCATGATCGAAGCCATTTCGCTCGGCGCGGGGCTCGCGTGGGCGAGCGGGCTGCGCCTGTACCTGACGGTGCTGATCGCCGGCGTGCTGGCGCGGGTCGGCTGGCTCCATCTACCCGACACGCTTGCCGTCCTGATGTCGCCGTGGGTCATCGGCGCCGCGGCCGTGCTTGCCCTCACCGAATTCCTTGCCGACAAGATCCCCGCGTTCGACTCGCTGTGGGATGCCGTGCACACCTTCATCCGCATCCCGGCCGGTGCCGTGCTCGCGGCCGGCGCGCTCGGCCATGCCGATCCGACCGTGCTGGCGGTCGCGGGGCTCGCCGGCGGCTCGCTTGCCGGTGCCGCGCACGTGGCGAAGGCCGGTACGCGCGCGCTGATCAACCTGTCTCCCGAACCGATTTCGAACTGGGTCGCGTCGTCGACCGAGGACGGCCTCGTGGTCGGCGGGCTGGTACTCGCGTTCTTCGTTCCGCTCGCGTTCCTCGTGCTGCTCGCGGCCTTCATCGCTGCTTCGGCGTGGGCGCTGCCGCGCCTGTGGCGCGGTGTGTCGGGCGGTTTTCGCGGGATGGCGAACCACATGGTGTCGCGGCTCAACTCGATCGGGGGGAAGCGCGATTGAAGGGGCCGCAACACGCGGCGCAGCCGCCGGCCGGGCACCCCGGCCCTGACATGCACGCGCATGCCGGCCGCTTCGGCCTGCGCGATCTGGTCCGCCAGGCCGCGCGGATGACCGCGCGCGACTGGCGCGCGGGCGAACTGACCTTGCTTGTACTCGCGCTGGTGCTCGCGGTCGCGGCGCTGACGAGCGTCGGCTTTCTTGCCGATCGCCTGCGCCAGGGGCTCGAGCGCGACGCGCGCCAGATGCTCGGCGCCGATTTCGTCGTGCGCGCCGATCGCCCCGTCGATCCGTCGTTCGACCGGCAGGCCCGCACGCTCGGCTTGCAGACCGCAACGACCGCGATCTTCCCGAGCATGATCGCGTCCGCTGCGGGCGGGCAGGCGACCGACGCGGCACCCTCGCGCCTCGCTGCCGTGAAGGCCGTGTCGCCCGGGTATCCGCTGCGCGGCGCGGTCGATATCCTGCCGGCCGGCGCTACCGTCGCGCACAAGGCGGCCGCGATTCCAGCCCCCGGCACCGTCTGGGCCGATCCCGCGCTACTCGACGCGCTGCACCTGAAGGCAGGCGATACGGTGCGCGTCGGGCTGCGCACGTTCACGGTCGCCGCGTCGATTTCCCGCGAACTCGATCGCGGTTTCTCGTTCGTCAATTTCTCGCCGCGGCTGATGATGCGCGCGGATGAACTCGCCTCGACGGGGCTCACGGGCTACGGCAGTCGAGTCACGTACCGGTTGCTGGTCGCCGGCGATGCGCAGGCCGTCACGCGCTTCGAAACGTATGCGCACGCGCGCGTCGATGGCGGGAAGCTGCGCGGCGTCGGCCTCGAGTCGTTGCAGGAAGGCCAGCCGCAGGTGCGGCAGACGCTCGATCGCGCGCGCCATTTCCTGACGCTCGTCGCGCTGCTGACCGCGCTGCTCGCGGCGGTCGCGATCGCGATGGCCGCGCAGCGCTACATGCGGCGCCATCTCGATGGCTGCGCGACGATGCGCTGCCTCGGCGTGAGCCGCCGCACGCTCGGCGCGCTGTTCGCGCTCGAATTCGTCGGCATCGGAATCGTGGCGGGCGCCGCGGGCGCGGCGCTCGGCTACGGCGGCCACTGGGCGTTGCTGGCCGCGCTCGGCGGGCTGATTGACGTCGTGCTGCCGCCGCCCACGCTGTGGCCGGCGCTCATCGGCGTGGCCGCCGCACTCGTGCTGCTGCTCGGCTTCGCGCTGCCGCCGCTCGTGCCGCTCACGCGCGTGCCGCCGGTACGCGTGCTGCGGCGTGAGTGGGGCGATGCGTCGCGCACCGCGTGGGCCGCGTATGCGATCGGCATCGTGCTGTTCGCGGGGCTGCTGATCGTCGCGGCCGGCAACCTGAAGCTCGGCCTGATCGTCGCGGGCGGTTTCGCCGGTGCGTTGGTCGGTTTCGCGCTGATCGCGCGGCTCGTGTTGTTCGCGGCCGCGCGCGCGGTGCGCAACGCGCGCGTGGCCGCGGGCGTCGGCTGGCGCTACGCGCTCGCGTCGCTGCACCGGCGCGGCACCTCCAGCGCGCTGCAGATCACCGCGCTGGCGCTCGGCCTGATGTGCCTGCTGCTGATCGCGATCACGCGCAACGACCTCGTCGCGGGCTGGCGGCAATCGACACCGCCCGATGCGCCGAACCAGTTCCTGATCGACATCCAGCCCGACCAGCGCAACGACGTCGCGGCCTATCTGACCGCGCACGGCGTGCGCGACGCGGTGCCCGCGCCGATGGTGCGCGGCCGCCTCATTGCGATCAACGGCAAGCCGGTGAATCCGGACGCCTACCCGTCCGACGAGGCACGCCGGCTCGTCGACCGCGAGTTCAACCTGTCGTACACGACCGAGCTGCCGTCCGACAACCGGATCGTCGAAGGCGACTGGTTCGGCACCGCGGCCACGCCGCAGATCTCGATCGAGGCCGGCCTGGCGAAGACGCTGAACGTGAAACCGGGCGACGTGCTGCGCTTCGACGTGACGGGGCTGACGGTCGACGCGCCGATCACGAGCGTGCGCAAGCTCGACTGGGGCACGTTCCGCGTCAATTTCTTCGTGCTGATGCCGCCGGCGGCGCTGAAGGATTTCCCGGCCGTCTATCTCACGAGCTTCCATCTGCCGGCATCGGATGCCGCGCTGCTCGATCCGCTGATCGCGCGCTACCCGAACCTGACCGCGATCGACGTTGCGCCGATCCTCGCGCAGTTGCAGCGGATGATGCTGCAGGTGGTCGGCGCGGTGCAGTTCCTGTTTCTGTTCACGCTCGCGGCCGGCGTGCTCGTGCTGTACACGGCGCTCGCCGGTTCGCGCGACGAGCGGGTGCGGGAGGCCGCGCTGCTGCGCGCGCTCGGCGCGTCGCGCGCGCAGGTCAACGCGGTGCAGCGCGCGGAATTCGTCGTGGTCGGCGCACTGGCCGGCGCGCTGGCGTCGGCGGGCGCGATCGCGGTCGGCTGGGTGCTGGCGTCGCGCGTATTCGACTTCCAGCTGGCCGTCGATCCGTGGCTCGTGCCGGCCGGCATCGTGGCCGGCGTCGCATGCGCCGGTGCGGCCGGCTGGCTGAGCCTGCATAATGTGTTGCGGCGCCCCGCGCTGCAGTCGCTGCGCGACGCATGAGTGTCGCCGGCGGCCCCGAAGATCCTGTTTTCCGACTATCCGTATGACCGATGTGAATGACGATGCGCCGTCGCAGCCGACGGCGTTCGAACTCGTGGGCGGCGAAGCCCGCGTGCGCGAAATGGTGGACCGCTTCTACGACCTGATGGACCTCGAGCCCGAGTTCGCGCAGATTCGCGCAGTGCACCCGGCGTCGCTCGACGGTTCGCGCGACAAGCTGTTCTGGTTCCTGTGCGGCTGGCTCGGCGGCCCCGACCACTACATCAGCCGGTTCGGCCATCCGCGGCTGCGCGCGCGGCATTTGCCGTTCCCGATCGCGTCGGTCGAGCGGGACCAGTGGCTGCGCTGCATGGCGTGGGCAATGGAGGATATCGGGCTGTCCGAGCCGTTGCGCGAGAGGCTCATGCATTCGTTTTACGAAACGGCCGACTGGATGCGCAACCGGCCCGGTTGATCGACCGGTACGCCGCTGCCCGCGCGCGGGGCGATCTGCGTCTGGGCGCGCATGCCGCGCGGCGCGACACTGATCGTTTCCCCCATCGATACGAGGCTCGCCCGATGACGACACAAGCGCTGTTTCGCGAAGACGCGTACCTCACGCAATGCGACGCGATCGTTCAGGCCGTCGGCGACGACGGCATTCGGCTCGACCGCACCGTGTTCTATCCGCTCGGCGGCGGCCAGGCCGGCGACACCGGCACGCTGACGCTGCCCGACGGCAGCACGATCGAGATTGCCGATACGCGCAAGGCAAAGTTCGACGGCGCGACGCCCGACGACGCCGTGCACGTGCCGGCGCCGGGGCAGGAGGCGCACGTCGTCGCGCTCGAGCCCGGCACGCGCGTGGTCGCGACGATCGACTGGCTGCGCCGCTACCGGCACATGCGCCTGCATACGGCCGCGCACCTGATGTGTGCGGTGCTGCCGTACGCGGTCGACGGCTGCAGCGTGACGGCCGACTACGTGCGGCTCGATTTCGCGACGTCCGAAGCGATCGACCGCGACGACGTCGAGCGTCGCCTTGCCGGCCTGGTCGTCGGCGCGCATCCGGTCACGACCGAATGGATCACCGACGACGAGATGGCCGAGCGGCCCGAACTCGTGCGCACGATGAGCGTGAAGCCGCCGATGGGCCTCGGCCGCGTGCGGCTGCTGCGCATCGAGAATGTC
The DNA here is from genome assembly GCF_001039005.1 of Burkholderia cepacia. Lineage (GTDB taxonomy): Bacteria > Pseudomonadota > Gammaproteobacteria > Burkholderiales > Burkholderiaceae > Burkholderia > Burkholderia theae. The sequence goes on from NZ_LDWR01000045.1 coordinate 146,971, forward strand.
GACCTGCAGCCGTGCGGCGGCACGCATGTGCGCAACACGTCGGAAATCGGCGGGCTGCGGGTCGCGAAACTTGAAAAGAAGAGCGCGCGGACCCGGCGCCTCGTACTGGAGTTTGCATGACGATCGACACCGGCAGGGCGGGTGCGGCGCCGCTGGATCCGCAAGCGCGGGACATTCTGGATTTCTGGTTCGGCGAACCGGGTTCGGCCGAATTCGGGCAGGAACGCAAGATCTGGTTCAACGGCGGCGCGGCGTTCGACGACGTGCTGCGCACGCGCTACGGCGCTTTGCTCGACGCCGCGTGCGATGGCGCATGCGATCACTGGGCCGGCTCGCCGTCGGGGGCGCTGGCGCTGATCGTCGTGCTCGACCAGTTTTCGCGCAACATCCATCGCGGCACGCCGCGCGCGTTTGCCGCCGATCCGAGGGCGCTCGCGCTCGTGCGCCGCGTCGTCGCGGCCGGGTGGGACGCGCAGTTGCCGAGCGGGCATCACCGCGCGTTCGCGTATCTGCCGTTCGAGCACGACGAGTCGGTCGAGAGCCAGCGCGAGTCCGTGCGCCTGTGCGCGGGCATTCGCGACGAAGCAGGGTGCGAGAGCTATCACCGCTTCGCGTTGCGGCATGCGGCCGTCGTCGAGCGATTCGGCCGCTTCCCGCACCGGAACGCGATTCTCGGCCGTGCTTCGACCGATGAGGAGACGGCGTTCCTGCGCGAACCGGGTTCGTCGTTTTGAGCGGTCGGGTGGTTGCCCGATGAGGAGAAGCGGCACGCCCGCGGAGTCGTGCGGGCGCCGTGGCGGTCAACGGAAGATGCGAGACGGTCGGCGCGCACTGCGCTCAGGCGGCCATTCCCGACCGCTGCCGCACATCAAGCCAGGCACGACGGCGCAGCGCGCCGTCCTGCGTCACTGCAAATGCTGTTCGGGCGTGCGTACGTAGACGCGCAGCAGTTCGTCGTTGTCGCCCGGGCGGGCGCCGGTCCAGAACAGTTTCCATTCGCTGCCGGGCGCCGGATCGACGGCCCGCACGCCCTGGACGATCATCCAGGTACAGCGCGTCGTCCGCGCGTCGTCGATCGGCGTGTGCTGGATGCCGGAGAAGTAGTACAGCATCGGCGCTTCCGATTCGCCGAGCCCATGCAGGCTCGCCATGCAGTCGCCGTCGTTCCATTCGAGCGCGAGATGCGCGTTCAGGTCGTCGAACACCGAGCGGTAGCTCTTCGCGATATCGAGCCACGGCAGCAGCAGCGTATAGACGAGCCCCCAGACGACGAGTGCACCGGCGCCCCACGACAGCGCACCGCGCCAGCGGCCCGTCGTGCGCAGCTTCGGCAGCAGCGTCAGCCAGCCGATCGTCAGCGCGAGCGCGCCGATCACGAGCGCGGGCTCGATCGGCATCGTCCAGTCGAGCGGCAGCCAGCGGCCGAGCGGCGCGAGATCCGCGCGCGACGCGGCCGGGTCGGCCATCACCGCCCAGATCGCCCATGCGAGCGCGGCGGCGGTGCCGAACAGGATGCGGCTCAGGTAATCCCATGCGAGATGCAGCTGGCGCGGCAGGCGTTCGATCGCCTGCGCGGCGACCAGCGCGAGCGGCGCGAAGAACGGCAGGATGTAGAGCTGGCGTGACGTCGCGGACACTTGCAGCACCACGAGCCCGATGCCGACGAACAGCACGGGCAGCGCGATGCGCGGCGTGCGCCAGTCGCGCCATGCACCGCGCGCGAGCGCGACGATCGCGAGCGGCGCGACGGGGAAGCCGACGAGCAGGAACGCACGCAGGATGAAGAACGGCTTGTCGTTTTCCGCGCCCAGTTCCGGGACGGAGAAGCCGAAGAAGCGGCCGACGTTGTTATCCCAGAACCACGTCATGAACAGCGTTTCGGAGCGCAGGAACAGCGCGGTCGGCCAGATCAGCGCGAACGGCGCGAATACGAGCGCGGCGATGCCGAGCGAGCGCGCGAACGCGCGGGTGCGGCAGGCCGGGTAGAGCACCAGCGTGCCCACGAGCGTGGCCGCGAACACGAGCGGCACGAACAGCCCCTTCGTCATCAGCGCGATGCCGACGCCCGCGCCGAAGATCGGCGCGGCCCAGCGGCCCGACGGCCGGACCGGCAGTCCGTGCCGCATCTGCTGCGCGCGCGCGACGTGCTGCATCACGAGTTCGAGCAGCCCGCAGAAGCCCATCGCCGTGCCGGTGAACAGCGCGACGTCCGTCATCATGTCGTGCATGTGCTTGATGACGACGAGCGTGCCTGCGCTCAGCACGACGGGGCCGATCACGCGCAGGTCGAACCAGCTGTCCGCGCGGCTGGCCACGCGCGCCGCGCGCGCGATGAAGCCGAACGCGAGCGCCGCGAACAGCGCGCTCGCGAGCCGTGCCGCGTCGTGCAGCGGCATCACCCGCTGCAGCAGCCATGCGAGACTGGTCGCCACCCATGCGTAAAGCGGTGGCTTTTCCATGAACGGCAGACCGGCATTGGTCGGCACGACGAAATCGCCGGTTTCGAGCATGTGCTGGATGATGCCGAACGTGTAGGTTTCGTCCTGTTTCCACGGATCGTGGCCGAGCACGCCCGGCAGCACATACGCGCAGACCAGGGCGGCGACGAGCAGCCAGGCCCGCCAGCCGAGCAGCAGCGAGCGGCCGCGGGTGGCGCTGGTTGCGGCCGTCGCGGCCACGACGGGCGTGCCGGCGGCGTCCAGCGTCGCGGTGGGGTTGGCGTCGGCGGTCGAGCGGGTGTGCTGGGCCGGAGCGGGCACAGACGTGCGTCGCCGGCTGGGCGCTGCGGTTCCGGGCATGGAAAGAGATCTCGGGTCGAGTCGAGCCGGTCCGGCGGCATGGGCAGGACCGATAAGGGCCACATCAGGGGGCGACGGACAGGCTGGATGACGCCTGTCTGAATGTCCGCTAGTAGAGCACGGAACTGTTACGGGTGTTTACTGAAACCGTCACAAAATTGTGGAGATTTGTGGTGTCGTGACGACAGATAGTTTCAGGCGGCCATTATTATGCGCCGCGAATGCGGGTTTACCGGCCGCCGCCGACGTCGAGCAGGGCGCCCGTCGTGTATGACGCCGCGTCGCCCAGCAGCCAGACGATCGCTTCGGCGATCTCGTGCGCTTCGCCTGCACGGCCGAGCGGCGTCTGCACGCCGAGGCGGGCCGCACGGCCCGGCTGGCCGCCGCTCGCGTGGATGTCGGTCTCGATCAGGCCGGGGCGCACCGCGTTGACACGCACGCCATGCGGGCCGAGTTCCTTCGCAAGACCGATCGTCAGCGAGTCGACCGCGCCTTTCGAGCCCGCGTAGTCGACGTATTCGTTCGGCGAGCCGAGCCGGGACGCGATCGACGACACGTTGACGATCGCGCCGCCGCGGCCGCCACGATCGGTGGACAACCGGCGCGCGGCTTCGCGCGCACACAGGTACGCGCCGAGCACGTTGGTGTCGAACATCCGCCGCAGCCGGTCGGCCGGCATGTCGGCGAGCGGCATCGACGGCGCGACGATGCCCGCGTTGTTGACGAGCGCGTCGAGGCGTCCGAATGCGGCGGTGACGCCGTCGAACATCGCGACGACGTCGGCCTCGTTCGCGACGTCGCCCGCGACCACGCACGCACGGCCGCCCGCGTCGCGGACGGCCTGCGCGGTGAGTTCGGCCGCCGCCGCGTCGCGCGCGTAGTTGATGCCGACGTCCCAGCCGCGTTCGGCTGCGAGCACGGCGGTTGCGCGGCCGATGCCACGGCTCGCGCCGGTGATGAGGACGGCCTTGCGGTCGGACGGTGCGGTCATCGCGTACGGTTTCCGGTGAGGGTTACTTTGCCGCGTCGGGCGCCCACTTGTCGCTGGCGGGCGGCTGGTAGCGACGCAACTGCTCGATCAGTTCGACAGGCTTCGAATCGACGCACAGCGCGTCGAAATAGGTCGGGCGCATGAAACCCTCGTCGACCGTATGGCGCAGCAACGCGATCAGCGGATCGTAGAACGAATCGATGTTGTAGAGCGCGACGGGCTTGCGGTGATAACCGAGCTGCGCCCACGTGTAGACCTCGAAGAACTCCTCGAGCGTACCGGCGCCGCCGGGCATCGCGACGAACGCATCGGCGAGGTCCGCCATCATTTTCTTGCGGTGGTGCATGTCGGGCACGACGTGCAGTTCCGACAGCCCCGTATGGCCGACTTCCTTGTCGACGAGCAGTTCGGGGATCACGCCGACCGCACGGCCGCCGGCCGCCATCACTTCGTCGGCGATCACGCCCATCAGGCCGACGCGGCCGCCGCCGTAGACGAGCGTGAGGCCCGCATCGACGAGCGCACGGCCGAAGGCGCGCGCGGCGTCGGCATAGAGCGGCCGCACGCCTGACGACGAGCCGCAATAAACGCACACAGCCTTCATTGCTTGGCGTCCTTCGCGGGGGCCTGCCCGACGGTGACCGGCCCGCCGGCGGGGCGCGGCGAACCGTCGCGCGGCGGCAGGTAGTCGGTGAACTGGCGCTTGGGCAGCTTGCCGGAGACCAGATCGTCGAACAGCTGGCGCGAACGCCCGCGCAGGTACGGCGCCATCACGGAGATCACGTGCATGCTGACCTGGTGCAGTTCCTCGCGGATCGCGTCCTGGTCGTTGTACTTGCGCGGATGCATCACGTACTGATACGACAGCCAGTACGTCGAGATGACGGCCATGTTGGTTGCGATGACCTCGATCTCGGCGGGCGTCGCGACCATCTCCGCGTCGGACACGAGCAGCTCGCACATGTCGTGTGCGAAGCGCACCTTGTGGCTGATGATCTGCTTGAAGTGCGTCTCGAGCGTGCGGTTGCGGGCGAGCAGGTCGTTGAGGTCGCGATACAGGAACCGGTAGGTCCACATGAAATCGGCCATGTACTGCAGGTACGACCAGGTTTCGTCGATCGTCGGACGATGATCTTCGGGGAAGCGCAGCCGCCGTTCGATCTGCTGCTCGAACTGCGCGAAGATGCTGTTGATGATGTCGTCCTTGTTGCGGAAATGGTAGTACAGGTTGCCTGGACTGATTTCCATTTCCTCGGCGATCGTCGTGGTCGTGACGTTCGGCTCGCCGATCTCGTTGAAGAGTTTCAACGACAACTCGAGAATCCGTTCGCGGGTGCGGCGGGGAGGTTTCGCTTCCATGTCGTCCGGCCCTGTGTGTGCCGGACTGGCGGGCGCTGCAATCGATGCTGCGTGATTCGTCCGGCGCGGGTTGCTGTTCTATGTCTAGCGGACGATTATAAACCGGGGTTTCGCCACATCGGGCGCATTTCGTGATCGCGGCCCCGCGCGGCGCATGGTGCGGCGCCGCACGCGGGTGGTGCCGAGGGCGCCCGCCGGGCAGCCGTCTAGAAGCCGAGCCAGTGTGCGACGACCGGGCCGAGCACGAAGCCCCACGTCGTCACGCACGCGAACAGCGCGACCGTCACGGCCGCGCTGCCGAGGTCCTTCGCACGCTTGGACAGCTCATGGCGTTCGAGCGAGATGCGGTCGATCGCGGCCTCGACGCTCGAGTTCAGCAGCTCGACGATCAGCACCAGCAGCACCGAGCCGATCAGCAGCGCGCGCGACGCGGCGGGCACCGGCGCGAACGCGCCGATCGGGAGCATCAGCGCGGCGAGCGTGAGCTCCTGGCGAAACGCGCTCTCCTCGCGGATCGCGACACGAAAGCCGTTCAGCGAGTGCTTGAGTGCGTACCAGGCGCGCGTGATGCCGCGGTGGCGCTTGTACGGGTTCGGCGGCAGCGGGGTCAGCTGATCGTCGGGGCCGAGCGGTTCGTGCGCGTGCACGTCCGCTTCGGCGTGCGGCTCGTCCTCGTCGAACGGGCGGTGCCGATGCTGCGGCGCGGCGGGGGGCGGGGTCTTGTCGTTCAGGTCTCGTTTCAAACGGCGGCACCTTCGGCTGGCGAGTACGCGGTCTTCGGCAGCGGCTTCAGATGCGACGCGAACTGCTCGGATGCCGCGCGCCACGAGAAGCGTTCGGCCCACGCGCGCGCGGTCGTGCGTTCGATCTTCAGCGCTTCAAGGCAGGCTTCCTGCAGGTCCTCGTGCATCGAGCCCGCGTCGCCGCCGCGGAGCACGTCGATCGGGCCCGTGACGGGATACGCGGCAACCGGCGTGCCGCAGGCGAGCGCCTCGAGCAGCACGAGGCCGAACGTGTCGGTGCGACTCGGGAACACGAACACGTCGGCCGCAGCATACACCTTCGCGAGCTCGGCCTGTGACAGCACGCCGAGATAGTTCGCCTCCGGATAGCGCGACTTCAGCTCGGCGAGCGCGGGGCCTTCGCCCGCGACCCATTTCGAGCCGGGCAGGTCGAGGCGCAGGAACGCCTCGACGTTCTTCTCGATCGCGACGCGCCCCACGTACAGGAAGATCGGCCGCGCGGTGTTGAGCACCTTCGACTCCATCGGCCGGAACACGTCGAGATCGACGCCGCGGGTCCACAGCACGACGTTCGTGAAGCCGAATTTCTCGAGGTCTTCCTTGACGACCGGCGTCGGCGCCATCACCGCGAGCGACGGGCCGTGGAACCAGTGCAGGAAGCGGTAGGTCGCGGCCAGCGGGATGCCGAAGCGCGCCTGTACGTACTCCGGAAAGCGCGTGTGGTACGCGGTCGTATAAGGCAGCTTGCGCGAGCGCGCATAGCGTCGCGCGGCGAGGCCGAGCGGGCCTTCAGTCGCGATGTGCAGCGCGTCGGGCCCGAACGCGTCGATCCGCGCGCGCAGCTTGCGGTACGGCAGGATCGACAGGCGGATCTCGGGGTAGGTCGGGCAGGGCACCGTGCGGAATTCCAGCGGTGTCAGCAGTTCGACGCGATGGCCGAGCGCGGTGAGTTCGCGCGCCGTGCTCTTCAGCGTGCGCACGACGCCGTTGACCTGCGGTTCCCACGCGTCGGTGACGATCATGATCTTCATCGCGGCATTGTCCTGTAAGTAGAGTGGTGTCAGGCAGTGGCCTTGGCCTTGCGCGACGAGGTCTCCGACGGTGCGGCGCGCATCACCGTCCAGTAGACGATCTTCAGTTCGCCTTCCATCGTTTCGACGAGTGCGGACAGGCTTTCGACCCAGTCGCCGTCGTTGCAGTACAGCACGCCGTCGATATCGCGGATCTCCGCCTTGTGGATGTGGCCGCACACGACGCCGTCGCAGCCGCGGCGGCGCGCTTCGTCGGTCATCACGGTTTCGAACTGCGAGATGAAGTTGACCGCGTTCTTCACCTGGTGCTTCAAGTACTGCGACAGCGACCAGTACTGGAAGCCGAGCCGGCTGCGGATCCGGTTGAACCAGCGGTTCAGTACGAGGATCAGCGTGTAGAGCGTGTCGCCGAGGTACGCGAGCCATTTCGCGTGCTGGATCACGCCGTCGAACAGGTCGCCGTGCACGATCCACAAACGTTTGCCCGCGAGCGTCGTGTGGAACGCCTCGCCGCGCACCTGGATGTCGCCGAACGCGAGGTCGCAGAACTGCCGTGCACCCTCGTCGTGATTGCCGGGGATGTAGACGACCTGCGTGCCCTTGCGTGCCTTGCGCAGGATCTTCTGCACGACGTCGTTGTGCGCCTGCGGCCAGTACCAGCCTTTCTTCAGCTGCCAGCCGTCGATGATGTCGCCGACGAGGTACAGGTATTCCGAATCGTTGTGGCGCAGGAAGTCGAGCAGGTACGGCGCCTGGCAGCCGCTCGAGCCGAGGTGGATGTCGGACAGCCAGATGGTGCGATAGCGATGCGCGGACGAGTCGGGGTCGTCGTGCGGCGTGACGTGCTCGGCAGGTGGTTCTTGCGATGCCAGGTCATCGGCTGCGGCCGAGCCGGACAGGAAGGCGGTGACGGCGCGGGCGCCGATCGGGTGACGGAAGAGGGAGGTCGCGGACGATTTCTGGCCCATGCATGACTCGCGCCGGTTGACATTACCGGCATTCCGCCATGCGGGCGTGACTGTGCCGTGACAGTCACGAGACGTTCTTATTACGACCGTTGCAGGGTGTTTAGCAGTGAATGAAAGGGCGTTGTGTAACCTGTCGAACCGAAAGGCTGGCGGTTGTCCGGCAGGTCGTCAGACCGGATGGGAGAAGCCTGGGCGAACTGCTTTCGTCTGGCGAATGCGGCGCGTTGGCGTGTCAGCGCGGCATGGCGACGACGCGCGTGCGCGCGAGCCGGTCGTGCGGGAACTGGCGGCCGGCATGCAGCCGGGCGGCGCCGGCCCACGCGACGATCCACGCGGCGGCGAGCGCGAGCGTGACGGGCACCGACAGGCCGAGCAGCGGATGCAACGCGAGCGGCGGCACGAACCACAGCCAGCCGAGCGCATAACGAACAAGCGCGTGGGCCGCGCTCAGCGGCCGGCCGCTCGACGATTCGAGCCGCAGCCGCCAGGTCTTCATCGGCAGGGTCTGGCCGCCGTGCGTCCAGAACCAGACGAAGTACGCGCCGACGACGAGCGCGATCCAGGCGGCGAGCAGGTTGTGGTGGACGAGGCCGTTGCGTTGTTGCGTCGCGAGGCTGAACGCGAGCCCGGCGAAGAACACGACGCCGAACAGCAGCACGCCTTCGTAGAGCAGCGCGGCGAGGCGCCGCCGCACGGACGGCGCGGCGGCCGGAGTCTCGGGTGCGGGGGCGTTCGCCACGGCCGCTCAGGAGCCCTTGAACAGCGAAGGTGCGTCGGCGGGCGACACCGGCGCCACGGCGGCCGGTGCGGAAGCGGTGCCGGCCGTCGACGACGCGGGCACCGGCGTCGCGGCAGCGCCGGCCGACGCGGGCGCCGGTGCGGCGGCCGCGCCGCTTGCCGGATGTTCGTGCGAATTGACGAGGCGGCGGACGTCACGGTCGGCGACGGTCGGCGGTGCGCTGACCACGCTCGGCCGGCGACGGCGCTCGGCGGCCGCGAGACGTTCCTTCTGCTCCTCGGGGAGTTGCTGGTAAGCCTTCCACGCGCGCTCGCGCGCTTGTGCGGAAAGCTCCTTCGCGCTCTGGTAGTTCTCGCGCGCGACGCGGCGCTGCTCGGGTGTCATCCGCGCCCATTCGGTCATCCGATCCTGCAGGCGCTTTTGATCATCGGGCGTCAATTTCGCGAAACGCGATGCGATCTTCAGCCATTTACGCTTGCGGGCATCGCTGAAGCCGTCCCACTGGTCGGCGAACGGCGCGAGTGCCGCGTGCTGCGCCGGCGTGAGACGCGCCCACGACAGCGGGCCGGTGGCGGCCGGCAGTGGCAGCGGTGTGAGGTCGGTGCTCAGCCCGGTCGCGGCCGATGCGGGCACGGCAGGGTTGCTGGCCGTGACGGTGGTCGTCGCGAGGGGCGGGTTGAATCGCGAATAGGTGGCGACGTAGGAAACGGCGATCGCGATCACGCATCCGAAAAATACGGCCAGGCCGCGCTTCTGACTCACCCGTGCGATCCCCTCGTTATTGTCTGTTAGTGAGCGCGCGAAAGATACGCGTTGAACCCGTGATCGAGATACGCGTTGAGCGGCAGGTCGTCGCTGAGCATCGCCGCGTCGATATCGGCGAGTTCGGCGGTGCGCTGCAGGTCTTCCCAGTAGGCGATGCCGACGAGCCCGGCGAGCAGCAGTGCGAGCGGCCACGCGCGCAGCAGGCGGCGCGCGAGCGACGCCTGCGGGCGGCTCGTGGGCGCCGGGCCGAATGCGCCGCCGGCCGCACCGGCGAAGGCCGGCACGAACACCGGCACGGTCGCGGCTTCGGGCTTCTTGCGCGCGAGCGCAGCCCGACGGGCGACGGCCAGCCGGTCGGTGGTCTCGGCTGGCAGTGCGGCCGCGTGCTCGTCCAGCGCGCGGCGCACCTTCAGCGCGAATTCGTGTTCTCGATTTGCGGGAGCGAAGCTCATAGCGTGATTCCTTTGGCCTTGAGCGCGTGCGCCAGGGTGTGGGTGGCTCGTGAGCAGTGCGTCTTGACGCTGCCTTCGGAGCACCCCATCGCGGCGGCAGTCTCGGCGACATCCATATCTTCCCAATAACGCATCAGGAACGCTTCCCGTTGACGTGCCGGAAGTTTCTGGATTTCTTCGTCGATCAGGGCCAGAACCTGCTCTCGTTCGAGGCGGTGCTCGCTGCTCTCGACGCCCGCGTTGTCGTCCGCGGATTCGAGCGTTTCGAGGGGGTCGAAGTCGTCGTCGTCGGTGTTGTTCAGCGACGAGAAGAGCGTAACCCAGGTGTTGCGGACTTTCTGCCGGCGGAACCAGTCGTGGATCGCGTTCTGCAGGATCCGCTGAAAAAGCAGCGGCAATTCGGCCGCCGGCCGGTCGCCGTACTTCTCCGCAAGCTTGATCATCGCGTCCTGCACGATGTCGAGCGACGCATCGTCGTCACGCACGGCGTACGCAGCCTGCTTGAACGCGCGCCTTTCGACGCCCGCCAGAAAGTCGGCGAGTTCCTTGTCTGATGCCATTCCGTAAAGGTATGCGCTGCGGACTGCGGCGTGTGAAAGGTCGAAAAATTTCGTAAAACCCGCGGATGCTATCAAATTTTCGGGCCGCTTGGCACCGGGTTGGTCGCCGCGCGTTGCGCGCGAGCCGCGGCGGCGGGGTGCCGGGCGGCGCGCATGATGCGCTGCGGGATATTTTGCTTGACGCCCTAATCGCGACCCGCTATCGTCAATGATTCGCAACATGAAGTGATGGTCTCATTTGAGGCTGGCCCAAGAAGCCCGCCCTTCAAACTGGACGCGCCGCTTGAACCCGAGCCACAAGCCCGGCAGAGAGCACCCAATCAATTTTTTGCCGAAAATTCGAAAGGTCAAAATGAACATGCCCAGCGCGGAATTCTCCACGTCGGAACCCCTTTCCCCTCCCGATAGCGACTCCATCGGCGGCACCGTGCTCATGAAGGCACTGGCCGACGAAAACGTCGAATTCATCTGGGGCTACCCCGGCGGCTCGGTTCTCTACATCTACGACGAGCTTTACAAGCAGGACAAGATTCAGCACGTGCTGGTGCGCCACGAACAGGCGGCCGTGCACGCAGCCGATGCGTATGCGCGTTCCACCGGCAATGTCGGCGTCTGTCTCGTGACGTCCGGCCCCGGTGTCACCAACGCGGTGACCGGCATCGCAACGGCGTACATGGATTCGATCCCGATGGTCGTGATCAGCGGCCAGGTGCCGACTGCTGCGATCGGCCAGGACGCATTCCAGGAATGCGACACGGTCGGCATCACGCGTCCGTGCGTGAAGCACAACTTCCTCGTGAAGGACGTGCGCGACCTCGCGGAAACCGTCAAGAAGGCGTTCTACATCGCCCGCACGGGCCGTCCGGGCCCGGTACTGATCGACATCCCGAAGGACATCTCGAAGACGCCGTGCGAGTACGTGCCGGTCAAGAGCGTGTCGCTGCGTTCGTACAACCCCGTCACGAAGGGTCATTCGGGCCAGATCCGCAAGGCCGTGTCGCTGCTGCTGACCGCGAAGCGTCCCTATATCTACACGGGTGGCGGCATCATCCTCGCCGACGCGTCGCGTGAACTGAACCAGTTCGCGGACCTGCTCGGCTACCCGGTCACGAACACGCTGATGGGCCTCGGCGGCTATCGCGCGTCGGACAAGAAATTCCTCGGCATGCTCGGCATGCACGGCACCTACGAAGCGAACATGGCGATGCAGCACTGCGACGTGCTGATCGCGATCGGTGCCCGCTTCGACGACCGCGTGATCGGCGACCCGGCGCACTTCGCGTCGCGTCCGCGCAAGATCATCCACATCGACATCGACCCGTCGTCGATCTCGAAGCGCGTGAAGGTCGATATCCCGATCGTCGGCGACGTGAAGGAAGTGCTGAAGGAGCTGATCGAGCAGCTGCAGACGGCCGAGCATGGCCCGGACACCGAGGCGCTCGCGCAATGGTGGAAGGACATCGAGGGCTGGCGCTCGAAGGACTGCCTGAAGTTCGACCGCGAAAGCGAGATCATCAAGCCCCAGTATGTGGTCGAGAAGGCGTGGGAACTGACGGACGGCAATGCGTTCGTGTGTTCGGACGTCGGCCAGCACCAGATGTGGGCCGCGCAGTTCTACCGTTTCAACAAGCCGCGTCGCTGGATCAACTCCGGCGGCCTCGGCACGATGGGCTTCGGCCTGCCGGCAGCGATGGGCGTCAAGATGGCGCACCCGGACGACGACGTGCTGTGCATCACGGGCGAAGGCTCGATCCAGATGTGCATCCAGGAACTGTCGACCTGCCTGCAGTACGACACGCCCGTGAAGATCATTTCGCTGAACAACCGCTACCTCGGCATGGTCCGCCAGTGGCAGCAGATCGAATACAGCAAGCGCTATTCGCATTCGTACATGGATGCGCTGCCCGATTTCGTGAAGCTCGCCGAAGCGTACGGCCATGTCGGCATGCGGATCGAAAAGACCTCGGATGTGGAGCCGGCGCTGAAGGAAGCGCTGCGCCTGAAGGATCGCACCGTGTTTCTCGACTTCCAGACCGATCCGACCGAAAACGTCTGGCCGATGGTACAGGCCGGCAAGGGCATCACCGAGATGCTGCTCGGATCGGAAGATCTGTAACGGCGCGACGCGCGCGGGCCCGGATGCGGCCGCCTTCACGAAGGGCGGTGCGGCACGCGGCGGCGCGCGGCGCGAGTGAATCGACACGGACACATTCTGGAAGAAGCGAACATGAGACACATCATTTCCGTCCTGCTGGAGAACGAACCGGGCGCGCTGTCGCGCGTGGTCGGTCTGTTTTCCGCACGCGGCTACAACATCGAAACCTTGACGGTGGCGCCGACCGAAGACCAATCGCTGTCGCGGCTCACCATCGTTTCCATTGGCTCCGACGACGTGATCGAACAGATCACGAAGCATCTGAACCGCCTGATCGAGGTGGTGAAAGTGGTGGACCTGACCGACGGTGCACACATCGAACGCGAGCTGATGCTGATCAAGGTACGTGCAGTGGGCAAGGAGCGCGAAGAAATGAAGCGGATGGCGGACATTTTCCGCGGCCGCATCATCGACGTGACCGAAAAGACCTACACGATCGAATTGACGGGCGCGAGCGACAAGCTCGACGCATTCATCCAGGGGCTGGACGCGGGCGCGATCCTCGAGACCGTGCGCACCGGCAGCTCCGGCATCGGACGCGGCGAGCGCATCCTGAAGGTGTGATGCCCAAAGGCACGCCGGGTGCGCCGTCATGTCCCGGCCCGCAGTACTCCATCTGAACGAATTATTGAATTTTTTGAATTAGCGAAGGAACCATCATGAACGTTTTCTACGACAAAGACGCTGACCTCTCCCTCATCAAGGGCAAGCAAGTCACGATCATCGGCTACGGCTCGCAAGGCCATGCACACGCGCTGAACCTGAAGGAAAGCGGCGTGAACGTGACGGTCGGCCTGCGCAAGGGCGGCGCGTCGTGGAGCAAGGCCGAGAACGCCGGCCTGTCGGTCAAGGAAGTCGCGGAAGCCGTGAAGGGCGCGGACGTCGTGATGATGCTGCTGCCGGACGAGCAGATCGCCGACGTGTACGCGAAGGAAGTGCACGCGAACATCAAGCAGGGCGCGGCGCTGGCATTCGCGCACGGCTTCAACGTCCACTACGGCCAGGTGATCCCGCGCGCCGACCTCGACGTGATCATGATCGCGCCGAAGGCACCGGGCCACACCGTGCGCGGCACGTACTCGCAAGGTGGCGGCGTGCCGCACCTGATCGCGGTTGCACAGAACAAGTCGGGTGCGGCACGCGACATCGCGCTGTCGTACGCGGCAGCGAACGGCGGCGGCCGTGCGGGCATCATCGAGACGAACTTCCGTGAAGAAACCGAAACCGACCTGTTCGGCGAGCAGGCCGTGCTGTGCGGCGGTACCGTCGAGCTGATCAAGGCTGGCTTCGAAACGCTGGTCGAAGCGGGCTACGCGCCGGAAATGGCGTACTTCGAGTGCCTGCACGAACTGAAGCTGATCGTCGACCTGATCTACGAAGGCGGCATCGCGAACATGAACTACTCGATCTCGAACAACGCCGAGTACGGCGAGTACGTGACGGGCCCGCGTGTCGTCACGGAAGAGACGAAGAAGGCGATGAAGCAGTGCCTGACCGACATCCAGACGGGCGAGTACGCGAAGAGCTTCATTCTCGAGAACAAGGCAGGCGCTCCGACGCTGCAATCGCGCCGCCGCCTGACGGCCGAGCACGAGATCGAGCAGGTCGGCGCGAAGCTGCGCGCGATGATGCCGTGGATCGCGAAGAACAAGCTCGTCGACCAGTCGAAGAACTAAGCACCGCGTGCTGTTCCGGCCCTTCGAGTGGAGGGTCGGCATCAAAAAGCCGTCCGAAGGCAGCAGTGCCCCGGGCGGCTTTTGTTATGCTACGGGCTTTGCAATTCACCGAACACAGAACGAATCCATGAACTATCCTCATCCGATCATCGCGCGCGAAGGCTGGCCGTTCATCGCGATTGCTGCCGTCATCGCGCTGTTGATCCACGCCGTCGGGGGCTTCGGCTTCGCGTGGCCGTTCTGGCTGCTGCTCGCTTTCGTCGTCCAGTTCTTCCGCGATCCGCAGCGCCCGATCCCGGCGCAGCCGAACGCGGTGCTGTGCCCGGCGGACGGCCGCATCGTCGCGGTCGAGACCACGCAGGATCCGTATGCGAACCGCGAAGCGCTGAAGATCAGCGTGTTCATGAATGTCTTCAACGTCCATTCGCAGCGTTCGCCGGTCGATGGCGCGATCACCAAGGTCGAATACTTCCCGGGCGCGTTCCTGAACGCGGCGATCGACAAGGCGTCGACCGAGAACGAGCGCAATGCGGTCGTGATCCAGACGGCGAGCGGCAAGACCGTCACCGCCGTGCAGATCGCCGGCCTCGTCGCACGCCGGATTCTCTGCTACGTACGCGCCGGCGAGCCGCTGTCGCGCGGTCAGCGCTACGGTTTCATCCGCTTCGGTTCGCGCGTCGACGTGTACCTGCCGATCGGCAGCCGCGCGAAGGTGTCGATCGGCGAGAAGGTCTACGCGTCGTCGACGATCCTCGCCGAGCTCGAACAGTAAGCGGCGGGGCGCACGATGGCCGCATTCAAACCGCGCCGGCCGCGCAACGGCTCCAGCCAGACGCCACGTCCGTTTCGCCGCAACAAGGGGATGGCACCCGATCCGGTGCCCATCGAGAGCCGCCGCGCGTCGCGCCAGCGCTTCCTGAAGACGCGCGGCATCTACCTGCTGCCGAACGCGTTCACGACCGCCGCGCTGTTCTGTGGCTTCTTCGCGGTCGTGCAGGCGATGAACGTGCGCTTCGAGATCGCCGCGATCGCGATTTTCGTCGCGATGGTGCTCGACGGAATGGACGGGCGCGTCGCGCGCATGACGCATACGCAAAGCGCGTTCGGCGAGCAGTTCGACAGCCTGTCCGACATGGTGTCGTTCGGCGTCGCGCCCGCGCTCGTGATGTACGAGTGGGTGCTGAAGGATCTCGGCCGCTGGGGCTGGCTCGCCGCGTTCGTCTACTGCTCGGGCGCCGCGCTGCGTCTCGCGCGCTTCAATACCAACATCGGGGTCGTCGACAAGCGCTTCTTCCAGGGGCTGCCGAGCCCGGCCGCCGCCGCGCTGATCGCGGGCTTCGTGTGGCTCGCGACCGACAACCGCGTGCCGATGAAGCTCGGCTGGCTGCCGTGGGTCGCGTTCGTGCTGACGATCTACGCGGGCGTGACGATGGTGTCGAACGCGCCGTTCTACAGCGGCAAGGCGCTCGACGTACGGCATCGCGTGCCGTTCGCGGCGATCCTGCTCGTCGTCGTCGCGTTCGTGCTCGTGTCGTCCGATCCGCCGCTGATGCTGTTCTGCCTGTTCGTGCTGTACGGGCTGTCCGGCTACGTGTTCTGGGCCTATATGGCCATCCGCGGGCGGGCGAACCCGGCGCGCTCGTCGCAGCGCGATCACTGACCCGATACGCGATTTGACCGGAAACGGCGGCCTCAGGGCCGCCGTTTCCATTTGCCCCTTTTTGAATGGGGCGGCCCGGAGTGCCCGGGTGCCGTCCGATTGCGCGTCCAACGGAATGCCGCTATAGTCTTCGGCATGACTGCATTTCCCCGCCTCTCCCTCCTTCTAGCCGGTGCGCCGCTACGCGCGCTAGCGTTGGCGCGCCTGCCGCGCTGACCGTTCTCGCCCTCCGTCAAGCTTCGTCTGTTGTTGAGCGTCGCCAGCGGTGGCGCGATCTCATTACGTTTGACTTCCGTATAAAGAGCCCTGGAGCCCCCCATGACAGACAAGCTGATCATTTTCGATACGACGTTGCGTGACGGCGAACAATCGCCCGGCGCGTCGATGACGAAGGAAGAGAAAATCCGCATCGCGAAGCATCTCGAGCGGATGAAGGTCGACGTGATCGAAGCCGGCTTCGCGGCCAGCTCGAACGGCGACTTCGACGCGATTCACACGATCGCCGGTCTCGTGAAGGACAGCACGATCTGTTCGCTGGCCCGCGCCAACGACAAGGACATCCAGCGCGCGGCCGACGCGCTGAAGCCGGCCAACAGCTTCCGGATCCATACGTTCATCGCGACGTCGCCGCTGCACATGGAAAAGAAGCTGCGGATGACGCCCGACCAGGTGTTCGAGCAGGCGCGCCTCGCGGTGCGCTTCGCGCGCAAGTTCACCGACAACGTCGAATTCTCGCCGGAAGACGGCAGCCGCTCCGATCTGGATTTCCTCTGCCGCGTGCTGGAAGCCGTGATCGCCGAAGGCGCGACGACGATCAACATCGCCGACACCGTCGGTTATGGCGTGCCGGAGCTTTACGGCAACCTCGTGAAGACGCTGCGCGAACGCATTCCGAACTCGGACAAGGCGATTTTCTCGGTGCACTGCCATAACGATCTCGGGATGGCCGTCGCGAACTCGCTCGCCGGCGTGAAGATCGGCGGCGCGCGTCAGATCGAATGCACGATCAACGGTCTCGGCGAGCGCGCGGGCAACACGTCGCTGGAAGAAATCGTGATGGCCGTGAAGACGCGCAAGGACTACTTCGGCCTCGACGTCGGCATCGACACGACGCAGATCGTGCCGACGTCGAAGCTCGTGTCGCAGATCACCGGTTTCGTCGTGCAGCCGAACAAGGCCGTGGTCGGCGCGAACGCGTTCGCGCACGCATCGGGCATCCACCAGGACGGCGTGCTGAAGGCGCGCGACACCTACGAGATCATGCGCGCGGAAGACGTGGGCTGGACCGCGAACAAGATCGTGCTCGGCAAGCTGTCGGGCCGTAACGCGTTCAAGCAGCGCCTGCAGGAGCTCGGCGTGTCGCTCGACAGCGAAGCGGAACTGAACGCCGCGTTCATGCGCTTCAAGGATCTGGCCGACCGCAAGTCCGAGATCTTCGACGAGGACATCATCGCGATCGTGTCCGAGGAATCGGCGCTCGCGCACGAGCAGGAACACTTCAAGTTCGTGTCGCTGTCGCAGCGTTCGGAAACGGGCGAGCAGCCGCAGGCGAAGATCGTGTTCGCGGTCGAAGGCAAGGAAGTGACCGGCGAGGCACGCGGCAACGGGCCGGTCGATGCGACGTTCAACGCGATCGAGGGCGAAGTCGGTAGCGGTTCCGAGCTGCTGCTGTACTCGGTGAACGCGATCACGACCGGTACGCAGGCGCAGGGTGAAGTGACCGTCCGGCTGTCGAGGAGCGGGCGGATCGTCAATGGCGTCGGCACCGATCCGGACATCGTCGCTGCATCTGCGAAGGCGTACATCTCCGCGCTGAACAAGCTGCATTCGAAGGACGACAAGGTCAACCCGCAGCGCTCATAAGCGCCGCGCGCTGCGCATCGCCGAAACGCCCCGTGGCGGCCCAGTGCCGCCCGGGGCGTTTTTTCATGCGCCGCTCATTCCGCGGCCGGCGCGCGGAACATCCAGCGGCGTCCGGCCGGGCGGGGCGCCGGGCTGCGTCGGCGGAACTCGACCGTGATCCCTCGCCGCGGCGCATCGGCGACGAACGCGTCGAGCAGTTCGAGCACGTCGTGATCGATGTAGTCGGCGCGTGTCGCGTCGATGATCACCGCCGCCCGGTCCGGAATGTGTCGCAGATGATGCTTGACCTGCACCTTGCCGAGAAACGATACGTCCTTGCGGAACGACAGCAGGAAGTGGTCGTCGTGCTGCGCGAGCGTGACAGGGCTTTTCAGGTTCGCGACGGCGACCGCCAGCACGCTGCAGGCGAGGCCGAACGCGATGCCGAACAGCAGGTCGACCGCGAGCACGCCGGCGATCGTCGCGGCGAACGGCACGAACGCGGCCGGCCCCTGCTTCATCACCGAGCGGAACAGCGCCGGTTTCGCGAGCTTGAAGCCGGTGTGGATCAGGATCGCGGCAAGGCTCGCGAGCGGGATCAGGTTGATCAGGCCGGTGAGCGCGAACACGCTCGCGAGCAGGAGCATCCCGTGGACGATTGCCGACATCCGGCTTTGCGCGCCCGCGTTGACGTTCACCGAGCTGCGCACGATCACCGACGTGATCGGCAGGCCGCCGAACGCACCTGCGACGAGATTGCCGACGCCCTGTGCCTTCAGTTCGCGGTCGGGCTGGGTCGGCCGGCGCTTCGGGTCGATCTGTTCGACCGCTTCGAGACTCAGCAGCGTTTCGAGGCTGGCAACGACCGCGAGCGTGATCGCGACGCGCCACACGTCCGGATTGACGAGCTGCGCGAAGTTCGGGCCGAGCTCCGCGTGCTTGAGCGATGCCGCGAACGCCGCGAACGATCCAAGCTCGGGCAGCGTCACGCGATGGGCCGCGCCCGGCGCGACCGACGGCGCGACGATGCTCAGCACGAGCGTGGCGCCGATGCCCAGGACGACGACCGCGAGCGGCGCGGGCACCGAGCGCACCAGCGCGAAGCGGCGCAGCAGCGGCGTGTCCCACGCGATCAGCAGCGCGAGCGAGGCGAGCGCGATGGCCGTGGCCGCCCACGCGACCGGCAGGCCCGGCCAGGAAGCAAACGATTGCGCGGCCGAGCCGCCGATGCCGAACGCAAACGGAATCTGCTTCACGATCAGCAGCAGGCCGATCGCGGCGAGCATGCCCTTGATGACGGGCGACGGCACATAGGCGGCGAAGCGGCCGGCACGCAGCATGCCGAACCCGAACTGCAGCACGCCGGACAGCAGCACCGCGAGCAGGAATGCGGAGAAGCTGCCGAGTTGCGCGATCCCTTCGACGACGATCACGACGAGCCCGGCGGCCGGTCCGCTGACGGAGAGCGACGAGCCGCTCAGCAGCGCGACGACGATGCCGCCGACGATGCCGGACACGAGCCCGGCGAACGGCTCGACGCCGGATGCGTTGGCGATGCCGAGGCACAGTGGCAGCGCAACGAGAAAAACGACGATGCCGGCGACGATGTCGCGCGGCAGGGTGGACAGGCGCTCGTTCAGTTTCATGGTTGGGGTGATTTCATTGGCGTAGGGGGCGGGTGCGAATCAGCCGAGCGCGGTGGCCGTCGCGGCCGTCACGGATTCGACCTCGGCAGACGGCGTCGCGTAGCCGGAATCGAGCTCCAGCAGGCGGCCGTCGGCGAGCGAAAAGATCCAGCCGTGCACGAGCGGCGGCCGTTCCCGGCCCCGCACGATCGGCGAGGCGCGCAGCAGCCGCACCTGTTCGAGCACATTCAGTTCGGCGAGGCGGTCGGCGGCGACCGTGTCGTCGAGCCCGTCGAGCGTGCCGCGATGGCGCCGCGCGAGCGCGCAGAGCGGCGCGATGCGGCGCGCGACGTGCGGCAGGTCGGACGGCGGCGGCAGCAGCGACGCGCGCACGCCGCCGCACCCGTAGTGCCCGCACACGATCACGTGGTCGACCTGAAGCACACGCACCGCGTACTCGAGCACGCTGGCGGAATTGTCGTCGTCGGGATGGAACAGGTTCGCGATGTTGCGATGGACGAACAGCTCGCCGGGTGCGCAATGCGTGATGGTTTCGGCCGGCACGCGGCTGTCCGAGCAGCCGATCCACAGCACGCGCGGATTCTGGCCGCGCGCGAGCGCGTCGAAAAAGCCGGGCGTGTGTTCGCGCGTCTCGCGGGCCCACGCGATGTTGGCGACCAGCATGCTCTTGGGGCGATTCATAAGGACTCCTTTTTGATACAGGCAAATGAATATCGGGCGAATTGGCTCAATATGTTGCTTTCTAAATTGAAAGGTTGAATTTCGACTGATATTAGGGGTATGCCCTAGCGTTCCGGGTGTCCTGAAACAAATTGTTTCAAATTGGCTGGACGTAGTGCATCGCCTGCACCAACCCAACGCATGACATGCATGGCGCATGCCTGTTTCCACGCGAAGGCCCGCATGACGGGGATTTCAGCGGATTGCCATCGGAATGTCATCGATCGGAAAAGATTTCCGTCGTACTTTCTGAATTAATTAGATGGCGGAAAAAAGGAAATGGCCATTCACGCAATAATTCGTGAATGGCCATTGTGAAAATTGCGCGTCAATGCGTAATCGATCAGAACATGTTGCGGCGATCGGGATCGTGCAGCGGGTCCGGCGTTTTCTGCGTGATGCGCAGAATGCCCTGCGGATCGAAATAGAAGCTGTACATCATGTACCAGACGTTGTCCTCGAGATACCGGTACGTCCACACCTCACGCTTCATCAGCGGGAAGTAGGATGTCTCGACGGGGCGTCCGAAATTGACGAGGACATCGGTCTTCGTCCACTTGCCGATCTCCGCGCGATAGAACTCGCTCGGTTGCAGCACCTGGCGCACGTTGACGATCTTGTGAGCGGCGTCGACGTCGGCCGCGACAGTGACCTCGCCCATCGGCTGGGTCGGCCACATCAGGCGCTTGCCGCCGCCGGGCAGGTCGTAGATCTCGCGCGGCGGGCCCATGCGCGCGACGATCGCCGACTCGTCCTGGCCGGCCTGGTATTGCTGCCACGGTTGCGCGCAACCGGCCAGCAGCGCGGCGGCGCAGGCCAACAGCACCGGCAGGCGCGCGGAAATGCGAATGTCCATGGGGATTCTCCAGAACACGGAAACACATCCCGTTTTATCACGGACGGCACGTGACGGCGCATCGCGCGAAAAAAATCGGTGCGGATCGCCGGCGCTGCCATGCTTGCGGGCGGCAGGGGCGCGGGCCTATGATCCGCGCTTCTCGGGCAGATTGAAGGGCAGGTAGCCGATGCAGGGATGGAAGCGGTATGCGCTCGCGGTGAGCGCGGGCTGGATGCTGGCGTCGTCCGCGTTTGCCGCGGGCGAGCCGGTGCGGATCGCGCTGATCGAAGGGATGTCGGGCCCGTTCGCGAACGCGGGCGCGGCGGTCGAGCGCAACCTGCGCTTCGGCGTCGAGCAGGTCAACGCGGCGGGCGGCGTGAAGCTGCGCGACGGCGCGCATCCGCTCGAGCTGGTCGTGCTCGACAGCAAGGGCAGCCCGGAGGAGGCGCTCGTGCAGTTGCGCGCGGCCGCGGACCGCCATATCGGTTTCGTTGCGCAGGGCAACAGCTCGGCCGTCGCGGCCGCGCTCGTCGCGGCGCTCGACAAGCTGAACGCGCGAGATCCGGACAACCGGATGCTGTTCCTCAACTATTCGGCCGACGATCCGGCGCTGACCGGCGCGCGCTGCAGTTTCTGGCATTTCCGTTTCGACGCGCATGCAGGGATGCGGATGGCCGCGCTCGCGGACGTGATGGCGAGCGACCGTGCGCTGCGCAAGGTCTATCTGCTGAACCAGGACTACAGCTTCGGCCACGACGTGAGCACGCTCGCGCGGCAGGCGCTCGCCGCGCGGCGCCCCGACGTGACGATCGCCGGCGACGAATTCCACCCGATCGGCCGGATCAAGGATTTCTCGCCGTACGTCGCGAAGATCCGCGCGAGCGGCGCCGATGCCGTCGTGACCGGCAACTGGGGCAACGACCTCACGCTGCTCGTGAAGGCGGCGCGCGAGCAGGGGCTGAATGCGAAGTTCTATACGTTCTACGGCAACAGCCTCGGCGCACCGGCGGCACTCGGCGACGCCGGGGTCGGGCGAGTCGTGGCCGTGGCGGACTGGCACCCGAACGCGGGCGGCGCGAAATCCGACGCGTTCTACCGCGCGTTCCGGACCCGTTTCCCGGCCGCGCAGGACGACTATCCGGTGCGGCGCATGAGCCTGATGATCGAGATGCTGGCCGCCGCGATGACCCGCGCGGGTTCGGCCGACCCCGTCGCGGTCGCGCGTGCGCTCGAGGGCCTGTCGTTCGACGACGGTTTCCACGCGTCGCGGATGCGCGCGCAGGATCATCAACTGATCCAGCCCCTTTACGTGATGCAGATGGACAAGGTCGGCACGCCGGGCGTGCGCTTCGACAACGAGGGTTCCGGGTACGGCTTCCGGACGGTGCTCGCGGTGCCGGCGCAACGCACGGAGATGCCGTCGACCTGCTCGATGACGCGCCCGTGACAGGGGGCGGTAAGAAAGGCGTGGAGTTGTGCTACAATGCCCGCCGGTTGTAAGTCACGGCACGGCCATTCTTCCGTGTCCGCCTGTTCAGTTAGAAAGGAAATCAAATGTCTGTTGCAGATATCAAGAAGTCGGAAGTCGTTGCTCAGTTCGCCCGCGCTACCAACGACACGGGTTCGCCCGAAGTCCAGGTCGCACTGCTGACCGCACGTATCGTCGAACTGACGGGTCACTTCAAGACCCACGCGAAGGATCACCACAGCCGCCGCGGCCTGCTGCGCATGGTTAGCCGCCGCCGCAAGCTGCTCGACTACCTCAAGGGCAAGGATGCCGACCGTTACCGCGCGCTGATCGAGAAGCTGGGTCTGCGTAAGTAATCGAGGCGATTGCCGCCAGCAAGATGCCTGTGTCAGTCCGCTGATACAGGCATTTTGTTTTTGCGCGGTGCGTAGCGTCACGCGCACCGCAGGCTGTCCGGCCATTCGTGCCGGGCTGCCGGGACGGCCGATACCGGAGTCGGGATTTGTGTCATTCCAGCGCGCCGTTGCATGAGCGCCGCGCTGGAATGGCATAAGAAACACACCTTGCTCCGGGTGATTCGGTCGCGACGCCGCCGCACGGCAGGGCCGATGCGGTGAATGATAGAAATGCATTCAAAGGAGCAACCATGTCCATGTTCAACAAGGTCGTGAAGGAATTCCAGTGGGGCCAGCACAAGGTGCGCCTCGAAACCGGTGAAGTCGCTCGCCAGGCGAGCGGTGCGGTGATCGTCGACGTCGAAGACACCGTCGTGCTGGCAACCGTCGTCGGCGCGAAGTCGGCGAAGCCGGGTCAGGACTTCTTCCCGCTGACCGTCGACTATCTCGAGAAGACCTACTCGGCCGGCAAGATCCCGGGCGGCTTCTTCCGCCGCGAAGGCCGTCCGTCGGAGCACGAGACGCTGACGTCGCGCCTGATCGACCGTCCGCTGCGCCCGCTGTTCCCGGAAGGCTTCTACAACGAAGTCCAGGTCGTGATCCACGTGCTGTCCGTGAACCCGGAAGTCCCGGCGGACATCCCCGCGCTGATCGGCGCATCGGCCGCGCTCGCCGTGTCGGGCCTGCCGTTCAACGGCCCGGTCGGTGCCGCGCGCGTCGCGTACATCGACAACGCCTACGTGCTGAACCCGACGCGTGACCAGATCAAGGCATCGAGCCTCGATCTCGTCGTCGCAGGGACGGAGCGCGCGGTGCTGATGGTCGAATCGGAAGCCGATCAACTGTCGGAAGACGTGATGCTGGGCGCCGTGGTGTTCGGCCACGAGCAGATGCAAGTGGCGATCGACGCGATCCACGAACTGGTGCGCGAAGGCGGCAAGCCCGAGTGGGACTGGCAGCCGGCGCCGAAGAACGAAGCGCTGATCGCGCGCGTGACCGAGCTGGCGCAGAACGACCTGCTCGCCGCTTACCAGCTCCGCGACAAGCAAGCCCGTTCGACGAAGCTGAAGGAAGTCTACTCGGCGACGTCGGCGAAGCTCGAGGAAGACGCGCAGGCGGCCGGTACGGCAGCGGCCGACAAGGCCACCGTCGGCAACGTGCTGTTCGACATCGAGGCCAAGATCGTCCGTTCGCAGATCCTGAACGGCGAGCCGCGCATCGACGGCCGCGACACGCGCACCGTGCGCCCGATCGAGATCCGCACCGGCGTGCTGCCGCGTACCCACGGCTCGGCGCTGTTCACGCGCGGCGAGACGCAGGCGCTGGTCGTCGCGACGCTCGGCACGAAGGGTGACGAGCAGATCATCGACGCGCTCGAAGGCGAATACCGCGAGCGCTTCATGCTCCACTACAACATGCCCCCGTTCGCGACCGGCGAAACGGGCCGCGTCGGCTCGCCGAAGCGTCGCGAAATCGGCCACGGCCGCCTCGCGAAGCGCGCGCTGGTCAAGTGCCTGCCGAGCGCCGACGAATTCGGCTACTCGATCCGCGTCGTGTCGGAAATCACCGAATCGAACGGTTCGTCGTCGATGGCATCGGTGTGCGGCGGCTGCCTCGCGCTGATGGACGCTGGCGTGCCGATGAAGGCGCACGTCGCGGGTATCGCGATGGGCCTGATCCTCGAAGGCAACAAGTTCGCGGTGCT
Source organism: Burkholderia cepacia (assembly GCF_001039005.1). GTDB lineage: Bacteria > Pseudomonadota > Gammaproteobacteria > Burkholderiales > Burkholderiaceae > Burkholderia > Burkholderia theae. Next base: position 171,482 of record NZ_LDWR01000045.1, read on the forward strand.
GACCGACATCCTCGGCGACGAAGATCACCTCGGCGACATGGACTTCAAGGTGGCCGGCACGGAACAAGGCGTGACGGCGCTGCAGATGGACATCAAGATCCAGGGCATCACGAAGGAAATCATGCAGGTCGCGCTCGCGCAGGCGAAGGAAGGCCGCATGCACATCCTTGGCAAGATGACGTCGGCGGTCTCGGGTGCGAACACGCAGCTGTCGGAATTCGCGCCGCGCATGATCACGATCAAGATCAACCCGGAAAAGATCCGCGACGTGATCGGCAAGGGCGGTTCGGTGATCCGCGCGCTGACGGAAGAAACGGGCACGACCATCGACATTTCGGACGACGGCGTCGTGACGATCGCGAGCACGAACAGCGACGGCATGGCCGAAGCGAAGAAGCGCATCGAGAACATCACGGCCGAGATCGAAGTCGGCCAGGTGTACGAAGGCACGGTGCTGAAGCTGCTCGATTTCGGCGCGATCGTGAACCTGCTGCCGGGCAAGGACGGCCTGCTGCACATCTCGGAAATCGTCAACGAGCGTGTGAAGGACATCAACGACTACCTGAAGGAAGGTCAGCAGGTCAAGGTCAAGGTGATCCAGACGGACGAAAAGGGTCGCGTGCGTCTGTCGGCAAAGGCGCTGCTGAATGAAGCAGCGGCGGCGTCGCAGTCGGATACGCCGCCGCAGCAGTAAGCGGGCAGGCGGACCAACGGCCGGCAGTGCGAAAGCGCGCCGGCCGTTTTTTCTGTAGCATCGTTGTGCGGCGCAGCAGCGCCGGCGAGGCGCCCGTGCCGCGCGCACGGGCGTGCCATCCGATTCCGATCCTGGAGCGACCATCACCATGAAAGCCATCGAAATCACCGAATTCGGCGCCCCCGACGTGCTGAAGCTTGCGGAGCGTCCGCGCCCCGAACCGAAGCGCGGCGAGGTGCTGATCAAGGTGGCGGCTTCCGGCGTGAATCGGCCTGACGTCTTTCAGCGCAAGGGGGCATATGCACCGCCGCCGGGCGCGTCGGATCTGCCGGGCCTCGAGGTCGCGGGCGAAATCGTCGGCGGCGACTTGTCCGATGCCGCGCTGAATCCGTTCGGCCTGAAGCTTGGCGATCGCGTGTGCGCGCTGCTCGCGGGCGGTGGTTATGCCGAATATGCGGTCGCGCCGCTGCTGCAGTGCCTGCCGGTGCCCGGCGGGCTGACCGACATCGAGGCCGCGTCGCTGCCCGAAACGTTTTTCACCGTGTGGAGCAACGTGTTCGACCGTGCGCAGCTCGGCGCGGGCGAGGGTGGCGAGCATGAGACGCTGCTCGTGCAGGGCGGCTCGAGCGGCATCGGCGTCACGGCGATCCAGATCGCGCATGCGCTCGGTTTTCGCGTGTTCGCGACGGCCGGCACTGCCGACAAGTGCCGTGCGTGCGAGGCGCTCGGCGCCGAACGCGCGATCAACTACAAGACCGAAGACTTCGTCGAGGTCGTGAAGTCGCTGACGCATGATCGCGGCGTCGACGTGATCCTGGACATGGTGGCGGGCTCGTACGTGCCGCGCGAGCTGTCCGCGCTCGCGGACGGCGGCCGTCTCGTGCTGATCGCGCTGCTCGGCGGTGCGAAGGCCGACGTCAACCTGAGCGAGATCCTGCGTCGCCGGCTGACGGTGACGGGTTCGACGCTGCGGCCGCGTCCGGTCGAGTTCAAGGCGCGCATCGCCGCGCAGCTGCAGGCGCGCGTGTGGCCGCTGATCGCCGACGGCCGCATCAAGCCGGTGATCTACCGTGTGCTGCCGGCAGCGGAAGCCGCGCAGGCGCATGCGCTGATGGAAAGCAGCGAGCACACCGGCAAGATCGTGCTCGATTGGGGTACGAACGCCTGACGCCCGTGCGGCCGGGCTTGACATGCGCGGTTTGACCGGTTCAAGCCGTGCGCAGTAAAATCGCCGGTTTGCTTCGCCAGATCAAACCTGACCGCCGGTTTCCGGCGCGTTAATGACACAGCGGTGACGAGACAGACACGATGTCGAAACAGAGAACAAAGCGGGTGATCGGCAACTGGAAGATGCACGGCCGGCTGGCCGGCAACCAGGCGTTGCTGAACGAAGTGGTGCGGGGCGCGGACGCCGTGGCGGCCGAAACGTCGGTCGGCGTGTGCGTGCCGTTCCCGTATCTCGCGCAGGTTCAGGCGCAGCTTGGCGGCGGTCGTGTCGCATTCGGCGCGCAGGACGTGTCCGCGCACGAGCAGGGCGCGTTCACCGGCGAAGTGGCGGCCGCGATGGTCGCCGAGTTCGGCGCACGCTATGCGATCGTCGGCCACTCGGAGCGTCGCGCGTATCACGGCGAAAGCAGCGAGACGGTCGCGGCGAAGACGCAGCGCGCGCTCGCGGCCGGCCTCACGCCCGTCGTGTGCGTCGGCGAGACGCTCGACGAGCGCGAGTCGGGCGCGACCGAGCAGGTCGTCGGTGCGCAGCTCGACGCGGTGCTGGCCGTGCTGACGGCTGACGAGGCGGTGCGCATCGTCGTCGCGTACGAGCCGGTCTGGGCGATCGGCACGGGCAAGAGCGCGACGTCGGCGCAGGCGCAGGACGTGCACGCGTTCCTGCGTGAGCGTCTCGCGGCGAAGGGTGCGGCGGACGTGTCCGTGCTGTACGGCGGCAGCGTGAAGCCGGACAACGCGGAAGAGCTGTTCGCGCAGCCGGACATCGACGGCGGCCTGATCGGCGGCGCGTCGCTGAAGGCGGAAGATTTCCTGGCGATCTGCCGGGCCGCGCATTGAGCGGTCCGAGATCGAATTGAACCATGACGGCGGCCGGTCGATCCGGTCGCCCGATCCAATCGGGTGGGTGTGATGCTGTTATTCAAGACGCTGATTATTGTGGTGCAGGTACTGTCTGCACTGGGTGTGATTGGTCTCGTGCTGCTGCAGCACGGCAAGGGTGCCGACATGGGTGCCGCGTTCGGCAGCGGCGCGTCGGGCAGCCTGTTCGGTGCGACGGGCTCGGCGAACTTCCTGTCGCGCACGACGGGTATCCTCGCGACGATCTTTTTTATCGCGACGCTCGCGCTGACGTACCTCGGTTCGTACAAGTCGACGCCGTCGGCAGGCGTGCTGGGCGCGGCGGCGACCGCTCCGGCACCGGTGTCCGCCGCATCGGCACCGGCTGTCGCGGCGTCCGCTGCCGCGGGTTCGGCTGCAAGCGCGCCAGGCCAGGACGTCCCGAAATAAAAAGTCAAAAATTTTGCGGTTGTGCGTTGAACAATTCTGGAACTCGGGTTAGAATTTAATTCTTGAAGCGATTCGCGGGAAACGAGCAGCATAACCCGAGTTGCATGCAGTGCCGACGTGGTGAAATTGGTAGACACGCTATCTTGAGGGGGTAGTGGCGAAAGCTGTGCGAGTTCGAGTCTCGCCGTCGGCACCAAAGTTACTCAATGCCAGCCGCTTCTAGTGGCTGGCATTTTTCATTTCTGGGGTGTGCTTGCGGTTGTCTTGCGATCGCATGCACTCCGAAATGATTCCTTCCTCCGGATGGTGGTATTCTCCGGACGCTCAGAACTAACCGATAGAGGATTGCCTTGAACCTCGCAGCCTATTACCCCGTCTTGTTGTTCCTCCTCGTGGGCACTGGTTTAGGTATAGCGCTGGTCAGCATCGGCAAGCTCCTTGGTCCCAACAAGCCGGACGTCGAGAAGAACGCACCGTACGAGTGCGGCTTCGAAGCCTTTGAAGACGCCCGGATGAAATTCGACGTTCGGTATTACCTCGTCGCCATCCTGTTCATCATCTTCGATCTCGAAACCGCATTCCTGTTCCCGTGGGGCGTCGCGCTCCGGGACATCGGCTGGCCGGGTTTCATCGCAATGATGATTTTTCTGCTCGAATTCCTGCTGGGCTTTGCCTATATCTGGAAGAAAGGCGGGCTCGATTGGGAGTGATGGGTTAATCGCCGGTTTGCATGAGCGGCCACGCTCGGTCGCTCGTCTGGAGTGGAAAGCAAATGAGTATCGAAGGGGTCTTGAAGGAAGGGTTTGTCACCACGACGGCTGACAAGCTGATCAACTGGACGCGTACCGGCTCGCTGTGGCCGATGACGTTCGGGCTCGCGTGTTGCGCCGTCGAGATGATGCATGCGGGCGCGGCCCGTTACGATCTGGACCGGTTCGGCGTCGTGTTTCGTCCGAGCCCGCGTCAATCGGACGTGATGATCGTTGCCGGCACGCTCTGCAACAAGATGGCACCCGCACTGCGCCGCGTGTACGACCAGATGGCCGAGCCGCGCTGGGTGATCTCGATGGGGTCGTGCGCGAATGGCGGCGGCTACTACCACTACTCGTATTCGGTGGTCCGCGGCTGCGACCGGATCGTGCCGGTCGACGTCTACGTGCCGGGCTGTCCGCCCACGGCCGAGGCGCTGGTCTACGGCGTGATCCAGCTTCAGGCGAAGATCCGCCGCACCAATACCATCGCCCGTCAATAAAGCCCCGAGCGTCCCCTCAATATGGCAAGCAAAATCGAGACTCTCAAGGCAAACCTCGAAGCCGCGCTCGGCGCGCGCGTGGTGAGCCTTACCGAAGCGATCGGTGAACTGACGCTCGTCGTGAAGGCGAGCGATTACCTCGAAGTCGCAAAGACGCTTCGCGACGATCCGAAGCTCCGTTTCGAGCAGCTGATCGACCTCTGCGGCGTCGACTACCAGACCTTCGGCGACGGCGCCTACGACGGCCCGCGCTTCGCGGCCGTGTCGCACCTGCTGTCGGTCACGAACAACTGGCGCCTGCGCCTGCGTGCATTCGCGCCGGACGACGACCTGCCGATCGTGGCATCGCTGGTCGACATCTGGACCTCCGCGAACTGGTACGAGCGCGAAGCGTTCGACCTGTACGGCATCGTGTTCGAAGGCCACCCCGACCTGCGCCGCATCCTCACCGACTACGGCTTCATCGGCCACCCGTTCCGCAAGGACTTCCCGGTGTCGGGTTACGTCGAAATGCGTTACGACCCGGAAGAGAAGCGGGTCGTGTACCAGCCGGTGACGATCGAGCCGCGCGAAATCACGCCGCGCGTGATCCGCGAGGATCGCTATGGCGGTCTGAAACATTAAGGGGGCGTCATGGCAGAAATCAAGAACTACACGCTCAACTTCGGCCCGCAGCACCCGGCAGCGCACGGCGTGCTGCGCCTGGTGCTCGAGCTCGACGGCGAAGTCATCCAGCGCGCCGATCCGCACATCGGCCTGCTGCACCGCGCGACCGAAAAGCTCGCGGAATCCAAGACCTTCATCCAGTCCGTGCCGTACATGGACCGTCTCGACTACGTGTCGATGATGGTCAACGAGCACGGTTATGTGCTCGCGATCGAAAAGCTGCTCGGCATCGAAGTGCCGGAGCGCGCGCAGTACATCCGCGTTCTGTTCGACGAGATCACGCGCGTGCTGAACCACCTGATGTGGATCGGCGCACACGCACTCGACGTCGGCGCGATGGCCGTGTTCCTGTACGCTTTCCGCGAACGCGAAGACCTGATGGACGTGTATGAAGCGGTGTCCGGCGCCCGGATGCACGCGGCGTACTACCGTCCGGGCGGCGTCTACCGCGATCTGCCTGACGCAATGCCGCAATACAAGGCGTCGAAGATTCGCAACGAGAAGGCGCTCGCGAAGATGAACGAATCGCGCAGCGGCTCGGTGCTCGACTTCATCGACGATTTCTTCACGCGCTTCCCGAAGTGCGTCGACGAATACGAAACGCTGCTGACCGACAACCGGATCTGGAAGCAGCGTCTGGTCGGGATCGGCGTGGTCAGCCCGGAACGCGCGCTGCAGATGGGCCTGACGGGCCCGATGCTGCGCGGCTCGGGCATCGCGTGGGATCTGCGCAAGAAGCAGCCGTACGAAGTGTACGATCGCATGGATTTCGACGTGCCGGTCGGCGTGAACGGCGATTGCTACGACCGCTATCTGGTCCGCGTCGAGGAAATGCGCCAGTCGATCCGCATCGCGAAACAGTGTATTGAGTGGCTCCGAAAGAATCCGGGCCCGGTGATGACGGACAATCACAAGGTTGCACCGCCGTCGCGCGTCGGCATGAAGACCAACATGGAAGACTTGATTCACCACTTCAAGCTCTTCACCGAAGGTTTCCATGTGCCGGAAGGCGAAGCGTACGCGGCGGTCGAGCATCCGAAGGGTGAGTTCGGCATCTACCTCGTGTCGGACGGTGCCAACAAGCCGTATCGCCTCAAGATTCGCGCACCGGGTTTCGCTCACCTGGCGTCGCTCGACGAAATGGCGCGCGGTCACATGATCGCCGACGCCGTCACGATCATCGGTACGCAGGACATCGTGTTCGGCGAGATCGATCGCTAATGGTTGCGCCGCTCGCACGAGCGGGCGGCGAGCAGTAAGTCACACGCGATGCGCGCTGAACCGGTGCGGCTTCGCAAGCTGTCAACAGAGTGAGCGCCAGGTCTGCCGTCCATGCACCCCAGTGTGCGGCAGGTTGTTCGTTCGGTAGGAATTGAAAGAGTCGTGTCTGAAAATGATCTCAGCTGAAGGCCTGAAGGAAATCGATCGAGCGTTGACGAAGTATCCCGCCGATCAGAAACAGTCCGCCGTGATGTCGGCGTTGGCCGTTGCTCAGGAAGAGCACGGCTGGCTGTCGCCCGAACTGATGCAGTTCGTTGCGGACTATCTCGGCATGCCGGCCGTTGCCGTGCAGGAAGTCGCGACGTTCTACACGATGTACGAGCTCAACCCGGTCGGCAAGCACAAGATCACGCTTTGCACGAACCTGCCGTGCCAGCTGGGTCCGGACGGCGGTGCGGAAGCGACTGCCGACTACCTGAAACAGAAGCTGGGCATCGGCTTCGGCGAGACCACGCCCGACGGCAAGTTCACGCTGAAGGAAGGCGAATGCATGGGCTCGTGCGGCGATGCGCCGGTGCTGCTGGTGAACAATCACAGAATGTGCAGCTTCATGAGCCGCGAGAAGATCGACCAGCTGCTTGAGGAGCTCTCGAAATGACGTCCCTCCACGACCGTCACATCAAACCGCTGATCCTCGCTGGTCTGAACGGCGAGAACTGGCATCTCGAAGACTACGTTGCGCGCGGCGGCTACAAGCAGCTGCGCCGCATTCTCGAAGAAAAGATCACGCCCGAGCAGGTGATCGCCGACGTGAAGGCGTCGGGCCTGCGTGGCCGTGGCGGTGCGGGCTTCCCGACCGGCCTGAAGTGGAGCTTCATGCCGCGCCAGTTCCCGGGGCAGAAGTACCTCGTCTGCAACTCGGACGAAGGCGAGCCGGGCACGTTCAAGGATCGCGACATCCTGCGCTGGAACCCGCACGCGCTGATCGAAGGCATGGCCATCGGCGCATACGCGATGGGCATCACCGTCGGCTACAACTACATCCACGGCGAAATCTTCGAAGTGTATCGACGCTTCGAGGCCGCGCTCGATGAAGCGCGCGCAGCCGGGTTCCTCGGCGACAACATCATGGGCTCGGAATTCTCGTTCCAGCTGCACGCGCACCATGGTTACGGCGCGTACATCTGCGGCGAGGAAACGGCGCTGCTCGAGTCGCTCGAAGGCAAGAAGGGCCAGCCGCGCTTCAAGCCGCCGTTCCCGGCGAGCTTCGGCGTGTACGGCAAGCCGACCACGATCAACAACACCGAGACGTTTGCCGCGGTGCCGTTCCTGCTGTCCATCGGGCCGCAGAATTACCTCGAGATCGGCAAGCCGAACAACGGCGGCACGAAGATTTTCTCGGTGTCGGGCGACGTCGAGCGTCCGGGCAACTACGAAGTGCCGCTCGGCACGCCGTTCGCGACGCTGATGGAGCTCGCCGGCGGGATGCGCGGCGGCAAGAAGATCAAGGCCGTGATTCCGGGCGGTTCGTCGGCACCGGTGATCCCGGGCGACATCATGATGCAGACCGATCTCGATTACGACGCGATCGCGAAGGCGGGCTCGATGCTCGGTTCCGGCGCGGTGATCGTGATGGACGAGACGCGCTGCATGGTGCGCTCGCTGCTGCGCCTGTCGTACTTCTACTACGAGGAATCGTGCGGCCAGTGCACGCCGTGCCGTGAAGGCACCGGCTGGCTGTATCGCGTCGTGAACCGTATCGAGCACGGCGAAGGCCGTCAGGAAGATCTGGACCTGCTGAACTCGGTTGCCGAGAACATCATGGGCCGCACGATCTGTGCGCTCGGCGATGCGGCGGCGATGCCGGTGCGCGGGATGCTCAAGCACTACTGGGACGAATTCGCGTACCACGTCGAGCACAAGCACTGCATGGTCGGCGGCCACGCGCCGCATGTGGCTGCGGCAGCCTGAAGCGAAACACCCGGTTGCGGAATTTGAGCGCACGGTCGGGCGAACGCGCGAACGAGCGGAAATAGGTTAAGGACCATTCACCATCATGGTTGAACTTGAAATAGACGGCAAGAAGGTCGAGGTGCCCGAAGGCAGCATGGTGATCCAGGCTGCGCACAAGGCGGATACGTACATTCCTCACTTCTGCTATCACAAGAAACTGTCGGTTGCGGCCAACTGCCGGATGTGTCTCGTCGAAGTCGAGAAGATGCCGAAGGCCGTGCCTGCCTGCGCGACCCCCGTGTCGGCCGGCATGATCGTCCACACGCAGTCCGACAAGGCTGTGAAGGCGCAGCAGTCGGTGATGGAATTCCTCCTCATCAATCACCCGCTCGATTGCCCGATCTGCGATCAGGGCGGCGAATGCCAGCTGCAGGATCTGGCGGTCGGCTACGGCAAGTCGTCGTCGCGCTACGCGGAAGAAAAGCGCGTGGTGTTCCACAAGAACGTGGGCCCGCTGATCTCGATGGAAGAAATGTCGCGCTGCATCCACTGCACGCGCTGCGTCCGCTTCGGCCAGGAAATCGCCGGCGTGATGGAGTTCGGCATGCTGGGCCGCGGCGAGCACTCGGAAATCACGACGTTCGTCGGCAAGACGGTCGACTCCGAAATGTCGGGCAACATGATCGACCTGTGCCCGGTCGGCGCGCTGACCAGCAAGCCGTTCCGCTACAGCGCCCGTACCTGGGAACTGTCGCGCCGCAAGTCGGTGAGCCCGCACGATTCCGTCGGCGCGAACCTCGTCGTGCAGGTGAAGAACAACCGCGTGATGCGCGTGCTGCCGTTCGAGAACGAAGCAATCAACGAATGCTGGATCTCGGACAAGGATCGCTTCTCGTATGAAGGCCTCAACAGCGAAGAGCGCCTGACGAAGCCGATGCTGAAGCAGGGCGGCCAGTGGATCGAGACCGACTGGCAGACCGCGCTCGAATACGTCGCGAAGGGCCTGAAGGGCATCGCCGCGGATCACGGCGCGAACGCGCTGGCGATGCTCGCGAGCGCGCATAGCACCGCTGAAGAGCTGTTCCTCGTGAAGCAACTCGCCAACGAACTGAAGACGCCGAACGTCGATTTCCGTCTGCGCCAGCAGGATTTCTCGGCGCCGGTCCAGGGCGCACCGTGGCTCGGCATGCCGATCGCCGACCTGTCGAACGTGGACGCCGCGTTCGTCATCGGTTCGTTCCTGCGTCGCGACCACCCGCTGTTTGCCGCCCGCCTGCGTCAGGCCGCGAAGAACGGCGCGAAGCTGCACTTCCTGCACGCGACCGGTGACGACGCACTGATCCCGACCGCGCAGCGCATCGTCGCCGCGCCGTCGGCATGGCTCGACGAACTGGCCGGCATCGCCGCGGCTGTCGCGCAGCTGCGCGGCGTCGCGCTGCCCGACACGCTCGCGGGCGTCGCGGCATCGCCGGCTGCACAGACGGTCGCTCAAGCGCTCGCGAACGGCGAACGCCGCGCGGTGCTGCTCGGCAACGTGGCGGTCCGCCATCCGGAATTCGCGAAGCTGCACGCTGTCGCCCAGTGGATCGCCGACAACACCGGCGCCACGTTCGGCTTCCTGACGGAAGCGGCGAACACGGTCGGTGCGCACGTCGTCGGTGCGCTGCCGGGCGACGGCGGGCTGAATGCACGCGAAGCGTTCGCGCAGCCGCGCAAGGGCTACGTGCTGCTGAACGTCGAACCGGAATTCGATACGGCCGATCCGACGCAGGCGCTTGCCGCGCTGAACCAGGCGGAAATGGTCGTCGTGATGTCGCCGTTCAAGCACGGCCTCGACTACGCCGACGTGCTGCTGCCGGTTGCGCCGTTCACGGAAACGGCCGGCACGTTCGTCAACGCGGAAGGCACCGTGCAGAGCTTCAACGGCGTCGTGCGCCCGCTCGGCGACACGCGTCCGGCCTGGAAGGTGCTGCGCGTGCTCGGCAGCCTGCTCGGCCTGCCGAACTTCGAATACGAGACGGCGGAAGAAGTGCGTCTCGCGGCGCTCGGCGACGCAGGTGTCGCTGGCCGTCTGTCGAACCAGACGTCGGTCGCGCCGGCGCGCGTTGCAGCGAATGCCGCGAACGGCGGCTTCGAGCGCCTCGCCGATGTGCCGATCTATCACGCCGACGCGCTCGTGCGCCGCGCAGGTGCACTGCACCTGACGGTCGCCGCGAAGGCAGCGAATGCCGCAGCCCTGCCGGCCGCGTTGTTCGACAAGCTGGGCCTGAAGGAAGGCGACGCCGTGCGCGTGCGCCAGGGCGAGCGTGCGGTGCAGTTGCCGGCCGTGCGCGACGCGAATCTTGCGGAGACGGTCGTTCGCGTGTCGGCGGCAACGCCTGCCGGCGCAGCGCTCGGCAGCCTGTCCGGTGAACTGGTGGTGGAGAAGGCGTAAATGAGCTTGTTCGATACGATCAACGCGGGCGGAACCCAGCTTCTCGGCTTCGCGTGGCCGACGGTGTGGGCCGTCGTGCGCATCCTCGTCGTCTCCGTCGTCATCCTGCTGTGCGTCGCGTACCTGATTCTGTGGGAACGCAAGCTGATCGGCTGGATGCACGTGCGTCTCGGTCCGAACCGCGTCGGCCCCGGCGGCTTGCTGCAGCCGATCGCCGACGTGCTGAAGCTGCTGCTGAAGGAAGTCATTCAGCCGAGCGCGGCCAGCCGGTGGCTGTACCTGATCGCGCCGGTCATGACCGTCGTGCCGGCGTTCGCGGTGTGGGCCGTGATCCCGTTCCAGGCCCAGGCCGTGCTCGCGAACATCAATGCGGGCCTGCTGTACGCGATGGCGATCTCGTCGATCGGCGTGTATGCGGTGATCCTCGCGGGCTGGGCGTCGAACTCGAAGTACGCGTTCCTCGGCGCGATGCGCGCCGCGGCGCAGATGGTCTCGTACGAAATCTCGATGGGCTTCGCGCTGGTGCTCGTGCTGATGACGGCCGGCAGCCTGAACATGTCGGAAATCGTCAACTCGCAGCAGCATGGCTTCTTCGCGGGCCACGGCGTGAACTTCCTGTCGTGGAACTGGCTGCCGCTCCTGCCGGCGTTCGTCGTCTACTTCATCTCGGGCATCGCCGAAACGAACCGTCACCCGTTCGACGTGGTGGAAGGGGAGTCGGAGATCGTCGCGGGTCACATGATCGATTACTCGGGCATGGCGTTCGCGCTGTTCTTCCTCGCCGAGTACATCAACATGATCGTGATCTCGGCGCTGGCTGCGACGCTGTTCCTCGGCGGCTGGGATGCACCGTTCGAGTTCCTGTCGTTCATTCCGGGCATCTTCTGGCTGGTGCTGAAGGTCTTCGCACTGCTGTCGGTGTTCATCTGGGTCCGTGCGACGTTCCCGCGTTACCGTTACGACCAGATCATGCGCCTGGGCTGGAAGGTGTTCCTGCCCGTCACGGTGATCTGGGTGATCGTGGTCGGCTTCTGGATGATGTCGCCGCTCAACATCTGGGTGAAGTAAAGATCGGACGAAATCATGACGGCTATCCAACACTTCTTTAAGACCTTCTTCCTGACCGAGCTGCTGAAAGGGCTCGCGCTGACCGGTCGTTACACGTTCAAGCGCAAGGTCACCGTGCAGTTCCCGGAAGAGAAGACGCCGATCTCGCCGCGCTTCCGCGGGCTGCACGCGCTGCGCCGCTACGAGAACGGCGAAGAGCGCTGCATCGCGTGCAAGCTTTGCGAGGCCGTGTGCCCCGCCATGGCGATCACGATCGAATCGGAAACGCGCGCGGACAACACGCGCCGCACGACGCGCTACGACATCGACTTGACGAAGTGCATCTTCTGCGGTTTCTGCGAAGAGAGCTGCCCGGTCGATTCGATCGTCGAGACGCAGATTCTCGAGTACCACGGCGAAAAGCGCGGCGACCTGTATTTCACGAAGGAAATGCTGCTCGCGGTGGGCGATCGCTACGAGAAGGACATCGCTGCGGCAAAGGCTGCCGACGCGCCGTATCGTTGATTGTGTTTGCAGTGCCGGCCCGAAGCACGGGCCAGCCGCCGCGACGGGTGCGGGCGTCCCGCAAGCCGCGCCTGACTATGGCCTAACGATGAACCGGTAATCATGGAATTCACGACCGTACTGTTCTACATCTTCGCGCTGCTCCTGGTGGTATCAGGGCTGAAGGTGATCACTTCGCGCAACCCGGTGGCGTCTGCGCTTTTCCTTGTGCTGGCGTTCTTCAACGCCGCCGCGATCTGGATGCTGCTGGAAGCGGAGTTCCTCGCGATCCTGCTGGTGCTGGTGTACGTGGGCGCCGTGATGGTGCTGTTCCTGTTCGTCGTGATGATGCTGGACATCAACATCGACTACCTGCGTCGCGACTTCAAGCGCTTCGTGCCGATGGCGACCGTGGTCGGCGCGATCATCGTGATCGAGACCGCGCTGATCCTGTGGCGCGGCTACGGCGACACGCACACCGTGCACGCGATGGCGACGGGCGAAATGGCCAACTGGTCGAACACGCGCCTGATCGGCAAGGTGATCTACACCGACTACATCTTCGCGTTTGAAATCGCCGGCCTCGTGCTGCTGGTCGCGATCATTGCCGCGATCGGGCTGACCGAGCGCAAGGGCAAGGACAGCAAGCGCCAGCGTGTGTCGGATCAGGTCAAGGTGCGCCGCGACGACCGCGTGCGCCTCGTGAAGATGGACGCCGAGAAGCCGGAGCCGGAAGCGGCGCAGAGCGAAGCCGGTTCGGGCAACAACGGCTAAGCGGAGAAAAGAAAACCATGTTGACTCTTGCTCATTACCTCGTGCTCGGCGCGATTCTGTTCGCGATCAGCATCGTCGGGATTTTCCTGAACCGCCGCAACATCATCATCATCCTGATGGCGATCGAACTGATGCTGCTGGCGGTGAACACCAACTTCGTCGCGTTCTCGCACTATCTCGGCGATATACACGGCCAGATCTTCGTGTTCTTCGTGCTGACTGTCGCCGCAGCGGAAGCCGCGATCGGTCTCGCGATTCTGGTGACCCTGTTCCGCAAGCTCGACACGATCAATGTCGAGGATCTCGATCAGCTCAAAGGTTAATCTCAGGCTACGCTGTTATGTCAACGACACTCAATGAAAACCTGCTGCTGGCGATTCCGCTCGCTCCGCTGGCCGGCTCGCTGATTGCGGGGCTGTTCGGGAACGCAGTCGGGCGCAAGGGCGCACACCGGATCACGATCCTCGGCGTGATGATCGCGTTCCTCCTGTCGGCGAAAGTCTTCCTCGACGTGATGGGCGGCGCGAGCTTCAACGCGACCGTCTACGAATGGATGAACGTCGGCTCGCTGAAGCTCGAAGTCGGCTTCCTCGTCGATTCGCTGACCGCGATGATGATGGTCGTCGTGACCTTCGTCTCGCTGATGGTGCATATCTACACGATCGGCTACATGGCGGAAGAAGACGGCTACCAGCGCTTCTTCTCGTACATCTCGCTGTTCACGTTCTCGATGCTGATGCTCGTGATGAGCAACAACTTCCTGCAGCTGTTCTTCGGCTGGGAAGCGGTGGGTCTGGTGTCGTACCTGCTGATCGGCTTCTACTTCACGCGTGAGAGCGCGATCTACGCGAACATGAAGGCGTTCCTCGTGAACCGCGTGGGCGACTTCGGCTTCCTGCTCGGCATCGGCCTGCTGCTCGCGTTCGCCGGCTCGATGAACTACGGCGAAGTGTTCGCGAAGCGCGCCGAGCTCGCAAGCCTGCACTTCCCGGGCACCGACTGGGGCCTGCTGACCGCCGCCTGTATCTGCCTGTTCATCGGCGCGATGGGTAAATCGGCTCAGTTCCCGCTGCACGTGTGGCTGCCGGACTCGATGGAAGGCCCGACCCCGATCTCGGCGCTGATTCACGCGGCGACGATGGTGACGGCCGGCATCTTCATGGTGGCGCGCATGTCGCCGCTGTTCGAGCTGTCGGACACCGCACTGTCGTTCATCATGGTGATCGGCGCGATCACGGCGCTGTTCATGGGCTTCCTCGGCATCATCCAGAACGACATCAAGCGGGTGGTCGCGTATTCGACGCTGTCGCAGCTCGGCTACATGACCGTCGCGCTCGGCGCGTCCGCTTACCCGGTCGCGTTGTTCCACCTGATGACGCACGCGTTCTTCAAGGCGCTGCTGTTCCTCGGCGCGGGCTCGGTGATCATGGGCATGCACCACGACCAGGACATCCGCAACATGGGCGGCCTGCGCAAGTACATGCCGATCACGTGGATCACGTCGCTCGTCGGCTCGCTCGCACTGATCGGTACGCCGTTCTTCTCGGGCTTCTACTCGAAGGACTCGATCATCGACGCGGTGAAGCTGTCGCACCTGCCGGGTTCGGGCTTCGCGTACTTCGCGGTCGTCGCGAGCGTGTTCGTCACGGCGCTGTACTCGTTCCGCATGTACTTCCTGGTGTTCCACGGCGAAGAGCGTTTCCGCAAGCCGAAGCATCCGGAATCGCCGATGGGCATGGCGGCCGCGCACGGCCACGACGACCACGGCCATGGCCACGGTCATGACGACCACGCGCACGAACCGCACGAGACCCCGTGGGTCGTGTGGGTGCCGCTCGTCCTGCTGGCGATCCCGTCGGTGATCATCGGTGCGATCGCGGTCGGCCCGATGCTGTTCGGCGACTTCTTCTCGCACGGCGTTGCGTTCGACAAGGTGATCTTCATCGGCGAAAACCATCCGGCGCTGGCCGAGATGGCCGAGGAGTTCCACGGCTGGGTGGGCATGGGCCTGCACTCGGTGTCGGGCCTGCCGGTCTGGCTCGCGCTCGCCGGTGTCGTCGTCGCCTGGTTCCTGTACCTGAAGCGTCCGGAGCTGCCGGCGTCGATCCGCCGCGCGTTCGGCCCGATCTACACGCTGCTGGACAACAAGTACTACATGGACAAGATCAACGAGGTCGTGTTCGCCCGCGGTTCGGTGGCGATCGGCCGCGGCCTGTGGAAGGAAGGTGACGTCGTGGTGATCGACGGCCTCGTCAACGGCAGCGCCCGGTTCATCGGCTGGTTCGCCAGCGTGATCCGCTTCCTCCAATCCGGTTACATCTATCACTACGCGTTCGCCATGATCATCGGCATGCTGGGGCTCCTGACCCTGTTTGTAACGCTCGGCGGCAAATAAGGCGGGGGGACAACTTAATGCACGCTTTTCCGATTCTGAGTACCGCGATCTGGCTGCCGATCGTTTTCGGCCTCCTCGTGCTTGCGGTGGGTAACGACAAAAATCCGGGGACGGCCCGCTGGGTCGCGCTGATCGGTTCGCTGCTCGGCCTCGCGGTCACGATTCCGCTGATCACGGGCTTCGATTCGAGCACGGCCGCGCTGCAGTTCGTCGAGAAGTCGACCTGGATCGAACGCTTCGACATCTCGTATCACCTCGGGGTCGACGGCATCTCGATGTGGTTCGTCGTGCTGACCGCGCTGATCACGGTGATCGTCGTGATCTCCGCCTGGGAAGTGATCACCGAGAACGTCGCGCAGTACCTCGCGGCTTTCCTGATCCTGTCCGGGATCATGATCGGCGTGTTCTCGTCGGCCGACGGCCTGCTGTTCTACGTGTTCTTCGAGGCGACCCTGATCCCGATGTACATCATCATCGGCGTGTGGGGTGGCCCGAACCGCGTGTATGCGGCATTCAAGTTCTTCCTGTACACGCTGGCCGGCTCGCTGCTGATGCTGGTCGCGCTGATCTATCTGTACACGGAAACGCACTCGTTCGACCTCGCGACGTGGCAGAACGCGAAGATCGCGATGACGCCGCAGATACTGCTATTTATCGCGTTCTTCCTCGCGTTCGCGGTGAAGGTGCCGATGTGGCCGGTGCACACCTGGCTGCCGGACGCGCACGTGGAAGCGCCGACGGGCGGCTCGGTCGTGCTGGCCGCGATCATGCTGAAGCTCGGCGCGTACGGTTTCCTGCGCTTCTCGCTGCCGATCACGCCTGACGCGAGCCATTTCCTGGCCCCCGTCGTGATCACGCTGTCGCTGATCGCGGTGATCTACATCGGCCTCGTCGCGATGGTGCAGGCCGACATGAAGAAGCTGGTCGCGTATTCGTCGATCGCGCACATGGGCTTCGTCACGCTCGGTTTCTTCATCTTCAACCAGCTCGGCGTTGAAGGCGCGATCATCCAGATGATCTCGCACGGCTTCGTGTCGGGCGCGATGTTCCTTTGCATCGGTGTGCTGTACGACCGCGTGCACTCGCGCCAGATCGCCGACTACGGCGGCGTCGTCAACGTGATGCCGAAGTTCGCGGCGTTCGCGATGCTGTTCTCGATGGCCAACTGCGGCCTGCCGGGTACGTCGGGTTTCGTCGGCGAGTTCATGGTGATTCTCGCGGCCGTCCAGTACAACTTCTGGATCGCATTCGGCGCCGCGTTCACGCTGATCCTCGGCGCGGCCTACACGCTGTGGATGTACAAGCGCGTGTACTTCGGCGCGGTTGCGAACGATCACGTCGCGAAGCTGAAGGATATCGGCCGTCGCGAATTCGTGATGCTGGCCGTGCTTGCCGCGTTCACGCTGCTGATGGGCCTGTATCCGAAGCCTTTCACCGACGTGATGCACGTTTCCGTGGAAAACCTCCTCTCCCATGTCGCGCAGTCCAAGCTGCCGCTGGCGCAGTAATCGCGAGCGGAGGAACTCAAGATCATGAACGCTCCTATGAATGTCCTGTTGCCTGACGCGCTGGTGATGGCTGCCATCGTCGTCGCATGGCTGAACGACACCTTTACCGGTGCCTCAGGCCGTCGCCTGACCTATCTGATCGCGGTCGTATCGTCGGTCGTCGCCGGCGTGTGGTTCGCCGTGCAGGCGCTCGACCCGCAGCAGTACTACTTCTTCTCGAAGATGATCGTCGTCGACTCGTTCGCGAGCATGATGAAGGCGGTCGTGTCGTTCGGTTTTGCGGTCTCGCTCGTTTATTCGCGCAAGTACCTCGAAGATCGCGACATGTTCCGCGGCGACGTGTTCCTGCTCGGCATGTTCTCGCTGCTCGGGCAGCTGGTCATGGTGTCGGGCAACAACTTCCTGACGCTGTACCTCGGTCTCGAACTGATGTCGCTGTCGCTGTACGCGGTCATCGCGCTGCGCCGCGACGCCGCGCAGTCGAGCGAAGCAGCGATGAAGTACTACGTGCTGGGCGCGCTCGCGTCGGGCTTCGTGCTGTACGGCATCTCGATGCTCTACGGCGCGACCGGCTCGCTCGAGCTGGGCGAGGTGTACAAGGCGGTCGGCGGCAACACCGACGCAGCCGTGCTGATGTTCGGCGTGATCTTCATCGTCGCCGGTATCGCGTTCAAGCTCGGCGCCGTGCCGTTCCACATGTGGGTGCCGGACGTCTACCAGGGCGCACCGACCGCGATGACGCTGTTCGTCGGCGGCGGCCCGAAGGTTGCCGCGTTCGCGTGGGGCCTGCGCTTCCTGGTGATGGGCCTGCTGCCGCTCGCGCAGAACTGGCAGACCGCGCTCGTGATCCTCGCCGCGCTGTCGCTGATCGTCGGCAACATCACGGGTATCGTCCAGCGCAACATCAAGCGGATGCTCGCGTATTCGGCGATCTCGAACATGGGCTTCGTGCTGCTCGGCCTGCTCGCGGGCATCGTGAAGGGCGACGCGGCGGCACCGGCGAACGCATACAGCTCGGCGATGTTCTACGCGATCGTCTACCTGATCACGACGCTCGGCTCGTTCGGCGTGGTGATGCTGCTCGCGCGCCGCGATTTCGAAGCCGAAACGATCGACGACTTCAAGGGCCTCAACAAGCGCAGCCCGGTGTTCGCGTTCGTGATGATGGTCATGATGTTCTCGCTGGCGGGCATCCCGCCGACCGTCGGCTTCTACGCGAAGCTCGCCGTGCTCGAGGCGACCGTCAACGCGGGTCTCACGTGGCTGGCCGTGCTGGCCGTGATCACGTCGCTGTTCGGCGCGTTCTACTACCTGCGTATCGTGAAGCTGATGTACTTCGATGCGCCGCAGGATTCGACGCCGATCTCGGGCGATTTCTGCAAGCGCACGATCCTCGTGCTGAACGGCCTTGCGGTCGTCGTGCTCGGCCTGATCCCGAGCCCGCTGCTGACGGCCTGCCTGCAGGCAATCCGTCACACGCTGCCGCTGTAATGTCGGCAGCCGGCTGGTTTATCGTGCTGTTGGCGCTCGTGTGCGCCAACGTGCCGTTCCTGAACCAACGCCTCTTCGCCGTCGTGCCGTTCGGCGCGGCGAAGAAGAGCGCGTGGGTGCGGATCGGCGAGCTGATCGTGCTGTATTTCATCGTCGGTGCGCTCGGCTTCTGGCTCGAGTCGCGCGCCGGCAACCGCTTCGAACAGGGCTGGCAGTTTTACGCGATCACGTTCAGTCTTTTCATCGTGTTCGCGTTTCCCGGCTTCACGTTCCAGTATCTCGTCAAACGACGCTGACGGCTCCGGCCGTCCGTCGTGCTCAATCTTGGAGCCGCCGATGGCCGAACTACCCAATCACGACGCCGCACTGACCGAAACCTGCCTCGAGAGCGAGGCGATCTTCGACGGCGCGTTCCTCAAGCTCAAGCGCGACACCGTCCGCCTGCCGGACGGCAAAAAGGCCCTGCGCGAATACGTGCAGCACCCGGGCGCGGTGATGGTGATCCCGTTGTTCGACGACGGCCGCGTGCTGATGGAAAGCCAGTTTCGCTATCCGATCGGCAAGGTAATGGCCGAATTCCCGGCCGGCAAGCTCGACCCGAACGAAGGCGCGCTCGCGTGCGCGGTGCGCGAACTGCGCGAGGAAACGGGTTACACGGCACGCGAATACGTGTTCCTGGCCCGCATTCACCCGATCATTTCCTATTCGACCGAATTCATCGACCTGTACCTTGCGCGCGGGCTGACCGCGGGCGAGCGCAAGCTCGACGAAGGCGAATTCCTCGAGACCTTTACCGCGACGCAAGCCGACCTGCAGGAATGGGTGCGCACGGGGCAGATCTCCGACGTGAAGACGATCATCGGCACGATGTGGCTCGACAAGGTGCTGTCCGGCACCTGGCCGCTCGGCCCGGTCCTGACGCCCTGAGCGCGGCGTCAGCGGCGGGTGGGGCGCCGCGTTACAATCCGGTGGCGCGGCCCTTCCGCGTTGCGCGATCGGGATTTAGCACGATCGTTCACAAAACCTTTTTTTGCGCTACACTCGCGACACGCCCTGATTCAGCATGAAGGTCCTCGATTTACAGTGCCCGCACGGTCATCGGTTCGAAGGCTGGTTCGCTTCCGCCGATGAATTCGAAGCGCAGTTGTCCCGCAAGCTGGTCGAATGTCCGGTGTGCGGGACGACCGAGGTCAACCGTCTGCCGTCGGCGCCGCGCCTGAACCTGTCGGGCGCGACGCAGGCACAGCCGGCCGATCCGCGTGCGCTGCAGGCGCAGGTGATGCGCGCGCTGCGCGAGGTGCTGGAGAAGACCGAGAACGTGGGCGAGCGCTTCGCCGAGGAAGCGCGGCGCATCCATTACAACGAGGCGCCGGCACGCAGCATTCGTGGCGTCACGACGCCGGAAGATGCGCAATCCTTGGCCGAAGAAGGCATCGACGTGATGCCGCTGCCGATTCCCGCCGCGCTGAAAGAACCGCTGCAATGACGTACGCAGTGGGTCCTTGCCCGGCCGGACGGCCGTGGCGAGCGTCTGCATGGGACCGGAGTAACCGCTAAAGCGCTAACTCCGGTCGACAGGAGACACTGCGCATGGATCTGGATTATTCCCCCGCCGACGACGCGTTCCGCGTCGACGTTCGCGCCTGGCTCGAGGCCAACCTGCCTCACGCACTGCGCGCCAAGGTACTCGATCACAAACGACTCGACCGCGAGGATTTCGCGAGCTGGCACCGGATTCTCGGCCAGCGCGGCTGGTCCGCGCCTGCCTGGCCGGTCGAATACGGCGGCCCAGGCTGGAATGCGACGCAGCGACACATCTGGGATGAGGAGTGCGCGCGGATCGGTGCGCCGACCGTGCTGCCATTCGGCGTGTCGATGGTCGCGCCGGTGCTGATGAAATACGGCAACGAAGCGCAGAAGCGTCATTATCTGCCGCGCATTCTCGACGGTTCGGACTGGTGGTGCCAGGGTTACTCGGAGCCGGGTTCCGGATCCGACCTCGCGTCGCTGCGCACGCGCGCCGAGCGCCACGGCGACCACTACGTCGTTAATGGCCAGAAAACCTGGACGACGCTCGGCCAGTACGCCGACATGATGTTCTGCCTCGTGCGCACCGATCCGGACGCGAAGAAACAGGAGGGTATCTCGTTCCTGCTGATCGACATGAAGACACCCGGCATTACGGTGCGCCCGATCGTCATGCTCGACGAAGATCACGAGGTCAACGAGGTGTTCTTCGAGGACGTCAAGGTGCCGGTCGAGAATCTCGTCGGCGACGAGAACCGCGGCTGGACCTACGCGAAATACCTGCTTGGCCACGAGCGCACCGGCATCGCGAGGGTTGGCGCGTCGAAGCGCGAACTCGCGTTCCTGAAGCGCGTGGCGTCGAACCAGCGCAAGAACGGCAAGCCGTTGCTTGCCGATCCCGTGTTCGCCGCGAAGGTCGCGGCGCTCGAAGTCGAGTTGATGGCGCTCGAGGTGACGGTGCTGCGCGTCGTCAGCCGCGAGACGAGCGGCAAGGGGCCGGGCCCCGAGGCGTCGATGCTGAAGATCAAGGGTACCGAAGTGCAGCAGGCGCTCACCGAGTTGATGGTCGATGCGATCGGTCCGCTCGCCGCGCCGTTCGACGTGCCGTTCCTCGACGGCGAGCGCGAGCACAGCATCGCGGGCGACGACGATGCGGCGCCGCTTGCCGCGTACTACTTCAATTACCGGAAGACGTCGATCTACGGCGGTTCGAACGAGATCCAGAAGAACATCATCGCGCAGATGATTCTGGGTCTGTGAGCCGGGGCGATCGTGATGCATGGGATCAGAGTAAGTGCTAAAGCGCTAACTCTGATCGACAGGAGACAGCGATGGATTTCAGCTTTACCGATGAGCAGCAGCAGTTCGCCGACGCGCTGCACCGTTATCTCGGCGAGCAATATGGCTTCGATGCGCGTCAGGCAATCGTGCGCAGCGACACGGGCGTGTCGGACACGCAATGGAGCGCGTTCGCGGAACTGGGGCTGACCGCACTGCCGGTGCCGGACGCACACGGCGGCTTCGGCGGCGGCCCGGTCGACATGCTGGTCGTGATGCAGGCGCTCGGCCGCGCGCTCGTGATCGAGCCCTACTGGGTAACGGCGGTCGGCATCGAGGCATTGCGCATCGCAGGCTCCGGCGCAGGCGAGGATGCCGCGCTGCTGGAGGCGGTCGCGCAGGGGCAAAAGCGCCTGGCGGTTGCGTTCCACGAACCGCATGCGCGCTACGACCTGTTCGAGCTCGACACGCACGCACACGAGCAGGGCGGCACGTATCGGCTGACCGGCATCAAATCGGTCGTTCAGCACGGCGCACAGGCGCACGCGTGGATCGTGCCTGCGCGCGTCGACGGCGGCGGCATCGGCCTTTTTGTCGTCGAACGGGATGCAGCGAACACGCAGGTGGTCGACTACCGGACCATCGACGGCCAGCGTGCCGCGACGATCGAGTTCAACGAGACGCCTGCACGACTGCTGACGGGCGGCGCACGCGACGCGGCGGCGCTCGAGCAGGTTGCCGATTACGCGACGTTCCTGCTGTGCGCGGAAGCAGTCGGCGCGCTCGACGAACTGAATCGCGCCACGGTCGAATACACGAAGACGCGCGAGCAGTTCGGCGTGCCGATCGCGCGTTTCCAGGCGCTGCAGCACCGGATGGTCGACATGCTGATCCATGCCGAGCAGGCGCGTTCGCTGACCTACCTGGCGGCGGTGCGCTACGCGAGCGGCGACGCCGATGCGCGACGCAAGGCCGTGTCGGCCGCGAAAGCGCGCGTCGGCGCGGCCGCGCGCTTCGTCGGCCAGCAGGCCGTCCAGTTGCACGGCGGCATGGGCGTGACCAACGAGGTGGCCGCCGCGCACCTGTTCAAGCGGCTGTCGATCATCGAGACGACGCTCGGCGACACCGATCATCATCTTGCCCGCATCGCGGCACTGCCCGATTTCGCGCAGGCCGACGCGGCATGACGGCGACGCGCGAGCGCGTCAGACCAGGAGACACACAAGTGGGTATCAGTTACGAAGATCTGGTGGTCGGCAGCACCATCGAAGTGGGTCGCTACACGTTCGAGCCCGACGACATCAAGGCGTTCGCGCAACGCTACGATCCGCAGCCGTTCCACCTCGACGAGGAGGCCGCGAAGTCGTCGCCGTTCGGCGGGCTCGTCGCGAGCGGTTGGCATACGTGCTCGGTGTTCATGAGCCTGCTGATCAAGAAGCTCGGACCGGACTCGACCAGCATGGGCTCGCCGGGCATCGACTCGATTCGCTGGCTCAAGCCGGTGCGCTCCGGCGACACGATCACGATGTACCAGAAGGTCCACGACAAGCGCGTTTCGGAGAGCAAGCCCGATCGCGGCATCGTGTCGACGGAGTGGATCGGCGTCAACGGCGGCGGCGAGACAGTGATCACCGTGCACAGCAAGGTGATCTTCGGGCTGCGCCATCCGGGAGGCACGAACGCATGACCGACGCGACATTGCCGCTGATCGCATCGGCGCAGGCGCTGCAGGCCCGTGTCGGCGCGGAGCCGCTCGCGAGCGGCTGGATCGCGATCGACCAGCATCGCGTCGACGGGTTCGCCGACGCGACCGGCGATCATCAATGGATTCACGTCGATCCCGAACGCGCGCGGCGCGAGTCGCCGTTCGGCGGGCCGATCGCGCACGGGTTCCTGACGCTGTCGCTGATTCCTGCGTTGATGACCGACGCGATGCGCTTCGAGCAGAGGATGGGCGTGAACTACGGACTGAACCGCGTGCGGTTCCTGAAGCCGGTGCCGGTCGGTGCGCGCGTGCGCGCGCTGTTTGCGGTGAAGGAAACCGCCGAGGCCGCGCAGGGCGGCGTGCAGGTGACCTGGTCGGTGTCGATGCAGGCCGAGCGTCCCGACGCGCCGTTGCTGGTTTGCGCGGCTGAATTCATCACGCTGCATTACTTCTGAAACGCGGGGCGGCATGCACGGTTGCCGCTCCGCCCGTCACGCGCGGGTCAGTGCTTCGCGTATTGTGTCGCGCCGAACAGCACCTCGCGCGCCTTGTCGTCCTGCAGCGCCTTGCGCATCGACGCGAGGACTTCGACGCCGCGCTGCACGGCCGGCCGAGCGGCGATCGCCTCGTGCCAGCGTTTCACGTTCGGCAACTCGTCGAGCACGATGCCCTGGTTCTGCCACGAGCGCGTCCACGGGAACGTCGCAATGTCCGCGATCGTGTACGCGTCGCCCGCGAGATATTCGGATTCGCCGAGGCGCTTGTCCATCACGTTGTAGAGGCGCTTCGCTTCGTTCGTGTAGCGGTTGACCGCGTACTCGATCTTCTCCGGCGCATATAGCCGGAAGTGGTGCGCCTGCCCGAGCATCGGGCCGATACCACCCATCTGGAACATCAGCCACTCGAGCGTCGCATAACGCGCGGCCGGTTCGGTCGGCAGGAACTTGCCGGTTTTCTCCGCGAGGTAGATCAGGATCGCGCCCGATTCGAACAGCGAGATCGGTTTGCCGCCGGGGCCGTCTGGATCGGCGATCGCGGGGATCTTGTTGTTCGGGCTGATCTTCAGGAATTCGGGCTTGAACTGGTCGCCCGCACCGATATCGACCGGATGGGCACGATAAGCGAGGCCGGTTTCCTCGAGCATGATGTGCACCTTGTGGCCGTTCGGTGTCGCCCAGCTATAGACGTCGATCATCGTCAACTCCTTGGTTGCATGCGCGAAAGCGGCGCCGGCAGCGCGCCGCGGCAGGCGGTCATTAGAGCATGGATCGACGCGGGCTGCTGGCGACGGAAACGTGCCCGCGGAGGCATCCGCGCGGGCGAGCGGGAGACCGTCGCCGACGTTGCGCGCGGCTTTCGCTAACGCACCTTCTGCGCGTATTGCCGCGTCGATTCGCCGCTGAATCGCTCGACGATCAGCGAGCCCGCGAACCCGTCGATCGGTGCGGCGAGCCGGTGCGATATCGCCTCGACGTCGAAGCGCTGCTGCTTGTCGACGGAGGCTGTGCCTTCGAATGCCGCGTAGTCGGCACCGTGTTGCGCAGGCTCGTTCGCTTGCGTCGTGGTGCCGTCTCGATGCCGATGCGCGGCTCAGGGTTGCGTGGATTGCAGGTACGGGTGATACAGCACTTCCTTCGTCGTGTTGGGGGGCGCGGAGAATCAGCGCTTGTAGCGGGGCTGGCGTTTCTCGAGAAATGCGGTGATGCCTTCGAGCCCGTCCGCATGATGCAGCGATGCGACGAAATGATCGCGCTCGGTGCCGAGATGCGATTCGAGCGGCTGCATCGTCGCGTCGTCGAGCAACGACTTGATGCGCGTGAGCGCATTCGGCGAGATGCCGGCGAGGGCATCGGCCCATGCCAGTGCGTCGGTCAGTGCCGAGCCGGGCACGGCGAGCCGGTTGACGACGCCGAGCGCATGGAGGCGTTCGGCCGCGACCGGCTTGCCTTCGAACAGGATCTCGGCCGCGATCGCACGCGGCAGCGCGCGGGCGAGGAACCACGAACCGCCGCCGTCGGGCGTCAGGCCGACGCGCGCGTACGACATCACGAACTTCGCATCGTGCGCGGCGACGATCAGGTCGCACGCGAGCGCGAGCGAGAAGCCGGCGCCGGCCGCAGCGCCTTCGACCGCCGCGATCACCGGCTTCGTCGATGCGCGGATCGCCGTCACCCATGCGCCGAGCTGATCGATGCTGTCGGCCTGGTAGGACGGATCCTTCGAGCGGTTGTCGAGCAGCCGGTTCAGGTTGCCGCCTGCGCAGAAGAAGCGATCGGCGCCCGTCAGCACCACCGCGCGAATCGCGGGATCGCGCTCGGCAGTGGCGAGTGCTTCGACGCCGGCCGCGTACATGTCGGGATGCAGCGCGTTGCGCGCGCCGGGATTGGATAGCGTGAGGACGAGCGTTGAATCGCTCTCGGGCGGACGCGAGGCCAGCAGTTCAGCACTCATGCGAGCGTGTCTCCATCGGATGGCGGGGCTGCGGCGCCGCGCGTGTCGTGCGGACAGGCGAGGCGGTTGTTGCAGCGGATGTATTGTTGTCGTGACGGATGCAAAACTTGCTTTAGACTAGCACGAACGTGCTTTTCAGCACGACGTATCCCGATGCGGCCGGCATCGTTGCGGCCGCGCTCCAGCAAGGAAGGAGACTCCGATGCTACAGCTGTGCGGTATCCCGTTGTCCAACTATTACAACAAGGTGAAGTTCGTCCTGCTCGAGCACGACATCCCGTTCGAGGAGTCGGTGTGCGGTTTGCCGATCAGCGATCCGGCCCAGCTCGCCGATTCGCCGCTCGGCAAGATTCCGTTCCTGAGGACCGAAGAGGGCGCGCTGTTCGAGTCGCAGGTAATCGTCGAATACCTGGCGGCGCGTTATCCCGAGAAAGCCATTTTCCCGGCGGGGCCGTTCGCGGCCGCGAAGGTGCGCGAACTGGTCGAGACGCTCGAGCTGTATCTCGAATGGATGGCGCGCGAGATCTATACGGAAGCGTTTTTCGGCGGCAAGGTCAGCGACGGAATGAAGGCGCACGTCGAGAAGCGTCTGCCGCGCGCGATCGATGCGTTCAAGCAGATGACGCAGTTTTCGCCTTATGTGCTCGGCGAGTCGTTCAGCCTCGCGGACATCGCCGCAACGATCCATCTGCCGGTCATCGGGATGGCGACGAAGGCCGTGTACGGGCGTGACTTTCTGCTCGACGCAGGCATCGACTGGAAGGCTCACTCGAAGAAGGTCGGCGAGCGCGCTGCCGCGCAGCGCGTGGCCGCCGATCGCAAGGCTTACGTCGAAGCGACCAGCGGCGTGCGCTCGTAAGCGCGATTCCGGCGGGGCGGCACGGGCCGCCCCGTGCGGGACTTACAGGCGGGCGAGCCGCTCGAGCGCGGACGCGAGCGTGCGTTCCTGCTTCGCGAAGCAGAAGCGCACGACGCCCGATTCGTGCGGCTCGTGATAGAACGCCGACACCGGAATCGCGGCCACGCCGATCTCCGACGTGAGCCATTTCGAGAATTCCGCTTCGGGCAGGTCGCTGATCGCCGAGTAATCGACGCACTGGAAGTACGTGCCCGTGCACGGCAGCCGCTTGAAGCGCGTGCGCTCGAGGCCGGCACGGAAGAAGTCGCGTTTCTTCTGGTAGAAGCCGGCGAGCGTCAGGTACGGTGCCGGGTCGCGCAGGTAGTCGGCGAGCCCGATCTGCATCGGCGTGTTCACCGTGAAGACGTTGAACTGGTGGACCTTGCGGAATTCCGCGGTCAGCGCCGCAGGCGCCGCGACGTAGCCGACTTTCCAGCCCGTCACGTGATAGGTCTTGCCGAAGCTCGACACGATGAAGCTGCGCGACGCGAGTTCCGGATAGCGTGCAACGCTTTCGTGGCGCGCGCCGTCGTAGACCATGTGCTCGTAGACCTCGTCGGACACGATCAGCACGTTGGTGCCGCGCACGATGTCCTCGAGCTTGCGCATGTCCGCCTCGCGCCATACGGTACCGGTCGGGTTATGCGGCGTGTTGATCAGGATCATGCGTGTTTTCGGCGTGATCGCGGCCGCGAGACGGTCGAACGGGATCGTGTAGTCCGGCGCCTCCAGCGTGACGAACACGGGCGTGCCGCCCGCGAGTTCGATCGACGGCAGGTAGCTGTCGTAAGTCGGTTCGACGACGATCACTTCATCGCCCGGGTGCACCGCGCACAGGATCGCCGTCAGCAGCGCCTGCGTCGCGCCGGCCGTTACGGTGATTTCGGTGGCCGGATCGTAGCGCCGGCCGTAAACCTGCGCGATCTTGTCGGCGATCGCGTCGCGCAGCGGCGCGACGCCGGCCATCGGCGGATACTGGTTGTGCCCGTTGCGCATCGCGGCCGCGACGGCGTCGACGATGCGCGGATCGCAATCGAAATCGGGGAATCCCTGGCCGAGGTTCACGGCGCCTTTTTCGGCGGCAAGCGCGCTCATGACCGTGAAGATCGTCGTGCCGACGTTCGGCAGGCGCGAGGGGAAAACGGGCGTCGTGGGCATGTCTGAAGGAGCGTTCATCGATACGGTCGAAATCGGGTGGAGTCTGGTGCGTCAGGCCGGCGTGGCCGTGGCGATCGGCGCGGCGTCGAGCGCGCAGGCCTCGGCGAACGGCGCCGGTTGCGCGATCCGGAAGCCAAAGTCGCGTGCGGTGCGCTTCGCGAGCTTCAGCAGCGCACGGTCTTTCGAGACGAGCCATTCGGCCTGCGCGGCGCGGGCGAGTTCGAGAAACTTCTGGTCGTCGCGGTCCTTGCATTTCGGCAGCGGCGGCGCGTCGGCGTCGACGGGCGGCGGTTCGACGAGGCTCGCCAGGCGGGCGACGGTCGCGAGCGCAGCGGCCTTGTCGACCGCGCGCGCCTGGAACTGCGGATAATCGAGCACATACTCGAGCTCCGTCAGGCAGCGGCCGTCGATCACGGCGGCAAGCGTGCCGCGTTCCAGCGCGGCCCGGATCGGGCGCGTAGCGGGGTCGTCGAATACGAGAATGTCGATCCAGACGTTCGAGTCGAGCACGACGCGGTGCGCGGTGTGCGGGGCGAGAGAGCGGGTCATTCGTTACAATCGGTGGTTTTCGTCTGACCGCAAGGCACGGCGTGCCAGCGAGCCTCTATGATAATCGTTCTCTCTCCAGCCAAATCCCTCGACTACGATACGCCTG
This sequence comes from Burkholderia cepacia, assembly GCF_001039005.1. Taxonomy (GTDB): domain Bacteria; phylum Pseudomonadota; class Gammaproteobacteria; order Burkholderiales; family Burkholderiaceae; genus Burkholderia; species Burkholderia theae. The sequence goes on from NZ_LDWR01000045.1 coordinate 199,607, forward strand.
CGCACGTCCAGTCTTACACGAAGCCTGCATTCGTCGACGACGCATCGGAACTGATCGACGGCCTGCGCAAGCTTTCGCCGCAGGACATCGCGACGTTGATGGATATTTCCGATCCGCTCGCGCGCCTGAATTTCCAGCGCTACGCGGACTGGTCGCCGACTTTTACGCCGGCCAATGCGAAGCAGGCCGTGCTCGCGTTCAACGGCGACGTATATGAGGGATTCGACGCGAAATCGCTGTCGTCCGCCGATCTCGACTATGCGCAGCAGCACGTGCGCGTGCTGTCGGGCCTGTACGGGCTGTTGCGTCCGCTCGACCTGCTGCAGCCGTACCGGCTCGAGATGGGTACGCGCTTCGCGAACGCACGAGGTAAAGACCTGTACGCGTTCTGGGGCGACCGCATCACGCGCGCGCTGAACGAACAGCTCGAGACGCGCAGCGGCGCGGCGCGCGTGCTGGTCAACTGTGCGTCGACCGAGTACTTCAAGTCGGTCAAGCCGAAACTGCTGGCCGCGCCCGTCATCACGCCGGTGTTCGAGGACTGGAAGGGCGGCCGCTACAAGATCATCAGCTTCCATGCGAAGCGCGCGCGCGGCCTGATGGCGCGTTTTATCGTCGAGAACCGTATTACCGAGCCGAAGGCGCTGCAGGATTTCGCGACGGAAGGCTATGCATTCGACGCGGCTGCGTCGAACGATTCGACTTACGTATATCGCCGGCGAGTCGGCGAGTGACCATGCCGGCCGTTCACGAGATGGCCGGCGCATGCATGAGGCCGGGCGGGCGACACACCGCCGGTTTCGGCCGACAGCCTTGCATGGGACCGGAGTAAGCGCTGAAGCGCTAACTCCGGTCGACACAGGAGAGACAGATGACCCTTTCGATCACCAGCAATTTCGACGCAGGCGCAATCGACGTCGTATCGTGCGACAGCCCCGATGCGATTCGGCTGCGCGTACGCGGCGACAGCCGCTCGGAATTCGCGCAATGGTTTTACTACCGCTTGACGGGCGCACGCGGCGAGCGGTGTGTGATGAGTTTCGAGAATGCGGCCGAATGCGCGTATCCGTCCGGCTGGCGCAACTACAGCGCGGTAGCGAGCTACGACCGGGTCGACTGGTTCCGCGTGCCGACGACGTTCGACGGCAAGACGATGACCATCGACCATACGCCCGAGTTCGACAGCATCTACTACGCGTATTTCGAACCGTACTCGGAAGAACGTCACGCGGCGTTTCTCGGCGCGGTCCAGCAGTTGCCGCAGGCGAGCGTCGTCGAACTCGGCCGCACGGTCGAAGGCCGCCCGATGTCGCTGCTGACGCTCGGCACGCCGGAAACCGACGGTGAACCGAAGAAGAAGGTGTGGATCATCGCGCGCCAGCATCCCGGCGAGACGATGGCCGAGTGGTTCGTCGAAGGCCTCGTCAAGCGTCTGGCCGGATGGGGCGACTGGGCTGGCGATCCGGTCGCGCGCAAGCTCTACGATCGCGTGACGTTCCACATCGTCCCGAACATGAACCCGGACGGCAGCGTGCACGGCAACCTGCGCACCAATGCGGCAGGCGCGAACCTGAACCGCGAGTGGATGGCGCCCGATGCCGAGCGTAGTCCCGAGGTGCTGGCCGTGCGCGACGCGATCCACGCGATCGGCTGCGACATGTTCTTCGACATTCACGGCGACGAGGATCTGCCGTACGTGTTCGTTGCCGGTTCGGAGATGCTGCCGAGCTTCACCGAGCAGCAGGGCAAGGAGCAGACCGCGTTCATCGACGCGTTCAAGGTGGCGAGCCCCGACTTCCAGACCGAGCACGGCTACGCGGCGAGCAAGTACAAGGAAGACGCGCTCAAGCTTGCGTCGAAGTACATCGGCCACCAGTTCGGCTGCCTGTCGCTGACGCTCGAGATGCCGTTCAAGGACAACGCGAACCTGCCCGACGAGCGGGTCGGCTGGAACGGCGAGCGCAGTGCGGCGCTCGGCGCGGCGATGCTGGCCGCGATCCTGGTGCACGTCGACGCGTTCGCGTAAGCGCACCGTCGTCGTACGAAAAAAGCCGGGGCATCCTGCGATGCCCCGGCTTTTTTTCTGTCGTTGCCGCGTCGTCGTATCAAGACTTCTTCGTGGTTTTCTTCTTCACGACCTTCTTCTGGCCGCTCGATTTTTTCGTTGCGACAGCCTTCTTGCCGGTGCGGCCCGATGCCTTGACCTTGCCTCGGTGCGACTTGCCCTTGAACTTCTTCGTCGAAGACGTTGAGCGTTCGACGCGCGGCTTCAGCGGCGGAACGGGATCGTTCCAGCTGAACGCGAGCATCTGCTGGCCGACATAGCCGCAACGGAATTTCAGCGGCGTCGCGTCGCCGCCGTCATTGTGGATGCCGAGTCCGTCGACCGTGACGATGTTGTCGACCTTCACGCGCTGCTTGCCCTGGTCGAACGAGTCGTTCCACGGCGTGATCGTCGCGTTGCCGCTGTCGAATGCGTTCGGCGCGAAGTCGACACGGTCGAAGGCCGACGATGTGCTGGCGATGAAGCTGCCGTGCGCCGCACAATCGGCGGCGAGCGGATCGGCATGCATTTCGTTGACGAATTTGTTGATCAGTTCGGAGCGCTGGTCGAGCAGGTCGGCGAACACCGGTGTCGGAAGCGCAAGCGACAGGCCCGCGATGCAGGCTGCCAGCTTGCCGAGCGCCCGGAAAATCCGGAGCGAGGCAGGTGAGCTGTCCATCTGGTTATTGGTGAGGAGCGAATGAGACATCGGGCACGTATAGATGCCCGATGAAGAACAGGAGTTCAATCTTAGCGTAAAAAAGTTGTGCGGCAGTAGACGGCATATTCTCCCGCGCCGCGGAAGAGGCCGCCGGCACGTGTTGACACAGCCACGATCGGAAGGGAATTCAGGCGCGCGGGCCGCCGAGGCGATAGCGCCGGACGTCGAAGGTCGTGACCCACGCGGGGCGATAGACGGCGATGAGTGCTGTCGCCATGCCCGTGAACCACGCTTCGCCGAGCGCGAGCAGCGCCGTGTTCAGCAGATAGCCGGCCGGAATCACGACGGGCACGCCATCCGCGAGCGCGAGCTGGACACCGGCCGCGGCAGCCGCGACCGCGATGATCGCGATGGCCGGCGACAGGAATCCCTGGCCGGTGATGAACGATGCGAGATTGTGCGGCAGCCATGCGAGTGCGGCGCGCTGCAGCAACGCCGACACGGCGACAGGCAGCGCACCGTAGATCAGATAGGTCAGGCCAATGCCTTGCCACGGCGCGTCGAAGATGATCGCGGCAACCGCCGTGACGGCGCCCATTGCGATCAGCGCGAGTGTCCAGTCGAACAGCGTGACGAGCAGCGTTGCGCCAAGCAGATGCATGACGATGCCGTCTTCGAGCCAAGCATTCGAGGCCCAGAGGACTGCGATCGCGGTGACGAGCGCGAGCCACACGTGCTGGAGCGTGGCGTCCTGCAGGCGCACGAAGGGGCGATTCCAGATCGCGAGTGCGAGCAGGGCCGCGGCGGCGATCCAGCCACCGATGCCAATCCAGAGCGGAAGCGGTGTGAAAAGAAAACCCATGCGTTCATATTACTCGTTGAGCATCAAAGGTGGGAATCCGCACATACCGACCGTCGCAATATCGAGACTGTTTGCCTAGCGTTCGCGCCGGAACCGCGCCGGCGGCTCTGCGGCGAGTGGCAGGTCTTGCGTACCGGCATTCGCGGCCGGCAACGGGTACGGATGGTCGTTCCGTTGCGTCCGCTGTGGAGCCGGACCGTGTTCGCCGATGGCCGGCTTGCGCGCGCGGCTGCGGTTCGCCAGCAGCACCTCGAGGTGGGGCGACAGCCAGCCGTTGTAGATCGCGACCGCGGCGGCGCGGTTCGCGGCGCCAAGCTGCTGGAAGATGCTGGCGAGGTGGATCTTCACGGTACCTTCGCTGATGCCGAGCGTACGGGCGATCATCTTGTTCGTGCTGCCCATGTGGACGAAGCGCATGATCTGCGCTTGTCGCGGCGACAAGAGGCCGCTCGGCGGGCGGCGGGGCAGCGAGCCGGCAAGCGTCTGGAAATGCGCATCGTGGCGGACCGCGGCCGTGGAAGGCAGCAGGCTGAGGGCGATCGGCGGGATGTAGTGACCGCCCAGCAGCACCATCTCGAGTGCGCGTACGATCAGGTGCGGCCGCGTGGAGTGCGGGATCACGCCCGCGACACCGTAGTTGAAGAAGCGCTGGATGGATTCCGGTGACGCTTCGTCGACGAGCACGGCGGCGGGTGTCGGCGAGCACGCGCTGCACAGCGCCTGAAGCTCGCTGAGCCGGCCGACGTCCAGCCAGTCGATCGCGACGAGGTCGAAACGCTGGGTGCGCAGCAGCCGGCGCGCCTGGAAGCCGTCGGGCGCATCGTTGATGCTGGCGTGACGGTCGATCTGCCGCAACAGGGCCTTCAGTCCGTCACGCCGCTCGGCGTCTGAATTGAGCACCAGGAACCGCATATTCAACCTCCTAAGGTGAGTCATTGATTTGCCGTCGGTCATGCCTTGGGTCTGATGATGACAAAGACCTTACACGATGTCTGCTTGGCTGAAAGGCTTAGGAAAAGTCTGAAAATTCGGGCGGCGGAATAGCGGACAAGAAAAAAGCCGCTCCGGCGGGAACCGGGAGCGGCTTCGGGCGGGCAGGCCGGGTGGGCCCGCGGCGCGGGGTCAGTGGAAGTGCGGTTGGGCGGGCGACGCGTCTTCCGGCATTTCCGCGTGGACGATTTCGCCGAGCGGATCCGCGTAGAGCGGCACGCCGCAGTCGTCGCAGTATTCGGGCTCGAAGCGGCCGGCGTGCCTGCGGACGTCGGTTACGCCGCATTCCTTCAGCAGGCTCACGATTTCCTCGACCGGCCCTTCGATCGGTGTCTCGCCTTCGAGCGTTGCGCTGTCGATCGACACGTCGCCGTTTTCGCGGCCGTAGAGCGGCCACACGACACCGTAGATCACATCGTTGCTGGCACGCCGCGTGAAGCCGACACGATATTCGTCGATACGGCGTTCGCCGAAGCCGGCGACCACCGCGCGGAGTTCCTGCGGTGCCACACCAAGTGTGTCGAAAAGATAACGAATGGCGGTTCGCACCGTGTGCGGACGGATGCGTTCGTCCGCATCCCGGCACGCCGAGTAGTACGCGTCCGGAAGCAGGCATTCGAACTCGCAGCCGGGCAGTGCGATCGACAGGTTCGGGCCGCCCTGGGCCGTCCATTGCTCGAGGCACTGGCCGCGTTCGATCCGGGTGCCGCCTTCTTCTTCCTGCCAGCGGAACAGCGACGCGCCGACGGGCGCGGCGACGACGGCGAGCAGGAAGCGCGGGTCGGCGAGGATCGGCGAGGTTTCGGGCAGGTCGCCGAAGCTGAGCTTGGGCGTGTGCTGGGTGATCGCCGAATGCGCGAGCTGCTGGGCAAGTCGGTAGGTTTCGACGTGGTGCCGCGGCAGCTGGTCGATGCTGTAGAGGAACGGCGCAAGCCCGACGAGCGTGCCGTTCGCAAGGACGTGGGCCTGCAGGTGCGTTCGCAGCGCGTCGGCAACGTCGCTCTTGAGCGGGCCCGACGGAATCATGTAGCGCGTCCAGGCGAGCACCGGGACGGCGACCAGCAGCGCGTCGTACGGCTGGCCGTCGTGCTCGATCACCATCGACTCGCTATGGGTCTCGGCCATGTCGGCGAGTGCGCCGTAGGCATCGGGATGATTCTGCTGGAGATGGTCGAGCGCTGCGTCGAGCGTGGTCTGGTTGCCGTTGCGGACAATCTTGGCGAGCAGCGCATCGAGCTTCGCTTCCCAGAAGCGATCCTCGATGCGGCTGCCCGAGGCGAAGAGCGCAAGCGACAGACCAACCAGTTTGTCGGCGTCGGGGGGGAGGCGTTTGGCGATTCGCTGGCGCATATTAAAGACGTATATAGAAAGAGGCGAAGAACCTCACATTCTAGTCCGTTCTTTGCACCATAAGCGGTCTCGTGCCCAGGCATGGCCGGACGGCCGAATGACGGCTTTTGTAAAAAAGTTGCTTCAAACCCCTTGCGCGAACGACGTGGGGTGCATAGAATCACGCCTCTTTCGCGCTAACGGAAACGCAGCGCGGGAGAGGGAAGCGGTGCGGTTGGGGTGCGGTGGTAACGAGCCCTGGCAGCACTCGAAGATGGACCCCGCAGTCGCAACGAAGTAGTTAAAAAGTTGTTGACGAACTGCGAAACACGGTTCATAATCTCGCTTCTCTGCTGCTGAAAACGCAGCGCTGCTGAGAAACACGAAGTTCCTCGCAGATTGCTCTTTAAAAATTAACAGTCGATAAGTGTGGGCGCTTGATGGAAGCGAGCTGATCCTCGGATCAGATAGCGAAAGTATCAAGAGTCTCACACT
>NZ_LDWR01000046.1 GCF_001039005.1 Burkholderia cepacia
CGCGAGGAACGGACGGTCGTCGCCCGGCTCGCAAGCACGAACCGCGGCGGACGCGTGTTGTCGCGGCAGCCTGGCGACCGGCGCCGCACCGCCGCGAGAGGATTGCATCGCTTTCATGGTATTCACCTGAACGGACCCGTGCAGGGTTGGAAGAAAAAGAGGCGCCCCGTCCCGGGGAAGACGAGACACCTAAATGATCACTGCCGGCGCCGGTTGCCTGCCCGCCGCGCGGCACGTGCCGCATGCGATGCCGATTCGGCGGCGCTTGCTCATTGTTCGGCCGGCAGGCCCGCCGATGTACCGGTTTCCGGCGGGTTCGCCGATAAGCCGGTTTCCGGCGGGTTCGCGGATGCGCCGACTTCCGGCGGGCTCGCCAATGCACCGCCTTCCGCCGGTTTTGCCAATGCACCGCCTTCCGCCGGGCTCGCCGATGCACCGGCTACCGACGGGCTCGCCGGTACGCCGGCTTCCGGCGGAAATGCCTCGACATAGGCCGCGACGGCGCGCATGTCCTGCTCCGTCATGTTCGCGCAGACCGACTTCATGATCGCGCCGCGTGGCCGTGTCTCGGTTTCCCGGAAAATCGTGAGCTGCTTCACCACGTAGTCCGCATGCTGACCGGCGAGACGGGGGAACCGGCTCATGCCCTCGCCATGCTGGCCATGACACCCGATACAGGCCGCAACGCCCTTGTCCGGCAGGCCCCCCACGAAGATCGCCTTGCCCGCGTCGAGCAGCGTGCGATCGCCGGCTTCGCCCGGCACCACCCCCTGGCCCGAAAAATAGTCGGCAAGCTCGTCGATCTGCTTGTCGGTCAGATGCGTGAAGCCCCACATGTACCGCTTCGCGTTCGGATCGGCACGCGCGTGGCTTTTGAAGTCGGTCAACTGATCGACGAGGTACTCCTTGCGCTGTCCGGCCAGCTTCGGAAACATCGGCGACACGGACACGCCGGTCGCGCCATGGCAGTTCGAACACACCTGCAGCGCGATGGTCTTGCCCGGCACCGCCGGGTCGTCGACCTGCCGCGACCGCTCCAGGTCGTGGCAACCCGCCCCGGCCAGCACCATCGCGAGCGAGACGATATGGGCCACCTTGTTCATGTCAGACACCTCCTTGCCGCAACTTCCTTCGCCTGCCGAATCGATTCCGTTCGACAGGGATACGTGCCCGCATCGCGACGCGATGCGAGATGCGCGACACCCGCTCGCCGCGCGTGCTTCGGTCGGTCCGGTGTGCGGGAAACGCCGGACGTGATGTCAGAACGATGCGACCCATAGATAGAGAAACAGCGTGTCGTTGTCCCTCGCATTGCGCCCGCTTCCGTCATAGTTGGTCGCCGCGCCGAGGAATCGGGTGAAGTGCGTGTATTGCAGGCCGACGCGCACGTACTGAACCGGTATCCAGAAGATTTCCGGGGTCCAGCCCTGCGTGTTCGGATGAAAGTTCGCGCTGCCTGAATACATCGCGCTGTCCGGCGTGCCGGTCGTATTGAAGAACGACAGGCTCACGCCGTACGTGTTCTGGTAGATGTACGACGCCTTGAGCCGCAGCGAGTTGAGATTCGCCGACGTACCGTCTCCCAGCACGAAGTTGTTCGGATCGTGGATGTTCTCCCGCACGTAGCGCGCCTGCGCGGTAATCGTGTGCGGCTCCAGCAGGTACTGGTACTGCGCGTCGAAACCGTAGTCGCGATAACGCGTGACACCGGTGCCGAAGATCGGGAAATTGTTCGGGTCGTTAGGATAAATTTCGGCACTGAAGCCAAACGCGCCGACCATCAGGCTATGCGGTCCCCAGTCGTGCGTCAGCGCGATGCGTGCATACGGGTTGTAGCCGCGCAGATAGATCTGCGGATGGACGGGATCCCCCGGCTTGTTCCCGTGGCTCAGGAACGACCAGATGCCGTCGGCCGTGCTGTATGCGGTCAGCTCGGCGTACACCAGCTTGTTCCAGTACAGGTAGGCGCCTGTGCCGACAGCCTGCGTCGCGAGGCTCCCGCCTTCGAGGAGCGGCAGGTTCGGGATTTTGGCGGCCGGGCTGATCGTCGACGAAATGTACGGGTAGCCCCAGGCCGGCGCGGTGTTGAAGACGTCCTGCACGGTCGGATTGTTGTGCACCGTCAGGCCGAGGATCAGGTCGTTCGCGCTGGAGATGATCCGGTCGACGAAGCGGAAGTCGGTGTTGTCCGACGTCCAGTGGCCTTTCCATTTTCCGTCACCGTCCTGGTGATCGTAGTTTATGTAGGTAAACTGAGCAAAACCGCCGATCTTGTCGGTAATCTTGCCGGCAAGGAACACGCTCGCGAAATCGAAGATCGGCAGCCCGTTCTTCGGATTGATCTTGTTGCCGCTGGAGTCGGTGTTGCCGCGCGTCGTGCTCAGGTCGCCGATGGCCATCGCGGCGATCGGGATCGTGCGCTCGCCGAACGTATAGCCGTTCAGCTTGAACATGCGTCCATACGGCGTGAGCTCCGGAAACTGTCCGCCGGCATGACACGCGACGCAGCTCTGCCCGGTCTGGCGCGCGAAGATCGGCAGCGCGCGCGCGGCCGACACCTGCAGCAACGCGAGCATCGCGAGCACGGCCATCCAGCCGCCACGCCTCCAGCGAGGGCGTGCGCGATGGCCGACTAGGAACGTTGTCATGGCTGTTTCCCCCATGCCGTGTGTCGCCACGTTCCGACGCGACATGCGCACGTCGGACGATGCCTTCATTGTGCGAAGCGCCCATGAAAACAGACATGGGGCGACTCCCTCCTTACGCGGTCTGATCCCTACTCCATCTCGGCGCGCGCGGCCGCTCAGGGGACGATCCAGCCCCCGTCGGCGGAGAGTTTCAGGCGATCCGGCCCGGCGAAGCGGACGATATAGCCGCCCTTCGACGCGAAGCGCTGCCCGGGCGCGAGCGTCAGGCGCGGGTAGTAGCCGGTCAGGATGCGGCGCTCGAGCATGTCCTGGATGCGCTCGACGAGATACTCGCGCACGAACGCATCGACCAGATGGCTGAGCGTCTCGGCGAGCAGGCCGCATGCGAGATACGTGTCCGCCTGCACCTGCGGCGCGACCATCGGAATCTGCCGGATCGAGAACCAGCCGAACGCATAGTCGACGCGCACGCGCCGCCCTTCGGGCAGGTCGAATGGATAGGCGATGCGCGTCACGCCACGCCAGCTCGTCGGCAGCGGCGTATTGTCGAGCCCGCCGAGCAGCCCCGACATGAATACCGTGTCCGACGCGGGCGGCACGTGAGCGAGCGCCGCGAGGTCCGGCGGCCGCAGCCACAGCACGAGCACGTCGTCGCGCGGCAGCCGGCGCAAGGCGCGCGCGACGCTGTCACCGGATCCAAGCGCGCGATTCGACACGGCGATGCCGTGCGCCTTCAGCGCGGCAGCCAGCGCGCGTGCGCCGCGCTCGCCGTTGTCGCCGCTGCGATAGACCTGCCAGACCGTCTTCACCGCTTGCGGCGGCGGCCGCGCACCGGCTTCGTCCAGGATGCGCTTCGCGATCAGGTCCGACTCGAGCAGCACGCCGCGCGAGAAGTACACGGAATAAAAATCGTGGTCGGTTTCGACCGGCACCTCGACGTTCGGAAACAGGCAGGGCACGGCCTCCGCCTCGCAGAAGTCGTGGACCGGCGCCCAGTTTCTGCCGCCGAGCCCCGACACCACGGCCAGCACCGGCTGCCGGGCGAGAAACTGCGTCAATTGCGTACGCCACGTGTCCGGCGGACCCTTCAGTTCCCACACATGCAGTTCCCAGTGGCGATTGACCATGAACATCATTCTTCGCGTGGAACGCAGCGGTGGCGTCGTGCCGAACGGAAACGTGTTCTTGTCCGCGAAGTAGTGCTGCAGGACGTCGAGCATGCCCGCCCGCTTCACCGGGTCCGCGTCCGGCGTGACGATCGTCGCGAAATGCAGCACCGTGTCCGTGACGCCCGACGGCGTGCGGCGATCGAGACGCTTCAGATAGCCGGTCAGCGCGGCCATGTCGGCATCGCCGAGCGCGTATTGCGGCATCAGCCTGCCGAGCGGCCTGCCTTCCGGGTCGACCCCGTCGCGCAAGGCGCGCGCGAGACGCTCTTCCGTGTAAGGTTCGCGGTCGGTGCGCATGCCGGGCACGTACGGGATGTCGAGATCCTCGGCGGTCTGCTCGCGTGGATGCACCAGATAGCGCCACGTGACCGGCGGGATGGTGTTGTTGCCCTCCTTCGAGCCCAGCCCGCTGCGCCGATGGCAATTGACGCAGGCGGCGGCGGCGCCTTGCAGGCGCACGCCGTCCTGATGCACGGCTTCGAGCGGTGCGCCCGAACCGAGGATGCCGCGCTGGAAGATCGCTTCTCCGGCATCCGCCGGCACGACGGGCGCCGCTGCGTCGTCGGCGAGCGCATGGCCCGCGCTTGCGCACAACGCGGCCAGCAACACCCATCGCGCCAACCGCCCGCGCGAGGCCGGCGGGCACGCCGCCGCGAGGGCGCGCAATCGCCCCCGGATGCCGTTCATGGCCGTGCCGTCGGCCAGCCGGCGCCCGGCGGTACCGGTGGCGCCTGCGACACGTGCGCATCGATCGACGCCGGACGGCGTCCGACCGGCGATGCGGGCCGGGCGAACAGCGCATCGTCGAGCGGCGGATTCACCGACACCTTGTCGATGATCAGCGTGTCCTTGGTCGGCGAGGCCGCCGTTCCGCTCTCGATCCTGAGCGGGATCTGCAGGCCGTCGATGCGCTTGAAGTTGCCGTAGTTCACCTCCACCGTGAGCGGGCCGCTCGGTCCGCGCACCTGGCGGTCGGCCTTCACGTCCAGGAACGTCCGCCCGTCGATCCACACATGCCGTACCGCGCCGGACGGCAACTTCACCGCAAGGCGGTACGCATCGTGCCCGCCGATCGGGTCGACGCCGTCCAGCGTCACGCCGATGCCCTTCGCATCGTGGTCGATCAGCGGACCGTCGATCACCTGCTCGTCGCGCGCGGACATCAGCTCGCCCGGCGTGTACGGCCGCAGGCCGGCGCTGCCGCTCGCGGCCTGCTTCCAGCCTTCGCGACCGTCGAACACGCGCACGGCCTTCTGGTTCATCACGGTGATCTCGAAGCGCGTCTTGTTCGGCCGCTTCATCGCGAGGATGAACGGCATGTCGCGCACGGGCGCGTTCGGGCTGTCCACATGGCCCGACCAGACCATCGTCTGGACCTTGCGCCACGCGTCGAGCCCGCCTCTCGCCGCGATATTCTTCTCGACGATCTGGTCCACGCCGAGGCCCTGCCCCGGCAATTGCTCGCACCCGCACAAGGCCGCCATCGCGCAGCCGGCGAGCACCCACGATCCGATCCGTCCCATGGTTGTCACCTCGTCCGGATCTCGGCCGGGTGACTCGGCGCCTTCGCGAAGGTGAGCGGCGGCTTGCCGAACATCGTGTCGTCGGCCGTCTCGTTGAGCGCGACATGCTCGATCGTGATCCGGTGCGTCTCCTTGACGCCGCTCACGACAGTCTCGAGCGTGTGCGGCATGACCAGACCGTTCTCCTTCCTGTAATCGCGATAGAAAACCGTGACGCCGTGCGTCTTGCCGTCCAGCACGCGCGGCTCTCCATCGATCTTCAGTTCGAGAAAGCTCGACGCGTCGACCCACAGGCGCCGCGACGCGCCATCCTTCGACGTCAGCTTCAGCACATACGCGCGATGCCCTTCCACCTGCTCCGTGCCAAGCGCCTGGATCGTGGTGCCCTTGTTCGCGTAGTCGATCAGCGGACCGTCGAGTTCGGCGGATGACGCGGCGGACTTGAGTTGCGCCGGCGTATACGGCTCGACGTCGTTGCGGCCGAGGTACGGCCTGACCAGCCAGCCCTGCGAGCCGTCGTACACCTGCAGCGCGGTTTGCTGCTCGAACTGGATTTCGAGCCGGCTCTTGTGCGGGCGCTTCAACGTCAGCGTGAACGGCAGCCTGACGTTCTTCTTGCCGCCCGCGTCGAGCTGCCCCGTCATCCTGATCGACGACACCGCCCGCCACGCCTGCAGCCCGCCACGGGCCGCGATATTGCGCTCGGCGATCTGCGCCGCGTCCATATGCGACGCCGACGCCGCCTGCGCATTCCCCGCCGCCGAGGCCGCGGATGCGACCTGGCCGCAAGTCAAAAAGCCGGCGGCGCACGCCGCCGAAATCGACTTGAAAAGAAACCGGTTCATGACTGCTCTCCCCGCATGCAGGCCGCCTGTTGTCGATGCGCGGCGGCATGCGCATGGTTGTGATTACTCGACCACCAGCCCGTCGACATGCAGCGAATCGATCAGGATGCTGACCCGTTCACCGCGCTTGATCGGCCCTCCCTTGTTCGAAAACACCATCCAGTATTCGTGTCCGGTCTCCAGCTGACCGGTCTGCCGCAGCGCGCCGATCTGGTCCATCACCGGAATCACGAGCAACGCGTGGCTCGTTTCGCCGTACAGATAGACCGTCGCTTTCGTGTCGCCGAGCAGCCGCGCCTTCTCCGGATCGGTCACGCGGTAGCTGAAGCGGATCAGGTTGCCCGACGCGGTGCTGCGCACGTGCAGGTCGTCGATGCCCTTCGCCATCTGGTAATAGGCCTTCGCCTGCCGCGGCAGGCTCACCGGCAGGTAAGGCGAGTGCCGGCGGGCCGCCGGCTCGGCCGGCGCATCCTGCCCGGCCGCGGCCGGCTGAGGCCGGACCGCGGCGAGGCAGGCGCCGCACGCGAGCAGCAGCATCGATGCCGCACGGAAGGCCGCCGGCTTCATTGCAGCGCTCCCGCGAGCGGCGCGGGCGCCGCCGGTGCCGGGGTCGGCACCGGGAGCCGCACGGGCGGCAGCGCGCGCGTTTGCGCAGGCGTTTGGCCAGGTGTCTGCGTGCGGGCACGCAGCGGCGTCTGAGCCGGGTTCTGCAACAGCACGCCTGACGGCGGCCGCGCCAGCGCCGGAGACTGCGTCAATGCGCCTGCCGGCAGCGGCCGCGCCGGCGGAGCCAGCCGCAGCGCGCCTGCCAGCGGCCGCCGCAGTGCCGGGGCGAGGATCGGCGGCAGCGGCACGCCGCCGTTGAACAGGCCCGGAATTCCGCCGACGCCCGGGATTCCGCCGACGCCCGGAATTCCGCCAACACCCGGGATTCCGCCGATGCCCCTCGGGACAAGAGCGGCCAGGCCGGTCGGCTGGCTGCCCAGCGCCAGCGGATCGATCGGGGTGCCGCCACCGAGCAGGCCGCCGAGCAGGCCGGGCGTCACGTACTCGACAGCGCCGATGTCGTAGCCGTTGGCTTGCGGCCGCGGCGTGCCGAAGATGTCGTGATTCGGCGCGCCGGATGCCGTGGCCGCCCCGATCGCCGGCGACGTGCCCTTGATCGAGTAGTTGCCCATCATCACGTTGTAACCCGTGCTGCCCTGCGTGAGCGCCTCGTTGAACAGCGACAGCGGCCCGTACGACATGTTGATCCACTGGTTGCCTTCATCGGGCGTGGCCGTCGGCATCAGGCCGAACAGCGGGTTCGGCATCACCGCGTCGGCAATCCCGGGCGGCACGGCAAAGCCGTTTCCGCCGGCTTCCGGCGGCACCCGCGAACCGTTGCAGTACTGGCCCACCGTCTGCGGGTTCGCCGCCTTGTTGGTCGCGCCGTAACCCGCCGTGCTGGTCATGATCGAATACTGCGGGTTCATGGTCAGCCCGGACTGGTGATTGGCCGGCCCGGTGTCGCCGTACGCGCCGATGTCCCAATAGAACGGCGGGGTCGTGCCGCCCGTCACGCAGGTGCCTGTCGACAGCCCCTTCTGGTTCAGGATCGGGTTCAGCGTGACCGCGTTCTGCACCCCCGGTATGTTCGGGTTCGGCTGCGAACTCACCGAGATGTAGAACGAGCGGTTTTGCCAGAACACGTTGTTGGCCAGCACCGGGTTCGAGAACTTCATGCAGTTCGGCGAATTCGCGGGACAGGTGACCTGCCCCGTGAAACCCGCAGGCGGGACGAACGCGGCCATCAGGTTCTGCGTATGACCCGCCGTCTCCAGCCCGGCCGGCTGCTGCGTCGACGCCTCGATGAAGCTCGTGCACGTCGAGTCCGCGCTGTTCGGGCTGCTCGTGCATCCCGGCGGCGGCACGTTCGACTGCGACGCGGCCGGCGTATTGAAGAGCACGCCCGCCGACGCCGTCGCATCGTTCGAGATCACCGTGTTGTTGATGAAGTTCACGCGCACCGCATCCTGCAGCGACACGCCGCCGCCCGACCAGCCGGCCACGTTGTTCGCGATGATGTTGTTGATCACGCGCACCTGGTACCAGTTGTTCGGGTTGCCGAGGCTGCGTTGCACGTCCGTGCCGTTGACGTTCTGCAGCCGCAGGCCGCCGCCCTTCCCGCTTTCCGCCGTATTGCCCATGATCAGGTTGCCGTCGATCACGAGATTCGGGCCAATGCCGTCGGACAGCTGCGGCGCGCAATCGACGTCGATGGTCGAGTTCTCGCAGAACGTGCCGTCGGGCGGCACGCCCTGCGCGATGATCCCTCCGCCATACGTCGGCAACGTCGGGTTGTTGCTCTGGTTGAACAACACCACGTTGTGCGACAGGTCGCCGTTGTAGCTGAACCCGAAGTGCGCCACGCCGCCGCCGTCACCGCCGCTGATGTTGCCGCAGACCCAGTTGTAGTTGAAGCGGTAGTAGTCGGCGCCCGAGCACAGGGTCACGCCGCCGGCCGCCGATGGCGTGGTCGAGTTGATCTCGTCGCCATACGACGCGTTTCCTGTGACGGCGTTGTGGTGGACGTTGACGAACGTGTTGTACATGAACGGCAACTGCGTCACGCCGTCCGCGGCGATGGTGCCGTCCGGCACTTCCACCTGGCCGACCGTGATGCCGCCCGACAGCGTGCCGGCATTGCCGGTCACGCGGTTGTTCGATACCTCCGTATAGTGGTTCCAGCCGTGCAGGAAGATCCCGCCGCCGCCCTGCGAGCTGTTGGTGAACGTGATCCCGTCGATGCGCGACGGATTGCACATGAAGTTGCTGTAGTTCGGGTTGTTCGGGTCCGTCGTGCAATCGTGCTTCGTGAGCAGCGTGCAGACGCCGTTCGCGCTGCAGTTCGCGCTCGTCTGCACGCCCTTGGCCAGCACCGTGATGCCCGCGCCTTCATACGCGCCCATCAGCGACGGCTCCATCAGCAGCTCGCCGAGATTGCCGTTTTGCGAGCTGTCCCAACCGACCGTCGGCTCGAACGGGATCGGATCCACGTGCCCCTGCATCTGCGTCGAGCATTGATAGGTGCCCGACGGATCGTACGGGTTGTTGGTCGGCGAAATCGGCTTCGTCGGGTCGTACGCGGCCGAAATCGTCCCGCCGTCCAGCGACGTGCCGAACAGGCACGCGATCAGCCTGCGCCACGGATCGAGCTTGCCGGACGGATGCGTGTTCGCATTGACCGTCACCGACGCGGCACCGACGCCTTGCAGCCGCACCGGCTTCCACATCACCAGCATCTCGTTGTACGTGCCCGGGCCGACGACGATCATGTCGCCCGCGCTCGCATTGTTGATCGCGGTCTGCAGCGCATTGCTCGCGCCGTTCTCGCCGCTCACGTAGGTCGGCGCCTTGCCGCCGATCGTCACCGTGATCGCATCGATCGACCGCTTGCCGTTGCCGGCCGTGATCACGAGCTCGCCGCACTGCGTCGCGGCCGCGCCCATCTGCTGGATCGTGCAGGTCGACGGCACCGTCAGCGACGGAAGCGACGGAAGGCTCAGGTCGGGCGCGAGAACGACGATCTTCGAGTCGCTCCACGACACGACCGTCGCATTGACGCCCGCGATCGTGACCGTGCCGGTGCCCTGCGTACCGCCGAAGCCGTAGTGGCGCGTAATGAACTTCTGGTTGAACGGCGCCGTGCTCTGGTTCGGTCCCGTGTACGCATGATTCGGCACCTGCTGGTCGCCCAGCGCGTTGATCGTCAACTGCTTGCCGGGTGCGCTGACCCACGGGCCCGCACCGGCGCCGATCGTGTCGCCGGTCACGCTCGAGACCGCCGGCGTCGCATCCGGATACGCGCAGTCGGGCTGGTTGTAGCCGTCGGCGAAGGACTGCACCGGCACCACCGGCGTATCCATGTACTGCGTCTGTCCGGGCATGAACGGAATCTCGTAACAGAACTGGCTGTATGCCGGGTTGTACAGCGGGTCCGACATCGTCTTGCCGGGGTGCAGCGGATCGGGGATCGGGCCCGGATCGTTCATGCACGCGACCATCATCGTCGGTGCATAACCGGTCGGGTTCGGGGGGTTCACTTCCCAGGTCGAGAACGTCAGTCCGTTGTAGATGCCCCATTGATCCGAGTAGGTGCGCGAGATTTCGTTGCCGGAGAAATCCTTGAACGAGATCGGCACGTTCGGCACCGCGAACTTTTCGCCGAACTGCGGCGAATACGGATCGAACTCCGACGAGAAGTCGTCGAGCATGAAGCCCGTGTAGTGCGCACTGACATGCGTCGAACTGAAGATCCAGAACTTCGCGAGCACCGATTCCTCATCGGTGAGCATCACCTCCTTGCGGTCGCACAGATGCCGGGAAGCACCCGCGAACGGCGCGACTTCCTTCGATCCCGGGAACAGGCTCATGTAGTCCGGCACGATGCGCAACTCGCCGACGCACGGCCAGAACCGCTCGACGCTGCCGGTGTCGCCTTCGGCATGCGGCGTCGAACCGAGGTTCGTGGTCATGTTCTGCGGGTTGTTCCGGTTGTACGTCGAGTTCACCGCGGCTTGGTCGGGCAGGATGAAGACCGCGCCGATCCCGCCGAACTGCTGCGTCACCGGTGCGATGTAGTTGTCGCCGATCAGGATGTTCTTGTCTTCCTCCTTCACCAGTTCGTAGCCCGGCGGCACGATGATCTCGACCACGTACTTGCCGGCAGGCAGCATCGGCGTGCCGTCGACGGGGTTTTTCCCGACGCAGACCGTGCAGTTCGACGCGACCGGCTTGCCGCTCGCATCCGTCGCCGTCACGCTCGGGAACTTGTACATCCCGTCATACGGCGCCGGCTGGATCTGGTTGAACACATGCATGCCGTCGTAGCACTTGTACTGCGCGTTCGCGGGCAGCTGGCGATGTTGCTGATCGAGCCAGTTGGTGCTGTTCTTCAGCGTGAAGTAGAACGGGTCGCTCGGATCCTGGCCCGGGCAGTTCATGTTCGGCGTCACGCCGTCCGCGCGGAAGCCCTGCGCCCAGTCGTCCCAGCTCGCCGTCTTGGTCGTATCGACCAGCGTCAGGTTGGTGGTGCCGTCCGTCGCCGTGCCTTCCTGGTACAGGTTCACCGTGACGTTCGGCACGTTGGGGGTCCACTTCGTGTGGATCAGCAGCGTCGGATCGTCGAACGGCCGCGTCGATGCATAGATCACCTCGCCGCGTATCCCGCCGTTCTCGCCCTTCCCGAACGGCGTCTTGGCGTACTCGATGAACGAGTTCTGGCCGGAGAAGCCCTGCCACGCCTCCGAGTTCACCCAGGGCGGATCGACCCGCCCGGTCGAGCCGGTGCCGGTCGACGCGCAGTCCGCGTCCGCGCAATACCGGGCGCCCGGCACCTGCAGGTTCGACGGCAGCGGCACGGTTTCGACCGTGTTCGCGAAGTTCGCGGCGATCGTCGAGTTCCCGCTGCCGGGCACGCCGGTGCGATCGACCGGGCCGCCCGCGTCATACACCACGTGCGTGCCGGACGATTTGTAGCGCGTCTGGTCGTCGTCGACCACATACCAGTTGAACAGCGGGAAGATCTCGTTGAACGGCGCATAGCCGTTGGCGTCGGTCGAATTGAAGTTCGAGTAGCTGCCGTCGCGGAACCGCATGTTGACCGACGCCAGCGCGATGCCGGGGTCGTCCGGATGCGAGATGCCGTCGCCGTGCAGGTCGATGAAGGTCCGCGTATAGAGGTTCGTCTGCCACTGCAGCACCGACAGGTCGCCGATGTCGACCGTCGTGCTCCCGTTGGCCGCGGGCAGCTGGACCGCCTTGGCCAGCCCGTCGACGATCTGGTCGTTCCATTGATCGAACACGGTGATGCGCGTCGTGCCGTTCGGCAAACCGCTGATCGTGAACCGGCCCTGGTTGTCGCATTTCGTGAAGCCGTAATCCTCGCCGTCAGGATCGCCGACGCTCACATAGCATTGCGAGAATGCCAGCGAATCGTGCGACCCGCTGCTGTACAGGTTCTCGTTCGGCGGGCGACCGTAATGCAGGTTCGTCACGCGGCCCGTGATCGTGTTCGGGCACGCGCCGGTGTCGCACAGCCCGGTCTTGGTCGCGTTGGTTCTGCGCGCGTTGATGATCTTCGGATTCGCGAAGCCGATCGACACGTGATAGCCGGCCGGCCCGAACTCCTGGAAGTACGCGGGCCCGCCGACCTTGACGAACGCGTCGTGCGCCTTCTGTCCGTCGAGCGTGTTGGTCTGCAGCCATTCCTCGCCGCGGCCGATCCGGTCGGCCGCCGGCGTCGCGACCACGCCGTAGCGGCCCGGCATCAGGTTGGCGATGACGGCCTGGCCAACGAGCGGCGACAGCGTCTTGCCGTCCGATTCGTATTTCGGGCAGGTCGGAATCATGCCGACCAGGCCGTCGGTCGCCGTCGAGATCGGGCACGCATTGAGCCCGGAAATCGGGTCGATGGTGCCCTGCAGCGAATTCGACAGCGGCATGTTGAACATGTCGTAGGTCATCTGCCCGGTCGGGTCGCCGGTGCCGCCGGCATCGTCCCAGAGCTTGACCTCGAATCCGCCGAGGCCCGGCTCGCGCGCGGTGCCGAATCCGTCGGACCCGCCGCTGACATCCACTTCGCCGTTCAGCGGCGCATCGTCCTCGAACACGAACACCGACAGCTTCGCGGTCTGGTACGGCGTTTCCGTCAGCAGCACGTTGAGCTGCCCGGCCTGTCCGGCGGCAGTCTGCCCCGCCTTCGCGGCGGCGACCTGCGCGGGCGAAATCGGCGCGCCGCCCATGCTGTGGCCGCACTTGCCGGTGCCCGGCGCGAAATCCGCGCCGCTCGGACCCGACGGGCAGTCGAGCGCGATGCTGAACGGCCGCGTGGTGTTCGGCGGCACGCCGCCGCCGTTCGTGAACGTGTTGCCGGCATCGCCGGGCAGGATCGAGATGTAGTAATGCTTGGTCGGGTCGAGCGCCACGTACTTCGGATCGACGGGCGCCTGTTGCGAGACACTCGGGCCGGTGCGGCACACGCCGTTACCGACGTCGCACACGGTCGCCAGGTGCGTGTTGGACACCGGGTCGTACACGGTCTGCCCGGATTCGCATGCCACGGTGCCGACGCAGCCCGCCGCCACCACCGGCATATAGCTCGTGTGGAAGTTCGTGCCGAGACTCGGGACCGGCAGCGGCGGGCAGTTCGCCGGCCGCGCCGTCGTCGAATTCACCTGGCAGGCCGTATCGATCTGCATCGTGCGGTCTTCCTCGATGATCCAGCGATAGTCGGTGAGCTTGACCGCCTTGTTCGGCGCGGTCGCATCCGGCGCCATGCTCGGCGCATCCATCACGTTCACGACCAGCCCGCTGCCGGGATTGAAGGTCACGGTCACCGTCCCTGCATTCGCGCTCGTCTGGCTCTGCGTATTGGTGACCTTGTACTGGAACGTCATCGTCTGCGCGGCCGCGCCGTTGCCGGCCAGCGGCGCCGTCGTCGGCACCGCGGTAAACGATCCGTCCGGATTCAGCGTCACGGTGCCGTTCGTCGCGCTCGACGCGACGATTTGCGCGGTGAGCGGCAACCCGGCCGGATCGCTCGCGCTGGCGAGCACGCCGGGCGCGCCGACCTGAATCTGCGACGCGATGTTGCTCGCGAAACTCGCATTGCCCGCGGTGGGGACCGACAGGCACTTGTTGCTCGTGGTGCAGGCGGTCAACGTCACCTTCGCCGTCACCGGCGGCGTGCCGTTGGTCGACTGATAGACGAAACTGTCGTTCGTCGCGCTGCTCGACAGGTACGTGAACGTGCCGTCCGAGTTCAGCGTGAGCGTGCCGCTCGCGGGCGGCGTCTGGACCTTCACGCCGTACACGCCGGAGTCGTTCGCGATCACGCCCTTGGCCGGATCCGACACGGTGAGCGTCGTGCCCGGCACGAAGTAGTAGTTCGCGCCCGCGGCGGTCGGCGTTTCGCCGATGCCGGCGGTCGCCGACGGTTGGGCGTTGTTGACCGCGATGTAGCCTTGCATCCCGCCATCGCGCTGATTGTTGGTCGACAGGCTCAACTCGCGGTCGTACACCGGCATTGCACCCGCGGCCGGCGCGTTCACCATCACGTCGTAGGTCTTGCCGGCCGCCATGAACACGGCGTTCTGGATGCGCGCGGCGCCGGGCAGCACGTTGCCGTCCTCGGCGATCAGCGCGAAGCCGGGAACGGACGGATTGCCCGTTTGCGCGCCGACCACGGCCGGAACGTGCATGCGCAACCCGGCGTTCACCAGGCGCACGAGCACCTGCCCGGTCGACGCCGGCACCGTCGCGCTCGGCGGAAAGGCCGACGCGTTCGGGTTGGTGCGATCGAAGGCAACGCCGTTGATCATGTAATAGCGCGGATCGTAGTTCACCACCGGCGGATAGCAGGTGCCGAACGTGATCGACTTCGAGTCGCCGCATCCGCCGGGCTGCCCCGACCACGCGGCGGTTTCGCTGAAGCCCTTGGTCGCGACGGCCGCGGCGACCGCGGCATTCTGCACCGGATCGATCTCGCCCATCACGAGTGGCACGTCGGCGTCATAGCAGGACGCCGTGTTCGGATAGGCCTGGTTCGTCGATGCGCACGTCGAACTCGGGACGCTCGGGCTCTTCACCACCAGCACCCCGTAGAGGCCCATCGGCCCCTGGATCGACGGGTGCGTGCCCGACTCGAGCAGATAGGTGCCGGGCTTGAGATTCGCCCAGGTGAGCGTCGTGTGCGATTTCGGATCGGTCGACGACGCCACCTCGGTTCCGAACGACTCGACGCGCGGCCCTTGCGCGGGCGGCACGAACGATGCCATCGGCGCGGTCGAGGTCGCCGTGACGATCGGCCAGGTCGTGGCGGTCTGCGTCGGATGGGCCGGGCTCGGCGTGGTCGTCGGCTTGTCGCCCAGGCCGCCGCCCAACTGGCCGACGACGACGAGCGAGGTCGGTACGGGCGCCGGCAGGTTGTTCGTCAGGTTGATCTGCAACTGCCCTGCGGGCACGGTGATCACCACCGGCGACCAGTTCGCGCCGGCGGCCGGATTCGCCGCCGCGCAGGTGGCATTCGCGGCCGGCACCGTCGCGACGGCGGCCGGCGTGCAGCTGTAGCCCCACATCGGCACGGCCTGCCCGTCCGGCATCAACGCCGTGGACGCCTTCGCCGTCAGATTGACGACCGATTGCGCGAAACATGCTTCGCCTGCCGTCAGCAACATGGATGCCGCGACCCCCACCTTGAACAGATCAAGGAGCGTCGCCGTGAGCTTGGTGGATCTCATCGCCTTTCTCCCCACCCCTAATTGGATTCGTCGATCGGAAATACCGGAGGATCAACGAGCATCATCATCATCATTCCGCCGGGGAAGATGTTGTTCGTCGTGATCTCGCGCTCGTTATGCGAGTGCCACATGAACGCGAAGCCTGCTTCCGTTGCTGCCGGGTTCAGCTGCACGCCGCTCGGCGGCGTCGTTCCCGTCGGGGCCGTTGCTCGCGTCGTGGCGTCCGGACCGAGATACGGACTGCCGCCATACCAGGCGCCGTTGGTCAGGATGTTCGAGTCCGGCAACGTCACCGGCCCGCCGCTGGCGACCTTGCCGAACGGCGCCTTCTCGAGCGCCTTGCCGTGGTCCTGGCACCACTCGTAGTAGTTCGGCGCGTTGCGCGGGGCCGGCGGATTCGACGCCGTCGTGTAGTAGCCGTTCGCGTCCGGCACGCAGACGGAGCCGTCGCCCGCGTAGTGCGCGTAGACGTCCCAGTTCAGGCCCTTGCCGGTCCAGTAGAAGATCCCGTCCATCGTGACGCCCGGCGTCGTGGTGGTCGTGAACAGCAGCGGGCCGGCCGGCTGCCGCGGGTTCGCCGGATGGCTCGGGTCGACCGGGCTGAGCAACAGGTTGCCGTCGCGCGCCAGCACGCGCACGTGATTGCCGTGCTCGTGGAACGGATGCTGCCAGCGGCCGGTGCCGATGATCCGCAGCAGCACCAGTTCGCCCGGATGCATGTGCGGGTTGCCGTTATACGGCTGGTGCGGGTACTGCGGCGCGTAGTTCGGATCCATGTCGTCCGGCATCGAACGGCCGTTGACCATGAAATAGGCCGGGTGATAAGGCTCGGTCTCGACGGTCATGCAGCCGTTCGGTCTGGTGCACGACGTATTCGCCGCGACCTGCTGCTCCGCCTGCTGATGGATGCGCGGATCCATTTCGGAGAACTGAAAAAGATACTCACGGTCATAGCAGGCGGCGCTGTTGTCGAATGCCGCCACTGCGTTGCGGAAATCATGCTGGCCGAACGGTCTGCCCGAATCCGGCAGCGCCATGCAGCCCGCCGTGTTGACCGCCGTATTCGGCAGCACGATGATCGCGCCGTACAGCCCCATCTCGATCTGCAGATCGCCCTGCGTGCCGCTGTAGTACGTATGCGTGCCCGGCGTCGCCGCGACGAACGTGTAGGTGACCGTCGCGCCGTGCTGCGCTTCCTGCGCCAGCAGCCCGGCAACGCCGGAGGTGCCGGTGCAGGTCTTGCCGTCCGGGCTCAGGGTCCCGGTGCACACGACGAAGCCGGGAAACAGCATCGACGTGTTGCCGGCCGCCGCCGGCAGGTTGTTGGTGAGCGTCACGGTGATGATGTCGCCCTGCCTGACGATCAGCGTCGGACCGGGAATCTGCATCGTCGGACAGGTCGCGCCGGTAATCGTCGCCGGCGAGAACACGAGCGGCGTCGCGCTGGTCGCCGCGCAGCCGTAGCCCCACGAATAGACACTCGAACCATCGGGCTGCGTGATGCGCGCCTCCTGGGCAGTGAGGTTGAATACCTTGCCGGTGATGCCCGGCGCCGCAGCTTGCGCGTGCATCGACAGCAACGCGGCGAGCGTCGCGACGCCGACGCGGGCGAGCCGTCCAAGGCGGGCGAGCGTCGCGGTCCACGCATGGTGAGTGATGTGTCCCACGGCTTTTCTCCTCAGTGCAGGACTTCCCGGCCGGACCTGCCCGACGACTCGGGCAGGCCCCGGTCATCAAAGAGTGCAATGCTTCGTAATCGGATCCACCGCACTGCAAACGTGAACCTCGGTCATCAGGCCGCCGAAATTCTCCTGATCGTTCGACAGGTGATCGAGGTTCGGCGTGTACAGGTAGAAAATCTGGCCCGAGTGGTATTTCGACTTGTCGCTGGCGTCGAGAATCAGGTCGAGCGACTCGCCGCCTCCGAGCGTGATCGAATTCGTGTCGTAGGCCATGTTGTTGCCGGCCATGTCGCGCAGCATGCGGGCATTGATCGCGATCACGTGCATCGGGATGCCGAGCGACGCCAGCGTCTGGTATTCGGTCACGTCGAGATCCGAGATCCGCAACAGCGCCCGGCCGCCGGCCGGGATGTTGATCAGCGTCGCCAGCGGCTGCGACGGATGCATCGAGCTGTCCGACGCGGGCGTCGACATCGCCCCTTGGGTCACCGTGTCCGGATAGCTGCGGCCATTCAGCAGAAAGAACTTGTCCTTCATGTCGGTGAACGGCTCCGGATTGAACGTCATGCCGACGAAGTGGAAATTCGGATCGAAGCCGTGGATCTGAATCGGATACTCGACGTCATACGCGGTCGAGCCGTCGCCATCGTTGTACGCGTACAGCGACAACGTCGCCGGCGTGGTCGGCGGAATGGCGGGGTTGGCCGCGCGCACGAGCCCGGTGTCCTGCTTCGGTAGCGGCGTCGAGCAGAGAATGTCGTTGCCGCAGCGCGTGCGCAGGTCGGACTGCTGGGTGACCAGCGATTCGTACAGCGACACGCCCGCGGGCACGCGGTCCTGGCGCGGCCGCACGTAGATCTGGCCGACCATGCCCATCTGCAGGTGTTCCGGCGGTGTGATGTGGCAGTGCCAGAAGTAGGTGCCCGCATCCGGCGCGAGATAGTAGTAGGTGAAGCTCGCGCCGATGTTGATCGCGACCGACGCATCGGGCACGCCGTCATAGAACGACGACGCGTTCGGATAGCCGTGGAAGTGCACCGTGTGCTTTTCGAACAGGTCCGGGCGCATGATCATCCCGACGTTCGTGAGCGTGAGGAAAAACTCGTCGTCCTCGTCGATCGCCATCATCGGCGCCGGCTGGTTACCGTTCATCACGCCGATGTCCATGATCGGGCGCGGGTCGACGTGGCCGGTCAGCGCGCCGCCCGCATCCGGATCGGGGGCCAGGCCGACCGCGCCGTTGTAGGTCGGGTCGGTTCTGGGGTCGCCGACGGTGTTGAACACCGACGCGAGCTGCGTGCCGGGCAGGCCGGCCTTGATGTCCGCGAGCCCGGACAGCGGGCCGAACGCGAACAGGTAGGTCTGCACGCCGTTGGCCATCGTGGCGTAACCGTCGCCGCCCGAGATCTGCTGGCACTTGATCGCCCCGTTCACGGCGCCGGTCGACGTGGAACCCTGGCCCGTATAGGACGGCTGCGTGTAGGCGGGCTCGCCGACGCCTGGCGCCAGCGCGGTCGGATGGGACGGCGTGGTGGGCGGGCACTGAACACGAAACGACTGGGCAAACGAAGGAACGGCGCACAGGAGGAGCAACAGTGCCGCCACACTGCTGCAATACGCGCGGGTACTGAACATATGACCTCCATCCTAGGGGTCAACCAGCGATACGCGCTGGACGTCATGCTCTGCTGCGGACGCGGGCTGGCGACGTTATCGCACTGACCCGTATCTGGATTCTGCAGATGGACGCGTCGGCCCGGCATGGGGCACCCCCCTACTTTTGCGTAGGGGGCCCCCGGCGAGCGGGGGCGTCATGCTCGGTACGGCGGCGGGTGCGAGGCCCGCTGGTCGCGCCCGGCCGGCGCCAGTCGGGCGTGCGGCGGACCGGCGTCGTGCGCCGGCGCAGCGGGCGGATCCGGACGGATCGGGGCTACCTGGCGGACCTGCGATCGGTGGGCGTGCCGCGCGACGGAGCATCGGGCGACAAGCGCTCGGACCGGGTCACGGCAGCGTGCGACGGAACATGGCGGGAGTCACGACAGCCGTTGTCCACGCCGCCCGCCGACGGACTGGCGCGCGCGGTGCGGGGGAAGGAAGATCGACGGCGTATTGTGGAAATCGTCCCGATAGCCGAAATTAATTAAAATCATGGGCCGGGCAATGTCGGGCGCGTCGAACGGCGCGGACTTCGCTGCCGTGGAACGGTATTCTTTCGATCCCGGCCGACTGGACTTTCACCGAACAACGGGCAAAAAAAAGCGCCACGGAGACCGTGGCGCTAAAAAAGTTCTAGCCATTCCGAGGGCCGTGCTAGAACCTGAGAGACTGCGCGAAACATCGTTGCCGGTTAAACTCTTGAAACGATGTTTCGAAAACGTGAGACATTCTTTCCGTTTCCGCCCGACAAGTCAAGCGGTATTTGCACCGGTTCATGCACTTTCCGGCAATGCTCATTTGAGCGTTTTCCTAATAAACCAAGGGTGAACCCGTAAAATCTCATCTAATGACCGGTTTGCCCATGGAACATGCATCTTTTGACAATAGTCCTACAATACCAACAAAATTGAAATCGAGTTTCGGAATTAGAGAGAATCCCTCGTGTCGACCACTGTAACCCCGCCTGTATCCCGAGAACGCGAATCGTCGCCCGACGAGATCACCGCGCTCGCCCGCGGCCTCGCCGTGCTGCGCCGCATCGCGGCTGCCGACGCCCCCGTCAGCAACCGCGAACTGACCGAATTGACCGGCATCCCGAAGCCGACCGTGTCGCGCATCACCGCGACGCTCGTCAGCGCCGGCTTCCTGTTCCAGCTTCCCGACAGCGAGCGCTTCGTGCTCACCGCGTCGGTGCTCGAGCTGAGCCACGGCTTCCTGCGCAACTTCGACATCCGCGCGCGGTCGCGGCCGTTCATGATCGAGCTGGCCGAACGCACGTCGCTGTCCGTGCACCTCGCGGTGCGCGACCGGCTCGACATGGTCGCGATCGACGTGATCCGGCCGCGCTCGGCCGTGCTCGTCACGCGCCTCGAGATCGGCTCGCGGATGGACATCGCGCGCACCGCGGTGGGCCGCGCGTATCTCGCCGCACTCGAGGACGACGAGCGTCGCCTGCTGCTCGACTCGCTGCGCACCACGGCAGGCGACGACTGGCCGCATGTGTCCGCGCGCCTGAACCCCGCGCTGGACGACGCGATGCGCGAGGGTCACGCGATCGCGATCGGCGAATGGCGCGAAGGCCTGAATGCGGTCGCGGCCGGTTTCGTCGGTCCGTCGGGCCAGCGCTATTCGGTGAATTGCGGTGGCGCGTCGCACCAGTGCCCGCCCGAATGGCTGCAGGAACACGTCGTGCCCGCACTGCACGAATGCATCGCGAAAATCACGCGCGAGATCGGCGGCGCACCGGCCCGGCGCGTCAGCATGTAATCGATTCGTCATCGTTCTGTCGTGTTCTGTAACGACCGTAACCCGTTGAAAGATAGACCACTGGACTGTAACGGGGACGGCACGTAGGATCATGCCCATCGTCGCGCCGCATTCGCGGTGCGCACCGCTCTTTTCCCGCGCGGGTCGGCAGGGCCCCGGACCGAGCCGGCCCTCCCGACACCGCATGCCCACGCGCAGCCCAGCAAGCAGTCCGCTTCCCGGCACGCCGCGCCGTCTTCCTGACAGAAACGATGGATAACGAACAAAAGCCCACGCCCCCTTCGAAAGACCCTGCCGCACCCGCTGCACGACGTCCGCGCCGCACGCTGCTGGTCGGTACGATCGCGGTCGTCGTCATCGGCGGCCTGCTGTGGTGGCATCCGTGGAACCGCACGCCCGCCGCGACGCCGGGGGCCGGCAGCGCAGCCCAGGGGGCGAGCAGCGGCGGCGCCGGGCGTCACAGCCGCGGCGGCCCCGCCGCGATGGCGAACATTCCGCAACCCGTGTCGGTCGCGACCGCGACGCAGGGCGAAATGCCGATCGTGCTGTCCGCGCTCGGCACCGTGACACCGCTCGCGAACGTGACGGTCAAGACACAGTTGTCGGGCTACCTGCAGTCGGTCTCGTTCCAGGAAGGCCAGATCGTCAAGAAAGGCGACGTGCTCGCGCAGGTCGACCCGCGCCCGTACCAGGTGTCGCTCGAGAACGCCGAAGGTACCCACGCGCGCGACTCGGCGTTGCTCGCGACGGCCCGCCTCGACCTGAAGCGCTACCAGACGCTGCTGTCGCAGGATTCGATCGCATCGCAAACCGTCGATACGCAGGCGTCGCTCGTCAAGCAATACGAAGGGGCGGTGAAGACCGACCAGGCCGCGATCGATTCCGCGAAGCTGAACCTCACGTATGCACGCATCACGGCGCCCGTGTCGGGCCGCGTCGGCCTGCGCCAGGTCGACCCCGGCAACTACGTGACGCCGGGCGACAGCAACGGGCTCGTCGTGATCACGCAGCTGCAGCCGATGAGCGTGATCTTCACGACGTCGGAAGACAACCTGCCGCAGATCCTCAAGCAGGTGAACGCGGGCCAGAAGCTGTCGGTCACCGCGTACAACCGCAACAACACGGTGCCGCTCGAGACGGGCTCGCTCGCGACGCTCGACAACCAGATCGACACGAGCACGGGCACGGTCAAGCTGCGCGCGAACTTCGATAACAAGGAAGGCATGCTGTTCCCGAATCAGTTCGTGAACACGCGGCTGCTCGTCGACGTGATGCGCAATGCGACGATCGTGCCGACGTCCGCCGTGCTGACGGGCTCGATCGGCCAGTTCGTCTACGTCGTGAAACCCGACAACACGGTAACGGTACGCAAGGTCACGCCCGGCCCGGTCGACGGCGAACGCACGAGCATCGTCAGCGGCGTCACGCTCGGCGAGCGCGTGGTGACCGATGGTTCCGACCGCCTGCGCGAAGGCGCGACGATCTCGATTCCGGCCGACAAGCCGAAAGGCGCGTCAGGCGCGCGCGGCGCCGGTGCGGCGTCGGGTGCATCGGGCGCCGGCGGCCATCGCGGCGAACACAAGCACGGTGCGTCGCAAGCAGCGGCCCAATAACGCGCGGGCCGCTCGATGAATCCATCCCGCCTTTTCATTCTCCGGCCGGTCGGCACCGCCCTCCTGATGGCGGCGATCATGCTGGCCGGTCTCGTCGCACTACGTTTCCTGCCGCTCGCCGCGCTGCCCGAGGTCGACTATCCGACCATCCAGGTCCAGACCTTCTACCCGGGCGCGAGCCCGGAGGTGATGACCTCGTCGGTCACCGCGCCGCTCGAACGGCAGTTCGGGCAGATGCCGTCGCTGAACCAGATGTCGTCGCAAAGCTCGGCCGGCGCGTCGGTGATCACGCTGCAGTTCTCGCTCGACCTGCCGCTCGATATCGCCGAACAGGAAGTGCAGGCCGCGATCAACGCGGCCGGCAACCTGCTGCCGTCCGACCTCCCTGCCCCGCCGATCTACGCGAAGGTCAACCCGGCCGACGCGCCGGTGATCACGCTCGCCGTCACGTCGAAGACGCTGCCGCTCACGCAGGTACAGGATCTGGCGGACACGCGCCTCGCGATGAAGATCTCGCAGGTCGCGGGCGTCGGCCTCGTCAGCCTGTCGGGCGGCAACCGCCCGGCCGTGCGCATCCAGGCGAACCCGACCGCGCTCGCGCAGTACGGGATGAACCTCGACGACCTGCGCACGACGATCTCGAACCTGAACGTGAACACGCCGAAGGGCAACTTCGACGGCCCGACGCGCGCGTACACGATCAACGCGAACGATCAGCTCACGAGCGCCGACCAGTACAACAGCGCCGTCGTCGCCTACAAGAACGGCCGCCCGGTGATGCTCACCGACGTCGCGACGGTCGTCGCCGGCTCGGAGAACACCAAGCTCGGCGCGTGGGTGAATTCGGAGCCCGCGATCATCCTGAACGTGCAGCGCCAGCCGGGCGCGAACGTGATCCAGACGGTGGACGCGATCAAGGCGCAGTTGCCGAAGCTGCAGGAAACGCTGCCGGCCGCGCTCGACGTGCAGATCGTCACCGACCGCACGACGATGATCCGCGCGGCCGTGCGCGACGTGCAGTTCGAGCTGCTGCTCGCGGTCGGGCTCGTCGTGCTCGTGATGTACCTGTTCCTCGCGAACGTCTACGCCACCATCATCCCGAGCCTGTCGGTGCCGCTGTCGCTGATCGGCACGCTCGCGGTGATGTACATGGCCGGCTTCTCGCTGAACAACCTGTCGCTGATGGCGCTCACCATCGCGACCGGCTTCGTCGTCGACGACGCGATCGTGATGATCGAGAACATCGCGCGCTACGTCGAGGAAGGCGATTCGGGGCTCGAGGCCGCGCTGAAGGGCTCGAAGCAGATCGGCTTCACGATCATCTCGCTGACGGTGTCGCTGATCGCGGTGCTGATCCCGCTGCTGTTCATGGGCGACGTGGTCGGGCGCCTCTTCCATGAATTCGCGATCACGCTCGCGGTGACGATCGTGATCTCGGCGATCGTGTCGCTCACGCTCGTGCCGATGATGTGCGCGAAGCTGCTGCGCCATTCGCCGCCGCCCGAGAGCCACCGCTTCGAGGCGCGCGTGCATCGCGCGATCGACTGGGTGATCGCGCGCTACGGGGTCGCGCTCGAATGGGTGCTGAACCGCCAGGGCTCGACGCTCGTGGTCGCCGTGCTGACGCTCGTGCTGACCGGGCTGCTGTACGTGTACGTGCCGAAGGGCTTCTTCCCCGCGCAGGATACGGGCGTGATCCAGGCGATCACGCAGGCGCCGCAGTCGATCTCGTACGGCGCGATGGCCGAACGCCAGCAGGCGCTCGCGGCCGAGATCCTGAAGGATCCGAACGTCGACAGCCTCACGTCGTTCATCGGCGTCGACGGCAGCAACATCACGCTGAACAGCGGCCGGATGCTGATCAACCTGAAGGCGCGCGACGACCGCTCCGAAACCGCTGCGCAGATCATCCGCGACCTGCAGCACCGCGTCGCGAACATCACGGGCATCTCGCTGTTCATGCAGTCGGTGCAGGATCTGACGATCGACTCGACCGTCAGCCCGACGCAGTACCAGTTCATGCTGACGAGCCCGAACCCGGACGAATTCGCGACCTGGGTGCCGAAGCTCGTCGCGCGGCTGCAGCAGGAGCCGTCGCTCGCCGACGTCGCGACCGACCTGCAGAGCAACGGCCAGTCCGTCTACATCGAGATCGACCGCGCGAGCGCCGCGCGCTTCGGCGTCACGCCGGCGACCGTCGACAACGCGCTGTACGACGCGTTCGGCCAGCGCATCGTGTCGACGATCTTCACGCAATCGAACCAGTACCGCGTGATTCTCGAGTCCGAACCGAAGGAGCAGCACTACGCGCAGTCGCTGAACGACATCTACCTGCCGTCGGCCGGCGGCGGCCAGGTGCCGCTGTCGTCGATCGCGTCGTTCCACGAGCGGCCGTCGCCGCTGCTCGTCGCGCACCTGTCGCAGTTCCCGTCGACGACGATCTCGTTCAACCTCGCGGCCGGCGCGTCGCTCGGCGAGGCCGTCAAGGCGATCGACGCCGCCGAGAAGGACATCGCCCTGCCCGCGTCGTTCCAGACGCGCTTCCAGGGCGCGGCGCTCGCGTTCCAGGCATCGCTGTCGAACCAGCTGTTCCTGATTCTCGCGGCGGTCATCACGATGTACATCGTGCTCGGCGTGCTGTACGAGAGCTACATCCACCCGATCACGATCCTGTCGACGCTGCCGTCGGCCGGCGTCGGCGCGCTGCTCGCGCTGATGATCACCGGGCACGATCTCGACATCATCGGGATCATCGGCATCGTGCTGCTGATCGGTATCGTGAAGAAGAACGCGATCATGATGATCGACTTCGCGCTCGAGGCCGAACGCGTCGAAGGCAAGCCGCCGCGCGAGGCGATCTACCAGGCGTGCCTGCTGCGCTTCCGGCCGATCCTGATGACGACGCTCGCCGCGCTGCTCGGCGCGGTGCCGCTGATCGTCGGCTCCGGCGCGGGCTCCGAGCTGCGGCAGCCGCTCGGGATCGCGATCGCCGGCGGCCTGATCGTGTCGCAGGTGCTGACGCTGTTCACGACACCCGTGATCTACCTCGGCTTCGACTCGCTCGCGCGCCGCGTGCGCGGCTGGTTCGAACGCCACGGCCCCGATGCCGGCAAGCGCACGGATGCGTAAATGAAACGACCCCCACGCTCACTTCGTTCGCGTGGGGGGGCGCAGCCCCCCCATCTCCCGAAAACGCATCCGTCGGAACACGCGGCGGCCCAGCGAGTGCCGACATGAACCTGTCGCGCCCCTTCATCACCCGCCCCGTCGCGACGACGCTGCTCGCGATCGGCGTCGCGCTCGCGGGCCTGTTCGCGTTCATCAAGCTGCCGGTGTCGCCGCTGCCGCAGGTCGACTTCCCGACCATCTCGGTGCAGGCGTCGCTGCCAGGCGCAAGCCCCGAGACCGTCGCGACCAGCGTGACGAGCCCGCTCGAGCGACACCTCGGCTCGATCGCCGACGTCTCCGAGATGACGTCGACGAGCACCGTCGGCAATGCGCGGATCACCCTGCAGTTCGGCCTGAACCGCGACATCGACGGTGCCGCGCGCGACGTGCAGGCCGCGATCAACGCGGCGCGCGCCGACCTGCCCGCCGCGCTGAAGAGCAACCCGACCTACCGCAAGGTCAACCCGGCCGACTCGCCGATCATGATCGTGTCGCTGACGTCGGAGACCTCGTCGCCCGCGAAACTGTACGACGCCGCGTCGACGGTGCTGCAGCAGTCGCTGTCGCAGATCGACGGGATCGGCCAGGTCTCGGTGAGCGGGTCCGCCAACCCGGCCGTGCGCGTCGAGCTCGAACCGCAAGCGCTGTTCCACTACGGGATCGGCCTCGAGGACGTGCGCGCGGCGCTCGCGTCCGCGAACGCCAACGCGCCGAAGGGCGCGATCGAATTCGGTCCGCAGCGCTACCAGCTCTATACGAACGACCAGGCTTCCGATGCGTCGCAATACCGCGACCTCGTGGTTGCCTACCGCAACGGCGCGGCCGTGCGCCTGTCCGACCTGTCCGACGTCGTCGATTCGGTCGAGGACCTGCGCAACCTCGGTTTGTCGAACGGCAAGCGCGCGGTGCTCGTGATCCTCTACCGCTCGCCCGGCGCGAACATCATCGAGACGATCGACCGCGTGCGCGCGGCGCTGCCGCAACTCACCGCGTCGCTGCCGGCGGACATCACGGTCACGCCCGTGCTCGACCGCTCGACGACGATCCGCGCGTCGCTGAAGGATACCGAGCACACGCTGCTGATCGCGATCAGCCTCGTCGTGATGGTCGTGTTCCTGTTCCTGCGCAACTGGCGCGCGACGCTGATCCCGAGCGTCGCGGTGCCGATCTCGATCATCGGCACGTTCGGCGCGATGTACCTGCTCGGCTTCTCGATCGACAACCTGTCGCTGATGGCGCTGATCGTCGCGACCGGCTTCGTCGTCGACGATGCGATCGTCGTGCTCGAGAACATCTCGCGACACATCGAGAACGGCAAGTCGCGGATGCAGGCCGCGTTCGACGGCGCGCGCGAAGTCGGCTTCACGGTGTTGTCGATGAGCATTTCGCTCGTCGCCGTGTTTCTGCCGATCCTGCTGATGGGCGGCATCGTCGGGCGCCTGTTCCGCGAGTTCGCGCTGACGCTGTCGCTCGCGATCGCCGTGTCGCTCGCGGTATCGCTTACCGTCACGCCGATGATGTGCGCACGCCTGCTGTCCGAATCGCACGACCCGCAAACCGAAGGCCGCTTCGCCCGCTTCCTCGAGCGCTGCTTCGCGCGCATGCAGCGTGGCTACGAGCGCTCGCTGTCGTGGGCGCTGCGCCGGCCGCTGCTGATTCTGATGACCCTGTTCGCCACGATCGGGCTGAACGTCTACCTGTACATCGTCGTGCCGAAGGGCTTCTTCCCGCAGCAGGACACCGGGCTGATGATCGGCGGCATCCAGGCCGACCAGTCGACGTCGTTCCAGGCGATGAAGCTGAAGTTCTCCGAGATGATGCGGATCGTGCAAAGCAACCCGAACGTGAAGAGCGTCGCGGGTTTCACGGGCGGCACGCAGACCAACTCCGGCTTCATGTTCGTCACGCTGAAGGATCGCACCGAGCGCAAGCTGACGGCCGACCAGGTGATCCAGCAGCTGCGCCCGCCGCTGTCGGACGTCGCGGGTGCGCGCACGTTCCTGCAGGCCGCGCAGGACATCCGTGTCGGCGGCCGGCAGAGCAACGCGCAGTACCAGTTCACGCTGCTCGGCGATTCGAGCGCCGACCTGTACAAGTGGGGGCCGATCCTGACCGAGGCGCTGCAGAAGCTCCCGGAGCTGACCGACGTGAACTCCGACCAGCAGCAAGGCGGCCTCGAGGCGATGGTGACGATCGACCGCGCGACGGCCGCGCGGTTCGGCATCAAGCCCGCGCAGATCGACAACACGCTGTACGACGCGTTCGGCCAGCGCCAGGTCTCGACGATCTACAACCCGCTGAACCAGTACCACGTCGTGATGGAAGTCGCGCCGAAATACTGGCAGAGCCCCGAGATGCTGAACCAGGTGTGGGTCAGCACGTCGGGCGGCAGCGCGAACGGCTCGCAGACCACCAACGCGGCGGCCGGCACCTACGTCGCGACGTCGGCCGGCACGTCGAGCGCCGGCACGGCCACCCAGAGCGCCGCGGCGATCGCGTCTGATTCCGCACGCAACCAGGCGCTCAACGCGATCGCGGCCAGCGGCAAGTCGAGCGCGTCGTCGGGCGCGTCCGTGTCGACGTCGAAGTCGACCATGATCCCGCTGTCGGCGATCGCGACGTTCGGGCCGAGCACGACGCCGCTGTCGGTCAACCACCAGGGACTGTTCGTCGCGACGACGATCTCGTTCAACCTGCCGCCGGGCGTGTCGCTGTCGCAGGCGACCCAGATGATCTACCAGACGATGGCACAGGTCGGCGTCCCGCCGACGATCGTCGGCAGCTTCCAGGGCACAGCGCAGGCGTTCCAGCAGTCGCTGAACAACCAGCCGATCCTGATCCTCGCCGCGCTGCTGGCCGTGTATATCGTGCTCGGGATCCTGTACGAGAGCTACATCCACCCGATCACGATCCTGTCGACGCTGCCGTCGGCCGGCGTCGGTGCGCTGCTCGCGCTACTGCTGTTCAAGACCGAGTTCAGCATCATCGCGCTGATCGGCGTGATCCTGCTGATCGGCATCGTGAAGAAGAACGCGATCATGATGGTCGACTTCGCGATCGACCAGACGCGCAACAACCAGAAGTCGTCGTTCGACGCGATCCACGAGGCGTGTCTGCTGCGCTTCCGCCCGATCATGATGACGACGATGGCCGCGCTGCTCGGCTCGCTGCCGCTCGCGTTCGGCAGCGGCGACGGCGCCGAGCTGCGCGCGCCGCTCGGGATCGCGATCGCCGGCGGCCTGATCGTGTCGCAGGTGCTGACGCTCTATACGACACCGGTCGTCTATCTGTACATGGACCGGCTGCGCGTGCGGGCGGAAAAGCGGCGCAACCGCCGCGGGAATTCCCGCGGGCCGGCGGTCGCCGGGGAGTGATGGCGCGCGGGCCGGGTTATTCTGCCCCGCGTGCTGGCCGGCACCGCCGCGAAGTCCCGGGCGAACGGCGGCAAGCCTGCGATGCTCCGCGCGCCGTGGCGCCGACCCTGCGGCGCGCATCGCCGCAAACGCGCGATCAGCCCCGCTCGGCGAGCCCGGCCAGCGCGCACGACAACTGCCGCGCCGCGTCGTCGATCATCCCGAGCACCTGTTGCCGTCGCGCGTCGTCCGACTCGCGGAGCGCGACGCCGATCGCAAGCGGCCCCGCCGCATCGACCGGCATCGCGACGATGCCGGTCCCCTGCTGCGGCACCGCATGCCCGCCGAGCCGCCAGACCTCATGCGCACCGACGCGTGCAACGTCTCCCGCTTCAGCGGGTCGCCCGACGAAGCGCGCGCCAATGCGCGCGACGAGGCACCCGGATGCATCAGGCACCGCCTGCGCGAGAACGACGGCCTGCGCGCCGTCGCGCCGAAGCAGTTGCGCGGCCAAACCGCTACGCTCGCATAGCGCCCGCAACACGGGCCGCGCGTGCATGACTTCCGCCCGGGCACCGACATAAGCCGCGGCGACGCGCGCGACCGCGGTTCCCGGCCGATAGCGACCACGCACGTCGACCACGAGAAAATCCTGCCGAACGAGCGTTTTCAGCAACCGTGCAACCGAATTGCGCGGTGCGCCCAGCCGCACCGCGAGTTCGGCGCAGGTCGCGGGCGGCTGCCCGGCCGCCAGCATCTCGAGAATCGCCAGCCCGCGTTCAAGCGCCGGCACCCGATAGCGCGGCGCGCCGTCATCCATGCCGTGCAAGGTCATACAGATCCTGCGCATTGCGTGCATACCGGCGCGGGGCCATGCCCGACCAGCGGTGAAACGCCCGCGCGAATGCTTTCTCGGACGTATAGCCGACCCGCTCGGCGATCTCGATCAGCCGGCGCTTGCCTTGCGCAAGATCGCCGCTCGCGAGATACATCCGGTACGCGGTCAGGTGGACGATCGGCGTTTCCCCGACCAGTTCGGCGAAACGCGCGCAAAAGCGCGAGCGCGACATGCCGGCCTCGGCCGCGAGGCTCGCCAGATGCCAGTCGCGGCACGGGTCGCGATGCATCAGCGCCATCGTCCGGCCGATCTGCGGATCGGTCAGGCCGCGCAGCCAGCCCGTGTGATTGGCCGACGACTGCAGATGCGCACGCAGCAGTTGCACGAACAGCACGTCCGCGAGACGGGTCGCGGCGACCGCCCAGCCGGGCTGGCACGCCATCGATTCCTCGATGAAGCTCTGCAGCGTGCTCGCGAGCCACGGCGCGACGGCCGCGTCGTTCGCGCGCACGTGGATCAGCGGCGGCAGCACGGAGAACAGCGGGCTGCGCACGATGTCGCGATACACGACGATACCGGTGTAGAGCTCGCTCGTCGCGCCGCCGCCGCCCGCGACGAATTCGAGCGGCGTATCGAAGCGCGGGCGAATCCCCTTGTCGGCCATCAACATATCGAACGGCACGGGCGGCTCGTCGAGCGACGACGCCATCACGTGCTCGTCGCCGTGCGGCAGCAGCACGAAGTCGCCCGGCTCGATGTGCACGGGTGCCACGCCGTCGATCGACAGGAAGAACGGATTGCCCGCGCATGTGCGAAACGGCGCGCCCGCGACAGCCGGCTTGCGGATCGCCCACGGCGCGCTCAACGTGAAGCGTCCCGTCACGACCGCGTCGGCCCGCAGGTCCGTGAGTACGTCGCTGAGAAGATCGGTCGCCATCGTCGATGTCTCCGTGGTGCGCGGCGCCGCATCAGAAGCGCTGCTGGATGCCGGCCATCACGCCGACCTGGTTCTGCCCCGCGCCGACGGTGCCGCCCGCCGCGACCGACGACGTGCCGAGCGCGCTGTTCGTCATGTAGCCGACCGACGTGTACAACATCGTGCGC
Organism: Burkholderia cepacia; assembly: GCF_001039005.1. Taxonomy (GTDB): domain Bacteria; phylum Pseudomonadota; class Gammaproteobacteria; order Burkholderiales; family Burkholderiaceae; genus Burkholderia; species Burkholderia theae. Next base: position 30,648 of record NZ_LDWR01000046.1, read on the forward strand.
TTGGAAAGCAGGTAATTCGCGCGCGCCACGAACAGGTTCGAATCGGAGTGGCCGCGCAGCAGGTAGCGCAGCGCCTGTGCGTCGAATGATAGCGCCGGCGTCGCGGCGTACGTACCGCCGGCGAAAAAGATGTCGGACTGGGCGTGGCTCGCGGCCGCCGTGTTGCGGCGAATCCATCCCGCGCCGAGCTTCGCGGCGCCGAACTTCACGTATGCGTCGACGATGGTGCGCGTATCCGTGTATCCGGGGCTCGACAGCGGCGCCGACGCGCCGGTGCCGCCGTGCATGACGTCGTAGGACGCGGCTGCCCCGAACTGCGGTGCGTCGTACGCGACCATCATCGTGTATTGCCGGCATGCGACGGGGTCGCCCGGCACGTTGCCCGCACAGTTCGTCGCCGACGGGCCGGCCGGGCCCGCGCCGTCGCGGCCCGTGCTGTAGGTCCCGCCGACCGTCACCCCGCCGAAGTGGCCGAGATAACCGAGCGCGCTGTCGCTGCGCGCGTTCGGCAGGTAGCTGTCGAAGCTCGCCATCGAATGGATCGACGGACCGATTACGTCCGCGTTGAGCAGCACGAGCATCGACATGTTCATCTGCCGCCCGAGCGTGACAGCCCCGTACGGAGAATCGATGCCGACGTTCGCCTGCCGGCCGAACATCCGGCCGCCGTAGTTCAGCGCGCCGGAATTCATCGCGAAACCGCTCTCGAGCACAAAGAACGCGCGATAGCCGCCGCCGAGATCCTCGACGCCGCGCAGGCCGAAGCGCGACGGTACCTCGCCCGTCAGCGACGGCATGCCGGCGACCGATCCGCCACCTGCCGCGTGGTTGTAGTACTGCACGCCGGTGTCGACGATGCCGTACAGCGTCACGCTGCTTTGCGCATACGCGTGCGGCGCCGCGACGGCGGCCGCCGCGAACGAAACGGCCGTGGCGGCCGTGCGGAACTGTTTCATGGGAATCTCCAGACCTATCGTGTAGTTATGCTTGATATCGATCGGCAGCCCGTTTTCGAGCCACCTCGGACTGCCGTGCTGCCCGGTTCGCGCCGGCCCTGCATGCGCCGGCGCAAACCGTCGTTACGGCGTATGCGCGCCGGCCAGGATCCAGTCGGCGAGCAACCTCGCGTCGCCGGCGTCGATGCGGTTCGGCGGCATCGGCACCGCGCCCCATGCCCCGGCACTGCCGTTGCGGATGTGCAATGCAAGCTTGTCGGCCGCGCCGGGGTCGTTCGCGTAGCGCGCCGCGACATCGCGATAGGCGGGGCCGACCAGCTTGCGGTCGATCGCGTGGCAGCCCAGGCACGCATGACGCTCGGCAAGTTGCCGGGCGAGCGTGCCGTCGGCCGGAGGCGCCGCGACGGCCGCTGTCGCGAGGATCGTCGCGCACGAAGCGATGACGGAGACGGCCCGTAATTGAGCTCGAAACATGGTGATGACCGGATGAGTGGAGAAACGGGCCGCTCAGGACGCGAGCGGCACGGAAAACGGCATCGAACGCGGGCGCTCGCCCGTCGCGCGCCAGATCGCGTCGGCAACCGCAGGCGCGACCGGCGGCAGCGCAACCTCGCCGCAGCCCTGCGGTTCGCGGTCGCTGTCGACGATCACGACCTCGACCTTCGGCATGTCGGCCAGGCCCAGCAGCGGGTAGTCGGCAAAATTCCCCTGCACGACCGCACCGTGCTCGAACGTGATTTCGCTGCGGAACGTGTTGGTCAGCGCAAACCCGATCCCGCCTTCGACCATCTCGCGGATCAGCAGCGGATTGATCGGGCGGCCGCAGTCGATGCCGCACACGATCCGCTCGAGACTCACCTTGCCGCCCGTCACGCGCACGTCTGCGATCGTCGCGACGTAGGTGCTGAACGCGCCGCCGCGCCCGGTGTACAGCGAATACGCGACACCGCGCGACACGCCCGCCGGCGCGCGGCCGAACCAGTTCGCGCGCGCGGCCGTCGCATCGAGCACGCGTAGCGCGAGCGGGTCGTGCCTGAGCAGCGCGCGCCGGTATTGCACCGGGTCGGCCTGCGCGGTGTGCGCGAGCTCGTTCACGAAGCTTTCGAGAAAGAACACGCTCGACGTGCTGCCGACGCTGCGCATGAAGCTGACCGGGATCGGCTGCATCACCGTGACCGAATCGACGAGCAGGTTCGGCACGTCGTAGCAGAGGTCGTAGAGACCGTCGAGCATCGTCTCGTCCCAGCCGCCGGCCTTCTCGTACATGTCGCGCTTGATCGCCGCGTATAGCGAATGCCCGGCGACGCGCGCATGCAGCGCGACCGGCAGCCCGTCGCTGCCGAGCACCGCGCGCAGGCGCGCGGACGCGCACGGCCGATAGAAGCCGTGCCGGATATCGTCCTCGCGCGAACGGATCACCTTCACCGGACGGCCAACCGCCTTCGACGCAACGGCCGCGTGCACGACGAAGTCGGGCACGTACTTGCGGCCGAAGCTGCCGCCGAGAAACGTCGTATTGACGACGACCCGATCCGCCGGCACGCCGAACAGCGACGACAGCGCCCAGCGCACCTTGTCCTGCCCCTGGACCGGCCCCCACACTTCGATGTCGTTCGCCCGCACGTGCACGGTCGCGTTCACCGGCTCCATCGTCGCGTGGACGATGTACGGCGTGTGGTAATCCGCTTCGACGACCGTGCCGGCCTCGGCAAGACGGCGTTCGGGCTCGCCGATCGTCGTCGCGACGACCGCGTGCGCGGCCTGCAGCGCGCCCTTGCACTGCGCAAGGATCGTCGCGCTGTCGAATGCCGCCGTCGGGCCCGCATCCCACGCGACGTCGGCCGCGTCGCAAGCCTTCTTCGCCTGCCAGTAGCTCTGCGCGACGACGATCACCGCATCCTTCGCGAGCACGACGTCGACGACACCCGGCATCGCGCGCACCGCGTCGCGGTTCTTCACCGCCACGGGCTTGCCGTTCAGCGTCGGCGCCATCGTCAGTGCGCCGACCAGCATGTCGGGCACCTGCACGTCGATGCCGTAGATCGCGCTGCCGTCGACCTTGGCCGGCACGTCGAGCTTGTGCAGCGCCTTGCCGATCAGCGTATGCGCGGAGGCGGGCTTCAGGCGAGGATTCGGTTCGGGCGGGAGCTTCGCCGCGTCGTCGACGAGCGCGCCGTACGACAGCGAACGGCCGCTCTGCAGGTGGATCACGCGGCCGTCGCGCGTCATGCATTGCGTCGCACGCACGCCGAGCCGCGCAGCGCCCGCCTTCAGGAATGCCGTGCGCGCCTGCGCGCCAGCGATTCGCAGCCGCGTGTAGAACATCGTCACCGACATCGATGCACCGACGAACTGCTGCGGCGGCTCGTTCGCCGCGTGGATCCGGTACGCGTCGCGCCCGGTGACGAACTCGACCGTCACGCTGCGCCAGTCTGCATCCATCTCGTCGGCCAGCACCTGCGGCAACCCGGTGTACACGCCCTGCCCGACCTCCGCCTGCGACAGGCCGATGATCGTTCTGCCGTCGGCATCGACGCGCACCCAGTCGTTGATCTCGCGAAAGCGTGCGCCGTCGCCGGCCGCCTGCACGACGTCGCTGATCGACAGCGGCAGCAACAGGCTGCCCGCCAGCGCCGCGCCGCTCTTCAGGAACATCCGCCGCGACGCGTTCGGCACGCGCGCCGCTCGCACCGCGTCAGCCCGCCGCGACATGGATCGCCTCGCGGATGCGTTGATAGGTCGCGCAGCGACACAGGTTCGTGACGGCCTGGTCGATCTGCGCGTCGGTCGGCTTGCGGTGCTGCGCGAGCAGCGCAGCGGCAGCCATCACCATGCCCGACTGGCAGTAGCCGCACTGCGGTACGTCCTTTTCGATCCACGCGCGCTGCACCGGGTGCGAGCGATCGTGCGACAGCCCCTCGATCGTCGTGATCGACCGGCCCGCGACACTCGCGACCGGCAGCACGCACGAACGCGTTGCCTCGCCGTCCAGGTGCACGGTACAGGCACCGCACGCGCCGATCCCGCAGCCGAATTTGGTGCCGGTCAGTTTCGCCGCGTCGCGAATGACCCACAGAAGCGGCGTATCGGAATCGCCGTCGAAATCGAATGGCTGCCCGTTCAGCGTGAAGCGCATCGTCTACCTCCCTTGTTCCGCATCGCCCGTTTGCCACCCGGTGGGTGACGGCGATGGATTGAGGGAGATTCTTCGTGGCGCAAAAAGCCACGCCAATGACCTTGGTTCCAGAAAAAGGCACCGATCGTCCAGATCGTTTCCGCTGACGATTCGGGGCGAAAGCCGTGCGGGCACGGGCGGGCGGTGCGGAGGAATGGCCGGCACCGCGGGAACGATGCGGCCACGCCGCCGACGGCATCGGCCGCCGAACGGCGTTGTGCGCGATCCCGCCTTGACCGCGCGCGGCGATCGACTATCGTGAGTCCATGCCCACCGCCGTGCCCTTCACGGGGACACACCATGGACGTCCAGCTCAACCATACGATCGTCTGGTGCCGCGACAAGCTCGCGTCGAGCCGCTTCCTCACCGAACTGCTGGAATTGCCGCCGCCGACGCCGTTCGGCGCGATGCTGGTCGTGCCGCTCGACAACGGCGTGTCGCTCGATTTCTACGAAACGATGGGGGAGATCACGTCGCAGCACTACGCGTTCCTGACCGACGAAGCCGGCTTCGATCGCGTGATCGCGCGCATTCGCGAGCGCGGACTGCCGCACTGGGCCGATCCGGCCAAGCGGCAACCCGATGACATCTACCGCCACAATGGCGGCCGCGGCGTGTATTTCGACGATCCGGACGGCCACTTCCTCGAAGTGATGACCCGGCCGTACGTGCTGAACGGCTAGCGCGTCGGGCCAGCCGGCGTTGCGCCGGCCGGTATGGCGCAGCGCGGGTGCCGACCTGTTGCGGACGACACCCGGCCGGCCGCCGTTACTCGGTGGTCGCCGCCGTCTTGCGCGGACGACGCGCGCGCGGCGCCGCCTTGCGGGCCGGCTTCTTCGGCTTCGCGTCGGCGGGCGCGTCGACCGCCGCTTCAGCAACCGACTCGGCAGCCGATTCAACCGGCACGGCGTCATGCGACGGCCGGGCGGCCGCACCCTCGCCGCCGAAATCGCCGGCCGCCGGCTCGACATGCGTCACTGCGGCGTGCCGCTCGGCGCCCTGCTCCGCGTCGCGATGCGTGTCGTCGGCATGCTTGCCGTGCGCGTGCTTCCCTTCACCGTGCTTCGCCCCGCCCTGCGTGGCGTCGTCCGGCTTTCCGGCCGCGTGACGGCCGGCGCTCTTCGCGGCGGCACCCTTCTTCGCGCCGGCCTTCTTGGCCGCACTCTTGCGTGCGCGCTTGCGGCCATCCTTCGCGTCGCCGTGCGCATCGGCCGCTTCGGTGGCGTCGGTCGTTTCAACCGGCGCGAGCGCCGCTGCGTCGGCGAGCTCGGCAACCGCCACCTCCTCCACCTCCGCCTCGACCTGCACGCTTTCGTGCACGACCGCTTCCGCCCGCTGCCCGCGACGTCGCGACTGGCGTTCGGCCCGCGCCGGCTCCGCCGCGCGCGTGCCGTGGTGCCCGGCGCCGCCGTCACCGGCCGTCGCAGCGTGGTCCGCGGCCGCCTGCTGGCGTGCCCGCGACACGAACGCGCCCGACTTGTCGTCGCGCCCCACTTCGAGCAGGCCGCGCGCCTGCGCTTCGTCGAGCAGGTTGCCGAACGCGCGGAACCCGTAGTACGACTCGTTGAAATCCGGCTTGCGGCGCTTGATCGCGCTCTTGAGCACCGACGCCCAGATCTTGCCGACGTCGTCGCGCTCCGACGCGAGCGCGTCGAACGTCTCGACCGCCAGCGCGATCGCCTCGGCCTTGCGCGCGTCCATCTCGTGCTTACGCGACGGCTCGTCGGGCCGCTTCACCGGGCTGTTGCCCGTGCGCTGCTGTTCGCGCTTCGCGAGCGCGCGCTGCTGCTCGCGCACCAGATCGTCATAGAAGATGAATTCGTCGCAGTTGGCGACCAGCAGGTCCGACGTCGACTTCTTCACGCCGACCCCGATCACCTTCTTCGCGTTCTCGCGCAGCTTCGACACGAGCGGCGAGAAATCCGAGTCGCCGCTGATGATCACGAACGTATCGACGTGCGACTTCGTGTAGCAGAGGTCGAGCGCGTCCACGACGAGCCGGATGTCGGCCGAATTCTTGCCCGACTGGCGCACGTGCGGAATCTCGATCAGCTCGAAGCTCGCCTCGTGCATCGACGCCTTGAAGCCCTTGTAGCGATCCCAGTCGCAATAGGCCTTCTTCACGACGATGCTGCCCTTCAGCAGCAAGCGCTCCAGCACGGGCTGGATGTCGAATTTCTCGTACTTCGCGTCGCGCACGCCGAGCGCGACGTTCTCGAAGTCGCAGAACACGGCCATGCTGACGTTGTCCAGGGGTAATGCCATGTGTACTCCAACCGGTTGGCCGACGCGTTGTATGACGTAGCGGCGAAAAAAGCATCGCGCACATGATAGCCGGTCGGCGCGTCATTCCCGAATCCGTGTGAATGAATGACGGCGTGAACGGCCATCGCAACAATATGCCCGCGCCAGGATGCCCGAGCCGGTACGCCCCTTAATACGCACCCGCCGCCGGGGCAAATCGACATTACACTTGAGATATTGGTCGTCCGTCCCTATCTGGAAGGATGACGCATCGAGCAAGGAGCGGTTTCATGACGACGAAGCTACTGCTGATTGGCGCGACCGGCCGAACGGGCCAGGCCTGCGCGGATCTGCTGCTCAAGCAGCCGGAGTTCGAGGTCACGGCGCTGGTGCGCCGGCACGGCTATGCGCTGGCCGGCGCAAGGGTCGTCGAGGCCGACCTGACGAACGATTTCTCGCACGCATTCCAGGGCATCACGCACGTGATCTACGCGGCCGGCTCGGCCGAATCGGACGGCGCGGCCGAAGAAGAGCAGATCGACCGCGACGCGGTCGCCCGCGCGGCCGACTACGCGCTGGCCTACAACGCGCAGAAGCTCGTGGTGATCAGCTCGCTGTCCGCGTACCGGCCAGAACTCGGCCCGGACGCGCTACACCACTATTCGCAGATGAAGCGCGAAGGCGACGACCGCGTGATCGCGTCAGGTGTCGACTACGTGATCCTGCGCCCGGGCCCGCTCGCGGACGGGCCGGGTGTCGGCAAGATCGCACTGACCGACGCGTGGCTCGACCCCGCGCCGCCGGTGTCGCGGCAGGACGTGGCATGGGCCGCGATCGAGGCGATCAAGCTCGGGATCTCGCGCAAAACCGTCGGCTTCGTCGGCGGCAGCGTGCCGATCGAGCAGGCCTTGCGCGCGTAGCGGCCCGCCGCGCGCTGCCGGGCGGCGGCGCGGGCCGGGCCGGCAGCGCCGGGCTTACTGCTTCGGATGCGCGTCGGCCCACGCCTTCACGGCAGCCAGCGTGTTCTCGACGTGCTTGTCGGGCGACATGCTCGTGTATTCGTACAGAATCTTCCCTTCCGGCGAAATCACGTACGACACGCGGTTCGCGCGGTCGATCGCCGGCAGCTTCGCGTCGTATTCACGGATGATCTTCGCGTCCGGGTCGGCCGCGACCGGGAACTTGCTCCGGCACTCGCTCACCGAAAACTTCGTCAGCGTGTCGATATTGTCTGCCGATACGCCGATCACGGTCGCACCGTAAGCCTTGTAACGGTCGACGGCATCCGCGAACGCATGCGCCTCGATCGTGCAGCCCTTCGTGAACGCGGCCGGGTAGAAATACAGCACCACCGGCCCCTGCTTCAGCGCGTCCGCGAGCGAGTACGTGTAAGTCTTGCCGCCCAGCGACGCCTGCGTCGTGAAGTCGGGCGCCGCGGCACCCGGCTTCAGTTCCGCCTGCGCCATCAGCGCATGGCCGGCCACCAGCGCCGCCATGGCGCCCAGCAACAGTTTTCGCTTCATCTGCGTCCTCATTTCTTATAAAGTCAGCCTCGATGTAGGCCACGCCGGCGTTCGCCTGTCGAACGCCCCGAGTACAATCCGGCCCAGCGGCAGCGCCATCCGCGCCCGGCCGGTTAAAGATTCCGCACAGTCTGCCGTTATTCCTTCCGGACAACCGGTTCCAGCCCTTCACGTCAGCGAGAAACATGGAAGCCAACAGGAAACAGACGTCACGCAAGGGCTCCTGGCGCAGTGCCTTGCATACGCTGCGCCGCTTCGCCTGGTCGGGCGGCGCGCTGATGCCCGCGCGCGCCGGTGCGCCGCGACGCGACGACTCCGTGCGCAACTGGCTGGAACAGACGGTCGGCACGGTGGACTTCCTCGCCCATGTCGACCGCGAGCTGCGCTTTCTGTACGTGTCCGACGCGAGCCTGCGCTTCATCGGCTACCACCGCGACTACCTTCACACGCTGACGCTGCGCGACCTGATCGCTGAACAGGATACCTCGGCGCTCGAAGGCCTGCTTGCGCGCGCCGCGCGTTCCGGCCAGGTCGAGAAGGCGACGATGTGCATCGTCAAGTCGCTCACCTACCCGCTGGACGTCGAGGTCCGCGCGTTCAAGAGCCGACACCACGGGGTCGACGGCTTCGCGATCGCGGCGTTCGACGTGTCGTCGTGGCGCGCGCTCGAGGCGCGCCTCACGTACGAAATGCACCACGATCCGATGACGGGGCTCGACAACCTGTCCGCGCTCGTGCCGGCGCTGATGCGCGCGCAGCAGACCGCCGACGAGGACGGCACCTGCGCGGCGCTGCTGCTGCTCGACCTCGACGACTACCAGCGGATCAACCGTGCGCTCGGTTACGACGCGGGCGACACGCTGCTGCGCGAAACCGCGCAGCGGCTGAAGGCGCTCGTCACGCCGAACGAACGGCTCGCGCGCGTCGCGAGCGACAAGTTCGCGGTCGTGCTCGGCGCGGCGAACCGCACGCAGGCGAGCAATGCCGCCGATGCGCTCGCACGCCGGCTGCAGGCCGCGGTGCGCGAGCCCTACGTGTACCAGGGGCAGACCGTGCACCTGTCCGCGAGCATCGGCATCGCGCTTTATCCCGACGAACGCGCCGCACCGCATCGCGCGCAGCACCACAGCCCGCTGCTGCGCCGCGCCGACCACGCGCTCGCGCAGGCGAAGGCGTCGGGCGGCAACGCGCTCGCGTTCCATGCGCCCGTCGACGATCCGGCCGACGCCGAACGGCTCAAGCTCGAAGCCGACCTGTACGACGGGGTTCGCAACGGCGAGTTTTCGCTCCATTTCCAGCCGATCACGCGCAGCCAGTCGGGCGCGGTGGTCGGCGTCGAGGCGCTGATCCGCTGGCGCCATCCGGTGCACGGCCTCGTGCCGCCGGCGACCTTCATTCCGCTCGCCGAATCGATCGGCCTGATCAACTACCTCGGCAACTGGGTGCTCAAGGCCGCGTGCATGCAGCTCGTCGCGTGGGACCGCCAGGGGCTCGCGCTCCAGTACGTGGCGGTCAACGTGTCGCCGCAGCAGTTCCGCGACCCGCGCTTCACGCAAAGCGTGCGCGAGGCGATCGCGCTGACGGGCATCGACCCGCGCCGCATTGTGCTCGAAATCACCGAAAGCCTGCTGATGCACGATCCCGCGCATGCGAAGGGGCTGCTCGAGGAGCTGACCGATCTCGGCATCCGCTTCGCGATCGACGATTTCGGCACCGGCTATTCGAGCCTCGCGTACCTGCAGCGCTTCCCGCTCGCGAAGCTGAAGATCGACCGCAGTTTCGTCGAGAACCTGCTGACGTCGCGCAATGACCGCGCGATCGTGTCGGCGGTGGTCGGCCTCGCACAGACGCTCGATCTCGAGCTCGTCGCCGAAGGCGTCGAGACCGAGGCGCAGCGCGCGCTGCTGACCGAGATGGGCTGCAACCATATCCAGGGCTGGCTCGTCTGCCAGGCGCTGCCGTCCGAGGAGCTCGCACGGCGCTTCGAGGCGCACCAGCTGCACCTGCACGCCGCCGCCTGACGCGCGCGGCGAACCGGATAGATCCGTATGTCAATCACCGAACACATGCCCCGCACCGCATTGATCGACAAGCTGTGGGCCCGGATGAGCGAACGCGGCGATTTCCCGCTGCTGTCGGAATCGCTGCGCGCGACGATGGCCGCGATGAAGAACGACGACCTCGACTTCACCGCGCTCGTGCGCGTCGTCCTGTCGGACTTCGCGCTCACGCAGAAAGTGCTGCGGCTCGCGAACTCCGCGATGTACATGGCGTTCGGCGGCAACATCACGACCGTGACCCGCGCACTGATGGTGCTCGGCATGGACGCGGTCGGCCATCTGGTCGTCGGGCTGAAGCTCGTCGACCATTTCCACCACAGCACGCCGCGGCGCATCGATGCGAAGCTCGAACTGAACCGGGCGCTGCTGTCCGGCTGCGTCGCACGCAAGCTCACCGAGCGCGCCGAACTGCGCGCGGGCGAGGAAGCCGTCGTCTGCACGCTGATGCGCCAGGTCGGCAAGCTGCTCGTGGTCTGCTATCTCGACAGCGAATGGGATCGGATCCGCCGGCGCGCGGCCGAACTGAACGGCGACGAAGCGGCCGCCTGCGCCGACGTGCTCGGCGTCGGCTTCGACGAGATCGGGCTCGAGGCAGCCACGCGCTGGCGGCTGCCCGACGTGATCCGCGCGGGGATGGCCGATGACGACCACGCGGCCCGCGCCGACGAATACGACGACGACGACCGCAACGCAGGCCATGCGGCCGAGGACGGCCCGGCCGACCGCGTCCGCTGGCTGCGCGCGGTGAGCCGCTGCTCGACCGACGTCGCGAGCGCGCTCGTGATGCCCGCCAGCCCGCAGCGCGACGCGCGCATCGCGACGCTCGCGCAGCACTACGGCACCGAGCTCGACATGGAGCCCGACGCGCTCGTCGAGATCGCCGAGCGGCTCGCGCGCGAGGAAGCGAGCGACACCGTGATGCGCGAGATCGTCGAACTGCGCGCGAACGCCGATGCGATCGCGCGCGCGCAGGCCGAGCCCGAGGCATGCCTCGAAGCCGGCCTCGCGGACCTGCGCGCGCTGCCGTCCGAGCACGTGCTGACGCCGGTGCTCGCGCTCGCGTCGGAAAGCCTGCTGGCCGGCCTTGCGTTCACGCGCACCGTGATGTTCGTGCGTCACGACGACGGCACGTTCGCCGCGCGCCTCGGCTTCGGCCCCGGCGTCGATACGGCGCTCGACCGGCTGCGCTTCGACGAGCGCTTCGAGCCGGACGTGTTTCATCTCGCGATCTCGAACTCGGTCGGCATCTTCATCGAGCAGGCGCAGGAACCGAAGATGCTCAAGCGCCTGCCCGCGTGGTATCTCGACGCGTTCGACGACACGCGCGCGTTCGTGCTGCTGCCCGTGCGCGTCGGCACGACGAGCGTCGCGCTGCTGTACGGCGACTGGGCGGGCGCGCAGCCCGCGCGCAAGATCACGCAGCAGGAGATGAGCGTGCTCAACGAGCTCGCCCGCGAATTGGGCCGGTTCTTTCCTGCCTGACGCGGCCGCCGTTTCCACCCTCCAAAAGCAAACCGGCCGCATAAGCGGCCGGCTGCATCGTGCGATAAAACGAAACGCTTACTTGAGCGTCACGGGCACGCTGAAGTACTTCTTCGCGAGGTTGTCGATCGTGCCGTCGGCCTTCAGGTCCTTCAGCGCCTGATCGAGTGCGGTCTTCAGCGCCGCGTCGTTCTTGCGCAGACCGAAGCCGACGCCCGAGCCGAGGATCTCGGTATCGCTGACCGTGCCGCCCGCGAATGCAAAGCCCTGGCCCTGCGGCTTCGTCAGGAAGCCCTTCGAACCGGCTTCCGAATCCTGGAACGTCGCATCGAGACGGCCCGACTTCAGGTCGGCATACGCCAGATCCTGCGTCTGGTACGGCACGACTTCGACGCCTGCCGGCGCCCACTTCTTCTTCGCATACGATTCCTGGATCGTGCCCTGCAGCACGCCGACGCGCTTGCCCTTCAGCGATTGCGGGGTCGGCAGCAGGCCGCTGCCTTGCTTCGCGATCAGCTGGTTCGGAATCGTGTAGATCGGATCGGTGAACGCGATCGCGTGCTTGCGCTGGTCGGTGATCGTCATGTCCGAGTTGATCGCGTCGAACTTGCGCGCCTGCAACGCGGGGATCAGGCCGTCGAAGTCATTCTCGACCCACACGCACTTCGTCTTCAGCTTCGCGCACACCGCGTTGCCGATGTCGATGTCGAAGCCGGTCAGCTTGCCGTCGGGCGTCTTGAATTCGAACGGTGCATACGAGGCCTCGACGCCGAACCGGATCTCTTTCAGATCCGCGGCAAACGCGCTGCCTGCCGCCACGGCCGATGCCGCCACCACCGCATGCGCGGCCACTTTACGCCAATCCAACTTCATCAGGTGCTCTCCTCGATACTCGAATGTTCCAGAACTACGGGCACGTACATCATTGCAGGGCCAGATGACCAGGACAATGCGGCTACCGCGCCGTGATGCGGCGCAACAGCCGCAAGGCCGCGATTGTACCAATCCGCGCGGCCCGGTATGGCAAAGCGGCCGTCGGCGCGCGATGCTGCGGTGCGCACACGACGCCGGCCGGGCCGGCCGCGGAACTTGCAAGACGATGTCGCAAATACGCAAGCGCGGCCGCACTGCTCCGCGGCCGCGTCGATGGGTCAGACGAGCGCCGCGATCGTCTCGCGTGTCGTGTCGATGACGAGCAGGCCCGCACGCAGGCCCGGCTTCACGCTCGGGTTCGGGAACACGATCCGTTCCTCGTCGTGCGTCACCGTGTAGCGGTAGTCGCCGTCCTGCGCGAGCACCGTGCCGCGCGCGAACGCGGTGAAGTTCGCGACGTCGGCCGCGACGAACAGTTCGAGCGCGTCGCTCTGCTTCGTGATCTGGTCGATCACCGTGAACACGCGCGGCAGCGCGGCATCGTCCTGCGGATCGCTGCCCGGCGGATGCCCGGCCGACGCTCCCGACACCAGCTTGCGCACCGCACGATCGGTCGGCGCGAAGCGTGTCAGGTCGTTCTGGCCGAACGGGCGCACCTTGCCGAGTTCCAGCGTGCACGCCAACGCATCGCAGTGCTCGGCCGTGAAATGCGAATACGTGTTGCCCTTCGCGGTATGCAGCAACACGGCCGCGATGCGCGCATCGCCGAGCCATTCGACCATCGTGCGCGTCGGCGGCGTGCCCGTGTGCGGCAGCAGCGCGAACTGCTCGAACACCGACGCGCGGATTGCCGTATGCATGTCGATGTGCCAGCGCGCGCCGTCCGGAGGCGCCGCCGCGAAGAACGCGGCAGCGGCCGCTTCGAGCTGCGCGGCGCGCGGCGCTTCGCGGCTTGCGGGCACCTGCGCGTGACGACCGCTGAACAGGCGGTTCAGGTCGTCGTCGAGATAACGCTCGCCGGCCCGCATCGCCGGCACGTTGCCGAGCACGACGAGCAGCCGGCACGCGAGCGGCAGCGCGCCCGACGCGAGATCGCGCACGAGCATCGACAGCAGTTCGATCGGCGCCGTCTCGTCGCCGTGCACGCCGGCCGACACGAGCACGCTCGCACGCGCCGCGTCGGCGGCCGCCGCCGGTTCGAGCGCGAGCAGCCCGTCGCCGAGCCATGACCAGCGCACCGCGCCGCCCGCGCAGGCGCCGTCCTTCACGGCCGGCGCGCCGCCGGCCAGCGTGAACGCGAGAAAGTCGTCGAGCGGCGCGGCGGCGGACATCGGTGCGTCAGCGCTGGAAGTCATACAGCGACCCGACGCGCAGGATCTGCGTGAGCGCGTCGAGCGCCGTGCGCGATTCGTCGAGCAGCGCCGGATCGGCGAGGTCTTCCGGCGCGAGGCGATCGCGATAGTGCTTGTCGATCCATGCGTCGAGCGACGTGAACAGCGTGTCGTTGATCCACACGTTCGACGTGACGGCCGCGCGCTCGGCTTCGTTCAGCACGACGCGCAGGCGCAGGCACGCGGGGCCGCCGCCGTTCTTCATGCTTTCGCGCAGGTCGAACACGAGCACGTCGTGAATCGGGCCGTTGCTGGCCGCGAGACGGTCGAGATAGGCCGCGACGTTCGCGTTCTCGCGGCATTCCTGCGGCACGACGAGCACCTGCGAACCGTCCGCGCGCGACAGCAGCTGGCTGTTGAACAGATACGACGTCACCGCATCGTTCACGCTCACGGCGGCCTCGGGCACCTCGATCACGTTCAGGCGCGCGCCGCGTGCGTCGAGCGCGGCGGTCAGCGTGTCGTAGATCGCCTGCTTGTTGACGAACGCGCGCTCGTGCGTGAACAGCGTGTCGCGGTTGCCGACCGAGATCACGTCGTTGTGGAACACGCCCGCGTCGATCACGTCCGGATCCTGCTGCGCGTACACCGTCGCTTCTTCGGCGAGCCCGTGGCGATGCGCGACCGCGCGGCTCGCCTCGAAGGTCTGGCGTGCCGGGAAGCGCTTCGGCTCGGGGCCGCGGCGGTACTCCGCGCGGCCGTACACGAAGAACTCGATGCCCGGCTTGTCGTATTCGGCGCAAAAGCGCGTGTGGTTCGCCGCGCCTTCGTCGCCGAGCGCCGGCGTGCCCGTCAGCGCTTCGTGCACCGCGAAGTGCGCGGGATCGGCGAACAGCGTCGACAACGTGCGGCGCGTCGCGTCGTGCTCGATCGCGCGATGCAGCTTGCTGCACAGGTTCGCCGGCGTGAAGTGCACGCGGCCGTCGCTCGTGTCGGCCGACGGGCTGACGGTGGCCGCGTTCGCGGTCCACATCGCCGATGCCGAGCTCGCCGCGGCCAGCAGTTCGGGCGCCTGCTTCGCGGCCTTCGCGATCACGTCCGCGTCCTTGCCCGAGAAGCCGAGCTCGCGCAGCAGGCGCAGCGACGGCCGCTCCTGCGGCGGCAGCACGCCCTGTGCGAAACCGAGATCCGCGAGCTGCTTCATCTTGCGCAGCCCCTGCTTCGCGGCGGCCTTCGGATTCGCGGCCGACTTCTCGTTGTTGAGCGACGCCACGTTGCCGAACGACAGCCCGGCGTAGTTGTGGGTCGGGCCGACGAGTCCGTCGAAATTGGCTTCTTGTGCGTTCATCGTCGCTCCCTCGATCAGAAATGCAGGCCCGGCGACAGGCTCGCGGGCAAGGTCAGTTGCGTGCTTTCCACCGACGCCATCGGAAACGCGCAATAGTCGGCCGCGTAGTACGCGCTCGGGCGATGGTTGCCCGAGCGGCCCGTGCCGCCGAACGGCGCGGCGGACGACGCGCCGTTGGTCGGCCGGTTCCAGTTGACGATCCCGGCGCGAATCGTGCGGCGGAAGTGTTCCCATGCGTGCGCGTCGTCGGCGAGCAGGCCGGCGGACAGGCCGAACGCCGTGTCGTTCGCGCGCTCGATCGCTTCGTCGAACGTCGCGTAGCGCACGATCTGCGCGAGCGGGCCGAAGTGCTCTTCGTCGGGCAGGCTGGCCACCCCCGTCACGTCGACGATCGCCGCGTTCACGAAACCGAGGCGCGGATCGCGCTGCGTCATCGCGATGATCGGCTTCGCACCCTGCTCGATCAGGCGCGACTGCGCGTCGACGAGCTTCGCGGCCGCGCGGGCCGAGATCACCGCGCCCATGAACGGCTGCGGATCGGCGTCGAACACGTCGGCCGTGATCTTCGACGTGACGTCGGCGAAGCGCGCGAGAAAGCGGTCGCCGAACGCGCCCTGCGGCACGAAGATGCGGCGCGCGCACGTGCAGCGCTGGCCGGCCGACAGGAACGCCGACTGGATCGTGTGATGCACGGCCGCGTCGATGTCCTCGACTTCGCCGATCACGAGCGGGTTGTTGCCGCCCATCTCGAGCGCGAGCACGATTTCCGGACGGCCGCCGAACTGCTTGTGCAGCAGCGTGCCGGTGTCCGAGCTGCCCGTGAAGAACAGCCCGTCGATCTGCCGATGATTCGCGAGCGCGATGCCCGTGTCCTTCTCGCCCTGCACGAGGTTCAGCACGCCGTCCGGCAGCCCGGCTTCCTTCCACACCTCGACTGTCGCACGCGCAACGCCCGGCGCAAGCTCCGACGGCTTGAACACCACCGCGTTGCCGGCGATCAGCGCGGGCACGATATGGCCGTTCGGCAAATGGCCGGGGAAGTTGTACGGGCCGAACACCGCGACGACGCCGTGCGGACGGTGGCGCAGCACCGCGACACCGTCGGCCATGTCCTGGCGCTTCTCGCCCGTGCGTTCCTGGTACGCCTGGATCGAAATGCCGACCTTCGCGGCCATCGACGCGACTTCGGTGCGCGCTTCCCACAGCGGCTTGCCCGTCTCGCGGCCGATCGCGGTCGCGATCGCTTCCTTGCGTTCGTTGAGCAATGCCGCGAAGCGCTTGGCGATCGCGCAGCGCGATTCGAAGTCGAGCGCCGACCAGCCGGCGAATGCGCGGCGCGCGCTCGCAACCGCGCGGTCGACGTCGGCCGCCGACGCGCTTTCACCCTGCCACGCGATTTCGTCGGTGCCCGAGTTGCGCGAAGCGAAGACGGGGCCCGAGCCTGCGACCCAGGCGCCGTCGATGAAGAGTTCCGTCATGGTTCGTTTATCCCTGTTTGACTTTGAGCGGCAGCACGCGGACCGGATCGCCGGCCTTCACGTCGAGCGCGGCGGCATCGTCGGCCGACAGCACGAACGCGCCGTTCGTGACCACGCCCGGCGCGACGCCGACGCGGAAATCGGTGAGCGACGTGTTCGACACCAGCGACGTCGGCGGGCGCTCGCCTCCCGCGTCAGGCACGCCGATCGCGACCGGCACGACGACGCTCTCGCGCACGGTGCGCAGGTCGTTCACGTGGCATTCGAGCACGGGGCCCGCGTCGAAGATGTCGACGTGATTCTGGTAGCGCAGCCCTTCCGCCTCGAGCATCTTGCGGGCGGGCAGCGTGTCGCGGTGCGTGAGGCCGACCGCATCCTGCGCGTCCTGCGGCAGCAGATCGACGTACACGGGGTAGCGCGGCATCAGTTCCGCGAGGAACGACTTGCGGCCGTGCGAGCTGAGATAGTCGGCCGCGTTGAAATCGATCTGGTAGAAGTGCGAACCGACCGCGCGCCAGAACGGCGACGTGCCGTCTTCGTCGAAGTGGCCGCGCAATTCCGCGCAGATGCGTTCCGGGAAACGGTCGCGGAACTGCGCGATGAACATGAAGCGCGAGCGCGACAGCAGGCCGCCGACGCCGCCCGTGCGATAGCGCGGGCTGAGGAACAGCGAGCACACCTCCGCATAACCGGTCAGGTCGTGCGAGATGTTCAGCGCGGACATCCGCGTCCACACGCCGAGCTCCTGGCTCGCGTGCACGACCGTGCTCACGCGGTAGTTGTAGAACGGCTGTTCGAGGCCGACCTGCGACTCGATTCCGCACACGCCCGCGATGTCGCCCGTCTTCGATTCTTCCATCACGAAGAAGTAGCCGGCCTCGCCGGGCTCGGCCTCGCCCGCGAGCGTGCGGCGCGTGCGTTCGATGCGCGCGGCAAGCGCGTCGCGGTCGGGCTTGAACGTGGTCAGGCCCGGCCCGGTTTCCTTCGCGAGCGACACGAGCGCATCGACGTCGCCCGTTTGTACGACCCGAACAACGATCATGCTGCGTCTCCCTTCAAATCTTCATCGTCGCGGCGGTGCAGCGGCACGCAGCGCACGACATCGCCGTCCTTCACGTCGAGCGCCGCGCGCACGTCGCCGGCCAGCGGCGCGTCACCCGTCTCGCCCGGCAAGTCGGTCAGCACGCAGCGGAACGATTCGCCGCTGCCCGTCGACACCATGTACGCGACGTCGCCCTGCTCGCGCGCGGCTTCGCGCACGGTGCGCTCGGCGCCGTGCTTCACGCACGCGGTGCGGTCGACCTGCGCGGTCAGCACCGGGCCCGCGTCGAAGATGTCGACGAAGCGGTCGGGCTCGAAGCCTTCCTCGAGATGGATGTCGTACGCGAGCAGTGCCGTCTCGTTCGGCTCGCCGAGCACGCGCTGCGCGGCTTCCGGCAGCAGCGGCACGTAGAGCGGATAGGCCGGCATCACTTCCGCGATGAACGTGCGGCTGCGCCCGCCCGACGCGATGTCGACGTCGGTGAAGTCGCGGCCGAAGAACTTGCGGCCCACCGCTTCCCAGAACGGCGATGCGCCGTTGCCGTCGCTCACGCCGAGCAGCAGCGTGAACACTTCGGGCGTGAAGCGGCGGCGGTTCGCGGCGATGTACATCATCCGTGCGCGCGAGATCAGGTGCGCGGCCGCGTCGCCGCGCAGCGACGGATCGACATAGAAGCCGGCGAGCCGGCTCTTGCCGGTCAGCTCGTGCGACATCGTGAGCGCGTGGATCTTGCGGTTCACGTGCAGCTCGCGCGACGCGTGGATCAGTGCGTCGTTGCGGAACGCGTAGAACGGTTCCGAGTAGCCGGCCGCGGCCACGATGCTCGCCGTGCCGAGCAGCTTGCCCGTCGACGAATCTTCCAGCACGAAGAGGTAGAACTCCTCGCCGGCGAAGTCGACGTCCGCGCGAAACGAATCCTCGGAGAGCGCCACACGCGCTTCGAGCGCCGCGCGGTCGTGCGGCAGCGAGTGCAGGACCGGCTGCGCCGTGCGCGCCATGTGCGCGAGCGCATCGAGATCCGTGAGTTTGCCGGGGCGAACAAATAGCATCGTCGTTCCTGTCTGCGATGGGTGCGCCGATCAGCGCGCGGTGGCTTCCTGCGCGGCGAGCACTTGTTCGACTGCCTTCTCGAAGCGCTTGACGCCTTCGTCGAGCAGGTCGAACGGGATCACCAGCGACGGGACGAAGCGCAGCACGTTCGGGCCGGCGATCAGCATGATCAGGCCTTGCTCGGCTGCCGCATTGACGAAGTCCTTCGCGCGGCCGTCGAACGCGGCCGTGAGTTCGGCACCGACGAGCAGGCCCTTGCCGCGGATGTCCTTGAAGATGCCGAAGCGTGCGTTGACGCGTTCGAGCGCGCCCTTCAGGCGCACGCTACGTTCGCGCACGCCTTCGAGCAGTTCCGGGTCGCCGATCAGTTCGACGACCTTGTCGGCGATCGCCGACGCGAGCGGGTTGCCGCCGTAGGTCGTGCCGTGCACGCCGACCTTGAAGTGCGCGGCCAGTTCGTTCGTCGTCAGCATCGCGCCGATCGGGAAGCCGTTGCCGAGCGCCTTCGCGGTCGTCAGGATGTCCGGCGTGACGCCCGTGTCCATGTACGCGTAGAACTGGCCCGTGCGGCCGACGCCCGTTTGCACTTCGTCGAAAATCAGCAGTGCGCCGTTGGCGTCGCACGCTTCGCGCAGCGCCTTCAGGAACGCCGGATCGGCCGGGATCACGCCGCCTTCGCCCTGCACCGGTTCGACGATCACCGCGCAGGTTTGCGGACCGATCGCCGCCTTCGCGGCTTCGATGTCGTTGTACGGCAGGTGCGTGATGCCGGCCGGCACGGGGCCGAAGCCTTCCGAGTATTTCGGCTGGCCGCCGACGCTGACCGTGAAGAACGTGCGGCCGTGGAACGACTGCACGAACGAGATGATTTCGGCTTTATCGGCGCCGTGGCGATCGAACGCGACTCGGCGCGCGAGCTTCAGTGCGGCTTCGTTCGCTTCCGCGCCCGAGTTCGCGAAGAATGCGCGGTCGGCGAACGTCAGCGATTCGAGGCGCTTCGCGAGGCGCAGCACCGGCTCGTTCGTGTAGCCGTTGCCGATGTGCCAGAGCTTGCGGCTTTGTTCATCGAGGACCTTCAGCAGTTCCGGGTGGCTGTGACCAAGGGACGTCACCGCGATGCCGCATGCGAAATCCACGTATTCGCGGCCGGCCGTGTCCCACACGCGGGAGCCCTCTGCGCGATCCGGCACGAACGGGGCGGGGGAAAATACCGGCACCATCACTTCGTCGAATGTCTGGCGGTTCACGGTCGAGGTCGTCATGGTCGTTCCTTTCGGTTTCGTAAGAGGGTTCAACAGGATCAAGTTTAGGTAAGGGTGACGCAAGCGTCTTGCGGAATTGCGACGGGTTCTATCGGAAGCGGATAGGCCGCTTTATTTTGCCCTCCCGGCGGGGGTTCTTGTTTGGTGTGTCGGTATTTTTGGGGGTTTGGGTTGATTGCTTGCGTTTGTCGTGAAGCACCTGTGATCGTGTCGGTCTATTAGCGTCGCCCCTGCGCGGGGCAGCGGTTACTTTTCTTTGTCTTGCCAAAGAAAAGTAACCAAAAGAAAGGCGCTCGGACAACGCATGACTTCCCGGTGCCGTGGCCCTCTGAGTGGTCCTCGCCTAAGTGTCCGCGCCAGTCACGAAACCGGAGTGGTCCGAGCAATGGTTCTGACACCACTCACCACCCAACAAAGCGGTATACCGCCCGCTAGCTCCGCCCTCGCTTCGCTCGGCCGACAGGGACACATCCCTCCAGCACCACTGACGAAACAACCCCACCCCAATCCAATGAAGCAATGAATGAGTGATCACAAAGAATAAGGAGCAGCCTTGAGCCAATGCCGATGAAGGTAGCTGGCCAGCATGGGGATTCTGGGAGTGTCCGGCGGCATGATGTCTCGGCAGGAGCAAGAAGGCATGCAGCACAATCTGAAGCACCTTGCAGCCGAGCGTAGCGAGGATGGAGCTAGCGGGAGGTATACCGCTCTGTTGGGTGGTGAGTGGTGTCAGAACCATTGCTCGAACCACTCCGGGTTCTGGCCTGGCGCGGACACTTAGGCGGTGGCCACTCAGAAGGCCATGGCACCGGGAAGTCATGCGTTGTCCGAGCGCCTTTCTTTTGGTTACTTTTCTTTGGCAAGACAAAGAAAAGTAACCGCCGCCCCGCGCAGGGGCGACGCTAATAGACCGACACGATCACAGGTGCTTCACGACAAACGCAAGCGAACCACGAATCAATCCTTCCCCCCCCTCTCAACCAGCGCGCCCCCGCGAGGCTCACTCCCGGTCTGCTTCTCGAGCCAGGCTCGCCGATCTTCCCGAGGCGTCACCCCGAACCTCTCCCGATAAGCATTGGAAAAATGCGCAGCAGAAGAGAACCCACATGCAAGACTCACCTGCACGACGGATTTGCTCGTGCGCTGCAACTGCGTCCGAGCCTTGAGCAACCGAAGATTGAGGTAATACTTCGACGGCATCGCCCCAAGATACTGCCGAAACAACCGCTCCAACTGTCGGCGCGAAACGCCGACCAATTCGGCGATCTCATCGGTCGTCAACGGATCCTCGACATTGGCTTCCATCAGCAGCAACGCATCGTTCAACTGAGGATGCCGCTCGCCGGGCGCGGTCACAAAAGGAATCCGCTGGCGTTCCTCACCGCTCCGCAACGTCCCCGCACCGAGCGCATCGGCAATTCTCTCGGCGAGATCGACACCATGTTCCCGGCCAATCACGGCCAGCATGAAATCAACGGTGGTCTGCCCGCCGGCACAGGTCGCCCGATCGCGATCGATCTCGAAGATCTGCTGCGTGACGATCGACCGCTCGAACTGCTCGGCGAACTGCTGATACGTCTCCCAGTTCACGCTCACGCGATACCCTGAAAGCTGCCCGGCCATCGCGAGCCACCACACGCCGTGGTGAATGCCGGTGACGAGCGGCGTACGCTGCCCGACCCGCGCGAGACTCGCGAGAAAGAGCCGGTAATCGGCAAACTGCTGGAACCGCTCGGAGACGACGATCAGCCAGTCGCACGCGATCGCATCGTTGAACGCCGCATCGGCATGCCACTGCGCACCGCCCGCGAGCGGCACCGGCCGCCCGTCCCACGAACAGACCTGCCAGCGATACAGCAACCGCCCGTCGATCTCGTTCGCAAGATTCAACGCATCGACGATCGGGCCCACGCCCGACATCGACACGGGCGGCAATGCAACGATCGCCACCTGCGTCGTGCGGGTGGCGCCTGCGGGACGAGACACCGGTACCACGTATGAAACCCGCCCTGTCGCGTTACTTGAGACTGCCCGACAGGAACTGCTTCAGCCGCTCGCTCTGCGGGCGCACCAGCACCTCCTTCGGATCGCCCTCTTCCTCGGTCCGCCCCTGATGCAGGAACATCACGTGGTTCGACACGTTGCGCGCGAAGCCCATCTCGTGCGTGACGACGATCATCGTGCGGCCTTCCTCGGCGAGCTTCTGCATCACCTTCAGCACTTCGCCCACGAGCTCCGGGTCGAGCGCCGACGTCGGTTCGTCGAACAGCATCACGTCCGGATGCATCGCGAGCGCGCGCGCAATCGCGACACGCTGCTGCTGGCCGCCCGACAGGTGCGACGGATACTGCTTCTCGACGCGCGGCGGCAAGCCGACCTTCTCCAGGTACTCGCGCGCACGATCCTCGGCTTCCTTCTTCGAAATGCCGAGCACGTGCAACGGCGCTTCCATCACGTTCTCGAGCACGTTCATGTGCGCCCAGAGGTTGAAGTGCTGGAACACCATCGCGAGCTTCGTGCGGATGCGCTGCAATTGCTTGTGATCGGCGACTTCGAGCGCGCCAGCCCGGTCGGTCTTGGTGCGCACGGTCTCGCCGTCGACGACGATCTGCCCCGCATTCGGCCGCTCGAGAAAATTGATGCAGCGCAGGAACGTGCTCTTGCCCGAGCCGCTCGCGCCGATGATGCTGATGACGTCACCGGCCTTCGCGTTCAGCGACACGCCCTTGAGCACCTCGTTGTCGCCGTAGCGCTTGTGGATATCGACCGCCGCAAGCTTGGTGGAAGCGGAAGCGCTCGTTTGAGTGATCTCGGCCAACTGGCTCTCCTCGAAGTGAAATCAATGACGGCCGGCTGCGAGATACGCAAGCCAGTGGCGCTCCGCACGGCGAAACGCCGCGACGAGTGCGAAAGATACCGCAAGATAGATCAGCGCGGCGATTCCGAACGACTGGAACGCCATGTAGGTCGCGGAATTGGCGTCGCGGGCGACCTTCAGGATGTCGGGCACGGTCGCCGTGAACGCCACGGTCGTCGCGTGCAGCATCAGGATCACCTCGTTGCTGTACAGCGGCAGCGCACGACGCAGCGCCGACGGCAGGATCACGCGGCGATACATCGTGAACGGCGTCATCCCGTACGCACGCGCAGCCTCGACCTCGCCGTGCGGGATCGCGCGGATCGCCCCCGCGAAGATCTCGGTCGTGTACGCGCAGGTGTTCAGCGCGAACGCGAGAATCGCGCAGTTGAAGCCGCTGCGGAAGAACGCGTCGAGCAGCGAGTGCGAACGCACGAACTCGAGGCTGTACATGCCCGTGTACATCAGCAGCAACTGCACGTAGAGCGGCGTACCGCGGAACACGTACGTGTAGAACCGCACGGGCATCGACACCCACTTCTTCCTCGACACGCGCGCGACCGCGAGCGGCACCGCGCACACGAAGCCGAGCGAAATCGACGCAACGAGCAGCCACAGCGTCACCGTGAGGCCGGAGAGGCGCTGGCCGTCCCAGTAAAGGAACGCCTTGCCGAATTCCTGGAGGATCTCGATCATAGTTCTGCGTGCCGCACGCCCATGGAATAACGCTTCTCGAGCTGAATCAGCACGAGGTTGGAAACGGTCGTGATCGCGAGATAGATCAGCGCCGCGACGAGGATGAAGAAGAACATGTTGAACGTGCTCTTGCCGGCGTCCTGCGCGGCCTTCACGACGTCCGCAAGGCCGATGATCGACACCAGCGCGGTGGCCTTCACGAGCACCTGCCAGTTGTTCCCGATCCCGGGCAGAGCAAAGCGCATCATCTGAGGAAACATGATCCGCGCGAACACGCGCGCGCCGCTCATCCCGTACGCGGCACCCGCCTCGAGCTGGCCGCGCGGCACCGACAGGAACGCGCCGCGAAAGGTCTCGGTGAAATACGCGCCGTAAATGAAGCCGAGCGTCAGCACGCCGGCCACGAACGGGTCGATGTCGATCTGGTCCCAGCCGACGAGGTCGGTGAACTGGTTCAGCCAGATCTGGATGCTGTAGAACAGCAGCAGCATCAGGACAAGATCGGGCACCGAGCGGATCAGCGTCGTATAACCGGTCGCGATCGCTCGCAGCACCCGGTTGGGCGACAGCTTCGCCACCGCGCCGATCAGCCCCAGCACCACCGCAGTGGCGAGCGACAGCACCGACAGCTCGATGGTCTGCACGGTGCCAGCCCAGAGGACAGGACCAAAGCCGTAAAGGAACACGCGCGTCTCCAGAGTTGGAATGGATGCCGGCGCGTATGCCTGTCCCGCGCCGGGTTGACGCGGATAGTCGCAAGCGAAATTGATTGCCTCAAATCACCTTGCGCGCGATTGCTGCATCGCAACAACCCGTCCCATCATTTGCGACGCAATCTACTCCGCTGTTTCAAAAGGAAAAAAGCCGCTTCCTGACAGTCGGATGACACTCAGGGAAGCGGACTTTTTGCAATTTTCCGGTCGCTTTTTCGATATAGCGCCGGCGACGGTTTACCGTCCCTTCAGGATGTCGGAGCGCGAGGTCGTATAGACAAGCCCGTCCGGGCCGAAATGGACATTGAAGAACGCGTCGGTGTTGACGCCGTCCTCGAGCCAGCGCCAGCTCCAGACCGTCTCGGGCTTCAGCGGGTACTGCGCGATGTCGCCGGGCTTGCCGAGCAGGCGCCGCACCTCGTCCTCGTTCATCCCGGGGCGCACCTTCGCGAAATTCTCGGCGGTCAGCACCTGCGTCGCGCCCGTATAGCGCCCGTTCGCATCGAGATCGACGAACCACGTCTGGTTGCCCATCGGGCCGCGCGGATATTCGAGGCGCTTCGAGCCGTCGGTGAACTCGCGCTCGGTCTCGGGCTTGCCCATCGTGCCGCGCACGTCGGCCTCGGTCGATTCGCCGACCTTCAGCCCCTTCAGCAGCAGCGGCGCGGGCTTGATCGCATTGAAGAAGTCCCTGATGCGTTGCACGTCGAGGTTACCTTGCTTGTCGTCGCAGCCAGTCAGCGCCAGCGCGGCGGCCAGCATCGTCATGGGAAGCAGCCGGAAACGGAAAATCATCGGAAGAAATGCACGTCGAGAAAACACGCGGCAAGCATACCCGTGCGGCGCCAAAAGCGCGAGACGGGCGCGCGGCCCGTCTCGTGTTCAATGCGTCGTTTCGGTTTCAGTTTCGGATTCGGTCACGCGGCTCGCCGCGTGCGGCGCGCGCGGCACGGCCGGCGGCACATTGACGCGGCGGCGCGTGCGCACAAGTTCGGCGAGCTGCCACGAACCAAGCGCCAGGCAGCCGAACAGCACCTCGCGGCCGCGCTTGACCAGCGCAAGCGACAGCGCGGTCTCGCGGTCGACGCCGAACATCTGCGCGAGCAGCACGACGGTCGCCTCCTGCACGCCGAGGCCGCCCGGCACCATGAACGCCGCATGCCGCACGGCCTGCGTCATTGCCTCGATCGCGATCGCGCCGCCGATCGACACCGGATGGCCGAGCAGCGCGAGCGCCCAGTAGATCTCGAGCGCGCCGAGCACATAACCGGCCAGTTGCCAGAAGAACGCGCTGAACAGCAGGCCCGTGCGCGACATCAGCCCGTCGATGTCGGCGTCGAGCCGGCGGCCGTCGACGCCCTGCAGCAGCCGGTGCGAATCGCCGAGCAGGCGGCCCGCGAAACGCTCGATCGCGTGGAAGATGCCGCCGCGGCGCATCAGCACGACGCCGAGCACGGGCAGCGGCAGCGTCAGCAGCAGCGCGAGGCCGATCGTGCCGCCGCCCATGTTGTCCGTCGTCGCGAGCAGCAGCACGAGGCCGAGCGCGGCGAACGCATACTGGACGACGATCGTCACGAGCACCTCGACGATCACCGACGCCGTCACGCGGCTCGCGTCGGGCACCTGCCAGCGCGCGAGCCGGATGCCGACCAGCTCGCCGCCGATCCCGACCACGGGCAGCAGCCGGTTCACGGCCTCGCGCACGGTCGCGATCCACCACAGGAACGGCAGCGAACTGCGCCGGTCGAGCAGCAGGTGCCACGCGTACGCATCGAGCAGCAACGGCAGCGCATGGAACGGCACGAGCCACAGCAGCGCGTAACCGGCGCGCGCGAGCATCTGCGACACGTCGCCGACGCCTTCGTGCAGCCCCAGCGCGAGCAGGATGCCGATGCCGATCGGCCAGCCGAGCCACTTGATCCACTTGGTCATGACGGCTGCGCTCCCGGTGCGCGCGGCGCATGCGCGCCCCGCCGTGCCGCGGGCTGGCCGAACACGTCGGCAAAACCGCCGGTCGCGACGCCCGAAGACTTCAGCGCGGCCGCGACGCGCGGCGACAGCAGCGCATCCAGTTCGTCGACCGGACGGTAGCCGGCCATCGTCGGCGTGATCGGGCCGTCGCCGGCCTCGGCCGGATGGCAATAGATCTCGCCGACACCCGGCGGCAGCGACGCGAGCGCGTCGAGCAGCACGGCCTCGTCCATCGCGCCCGTGTGTTCGATCCCGACCACGTAGTCGTTGTGCGCGAGCCCCGCACGGTCGAGCCGCGCGCGCACCAGCGCGATCCACGGCTTGAGCAGCGCGGGCGCGGTCGTCTCGTACGGCAGCCGCACCGCGCGCAGCCCGTAGTCGCGGCCGATCTCGATGATCAGCGACAGCACGGTCGGATGCAGGTGGAAATGCTTGTGCGCGTTCACGTGGTCGAGCGGCAAACCGCTCGCCGCGAACGCGTCGAACTGCGCGCGGATTTCGCGGCGCAACTGCGCACGCACGTGCGGCAGGAAGAAAAAGCGACAGCCATCCTTCGCCATCGCGTCGCCGAAGCGCCCGCCGGGGCCGACGAGCGCGGGAATCTCATGCGCGGGCAGCGTGGCCGGCCCGTCCGCGAGGACGAGATGCAGGCCGACCGCGAGCGACGGCAGCCGCCGCGCGCGTTCGATCGCATCCTGCGCGGCGGGCGCGCCGACCATCAGGCTCGCGGCGTTCAGCACGCCGTCGCGGTGCGCACGCTCGACCGCCGCGTTGACGCGCGGGTGCAGCCCGAAGTCGTCCGCGGTGAAGATCAGCGCCCGCGCCGCCCGCTGCGTCGCCACGAATCAGGCCTCGTGTGCACGCAGGAAGCGGAAGAACTCGACACCTTCGCGCAGGCGGCGCTTCATCATGTCCCAGCTCGTCAGCATCTCGCGGACGATTTCCCAGATCTTCGACGGACGGAAGTAGAACTGGCGATAGAACTGCTCGAGGTGGTGATAGATCTCGTCGCGCGACAGATGCGCGTAGCCGATCGCCGCGAGCTGCACGCCTTCCTTGCTCACCAGGTTGATGGTCTTGTTCTCTTCCATCCAGCCGTTTTCCACGGCCTGCTTGTAGAGCGTCGTGCCCGGATACGGCGCGGCGAGCGAGACCTGGATCGTGTGCGGATTGATTTCCTTCGCGTACTCGATCGTCTTCTTGATGGTTTCCTGCGTCTCGCCCGGCAGGCCGAGAATGAAGGTGCCGTGGATCTTGATGCCGAGCTTCTTGCAGTCCGCGCTGAAGCGGCGCGCGAAATCGGTGCGCACGCCCTTCTTGATGTTCACGAGGATCTGGTCGTCGCCGGATTCGAAGCCGACCAGCAGCAGGCGCAGGCCGTTTTCCTTCATGACCTTGAGCGACTTGTACGGCACGTTGGCCTTCGCGTTGCACGACCACGTCATGCCGAGCTTGCCCAGACCGATGGCGATGGCTTCGGCGCGCGGCAGGTCGTCGGTGAAGGTGTCGTCGTCGAACATCAGTTCCTTCACTTCCGGCATGTTGTCGCGGATCCACTTCGCTTCCGCGAGCACGTTCTCGACCGAGCGCGTGCGGTAGCGATGGCCGCTGACCGTCTGCGGCCACAGGCAGAACGTGCAGCGCGACTTGCAGCCGCGGCCCGTGTAGATCGATACGTACGGGTAGTTCAGGTAGCCGATGAAGTAGTTGTCGATCTTCAGGTCGCGCTTGTAGATGGGCGCGACGAACGGCAGTTCGTCCATGTTCTCGAGGATCGGACGCGCTTCGTTGTGCTCGATCGAGCCGTCCTTCGCGCGCCAGCTCAAGCCCTTGATCTCGGGGAACGGCTTGCCTTCGGCGATTTCCTTGCAGGTGTAGTCGAATTCCTCGCGGCACACGAAGTCGATTGCCTCGCTCGCCGTGAGCGAGTTGTGCGGATCGACCATCACCTTCGCGCCGACCATGCCGACCAGCATCGACGGCTTCATCTTCTTCAGATCCTGCGCGAACATCGCGTCGGTCGGGAACGACGGCGTGCTCGTGTGGATGATCACGAGGTCGTAGTCGTTCGCGATCTTCAGCGTTTCCTCGACCGACAGACCGTCGGCCGGCGCATCGAGGACGCGGCTGCCCGGCACGAGCGCGGCCGGCTGTGCGAGCCACGTCGGATACCAGAAGGAACGGATTTCGCGCTTCGCCTGATAGCGCGAGCCGGCTCCGCCGTCGAAGCCGTCATACGAAGGGGCCTGCAAGAACAGCGTTTTCATGAGTGCTCCGGTAGCCTGCATAGTTCGATTCGTTACAACGATTCAGTCAATAAACCGCGGGCCGCCCTGCCGGCGCCCGCCTCTCTGTCATGTCGCGCCGCGCGGCCTCGCCGCGCAACGCGTCTCGGCCCTCGGGCCGGGTTCGATCGGGAACGGCCCTAGCGGCCGTCCACCGCTTCCACCGCCGTCGCGCGTTCGCCGCCGACGACCGTCATCCTTGCACCGCGCCACACGACGTGCGTGCCGAACGCGGCCGCGAGCCACTCGAGCGCGAGCAGCGTGTCGCGTACCGCGACGAGCGGCAGATCGCGCCAGAACGCGCGCCAGCCGTCCTCGCCGCGTGCGTGCAGCACCAGCCGCCCGAATGCGCCGACCACGGCCGCCCCGCCCGCCAGCGTGCCGGCGAAGGTGCCATCGAGACGCAGCGCAAGTGCCGCGCCGATCGCGAGCCACGGCACGGTAAACGTAATGAACAGGAACGCGAAGCCGGCCGGGTTCAGCGAACGGATCGTGCGCAGCCAGCGCGTCTCGCGGTGCCACAAAGGCCCGAACGACGGTTCGATCACGTCGGTCGCGACCTCGACTTCCGACAGCACGGTGCGCCGCCCGAGGCGGCGCGGCAGCTCGGCAAGCCAGAAATCGTCGGCCAGCTCGTCCTTCAGCGCGAGAAAACCGCCGATCCGGTCGAGCGTGTCGCGCGTCAGCGCGAGCGTCGCGCCGAAGCCGAAGCGGCTCGAGCGGCCGAGGTGCGTGATCCGCACCGACGGCGCGAACCAGGCGTCGACGAACTGCGCGCCGATCCGCGTCCAGAACCCGCCGACGCTGCGCGCATGATACAGGCACGTGACGACACCGACCGACGCATCGGCGAGCGGTGCCGTCACGCGCTCCAGATAGTCGGGCTTCACCGCGATGTCGCTGTCCGCGATCACGATCCGGCCGTACTTCGCGCGCCCGGCGAGATTGATCAGGTTGCTGACCTTCAGGTTCTTGCCGTGCACGCGCGAATCGACCACCAGCGTGATGTCGCACTCCGGATAGTCGGCGCGCAACCGCTCGACGACGGCAATGGCCGGATCGGCCGCCGACTGGACGCCGAACAGCACTTCATACCGCGGATGCCGCTGCTCGCAGAACGTCGCGAGGTTTTCGTACAGGTGCGGCTCCGCGCCGCACAGCGGCTTGAGCACGCTGACCGGATCGAAGCCGTCGCGCGCGGCCGTGCGCGGCGTGCGCGGCCGCGGCGCGAACGCGGCGACGAGCGCATAGCCGGCTGCGGCCAGCGTGAACACGATCAGGAGCCAGTCGAGCAGCGTTGCGGTTTGCGTCATGCGCAACGCCTCCCGGCGACCTGAACGCCACGGAGAACGCTTGAGCGTGATTCAGCGTGATGCGGTATTCCGACAACGACGAACGCGGGCACGACCCGACTCCTTGTTCCAGCAGCGTCTGTGTATGGGGGAGGCATGACCCATTCTTCGGGTACGACCATGCCCGGCTTCGCGTGGCGCATCTTCGCGCGCCGCCCGGACGGGATGCGGGAAGACTCGAATGGCTAGCATCGGCACAACATGGGCAGGCGCCGGATTTTAGCAGCCTGCGGCATCCCGCGCTCGGCACTACGAGAAACGGACTGGTGCAATTCCGGCAAAGCTGTGCTGCAGGAGAACCATTTGGGCGCAACCGCGTTCACGTTAGCGTAAGCGCTTTGCAAGCGTATTGCAGTCTTGAAAATCAAACGTTTCGTGCAAATTTGTAGGTCGATGCGGATTCACATCCAATCGCCGTAAAGATTGGTAATTCTTTGGGGATTAGCTTTATTTTTGCAACAATGATCCAATCGCCCGGGCATCCCTGAAAGGCGCATGGGTATCGGCGCGTCGCAAGCACGTTCCGGAACCCTTTGGCAAAATCCTTGGCATTTGTTGCGTAAGCGCATCACCGCGCGCCCCCATTCGAAGGCCACCCGATGACTCCGTTTTCCGTACTCGATCTCGCCCCCATTCCGGACGGCGCAGACGCCTCCCAGGCTTTCCGCAACACCGTCGACCTTGCGCAGCACGCGGAACGCTGGGGCTACCAGCGCTACTGGCTCGCCGAGCACCACAACATGCCCGGCATCGCGAGCGCGGCGACCGCCGTCGTGATCGGCCATGTCGCGGGCGCCACGAAGACGATCCGCGTCGGCTCGGGGGGCATCATGCTGCCGAACCACGCGCCGCTCGTGATCGCCGAGCAGTTCGGCACGCTCGCGTCGCTGTATCCGGGGCGCATCGACCTCGGCCTCGGCCGCGCGCCCGGCACCGACCAGACCACGTCGCGCGCGCTGCGCCGCGACCTGATCGGCAGCGCCGATTCGTTTCCGGACGACGTCACCGAACTGCAGCGCTACTTCGCGGAGCCGGTGCCCGGCCAGCGCGTGCGCGCGGTGCCCGGCGCGGGGCTCGACGTGCCCGTCTGGCTGCTCGGTTCGAGCCTGTTCAGCGCCCAGCTCGCCGCGATGCTCGGGCTGCCGTTCGCGTTCGCGTCGCACTTCGCGCCGGATTACCTGATGCGCGCGCTCGAGATCTATCGTGCGCAGTACCGGCCGTCGGCCGCATGGCCGAAGCCGCACGCGATGGTCGGGGTCAACGTGTTCGCGGCCGATACCGACGACGAGGCGCGGCACCTGTTCACATCGCTGCAGCAGCAGTTCATCAACCTGCGGCGCGGCACGCCGGGCAAGCTGCCGCCGCCCGTCGACGTGCTCGAGGCGAACGAGCTCGAACTCGCGAACGTCGCGCATTCGCTGTCGTTCGCGGCGGTCGGTTCGCGCGACACGGTGCGCGACAAGCTGCGCGACCGCATCGCGCAGACGGGCGCCGACGAAGTGATCATCACCGCGCAGATCTACGATCATGCCGCGCGGCTGCGCTCGTTCGAACTGGCCGCGCAGATCCGCGACGAACTCGCGAACGACGCGCGCTGACGGCACTGGCGCGGGGCGGGCGATCGCCCGCCCCGCGTCACTGCGGGTGCACGGCTTCCAGCCCGTCGAGCAGCGCCTTGTGGAACGCGTCCGGATCCTGGATCTGCGGCGCGTGCCCGAGCGCCGGGAATTCGACCAGCTGCGCGCCGGGGATCGCCGCCTGCGTGCGCTTCGCGAGTTCCGGATAGTGACCGAGCTTCGCGTGCACGTCGGGCGGCGCGACGTCCTTGCCGATCGCGGTCGTGTCCTTGTCGCCGATCATGAGCAGCGTCGGCACGCGGATCGCACCGAGTTCGTAGACCACCGGCTGCGTGAGGATCATGTCGTAGATCAGCGCGGAGTTCCACGCGACCGCGTCGCGACCGGCGCCGCGATACATCCCGGCAAGCATCTGCACCCAGCGCTCGTACGACGGTGACCACTTGCCCGCGTAATACGTCGACTGTTCGTAGCGGCGGATGGCTTCGGCCGTCGTCTTCAGCTCACGCGCATACCAGTAGTCGACCGACAGCGGCGGCACGCCGAGCGCCTTCCAGTCCTCCAGGCCGATCGGGTTCACGAGCACGAGCTGATCGGTCGCCTTCGGATACATCAGCGCATAGCGCATCGCGAGCATCCCGCCCGTCGAGTGCCCGACGATCGTCGCCGCTTTCACGCCGATCGATTCCAGCAGCGCGTGCGTATTGCGCGCAAGCTGCTGGAAGCTGTACTGGTAGCGATCGGGTTTCGACGACTTGCAGAAGCCGATCTGGTCCGGTGCGATCACGCGATAGCCGGCGCGTGTCAGCACGCCGATCGTGTCTTCCCAGGTCCCCGCGCAGAAGTTCTTGCCGTGCAGCAGCACGACGGTGCGGCCGTTCGGGTGTGCCGGCTGCACGTCCATGTACGTCATCTCGAGGGTTTCGCGCTGCGATGTGAACGCGTAGCGATGCACGGGCTCCGGGTAGTCGAAGCCTTCCAGCCGCGGGCCGTACACCGGCCCGTCGTTGCCGGCGGGCACCGGGGCGGCCTCTGCCGCGGAGGTCGCACATGCGAAGGCAATGCCCGCGCCAAACAGGGCAGCGCGCGCGACAGACAACAACTTGCAAATCGGAAGCATGGCGGTCACGGTGATTGGAAACGCACGCGGGCAGCCGGACGGCGCCGCGCCCCGCGATTCTACGCGGTCGCGTGACGACGGCGCGCAACACCGGCGCCGCGCGACTTCCGCGTGCGCGACGAACTCGGGTATCGTGTGACGTGACCCTGAAACGCGTGCAGGCGAATTCCCATGAAAAACGTCCTCAGCATTCAGTCGCACGTCATCTACGGCCATGCCGGCAACAGTGCGGCCGTGTTTCCGATGCAACGCCTCGGCGTCAACGTCTGGCCGCTCAATACCGTCCAGCTGTCGAATCACATGCAGTACGGCCACTGGGCCGGCAGCGCGATCGATGCCGCGAAGATGGAACAGCTCGTCGACGGCATCGCCGCGATCGGCGCGCTCAAGCGCTGCGACGCCGTGCTGTCCGGTTTCCTCGGTTCGCCGCCGCAGGCGCGTGCGGCAGCCGAGATCGTGCGCACGGTGAAGGCGATGAATCCGAACGCGTGGTACTTCTGCGATCCGGCAATGGGCCAGACGGGCGGCATCCGGCCCGAACCCGGCGTCGAGGAATACATGGTCCAGGAGATGCCGGCGCTCGCGGACGGCATGTCGCCCAACCACACCGAACTGCAGAAACTCGCCGGGCGGCGCATCGAAACCGTCGCCGAAGCCGTCGACGCATGCCGCACGCTGATCCGCCGCGGCCCGCAGATCATCCTCGTCAAGCACCTGCACGACCGCAACAGCCCAGCCGATCGTTTCAACATGCTCGCCGTCACTGAAACCGAGGCGTGGATCGGCCAGCGTCCGCTGTACGCGTTTCCGCGCCATCCGGTCGGCGTCGGCGACCTGACCAGCGCGATCTTCGTCGCGTGCCGGCTGCGCGGCGACTCCGTGCGCGCCGCGTTCGAGCACACACTCGCAGCCGTGCACGCGGTCGTGAAGGCCACCTACGACGCGCGCCGCTACGAGCTCGAACTCGTCGCCGCGCAGGACGAAATCGCGCGCCCGAGCGAATGGTTCGGCGCGTGGGTGACGGACGCCTGACGCGTCGGCACCGCCCGCCGTTTCATCGGCGCATAGCGCGCGCCGCCCCGCTTTCCCGACCTGCCCCTTCTTCACGTCGCCGTTGGCGATACGCATCCCGATGCGGCTTCGACGCGGATGCAAACGTTTCCGGACTTCACATGAATGACACCGATTTCTCGCTATGCTCGCGGCGGCACAAACTGGCGCAGCCGCATCCTGCGACCCGGGCGCGCCCTTCCCGTAGGCCCCGCCAATCGGCTCCCCCCTTTATCACACGATAACGACCATGACCCGATCGAACCGTCGTGACTTCCTGCGCGTCGCCGCCGGCACTGCCGGCGCCGCCGCGCTGAACCTGTTTCCGCCCGTGATCCGCGATGCGCTCGCGATTCCCGCGAACCGCCGCACCGGCACGATCCGCGACATCGAACACATCGTGATTCTGATGCAGGAGAATCGCTCGTTCGACCACTACTTCGGCACGATGCGCGGTGTCCGCGGCTTCGGCGATCCGCGCCCGCTGCGCCTCGCGAACGGCAAGTCGGTGTTCCACCAGCCGGTCGGCCCGGCCGAACTGCTGCCGTTCCACCCGGGCGCGGACAAGCTCGGCCTGCAGTTCCTGCAGGACCTGCCGCACGGCTGGCAGGACATGCATGCCGCATGGAACAAAGGCCGCTACGACCAGTGGGTGCCGAACAAGGGCACCACGACGATGGCGTACCTGAAACGCGACGACATCCCGTTCCACTACCAGCTCGCCGACGCGTTCACGATCTGCGACGCGTACCACTGCGCGATCCCGAGCTCGACCGACCCGAACCGCTACTACATGTGGACCGGCTACGTCGGCAACGACGGCACGGGCGGCGGCCCGGTGCTCGGCAACGAGGAAAAGGGCTACGCCTGGACGACCTATCCGGAAGTGCTCGAGCAGGCCGGCGTGTCGTGGAAGATCTACCAGGACATCGGCACGGGGCTCGACGCGAACGGCTCGTGGGGCTGGACGCAGAACCCGTACATCGGCAACTACGGCGACAACTCGCTGCTCTACTTCAACCAGTACCGCACCGCGCTGCCCGGCACGCCGCTGTACGACAAGGCGCGCACCGGCACCAACATCAGCGCGGGCGGCACGCTGTTCGACGTGCTGCAGCAGGACGTGAAGAACGGCACGCTGCCGCAGGTGTCGTGGATCTGCGCGCCGGAAGCGTATTCCGAGCACCCGAACTGGCCCGCGAACTACGGCGCGTGGTACATCGAGCAGGTGCTGCAGGCGCTGGTGTCGAATCCCGAGGTGTGGAGCAAGACCGCGCTGTTCATCACGTACGACGAAAACGACGGCTTCTTCGACCACGTGCAGCCGCCGTTCGCGCCGCAGTCGCGCGACAACGGGCTGTCGACCGTCGCGACGACCAACGAGGTGTTCGCCGGCGACGCGTCGCACATGGCCGGCCCGTACGGGCTCGGGCCGCGCGTGCCGATGCTGGTCGTGTCGCCGTGGACCAAGGGCGGCTGGGTCTGCTCGCAGACCTTCGATCACACCTCGCTGCTGCAATTCATCGAGGCACGCTTCGGCGCGCAGCATGCGGTCGCGGCGGCGAACGTGTCGCCGTGGCGCCGCACGGTGTGCGGCAACCTGACGTCCGCGTTCGACTTCTCGACACCCGACGCAAGCTGGCCGCAGCTCCCGGACACGAGCGGCTACGCGCCGCCCGACCGCACCCGGCACCCCGACTACATCCCGGTCCCGCCGGTCGTCCAGCATCTGCCGAAGCAGGAGCACGGCCTGCGTCCGGCGCGCGCGCTGCCGTACGAACTGTTCGTGCACGGGCGGATCGACGACGCGAGCGGCCAGTTCCGGCTGACCTTCGCGAACACCGGCACCGCGGGCGCGGCGTTCCAGGTCCAGGCGCGCAACCGCGCCGACGGCCCGTGGGCATATACGGTCGACGCCGGCAAGCGGCTGTCCGACACGTGGAGCCCTGCGCCGTCGCTCGGCCTGTACGACCTCGACGTGTACGGCCCGAACGGCTTCTACTGCCACTTCCGCAGCCCTGCCGCGTCGGCGGTCGGGCCGGCGAGCGTCAACCCCGAGGTGGTCTACGGCTACGACGTCGCGAACGGCAACATCACGCTGCGCCTGATGAACCGCGGCCACCGGACGGTACGGCTCAAGGTGACGAACGCCTACGGCCACGGCCATGCGCGCGAGTTCGATCTCAAGCCGGGCACCCACGTCGACGACTACTGGGACCTGCGCGGCAGCCACGGCTGGTACGACCTGACCATCAGCGACGGCAAGCCGCTCGGCTTCCAGCGCCGCTTCGCCGGCCACGTCGAGACCGGCCGCCCGAGCACCAGCGATCCGCTGATCCGCACGACCGCGTCGCATCACGACGAGCAAGCCGCTTCGGACGTGCTGTCCGACTGACGGTATCCCCCAGCGCGGCGCGGCCCCGGCGGGTCGCGCCGCGCGTCTGCCCCGCGCCGTACCCCCTCCTCCCCGCCCGTTCCGTTCGCGACGGGAAACTCCCGATACCGGCCGCCACCGCACGCGCGGAAGCTATGCGCAAATCCTCACCGAATGCGCGGCAAATTGCCAAGACCCGTGCATATCGGCGACCTATATATCGAGGCGATCGGGGCTCTTCGCGGAGCCTGACGGGAGATTCTTCCGAGGCGCATGATGCCGACCTCCCCGCCCGATTCCGAGAAGCGGTCGAACCGCCCGCCCGTCGCACGCGCCCGGCTCGCACGAGCGCGTGCGGTACCCACTCGCAGGTATCGAACAAGAGGAACAACATGAAATTCCGTCATTCCCTGCTGTCGGTGTCGATCGCATCCGCGCTTGCCCTCCTCTCGCAACAGGCCGCCTGGGCCGCCGACGCAACCGACGTGAAGGTCGGCTTCGCCGCGCCGCTCACGGGCGTGAACGCCGGCTACGGCAAGGACCTGCAGAACGGCGTGCAGCTCGCGCTCGACGACGCCGCCGCGCAGAAGGTGCAGATCGCCGGCAAGCCCGTGCACTTCAATCTCGTCGTGCAGGACGACCAGGCCGACCCGCGCATCGGCGTGCAGGCCGCGCAGGCGCTCGTCGACCAGAACGTGTCGGTCGTGGTCGGCCACTTCAACTCGGGCACGACGATTCCGGCGTCGGTCGTCTACGACAAGGCCGGCATTCCGGTGATCGACCCGGCCGCGACCAATCCGACACTGACGTCGCGCGGGCTCGCGAACATGTTCATGGTGATCGCGACCGACGGGCAGAACGCCGGCAACGCGGGCAAGTACGCGGTCGACGTGACCAA
Organism: Burkholderia cepacia; assembly: GCF_001039005.1. GTDB lineage: Bacteria > Pseudomonadota > Gammaproteobacteria > Burkholderiales > Burkholderiaceae > Burkholderia > Burkholderia theae. The sequence continues at coordinate 67,366 of NZ_LDWR01000046.1, forward strand.
GGCGAAGCGCATCGCGATCATCGACGACCGCACGGCGTTCGGCCAGGGCGAGGCAGACGAATTCGAGAAGGCCGTGAAGGCCGCCGGCGGCACGATCATCGGCCGCGAGTTCACCAGCAACCAGGCGGTCGACTTCCGCGCGCAGATCACGAGCCTGAAGGGCAAGAACCCCGACCTGATCTTTTTCGGCGGCCTCGATTCGCTCGCCGCGAACTTCATCAAGCAGATGCGCCAGCTCGGGCTGAACGCGCAGTTCGTCGGCGGCGGCGGCGTGAAGGACAACGAGTTCATCAAGATCGCGGGCCCGGCCGCCGAAGGCGCGATGGCGTGGGAATACGGCCAGCCGCTCGACGAGCTGCCGCAAGGCAAGGACTTCGAACAGCGCTTCAAGAAGCGCTTCGGCGTCGACGTGCTGTCGTATGCGCAGTTCGGCTATGACGCGGCCTGGGCGGCGATCAAGGCGATGCAGGCGGCCGGCTCGACCGACCCGAAGGTCTATCGCCCGGCGCTCAAGAAGATCGACTTCGAAGGGGTCACCGGCCGCATCTCGTTCGCGAACGACGGCTCGCTGAAGAGCGGGATGTCGACGCTGTACCAGGTGAAGAGCGGTGCGTGGAAGACGATCGTGACGAAGGGAGGCTGATCGGCTTATCGATGCGGCGGCGGCCGGCGGCGGTAACGCCGCCCGGCCCCGCGGATCGACGAAGGCACATCGATCTCGTATGACGACTGATATTCAGGCGATCCGGCGAGGCCAGCGGCAACGCAGGCCGCTCAGCCCGGCGCGTCAGCTGGCCTGCGTGTCGCGCTCGGCTTCGGCCGCCTCGTGCGCGCGGCGCAGCCGCTCGCGGCTGTTGGTGAGGTGCGTGCGCATTGCCGCGCGTGCGGCCTCCGGGTCGTGGCGCGCGATCGCCTCGTAGATATCCTCGTGCTCGTGGTTCAGCCGGCCGACATAACGCTCGAGATCGTCGCCGGCGAAGCGCGCCGAATTCACGCGCGTACGCGGGATGATCGACGTGCCGAGCTGCGTCATGATGTCGACGAAATAGCGGTTGCCGGTGGACTGCGCGATCTGCAGGTGGAACTGGAAGTCGAGCTGCGCCGTGTCGCGGCCGCCGCCCGCGCCCGTCGCGATCGCGTCGAGCGCGCGCCGCAGCGCGGCGAGGTCGGTATCGTTCGCGCGCTGCGCGGCCAGGCTCGCGCACTCGCTCTCGAGGCTGATGCGCAGCTCCAGCACCGCGAGCACGTCGCGCAGCGTCGTGATCGTCGCGGGATCGATGCCGAGCGTCTGGCGGCGCGACGGCTCCAGCACGAAGCTGCCGATGCCGTGGCGCGTTTCGACGAGGCCGCTCGCCTGCATCCGCGAGATCGCCTCGCGCACAACCGTCCGGCTCACGCCCTGCGCCGCCATGACTTCGGTTTCGGTCGGCAGCTTGTCGCCGGGACGCAGCGTGCCGTTTTCGATCTGCGCGGTCAGCGCGTCGACGACATCTTGTGCGAGGCTGCGTGCGCGACGGCGCGGCGCTGCGGGAAACGTAGGCACGGACATGAGGCCGGTTCCTTTTTGAATGATCGTAATATGTGGGCCGAGGGTTTACGCGGGGTTTGAGCGAAAGCCGATGATTCATTATACTGCGTCACAAGTCATCCGACGACTGATGATCGATGCACAGATCTCCTGTCGACTCAAGCCGGCATTTCAGCGCCTGCCCGGTCCCATGCCTTACGATCAGCCAGCGTTCGCGTTCCGCGCTCCGCTGGTTCGGTTGTCGCTTCCACCCCGTTCCGGGTTGCTGTCGACATGCAGGCCTTGCGCGCCGCGCACGTCGGTTGTCGAATGATCGCACCTCCCGCCGCGCGCGGCAAAGCTTTTGCCGCACGGCATTGCCCACCCTTTCGCCATCGCCGCCCATGAACGCCGTCACTGCCTCGCCTTCCCACGACACGCCGCGTATCGTCGACCTGCAAGCGATTCCGGTCGCCGGCCACGACAGCATGCTGCTCAACCTGAGCGGCGCGCACGGTCCGTTCTTCACCCGCAACCTCGTGATCCTGAAGGACAGCGCGGGCCGGACCGGCGTCGGCGAAGTGCCGGGCGGCGAAAGCATCCGCCGCACGCTCGACGACGCGCGTGCGCTCGTCGTCGGCCAGCCGGTCGGCAATTACCACGCGGTGCTCAACGACGTGCGGCGCACCTTCGCCGACCGCGACGCGAGCGGCCGCGGGCTGCAGACCTTCGACCTGCGCACGACGATCCACGCGGTCACCGCGCTCGAAGCCGCGCTGCTCGACCTGCTCGGCCAGCACCTCGGCGTGCCGGTTGCCGCGCTGCTCGGCGAGGGCCAGCAGCGCGAGCGCGTCGAGATGCTCGGTTACCTGTTCTACATCGGCGACCGCACGAAGACTGCCCTGTCCTATCGCGACGGCAGCGGCGCGACCGACGACTGGACGCGTGTGCGCGACGAGCCGGCGCTGACGCCCGACGCGGTCGTGCGGCTCGCCGAGGCCGCGCATGCGCGCTACGGCTTCAACGACTTCAAGCTGAAGGGCGGCGTGTTCGAAGGCGCCAGCGAGATCGAGGCCGTGACGGCGCTCGCCGAACGCTTCCCCGATGCGCGCGTGACGCTCGATCCGAACGGCGCGTGGTCGCTCGACGAGGCCGTGCGGCTGTGCCGCGACCAGCATCACGTGCTCGCCTATGCGGAAGATCCGTGCGGCGCGGAGAACGGTTACTCGGGCCGCGAGGTGATGGCCGAATTCCGCCGCGCGACGGGGCTGCCGACGGCGACCAACATGATCGCGACCGACTGGCGGCAGATGGGCCACGCGGTGCAGTTGCAGGCCGTCGACATCCCGCTCGCCGATCCGCACTTCTGGACGATGCAGGGCTCGGTGCGCGTCGCGCAGATGTGCCGCGACTGGGGCCTCACGTGGGGCTCGCATTCGAACAACCACTTCGACGTGTCGCTCGCGATGTTCACGCATGTCGCGGCCGCCGCACCGGGTCAGGTCACCGCGATCGACACGCACTGGATCTGGCAGGACGGCGAACGGCTGACGCGCGAGCCGCTGAAGATCGAGAATGGGCTGGTGGAAGTGCCGAAGCGGCCGGGGCTCGGCGTCGACATCGACATGGACGCCGTTGCGGTCGCGCACGAGCTGTACAAGCAGCACGGCCTCGGCGCCCGCGATGATGCGGCGGCCATGCAGTATCTGATTCCGGGGTGGACGTTCAACAACAAGCGCCCTTGCCTCGTGCGTTAAGCACCGGACAGACCGGGCGGCAAGGTCGCCCGGTCACGTCTGGCTGGCCGCGCATGGCGGGCCGGATCTAGTCGGTCGCGCCTGCCCGGCCAGACCTAGCCGGCCGCACCTACCCGGCCAGCCCAATCCCCCGCGCCATCCCCGACGCGGCGAACACGATGACGATCACGAGCACCGCCTGCCAATGGCCGATCCGCACATAGGTGCGCGCACGGCCGATATCGGGCATCTGCTGTTGCCGCGCGGCGACGCGCCACCGGATCAGCCCCAGCATCGGCACGACCTCGAGCAGCAGGATCAGCACGAGCGCGGTCATCTTCAGGTGAAAGAGCGGTTCGTGCAGGTAGTACGCGGTGCCTTTCTCGAAACCGCCGAACGCGCGCGTGAGGCCCGTCACGATCAGCACGAGCGCCGACAGCCCCCAGGCCGCGTCAGCCTTGAATACACCGGGCAGGTCAGCCGCCTGCGCCGACGCGATGAGCCGGCGCAACGCGCGGTTGCGTCCCACGATCGCGGCAAACGCGACGCCGAACGCGCTCAGGTGAATGGCAGCCAGCAACCAACGGACGATCATCGTGCCTCCTTGTCGCCCGCACGCGGTGCACGGGCCCTGTCAGACGATCTGCTTGAGCGCCGCGTCGAGCGCGAGCACCGCGACGCGGTCGCCCTCGGTCGCGAGCGGCGCGCGCATCACGATTTGCCGGTTATGGCCGACGGCCGCCGGCGAATCCCACAGCAGTTCCACCTTCGGCCGCTGGAACAGGCCGCCGCGGCGCGGCGGCACGACAGCAGGCTGCACGCCCTGCGCAGCCTGCTCGCCCGTGGCGGGCACCGCCCGGCCGGGCCAGCGCACCGACAGCTCGCGCGCGTCGTACTGGCCGACCTTGCGGCTTTCCATCCAGACGATCGCGGTGCGCGTCAGCACGTCCAGCGAAATCGCATAACGGCCGACCGCGAAGCGGCGTGCCGCCACGTTGGTCCGCCACAGCGGCCGCGGGCGGCAGACCCAGACGATCGCCGCGTAGAGCGCCGGCGCGGCGACGAGCCAGCCGTTGGTCGCCGTCACCGCATGCAGCGCGCCGCGCCAGCCGGCCGCCCACGCGAACATGCCGATCGACCAGACGGCGAACAGGAAACCGATCAGCGCAAAGACGCGCAGCGCCTGGCGCAGCCACTGCGGCAGCGGATGGAACGGCCGCTCGGCGCGCGCGACGGCGCCCGGCAGCGCGAGCAGCAGGAAGATCAGCACGAGGTAGACGAACGCCCACGGCGACGACACCATCGCCGACAGCGACGAGCGATAGCCCATCTGGGACATCGAGAACAGCCAGCGCGCGAGCAGCACGAGACCGATCGCGCGCAACGCGAAGATCACACCGGCGCCGGGGGCCGGCGCTGCGCGCGTGGTTTTCGTTCTCGCCAAGACTGCTCTCCTCTGGATAATCGTGCGGGGCCGGATTTCACGGCACGGCCATTATAGGGACATTACCGTCTGGACAGACGGCCGGATGGCGTGCCGGGCCGCTTCGGAGGGTGTTCGCGGTGTCGGGCGCGGCGAGAATACAACAGATCCGCGCCGCAGATGTGACAACGCCCCGCCGGGAACCCGGACGGGGCGTCGATGAAGGCCGCCCGCCGCAGCGCGGCGGCGGCCCGCAATCAGTTTGCGTTGACTTCGCGGAGCACCGTGCGGCGCTTTTGGCGCAGCAGTTCCTCGTAGCCCTTCACGTAGTTCTGCGCCATCACCTTCGACGAGAAGCGGGCTTCGAACGCGGCGCGGACCTTCTCGCGCGGCAGCGTATCGAGGCGCTTGAGCGCCGCGACGGCCGACAGTTCGTCTTCGACGACGAAACCCGACACGCCGTTGTCGATCACTTCCGGCACCGAGCCGCGCTTGAACGCGATCACGGGCGTGCCGCAGGCCATCGCCTCGATCATCACCAGGCCGAAAGGCTCCGGCCAGTCGATCGGGAACAGCAGCGCGTGCGCGTTGCCAAGGAATTCGGCCTTTTCGGACTCGCTGATTTCGCCGATGTACTCGACGTGCGGCAGCGCGAACAGCGGCTTGATCTTTTCTTCGTAGTACGCGCGGTCAGCCTTGTCGAGCTTCGCGGCGATCTTGATCGGCAGGCCGGCCTGCTCGGCGATGCGGATCGCCGTGTCGACGCGCTTCTCCGGCGAGATACGGCCGAGGAACGCCAGATAGCTCGGCTTCACGTTCGGGATCGGCGTCAGCAGGTTTTCCGGCAGGCCGTGGTAGACGGTCGACAGCCAGTTCGCCTGCGGCAGCGGGATGCGCTGGTTGTCGGAGATCGACACGACCGGCACGTCGCTGAACGCGTTGAAGATCGGCTGCAGTTCCGGCAGGTCGAGACGGCCGTGCATCGTCGTCAGATGCGGGACCGGCTGGCGCGAGAACAGCGAAAACGGGTAGTAGTCGATGTGGCAGTGCAGGACATCGAACTCTTCCGCGCGGCGGCGCACCTGCTCGAGGAGCAGCATGTGCGGTGCCATCACGTCGCGGATCGTCGGGTCGAGGCGCAGCGCCTGCGGCCAGCAGGCTTCGAGCTTCGCGGAGGTTTGCGAATCGCCGCTCGCGAAGAGCGTGACGTCATGCCCCATCTCGACAAGTGCTTCGGTGAGGTAGGACACCACTCGCTCGGTACCACCGTACAGTTTCGGGGGCACCGCTTCGTGCAACGGAGCGATTTGGGCGATTCGCATGCGTAACTCCTAAAAAATCGGCTAAAAACCAGGTATGGGTCGGCAACCTGCCGGCGGTCCGGGCTGGAGGCATTTCGTCCGAAGATCGGACGAATCAGCCTGCCGGGGGCGTCAAACCCGCGCTGCTCAAGGAGCGTCGGCGACGCGACAGGCATAGAACGTTTGAAACGAAGACCCGTTGACAGGGGTTCGTAAAAAACCTGGAATCGAACCCTGAGCCGATTATCTAGGGTTAATCCTGATACGGCGCACAACATTTCAAACACTTTACTTTGTTACAAAGGCGCAACACTTTGCAACCCGCGGACTTGGGTGTCCGTTCTAGAGTGGAAGGCCCTTTTGGCGTCCCTTGTCATCCGTGGCTGTCGGCAGTGCGATTCCGGCACATGCGGCAGGACAGGATGCCGGATTTTATCTCAAAATCGATCGCGAGCCCCTGGCCAAGGCAAGATTCGCGCAGCGCGACGCACGGCCTTGTTTACAATGCCGGATTATTCAGTCCGGGCGAACGTCGGCAAGCGATCCCGCCGCCACGCTCAATCACCGAATCACCGCACGCATATTTTGGAATCTCTCACCCCTGCCCAGCGCAACGCCCACAACGCGGAGCTGTCGAGCTACGCGCACCGGCCGATCGCGTTTCTGTTCCGCTACATTCGCCTCCACCCCGTCGCACACCTCATCGTGTTCTGCAGCGTGCTGGCCGCCGTCGGCTGCGCGCTCGGCTCGCAATACGCGATCAAGCACCTGATCGACGTGCTGGCGACCGGGCGCCATCATCCGGGCCCGCTGTGGAGCGCGTTCGCGCTGCTCGTCGGGCTGATCGCGGCCGACAACCTGCTGTGGCGCGTCGGCGGCTGGGTCGCCGCGCACACGTTCGTCGCGGTCACCGGCGACCTGCGGCGCGACCTGTTCCAGTACCTGATCGGCCATTCGCCGACCTACTACTCGGAAAAGCAGCCCGGCACGCTCGCGAGCCGCATCACGGCCACGTCGAACGCGGTCTACACGTCCGAGAACACGATGGCCTGGAACGTGCTGCCGCCGTGCATCGCGGTGATGGGCGCGATCCTGATGATCATCGTCGTCAATCCGCTGATGGCCGGCGGCCTGCTCGGCTGCTCGGCCGTGCTCTCCGTCATCCTGTTCAAGCTCGCCGGGCGCGGCTCGGCCCGCCACCATGCGTTCGCGGCGAAGGCCGCGGCGGTCGACGGCGAGCTCGTCGACGTGATCGGCAACATGGGCCTCGTGCGTGCGTTCGGGATGACGCTGCGCGAACAGAAGCGCTTCGGCGCGACGATCAAGGCCGAGATGGACGCGCGCCAGCAAAGCCTGCTCTACCTCGAGAAACTGCGCCTGCTGCACGCGGTGATCACCGCGATGCTGTCCGCCGGCCTGCTCGGCTGGGCGCTGTGGCTGTGGGATCAAGGCCAGGCGACGTCGGGCGACATCGTGCTCGTCAGCTCGCTCGGCTTCACGATCCTGCACGGCACGCGCGATCTCGCGGTCGCGCTCGTCGATGTCACGCAGCACATCGCGCGCCTGTCTGAAGCCGTGAAGACGCTGCTCGAGCCGCACGGGATGCAGGACCACTCCGACGCGCAGCCGCTGTCGGCCAAGGGCGGCCGCGTCGATTTCGAGCGCGTGACGTTCGCGTATCCGCACCGCCGCGCGATCCTCGACCACTTCGACCTCCATATCGAACCGGGCCAGCGTGTCGGCCTGATCGGCAAGTCGGGCGCCGGCAAGTCGACCGTGCTCGCGCTGCTGCAGCGCTTCTACGACACGCAGGATGGCGTCGTGAAGGTCGATAGCCAGGACGTGAAGGCGATCACGCAGGACAGCCTGCGCCATGCGATCGCGCTCGTGCCGCAGGACATCTCGCTGCTGCACCGGACGATCTACGACAACATCGCGTACGGCCGCCCCGACGCGACTCGCGACGAAGTGCTCGCCGCCGCGCGCGACGCGCGCTGCGCGGAGTTCATCGAGGCGATGCCCGAAGGTTATGACACGATCGTCGGCGACCGCGGCGTCAAGCTGTCGGGCGGCCAGCGCCAGCGCATCGCGATCGCGCGCGCGATCCTGAAGGACGCGCCGATCCTGCTGCTCGACGAAGCGACATCGGCACTCGACAGCGCATCCGAGGAAGCGATCCAGAGCGCGCTCGACCGCCTGATGGTCGGCCGCACCGTGATCGCGATCGCGCACCGCCTGTCGACGCTGCGCAACTTCGACCGGATCATCGTGATGAACAACGGCAAGGTGATCGACGACGGCAGCCCCGACGTGCTGCGCAGCCGCCCCGGCCTGTATCGCGACCTGCTCGCGAAGCAGCACGGCCGCCATCACACGGCACCCGACGGCAGCACGCCGACCGGCGAACGCGCGGCCTGACGCGTCCGCGCGCAGCCGACAAAAAAGCCGCAGTGCTTCATGCACTGCGGCTTTTTTATTGCACCGGGAGCAGCCCGCGGGCTACGCGTGTTGCAGATCGCGCAGGAAGTTGTCGCGCCACACCGACACGTTGTTCTCGCGAAGCTGCGCGATCATGTCCGCATAACGCGCACGCCGCTCGGCGAGCGGCATCGTCAGCGCCTGCGATAGCGCATCGGCCATCCCGTCGATATCGATCGGATTGACGATCAGCGCGCCCGTCAGCTCCCGCGCGGCGCCCGCGAAGCGCGACAGGACGAGCACGCCCGGATCGTCCGGATTCTGCGCGGACACATACTCCTTCGCGACGAGGTTCATCCCGTCGCGCAGCGGCGTCACGAAGCCGACCCGTGCGAGCCGGTACAGCGCGGCCAGCACCTGGCGGTCGTACTGGCGGTGAATGTAGAGGATCGGCGCCCAGTCGAGTTCGGCGTAGCGCCCGTTGATGCGCCCCGACTCCGCTTCGAGCTGCAGGCGGATGTCCTGGTACGCGCGCAGGTCCGCGCGCGTCGACGGCGCGATCTGCAGGAACGACACGCGGTTGCGGATCGACGCCTGGTGCTCGAGCAGCTTCTCGAACGCGCGAAAGCGCTCGACAAGCCCCTTCGAATAATCGAGCCGGTCGACGCTCATGATCAGTTGCCGCCCGCGCAGCGACGTCGCGAGCGTGCGCACGGCCTTGCCATGCTCGCCCGCCTGCGCGAGCGACGCGATCTCGTCCGGATACACGCCGATCGGGTAGGCAGCCGCGCGCAGCGTCTGGCCGAACGCGCGCACGCGCACCGTGTGCCCGTCGCGCTCGACCTCGCCGCCCGCCTCGAATTCGACGTAATCGCAGAACGCGCGCAAGTCGGGCTCGGTCTGGAAACCGAGCAGGTCGAACGCGCACAGCGACTCGACGAGCTCGCGGTGCGGCGGCACGTTGACGAGCACCTGCGCGGCCGGAAACGGAATATGCAGGAAGAAGCCGATGCGGTTCTTCACGCCGGCCTCGCGCAGCGCGCGTGCGAACGGGATCAGGTGATAGTCGTGCACCCAGATCACGTCGTCGTCCTGCAGCAGCGGCACGAGCTGCTGCGCCAGCCAGACGTTGACGCGGCGGTAGCCGTCGAATTCGTGGCGGTCGTACTGGATCAGGTCCGCACGGTAATGGAACGCGGGCCACAGCGTCGCGTTCGAGAACCCGCGGTAGTACTGGTCGTAATCGCGGCGCGACAGGCCGACGGTCGCGAACGTCACCGGCCCGCGCTCCTCGATGCGGATCTGCGGCGCGCCGGATGCGACGACCTCGCCGCTCCAGCCGAACCACATGCCGCCCGTCTCCTTCAGTGCGTCGTAGACGCCGATCGCGAGGCCGCCCGCCGCCGGTTCGCCTTCTGAAATCGGTGCGACGCGGTTTGAAACGATGATGAGCCGGCTCATGCGTCAGGCTGCCCCGTGCCGAGCCAGCGCGCGATCTGCTCGTGCAGCGCGTCGACCGACTCGAGCCGCGTGCGGGCGGACGTCTCGCCCGCGCCGACCTTGATCGACAGGCCGCCGCGCGCGTTGACCACCGCGAAGCCCTTCTCGTCGGTCAGGTCGTCGCCCGCGAACAGCGGCATGCGGCCCGCGAACGGCGGTTCGTTGAGGAACGCAGCCAGCGCGCGCCCCTTGTCGACGCCCTTCGGCTTGATCTCGAACACCATCTTGCCGGGCTGCAGCACATACGCATCGGCATAGTCGGCGACGAGGCGCTCGGCCGCTTCGCGTGCTGCCGCCTCGCGCTCGGGCGCGTTGCGGTAGTGCAGCGCGACGGCCGCGCCCTTGATTTCGAGCAGCATGCCCGGATAACGGTCGACGACCCCCGCCAGCTCGCGCTCGATGCGCAGCAGACGTTCGTCGTTGAAGCCGATGCGCTGCGTGTCGCCGTTCGCGTCGCGGCGCTCCGCGCCGTGCAGGCCGGCGATCGGCAGGTCGGGCATCTTCAGGAACGTGTCGAGGTTGTCGATACCGCGCCCGGACACGATCGCGACCGCGCCGTGGGAGCGGCGCCGCAACGCGTCGAGCAACGCCAGCAGCGACGGCGGAACGTGAATGCTGTCGGGCGTCGGCGCCAGTTCGACGAGCGTGCCGTCGAAGTCGAAGAAGAACGCGGTATCGGTCAGGGACAGGGAAGCCGGAACGGATTGCATCGATTCGATAGTCTGAGGGTCGGCCGGTAAAGGCAGGGCCGCCGCTGCGCGAATGGAATTGTGCGCATCTTACCGTGCCTGCGCATCGAAATGGGCGAAACCGGTGCGTCGCAAGCCTCGCGCCGCGAGCCGCGTCAACTGCGACATATTGCCCCGCTCGCCCGCGCCGTACGGGTTTCGAAAGGACGCGGGCGAGCGAATTGCGCTACAGTCGCAACCGCCTGCCGCGCGACGCATGGCGCCGCGCCGGCCGGTCCCCTTCCGTCCGATCGAGCCCCTGGATGTCGTCTGCCTGTCCCGCGCCGCACCGGCGCCTGTCCCGCTTCATCCGCACGGCGGCTGCCTTGGCCGCCGCCGTGACGCTCGCCGCGTGCACGCACGACGAGCCGCGCTGGAACCTGACCAACGTCACCGGCCATCTGCCCGACCTGTCGTTCACGCTGACCGGCGACGACGGCCATCCGGTCGACGCCGATGCGTTCCACGGCCGCATCTCGCTCGTCTACTTCGGCTACACGCACTGCCCCGATGTCTGCCCCGAAACGATGGCGCGGCTGATGGAAGTGCTGGCGAAGCTCGGCCCGCAGGCGAACGACGTACGCATCCTGTTCGTTTCGGTCGATCCCGCACGCGACACGCCGCAGGCGATGCAGTCGTATGTCGCCGCGTTCGACGCCGCGCATGCGCGCGGCCTGACCGGCACCGACCGCCAGATCGAATCGCTCGCGAAACGCTATCGCGTCGCGTACCAGATGGAAAAACGCGATCCGTCCGGCGGCTACGAAGTCACGCACAGCTCGGCCGTCTACATCTTCGACGCGACCGGCCGCGCACGCCTGCTCGCGACCGACCGCGACTCGCCCGACGCCATCGCCGCCGATGTGCGCCGGATCATCGACACCGCCTCCACGACCTGAATTCCGACATGAAGACGAAGACGACACTCAAGACGTTCGCCCTCCTCGCCGCGCTGTGCGCCGGCGCCCACGCCTATGCCGCCGGCGCGATCACCGCGCAGAACGCGTGGGTGCGCTGGCTGCCGAACAAGCTGCCCGCGGGCGGCTATGTGACACTCGTGAACACCAGCGACAAGCCGGTCGATCTCGTCGACGTCGACAGCCCCGACTACGGGATGGCGATGCTGCACCAAACCGTCTCGAACGGCTCGACGCAGAAGATGGAAATGGTCGACAAGCTGACGATCCCCGCGCGCGGCAAGGTCGACATCGCACCGGGCGGCTATCACTTCATGCTCGAGGAGCCGAAGCACGCGATCAAGCCCGGCGATACCGTGCACCTGCGCCTGAAATTCTCCGACGGCGAAACCGTCGATGCACCGTTTGCCGTGAAATCGCCGGCCCAGGCGAAGTGATGCGCGCGCGATGAACCTCCTGTACTGGCTCGATCCGTGGGAACCGTCGCCGACCGTCGTCATCGCGGTGCTGACGGCCGCCGTGCTGTTCGCGCGCGGCGTGAAGAAAGCGAAGGTGTCGCCGCTGCGGCAGTTCTCGTTCTGGTTCGGGCTGACGGCGCTTTACATTGCGCTGCATACGCGGCTCGACTATTTCTTCGAGCACGAGTTCTTCATGCACCGCGCGCAGCACCTCGTGCTGCACCACCTCGGGCCGTTCTTCATCGCGCTGTCCTATCCGGGCGCGGCGATTCGCGCGGGCATCCCGTTTCGCTGGCGGCAACGCTTCGTGCGCCCCGCGCTCGCGTGGGCGCCCGTGCGCGCGACGCTCAACGTGGTGTTCCATCCCGTCGTCGCGGTCGTGCTGTTCGTCGGGCTGATCTATTTCTGGCTGCTGTCGCCGATCCACTTCATCGCGATGCTCGACTGGCGCCTCTATCGCGTGATGAACTGGAGCATGGTGATCGACGGGCTGCTGTTCTGGTGGCTCGTCGTCGATCCGCGGCCGGCGCCGCCCGCGCGGCTGTCGCCGGGCCGCCGGATCCTGATCGTCGTCGCGGCGATCCCGCCGCAGATCGCGCTCGGCGCGCTGATCTTCTTCACGCCGCACGAGTTGTATCCGATCTACTCGATCTGCGGCCGCGCCTTCACGTGGCTGAGCCCGCTGCGCGACCAGCAGATCGGCGGCCTGCTGCTGTGGATTCCGGGCTCGATGATGAGCGTGATCGGCGCGCTGATCGCGCTGCGGCACTGGCTGAGGTTGTCCGCACGCGGGCGCCTGATCGACGAACGGACCGTGCAGCGCGCGGACAAGCCGCCGGTGGCGCACGCCGCGCACTGACTGCGGCGCGGCGCGTGGACAATCACGCGCGCGCGCTGCTCATCCACACGTGCGGGATGCCGTCCTCGTCGTGGACGTCCGAACTCGGCGCGAAGCCGAATGCCCCGTAAAAACGCTGCAAGTGGGCCTGCGCATGCAGGCTCACGGGCGTATCCGGCCACTGCGCGCGGATATGCTCGAGCGCGCGCGACAGCAGCCCGTTGCCGAGGCCCGCGCCGCGAAACGCGGCAGTCGTCAGCACACGGCCGATGCGCACGTCGGTGTGCTGCGCATCGGGCAACAGCACGCGCAGATAGCCGGCCAGGCGGCCCGCCGGATCGAACGCGGCCAGGTGCCACGCGGCCTGGTCCGCGTCGTCGATGTCGCGATACACGCAGTTCTGCTCGACGACGAACACGGCGCTGCGCGCTTCGAGGATCGAATAGATTTCGTGCGCCGTCAGCGCGTCGAAGGATTTCCAGCGCCAGTCGAGATCGTCGGCGCTCGGGGATGCGGCGGGTGCGGATGCGTTCATGTGCGGTCCTGATTCGGGCGCGCCGGCCGGCGCGCGGCAACCGTTGATTATGCCTCGAAGCACCCACAGCAGGCGACCGCCCGCCCGCGCGCAAAAAAGCCCCGCATTGCGCGGGGCTGTCCGTCATGCCGGCATCTGGCCGAAGCGGCCGCTGTTGAAATCCTCGATCGCGGTACGGATCTCCGCTTGCGAGTTCATCACGAACGGCCCGTAACCGACGACAGGCTCGTCGATCGGCTCGCCGCTCAGGATCAGCAGCTTCGCGTCGCCGTTCGCTTCGATCTCGACGTCGCGGCCGTCGCGGGCCAGTTGCACGAACTGCGCTTCGCGGGCGACCGTCTCGCCGTTCACCTGCACCGTGCCGCTCAGCACGACCACCGCGAGCGTGCGCCCTTCGGCGACCGGGAACCGCGCATGGCCGCCTGCCACGAGCCGCACGTCCCACACGTCGATCGGCGTGTGCGTGCGGGCCGGGCCGCGCCGCCCGTCGAGTTCGCCCGCGATGATCCGCGCACGCCCCGCACCGTCCGGCAACTCGACCACGGGGATGTCCGCGTTCAGCAGCGTCTGGTAGCCGGGTGCGCCCATCTTGTCCGCGGCGGGCAGGTTCACCCACAACTGCACCATCTCGAGCGGGCCGCCGCGCTTCGTGAACGCCTCCGAGTGAAATTCCTCATGCAGGATCCCGCTCGCGGCCGTCATCCACTGCACGTCGCCCGGGCCGATCGTGCCGCCCGCGCCGGTCGAGTCGCGGTGCGCGACCTCGCCGTCATAGACGATCGTCACCGTTTCGAACCCGCGGTGCGGATGCTGGCCGACACCGCGCGGCGCCGAAGCCGGCTCGAACGTCGCGGGGCCCGCGTAGTCGAGCAGCAGGAACGGGCTCAGATGCGTGCCGTGAGACTGGTAGCTGAACATCGAACGCACCGGGAAACCGTCGCCGACCCAATGGCCGCGCGGCGCACTGTACACACCCTGGATCTTCTTCATTGCCCTCTCCAAATTGCGGCGAAACACGTGTTTCGCATCCTGAGTAGGAATATAGAGATGGAACGATCGATCCGGTAGACTGCCAAAATCGCACTCAGCGTTCCATTTCATGAACGATAAAGAGCGGGATCTGAACGATCTCTACTACTTCGTGCAGGTCGTCGAGCACGGCGGCTTCGCCCCGGCGGGGCGCGCGCTGGACATGCCGAAATCGAAGCTGAGCCGCCGCGTCGCGCTGCTCGAGGAACGGCTCGGGATGCGGCTGATCCAGCGATCGACGCGCCGCTTCACGGTCACCGACGTCGGCCAGACGTACTACGCGCATTGCCGCGCGATGCTCGTCGAGGCCGATGCCGCCGACGAGGCGATCGCGCTGCTCCACGAGGAGCCGCGCGGCATCGTGCGCGTCAGTTGCCCGGTCGTGCTGCTCGATTCGCTGGTCGGCACGATGATCGCCGCGTTCATGGCCGCGTGCCCGCGCGTCGAGATTCATCTGGAAGCGACCAACCGGCGCGTCGACGTGGTCGGCGAAGGGATCGACGTCGCGATCCGCGTACGCCCGCCGCCGCTCGAAGACAGCGATCTCGCGCTGCGCGTGCTGGCCGAGCGCGGCCAATGCCTCGTCGCGAGCCCCGCGCTGCTGCGCGAGCAGGGCGCGCCGGCCGTTCCCGCCGATCTCGCGCGCCTGCCGAGCCTCGATCACGGCGTGCCGCAGTCCACGCACGTGTGGCGGCTGCGCGGGCCCGACGGCGCTCACGCGGAAATCCATCACCAGCCGCGCTTCGTGACGGGCGGCATGCTCGCGCTGCGCGCGGCGGCGGTCGCGGGTGTCGGCGTCGTGCAGTTGCCGACGATGATGGTGCGCGACGAAGTCGCGCGCGGCGAACTGACGACCGTGCTGCCGGACTGGGCGCCGCGCCGCGAGATCGTGCATGCGGTGTTCGCGTCGCGCCGAGGGCTGCTGCCCGCAGTGCGGGCACTGCTCGATTTTCTTGCGGAGCGATTTGCCGAACTCGAACCCGATTGAGCGCGCTGCGTCATGCGCAACCGGGCGCTGCAGACCGCGCGCGCGTGCCGTAGACTGCGGTACGCGCATCGCGCATTTTGCGCATCGTGCATGTTCACAACCCCCTATCGCTTTCCCGCCATGTTCACGCTGTCCAACGACCCCAACGCCTCCAAGGCCGATCAATACGCGACGCTCGTCGAGCAGGCGCGCGCGCTGGTCGAATCCGAACGCGACCTGATCGCGAACGCGGCGAATTTCGCCGCGCTCGTCTACCACTCGCTCGACCGCCTCAACTGGGCCGGCTTTTACTTCTTCGACGGGTCGGAACTCGTGGTCGGGCCGTTCCAGGGCAAGCCCGCGTGCGTGCGGATCGCGCTCGGCAAGGGCGTGTGCGGCACGGCCGCGCAAACGCGCGAGACGCAGGTCGTGCGCGACGTGCATGACTTCCCCGGCCATATCGCGTGCGACGCGGCATCGGAATCGGAAATCGTCGTGCCGCTGGTGGTCGCCGACGGCACGCTGATCGGCGTGTGGGACGTCGACAGCCCGGTCGCCGCGCGCTTCGACGACGAAGACCGCCAAGGCATGGAAGCGCTGTGCCGCGTGTTCGTCGAACACGCGTGGCAGAAGGCGCGCGGTTAAGCCGCCGTTACGCCGCGGTTGATCGCCCCGCGGCCGGTCGCCGCGATCGCGCGTGAAGCGCACTCGCGCGACCTCCAACGAAACGGGCCCCGCGACGGGGCCCGATCCATTGCGCCGCCGTGTGCGGCGCACTGCACGCGTCAGGCCGCGTGCGTGCCGGAAAGCGCCGCGAATGCCTGCGGCTTCGCGTCCTCGGTCAGCACCTCGAAGCCCTGCTCCGTCACCACGACCATATGCTCCCATTGCGCGGACAGCGAATGGTCCTTCGTGACGACCGTCCAGCCGTCCGCCAGCACGCGCGTGTCGCGCTTGCCCGCGTTGAGCATCGGCTCGATCGTGAAGATCATCCCCGGCCGCAGCGGCACGCCGGTGCCCGGGCGCCCGTAGTGCAGCACCTGCGGCTCGTCGTGATAAACATCGCCGATGCCGTGCCCGCAGTACTCGCGCACCACGCTGAACCCTTCGCGATGCGCGACCTGCTGGATCGCATAACCGACGTCGCCCAGCGTCGCGCCCGGACGAACCGCGCGGATGCCCGCGTGCATCGCCTCATAGGTCGCCGCGACGAGGCGCCGCGCGAGCTCGCCCGGTTCGCCGACGAAATACATGCGGCTCGTATCGCCGTACCAGCCGTCCTTGATCACCGCGATATCGAGGTTCACGATGTCGCCGTCGCGCATCGGCCGCGACGTCGGAATGCCGTGACAGACCACGTGGTTGACCGACGTGCACAGCGTCTTCGGATAGCCGTGGTAGCCGATGTTCGCCGGGATCGCGCCGAGCACGTCGACGATGTATTCGCGGCAGCGCGCGTCCAGCTCGTCGGTGGTGACGCCCGGCTTCACATGCTCGGTGATCATCGTCAGCACCTGCGACGCGAGCTTCGCGGCTTCGCGCGACTTGGCGATTTCTGCAGCGCCACGGATCGGGATTTCGCGCTTCGCCATCACGCCACCTGCTCGATGCCGTGCGCGACCGGCTCCACCGGCGCCACTTCACCGCCCCGTGCTTCGGCCTCGATCAGCATCCGGCAGATCTCGCCATAGGACAGCGCCGGATTGAGTTCCGCCAGCATGCCGACACGCAGCCAGTGTTCGGCCTGCGCGTTGATCGAACGGCTCAGCGCCGTGCTCGTCGAGCGCAGCCGTTCGTGCATGTGCTCGGAAATCTTGATGATGCCCATATACCCCCAATTAAACGAAACGTAGTCACATCGTATATTACGCTGCACGTGACTGTCGGGCAAGTCGTTCGGATCCCGTCGAACCCTTATCCGACCACGGTAAATGCCGTTGACATCAAATTCCAGTTTGCTGGAAAATCAATCCATCATGCAAGAACCAGTGACCACTCCTGCCGACGACACCGGCATCAACGAGCGCATTGCCCGGCGCGTGCGCGACCTGCGCACCCTGCGAGGCTACACGCTCGATGCGCTGGCCGCGCGTTCCGGCGTCAGCCGTTCGATGATCTCGCTCATCGAACGCGCGTCGGCCAGCCCGACGGCGGTCGTGCTCGACAAGCTCGCGGCCGGACTCGGCGTGTCGCTGGCCGGACTGTTCGGCGGCGATCGCGACGACACGCCCGCGCAGCCGCTCGCACGGCGCGCGCAGCAGGCCGAATGGCGCGATCCGGCATCCGGTTATGTGCGGCGTAATCTTTCCCCGCCCGGCTGGCCGTCGCCGATCCAGCTCGTCGAGGTCGACTTCCCGCCCGGTGCACGCGTCGCGTACGACAGCGGCGGACGCGAAAGCGCGCTGCATCAGCAGGTGTGGATCGTCAGCGGCCGTATCGACGTCACGTTCGGCGACGAGCTTCACGAACTTCACGAAGGCGACTGTCTGGCCATGCGGCTCGACCGGCCGCTGGTTTTCAGCAATCCGTCGCCGCACGTCGCGCGCTATGTCGTCGTGATTTGCGATGCGTCCACCGCGACCGGCGTGCGAAGCGCGTGATGCGCTCACCGTTTGCGCGATCCGTTCAAAACCCACAGGAGCTCCCATGAATTCCCCGAAACAGCGCGACGACGTGCGCCTGATCGATTGCAGCGAGACCGAGCATGCCGCGGCCATCCTCGAGATCCTGAACGACGCGATCGTGAATTCGACCGCACTGTACGACTACCGGCCGCGGCCGCCGGAAGCGATGGTCACGTGGTTCGCAACGAAGCGCGCGGGCGGCTTTCCGGTCATCGGCGCAGTCGACGCGTCAGGCACGCTGCTCGGCTTTGCGAGCTGGGGCACGTTCCGTGCGTTTCCGGCGTTCAAGTACACGGTGGAGCACAGCGTCTACGTGCATCCCGACCAGCGCGGTCGCGGACTCGGCGAGTTGCTGCTGCGCGAAGTGGTGCGGCGCGCGCGCGAAGCGCAGGTACATGTCGTGGTGGGCTGTATCGATGCGACCAATGCCGGAAGCATCGCACTGCATACGAAACTGGGATTTGTGCACTCGGGCACGATCACGGAGGCGGGATTCAAGTTCGGCCGCTGGCTCGATGCGGCGTTCTATCAATTGAAGCTCGAGACGCCGGCGCAGCCGGTGGATGGCTGAGCGCCTGCGCGCCGTAGCATGCGCGGCGGCACGCGACGCGACGCAGAAAAAAGAAAAGCCCCGCCGAAGGCGGGGCTTTTTCTCTTCTGCATCCCGCAACGTCCGAAGAAAGCCATCACTTCGTCAGGCTATTGCCCATAAACGATAGTAGTGCCGCGGTAGCGGGATACTTCGACGTCGCGATCACCTCCGGATCGAACCGAAAATTCATGACCCCGATGATTGGTGCGTTGGGATAGGCAAATAATACGTCCCAATATGGCTGAATATGGTTCTTGATAGCAGCGTCCGTCGGCGGCGACGGCAGTACCGTCAGCGAAGTGGGTGGCACGATGATCCACTTCGGCGATTGTGGGTCTGTGGCCGGCGCGACATTGTTGTACGCGTTGTAAATCTGATCCGAACTTGTCCAGGTGTAGTTGTCGATTCCAACCCAGTCAAGCCGGCTACTGGTCGGCGTCGCACAACCAGTAACCGGCATTTGCGTTCGAATCTCGTTAATGTCTGCCGGGTTTGCTGCACTCGACGTGGTCAAGATCGTGTATACCGGCACGTTGAGATTGTTCGCCGCCATTGCCTGTCGGAGCGTACAAACGTAGCTTGGATACTGCCAGGCGACATACTGCCCGTTACTTTGCAGCGCCGAGTTATTGAACGGCTCGTCGATGAAATAGATCGCGGCCGGTGCGTTCGCGGCATGCGCGATCCGGTTAACGATATTCCAGATGTTCGACCACGAGTTCGCACCTGTGCAATCGGAGTTCGACGTCCGGTCCGGACAGATGTCGAGCCAGACTGCATTCGAACCGGCCGAGACGCCAACCGCACAACGCTTGTTCGTACAGGCGGCTGAATTCAGGCTGTCGATGGTGTGAACAACATTCATGTTGGTGCGGCTACCGGAGGTCCCTGTATTCGGCATTGTCGTGATGTCATTCAATGCCGTTTCAACCGATGTGCCGTTGATACCGTCAAGCCAGTCGTATCCGTAATACTGAACACCCGCTGTCCCGCCCGCCTTGGCCAGCACGCACCATGTGAGTGCCAGCATCGCCATCATGAATACCGGAATACCTCTATACAGCACCGCTTTTTTCATAGCCCCTCGCCGAGATAGTTCAAATAGACGCCCCTGAAAGCTCAGGATGCCGTCAGGCGATTTATCAAAGTTCAACCGCGTCCTGTGCGCAAGCTTCACTGTAGATAATTTCAGCAGCGTCGCGCAACGACACGCGCCCAAACCAGCGTAGATGGCAGAGACTTTCCAGTTTGTGACCGAAACTACCGAGCCAACGCAGCCCCTGAAAGAGGGCCATGAGCAGGACATCCCTGTCAGACACCAGCAGACCCAAGCAAAAGAAAGCAGCGTACGTCGCCGATCACCAGTGCCGTACCGACCAAGAACAAACGAATCAGAAAAAAGAAAAGCCCCGCCGAAGCGGGGCTTTTTCTCTTCCTACCTGGAGGCGCGAGCCGGAGTCGAACCGGCCTAAACGGCTTTG
Source organism: Burkholderia cepacia (assembly GCF_001039005.1). Lineage (GTDB taxonomy): Bacteria > Pseudomonadota > Gammaproteobacteria > Burkholderiales > Burkholderiaceae > Burkholderia > Burkholderia theae. Next base: position 87,420 of record NZ_LDWR01000046.1, read on the forward strand.
CAGGCCGCTGCATAACCGCTTTGCTATCGCGCCAAAAGCGGACTGTCCGGATGCCGTGAAGGCAAGCGACAGATTTTTTATTCGAGGACCGTAGGTCCATCAAATAAAAAGGGAAGCTTGGCTTCCCCATTACTTGGAGCGGGAGACGAGTCTCGAACTCGCGACCTCAACCTTGGCAAGGTTGCGCTCTACCAACTGAGCTACTCCCGCATTGTCCTGCATGTGCAGCGCTTTGCCGACCAACACGCTGCCAAAAAAATCCTGGAGCGGGAGACGAGTCTCGAACTCGCGACCTCAACCTTGGCAAGGTTGCGCTCTACCAACTGAGCTACTCCCGCATTTGTCCTGCATCTGCAGCGCTTTGCCGACCAACACGCTGCCAGAAAAATCTGGAGCGGGAGACGAGTCTCGAACTCGCGACCTCAACCTTGGCAAGGTTGCGCTCTACCAACTGAGCTACTCCCGCGTATTGCTGCGCTACTGCTTCCCCGTCGCACTTACTTCGCCGTGCAGCGGAGAAGCGAGATTATGTCGAAGGCACATTCGTGTGTCAAGGGCTTTTCCCGCCCTTTTTCCAAAAACCTGCGCCGACGAGTACGTGGCACAGGTCACGCGCCGCCGCGCTCGCGAATCTGCGGCCACGCAAGCTTCATGTAGTACAGCATCGACCAGATCGTCAGCACCGCCGCGAGATACATCAGCCACTCGCCCCACACGCGCGTGTCGATCGTCACGACGCCGAGCGGCAGCGGTCCGTAGAACAGCAGCATCGGAATCGCGACCATCTGGCACGCGGTCTTGAACTTGCCGAGCTGGTTCACCGCAACGCTCTTCGACGCGCCGATCTGCGCCATCCACTCGCGCAGCGCCGAGATCGCGATCTCGCGGCCGACGATCACGAGCGCGATCGCCGCGTCGACCCGCGAAATCTGCACGAGGATCAGCAGCGCAGCCGTCACCATCAGCTTGTCCGCCACCGGATCGAGAAATGCGCCGAACGACGACGTCTGGTTCCACTTGCGTGCGAGAAACCCGTCGAACCAGTCGGTCAGCGCGGCGAGGATGAAGATCGCCGCCGCCGCGAGATTGCGGTGCGCGCCGCCCATCACCGTGTCCGGCAGATAGAACACGCCGACGACGAGCGGAATCAGCACGATCCGCACCCACGTCAGGAAAATCGGGAAATTGAACGGCATGGCATCCGGGACAGTAGAGGATTCGCAATTGTGCCGTGTCGACCGGCCTGCCACAAGAACGCGAAAACGCGTGCCAGGCTGCCGGCCGCACGGGCGCGTCAGTGAAGCTGCTTGTAGATCTGTTCGGCGAGCGCGTGCGAGATGCCCTCGACGCTCGCCAATTCCTCGACACTCGCGGCAACGACGCCGCGCAACCCGCCGAACCGCGCGAGCAGCCGCTGCCGACGTTTCGCGCCGACGCCTTCGAGTTCCTCGAGCCGCGACGTCTGGCGCGCCTTCGCCCGCTTCGCGCGCATGCCGGTGATCGCGAAGCGGTGCGCCTCGTCGCGAATCTGTGCGACGAGCATCAGCGCGGCGCTTTCCTTGCCGAGTTCGAGCGCGGTGCGGCCGTCCGCGAACACGAGCGTCTCGAGGCCGACCTTGCGCCCCTCGCCCTTCGCGACACCGACCAGCATCGACGTGTCGAGGCCCAGCTCGGTGAACACCTGGCGCGCGATTTCGACCTGACCCTTGCCGCCGTCGATCAGCACGATGTTCGGCAGCAGGCTCGACGCCTCGGCCTGGCGCGTCGACTCGCCGTCGATGCCGGCCGCATCGTCGGCGGCGGCCGCCTGCGCGGCCTGCTCGACCATCTTCTCGTAGCGGCGCGTGAGCACTTGCCGCATCGCCGCGTAATCGTCGCCCGGCGTGATGCCCGTGATGTTGTAGCGGCGATACTCGCCCGACTGCATCTTGTGATGGTGGTAGACGACGCACGACGCTTGCGTCGCCTCGCCCATCGTATGGCTGATGTCGAAGCATTCGATCCGCAGCGTCGCGAGATCGTCGCATTCGTAGCTGAGCGTCTCCGCGAGCGAGCGCGTGCGCGCCTGCTGCGAGCCCTGCTCGGACAGCAGCCGCGCAAGCGCAAGCTGCGCATTCTGCTCGGCCATCGACAACCACGCGCGCCGCTGCCCCTGCGGCTGCCGCACCAGCGACACCTTGTGGCCGGCCTGCTCAGACAGCAGTTCGAGCAGGTCGCGGCTCGCGGGCGCATGGCTCACGACGAGCACGGGCGGCACGCGGTTGCCGAGATAGTGCTGCGCGATGAATGCGTCGAGCACCTCGGCCTCGACCGACGCCGCCGCGTCGCCGCGCGCGCCGACGGTTTCTTCGGCAGGCGGGTCGGGCAGCACGCCGGCGGCCGCATCGGTCGCGTCGGCAGCTTCCGCCACCTCGCCTTCATCGCCGAGACCGCCCTCGGCGAGCGTCAGCGCGCTTTCGACGTGCGTCGGGAAATACGCCTTGTCGCCCAGATGCCGGCCGCCGCGCACCATCGCGAGATTCACGCACACGCGACCGCCCTGCGCGACGACGGCCAGGATGTCGACGTCGCTGTCGCCGCCGACCTCGATCGCCTGCTGGTGCAGCACCGTCGCGAGCGAGCTCATCTGGTTGCGCACGGCCGCCGCCTGCTCGAATTTCAGCTCGGCCGCGAACGCGTGCATCTTCTGCTCGAGCTCCTTCATCACTTCGGACTGCCGGCCGAGCAGGAAACGCGCGGCGTTCGACACGTCGATCGCGTAGTCGTCCGTGGAGATCGCGCCGACGCACGGCGCAGTGCAGCGCCCGATCTGGTGCAACAGGCACGGCCGCGTGCGGTTGTTGAAGACCGAATCCTCGCAGGTGCGCAACTGGAACACGCGCTGCAGGATCTGGATGCTCTCGCGCACGGCCCACGCGCTCGGGAACGGGCCGAAATACTGGTTCTGCTTGTCGACCGAGCCGCGGTAGTAGGCCATCCGCGGAAAACGATGCGCGGTGAGCTTCAGGTACGGATACGACTTGTCGTCGCGAAACAGGATGTTGTAGCGCGGCGCGAGCGCCTTGATCAGGTTGTTCTCGAGCAGCAGTGCCTCGGCCTCCGAGCGCGTGACGGTCGTCTCGATTCGCGCGATGCGCGTGACCATCATCGCGATGCGCGGCGACAGCTGCGTCTTCGTGAAATAGCTCGACACGCGCTTCTTCAGATCGCGCGCCTTGCCGACGTAGAGGACGGCGCCCGCCGTGTCGTAATAACGATAGACGCCCGGCATGTGCGGCAACTGCGCAAGGATCTTCTTCGGTTCGAACGGAGTATCGGAGGCTTCTGGGGATGTCATGCGTGATCCGGGCGCCTTGTAACGCGGAACGGGTCTATTAGAATCGCCAGTTTAGAGCATTCACCGGCCCGCTTCGATGCCACGCACCTCCGCTGCCCCCCTCTCCACCGCGCCGCTCGCGCCGAACGAACCGATCGCCTGCGACCTCTTCTGCACGGTGATCGACAATTTCGGCGACATCGGCGTGTGCTGGCGTGTCGCGCGCCAGCTCGCGCACGAGCACGGCTGGCAGGTTCGCCTGTTCGTCGACGACCTGCGCACGTTCGCGCGCCTGCTGCCGGGGGTCGATCCCGACGCGGGGCGACAGACGGTCGATGCGATCGTGATCGAGCACTGGCATGCGGAAGTCGGCGACGCGCTGGAGATCGCCGATGTCGTGATCGAGGCATTCGCGTGCGAGCTGCCCGGTGCGTATCTCGCGGCGATGGCGCGCCGGGAACGTCGCCCCGTGTGGATCAACCTCGAATACCTGAGCGCCGAGGACTGGGTCGCCGATTTCCATTTGCGGCCATCGCCGCATCCGCGCTACCCGCTGCTGAAGACGTTCTTCTTCCCGGGCCTGTCGGCCGGCACGGGCGGCGTGCCGAAGGAGCACGACCTCGACGCGCGCCGCGCCGCCTTCGAAATCGACCCGGCCGCACGCGCCGCATGGTGGCAGCGCGCGACCGGCGGCGCGCCGCCGGCACCCGGCACGACGGTCGTCAGCCTGTTCGCCTACGAGAATCCCGCCGTCGACGCGCTGCTCGCGCAGTGGCGCGACGGCCCGTCACCGGTCGTCGCGCTGGTGCCGACCGGCCGCGTGTCGCCCGCCGTCGCGCGCTTTTTCGGGGTCGATTCGTTCGGCGCGGGCGCGCATGCGCACAGCGGCAACCTGGTCGCACATGGCCTCGCATTCGTCCCCCAGGCCGACTACGATCCGCTGCTGTGGGTGGCGGACATCAATTTCGTGCGCGGCGAGGATTCGTTCGTCCGCGCACAGTGGGCGCGCAAGCCGTTCGTGTGGCACATCTATCCGCAGGCCGACGACGTGCACCTGCCGAAGCTCGACGCCGCGCTCGCGCACCTGTCGGCCGGCCTCGCCGACGCGCCGCGCGCGGCGCTCGCGCGGTTCTGGCATGCATGGAACGGCGCCGGCACCCCCGACTGGGCCGATTTCCGCCAGCACCGTGCCGCCCTGGACGCCAACGCGGTCCGCTGGGCCGACACGCTCGCGGCCGTCGGCGATCTCGCCGGAAAGCTGGCCGAATACGCAAAATCTCAGTTAAAATAAGCGGTTATCCGACGGCTGACCAGGCAAGCGCTCGCTTTTGGCGTCCACCGGAACGCGCCGCTTGCGCCGTCAGCCGTTGCGCAACGCTCAGGCACCTATTTATTTGATTTGATCAGGACAGTTTTTATGAAGACCGCACAGGAACTCCGCGTAGGCAACGTCGTGCAGATCGGCAGCGATGCTTGGGTCATCGCCAAGGCGGAATACAACAAGTCGGGCCGTAATTCCGCCGTCGTCAAGATGAAGATGAAGAACCTGCTGACCAACGCAGGCCAGGAATCGGTCTACAAGGCAGACGACAAGTTCGACGTCGTCGTGCTCGACCGCAAGGAAGTGACGTATTCGTACTTCGCCGATCCGATGTACGTGTTCATGGACGCCGACTACAACCAGTACGAAGTCGAAGCCGAAATGATGGGCGAAGCGCTGAACTACCTCGAAGACGGCATGGCGTGCGAAGTCGTGTTCTACAACGAGAAGGCGATCTCGGTCGACCTGCCGACGGTCCTCGTTCGCGAGATCACCTACACGGAACCGGCCGTCAAGGGCGACACGTCGTCGGGCAAGGTGCTGAAGAACGCCAAGCTCGCAACGGGCTTCGAACTGCAAGTGCCGCTCTTCTGCAACACCGGCGACAAGATCGAAATCGATACGCGTACGAACGAATACCGCAGCCGCGCGTAATCGCCAGCGTTTCACGCATCGAACAAAGCGCCCTTCGGGGCGCTTTTTGTTTACCTGTCGCAAACAGCGACCGAAAACCAGTGCCATATGGAGCACAAAATCCACCGGTAAAGATATTCAATTTGTATCATCGGTAACTGTTTTATAGCGCCGGAGAAATAATGCGCGTTACGCGTTCGGTGGGGCATAAAATCAGTTTTTAATCTGACATGCGGCTGCGGCCCCGTTGGCCGACAGCCCGCCTCTCTTGACTCGACTCGCGTCCACCATGCCCCACGCCCTGATTGTCGAAGACGATCCCAACAGTCTGTCCGGCCTCACCGCGCTGCTCGCCGCAGACGGCTTCTCGGTCGACACGGCCACGTCGCTCGCCGAAGCGCGCACGGCGCTCGGCCGCTCGATTCCCGATGTCGTCCTCGTCGACCTGAACCTGCCGGACGGCAGCGGGTTCGACCTGCTCCAGCACCTGCCGCAGCAGCAGCCGAACGGTTCGCTGCCCGTTATCGTGCTGACGGGTAACGCGACGGTCGAGAGCGCAATCGAGGGCCTGCGTCACGGTATCTGGGATTACCTGCTGAAGCCGATCAACATTCCGCGCCTGCGCAGCCTGCTCGCGCGGATTCCCCGCCCGTACGAACTGATCGACGAAGTGCAGTCGCTGCGCGCATCGCTGCGCCATCTCGGCCGCTTCGGCGCGCTGGTTGGCCGCAGCGACGCGATGCAGCACGTGTACGACATGATCGAGCACAACGCGCGCACCGAAACGGCCGTGCTGTTCTCGGGCGAGGCCGGCACCGGCAAGAAGCTGGCCGCGCGTACGCTGCACGAGCTGAGCCGGCGCCGCAAGGGGCCGTTCGTATCGTTCGACTGCCGCATGATCGCGCAAGCCGGCCGTCACGGCGCATCGCTCGACAGCGTGCTGTTCGGCCATGAGCGCGGCGCGTTCGACGGCGCCGAGCGACGCGAATCGGGCCTGTTCGAACAGGCCGGCGGCGGCACGCTGTTCCTCGACGAAATCACCGCGCTGCCGCTCGTGCTGCAGGAAGCGCTGCTGCAAGCGCTCGATTCGCAGAACTTCATGCGGATCGGCGGCACGAGTTCGATCACGAGCGACTTCCGGCTGATCGCGACCACGCGCCGCCCGGCGCGCGAAGCGGTCGCGAACGGCACGCTGCGCGAGGATCTGTGGTTGCGCCTCGATGCGGCGTCGATCACGATGCCGCCGCTGCGCGAGCGCGACGGCGACGCGCTCGCGATCGCAGACGCACAGATCGACGAACTGAACCGCGAAGCACGCGCAACCGGCCGCAGCATCACCGACAAACGCGCGGCACCGGGCTTCGTGCGCGAATGCCTGTCCTACGAATGGCCCGGCAACGTGCGCGAGCTGCAAGAGCGCGTGCGCTTCGCGTACGACGCATCGGGCGACTTCATCGAGACGCTGCGCGCGGGCGAGGCAAGCTTCTCCGCCGGCGCCGCACTGAACGGCAGCAGCGTGCAGATCAAGGTCGGCACGCCGCTGTCCGACGTCGAGGATCTGCTGATCCGCGCGACGCTCGACGCGGTCGGCGGCACGCGCCACCGCGCGGCGACGCTGCTCGGCATCAGCCCGAAGACGCTGTACAACAAGCTGCAGCGGATGAAGGTGAACTGAGCGAACGGGGGTGAATGCGAGCGCTGATCGGATTTGACCGTTAGTTGCGTCAAAGCTCGCCGCACCGGCATGCTTGATTCCCGCTGCCGTCCGATTCGCACCTGCCGCAACCCGCAAAAAAGCCGCGCAACTGCGCGGCTTTTTGTTTCAGCGGCCGGAATGGCGCTCAGCGCGCCATCCCCTCTCCGCTCACGCCAGTGCGCTGCTCAACAGCGCCTGCGCCTGCAGATACTCGGGCTGCGTGATCAGCTTGTCCCACTTGAGCGCCTTGCCGCGCGCGCGCATCCGCTTGATGCGCCGTGCCGACTCGGCCGATGCGTGCGCTTTCAGCCCGTTCAGCACGACTTCGGCCGCATCCGGCTGGTTGCAGACAAGCACCATGTCGCAACCGGCAGCGAGCGCGGCCTCGGCCGCCTGCGTGAGCGTGCCGCCTTCGCGGGCGGCCTCCATCGACAGGTCGTCGCTGAAGATCGCGCCCGTGAAGCCGAGCTGCCCGCGCAGGATGTCCTGCAGCCAGATGCGCGAGAAACCGGCCGGCCGCTTGTCGACCTGCGTGTAGATCACGTGCGCGGGAATCACCGCGGACAGCGACAAGCCGAGCCAGTCGTACGGCGCGACGTCCTGCTTGAGGATCGCGTCGAGCGTGCGATCGTCGGTCGGCAGCGCGACGTGCGAATCGGCTTCCGCGAAACCGTGCCCCGGAAAATGCTTGCCGCAGTTCGCCATGCCGGCGAGCGACAGCCCGTGGTTCAGGCTCTTCGCGAGCAGCGTGACGACGCGCGGGTCGCGATGGAACGCGCGATCGCCGATCACTTTCGAGTGCCCGTAGTCGAGGTCGAGCACGGGCGTGAAGCTCATGTCGACCCCGCACGCACGCAGCTCGGCGGCCAGGATATAGCCGACGGCGGTCGCGACCTTCGTCGCAAGCAGCACGTCGCGATCCCACAGCTCGCCGAGGCGGCGCATCGCGGGCAGCACCGTGAAGCCATCGGTGCGAAACCGCTGCACGCGCCCGCCTTCGTGATCGACGGCGATCAGGATGTCTTCGCGCACCGCGCGGATCGAGTCGGTCAGCGCGGTCAGTTGCGCGCGATTCTGGAAGTGCCGCGCGAACAGGATCACGCCGCCGGTATTCGGATGCGCGAGGCGCCGCGCATCGTCGCGCGACAGGGCCGTGCCGACGACGTCGAGCATGACCGGGCCGGGAGTCGTTTTCATCGAATCGGGAATTCCGTCAGGAGGGGGTTCGGGAAACAGGTGCAGGTGCGGCGTCCGTCTCGGCGATCACGAACGACACCGCGTAATCGCGTTCGTCGCTGACCGTCACGCGTGCCGTGATGCCGCGCGCGGCGAGCCAGTCGGCCAGCTCGCCCGACGCGACCACGTACGGCTCGCCGCTCGGATGGTTGAGGGTCTGCAGTGCACGCCACGTCATCGGCCAGTGCATGCCGAGCCCGATCGCCTTCGAGAACGCTTCCTTCGCGGAAAAGCGCGTCGCGAGAAACGCGATGCCGCGCGCCTCGGAGCGCGCGCGGCGCGCATGAAACACGCGCAGTTCGTCGGGGCCCAGCACCTTCTCGGCAAACCGGCCGCCCGTGCGTTCGAGCACGGCCGCGATGCGGCTCACCTGGGCGATGTCGGTACCGATGCCGTAGATCGCCATGTCAGTACGCGCCGGGGCGCCCCAGCGGAGCCGGGTTGCGAACGTCACGCATGCGGTGGCATGTCATCTTCAGCGCGTACCGCCGTGCAACGCGGCGACGCGCGCGGCGACCATGATCGCCTTCATCTCGCGCACCGCATTGTCCCAGCCCGCGAAGATCGCGTGTGCGACGATCGCGTGGCCGATGTTCAGCTCGACGATGCCGTCGATCGCGGCGATCTGCTGCACGTTCGTGTAGTGCAGCCCGTGACCCGCATTGACCTTCAGGCCGAGTTGCGCGCCGGCCTGCACGCCCGCGACGATGCGCTCGTATTCGCGCTGCTGCTCGGCTTCGTCGTGCGCCTCGGCATAGCGGCCCGTATGCAGCTCGATCACCGGTGCGCCCGCTTCATGCGCGGCACGGATCTGCGTCTCGTCCGGGTCGATGAACAGCGACACGCGCACGCCGACGTCGGCGAGTTGCTTGCACGCCGCGCGCACGGCCTCGAAGTGGCCCGCGACATCGAGGCCGCCTTCGGTCGTCAGTTCCTCGCGCTTCTCGGGCACGAGACACGCGTCGTGCGGCCGCACTTCGCACGCGATGTCGAGCATCTCGGCCGTTACCGCGCATTCGAGGTTCATGCGCGTCTTCAGCAGCGGGCGCAGCTTGCGCACGTCCGCGTCGACGATGTGACGGCGATCCTCGCGCAGGTGCAGCGTGATCGCGTCCGCACCGGCCTCTTCGGCCGCGAGCGCCGCACGGATCGGATCGGGATAGCTCGTGCCGCGCGCATTGCGCAGCGTCGCGACGTGGTCGATGTTCACGCCGAGGTCGATGGCGGTGGGCGTTGTCAGGAAGAAGCTCATAGGTTTTGCAGGTCGATCAGGATCTGACGCGTGGCAAGCGGCGTGCCGCCGAGATAGGTGTTCAGCAGGAAGCGCATCAGCGTCTTGCTTTGCGCAACCGTCTGGGCTCGATGGTAATCGTCCTGCTCCATGTCGAGCAACGTCTGTCCGGTGATGACCGGCCAGTGCGACGGCACGTCGTCGTCCGCGTTGCGCACACCGCGCTCGGGATCGAACACGTAGCGGCGGTCGGGCTCGACCGCACGGCGCGCGACCGTGCGGTTCAGCGCCATCGCATAACCGGTCTCGCGCAGCAGCACGCGCTCGAACGAACGCAGCACCTGCACCGCGGGCTCGCCGTGCGCGAGGCGCGTGAGGGTCAGCACATAATGATTGAACAGCGGCGGCTGGGGATCCTCGCGCGCGCAGAATTTCACGAGCAGCTCGTTCGCGTAGAAGCCGCACAGCAAGCCGTCGCCGCCGAGCGGCAGCATGCCGCCGACCCACTCGGCACCGGTCAGCGTGCGCACCTCGGATTTGCCCGACCAGGACAGCAGCAGCGGCTGGAAGGTCTGCAGTACGCCGCGCAGCGCGGAGTGCGGGCGCTTCGCGCCCTTCGCGACGAGCGCGAGGCGGCCATGATCGCGCGTCAGCACGTCGATGATCAGGCTCGTTTCCCGGTACGGATAGCTGTGCAGCACGTACGCCGGCTGCTCGGCCACACGAAAATCGGACGTGCGAGACGTCGCACGCCGCGCCTTGCGCGGCGGTTCGGGCGGTGCCGGCAGTGGCGCGTCGTTCGCGCCGGCCGTCACCGCGTCTTCAGTCGACGTCAGCGCGTCATTCGTACCCATAGGCGCGCAGCCCCGCCTCGTTGTCGGCCCAGCCGCTCCGCACCTTCACGAAGGTCTCGAGGTACACGGGGCCGTCGAACAGCTTTTCCATGTCCATCCGCGCTTCGGTGCTGATCTGCTTGAGCTTCTCGCCCTTCTTGCCGATCACCATCGCCTTGTGCGAATCGCGCTCGACGAGGATCGTCGCGAAGATGCGCTTCAGGCGCCCTTCCTCCTCGAACTTGTCGATCACGACGGTGCTCGTGTACGGCAGTTCGTCGCCGGTCCAGCGGAACACCTTCTCGCGCAGGATCTCGGCCGCGAGGAAACGCGAGCTGCGGTCGGTCAGCTCGTCTTCGCCGTAGATCGGCGCGCCTTCCGGCAGGTACGGCTTGATCGTCTCCAGCAGGCGCTTGATGTCGTCCGGCCGCTGCGCCGACAGCGGCACGAGCTCGGCGAATTCGCGCAGCGCGCTCATCTTCTGCATGAACGGATACAGCGTCGCCTTGTCGTTGACGCGATCGATCTTGTTCGTGATCAGCAACGTCGGCGTGCCGGGCGGAATCAGGTCGAGCACCTTCTGATCGTCGGGCCCGAAGCGGCCGGCCTCGATCACGAACAGGATCACGTCGACCGACGTCAGCGTCGACGTGACCGCGCGGTTCAGCGAACGGTTCAGCGCGGTGCTGTGACGGGTCTGAAAACCCGGCGTGTCGACGAACACGAACTGCGCGTCGTCGAACGTATTGATGCCGGTGATGCGATGGCGGGTCGTCTGCGCCTTGCGCGACGTGATGCTGATCTTCTGGCCGACGAGTTCGTTCATCAACGTCGACTTGCCGACGTTCGGGCGGCCCACGATCGCGATCATGCCGCAACGGAAACCGGTAGGAGCGGGAGTGTTCATATCGTTTGGGAGACAGGTTCGGAAACGGCCGCGCGGTGCGCGGCACGATCGATGGGCAATTCAGTGGTCGGCATCGGCCACGCGCGCCTGCGTGGCAGCGAGGCTCGCGCCACCCGGCGGCGTTTCGGAGTCGGGCGCCGCGGCATCGCGTGCGCGCGCTGTCGCGCGCGAAGCAGGGTCGGAACCAGCGGACGACTTGTCGGCGGACGCGGAGGCCGGATCGGCTGCATGGCCCGCCGGCTTGTCGGTTGCGCGCGGCGTGCCTTCCGCGGGTTTTTCCGCGCCCTTGTCGGGCCGGTCGGCCGGCTTGTCGGCAACCTTGTCGATTGCCGGCTTCGTCGCCCGTTCGCCCTTGTCCGCAGCCGTCTCGACATGCGCCGCGCGAATCGCGGCCATCGGCGCCGCGGCCGGCTCCATGCCGGCTCCGGTCGCAGCGGCTGCCACGGGCGCCGCACCGGCCGCCTTGGCCTCGCGCACCGCCGCACGTTCCTTCCGTTCGGGCGAGCGCAGGTCGAGCGCTTCCTGCACGCCCTTCACGCCAGGCACGATTTCGGGTTCGACATGCTTCGACCCGCGCGCATTCTTCGAGCGTTTCGGCTTCGCGGCCAGCATCGGCGCGGCCGCCATCACCTCGTCGAGCGCCTTCTTGGCCGCTGCCTGCTCGGCCGCACGCCGGCTCGCGCCGGAGCCCGATACCTTCACGTCGAGCTTCGGCACCGTGCATTCGACTTCGAATTGCTGATTGTGCGCTGCACCATGCGTCGCGACGACCGTGTAGGTCGGCAGTGCGATCTTGTGCCCCTGCAGGTACTCCTGCAGCAGCGTCTTCGCGTCCTTGCCGAGCGTGCGCGGATCGATGTGGTCGAGAATCGGGATGTAGAGGCGCTTGATGACCCCTTGGGCGGCTTCGAAGCCGCCATCGAGGAACACGGCCCCGATGATGGCTTCGAACGCGTCCGCAAGGATCGACGGGCGGCGGAAGCCACCGCTGCGCAGCTCGCCCTCACCCAGCCGCAGCCCGTCCGCGATATTCAGGGCCTGAGCGATTTCGTACAGCGACTGCTGTTTGACGAGATTGGCGCGTACGCGCGACAGGTCGCCTTCGTCCAGCTTGCTGAAACGCTGGAACAAAAGGGCGGCCACCGCGCAATTCAGAACGGAGTCGCCGAGAAACTCGAGCCGTTCGTTGTGCGTGGCACTGTGACTGCGATGGGTCAAAGCCTGGCGCAACAATTCCGCATTGCGAAATTCGTAGCGCAGCCGGCTTTCCAACTGGGATAGGGGCATGTGCAGGAGTATAACGCGGGCGCCGGTCGGGCCGAAACGGCGCGGCCGGACGCGAAAAGGCGTGACGAGGCGGTGTTACCGCCGGTTCTTAAAGTAGTTCGGCAATACGCGACGCGGCCCGTGCGTCGCGTATTGCGTGTGCATCGAATGCGATCAGTTGAAGGAACCGATGCGCTTCAGATCGCTGAAGTTCATCCAGATGAAGAACGCGCGGCCGACGATGTTCTGGTCCGGCACGAAACCCCAGTAGCGGCTGTCCGCGCTGTTGTCGCGGTTGTCGCCCATCATGAAGTAGTGACCGGGCGGCACCTTGCAGATCACGCCGCGGCTGTTGTACGTGCAGTTGTCGCGATACGGATAGTCGTATGCGCCCATCACGAACGGCGGCACGGCGGGGTTGTTGAGGATCGCGTTCTTCTTGTTGCCGATCGTTTCCTCGAACTGCTTCGCGTAGTTCTGACGCTCGTCGTCGAAGAAATCGGGCAGCGGCGTTTCGGGCACCGGCTGACCGTTGATCGTCAGTTGCTTGTCCTGATACGCGACCGTGTCGCCCGGCAGGCCGATCACGCGCTTGATGTAGTCGACCGACTCGTCCTTCGGATAGCGGAACACGACGACGTCGCCGCGCGACAGCGGGCTGCCCTGCGTGATCTTCGTGTTCGTGACCGGCAGGCGCAGCCCGTATTCGAACTTGTTGACGAGGATGAAGTCGCCGACGAGCAGTGTCGGCACCATCGAGCCGGACGGAATCTTGAACGGCTCGACGACGAACGAACGCACGACGAACACCGCCAGGATCACCGGGAAGAAGCTCGCCGTGTACTCGAGCCACCACGGCTGGCGCAGCTTCTCGTCACGCAGCTTCGAACGCGTCTGCACGGCGTTTTCGTCCGCGAAGCGCTTGTCGATGCGCGACTGCTGGCGATCGAACTCCTCGATCGCCGAGTCGGCCGCCTTGCGTCGCCGCGGCAGGAACAGCAGTTTGTCCAGCACCCACGCTACGCCCGTCACGACGACGAGCACAAAAAGAATCAGCGCAAAATTCATAAAAGGAACAGTCCTGTTATTTGTCTTCGACGCGCAAGATCGCAAGGAACGCTTCCTGCGGGATCTCGACCGAGCCCACCTGCTTCATGCGTTTCTTGCCGGCCTTCTGCTTCTCGAGCAGCTTTTTCTTACGCGTGATGTCACCGCCATAACACTTCGCCAGCACGTTCTTGCGCAGCGCCTTGATGTTCTCGCGGGCGATGATGTGCGCGCCGATCGTAGCCTGGATCGCCACGTCGTACATCTGGCGCGGAATGATCTCGCGCATCTTCGACGCCACTTCGCGGCCGCGATACTGCGATTGCGACCGGTGGACGATCACCGACAACGCGTCGACCTTGTCGCCGTTGATCAGCATGTCGACCTTCACGACGTCCGCCGAACGGTATTCCTTGAACTCGTAGTCCATCGACGCGTAGCCGCGCGACACCGACTTCAGGCGATCGAAGAAATCGAGCACGATCTCGGCCATCGGGATTTCGTAGGTCAGTTGCACCTGGCGGCCGTGATACTGCATGTTGATCTGCGAGCCGCGCTTCTGCGTACACAGCGTGATCACCGAGCCGACGTAGTCCTGCGGCATGTAGAGATTCACGGTGACGATCGGCTCGCGGATCTCCTCGATCTTCGGCGGTTCCGGCATCTTCGCGGGATTCTCGACCATCACGATCGAGCCGTCGCTCATCAGGACCTCGTAGACCACGGTCGGTGCCGTGGTAATGAGGTCCATGTCGAATTCGCGTTCGAGGCGCTCCTGCACGATCTCCATATGCAGGAGACCCAGGAAGCCGCACCGGAACCCGAAACCGAGCGCCTGCGACACTTCCGGCTCGTACTGCAGCGACGCATCGTTGAGCTTCAGTTTCTCGAGCGATTCGCGCAGTGCGTCGTACTGGTTCGCTTCCACCGGATAGAGTCCGGCGAACACCTGCGGCTTCACTTCCTTGAAGCCCGGCAGCGCTTCGACCGCCGGCTTGGCCACATGCGTGACGGTATCGCCGACCTTCGCGGCCGTCAGTTCCTTGATGCCGGCGATGATGAAGCCCACCTGCCCCGCCGACAGCGACTCGAGATCGCGCGACTTCGGCGTGAACACGCCGACGTGCTCGACCGGATACTGCGCGCCAGTCGCCATCATCTTGATCTTGTCCTTCGGACGCAGCGTGCCGTTGACGATGCGCACCAGCATCACGACGCCGACGTAGTTGTCGAACCACGAATCGATGATGAGCGCCTGCAGCGGCGCGTCGGGATCACCCTTCGGCGGCGGCACCTTCGCGATCAGCGCTTCGAGCACGTCTTCGACGCCGAGGCCGGTCTTCGCGCTGCAGCGCGTCGCGTCGGTCGCGTCGATGCCGATCACGTCCTCGATCTCCTCGATCGCATTCTCGGGGTTCGCGGCCGGCAGGTCGATCTTGTTCAGCACGGGCACGACTTCGACGCCGAGCTCGATCGCCGTATAGCAGTTCGCGACCGTCTGCGCCTCGACGCCCTGGCTCGCGTCGACAACCAGCAGCGCGCCCTCGCAAGCGGACAGCGAACGGCTGACCTCGTACGAGAAGTCGACGTGCCCCGGCGTATCGATCAGGTTCAGGTTGTAGACCTTGCCGTCGCGCGCACGGTACGACAGCGCAGCGGTCTGCGCCTTGATCGTGATGCCGCGCTCACGCTCGATATCCATCGAGTCGAGCACTTGCGCTTCCATTTCACGGTCGGCGAGGCCGCCGCAGACCTGGATGATGCGATCCGCGAGCGTCGACTTGCCATGGTCGATGTGCGCGATGATCGAGAAATTGCGAATATGATCCATTCAGTGCCGATCAAGCGAAAAAGGCGCGCTCGACGACTGCGGAGCACGCCTTGTGTAAGTCGGTGAAAAAACAGCTTATTTTAGCCGAAAAGGCCTTCGCCGGGCGGTATTTCGGACGCCGGGCCGCGCGGCGGCCCTGTCGGGGGCATTCGTCGGGCAAAGCCCCTGGGAAAGCGACACTCGCGGCAGGCCAGGCTCAGCGCCGGGCCGCGAGCGCGTCGCGCACCTTCGTGTCGTCGAACCGGTGGCGGCACACTTCCGCGCCATCCAGCAGCAGCACGGGCACGTCTTCATCGTAGCGCGCGACGAGCGCCGCATCGGCGTCGATGTCGACGTAGTCGACCCTGACACCGAATTCGGCCGCCACCGGCGCCAGTGCGTCGCGCATGTCGTCGCACAGGTGGCACCAGCCGCGGCCGTAGAGCGTGAACATCGGCGCGTTACTTCTGGCGCGGCCGCACGGGCACGAACTGCGTGTTGTCGCCGCGCCGCACGAGCACCGCGACCGCCTTCTGCGGATCGAGCTGCGCGGTCACTTCGGCGAACTGCTTCGCGCTCGTGATGTCGGTGTCGCCGACGCGCAGCACGATGTCGCCGCGCTGCAGTCCCGCACGGGCGGCCGGACCGTCGACGCCGTCGACCTGTACGCCGTTCTTCAGCTTCAGCGACTTCATCTGATCCGACGAAATGTCGCTGACTGTCAGACCGAGTGCATTGGCCTGGCGCGGTTTCTGCGGCGCGTTCTTGCGCTGCTCCGCCTTCGCCGTCGTCTCGGCCGGCGTCTCCGCGATCGTGATCGGCAGATCGCGCGCCTGACCCTTGCGCCATACGCTGACCGTCGCCTTCGCGCCGGGCTTCGTGTCGCCGACCATGCGCGGCAGGTCCGACGCCGTGTCGACCGGCCGGCCGTTGAACTTCAGGATGATGTCGCCCGGCTGGATGCCCGCCTTGTCGGCCGGGCCGCCCGGCTCGACGCTGCTGACGAGCGCCCCCTCGGCCTTCGGCAGCCCGATCGAGTCGGCCACGTCCTTCGTCACCTCGCCGATCGCCACCGCGATCCGGCCGCGCGTGACCTTGCCCGTCGCCTTCAGCTGGTCGGCCACGCGCATCGCCTCGTCGATCGGAATCGCGAACGAGATGCCCATGAAGCCGCCGGTCCGGCTGTAGATCTGCGAGTTGATGCCGATCACCTCGCCCTGCATGTTGATCAGCGGGCCGCCCGAGTTGCCGGGGTTCACGGCGACATCGGTCTGGATGAACGGCAGGTAATCGCCGGTGTTGCGGCTCTTCGAGCTGACGATGCCGGCCGTCACCGTGTTGTCGAGACCGAACGGCGAACCGATCGCGACGACCCACTCGCCGACACGCACCTTGTTCGAGTCGCCGATCGCGACGACAGGCAGGTTCGACGCCTGGATCTTGACGACCGCGACGTCCGTGCGATCGTCGACGCCGATCAGCTTCGCCTTGAATTCGCGCTTGTCGGTCAACGTCACGTAGATGGTGTCCGCATCGTCGACGACGTGCGCATTGGTCATCACGTAACCGTCAGCCGATACGATGAAGCCCGAGCCGACGCCGCGATTCTGCTCGGTGTCGGGCGGATTGTCCGGCGCCGGCGCGTTCTTCGGGTTGCCGTTGCCGTTGCCGTTGCCGCTGCCGGGCGCCTGCGGCAGCGGAATGCCGAAGAAGCGCCGGAAGAATTCCGACATGTCACCGTTGTCGAAGCCCGGCGGGAGCATCCCGCGCGGGCCGTTGCTCGTCGGCACGTTGGCGGTGGTCCGGATGTTCACGACGGCCGGCCCGACCTTTTCGACCAGATCGGCGAAATCGGGCAGGCTCGCGGCGGGAGGCGTCACCGCGACCGCGGTATGCGGCACGAGCGGCAGGCAGGCAGACAGCGCCGCCGCCGCGAGCCATTTGCGCAGCGTGAGTTTCATCATGTCGGAGGCCGTAGCGTTACTTGGAAGCCTTGTATTCTATGGCAGACGCGAACTGCTGCAACGTAGCCGGCGGCACTTCGCCGAGCACGGTGATCCAGTAGTCGCCGCGGCGCTTCACGAGCACGTGCGTCGCACCGGTGCTGCCCGCGCCTTCCTTGCGCGTATTCTTTTCGGCCGGCTCGATGAACACCGAGATCGTCGCGAGACCGTCGGTGAAGACGGCTTGGTCGACCGCAATCGGCGGATCGCCCGCGTCGCGCGCGGCCATCGGCCGGCGCACTTCGCGAATCTTCTGGAAGCCGGCGACGCTCGGCGCGAGCTGCCAGCCCTGCGCTTCCATGTCGACCGTCGCAACCGGCGGGCGCACGACCGTCCAGCCGCTCAGGTTGCGCATGCCGGCCGCGATCGCGGCCTTGTCGCCGCTTGCGCCGCCCGTCTGCAATTGCGAGAACGCGATCTGCTCGAGCACGTGATCGTTCGCATCGAGCGTCTGCGATCGCAGCAGCAGCCCGGTGCGCGCGTCGGCCCACAGCTTGTACGTAAAGCGGTATGCATCCTTCGGCACGAGCTCGACGACCTGCGCGTCGATCCCGGCCACGCGATCCTTGCCGAGCGACTTCGCGTCGTAGACGGACATCACATGATCGCCGCTCGCGCCGAGCAACGCGGGGAACGAGTCGCGCGTCTGACGGCGCTCGACCACGCACAGCTTGCGCTCCGGCACGAACGTGTACAGCTCGTCGTTGTGCCGCAGCAGCTTGCGCGGCTTGCCGTCGAGCGTCTCGATCCGCTCGAATTCGCCGTCGCGGGACGCGACGTGCGCGATGCGCGAGGACTGGACATACCCGCCGCGCTGGTAGACGAACGTGCCTTCGTAGCTCTGCTGCTGCGCCGCCTGCTGAACACGGTCGAGCCAGTCCGCGGCGCCCTTGCGGGTCGCGACGGGATCGTCCGGTTGCTGGGCGCTGGCAGGGAGGGATTGAACGGACAACAGGGCGGCTGCGCAAAGCAGGAGGGCCGGCAGCCGCTTCCATCCGGAGATGGCGTGATTCAACTGCAATGTCCGCATCGGGTTTATTGGCCTGGCGTGGTGGTCACGGCAGCGCGGATCAGCGGCATCGAACCCGTGACGACGGGCTGCTGCGCGAATTGCTGGTGCGCTTCAAGGTATTGGTCGAGACTGGCGTCGCGAATGATGTTGACGTCCTGCAGCCCCGGCTGGGCCGATGCCTGCGCAACCGTCACGCGCTGCAGGTCGCCGCCTTGCGGCGCACCGACCGATGCGACCTGGACGGCGCCCGGCGTGCCGGCCGTCTGCATTTGCGGGACGACGATCCACGTCAGCGTGGCCGCCGCTGCGGCTACCGCGAACGCGGGCACGACGCGCCGGCGCAGCGACAGCAGCTTGCGCGCGACCGGCGCGGCCGCCGGCGCGAGCAGATGCGGCTCGCTTTCGAGCGCAGCCGACATGCGCGCGGTGAACGCGACGCTCAGCGCGGGCGACAGCGCAAGCTCGTCCGAGCGCAGCGCATCGCCGATCAGGTGGTAATCGGCCCACGCAGCGCGATCCGCGCCGTTGAACTCAGCCAGAAACTGCCCGTGATCCGGGCCATCGAACATTTCGCCGTCGACCAGCGCGGAAAGGCGCTCGCCGCGCGAGCACGCTTGCGACTGCGTATTGACCGACCCCATGATGCTCCCCATCTTGCACACCCCGTCGTGACTTCACGACTCTATCCGTAACTAGACCCCGACCCGCGTCGATTCGCCTGTCGCGCTTACCAGCGCTTGCCTTCGGGCGTATCGAGCAACGGACGCAATTTAGCAGCGATTGCCTCGCGTGCGCGGAAGATCCGCGACCGGACCGTCCCGATCGGACAGCCCATCATTTCCGCGATCTCTTCGTAGCTCAAGCCCTCGATCTCGCGCAGCGTGATTGCCTGGCGCAGTTCTTCGGGCAGGAGAGCCATTGCAGCGTTGACCGTCTCGGCAATCTGCTTGCTCATCAACATCGATTCAGGCGTGTTGATATCCCTTAGTTGGTCTGCGTCGGAGAAAGTTTCCGCTTCCTCCGCATCGGCCTCGGTCGAGGTCGGCGCCCGGCGGCCTTGCGTCGCAAGGTAGTTCTTCGCCGTGTTGACGGCAATCCGGTACAACCACGTATAGAACGCGGATTCGCCGCGAAATTGCGGCAGCGCACGATACGCCTTGATGAACGCGTCCTGGGCCACATCCTCGACCTCGGCGGGATCCCGCACGAGGCGCGAGATCAGCCGAATGATCTTGCGGTGGTATTTGGAGACCAGGAGTTCGAACGCTGCCTTGTCGCCCTTCTGTACGCGTTCGACCAGAGCCTGATCGATTTCTTTTTCACTCACCTGACAAATCCATTAACTAGGGATGCAACGCGGAGCGTCATTGTAACGTTCCCGCGCCGGACGCTGGTTACGGTACGTAACCGCGCCGCCGTCATGCCCGCCCCGCCGTCCTCGCCAGCACGGAAAGCGCGCTGAACGACGCGGCGTCGAGCGCATCGGCCGGAATCAGCAGCGGCCGGGCCCGCCGGGCGCCCTGCCCGACCGACAACACCAGCAGCAGGCTGCTCCAGTGCGCATGGCCCGTCACACGGCCGCGGGCGAGCAGCCGCCCGGTGCGACCAAACGCCGCAATTTCCCCGAATGCGTCGATCCGCAACTCGGCCGGCAGCCGACGGGCGCAGGCCCGCGCGGCGCACACGGCAAGCAGCGCGGCCGTCGCGGCCGACACGCCTGCGCCTGCCGCAGCGCCCGCGCGCGGCGCCCAGAACAGGTAAGCCGACGCGGCAGCCGCCGCGACGAACGCGGCCAGCACGAGATACGACACGGCCGAGGCCCGCAACGCAAAGCGCTGCGGACGCCCGGCCGGAGCATCGAATGGACTCGTCAAGCGATTTCAGCGTCAGACGCGCTTGAACACCAGCGTGCCGTTGGTACCGCCGAAGCCGAAGTTGTTCTTCACGGCGACGTCGATCTTCATGTCACGTGCGGTATTCGCGCAGTAGTCGAGATCGCACTCGGGGTCCTGGTTGAAGATGTTGATGGTCGGCGGCGACACGTTGTTGTGCAGCGCCAGCACCGTGAACACCGATTCGAGGCCGCCCGCGCCGCCCAGCAGGTGGCCCGTCATCGACTTCGTCGAGTTCACGACGAGCTTGTACGCATGCTCGCCGAAGGCCGCCTTCACCGCGTCGGACTCGTTCTTGTCGCCCAGCGGCGTCGACGTGCCGTGCGCGTTCAGGTACTGGACCTCATCCGCGTTCACGCCGGCGTCGCGCAGCGCCGCGACCATGCAGCGGCGCGGGCCGTCCATGTTCGGCGCGGTCATGTGGTACGCGTCGCCCGTCATGCCGAAGCCCGAGACTTCCGCGTAGATCTTCGCACCGCGCGCCTTCGCCGACTCGTACTCTTCGAGCACCATCACGCCTGCGCCCTCGCCCAGCACGAAGCCGTCGCGGTCCTTGTCCCACGGACGGGACGCTGCAGCCGGATCGTCGTTGCGGGTCGACAGCGCACGCGCTGCCGCGAAACCGCCGATACCGAGCGGCGACACCGTCGATTCGGCGCCGCCCGCGACCATCACGTCGGCGTCGCCGGCCTGGATCAGGCGCGCCGCGAGGCCGATGCTGTGCAGGCCGGTCGTGCAAGCCGTCACGGCTGCGAGGTTCGGGCCCTTCAGGCCGAACATGATGCTCAGGTGGCCCGAGATCATGTTGATGATCGAACCCGGCACGAAGAACGGCGAAATCCGGCGCGCGCCGCGATCGACGTAGGTCTGGTGCGTATCTTCGATCATCGGCAGGCCGCCGATGCCGGAACCGACCAGCACGCCGATGCGTTCGGCATTGGCTTCGTTCACTTCCAGCCCGCTGTCCTTGATTGCCTGGACGCCGGCGGCAATGCCGTAATGGATGAACGTATCCATGCTGCGGGCTTCCTTCGCCGGGATGTACTCCTCGGCGTTGAAACCCTTCACCTCACCCGCGAAATGCACGGCGAGGTTCGACGGATCGAACTTCGTGACGGTGGCGATACCGGACTTGCCGGCGACGAGATTGGCCCAGCCGTCGGCAACACTATTGCCAACAGGCGAAATAAGCCCCAGGCCTGTAACGACAACACGACGGCGGCTCACGGTAACCTCTTTTCCATTATTGGATGACAAAAACAAAAGCCACAGTGGCCACAGGAACCAGCCCTGCGAGCCCTGTGGCTGTTAGTCCGTCCGGCGCGAAGCCGGCAGGATGGCGCGTCAATCGCGAAGATCGCGGCGACGTGGCGAACAAGCGCGAAAGGCGCTTACGCCTTGACGTTTGCGCGAGCGTAGTCGATCGCTTGCTGAACGGTCGTGATCTTCTCTGCTTCTTCGTCCGGGATTTCCATGCCGAACTCGTCTTCGAGAGCCATCACCAGTTCGACCGTGTCGAGCGAGTCGGCGCCCAGATCGTTCACGAACGAAGCTTCGTTCTTGATCTCTGCTTCCGCGACGCCCAGTTGTTCAGCGACGATCTTCTTGACACGTTGTTCGATGTTGTCCATTACCCCTCCGAGGGAAAGTTCAGATTTACAAGTGCGCGCATTTTATCAGGTTTGCTGACGCCAAAACGCGCGTTGGCTTGATGGTCGATCAAGCGCCGATCCGCCTGAAAAACGGGATACGGCGCGGATGGTAAACGAAAATCGTTACGACATGTACATGCCGCCGTTCACGTGCAGCGTCGTGCCGGTGATATAACCGGCTTGCGGCGAGGCGAGGAACACGACGGCATGGGCGATGTCTTCCGGGCTGCCGAGGCGGCCGAGCGGAATCTGGGTCTTGAGCGCGGCCTGCTGTTCTTCCGGCAGCGTCTTCGTCATGTCGGTGTCGATGAAGCCCGGCGCGACGCAGTTCACGGTGATGCCGCGGCTGCCGATCTCGCGCGCAAGCGCACGGGTCATGCCTGCGACGCCGGCCTTCGCGGCCGCGTAGTTGACCTGGCCCGGGTTGCCGGCCGAGCCGACCACCGACGTGATGTTGATGATGCGGCCGCCCCGCGCCTTCATCATCGGGCGCAGCACCGCGCGCGACAGGCGGAACACCGACTTCAGGTTGGTATCGATCACCGCGTCCCAGTCCTCGTCCTTCATCCGCATCGCGAGCTGGTCCTGCGTGATGCCCGCGTTGTTGACGAGCACGTTCAGCGCGCCGAATTCCTTCACGGTCGCATCGATCAGCGCCTCGGCGGCTGCCGCGTCGTTCACGTTCAGCACCGCGCCACGGCCCGTGACGCCCGCTTCCGCGAACGTCGCGGTGATCGCGGCGGCGCCCGATTCGCTCGTTGCCGTGCCGATCACCGTCGCGCCCTGGCGCGCGAGTTCGAGCGCGATCGACCGGCCGATGCCGCGCGACGCGCCGGTTACGATCGCAACCTGTTTATCGAGAGTCTTTTCCATGAATCGAATATCCGTCTCTTGAGTAAAGGCGCCGCGTCAGGCGGTCACCAGCTTGAGCGCGTCGTCGAGCGAAACCGGATCGAACACCGACGCGCCCGTCAGGTTGCCGTCGATGCGCTTCGTCAGGCCTGCGAGCACCTTGCCCGGACCGCATTCGATCACGTGCGTGACGCCCGTGCCGGCGATGTGCTGCACGCACTCGACCCAGCGCACCGGGCCCGCGGCCTGGCGCACCAGCGCGTCCTTGATCGCGGCCGGATCGCTGACCACGGCGACGTCGATGTTGTTGACGACCGGAGTCTGCGGCGCCTTGACGTCGACGTTCGCGAGATAGTCGCGCAGCTGATCCGATGCCGGCTTGAGCAGCGACGAATGGAACGGCGCCGACACCGGCAGCGGCAGCGCGCGCTTCGCGCCCTTCGCCTTCGCGATCTCGCACGCCTTTTCGACCGCGGCCTTATTGCCTGCGATCACGACCTGCGCGGGCGCATTGAAGTTCACGGCTTCGACAACGCCCGCTTCCGCGGCTTCGGCGCACACCGCGCGCACCGTGTCGTCGTCGAGGCCCAGGATCGCGGCCATGCCGCCCTGGCCGACGGGCACGGCCGTCTGCATCGCCTGCGCGCGAAAACGCACGAGCGGCACGGCATCCTTGAACGCGAGCGCGCCCGCCGCGACGAGCGCCGTGTATTCACCGAGGCTGTGGCCGGCGACGATCGACGGCACCGGGCCGCCTGCCTGCTGCCACGCGCGGTAGCACGCGTACGCGGCGGTCAGCATTACGGGCTGCGTGTTGGTAGTGAGATTCAGCTCTTCGGCCGGGCCTTCGGCGATCAGCTTGCCGAGGTCCTGATTGAGTGCATCGGACGCTTCCTGGAGCGTCTCGCGCACGACGGCCAGATCGGCGAATGCGTTGAGCATGCCGACCGCCTGCGAGCCCTGCCCCGGAAAAACGAATGCAAATTTCATATCGTCCCCAATTGAATCGATTCGAACGGCGCGCACGAACGGCGCGCCGGTGGGATCCGCGCGCAGCAGTCGCGCGCCGCGGATCAGAAGCGGAAGACCGACGCGCCCCAGGTAAAGCCGCCGCCGACGCCTTCGATCAGCACGTGCTGACCGCGCTTGATACGGCCGTCGCGCACCGCGGTGTCGAACGCCAGCGGGATCGACGCGGCCGACGTGTTGCCGTGCTGGTCGACCGTCACGACCATGCGTTCCTGCGGCAGGCCGAGCTTGCGGCAGGTGCTGGTCATGATGCGGATGTTGGCCTGGTGCGGAATCAGCCAGTCGATCTGCTCGGGCGCGAGGTTCGCCTTCGCGAGCGCCTCGATCGCCACCTTCTCGAGCACGTTGACCGCGAGCTTGAACACGGCCTGCCCGTCCATGTACAGGAACGCGCTGCCTTCGATCACGCCGCGATTGACGTTGCCGGGCGTGCAAAGGATATGCGAATAGCTGCCGTCCGCGTGCAGCGCGCTGCCGAGGATGCCCGGCTCTTCCGACGCGGACAGGATCACCGCGCCCGCGCCGTCGCCGAACAGCACGCAGGTCGTGCGGTCCTTGAAGTCGAGAATGCGCGAGAACGTCTCCGCGCCGACCACGAGCGCCGTGCGGTGCTGGCCGCTGCGGATGAAGCTGTCGGCCGTCGCCATGGCGTACGCGAAGCCCGAACACACGGCCTGCACGTCGAATGCCGCGCCGCCGTTCTTGATGCCGAGCTTGTTCTGCAGCAGGCACGCGGTGCTCGGGAACACGAAATCGGGGGTCGAAGTCGCGACGATGATCAGGTCGATCGACTGCGGATCGATTCCGGCCGCTTCGATTGCGCGACGCGACGCCTCGAGCGCAAGATCGCTCGTCGTGACGTCGGGTGCGGCGAAATGGCGCGCATGGATGCCCGTGCGCGCAACGATCCACTCATCGCTCGTCTCGATGCCTTCCTTCGCAAGACGATCGGTCAATTGCTGGTTCGTGACGCGGTCGGGCGGCAGGTAGCTGCCCGTGCCGAGCACGCGGGAATAGAGAGTCGATTGGGCCATTTATGCTTTAGAGGATAGCGCAGCGGAAGGTTCGGCGTGATGGCCTGCGGCCGGGCTCGCCTGGCCCGCGCCGCCCGCGTTGTGTTCGCCGTCGCCGAGCGACACCGAATTATCCGCCATCGCACGCGTGAGGCGCTCCAGCACGCCGTTTTTGACGGCATCATACCCGCGTTTGATTGCCCACTCAAACGCGTAGGCATCGGCCGAACCATGGCTCTTGATCACGAGGCTCTTCAGCCCCAGCAGCGCCGCGCCGTTGTACTGGCGGTGATCGACGCGCTTCTTGAAACGCATCAGGACAGGCAGCGCGAGCAGTGCCATCAGCTTCGACATCAGCGAACGGCCGAACTCCTCGCGGATGATGTCGGACAGCATCTGCGCGAGCCCCTCGGACGTCTTCAGCGCGACGTTGCCGACGAAGCCGTCGCACACGATCACGTCGACGGTGCCCTTGTAGATGTCGTTGCCTTCGACGTTGCCGCGGAAATTCAGCGTGCTGGCGCGCAGCAGTTCACCTGCGCGCTTGATCGTGTCGTTGCCCTTGATGACCTCTTCGCCGATGTTCAGCAGGCCGATCGTCGGCCGCTCCTTGCCTTCGAGCGCGGCCACGAGCGCGTGCCCCATCTCCGCGAACTGCAGCAGGTGCTGCGGCTCGCAGTCGACGTTCGCGCCGAGGTCCAGCATCATCGTGTAGCCGGTCGGATTCGGCAGCGCGGACGCGATCGCGGGCCGCTCGATGCCGGGCAGCGTCTTGAGCACGTAACGGGAAACGGCCATCAGCGCGCCGGTATTGCCGGCGGAGATGCAGGCCTGCGCCGCGCCTTCCTTGACGTGGTTGAGCGCGACACGCATCGAAGAATCCTTCTTCTTGCGCAGCGCCACTTCGACAGGGTCGTCCATCGCCACGACTTCGGTGGCGGGCACGATGGTCAATGCGGGATCGTCGAGGGCTTTCAGCTTTTTCAGCTGGGCGCGGATCGCGCTTTCGATGCCGACGAGCATCAGGTGCGCATCGGGATGCGCGCGGACGAACTTGACTGCCGCGGGAACGGTCACGGACGGGCCGTGGTCGCCTCCCATGCAATCGATTGTGAGCTTTACGGTCATGGAATGCGACGAATTTCAGGCACAAAAAAGCGGCAGTTGAATGCCGCCTTTTTGTTGCGCCAGGAAAGTGTCAAGCGAACCAGTTGTCACGCGAACGGCGAACGTAGCGCGCAACGCGTGACTTGACGCTTAGTCGTTCTTCGTCTTGACGACTTTCTTGCCGCGATAGTAGCCGTTCGGGCTGACGTGGTGACGCAGATGCACTTCACCCGTGCTCGGCTCGACTGCCAGCGGCGACGCCGTCAGGAAATCGTGCGAACGATGCATGCCGCGCTTCGACGGCGACTTCTTGTTTTGCTGGACTGCCATGACTAACTCCTAAATAATTTTCCGGATTCTAACACAGCCCGATCCGGCGCTTAACTACCCTGGCCCAAAGCCCTTACGCCTTCCCGCGCCACAACTGCTTAGTGTTTCTTGTTGCCGTCACCGTCCTTCTTCAGCGCTTGCAGCGCTGCGAACGGATTCGGCCGTTTGCCTTCGTCCTCGGCTTCGCCGGACTCTTCGCCCGCCTCTTCCTCAGGACCGCTCGCACCCGACACGAGGCTTTCGTGAACTGCCGGGCAAACCTCGTGCTTGGGCACGAGCGGCAACGAAAGCAGCAATTCCTCTTCGATCAAGTCGACGAGATCGAACTGGCGTGAGCCCACGATCACATCGGCTTCATCGTCGTCGAGCGGAAATTCTTCAGCTTCTTCTTCGGTCGCGACGACCCGGTAAACCATGTCGACGCCGAACGCCTGGTCGTACGGGGTCACGCAGCGCTGGCACGTGAGCCATGCATGGCCATGCACCGCGAGGCGCAGATACGGCTGCTGCCCATCGGCGCCGTCGTCCTGCAACTCTTTCTGGGTGAACCCTTCCGCCTGCCACGTGAAGACCGTGTCGCGATCTGGCGCGTCCATCGGCACTTCGTTTAACATGCGCGGCAGTTGCGAGAGGTGCATCGCACCTGCTGCCTGCCGCCCACTGCGGGCGAATTCGAACAGGTCGACTGCGTGCGGATCAAGCGGTGCCGCAGCAGGTTTGCCAGAAGAAGTGTTCATGTGCGCTCCTGCCTACAGGCTGACTTGCGAATCCGGCTTGGCGCCGCTCACGTACGGCTCATCCGCGGATGACGTACTTTACTTCCGAAGACCCGACAGGCGCCACCACGACGGAAGCCTGTCGACGAAAAGCGGGAAAGCATACCTGTTTTACCTTTTGCGGTCAATCACTTAAGCTTGCGTCCGCGCAACGCCGTACAACACCTCACGACTCACCGATCCAACCGACCATGCCGGAAACCGTTTGCCGCCTGCCGCGGCTGATTCTTGCCTCCAGTTCCCGCTACCGCCGCGCGCTCCTCGAGCGCCTCGGCGTACCCTTCGATGTCGTGTCGCCCGACCTCGACGAAACCCCGCTCGACGGCGAAACACCGGCGATGACCGCCCTGCGCCTCGCCGGCGCGAAAGCGCGCGCCGTCGCCGCGACGATTGACGCGCCGGACGGCGTGCTCGTAATCGGGTCGGACCAGGTCGCGACCTTCGACGGGCTTCAAATCGGCAAACCCGGCACGCACGAGCGTGCGCTCGCGCAACTCGTGTCGATGCAGGGGCGCGAAGTCGAATTCCACAGCGCGCTCTGCCTGTACGACAGCCGTACGGGCGAAGCCCAGGTCGAGGACGTCGTCACGCGCGTGCGCTTCCGCACGCTGACCGAAGCCGAACTCGACGCGTACCTGCGCGCGGAGACGCCTTACGACGTCGCCGGCAGCGCGAAGTCCGAAGGGCTCGGCATCGCGCTGCTCGACGCGATCGACTCGGACGACCCGACCGCGCTCGTCGGCCTGCCGCTGATCGCGCTCACGCGGATGCTGCGCGCCACCGAATTTCCTTTGTTTGCAACCACCCGTGGAGACCGCGCATGACGGCCGGCACGCTTTACCTTGTCCCGAACACGCTCGGCGAAGGCGACGAGTCGATGCTCGCCGCCGTGCTGCCGGCGGCCGTTCAGGCACGCGCCGGCACGCTCGGCTATTACATCGGCGAAAACGCGAAAACGACGCGTGCGTTCCTGAAGAAGATCGGCACGACGCGCCCGATCCAGGAAATCGAGATCAGCGAGCTGAACGTCAATACGCCGGCCGGCCAAATCGACCGGCTGCTCGCGCCCGTGCTGGCCGGCGCGGACGCCGGTCTCGTGTCCGAGGCCGGCTGCCCGGCCGTCGCCGACCCCGGCGCGCTGCTGGTACGCCGCGCGCACGAGCGCGGCGTGAAGGTCGTGCCGCTCGTCGGGCCGAGTTCGATCCTGCTCGCGCTGATGGCATCGGGCCTGAACGGCCAGAGCTTCGCGTTCAACGGCTACCTGCCGGTCGACGCGGCCGCACGCGCGAAACGCCTGCGCGAACTCGAGCAGTTGTCGCGCAAGGCGCGCCAGACGCAGATCTTCATTGAAACGCCGTACCGGAATCAAGCGATGCTCGACACGCTCGTCGCGACCTGCGCGCCGTCGACGCAGATATGCGTCGCGGCCGACCTGACCCTCGCAACCGAGACGATCGCGAGCCGCACCGTGGCGGACTGGAAAAAGGCGCCTGCACCCAATCTGCACAAGCGCCCCGCGATCTTCCTGCTGCTCGCGAACTGATACCGCGGCCGGCGGCTGACGCGCGGGCCATGGCGGCCCGCCGGCCGCCGCTCAGCGCAGATTGAACGACGCGCCGCCGGCCGTGAGCGCCTTCATCGCAGCACCGCCGACGGCCGCGCCGAACTTGCGCGCGACGCGGTTCGTCAGGCTTTCCTTCACCGTGTAGTCGACGAGATCGGGCGCTTTCAGCACGTCGCGCGCGACCGTGTCGGTCGTGCCGTAGCCGTCGGCGAGCCCGAGCTCGACGCTCTTCTCGCCGGTCCAGAACAGGCCCGAGAACATGTCGGGCGTCTCGTGCAGCCGCTTGCCGCGGCCATCCTTCACGGCCTTGATGAACTGCGCGTGCACCTGGTCGAGCAACGCCTGCGCATGGGCGTCCATCTTCGGCGTCTCCGGCGAGAACGGATCGTAGAAGCCCTTGTTTTCGCCCGACGTATGCAGGCGCCGCTCGACGCCGAGCTTGCCCATCAGCCCCGTGAAGCCGAAACCGTCCATCAGCACGCCGATCGACCCGACGATGCTCGCCTTGTCGACGAAGATCTTGTCGGCCGCGGCCGCGATGTAATAACCGCCCGACGCGCACATGTCGGTCACGACCACGTACAGCGGCTTGTCCGGGTGCTTCGCGCGCAGCCGCCGGATCTCGTCGTAGACCATGCCGGCCTGGACCGGACTGCCGCCCGGGCTGTTGATCCGCAGCACGACGCCGGCCGTGCCGTCGTCGTCGAACGCGGCGTCGAGCGCCGTGTTGATGTCGTCGGCGTTCGCGTTGACGCCGGCCGCGATCTCGCCGTCGATCGTGACGAGCGCCGTATGCCGGCCGCTCGACGAAAATTTCGAATCGCTCGAGAAATCGATCAACGCGAACGCGAACAGCACGAACACGCCGAGGAACGCGAAGCGAAAGAAGATCTTCCAGCGCCGCGCCGCGCGCTGTTCCTTGACCGCCGCGAGCGCGATCCGCTCGAGCGCCGCGCGCTCCCAGTTCAGTTCGCGGCTGTCGGGACGGGAGGAGGATTCCGGGGAATTCGGTTGGTCGGCCATGCAGTATTGTCGTTAGTCGGTCGTAGCGGGAACGGCGGGACGCAGGTCGGCGTCGGGCACCCAGAATACCGCACGCCCGTCCGGCGTGTCGCGCTCGTCGACCTCGACCGGCCGCAGGCGGGCGCCACGGCACGGGCCACCGACGCACTTGCCGGTATCCGGCGCATAGATCGCGCCGTGCGTCGCGCACATCAGGTAAAGGCCCGACGACTCGAAGAACTGCCCTTCGGCCCAGTCGAGTTCCATCGGCACGTGCGCGCAGCGGTTCAGGTAACCATAGGCGCGACCGTCGTAGCGCACGAAGAACACGACGGCCTGCTCGCCGCGCAGCGTCGCGTCGACGCGCACGCCGGCGCCGCCGTCGGCCAGCGCGTCCGATGCGCACACGCGCACGGCGTCCGGTGCCGCGCTCATGCGTGCTCCCGCAGCCACGCAGCCAGCGCGACGACGTCCGGCGCGACGAAGCGCGGCGTGAGCGCCGCCAGCGCATCGGCCGTGTGCGCGCCGTACGCGACGCCGACGCCGGCCGCTCCGGCGCTCGCGGCCATCTGCAGGTCGTGCGTCGTGTCGCCGATCATCACGGTGCGCGACAGGTCCTGCCCCAGTTCCCGAGTCAGCTCCTGCAGCATCGCCGGATGCGGCTTCGAGAACGTCTCGTCCGCGCAGCGCGTCGCATCGAACAGGCTCGTCAGCTTCGACTGGTCCAGCACGCGATTCAGCCCGACCCGCCCCTTGCCGGTCGCAACGGCGAGCAGGTAGCCCGTGTCGCGCAACTCGGCGAGCAGTTCGCGCACGCCGGCAAACAGCTCGATGCGCTGGTCGTCGAGCAGATAGTGAAAGCGGTAGCGCTCGGCCAGCCGCGGATAGTCGGACGGATCGAGGGTCGGAGCGGTAATCTGCAGCGCGTCGCGCAGGCCGAGACCGATCACGTAGCGCGACGCCTCGTCGGACGGCGTGGGCAGGCCGAGATCGCGGCATGCGGCCTGGATGCTGTGCGCGATGTGCGCAGTCGAATCCATCAGCGTGCCGTCCCAGTCGAAGACGATCAGGTCAAATTGCTGTCGAGCCATGCGGTTCAGACGGTATCGCGCAGTGCGCTGAGTTGGTCGAGAAAGCGCCGGCATTCGTCCGGCAGCGGCGCATCGAACTGCAGTGCCTCGCCGGTCAGCGGATGAGCGAGCCGCAGCCGGTACGCATGCAGGAACATCCGTTTCAACGACGGCTGCGCGTTCGCGCGTGCCAGCGCCTTGTTCAATGCGAAATCGCCATACTTGGCGTCGCCGGCAATCGGCAGGCCGAGATGCGCGAGGTGCACGCGAATCTGATGGGTCCGACCCGTTTTGAGTTCCGCTTCGACGAGCGCGTAGTCGGGCCAGCGGTCGATGAGGTTGAACACCGTATGCGACGGCAGCCCGTCGTCCTGCACGCGCACGCGGCGCTCCCCTTCCGGGGTCGAATACTTGAACAGCGGCACCTTCACCGCGCGGCGGCGGCCCCAGTCGGACTGCCATTCACCATGGACGCAGGCGAAGTAGCGCTTGTCCATCCGGTTCTCGCGGATCTGTTCGTGCAGGCCCACGAGCGCCGTGCGCTTCTTCGCGAGCATCAGGATCCCGGAGGTCTCGCGGTCGAGCCGGTGCACGAGTTCGAGGAATTTCGCGCGCGGGCGCGCCTGCCGCATCTGCTCGATCACGCCGAACGCGACACCGCTGCCGCCGTGCACGGCGACCCCGGCCGGCTTGTTGATGACGAGCATCGCATCGTCCTCGTACAGCACGTCGAAATTCGCGGGCGGCACGACCGGCGTGTCGGCGCGCGCGAGGTCCGCCGCCGCCACGCGCACGGGCGGCACGCGGACGATGTCGCCGTCCGCGAGGCGATACTGCGCATCGACCCGGCCCTTATTCACACGCACTTCGCCGCTGCGGAGGATCCGGTAAATATGGCTTTTCGGCACGCCCTTACAGACGCGCAACAGGAAGTTGTCGATCCGCTGACCGGCCGAGTTTTCGTCGATCTGGATCATCGATACCTGGCCGCTTGCGACCGAATTCTGGGATATTTTGCCTAACTCATTCATACTGAATATAATTTTGCCCAGCCTGACGTTGAGGGTGGCCTGATCGGCCGGCCCCGACCGAGTCGGGCAAGGCGCAAGCGGAAACCGTTATTTTACTTGCGCCGGGGGTCTGCTGCTCGCCCCTGATCAAAGAGATGCAGCAAGTTGCACGCACGGCGCCGCCCGTCGGCAAGGATCGCGCCCACAGGCGGATTCGGTCGGCAAGGCGCCGCGGTAACGGAAAGTTGGTTGAAAAGAATTTGATCGGCAGCCCGACGGCGCGAAGTGCGTCCGCAGGCTGCAGGTTGCGAAAATTACGGCGTTGCGCCCGATTTGGCCCCGCGAAGCGTGCGGGGCTTGGCGACGTCAAACCAGGGAAGTACACCCCAAGCGGGAAAGTCGGGCTGGATTCGATACTCCCCGCTGCGGCCCAAGCCGCAGCATCTGCCGCCCGTCGGCGCGCGCGACGCATTGCGCGCGCCCGTGGCAATGCCCGGACTCAGGCTTAGCGCGCTTTTGCAGCGTGCGGTGTGTGAACGCCGTGCTTTGAAGCCGTATTCGCAGGTGCCCTACGGCCGCCGGCCCCGTCTATCGGGCCCAAGCGCCTCTTCAGGCAATTCTCCCCGCCATCGTTCCCGCTCCAGCGTGCTTGTGACAACACAACAAGGTGCGGCCTGCCGTCGTTCCCGCTCTCGCGACTGACAACCGCGAAGCGCCGGCGCGGAGCCGCCTGGAGTCGTTCATGAAACGCATGCTGTTCAATGCGACGCAGCAGGAGGAGCTGCGCGTCGCCATCGTCGATGGGCAAAAGCTCATCGACATCGACATCGAGACAGCCGGGCGCGAACAGCGCAAAGGCAATATCTACAAAGGTGTCATCACCCGCATCGAGCCGTCGCTCGAAGCGTGCTTCGTCAACTACGGCGAAGATCGCCACGGTTTCCTGCCGTTCAAGGAAGTTGCGCGCCAGTACTTCAAGGAAGGCATCGACATGCGCTCCGCGCGCATCCAGGATGCCCTGCGCGAAGGCCAGGAGCTGATCGTTCAGGTCGAGAAGGAAGAGCGTGGCAACAAGGGCGCCGCCCTCACGACCTTCATCTCGCTCGCCGGCCGCTATCTGGTGCTGATGCCGAACAATCCGCGCGGCGGCGGTGTGTCGCGCCGGATCGAGGGCGACGAGCGCCAGGAACTGCGCGAGACGATGTCGCAACTGCAGATTCCCGACGGGATGAGCATGATCGCCCGTACCGCGGGCATCGGCCGCAGCGCCGAGGAACTGCAGTGGGACCTGAACTACCTGCTGCAGCTGTGGCGCGCGATCGAAGCGGCGTCGCAAAGCGGCAATTCCGGCCAGCCGATGCTGATCTACCTGGAATCGAGCCTCGTGATCCGCGCGATCCGGGACTATTTCCAGCCCGATATCGGCGAAATCCTGATCGACACGACCGAGATCCACGATCAGGCCCGTGCATTCATGGACATCGTGATGCCGGACAACGTGTCGAAGGTGAAGCGCTACCACGACGACGTGCCGCTGTTCTCCCGCTTCCAGATCGAGCACCAGATCGAGACCGCATACTCGCGCACGGTGCCGCTGCCGTCCGGCGGCGCGATCGTGATCGACCACACCGAAGCGCTCGTCGCGATCGACGTGAACTCGGCGCGCGCGACCAAGGGCGCGGACATCGAGGAAACGGCAACCCGCACGAACCTCGAAGCGGCCGACGAAGTCGCCCGCCAGCTCCGCCTGCGCGACCTCGGCGGCCTGATCGTGATCGATTTCATCGACATGGAATCGGCGAAGAGCCAGCGCGAAGTCGAGCAGCGCCTGAAAGACGCGCTCAAGCACGATCGCGCCCGCGTGCAGATGGGCAAGATCTCCCGCTTCGGCCTGATGGAGCTGTCGCGCCAGCGTCTGCGCCCGGCCCTGTCGGAAGGCAGCCACGTGACCTGCCCGCGTTGTAACGGCACCGGCCACATCCGCGATACCGAATCGTCCGCGCTGCAGGTTCTGCGGATCATTCAGGAAGAAGCGATGAAGGAAAACACCGCGGCGATCCACTGCCAGGTGCCGGTCGAGGTGACCGCCTTCCTGCTCAACGAAAAGCGTCAGGAAATCAACAAGATCGAGTCGCGCTTCAAGGTCGGCATCGTGCTGATCCCGAACAAGCACCTCGATACGCCGCACTACAAGCTCGAGCGCCTGCGCCACGACGACGCACGCCTCGACGATCCGCGCGCCTCGTGGAAGATGGCCGAGGAAGCGGCTCGCGAACTCGAGTCGGAAACCGGCTACAGCAAGCGCACGGCCGACGTGAAGCCGAAGCAGGAAGCCGCGGTCAAGGGCATCACGCCCGAGCGTCCGGCACCGACCCCGGCACCGCAGCGCCCGGTCGAGCCCGTTGCCGCGCCCGCACCGGTCGCCGCGGCAAGCGGCGGCTTCATCGGCTGGCTGAAGGGCCTGTTCGGCGTGTCGTCGGCGCCGGCGCCCGCACCGGTTGCTCCGGCACCGGCGAAGGAGCAGGCAGCCCGTCCGGCGCGCGAGCGTACCGAGAAGACCGAGCAGCGCGGCGGCGATCGCAACCGCAACCGTCGCGGCGGCGCCCAGCAGGCGCAAGGCGGCCGCGACCAGGCCGCGGCAGGCCGTGGCCAGCCGCAACGCCTGGAACGCGAAGGCAAGGAAGCGCGCGAACCGCGTGAAGGCCGTGAACCGCGCGAGGCCCGTGAACCGCGTGAAGGTCGCGAGAACCGTGAGGGTCGTGAAGGCCGTGAGGGCCGCGAAGGTCGCGAGGGCCGTGGCCAGCGCGAAGGCCGCGAACCGCGCGAGCCGCGTGAAAGCCGTGAGCCGCGCGAACCGCGTGAGAACCGCGAACCGCGCGAGCGTGCCGAGCAGCCGGAAGCCGTCGACGCAGCCGGCCGTGGCGAGCGCCAGGAACGCGGCGAGCGTCGCGAGCGCGGTGAGCGCCGCAAGCCGACCCAGCATGCGGCCACGCTCGAGACCGTCACCCGTGGCGAAAACCATCCGGAATCGGAAGCCGACAAGGTTGTCGCAGAAGCGCTGCCCGGCGCCGACCTGACCGCCGACGCGGAAGCCGTCGCGCGTGACGGCGAGGAACGTCGTCGCCGCCGCCGCGGCCGCCGTGGCGGTCGCCGCGAGCGTGACGAAGACGGCGCACTCGTCGACCAGGCCGAACAAGGCACGGATGACGAAACCGCAGCGCAAACCGTGACGCCGGCAGCACCGACCGCAGCCGAGCCGACTCACACGGCCGCACCGGCAGTCGTCGCGGCCGTGGCCGCGGTAAGCGCCGTCGCCGTGGAAGCAGCGGTCGAGCACCATGCCGAACCGGTCGCACCGGCCGCGGTCGAGCCGCAACCGGCACCGGTACACGTCGAAGCGGCTCCGGCCGCTCCGGTTGAGCCGGTCGTTGCCGCCCACGCCGCAGAACCGGCACCGGTCGCACCGGCCGTCGACACGGAAGCCGGTCCGGCCCCGGTCGCGGTTTCGCCGACCGACGCGTTCGAAGTGCCGGAAGTGCCGGCCGCTGTCGAGGCGCCGCAGTCCGCGCCCGTCGAGCAAGCCGCACCGGCCGTGACGATCGAAGCCGCTCCGGTGGCTGTCGAGCCGGCACACGTCGAAGCGGCGCCGGTCGAGGCCGTTGCAGCACCGGCACCGGCTCCCGCCCCCGTGCAATCGGCCGCCGCGCCCGCTTCGGCGAGCCTGGATGTCGTGCTGGAGCAGGCCGGTCTCGTCTGGGTGAACACGGACGCCGGCAAGTTCGCCGCTGCGCAGGAAGCCGCGTCGCAACTCCCGCGTCCGGCCCGCGTGCCGCGTGAACGCAAGGCGCTGCCGGCGGCCGATTCGGCCCCGATGCAGCAGGTCGAAACGACGCACCACTAACCGGCGCATCGCCCGACCAGGAAAAGCCCGCCTCCGGCGGGCTTTTTCACGTCCGCGCTGCGGGTTTCCGCCCACCGGCCCGGTTGGCCGCTTGCGGCTAAAATACAGGTCTGGCTCGCACTTCTTTCAACATGTCCCGACGCATCATTCCTCTCGCCGACGTCAGCGGGATGCCGGACGTCTCCGGCGTCGCGCATGCCCCTGACGGCACGCTGGCCGACACGTTCGCCAGGCCGCTGCGCGACCTGCGCATTTCGGTGACGGACCGCTGCAACTTCCGCTGCGTGTACTGCATGCCGCGTGCCGTGTTCGACAAGGATTACCCGTTCCTGCCGCACAGCGCGCTGCTCACGCACGAAGAAATCGAACGCGTGGCGCGACTCTTTGTCGCACATGGCGTCGAGAAGATCCGCATCACGGGCGGCGAACCGCTGCTGCGCAAGAATCTCGAATTCCTGATCGAGCGCCTCGCGCGCATGACGACGCACGACGGCCGCCCGCTCGACCTGACGCTGACGACCAACGGCTCGCTGCTCGCGCGCAAGGCGCGCGCGCTGAAGGACGCCGGTCTCACGCGCGTGACGGTCAGCCTCGACGCGCTCGACGAAACGCTGTTCAAGCGCATGAACGATGCCGAGTTCGCGAGCGCCGACGTGCTCGACGGCATCTTCGCCGCCCAGGCCGCGGGCCTCGCGCCGATCAAGGTCAACATGGTCGTGAAGCGCGGCACCAACGACAGCGAGATCCTGCCGATGGCCGAGCGTTTCCGCGGCACCGGCGTGATCCTGCGTTTCATCGAATACATGGACGTCGGCACGTCGAACGGCTGGAACATGACCGAGGTGCTGCCGTCGGCGGACGTCGTCGCACGCATCGCCGAACATTTCCCGCTCGTGCCGCTCGAGCCGCACACGGCGGCCGAAACCGCGCAGCGCTGGGGCTATGCGGACGGCAGCGGCGAGATCGGCGTGATCTCGAGCGTCACGCAGGCCTTCTGCGGCGACTGCACGCGCGCGCGGCTGTCGACCGAAGGCAAGCTGTATCTGTGCCTGTTCGCGTCGACGGGCCATGACCTGCGTGCGCTGGTGCGCGGCGGCGCGAGCGACGCCGAGATCGCGACCGCGATCGCGCGCATCTGGCAGGCCCGTACCGACCGCTATTCGCAACTGCGCGGCAGCGCGTCGGCCGAAGCCGCACCCGACGGCACGGGCAAGCGCGTCGAAATGTCGTATATCGGCGGCTGACGCACACCGCCCTGTCCCCTTTCCGCCTTCGTACGATGCCCGCTTCCGCCTCTCCTTCGATCGCCGGCCTGCTGCTCGCAGGCGGGCGCGCCACACGCATGGACGGCGTCGACAAGGGACTGCAGCTGCTCGACGGCACGCCGCTCGCGCTGCACGTGCTGCGCCGGCTCTCGCCGCAGGTCGACGAAACGTTGATCAGCGCGAATCGCCATGCCGATCGTTACGCCGAGCTCGGCGCGCCGTTCGACGCGCGCATCGTGGCCGACGAAACGCCCGACTTCCCCGGCCCGCTCGCGGGCATGCTCGCCGGCATGCGGGCGGCGCGCGCGCCGCTCGTCGCGTGCTCGCCGTGCGACACGCCCTATCTGCCCGCCGACCTCGTCGCGCGGCTGCATGCGGCGCTCGACGCGCAGCAGGCCGACGTCGCGATGGCGGTGACCGTCGACGCGCAGCAGACGCGCTCGCCGCAGCCAACGTTCGCGCTGCTGCGCACGTCGCTGGCCGACGATCTCGCCGCCCGGCTCGCGGCCGGCGACCGCAAGGTGCGTGCGTGGTACGCACGCCACAAGACGGTCGAAGTCGAGTTTCACGACGAGCGTGCGTTTTACAATGCAAACTCCTGGCAGGAACTCGCCGCGCTGGCCCGCCGCTAACGGCCCCGCACCGTTCCTGCCCGGCGCCCACCGCACGCGAAACCCGCGCCCAGGCATCCTCCTCGCGCCACCGGCCACGAACCCGATACGCCTTGCGGCGCAGTCGACTGATGATCACGCAATCCTCGCCCGCTTCCCGATCCGCACCCGATTCCGATGCTCCGCTGTCGCTCGACGACGCGCGGGCGCTCGCGTGCCGCTTCGCGGTGCCCGTCGATGCGTGCGACACGGTGACGCTGCGCGATGCGCTCGACCGCGTACTCGCGGTCGACGTGAACGCACCGTTCGACATCCCCGCGTACGACAACTCGGCGATGGACGGTTATGCGTTCGACGGTGGCGCCGGCGCGTACGCGTCGTCGCCGGGAGACATCGCGCTGACGATCGCCGGCACCGCGTTCGCCGGCCATCCGTTCGACGGCGCCGTGGCGGCCGGTTCATGCGTGCGCATCATGACGGGCGCGCCGATGCCGGCCGGGTGCGACACGGTGATTCCGCAGGAACGCGTGCGCGTCGACGGCGACACGATCCGTTTCGCCGCGCACGACGTTGCGCGCGGCGCGAACTGCCGCAAGGCCGGCGAGGATCTCGCGCGCGGCGCCTGCGCGCTCGCCGCGGGCCGCATCCTGCGGCCGTCCGATCTCGGCCTGCTCGCGTCACTCGGCATCACCGACGTCACGGTGCGCCGCCGCGTGCGCGTCGCCGTATTCTCGACCGGCGACGAACTGCGCGAGCCCGGCGAACCGCTCGGCCGCGGCGCGCTGTACGACAGCAATCGCGGGATGCTGATCGCGATGCTCGAAAGGCTGCACGTCGACACAATCGATCTCGGGATCGTTCGCGACGACCCGGTCGCGCTCGAAGCCGCGTTGCGCGACGCCGTCGCCGCGCAGGCCGACGCGGTGATCACGTCGGGCGGCGTATCGGTCGGCGAAGCCGACTTCACGCGCGACGTGATGGCACGGCTCGGCGACGTGACGTTCGCAAGCCTCGCGCTGCGGCCCGGCCGGCCGCTCGCGTGCGGCACGCTCGCACGTGCGGCCGACGACGCCGGCCACGCGCTGTTTTTCGGGCTGCCCGGCAATCCGGTCGCGTCCGCCGTGACGTTCTACGCAATCGTGCGCCCCGCGCTGCTCGCGCTGGCCGGCGCGCAGACACCACCGCCGGCGATGTACACGGCCATCAGCACACAGGCGCTGAAGACGCGCCCGGGCCGCACCGAATACCTGCGCGGCGTCGCGACGCGCGCCGCCGACGGCCGCTGGCACGTCGCGCCGGCCGGTTCGCAGAGTTCCGCGTCGCTGAGCGGCCTCGCGGCCGCCAACTGTTTCATCGTTCTGGGCCACGATACCGCGGCAGTCGACTCGGGCGCCCCGGTCGACATCCTGCCGCTCGACGGCCTGATCTGAATTCCACAATCGGTATATCTCTACGGGGGCAATCCGCACATGAAAAAACAAATCTCGTCCATCGCCGCGGGACAGACCGCGAAGGCGCTGATCCTCGTCTACCTGACGTTCAGCGTGCCGATCGTGCTGCTCGGCATTCTCGTCGCATATATCCGCTACGGCATGGTGGAACTGAGCACGATCCTGAGCGCGCTGCTGCTGAACGCGATCCTCGGCTTCGTGCTGCTGTGGATCGCATGCCACGCATACAACTGGGTCGCGTCGCGCTTCGGCGGCATCGAGATCGTGCTGTCCGATCCGCCGGAGGAAGCGTGAGCGACACGCCGTTGATCCGCGCGGCCGAAACGCGCGACGTCGGCGCGATCCTCGCGCTGATGCACGAGTTGGCCGAGTTCGAGAAGCTCACGCACCTGTTCGTCGCGACCGAAGCGGATCTCGCCGACGCGCTGTTCGGCGAGCGGCCCGCGGCTGAAGCGCTCGTTGCCGAGCGCGATGGCGCGATCGTCGCGTATGCGCTGTTCTTCCACAACTATTCGACGTTCCTCGGCCGTCGCGGCCTCTATCTCGAGGATCTGTACGTGCAGCCGTCACAGCGCGGCACGGGCCTCGGCACCGCGATACTGCGTCACCTCGCGGCACTGGCCGTCGAGCGCCGCTGCGGGCGCTTCGAATGGTCGGTCCTCGACTGGAACCAGCCCGCGATCGATTTCTACGAAAAGATGGGCGCAACCGTGCTGCCCGACTGGCGCATCGTTCGCGTGACGGGCGACGCGCTGGACACGCTCGCCGGACATTGAGCGCGGGCCGGCCGCGCCGGCGATTGCTTCAAGAGAAAACGGGCGCCGCGGCGCCCGTTTTCTCTCTCCAGCCCGGTGTCGGCAACGCGCGTCACGCGTCGTCCGCATCGGCACCATCGGTGCCTTCATCACCGAGCAGCCCGGCCGCCGTGTCGCCCGGCAGCGCCTCGACCTGCTTCAGCTTGCGGCTCATCACGCGCGTACGCTGCTCGGCGGACTCGATCGAGCGCGTGACCGTTTCGAGCTGCGCCTTCGTGCGCGCGAGCACGTCGCCGAACTTGCCGAACTCCGTTTTTACCGCGCCGAGCACCTGCCACACCTCGCTCGACCGCTGCTCGATCGCGAGCGTGCGGAACCCCATCTGCAGGCTGTTCAGCAATGCGGTGAGCGTCGTCGGCCCCGCCACCGTCACGCGATAGTCGCGCTGCAGCACGTCGGTCAGCCCCGGGCGGCGCAGGATTTCCGCGTAGAGCCCCTCGGTCGGCAGGAACAGCAGCGCGAAATCGGTCGTGTGCGGCGGTGCGACGTATTTCTCGGCGATCGTGCGCGCTTCCAGCCGCACGCGCGCCTCGAGCGCACGGGCCGCCTCCTCGACTGCCGCCGCATCGGCACGCTCTTGCGCATCGATCAGCCGCTCGTAGTCTTCACGCGGAAATTTCGCGTCGATCGGCAGCCACACCGGCGGTGCGTCGCGCGTGCCGGCATCGCGGCCCGGCAACCGGATCGCGAACTCGACGCGCTCGGTGCTCTTCGGCACCGTCGCGACGTTCTTCGCGTACTGGTCGGGCGTCAGGATCTGTTCGAGCAGCGCCTCGAGCTGCACTTCGCCCCAGGTGCCGCGCGTCTTCACGTTGGTCAGCACCTTTTTCAGATCGCCGACGCCCGCCGCGAGCGTCTGCATCTCGCCGAGCCCGCGATGAACCTGTTCGAGCCGGTCCGACACGAGCTTGAACGATTCGCCGAGCCGCTGCTCGAGCGTTGCATGCAGTTTCTCGTCCACGGTGCGGCGCATCTCCTCGAGCTTCGCCGCATTGTTCGTCTCGATTTCCTTCAGCCGCTGTTCGAGCGTCGCGCGCACCTCGCCGATCCGGCGGTCGTTCGCCTCGGTCAGCTGCGTGAGCTGCCGGTTCAACGTATCGCCGAACAGCCTGAGCGCGCCCGTCTGCTCCTCGCGCGCCTGCTGCGCCTGGCGCTGCACGCTCTCGCGCATCGCGTCGAACTGCTGCGCATTGCCGGCGACGAGCTTGCCGAGCTGCTGCGCGAAGCCCTCGATCTGGTTGTTCTGCACGGTCGCCACGCTCGTCAGCTGCGCGGCGAGCGTCTGCTGAAGCTGCGCGAAGCTGCCGGCCAGCTCGGTGCGCGAGCCGCGCGCGTTCTCGACGATCTCGCCGCGCAATTCGCGCTCAAGCCGCTCGACCGCACGCGCCTGCGCATGCGCGGCGTCCTCGATCTGGTCGC
This sequence comes from Burkholderia cepacia, assembly GCF_001039005.1. Lineage (GTDB taxonomy): Bacteria > Pseudomonadota > Gammaproteobacteria > Burkholderiales > Burkholderiaceae > Burkholderia > Burkholderia theae. Next base: position 128,490 of record NZ_LDWR01000046.1, read on the forward strand.
CAAGGACCGCCACATCGTCGTGGCGGCCGCCGCCACGTACGATCGCGACGATCGCCACCGCGAGCGCGACGGCCAGCAAGACGACCGCCGCAAGCAACAACGTCATCGTCATGCGCGCGGCTTCCCGATCACGTCAGGGTTGATCGGATTCGGCGGCTGCCCCGCGCGCGGCCCCTCGCCCAGCGCGGCGATCAGGTTGTCGGCGGCGAGGTTCGCCATCGCGCGCCGGGTCTTTTCGGTCGCGCTCGCGATATGCGGCGTCAGCACGACGTTCGGCACCTCGAGCAGCGCCGGATGCACGGCCGGCTCGCCTTCGTACACGTCGAGGCCGGCAGCGGCGATCGTCCCGTCGCGCAGCGCGACGGCCAGCGCCGCGTCGTCGACGATCCCGCCGCGCGCGATATTGGTCAGCGTCGCAGTGGGCTTCATCTTCGCGAGCTCGGCCGCGCCGATCGTGTGATGGTTCTCCTTCGTGTACGGCAGCACGAGCACGACGTGATCGGCGCGCGCGAGCAGCGCATCCTTCGACACGTATTCGGCATTCAGCTCGGCCTCGATCTCGGGCGCGACCCGCGAACGGTTGTGATAGGTCACCTGCATCCCGAAGCCGCGCGCGCGACGCGCGAGCGCCTGGCCGATGCGGCCCATCCCGATGATGCCGAGCGTCGATCCGTAAATGTCGCTGCCGAGGAAACCGTCGTACGCCCACTTCTGCCAGTGACCGGCGCGCAGCCAGTGTTCGGATTCGGCAATACGGCGCGCGGCGGCCATCATCAGCGCCCAGCCGAAATCGGCGGTCGACTCGTTCAGCACGTCGGGCGTGTTGGTACCGAGCACGTTCGCCGCGTTGAACGCGGCCATGTCGAAGTTGTTGTAGCCGACCGCCATGTTCGCCACGACGCGCAGGCGCGGCGCCGCCGCGAGCGCAGCCGCGCCGACCGGGTCGCCCGCCGTCAGCGCGCCGTCCTTGTCGGCCAGACGCGCGGCGAGCGCGTCGGCGGCCAGCGCGTCGTCATTGTTCCAATCGACTTCGAAATACTGCTCGAGCCGTTCGATCACGTCCGGAAAGATCGGACGCGCGACCAGAATCTTCTGCATCGCCATCTCCGCGTGCAGCGGGCCCGTCGCGGCACGCCGTGCGCCGCCGCGATCGCCCGCGCGAGGTTGAAAATCGTCAGCTTACGCCGGGAAGAAGAGCCACGACGTCAGCAGGAATACCGGTATCAGCACGACGAGCGCCCAGCCGAGATACGCGAAGAAGCTCGGCATCTTCACGCCGCGCGATTCGGCGATCGCCTTCACCATGAAGTTCGGCGCATTGCCGATATAGCTGTTTGCGCCCATGAAGACCGCGCCCGCGGAAATCGCGGCAAGCGTCGAGGCGCCGGTCGTCATCAGCGTCTGCGCATCGCCGCCCGCGAGGTTGAAGAACACGAGATAGGTCGGTGCGTTGTCGAGAAACGACGACAGGATGCCGGTCGCCCAGAAGTACATCGCGTCGATCGGCTTGCCGTCCGGCCCCGTGACGAGATGAACGATCTGCGCGAACGCGCCGTCCGCGCCCGCGCGCAGGATCACGATCACCGGCGCGATCGTCACGAAGATCCCCGCGAACAGCTTCGCGACTTCCTCGATCGGCGCCCAGTTGAACGCGTTGCCCTCGCGCGCCGACCGCGGCGTCAGCGCGAGCGACGCGAGCGTCACGACCACCAGCGCGACATCGCGCGCAAGGTTCTGCAGCGCGACGTGCGTGCCCCACACGTCGAACGTGATGCCCGGCTTCCAGATGCCGCTCATCAGCACGAGGGCGACCACGGCCAGCAGCAGCACGAAGTTGATCTTGCCGTCGATCGACAGCGCCGCGCCGTCGGGCGTCGGATCGAGCGCGACCGGCCGCTCCTCGCCGCCCTTCCGGTAGAAGTACGTATCGAGCGCAAAGAACAGCGTGAGCAGCACGACGCAGATGAACAGCATCGGCAGCGCGAGATGCGTGGTCGTCCAGAAGAAGCTCACGCCGTTCAGGAAACCGAGGAACAGCGGCGGATCGCCAAGCGGCGACAGCGAACCGCCCGCGTTCGCGACGAGGAAGATGAAGAAGATCACGACATGCACGACATGCTTGCGGTTGTCGTTGGCGCGCAGCAGCGGCCGGATCAGCAGCATCGCGGCGCCCGTCGTGCCCATCACGCTCGCGAGCAGCGTGCCGAGCGCGAGGATCGCGGTGTTCAGCTTCGGCGTGCCGTGCAGGTTGCCGTTCACGCAGATGCCGCCCGCAACCGTATAGAGCGCGGTGAGCAGTACGATGAACGGGATGTATTCCTCGAGCAGCGCATGCACGAGCGTGCCGAACGCGGTGCCCGCGCCGAACGCGACAGCGAACGGGATCAGGAACGCGATCGCCCACCCGGCTGCGATCTTGCCGAAGTGGTGATGCCAGAACACGGGGGCGACGAGCGGAAACAGCGCGATGGACAGCAGGATCCCGGCGAACGGGATGCCCCAGAGCGCGGACAGCGTGGCACCGTCGAGCGTGGCGGCCGATGCGAGCGCGGGAGCTGCGCCAAGCGCGACTCCCGACGCCATGCCCGCCCAGGCGGCATGTCGTTTCATGCAGAACTTCCTTGTTCGAGTGAGGGTGGATGCGGCGGGTGCGTCATGCGCCCCGTACGACGATCGCGTGAACGCGGTACGGGCCGTGTGCGCCCAGTACGATGGTCTGCTCGATGTCGCCCGTGCGCGACGGGCCCGACACGAAATTGACCGCGCGCGGCAATTCGCCGCGCTCCGCGCGGATCAGCGCGAACGCGTCTTCATGACCGGCGACGATCCGCGACGCGGGTACGATCGCGATGTGCGTCTCCGGCAGCAGGCCGGCCGACGCGTAGGTGTCGGGGCCGGACAGCAGCACCAGCGAGCCCGTTTCAGCGGTCGCGCAAAAACAGCCCGTGAGGCCGACGAGATCGCCGTCGCGCGGCTTGCGGCATTCGACCGACAGGCCAGCGCCCGCCCAGTCGAGATCGGCCAGCGTGCGCCATGCGATGGCCTGCATCGGCAGGCCGTGAGCGGAAAGATAACGCGCGGCGGCGGCGGGTGCGTCGGCGAGCGTCGCGACTTCGTCGACCGTCGTCGACAGACGCGCCGCCTCTTCGACGAATGCGGCGACGAGATCGGCCGGCGCCGGCGGGCGCGGGCCTTGCGGATGACGGGCGAGATAGTCGGCGACGCCGTCGTGCTCCGCTGCGTCGGGTTCGGCCGCGCGCCCCTGTGCCGCGCGGATGCGCGCGAGGATCTGGCGACGGGCAGCGGAAGTGTCCATGAACGGTCCTCGTGACGTTGGCGGGCGATACCGTCGGATTATACCGGCCGCCCTCGCCGCGCCGCAGCTTTGGCCGTCCGGCCGATGCTCACTTCGACGCGTCTTCCTCGACCGGCTGCGCGATGCCGAACACCTGGCGCAGATACGCGAGATACGCCTTGTCGTCGCACATGCTCTTGCCCGGCGAATCCGACAGCTTCGCGACCGGCTGGCCGTTGCAGCGGACCATCTTGATCACGATCTGCAGCGGCACGTAGCCGAGATCGTTGGTGAGGTTCGTGCCGACGCCGAACGCGAGCTTGCAGCGGCCGCGGAACCGTTCGTACAGCTGCATGACCTTCGGGATGTCGAGCGCGTCCGAGAACACCAGCACCTTGGTGCGCGGGTCGCAACGGTTCGTCTCGTAATGGCGCAGCATCCGCTCGCCCCACTCGAACGGATCGCCCGAATCGTGGCGCGCGCCGTCGAACAGCTTGCAGAAGTACATGTCGAAGTCGTTCAGGAACGCATCCATCCCGTAGACGTCCGACAGTGCGATCCCGAGGTCGCCGCGATATTCCTTCGCCCACATCTCGAAGCCGTAGATCTGCGAATCGCGCAGCCGCGGGCCGAGTGCCTGGCACGCCTGCAGGTACTCGTGAGCCATCGTGCCGAGCGGCGTGATGTCGTGCTTCATCGCGTACAGCACGTTGCTCGTGCCCGCGAACTGCGGGCCGAGGCCGTCGCGCAGCGTGAGCGCGACCTCTTCGTGCCAGACCTTCGAGAAGCGCCGGCGCGTGCCGTAATCGGCGATCTTGCAGTCGGCGAACTCGGGTTTCGCGCCGAGCAGCTTGATCTTCTCGCGCAGCCGCTCGCGGCCTTCGCGATAGTCGGGCTCGCGCTGCGTGTTGCGGAAATAGACCTCGTTGACGATCGCGAGCACCGGGATCTCGAACAGGATCGTGTGCAGCCACGGCCCCGTGATCTCGATGTCGATCTCGCCGTTGCCCTTCGGCGACGGCGTGATCGAGATGTACTTTTCGTTCAGGTGGAACAGCGCGAGGAAGTCGACGAAATCGCTTTTGATGAAGCGCATCCGCCGCAGGTAGTCGAGTTCGACGTCGGTAAAGCGCAGCGAGCACAGGCCGCGCACCTCGTCGCGGATCTCGTCGATGTACGGCACGAGATCGACGCCGGGCGTGCGGCACCGGAAACGGTATTCGACGCTTGCAGCGGGAAAGTGATGCAGGACGACCTGCATCATCGTGAACTTGTAGAGATCCGTGTCGAGCAGCGAAGTGATGATCATGTTTACGGCACCGCCAATATCGTGACAGGGCCCCGGCGCACCGCGCGCCGCCCGGTCTGTCGGCCATGTTACCCGAATGCGTGCCCGACCATCGGGAAACCGCCTGCCGCCCCGTCGCGCCGGCGCACGGTGCGCGGGTGCCCGGTGGCGCGCCCCTTCGGCCCCCTTGGCGAGCCTCCTGGGCGGGCCGCCATAAACTAATCACGAAACGATATAAGCCGGATAGCCGACCACGCCATGCGGGTTTTGCGCTTCAGTTACAATGCCGCTTTTGGCGCAAACGCCACCCCATATATACCGCCAAGCAGGAGCGTTTTAATGACTCACGTTGTGACCGAAGGCTGCATCAAGTGCAAATACACGGACTGCGTGGATGTGTGCCCGGTGGATTGCTTCCGTGAAGGTCCCAACTTTCTCGCCATCGATCCGGACGAGTGCATCGACTGCGCCGTGTGCGTCGCCGAATGCCCGACCAATGCGATCTATGCCGAAGAGGACGTTCCGGGCGACCAGCAGCAGTTCACCGAGCTGAACGCCGAGCTGGCAAAGGGCTGGCCGTCGATCACGAAGACCAAGCCGGCACCGGCCGATGCGGACGAGTGGAAGGACGTGCAGGACAAGCTGCACCTGCTCGAGCGCTGATCGTGCGGCGGCCGTAGAAATTTTTGATTAGCTGCGGCCCAAAAGTATTGACAGGTTAGCCAACACCCCATACAATCTCGTTTCTCTGCTGTTTGTTCCCCGATAGCTCAGTCGGTAGAGCGCCGGACTGTTAATCCGTAGGTCCCTGGTTCGAGCCCAGGTCGGGGAGCCAAAAACGCAAATGCCCGTTGAAATTGAACGGGCTTTTTGCTGGTGACGCAAACGCAGATGTACCGATTTATTCCCCGATAGCTCAGTCGGTAGAGCGCCGGACTGTTAATCCGTAGGTCCCTGGTTCGAGCCCAGGTCGGGGAGCCAGACAGCGAAAGGCCCGTCATTCGACGGGCCTTTTGTTTTTCCGGCCGCCCTTCCGCCTTTCGTGGCCCGGCCGCGCGCATGCTAGAGTCTTCGTCCCGCATCCGTATCCGGTTCCATCGATGAAGCATCGCCTCCTTTCCTGCGCACCCCTCGCCCTCCTGCTTTCCGCATTCGCCGCGGCACCGCTCGCGCACGCGGAGGAAGTCGGCAGCGTCAACACCCATTTCCGCGTAACGGGCTCCGACCGCGTGGTCGTCGAGGCGTATGACGATCCGGTCGTCCAGGGCGTGACCTGCTACGTGTCGCGCGCACGCACGGGCGGGATCAAGGGTACGCTCGGCGTCGCCGAGGATCCGAGCGAAGCGTCGATCGCATGCCGGCAGGTCGGCCCGATCAGCTTCAAGGAGCCGCTCAAGCAACAGACCGACGTGTTCAGCGAGCGCATGTCGTTCATCTTCAAGACGCTGCACGTCGTCCGTGTGGTCGACAAGAAGCGCAACACGATCGTCTACCTGACCTACAGCGACCGCATCGTCAGCGGCAGCCCGAAGAACGCCGTCACCGCGGTACCGATGCCGGCCGGCACGACGATTCCGGTCAAGTAAGGCCCGCACCGGACGGGCGCGCGAGCGATACACTGTCGGTTCGACCGCTCCCGCGCCCGATCATGTCCGCCACCCGCCTTCCCGACTCCGCACGCTACTGGCGCACGCCGCTGCTGCCGGATGCGGATCTCGTCACGGCCACCTATCGCGACCACACGTTCGCGCCCCACTGGCACGACGCGTACACGATTCCCGTGATTCTCGAAGGCGCGGAACGCTTCACCTATCGCGGCAGCGGCTATGTCGCCGAAACCGGCACCGTGCCCGTGATCAATCCCGGCGAAGTGCATACGGGTTCGCGCGCGGCCGACGAAGGCTGGTGCTACCGCGTCAGCTACATGCCGGTCGAATTCATCCGCGCACTCACGAGTGCGATCGCGGGCCGCCCGCAGGATGCGCCGTGGTTTGCCCCCGACGTGATTCGCGACGCCGATCTCGCAGCCCGGCTCACGCTTGCACACCGGATGATGGAAGCCGGCAGCGAGCGCGCCCTGTCTTCGCATGCGCACGGGCAGCCGACCGGCGATCCGGCGGCCGGCGCACCGCGCCTCTACGATCCGCTCGCCGCCGAAATGGCGATGCTCGACGCGCTGTCGACGCTGATCGTGCGCCACGCCGACGCGCTGCCGCGACCGGCGCCGCTCGCCGCGGACGAACCGCGCGTCGACGCGATGCGCGAGCGGCTCGCCGCCGATCTCACGTGCACCGTGACGCTCGACGAAGTCGCGCAAGCGGCTGGCCTGTCGCCGTTCCATGCGGCGCGCCTGTTCACCCGCACGACCGGCATGCCACCGCATGCATGGCGCAACCAGTTGCGCTTGCAGCGCGCGCTGGCGCCGCTGCGCGCGGGCGTGCCCGTCGCCGATGTCGCGGCGGCCAGCGGCTTCGTCGACCAGAGCCACTTCACCCGGCATTTCAAACGGATGTTCGGCGTGCCGCCGGGGCGCTGGCAGGCAAGCTGACACGCGGCGTCCCGCACCCCGCATCCGGCAGCCGCGATACAGGCCGCGCCTGCCCCGCCTCCGCGAGCGCAAGAACATACAAGCCGGCACACCACCTGCCCGCTATCCTGCAGTTCATGGAAAAGCGCTCTTCGAACCCGACACCCGTGTCGCCCCCTCGCCGCCCGCTGAACGAATGGCTCGACGGCGCGCGCGACACGATCCCGATGATGATCGGCGCGGCGCCGTTCGGCGTGATTTTCGGCACGCTCGTCGGCGGCGGCCCGCTCGCCGCATGGCACGGCGCGCTGATGTCGCTCGCGGTGTTCGCGGGCTCCGCGCAGTTCATCGCGCTCGGCCTGATCGCGGGCAGCGCGAGCTTCGTCGTCGTACTCGCGACGACGCTGATCGTGAACCTGCGCCACCTGCTGTACAGCGCAACGCTCGCGCCCTATGTCGCGCACCTGCCGCTGCGCTGGCGCGCGACGCTCGGCGCGCTGATGACCGACGAGGTGTTCGCGGTCGCCTATGCACACTACCGGCACTTCGCGCCCGGCACGATCGGCCCCCACTACTTCTTCGGGTCCGGGCTCGCGATGTACCTGAACTGGCAGGTCTGGACGCTCGCGGGCATCGGCTTCGGCGCCGCGTTCCCGGGCCTGCAGTCGCTCGGCCTCGACTTCGCGATGGCGGCAACCTTCATCGCGATCGTGGTCCCGCAGCTCGGCACGCTGCGTTATTTCGCGGCGGCCGCGACGGCCGGCACGCTCGCGTACTTCTGGCAGGGCTGGTCGTACAAGCTCGGGCTGCTCGGCGCGGTCGCCGCCGGCGTCGCGATCGGCGTCGCGCTCACGCTGCTCCACGAACGCGCGCGCGCCGGCTCGCGCACGGAGGCCGCATCGTGAACTACGCGCTGCTGATTCTCGGGATGGCCGTCATCACGTACGCGATCCGCTCGACGCTGTTCCTGTTCGGCGAGCGGCTGGCCTTCCCGCCGCTCGTGCGGACCGCACTCGGCTTCGTGCCCGTCACCGTGCTGACCGCGATCATCGTGCCGATGACCGTCTCGCCGCACGGCGGCACGGCCGAGCTGACCTGGCGCAATCCGCAGCTCGTCGGCGCGCTCGCCGCCGTGCTGGTGTCGGCGGCAACCCGACGCCCGCTCGTCACGATCGCAGCGGGGCTCGCGGTGTTCTTTTTCTGGCAAGGGATCGTGCTGCCGCACTGGCTGCCCGCCTGAGCGAACGCTCGGCCACGCGCGCTCAAGTTTTCGTCCGGCGCGCCGATAAAGGGAATGAAGACCCGCCACCGGCCTCGGCGCGCACCGGTCAGTCGACGCTGCGCCCGCCCCGGTGCGCCGTGCCGGCCGTCGGCTTGCGCGGGCCGCCATCGAGAAGATTCATGGGCCAGATCACCCTTTCCCTCAAGGACGACACGCTCGAGTCCCTGCGCAAGGACTACGACGCGTTCGTTCGCGTGTCGCTGAAACTCGACCCGCAGTTCGCGACGCCGTCGTTCGAGGATTTCCTGCGCGCCAAACTGCTCGACAACATGGTGCCGCTGACCGAGCACGCAGTGCAGCGGATGCTGCAGGGCGGCCAGTACGCGTGGGCGAAGCGCACGCTCGACAAGGAATTTCCGGACGTCGTCGCGATCCTGATGCGGCAGGCCGGCGAATTCGGCTTCGGCTTCGCGTCGCGCTCCGAATGGACCCCCGACGAACTCGCGAAGGCTTGCCGCGACTGGGCGAAAGCGATCGTCGCCGAAGCGCAGGGCGACCCGTCGCTGATCGACCCGCTCGCCGCGCAGATCAAGGGCGCGGCGCAGGACATCCAGACGCTCGAGGAACTGATGCAGACGCCCGCGTGGCGGCTTGCGGAATCGCTGCGGCAACGGATCTACGAGGCGAAGCTCGCGTGCGAGATGAGCGTCGGCAGCACGGCGCGCGACAAGCTCGGCGAGTTGCGCGGGCTGTTGCGGCTCGGGCTCGCGCATGGCTCGTTCCAGAAGCAGGAAGCGCAGCAGATCATGGAATACCTGCGGCTGCTGAAGCCGGAGATCTTCGTCGAGGAGCCGTACGACGTGTTCGCGCGGCTCGCCGTGTGGCTGCGCAGCGTATTCACGCCGGCTGCCGCGCGGCCTGCGCAGGGACAGGGGCAAAGCCAGGGACAGCGCCGGCCGTAACGGCACGCATGAACCCATGAAAACGGCCCGGTTCGAGCGAAACGAACCGGGCCGTTGGATAACCACCGTCGCATCGCGCCGCCCGGGGCGAGCGTTGCGACGGCACTGGGCATCGCTTACTGCGTGGCGCCCTGGGCCGATGCACCGCCCTCCGCGCCGACCGATGCGCCGCCTTCGGTCGCTTCGCCGGCCTTCGCCTTGGCCGAGCCGACATGGCTCTTGGCCGACTTCGCGGCATGCTTCGTGTGCTTCTTGGCCGAGTGGACGGCCGACGACGCCGTATCCTTCGCGCCATCGGCTGCCGCGCCGACTGCATCGGTTGCACCGCCCACCGCATTGCCCGACGCGTTCGCGCCGGCACTGCCCTGCACGCCCGCGCCGACACTCGCGGCCGGCGTCTGCGCCTGCATGCCGGCACCGGCTGCACCCTGCGCCGCCGTGCCCGTCTGGGCAAACGCGGCCGAAGTCGCGAACGCCGTCAGCGCGGCACCGATCAGCATCGTACGAATCTTGGACATGGCAATTCTCCTCAAGAAATTGTGAGCGTCGACCGCAGCGATGCGGCCTGTCGCGTCCCCCGCCGCAACACGCGGCAGGTACGACAAAAGACCCGCGGCGCGCACGGCCGGTTCTCGAATCTCTCAGACTGTTACCCACCGTTTCATTTGCTGACGAATCGCTCACAGTCCTTAACAACTGCATGCCGCGGCCGCCCACGCTCGCGCGCCGGCCTGCGGTGCCGTATGATGCGGGGCGATTCCTCCCGCGCAACGCGCACCTTCCTCGTCATGCCCAATCTGGATTTCACGCTGACCGGCGACTACGTCGAGCTGCACAACCTTCTCAAGATCACCGGCCTCGCGGACAGCGGCGGCACCGCGAAGTTGATCGTCGCGTCCGGCGCGGTGAAAGTCGACGGTGCGGTCGAGCTGCGCAAGACCTGCAAGATCCGCGCGGGTCAGGTCGTATTGCTGGGCGACACGCGCATCGCGGTACGCGAAGCGTAGGGCCTGCCCGTCCGAATGACGGACCAGCGGGAACCGGCCCTGGGGTTCCCCCTGTCCGCGACATGGCCATCGGCGCGCGCGTTCGACACGGTACGAATAAAGCCGTAAGCTAACCGTCTCTCAAAATAAATACATATAGCGCGGGCCCGCACCCGCGCGAGCGCCCATTCCATGTCGCATTCCGCTTTTACGCGGACGGCCGCCGCGCCGCCGTCCCTGTCCAGTCACGCCGCCGATACCGCGCGCCTCGCCGCACCCCTCGCGATCGCGCAACTCTCGCAGATGGCGATGAGCGTCACCGACACGGTGCTGCTCGGTTCGCTCGGCCCCGATTCGCTCGCGGCGGGCGGGCTCGGCGCGAACTTCTTCTTCGTCATCGTCACCATCCTGCAGGGCGTGCTGTCGTCGGTCAGCGTGAGCGTCGCGCACGCGCGCGGCGCGCAGGCCGAGCACCGCGTGCCGCACATCTACTGGACGGGCTTCGCGCTGTCCGTGCTGCTCGCGATTCCCGCGATCGTCGCGCTGTCGCTGTCCGAACCGATCCTGCTGATGTTCCACGAGCCGCCGCTGCTCGCGCATCACGTCGGCGAATACACGGGCATCCTGCGCTACGCGGCACTCGGCAGCCTGATCGGCGTCGGGCTGATGCGCGCGTTCCTGCCGGCGATCGGCGCCGCCAAGCGGCTGCTGTGGGTGTCGATCGGCGGCGTCGGCGTCAATGCCGTGCTGAACTACGGGCTGATCCACGGCGCGTTCGGGCTGCCGCGCCTCGGCTTCCTCGGTTCCGCGGTCGCGACGACGATCACGATCTGGCTCACCGCGCTCGCACTGATCTGGCTGCTGCACGGCCGGCAACGCTTCCGTCATTTCGTCACCGCCGCGCGCCCGAAACTGCCCATGATGGGCGAACTGATCGGCATCGGCTGGCCGGTGGCGATCACGTACGGGGTCGAGTCGACGCTGTTCCTCGCAACCGGCCTGACCATCGGCGTGCTCGGTGCGACGTCGCTGGCCGCGCACCAGATCGCGCTGAACGTCGCGTCGGTGGCGTTCATGGTACCGCTCGCGATCGGCCAGGCCGCCAACGTGCGGGTCAGCTACTGGGTCGGCGCCGGGGCGCCCGTCGCCGCGCGGCATGCGGGCTTCGTCGCACTCGGCCTCGGTGTCGCGTTCATGACGCTGTCGGGCATCGTGCTGATCGTCGCGCCGCATGCGATCGTCGGCCTGTACCTGAACCTCGACGATCCGTCGAACGCGGCCACCGTGTCGCTCGCCGCGTCGCTGCTCGGCATCGCCGCGGTGTTCCAGATCGTCGACGGCGCGCAGACCGTCGCGTCGGGCGCGTTGCGCGGCCTGAAGGACACGCGCATCCCGATGCTCGCGGCGACCCTCGGCTACTGGGGCATCGGTTTTCCGACCGGCTACTGGTTCGCGTTCCACGTGGGCCTCGGTGCCCGGGGCCTCTGGTGGGGGCTCGCGGCCGGCCTTGCCAGCGTGGCCGTGCTGATGGCGTGGCGCTTTCATCTGAAGAGCGCGTCACTTGCGACGTCGCCGCGCTGAGCGCGACACGACGCGAAATCGCGGCCGGCGCTATGCTTGTCGGCTGAACACCTCGAGACGCCGCGCGAGCGGCGCAACTGCCTCACGATACGTCTGACGCCGCGCGACGCGCGGCCTTTCCCCTTTCCAGGAGGAGTGCATCATGAACGAAGCAGTTCGGATGGAACGCGACACATTCGGCGAGATCGCCGTGCCGGCCGACCGGCTCTGGGGCGCGCAGACCGAGCGCTCGCTGCAGAATTTCCGGATCTCGACGGAGAAGCAGTCGCCCGAGCTGATCCACGCGCTGGCGATCGTCAAGCGCGCCGCGGCGGCCGTGAACCAGTCGCTCGGCGTGCTGGCCGACGACAAGGCGCGCGCGATCATCGACGCGGCCGACGAGATCATCGCCGGCAAGCATCCGCGCGAATTCCCGCTCGCGGTCTGGCAGACGGGCTCCGGCACGCAGACCAACATGAACCTCAACGAGGTGATCGCGAACCGCGCCAGCGAACTGATGGGCGGCGAGCGCGGCGAAGCGCGCAAGGTTCATCCGAACGACGACGTGAACCGCGGCCAGTCGTCGAACGACGTGTTCCCGACCGCGATGCACGTCGCGGCCGCGTACGCGATCGTCAACCACCTGCTGCCGGCACTGCGCACGCTGCGCACGACGCTCGACGCGAAGTCGAAGGCGTTCGCCGACATCGTGAAGATCGGCCGCACGCACCTGCAGGACGCCACGCCGCTCACGCTCGGCCAGGAATTTTCCGGCTACGTCGCGCAGCTCGACCAGAGCATTCGCCACGTCGAATCGGCACTGCCGCACCTGTACGAACTCGCGCTCGGCGGCACCGCGGTCGGCACGGGGCTGAACGCGCATCCGGAGTTCGCGGTGCGCGTCGCCGACGAAATCGGCCGGCTGGCGAAGCTGCCGTTCGTGACGGCGCCGAGCAAGTTCGAGGTCATGGCGGCCGCCGACGCGCTGGTGTTCGCGCACGGCGCATTGAAGACGGTCGCGGCCGGCCTGATGAAAATCGCGAACGACATCCGCTGGCTCGCGAGCGGGCCGCGCTGCGGTCTCGGCGAGTTGTCGATTCCGGAGAACGAGCCGGGCAGCTCGATCATGCCGGGCAAGGTGAACCCGACGCAGTCGGAAGCCGTGACGATGCTGTGCTGCCAGGTGTTCGGCAACGACGTCGCGGTCAACGTCGGCGGCGCGAGCGGCAATTTCGAATTGAACGTGTTCCGGCCGATGATCGCGCACAACGTGCTGCAGTCCGTGCGACTGCTCGCCGACGGCGCGCGGAGCTTCAACGACCACTGCGCGGTGGGCATCGAGCCGAACCGCACGCGCATCGACCTGCTGCTGAACGAATCGCTGATGCTCGTGACGGCGCTCAACCCGCACATCGGCTACGACAAGTCCGCGCAGATCGCGAAGAAGGCGCACAAGGAAGGCACGACGCTGAAGGCGGCCGCGCTCGCGCTCGGCTACCTGACCGAGGCGGAATTCGATGCGTGGGTGCGTCCTGAGCAGATGATCGGCTCGCGGTAACAGCAGGACGACGGGCGCGGCGCGAGCTGCGCGGCGCCCGTTGCAGTCAGACCGCGCCCTTCGCGACTTCTTCCGGTTTCATCTCGACGATCTTGTCGAGCGCGGCCCGCACGTCGGCCGCATACTTCGCGAGCACCTTCTGCTCAGGCGTCTCGGGCACGAACGGCGGCACCGGCACCGGGTTGCCGTTCTCGTCGACCGCGACGAACACGACGAGGCAATCGGTCGTCTGGCGCAGCACGCCGCCCTTCGGATCGCCGGCATGCACGGACACATGGATGTGCATGCTGGTGCGGCCCGTCGCGACGACGCGCGCCTTCAGCTCGACAAGATTGCCGACCAGGATCGGACGCTGGAAGCGGATGTTGCCGACGCTGACCGTCACGCAATAGCGGCTCGACCAGACGGCCGCACACGCATACGCGACCTCGTCGATCCACTTCATCAGCGCGCCACCATGCACCTTGCCGCCGAAGTTCACGGACGACGGCTCGGCGAGGAAGCGGAATACGGTTTCGGTGCGGTCGAGGGCGGCCGGTACGGGGGACGATTGGGACATCTTGTTGGCTCCAGGCGGCAGGGGCGCTGTAATCGGGCCATTATACGTTGCGCTGCGGCAACGCGTCGCGGTACGCCCCGTGTGGCGCGGCTGCGGCAGCCGCGCCCGCAACGCACCGGCTGACACCCGTCAGCGGCGCACCGTGATGCCCTGGTCGATCGTCCCGTACATCTCGATGCTGCCGCCCCGCTCGCCGGACGCACCCGCGCCGCCCTGCGCACAGGCCGCACATACGAGCGCGGCCGCCAACAAACAGAAAATCGTCTTCATCGTTGCATCGTGTCCCGTGCGGCGGCCCGCTGCCGCCGCGTCAGGCCATTCTACGCGCGCCCCGCAACAGGTCGCAGTTCCGGTCCGCCGCATGAATGGTGCCCGCGCCGGCGCCGCTGCATTCGATATTTCAGCTGAATCCGAAACATCGAATACCCGCACCCACTACACTGCAACTCATCCCGCCTGACGAGACACGACGATGACCGATCATGACGACCACCACTTTCCGGGCCTGAGCCGCATCGGCGCACTGATCGCCGACCCCGGGCGCGCCGCGATGCTGTGGGTGCTGATGGACGGCAGCGCACGGCCGGCCGGCGAACTGACGATGATCGCGGGGCTGTCGCCGTCCGCCGCAAGCGCCCACCTCGCGCGGCTGACCGAAGGCGGCCTGCTCGCGCTCGACGTGCGCGGCCGGCACCGCTACTACCGCATCGCATCGGCCGACATCGCGGCGTCGCTCGAAGCGCTCGCGAACGTTGCCCGCGCGGCCGCGCCGCACCGCCCGGTTCCGCCGCCGTCGCGCACGGTGCCGGCCGAACTGCGCTATGCGCGCACCTGCTACGACCACATGGCCGGCGAACTCGCGGTGCGCATCTTCGACGGGCTCACCGCGCGCGGCTGGCTGCTCGCCGACGGCGATGCGATCGAGACCACCGAACTCGGTACCCAGGCGCTCGCGCAATGGGGCATCGACGTCGCGCAGCAGCGCACGCGCCGGCGCCGCTTCGCGTGCGGCTGTCTCGACTGGAGCGAGCGGCGCTCGCATCTCGGCGGCGCGCTCGGCGCGGCGCTGCTCGAGAGCTTCTGCGCGCACGGCTGGATCGAGCGCTCCGCACGGCCGCGCGTGCTGCGCGTAACCGTGCCCGGACAGCAGGTTTTCGACGGGTGGCTTACGTCAGCTTGACGCCGGCATTGCGGCTGCACGACAACGGCGCGCGATGGACAGGTTTTGTTACATCGCGTGCCATCCGGCTTACAAAACACAGAGCATTGAAACAGGCCGAGCGGATATTGTGAACTCAACGGCACGAATCGACGCGCCGCGATAACGACGAAGACGCTCATCATGGCCACCCTGTTCACGCTCAAGCGAACCGCCCGCTACACGCTGCTCGCGTTCGTCGCGCTTGCGGCACTGCCCCCCGCATTCGCGCAATCGTCTGATGCCCCGCCGTATGCGGCCGCGGCCCGGCAACCGGGCGGCGACCCGCCCGGCCGCGTCGCGCGGCTCAATTACCTGTCGGGCGCCGTGACGACCGAACCGGCCGGCACCGATACCTGGTCGTATGCCGCCGTGAACCGGCCGCTGACGACCGGCGACCAGCTCTGGAACGATGCCGGCGCGCGCTCGGAACTGCACATCGGCTCGACCGCGGTACGGCTCGGCGATTCGACGAGCCTGTCGGTGCTGAACCTCGACGACACGACGACGCAGCTGAAAGTGGGCCTCGGCACCGTATCGACGCACGTGCGCGAATTGCCGGCCGGCGGGTCGTACGAAATCGACACGCCGAACCTCGCGCTCGGCATCACGGGCCCCGGCGAATATCGTGTCGACGTCGCGCCGAACGGCGCGAGCACGGCGGTCACGGTGCGCAGCGGCAGCGCGACCGTCTACGGCAGCAACGGGCAGTACCCGCTGTCGCCCGGGCAGCAGGTCGTATTCACGGGCACCGACCTGCAGGTCGCGCAGCAATCGGCCGCCCCCGGCCCCGATGCACTCGACCAGTGGGCCGCCAGCCGCGACGCGGCCGAGGAGCGCTCGGTGTCGGCCCGATACGTGTCCCGCGACATTCCCGGCTACCAGGATCTCGACGCGAACGGCACGTGGCGCGAAACCCCGAATTACGGCTCGGTCTGGGTGCCGAACGATACGCCGGCCGACTGGGCGCCGTATCACGATGGCCACTGGATCTGGCAGGCACCGTGGGGCTGGACGTGGGTCGACGACGCCCCGTGGGGCTTCGCACCGTATCACTACGGCCGCTGGGCATACGTGGACGACAGCTGGGCATGGGTGCCGGGCCCGATGGTCGTCAGCCAGCCGCCTGTCTATGCGCCGGCGCTCGTCGCGTTCGTGGGCGGTGGCGGCGGTCCCGACTGGAGCGTCGCGCTCACGGTCGGCGGCGTCGCCGCGGCCGGTTGCGCATGGTTCGCGCTCGGCCCCGGCGAACCGTGGCACCCGGGCTGGGGCGGCTGGAGCCCGCACTACTACGACCGCGTGAACCGCAACATCGTGGTGAACAACGTCAACGTCAACGTGAACAAGACCGTGAACGTGACGAACATCACGAATATCACCAACATCAACAAGACGTACGTGAACTTCCGTGCGCCGCACGCCATCACGGCCGTGCCGGCCTCCGCGTTCGTGCACGGCCAGCCCGTCGCGCACTTCTCGCAGCACGTCGATCCGCAGCAATGGCGCAATGCGCACGTGATGTCGGGCACACCCGGCATTGCACCGGTGCGCCAGAGCTTTACCGGCGGGCTGCGCAATGCCAGCTACCGTCCGCCGGCGGCGATCGCACAGCATCCGTACATCGCGACGCGCAATCCCGCCGTGCCGGCCGCGTATCGCGACCAGGCCGCTGCCCACCTCGCACAGCAAGGCGGGCGCGTACCGGGTGCCGGCGCTCCTGTCGTGAAGACGAACGTGCCGGCCGATTATGCGGCTCGCCCGGTCCACGTTCCGGGCAACCCGAACGGCGGCGCATGGGCGATGCACAACGTGCAGCTCGTGAATCCGCACGGCCCTGTCGTGCAGCCGGCACGTGCGCCGCGTGAAGGCCAGCCGCCCGCCGTGCAGGCCGCACGGCCGGGCACACCGGTATCGGGCGCGCCGAACGCCGCGCGGCCGGCGAACGGCGAAAACCCCAATGCACCGCGCTTCGCGAACGGCGGTATGCCGCAGGCTCCCGGCACGCCGGCGCCGCATCAGGCATTCGGGCCCGGCAACGGCGTCCCGCATCCGCCGACGGCCGGCAACGCGCTGCCGGGCATCGGCAACGCGCGCGCGGCCGAGGCCCCGTCGCCCGCGTGGATGCAGCCGCACGCTCCGATGGACCGCCAGCGCTCCGCCCCGCCGACCGCACTGCATGCGGCAGGACAGAATGCGCTGCCGCCGGTGCGCAGCGCGGCGGTCCCGCGTCAGGAAGGCGTGCCGGCCCCGCAGGGCGCGCAGGGCTTGCAGCCCGGCGGCCGGAACGAAGCGCCGCGCGCGCTTCCGCAACCGCGGTTCGACAATACGGCGCAGATTCCGCAGCCGCGTCCGCGCCCCGACATCCCGACGCCGGCCCAGCATGCACAGCCGCAACCGGAACGGGCCGCCCCGGCACCGCGACCGCGCCCCGACTTCGCGCAGCCCGCGCCGCACCGCGATGTCGCGCCGCCGCGCGTGAACGAGTACCGTCCGCCAGCCCCCGCCGTGCATGAAATGCCGCGCCCGCAGCCGCAGCCGCAGCAGCCGCGCATGGAGCCGCGGCCGTCGATGCCCGCGCCGCACGTGGAACCGCGGCCGCAACCGGCGCCGCACGTCGAGGCACCGCGCCAGAACAACCCGCCGCCGCAAGGCGGTCACGAAGAGCGGCACCGCCAGTAAGTGCCGCAAACATGAAACAAAAAGGCCCGACCGGCATCAGCCGGTCGGGCCTTGTTTCTGCGGGCACGAATCGATGAAATCGCGCGCCCGAGCCGGGCAATCAGACGGCCATCGGCGCGGTCAGCGGCTCATGGTGACGGTAGCCGACGAGCGAAAAATCGGACGGTTCGATCTGCTCCAGCCACTCGGGCGCGTAGACGCCCGTCTTCGCGTATTCGGGTACACGCTCGGCGATCTCAAGCCGCGGGCTTTCGTACGGCTCGCGCGTGAGCTGCTGCTGCAGCATGTCGAGCTGGTTCTCGTAGATGTGCGCGTCGCCGATGAAATACGTGAACCAGCGCGGCGTGTAGCCCGTCAGCCGGCCGACGAGCGACAGCAATGCCGCCCCTTCCGTCAGGTTGAACGGCGTGCCGAGTCCGACGTCGTTGCTGCGGATGTACAGGCACAGCGAGATCTCGCGCTTCGTCGCATTCGGCAGGAACTGGTACAGCAGGTGACACGCGGGCAGCGCGATCTGATCGAGCACGGCCGGATTCCACGCGTGAAACAGGATCCGACGGTCGGCCGGGTTCTCCATGATCGTGTCCAGGCATTGGCGCAACTGGTCGATCGCCTTGTACAGCAGCACCTTCGGCGCGCCGTCTTCGTCGAAACGCGTGACGATCCGGAAGCCGCGGCGCGTCGCATCGGCGATCTGCGCGTCGGCGCCCGCGTCGAGCACCTTGTAGCCCGGCCACTGGCGCCATTGCACGCCGTACACGTCGCCGAGATCGTCGACGCCCTGGCGATACGGGTTCGCAAGCCACTGCGCGTTCGCGTTCGCGTTCGCGTCCCATACCTTGCAGCCGAGCGCACGAAACTCGGCCGCGCTGCGCGATGCGCGCAGGAAACCGACCAGTTCGCCGATCGCGGACTTGAACGCGAGCTTCTTGGTCGTCACGGCCGGGAAGCCCTGCTGCAGGTCGAAGCGCAGCATCGCGCCCGGCATGCTGATGGTGCGGATCCCCGTGCGGTTCTCCTGCCAAGTGCCGGTATCGAGAATGGTACGAACGAGGTCGAGGTACTGTTTCATGCGGGTTCCTTCGGCCGCGAGGGCGGCCGTACCCGCCAATTTTAGCAAGCGTGATGCGGAAGCTCCGGCAACGGCGCCGAAAACCCTGCCAGCGTGTCGCCGCGATCGCGCATTCCGTGCGCGCACATCAGCCGGTAGAGCGTGACGCGCGACACGCCGAGTTCGCGTGCGGCATCCGCGAAACGGCCGCGATGGCGCAGCAGCGCCTGCTCGATCACCTGCCGCTCGGCCGCCTCCCGCGCCTCCAGCAGCGACACGGGCGCGAGCGTCGCGTATTCGTTCAGTTCGAGGTCGGCCGCGGTGATCATCCGGCCCTCCGACATCACGATCGCGCGGCGCACGCGGTTGATCAGCTCGCGCACGTTGCCCGGCCACGAATAACCGTACAGCGCGGCCACCGCGTCAGGGGAAAAACCGCGCAGGCGGCGATGCGCATCGCCCTTGAAGCGCTCGAGCATGTGACGCGCGAGCACCTCGATGTCCTTGCCGCGCGCACGCAGCGGCGGCTCCTCGATCTTCAGCACGCACAGGCGGTGGTACAGGTCCTCGCGGAACCGCCCTTCGCGCAACGCCGCTTCCATGTCCACGTGCGTCGCGCAGATCACGCGCACATCGACGGGCACCGACACGTGCGCACCGAGCCGCTCGATCTTGCCTTCCTGCAGGAACCGCAGCAGGCTTGCCTGGCTTTCGAGCGGCAGGTCGCCGATCTCGTCGAGAAACAGCGTGCCGCCGTTGGCGGCCTCGACGCGGCCGATCTTGCGCTGGTTCGCGCCGGTGAACGCGCCGCGCTCATAGCCGAACAACTCGGCCTGCAGCAGCGTCGACGGGATCGCCCCGCAATTGATCGCGATGAACGGCGCCTGTGCACGCGATGAACGTTCGTGAATCGCGACCGCCGTCAGTTCCTTGCCCGTGCCCGATTCGCCGGAGATGAACACCGGCGCATCGGTCGTCGCGACGCGGCGAATCGTCCTGAAGAGCCCGAGCATCGCATCGCAGGTGCCGACCATCTCGCCTTCGCTGCGCCCTGCGCCGACGGGCGGCGCAACGGAATCGGTCAGCGCGACCATGCCGTGCGCATGACCGACGGTCTCGACGATCCGCGACGTCTCGTACGGCATCGTCACGTAGTCGAAGCAATAGTCGCGAATGAGATGGCGCAGCGTCGCGTCCTGCAACTGGCCGCGCCGCGTCGCCGCGATCCAGCCGATGTGCTGAATGGTCAGACATGATTCGAGTTCGCGCAGGTCCGACGGCTTGAAGCCCGGCGAAAAATCGAGCAGGCCGGCCGTTGCAACACCGTGCTGCACGACGCGTCGTACGTCGCGCACGGTCTCTGCGAGATCGACACGCCAGCCGCATTCATCGAAATGGCCGCGCAATGCGTCGTTCGGTTCGCGCGAATAGTAGATCACGTGCCGCTGATCGGCTCCCATATCCTCACCCCGTTCATCAACCGTCTAACGATTGCCGCGCACGCCAGGAAGGTCACGTGCGAAAAGGATCGAATCGGGTCAGCCTAGGGCAGATCGATTCGCCATGCCGATGCGCGGCAACGCAAAGCCTCGCATGATGGCGCTTATCTCGCGTCCAGTTATTTTGGTCACGACAGCTTAGTTATAGGCACCGAATACGACAAACCGATTTCAGCGCCATGGGCGATACGGCCGAATCGCTCAGGAGGTCGATGCATGTCAATCATCTGCACATAGCACTTGTGCAGCGAAGCGTTCTTTCATCAACACATGCGCAGATTTTCATCCTTGAAGCGTATCGATTGAATCCGCAGTATTCCCGAGCCCCCTCGTTTCACGTCTGAAACATTTTCAGGCGTTTTCAGCCACAATTCTCAACGCTTGCGCACGAATCGCAGTTGCGACAACGGTCCCGGCGCGATGGCATGTATTTCGCTGAATACGGAATACACCGGAGGCCGCAACCATGCGCAAACATCCTTTACTTTCTTTCGTATCGATGGCAATTGCGCTCGTGGCCGCGGGCCCGCTCGCGTCGGCGTACGCAGACGAAAGCGTGACGCCGGATCGCGCGATGCTGCTGGCCGAAAATGCGCCGAGCATGCAGCACGGCAACGGGTTCGGCATCGTGACCGTGTCGGCACCGCAATCGCAGTCGACCGGCAAGACTTCGGTGACGCTGTGGGACGAGATCCCCCCGCCGCCCCAGTTGCCGATGCCGCTCCCGGTTCCGCAATCAGGCGACGTGCAGCACGCGATGGAACACAACGCGCAAGGCAGTACGCGTCAGTGATCCATACGCCGACCCATTCGATAAGGATCCCGTATTGATTTGAACAGGCCGGAAGCATCGATCCGAACCGGTGTCGCCGATCCCGCAACACGAAACGGTTTTGTGCTCCGTCCCCCGGCGGGCACTTTTTTTATTCAGTCCGTCGCCGCGACGCATTGCATCGCGTGTCGCGGCACGCAACGCAAGAGCGCGGACGCATGCAAGTGCGCGCGGAATCCGGCACATGTCGCCGTTCCGGTAGAATCGGCGCCATTCCGGTTTTCCTCTTCCCCGACCTTCATGACGACGTTGACCCTGATCGTCGCGCGTGCCCGCAACGGCATCATCGGCCGCGACAACCAGTTGCCCTGGAAACTTCCCGAAGATCTCGCCTTCTTCAAGCGCACGACGATGGGCGCGCCGATCGTGATGGGCCGCAAGACCCACGAGTCGATTGGCCGGCCGCTGCCGGGCCGTCGCAATATCGTCGTCACGCGCGACGCGGCGCGTCGCTTCGATGGCTGCGACACGGTCACGTCGCTCGCCGATGCACTGGCGCTCGCCGCGCGCGACGGCGTGCCCGAGGCATTTCTGATCGGCGGCGCGCAACTCTACGCGGAAGGTCTCATGCTCGCCGACAAGCTGGTCGTCACCGAAATCGATGCCGACTTCGACGGCGACGCATCGTTCCCGGCGCCCGACGCCGCGCACTGGCAGGAAGTCTCGCGCGAAGCGCACGAGGCGGCCGCGCCGAACACGTTCGGCTATGCGTTCGTCGTCTACGCGCGCAAGCACGGCTGACGCGTCGCGCGCAATGAGAAAAGCCCGACCGGCTCACGCCGGTCGGGCTTTTTCGTTTCATGGCGGCAGGCGCCGCGCGCCGTTTACTGCCCGGCGATCGTCATCTGCTCGATCAGCACCGAGCCCGTTTCCTTCGTGCCGCGCACGATCGAATCGGCGCCGATCGCGGCGATATGCCGGAACATTTCCTGCAGCGTGCTCGCGACGGTGATTTCCTCGACCGGATACTGGATCACGCCGTTCTCAACCCAGAAGCCCGCCGCGCCGCGCGAATAGTCGCCCGTCACGTAGTTCACGCCCTGCCCCATCAGCTCGGTCAGCAGCAGGCCCGTGCCGAGCTTCTTCAGCATCGCGTCGAAATCGTCGCCCGGCTGCGTGTTCGAGCTGCGCAGCGCGAGGTTGTGCGAGCCGCCCGCATTGCCGGTGGTCTGCGTGCCGAGCTTGCGTGCCGAATAGGTCGACAGAAAGTAGCCTTCGACGACGCCGTCCTTGACGACGCTGCGCGCGCGCGTGCGCACGCCTTCCTCGTCGAACGGTGCGCTGCCCATCGCGCGCGGCACGTGCGGATCCTCGACGACCTGGACGTGCGGCGCGAACACCGGCTTGCCGAGGCTGTCGACGAGGAACGACGTCTTGCGGTACAGCGCGCCGCCGCTCACGGCCTGCACGAACGCGCCGAGCAGGCCGGCCGCGAGCGGCGCCTCGAACAGCACGGGGACCTTGCGGGTGTCGAGACGACGCGCGCCCATCCGCGCCAGCGCGCGCTCGGCCGCGTAACGGCCCACCGCTTCCGGCGCCGCGAGATCGATCGCGCTGCGCTTCGACGAATACCAGTCGTCGCGCTGCATGTGACGGCCGCTGCCCGCGATCGGCGCGCAGGCGATGTAGTGGCGCGAGTACGGGTAGCCGGACAGGAAGCCGCGCGACGTCGCGAGCACGAACTGCGAATGCTGGGCCGACACGCTCGCGCCTTCCGAATTGCGGATCTGCGAACTGACCGCGAATGCGGCGTCTTCCGCGCGGCGGGCGAGCTCGACGGCTTCGTCGGCGGTCAGCGCCCACGGGTGGTAGAGATCGAGGTCGCGCGGGTCGGTTTCGAGCAGCTCGGCCTCGGCGAGGCCGGCCGCTTCGTCCTCGGCCGTGAAACGCGCGATGTTGTAGGCCGCGGCGACGGTATCCTTGATCGCGGCCGGCGAGAAGTCGGACGTGCTCGCGTTGCCGCGCTTCTTGCCGATGAACACCGTCACGCCGACCATCTTGTCGCGGTTGTGCTCGATCGTTTCGACTTCGCCGCGCCGCACCGACACCGACAGGCCGTCGCCCTCGGAGATTTCGGTCGCGGCGTCCGTCGCGCCGAGTGCCTTCGCATGGCGAAGGATGTCCGACGCGATTTCTTTGAGCTGGTCCTGCGTGTGCGGGAAATAGCGCGCTTGTACGTCGAGATTGGCTGCCATCGTCTTGGTATCCGGTGGCGGGCGGGCGCCCGCATGTTCAAAATGTTGCGTATCCCGCGATCATAGCAAGGTCCGGGGCCGCGCACCGACAAGCTTGGGGTGTCCGCGCCGCGATACAATGCCGCCTATGACACGCAAAACCCGAATCCAGCCGATCGAGCATGCCGTCGAGGACGACGACAACGGCTACGATCGCCCCAGCAAATCCCAACTGAAGCGCGAGATGCACGAGCTGCAGGTGCTCGGCCAGGCGCTTGTCGATCTGCCGAAAGACGCGCTGAAGCGCATGCCGATGCCCGAAAGTCTCTCGGACGCCGTTCGCGAGGCGCGCCGGATCACCGATCACGAAGGCAAGCGCCGCCAGCTCCAGTACGTCGGCCGCGTGATGCGCTC
Organism: Burkholderia cepacia; assembly: GCF_001039005.1. Lineage (GTDB taxonomy): Bacteria > Pseudomonadota > Gammaproteobacteria > Burkholderiales > Burkholderiaceae > Burkholderia > Burkholderia theae. The sequence goes on from NZ_LDWR01000046.1 coordinate 152,294, forward strand.
GCTGACCGACGACGAGACGGCCGCGCTGCGCACCGCCCTCGACGCACAGCGCGGCGTGAACAAGGCCGCGACGGCCCGCCTGCACTGGATCGAGCGCACGCGCGAGCAGTTGCTCGCCAACGACGACGCGCTGACCGAATTCCTGCGCCTGCACCCGGAAGCCGACATCCAGGAAGGCCGCACGCTGATCCGCAACGCACGCAAGGAAGCGCAGCAAGGCAAGCCGCCGCGCTATTTCCGCGAGCTGTTCCAGTGGATCAAGACAGCGAGCGGCACGCCCGATGCGGACGACGAAGCATCGGACGACGCCGGAGACGACCATGACGACGACGAAGCGTAATCATCCTGACGAACTCGTCGTCGGCCTCGTGTCGATCAGCGATCGCGCGAGCACGGGCATCTACGAGGACAAAGGCATTCCGGCGCTGCAGGAATGGCTCGCCGGTGCGCTGGTCTCGCCGTGGCGCGCCGAAACGCGCCTGATCCAGGACGATGCGCCAACGATCTCCGCCACGCTCGCCGAGCTCGTCGACGTCGCCGGGTGCGACCTCGTGCTGACGACGGGCGGCACCGGCCCCGCGCGCCGTGACGTGACGCCCGAGGCCACGCTTGCGGTGGCGACAAAGGAAATGCCGGGATTCGGCGAACAGATGCGGCAGATCAGCCTGAATTTCGTGCCGACCGCGATCCTGTCGCGGCAGGTCGCAGTGATCCGCGAGACGGCCGACCATGCGGCGCTGATCGTCAACCTGCCTGGCCAGCCGAAGTCGATCCGGGAAACGCTCGAAGGGCTGCGTGACGCCGACGGCAAGTCGACCGTGCCCGGCATCTTCGCCGCGGTGCCCTACTGCATCGACCTGATCGGCGGCCCGTACATCGAGACCGACGCCGCGGTGGTCGCGGCGTTCCGGCCGAAAAGCGCGCAGCGCGCGTCGCGCTGAGCGCGTGCCGGCCCGCTCAGGCGGCCGGCGCGGACTCACCTGTCGAAGCCGATGCCGAAGCCGACGCGACCGGAATCAGGAAATGCTCTCGGTAGTACTTCAGCTCGTCGATCGACTCGTGGATGTCCGCGAGCGCCGTGTGCATCGCGCGCTTCTGGAAGCCCTTGTAGATCGCGGGCTGCCAGCGGCGGCACAGCTCCTTGAGCGTGCTGACGTCGAGATTGCGGTAGTGGAAGAATTTCTCGAACTCCGGCATCCAGCGCGCCATGAAGCGGCGGTCCTGGCAGATCGAGTTGCCGCACATCGGCGACTTGCCGGGCGACACGTACTGCGCGAGGAACGCCTGCAACTGCGCGGCAGCTTCCGCCTCGGTCACGGTCGACGCGCGCACGCGGTCGATCAGGCCCGAGCGGCCGTGCGTCGACTTGTTCCATTCGTCCATCTTCGCCAGCGTTTCGTCGCTCTGGTGGATCGCGAACACCGGGCCTTCGACGGCGATGTCGAGCGTGGAATTGGTCACGACGACCGCGATCTCGATGATGCGGTCGTTATCCGGGTCGAGGCCCGTCATCTCCATGTCGAGCCAGACGAGGTTCAACTCGTTGCGCACGAGCGCGGGCTGGCTGGTGGAAGCGGCGGTATCGGTCATGAGTCATCCTGGAAAATGGCGGACGGCGCGCGGCGCCGCCCGGGCGGCCTGCATCGCGTCAGCGAGCCCGGTCCGCAAGAACATATAATTCTCGCATAGAACCCTTTGGCGCCTTCGATGTCACCCTTTTCGTTCACCCTGCTGTTCGCGCTCGCCGTGCTCGCGATGGTCGTCACCAAGCTGTGGCTCGCGTCACGGCAGATCCGCTTCGTCGCCGCGCACCGCAACGGCGTGCCTGCGCAGTTCAGCGCCACCATCCCGCTGACCGCCCACCAGCGCGCGGCCGACTATACGGTCGAGCGCACCCGGCTGACGATGCTCGAGATCGTCGTCAGCGCGGCCGTGCTGGTCGGCCTCACGCTGCTCGGCGGCGTCGGCGCGCTCGACACGCTGCTGACCGGCTGGCTCGGCCGCGGCTACGGGCAGCAGGTCGCGCTCGTCGCCGCGGTGCTCGTGATCACGAGCGTGATCGATATCCCGTTCGAGTATTACCGCCAGTTCGGGATCGAGCAGCGTTTCGGCTTCAACCGGATGACGAAGCGGCTGTTCTTCACCGACATGCTGAAAAACTCGCTGCTCGGCGCCGCGCTCGGCCTGCCGCTGCTGTTCGTCGTGCTGTGGCTGATGAACCAGGCCGGCAGCCTGTGGTGGCTGTGGACCTGGATCGTCTGGGTCGCATTCCAGATGCTGGTGCTGCTGATCTACCCGACCTTCATCGCACCGATCTTCAACAAGTTCGAGCCGCTGAAGGACGACGCGCTGCGCTCGCGCATCGAGTCGCTGATGAAGCGCTGCGGCTTCGCGGCGAAGGGGCTGTTCGTGATGGACGGCAGCCGCCGCTCGGCGCACGGCAATGCCTATTTCACGGGCTTCGGCGCCTCGAAGCGGATCGTGTTCTTCGACACGCTGCTCGCGCGCCTGTCCGGCCAGGAAATCGAGGCCGTGCTCGCGCACGAACTCGGCCACTTCAAGCGCCGCCACGTGATGAAGCGGATGCTCGTGTCGTTCGTGCTGAGTCTCGTGCTGCTCGCGCTGCTCGGCTGGCTCGCGCAGCGCACGTGGTTCTATACGGGGCTCGGCGTCGTGCCGTCGCTCGACACGAGTAACGCGGGCGCCGCGCTCGTGCTGTTCTTCCTCGCGATTCCCGTGTTCCTGTTCTTCGCAACGCCGTTCGGCAGCCTCACGTCGCGCAAGCACGAGTTCGAGGCCGACGCGTTCGCGGCCAGCCAGACCGACGCGCAGGATCTCGTCAGCGCGCTCGTGAAGCTCTACGAGGACAACGCGTCGACGCTGACGCCCGACCCCGTCTACACGGCCTTCTACTACTCGCATCCGCCCGCCTCGCAGCGGATCGACCGCCTGATGCAGCACGCATGAGCCGGCCGACCTCCCGCAAGCCGGCCCCGCGCGCGTCGGGCGCGCAGCGTGTCGAAGGCCGCGTGATCGCGGCGCACGGGCGCCACTACATCGTCGCGCCCGACGACGGCGGCCCGATGCTGCAGTGCTTCCCGCGCGGCAAGAAGAGCGACATTGCAGTCGGCGACCGCGTCGCGTACGAAATCGCGTCGGCCGACCAGGGCGTGATCGTCGAGATCGGCGAACGGCGCAACCTGCTGTACCGTTCCGACCAGTTCAAGTCGAAGCTCTTCGCCGCCAACCTCGACCAGTTGCTGATCGTGCTCGCGACCGAGCCCTATTTCAGCGAGGACCTGCTCGGCCGCGCGCTGATCGCTGCCGAGGCGAACGAGCTGAAGCCGATCGTCGTGCTGAACAAGATCGATGTGGAGGCCGCGCTGCCGGTCGCGCGCGAGCGCCTCGCGCCGTACCGCGCGCTCGGCTACGACGTGCTCGAGCTGTCGGTGAAAGGCTCGCCCGACGACGCGCGCGCGCAACTGATGCCGCACCTCGCCGGACATTCGACGATCCTGCTCGGCCAGTCCGGGATGGGCAAGTCGACGCTCGTGAACCTTCTCGTTCCCGATGCCGAAGCCGCGACGCGCGAGATTTCGGCCGCGCTCAACAGCGGCCGCCACACGACGACGTTCACGCGCCTCTACCCGCTGGAGGGCGGCGGCGCACTGATCGATTCGCCGGGCTTCCAGGAATTCGGCCTCTACCACCTGACGGAAGGCCGTCTCGAGCGCGCGTTTCCGGAGTTCCGGCCGCTGCTCGCGGACTGCCGTTTCTATAATTGTCATCATCTGCACGAGCCCGGCTGCGCGATCCTCGAAGCCGTCTCCGACGGCCGCATCGCGCCGTCGCGGCACGCGCTGTACGCGCAGCTCGTGCACGAGGCGAGCCAGATCGTCCGCTGATCGCGCGACGCGCGCACGGCGGCCGGCCACGCCTTGCGGGGCCGGCCTTCACCGACAGGAGCGGCCATGCGTTTCAAGGCACCCAATCTCGCGACGGCGCAGCATTGGGCCAACGTGCTTCAGGTGGCCGGCATCGGTTGCGAGCTGCATAACTGCTACGCGACCGGCGCGCTCGGCGGCCTGCCCGCCGACGCCTGCACACCCGAGCTATGGCTCGACGACGAGCGCGACGACGCGCTCGCGCGCCGGCTCCTCGATGCGGCGTCGCACGGTCCGTCGGCCGGCGCCTCGCCATGGCGCTGCCGGCAATGCGGCGAAGCGCTCGAGGCTCAGTTCACCGCGTGCTGGCAATGCGGCGCCGTACGCGATCCGCTCGACGACTGACCCACAGCAAAAAGGCCGGCATCAAGCCGGCCTTTGCCTTTCATCGGACGCTGCACTGCCCTGTCACGACACCCAGACGGCGAGCGTCAGCATCAGCAGCAGGATCATCCACAGGATCACCGCGCGCCAGACAAGGCCGACTGCCGATTGCAGCGTACGCGGCGTGCAATCGTCACCGACCGTCAACGGACCGCTGTCGCCGACCGCCAGCGCATCGAGACTCGACGGTTCCGCGAGCGGCCCCGCGAGACGCGCACCGAGCGCCCCGCTGCCGGCTGCCAGCAGCACGCCGTCGTTCGGGTCGGGCCACTGGCGCGTGTGATTGCGCCACGCGTAGATCGCATCCTCGAAATTGCCGACGATCGCGAAGCCGAGCGCGGTCAGCCGCGCGGGAATCCAGTCGATCACGAAGAACGCGCGCTGCGCGAACGTCGAGAATGCGGCCGTGCGGTCGTCGCCCGGCGTCGACCAGCTACGCGCGAGGTATTCGGAAATCCGGTACAGCACGGCGCCGGCCGGGCCGATCGGCAGCACATACCAGAAGAACACGCCGAACACGTGGCGATGCGATGCGACGACCGCGTGAATCAGCGTATGGCGGACGATTTCGCCGACCGGCATGTCGACCGTGTCGATGCCCGTCCACTCGTGCAGGATTTCGCGTGCGCGCGGCACGTCGTCGTTGTTGAGCGCGAGGTGGATGTCGGTGAAGTAGTGGCTGAACTGGCGGAAGCCTAGCGTGAAATACACGACGACGACGTTCCACAAGAACGCGAGCACGAAGCTCACCTTGAACAGCAGGAAATAGATCAGCGCGACGATCAGCACCCACGGCAGCACGACCGCGAGCCATGCGAGGATGCCGTGCTTCTGCTTGCCTGCGTCGAGACCATGCGCGACGGTTTCCGCATGAAACTGGAACAGCGCGAACACCGGATTGTTCGGCGACAACGCGCGGACCTGTTCGATGATGAGGGCGAGGAGAACCGAAAAGAAAGTCATGCGTGGCGCCGTCTTCGGAGTTATGTCATTTTTTGCATAACGATAGCACAGCGTAAGCCCCGCATGGCTGCCGGCGCGGCCGCCCGGCAGCCGGCCGCGCGCGCCGGCCGGTGTGTGCGCCTAGCCGGCGGCCAAGAAGCGGTACAGATTGCGAAACATGCCGGCAGTTGCGCCCCAGATGAAGTAATGCCCGTCTGGTTTGTCGTTCGGATAAGGCATCGCAAAAAAACGACGCTCGCCGCCATCCCAGCGGAACACGCGGACCTGATGGTTCGCGGGATTCATCAGGAACGCGAGCGGTACCTCGAAAATCTCGGCCACTTCGAACGTGTCGGCCTGCACGGTGAACGGCGGATGCACGAGGCCGACCACCGGCGACACGCAGAAGCCGGTGCCGGTCAGGTAGTCGGGCAGCGCGCCGAGGATCTCGACGCGTTCGGCTGCAAGCCCGATTTCCTCCTTCGACTCGCGCAACGCGGTTGCGGTCGCATCGTGATCAAACGGTTCGCGGCGACCGCCGGGAAAACTGATCTGCCCGGCATGGTCATTCAGGTGATCGGCACGCTGGGTCAGCAGCACGGTGAGACCCGACTCGCGGACGACGAGCGGCATCAGCACGGCCGCGCTACGTGGATCGATGCCCTCCTGCAGCCTCGCCTCGCCGGGCTCGACGCTCCATTCGGGCGTGCGTGCGAAACGGTCGCGCAGGCCGGGCGGTGTCATCAGGCGGGGATCGATGGCGGGCAGGCCGGCGCCGGTGCCTTCGACCGGCAAGACTTCGGGATCGATGATGGGGCGGCGATTCAATGGGGCTCTCGGGTTCGTGTCGTATCGAGCATATTGTCGCGCCAGAATGAAAAAAGCACCCGGGTGGGTGCTTTTTCCTTACAGCTCTTACTCTTGGGAAGCTGCTGCGGCGCGATCCTTCGACACCAGCTTTTCCTTGATTCGAGCCGACTTGCCCGAACGCTCGCGCAAGTAGTACAGCTTCGCACGACGCACATCACCGCGGCGCTTCACGACGATGCTCGCCAGCAGCGGCGAGTACGTCTGGAACGTACGCTCGACGCCTTCGCCCGACGAGATCTTGCGGACGATGAAGTTCGAGTTCAGACCACGGCTGCGAATCGCGATCACGACGCCTTCGTAAGCCTGAACGCGCTTGCGGGTACCTTCAACCACGTTCACGTTCACGATCACCGTGTCGCCCGGGGCGAATTCGGGGATCGTCTTGCCGGCGAGCGCGCGCTCGATTTCTTCCTGCTCAAGTTTTGCGATCAGATTCATTACTGACTCCTTATGCCATCTTGTCGGCGTTGGCACCCGCCTGCTTCCAGGCCTGGCCCCGATAGAGGATGGATTCACATCAGGCGCCGCGCACGCATGCACGGCACCGCCAATTCCCGCCCGCGACGCCGCCTCAGGAGGCGTCCTTCGCTTCGCGTGCGAGGTTCGCGAGCCAGGCCTCGTCGGCACGGCTCAGCAACTTCTCGCGGCGCGCCCGGACGATCAGGTCCGGCCGCTTCCGCAACGTATTCCTCAATGCTTCCTGGCGCCGCCACCGCTCGATCTCGGCATGATGCCCGCCCAGCAGAACGTCCGGTACGCGCACGCCATCGTATTCCTCCGGGCGCGTGTAGTGCGGACAATCGAGCAGGCCGTCGGCGAAACTATCCTGCACGGCCGACTGCGAATCGTTCAGCACACCGGGCAGCAACCGCACGACGGCATCCATCATCGCCATCGCCGGCAGTTCTCCGCCGGACAGCACGAAATCGCCGAGGCTGATCTCCTCGTCGACACAACGATCGAGCAGACGCTGGTCGATCGCTTCGTAGCGGCCGCACAGCACGACAACGCCCGGCTCCTGCGCCATCCGCATCGCCCGCTCGTGCGTGAGCGGCGCGCCCTGCGGCGACATCATCACGACGCGCGTGCTCGCGATGCCCTGCTCCGCCTGCGCCGCTTTCGCGGCGCCGATCGCGGCCTCGAGCGGCCTGGCCAGCATCACCATGCCCGGACCGCCGCCGTACGGACGATCGTCGACCGTGCGGTAGTTGTCCGTCGTGAAATCACGCGGGTTCCAGGTGCGCAGCCCGAAGCGCCCTTGCTTGACGGCCCGGCTGGTGATTCCCCAGTCGGTCAGTGCGCGGAACATCTCGGGAAAGAGCGTGACGACGTCGAACTGCACCGCGCTCTCGGTAACCTGGTTCATTTCAGTAATCGGCTTCCCAGTCGACGACGATGCGACGCGCCGCCTGATCCACCGTTTTGACGTAGACGCCGACAAACGGAATCAGCCGTTCGTCGGTGGTCGGCTGACCGTCTTTACCGGTCGCCGGATACTCGACACGCATGATCGAATGCACGCCGTTGTCGATCATCCCGCTCACCGTCCCGAGCGCCACCGATTGCTCGTTGACGACATCGAGACCGATCAGGTCGACCCAATAGAATTCGTCCGCGGCCAATGCCGGGAAATCTTCCCGGCGCACGAACACACGAAAGCCGCGCATAGCCAGCGCGGCATCGCGGTCGCTGACGCCCGCGGGTTGCGCAACGACCGTGTCGCTGTGCGTCTTCGACTGCATGATGCGGACGGAAAGCCGCTCCGCACCGCGTTCCAGCCACCAGCGGCGCGCGTTAAGCAGCGCGTCGCCGCCGCGACCGGCATCGGCATGCGTCGCCACCTTGACCCAGCCCTTCAGGCCGTAGGCATCGACCACCGCCCCGACCTCGACGGCGTCGTCAGGCCAGGCTTGCGTCGCTTCATGGCTGCCCTGTTCGGCAGCCGGACCGACGTTCGCGACAACGTCGCGCTCGACCGGCTTGCGGACGAATGCGCCGAATGACGCACGCCCGCGCCTTGCATTACCGGAATCGTGACCCGCCATCAATGCACCTCACAGCCGGCACGACCGGCACACCGTGCCATGTTAGGCAGCCGGTTGCGCCTTTTGCGCTTCCTTCACGAGACGCTGGACGGTCGGCGACAGTTGTGCGCCAACGCCTTGCCAGTACGTCAGACGATCCTGAGCGATACGCAGCGATTCGCCCTTCGTAGCGACCGGGTTGTAGAAGCCGACGCGCTCGATGAAGCGGCCGTCACGACGGTTACGCGAATCGGTAGCAACGATGTTGTAGAACGGGCGCTTCTTCGAGCCGCCACGAGCCAGACGGATGATAACCATATGATGTCCTTCGGAAAACCGGGTTCGAAACTACTGAAACACGCGATTATAGCCGGAAACCAGAGGTACAACAAACACTTACGCGGAAAAAATCCACGGATGGCCTCCGCGCCGGGCATACAATCGTCGTGTCCAGGATGCTCTCCCCCGCCATGCCGCTCCTTCGCGCCGCCTCGACGCGCCGCGCCGTTTCGTGGCACTGCTTGCCGGCCTTGCCTGCCTCGCGTCCGCAATGGTGCTTGCCGCGCCTTTGCCGGTGGAAGAACTCGTCGTGCCGCCCGGTTTCCGCGTGGACGTGCTGACCGACGCGGTACCGACCGCGCGCGAAATGGCGTGGTCGCCGCGCGGCATCCTGTATGTCGGCACCCGGGAAGGCCGCGTGCATGCATTCGTGATGCACGAGGGCCGGATCAGCGCACGCTACGTGATCGCGTCCGGGCTCGACATGCCGGTCGGCGTCGCCTACCGCGACGGTGCACTCTATATATCCGCCGTGTCGCGCATCCTGCGCCTCGACCGCATCGACGACCGGCTCGCCAAACCGCCCACACCCGTCGTCGTGACCGACGCGCTGCCGACCGAACACCATCACGGCTGGAAATTCATCGCGTTCGGCCCCGACGGCAAGCTGTACGTGCCGACCGGCGCACCGTGCAACGTCTGTCTCGCCGATCGCAGCCGCTACGCGATCATCGCCCGGATGAAGGCCGACGGCAGCGGCAGCGAGGTCGTCGCCCGCGGCGTGCGCAATACGGTCGGCTTCGCATGGCACCCCGATTCGGGCGAGCTCTGGTTTACCGACAACGGGCGCGACATGATGGGCGACGACGTGCCCGACGATAAGCTGAACCGCGCGCCGCGTGCCGGCCTCGACTTCGGCTTTCCATACTGCCATGGCGGAGACACACCCGACCCCGAATTCGGCAGCGCCGGCGTATGCCGCCGTTATGTGCCGCCCGTATTGAAGCTGGGCGCGCACGTCGCGGCGCTCGGCATGCGCTTCTATACCGGGCCGATGTTTCCGGCGTCGTATCGCAATAACGTGTTCATTGCCGAACACGGTTCGTGGAACCGCAGCACGAAGGTCGGCTACCGCGTGATGCGTGTCGTCGTATCGGCGGATGGCAGCCAGGCGCGCCAGACGCCATTCGTCACCGGCTGGCTGCGGCCCGACGGCACGGTATGGGGACGCCCGGCCGACGTGCTGCCGCTGCCGGACGGTTCGCTGCTCATCAGCGACGACTACGCAGGCGCAATCTACCGCGTAACCTATGCGGCACCTTGACGCAGGCCGGGGGTGACCGGGCCCGACCGGGCATCGTAGAATGCGTGCCGGGCCGCGTGCCCGCGCCGGCCCGCCGGCCGCCCATGCCAACGACAATACGCCGCCATCCATGTCCAGCAGCACCGCACCGTCCCGCCGCTTCCGCTCCAAGACGCTCACCGCCGCCCTCGCATTCCTGTTCGGATCGCTCGGCGCGCACCGCTTCTATCTGTACGGCTTTCGCGACGTGTACGGCTGGGCGCACCTGCTCGCGACGATCGTCGGCGTTCCGGGCTTCCTCCTGCTCGCGGCAACCCAGCGCAGTGCCGGCCTCGGCTGGTGGCTCGCGGTACCCGGCGCGATCTCGCTGCTGGCGGCGTTCCTCGCCGCACTCGTCTACGGGCTGCGCCCCGACGAAAAGTGGGACGCGCAATTCAACGCCGAGACGGGCAAGCACAGCCGGTCGGGCTGGACCGTGATCTTTGTCGTGATCTTCTCGCTGCTGATCGGCGCATTCCTGCTGATGACCGCGCTCGCGCTGTCGTTCCAGACGTATTTCGAATCGCAGGTCGAAGCAGCGAAGCAGATTTCGCAGTAAGCGCCCCCTTCCCAAACACCGGCGCCCTTCGCGGGCCGGTATGATGCGCCGGTCAGAACAGGTTCAGCTGCATGTCGTCGCGCGACTTCGTGCCTGCTGCCCGAGCAGCACTGCGCGGCACCGACGCCGCGGCGACCGGCGCACCGCGAAACTGCGACAGATCGAGAATGCCGTTCGTGCGCTCGTTCAGCCCCAGCCGCTTGACGGCCTGACGGAAGCGCTGCCGCAACAGGTCGGCCCAGATCCCCTCGCCCTTCATCCGTTTCGAGAAATCCGAGTCGTAATCTTTCCCGCCGCGCATGTCGCGCACACGGTTCATCACGCGTTCCGCGCGATCGGGAAAATGCGCGGCGAGCCAGTTCTTGAACAGCGGCGCAACCTCCCACGGCAGCCTCAGGATGATGTAGCTCGCGTGCGTGGCGCCGGCTTCCGCGCACGCCTCGAGCACGCGCTCCATGTCGGGCTCGGTGACGAACGGAATCACCGGCGCAATGCTCACGCCGACCGGCACGCCCGCATCGCGCAGCGCGCGGATCGTGCGCAACCGGCGTGCCGGTGTCGCCGCGCGCGGCTCGAGCGTGCGCGCGAGATCGGCATCGAGCGTCGTGATCGTGACCGCCGCCATCACCTGCCCGCGTTCGGCCATCGGTGCGAGCAAGTCGAGATCGCGCTCGATCAGCGACGATTTCGTGATCGCGGCGAACGGCAGCCCGTGATCGTGCATCACCTGGATCACGCTGCGCGTGATGCGCAGGTCGCGCTCGACCGGCTGGTAGGCGTCGGTGTTGACGCCAAGCGCGATCGGCTCCGGCACGTAGCGCTTGCGCGAGATCTCGCGCTCGAGCAGTTCGGCCGCATTGACCTTCGCATAGATGCGGCTTTCGAAATCGAGCCCCGGCGACAGGCCGAGATAGCTGTGCGTCGGCCGCGCGAAGCAATAGATGCAGCCGTGCTCGCAGCCGCGGTACGGATTGAGCGACACGCTGAACGGGATGTCGGGCGACTGGTTGTGCGTCAGGATGCTCTTCGCACGCTCCTCGAAGACCTGCGTGCGCAGCGGCGCGGGAAGATCGGCATCGTCCGACTCGTGCGCCCAGCCGTCGTCGACCGCTTCACGCTGCGCGATTTCATACCGCCCCTGCAGGTTGTCGACCGCACCGCGCCCCTTGCGGGGCGCGGGCGGCGCTACCGGAAATTCGTTGTCGGACCGATCGTCCATGCGCCCACCCATTCGCCAGCACCCAATACTGTATATTTATACAGTATTGGGTGCTGCATGCCAAGGGCGGGATAAGGGGCCCGACAACGGGCCGCCGACACGTCACTCGCCGACCGCAATCGTCAGCGTCTCCTTGATTTCCTCCATCACGACATAGCTCTTCGACTGCACCGCGCCCGGCAACTGCAGCAGGATATCGCCGAGCAGTTTCCGGTAGTCGGCCATCTCGCCGATCCGCGCCTTGATCAGGTAGTCGAAATCGCCGGACACGAGATGGCATTCGAGCACCTCGTCGATCTTCATCACCTCGCGGCGGAACTGCTCGAACATGTTGCCGCCCTTGTGGCCAAGCGTGATCTCGACGAACACCAGCAGCGCGGCACCCAATTGGCCAGGGTCGACCCGCGCGTGATAGCCGGTGATCACGCCGTCCCGCTCCATGCGCCGCACGCGTTCGATGCACGGCGTAACGGTCAGTCCGACCTGTTCCGCGAGGTCCTTCATCGCCATCCTGCCGTCGTCCTGGAGCAGTTTGAGGATGCGCCGGTCGAGCTTGTCGAGCGAGCGTACGGGCTGACGTTGCGTTCTCATTTGTTTATGCTGAAAACCGGAAAAATACGATAACAAAAACTGGACATTCGACAATACCATAGCGCAAAAAACTAGATCAGTTAGAGGTTACACGGAGCCGCAGGTGCGCCCGGCCTCGACCTGGTCCCTTCCATCTGGAGCAGCTATGCGAGTCGTCATTCTGGGCAGCGGTGTGGTGGGCGTGGCAAGCGCGTATTACCTCGCGCGCGCCGGTCATGAAGTCACGGTGATCGACCGGGAAGCAGGCCCCGCGCTCGAGACGAGCTTCGCGAATGCAGGCCAGATCTCCCCCGGTTATGCCGCACCGTGGGCCGCGCCCGGCGTGCCGCTGAAGGCCGTCAAATGGATGTTCGAAAAGCACGCGCCGCTCGCGATCCGCCTCGACGGCACGCGCTTCCAGCTCCAGTGGATGTGGCAGATGCTGCGCAACTGCACGCCCGAGCGCTATGCGGTCAACAAGGGCCGCATGGTCCGCCTCGCCGAATACAGCCGCGACTGCCTGCAGGCGCTGCGCGCCGACACCGGCATCCAGTACGAAGGCCGCACGGGTGGCACGCTGCAACTGTTCCGCACGCAGCAGCAACTCGACGGTGCGGCGAAGGACATCGCCGTGCTGCGGGAAGCGAACGTGCCGTTCGAACTGCTGTCGCCGGCCGAACTGAAGAACGCCGAACCGGCGCTCGCCGCCGTATCGCACAAGCTGACGGGCGGCCTGCGTCTGCCGGGCGACGAAACGGGCGATTGCCAGTTGTTCACGACGCGCCTCGCGGCGTTCGCCGAATCGCTTGGCGTCAAGTTCCGCTACAACACGCCGATCGATGCGCTCGCGATCGCGGGCGGCAAGATCGCCGGCGTGCAGTGCGGCAGCGAGACGGTGCGCGCGGACGCGTACGTCGTCGCGCTCGGCTCGTACTCCACCAACTTCATCTCGAACCTGATGAAGATCCCCGTCTATCCGTTGAAGGGCTATTCGATCACCGCGCCGATCGTCAACGAAGCGGCCGCGCCCGTGTCGACCGTGCTCGACGAGACCTACAAGATCGCGATCACGCGTTTCGACCAGCGCATCCGCGTTGGCGGCATGGCGGAAATCGTCGGCTTCGACAAAAAGCTGCGCGCTGCGCGCCGCGAAACGCTCGAAATGTGCGTGAATGACCTGTTCCCGGGCGGCGGCGATACGTCGAAGGCGACGTTCTGGACGGGCCTGCGCCCGATGACGCCGGACGGCACGCCGATCGTCGGCCGCACGCCGGTGTCGAACCTGTTCCTGAACACCGGCCACGGCACGCTCGGCTGGACGATGTCGTGCGGCTCGGGCCAACTGCTCGCGGACCTGATCTCCGGCAAGATGCCTGCGATCCAGGCCGACGACCTGTCGGTGCATCGTTACCTGAAGGACGTGGCCGGCCAGACGCGCCCGGCATACGCCTAAGCCGCGGCTGCCCGCGGCAAGGCGGGCTGGCTCGCATCAAAAGAAAAGGCGCCCCTCGGGGCGCCTTTTTCATTTCGCCGAATGCGTGGCGCGGGATCAGAACTGGTCTTCCGTCAACGCGAGCACGCTCTCGTTGCCCTTCGCGCCGACGATCGACGCTTCGAGCCCGCCTGCCTGCACCAGAACGTGCTCCGCATAGCATTGCGCGATCGCGATCTTCGCATCGAAGAACGCCGGGTCGCTCGCGCGATTCGCCTGCGCCGCCACCAGCGCGCGCGCCATCTGCCACCCGCACAGCACCACGCCCGCCAGCTTCAGGTACGGCACGCTGCCCGCGAACACCGCGTTCGGATCCTGCTTCACGTTCGCCACCACGTAATCCACCACCGACGACAGCGCTCGCGCGCCCTTCTCCAGCTGCGCCTTCATCGAGGCCGCCGCCGCGCCGTCCAGCCTGCCCAGCGCCGCCACCGTCGCGTCGATCTCCGCGATCAGCGCCTTCGCCACCGCGCCGCCGTCGCGCATCGTCTTGCGGCCGACCAGGTCGTTCGCCTGGATCGCCGTCGTCCCTTCGTAGATCGCCAGGATCCGCGCATCGCGGTAGTACTGCGCCGCGCCCGTCTCCTCGATGAAGCCCATCCCGCCGTGCACCTGCACGCCCAGGCTCGCCACATCGTTCACCATCTCCGTGCTCCAGCCCTTCACGACCGGCACCAGATACTCGTAGATTGCCTGATGACGGCCACGCGTCGCCTCGTCCGAATGGCGGTGGGCAACGTCGCTGTGTGCGGCTGCCACGTACGCCAGCGCCCGCGCGCCTTCGGTCAGCGCGCGCATCGTGCCGAGCATGCGGCGCACGTCCGGGTGATGGATGATCGTCACCGACTGCTTTGCCGACCCGTCCACCGGGCGGCTCTGCACGCGTTCCTTCGCGAATTCCGCCGCCTTCTGGTACGCGCGGTCGGCCACGCCGATCCCCTGCATCCCGACGCCGAAGCGCGCCGCGTTCATCATGATGAACATGTATTCGAGGCCGCGGTTCTCCTCGCCGATCAGGTAGCCGATCGCGCCGCCGTGGTCGCCGTATTGCAGCACCGCCGTCGGGCTCGCCTTGATCCCGAGCTTGTGCTCGATCGACACGCAGTGCACGTCATTGCGCGCGCCCAGCGAACCGTCCTCGTTGACCATGAACTTCGGCACGATGAACAGCGAGATGCCCTTCACGCCTTCCGGCGCGTTCGGCGTGCGGGCCAGCACCAGGTGGACGATGTTGTCCGCCATGTCGTGCTCGCCCCACGTGATGAAGATCTTCGTGCCGAATACCTTGTACGTGCCGTCGCCCTGCGGCTCGGCGCGCGAGCGCACCAGCGCCAGATCGGAGCCCGCCTGCGGCTCGGTCAGGTTCATCGTGCCGGTCCATTCGCCCGAGATCAGCTTCGGCACGTAGCGCTGCTTCTGCTCGTCGGTGCCGGCCGTCAGCAGCGCCTCGATCGCGCCGTCGGTCAGCAGCGGACACAGTGCGAACGACAGGTTCGACGCGTTCAGCATCTCGATGCACGGCGTCGCGATCAGCTTCGGCAGCCCCTGGCCGTCGTACTCGGCCGGATGCTGCAGCCCTTGCCAGCCGCCTTCGACGAACTGGCGGAACGCTTCCGCGAAACCCGGCGTCGCGGTCACGACACCGTCCTTCCAGCTGCTCGGGTTGCGGTCGCCTTCGACGTTCAGCGGCGCCAGCACCTCGCCGCAGAACTTCGCGGACTCGTCGAGCACGGCCTGCGCCGTGTCGTAACCCGCATCCTCGAAGCCCGGCAACTGCGCAACGGCGTCGATGCCCGCGAGTTCCTTCAGCACGAACAGCATGTCCTTGACCGGTGCGACATAACTCATGGTGCGCCTCCTTCGTTTCTCTTTCGTCGATGGCGTAAAAAAAGGGGCGCTCGTCGCGCCCCTCTTCTCGTGTGCTTACTGCTGAAGCGTCAAGCCGCGTCAGCCGAGCTCGGTCACGAGCTCCGGCACGAGCGCGAACAGGTCGCCAACGAGACCATAGTCGGCCACGCTGAAGATCGGCGCTTCCGGATCCTTGTTGATCGCGACGATCACCTTCGAATCCTTCATGCCGGCCAGATGCTGGATCGCCCCCGAGATGCCGACCGCGATGTACAGCTGCGGCGCGACGATCTTGCCGGTCTGGCCGACCTGATAGTCGTTCGGCACGTAGCCTGCGTCGACTGCGGCACGCGATGCGCCGAGTGCAGCCGACAGCTTGTCGGCCAGCGGCTCCAGCACCTTCGTGTAGTTCTCGCCGCTACCCAGACCGCGGCCGCCCGACACGATGATCTTCGCGCTGGTCAGTTCCGGACGGTCCAGCTTCGTCACCTCACGGCCTACGAACTGCGACTTGCCGGTGTCGGCCGCGGCCGCGATCTTCTCGACCGCTGCGCTGCCGCCTTCGGCCGCCACCGGATCGAAACCCGTCGAGCGCACCGTGATGACCTTGACCGGATCGCTCGACTGCACCGTCGCGATCGCATTGCCTGCGTAGATCGGGCGCTCGAACGTGTCGGCCGAATCGACCGCCGTGATGTCCGAGATCTGCGCGACGTCCAGCTTCGCGGCGATACGCGGTGCAATGTTCTTGCCGTAGGCGGTAGCCGGCGCGAGGATGTGCGAGTAATCCTTCGCGATGTTCAGCGCGGTCGCTTCGACGTTTTCAGCCAGGCCCGCTTCGAGCTGCGGCGCGTCGGCCAGCAGCACCTTCGAAACACCTGCGATCTTTGCTGCCGCATCGGCCGCCGCTTGTGCGTTGTGGCCCGCGACCAGCACGTGAATGTCGCCGCCGATCTTCGCTGCCGCCGCCACCGTGTTCAACGTCGCGGCCTTGACCGACGCGTTGTCGTGTTCTGCAATCACCAGAATCGTCATTTCTTTGCGCTCCCTCTTACAGCACCTTGGCTTCGGTCTTCAGCTTCTCGACCAGCGTCTTCACGTCCGGCACCTTCACGCCGGCCGCGCGCTTCGGCGGCTCGACCACCTTCAGCGTCTTCAGACGCGGCGCGACGTCCACGCCCAGGTCTTCCGGCTTCACGGTTTCCAGCGGCTTCTTCTTCGCCTTCATGATGTTCGGCAGCGTCACGTAGCGCGGCTCGTTCAGGCGCAGATCGGTCGTGATCACCGCCGGCAGCGTCAGCGACAGCGTTTCCGCGCCGCCGTCGACTTCGCGTGCGACCGTAGCCTTGCCGTCCGCCACCGTCACCTTCGACGCGAACGTCGCTTGCGGCAGGCCGGCCAGCGCGGCCAGCATCTGGCCCGTCTGGTTCGAATCGTCGTCGATCGCCTGCTTGCCGAGAATCACCAGTTGCGGCTGTTCCTTGTCGACCAGCGCCTTCAGGATCTTCGCGACAGCCAGCGGCTCGACGCTGTCGGTCGATTCGACGAGGATCGCGCGATCCGCGCCGATCGCCAGCGCCGTGCGCAGCGTTTCCTGCGCCTGCGTGACGCCCACCGACACGGCGATCACTTCGGTCGCGACGCCCGCTTCCTTCAGGCGCACGGCTTCTTCAACGGCGATTTCGTCGAACGGGTTCATCGACATCTTCACGTTCGCGATGTCGACACCCGTGTTGTCCGACTTCACGCGGACCTTCACGTTGTAATCGACCACTCTTTTCACTGGCACCAGGATTTTCATGCACACGCTCCAAAGTTACGAATACGACCAGAGGCCATTTTATAGCGAGGCCTCGTGACTGCGCGGCCAAGCGGACCCAACCATCGTGGCTGTCGAGGATACCGCTTCTTGGCGACGCGCCAATGATAGCGAACGATCGTTCTATTTTAAAAGAGAAAAAACCCGGACGCAAAGCCCGGGGTTTCGATCATCGACTCTAATCTCGCCGGGCGCCCCGTGCTGCGCCTGTTACCAGGCGGCAATGACCGCGCCGCCGAACTTGCCTTCGATGAACTGCTTCACGTCGGCCGAATGATAGGCGGCAACGAGTTTCGCGACCCACGGCTTGTTCCGGTCCGCCTCGCGAATCGCGAGGATGTTCGCGTACGGACCGTTCGGGCCCTCGATCGCGATCGCGTCCTGTTTCGGTTTCAACCCCGCTTCCATCGCGTAGTTGGTATTGATCGCGGCCGCGTCGACGTCGCCGAGCGAGCGCGGAATCTGCGCCGCATCGAGTTCGACGATCTTCAGCTTGCGCGGATTGTCGACGATATCGAGCGGCGTCGCCTTCAGCCCCGCATCCGCGCGCAGCTTCAGGAGGCCCTGCTTTTGCAGCAACAGCAGCGCTCGGCCGCCGTTGGTCGGATCGTTCGGCACCGCGACGCGCGCGCCCGGCTTCAGTTCGGCCAGCGACTTCACGCGCTTCGAATAGATGCCCATCGGGAACGTGACGGTATCCGCGACCTTGATCAGCTTGTAGCCGCGATCCTTCACCTGCGCCTGCAGATACGGATCGTGCTGGTAGCTGTTCGCATCGAGGTCGCCCGCCGCGAGCGCGGCGTTCGGCTGCACGTAATCGGAGAATTCGACGATGCGGATCTCGAGGCCGCTCTTCGCCGCGACCTTCTTCACCGCTTCCATGATCTGCGCGTGCGGTCCGCCCGTCACGCCCACCTTGATGGTTTCGGCCTGCGCGTGCGCGCCCGCGAACAGCGCGGCCGCACCGAGTGCCGCCGCGAACTTCAACATGAAGCGTCGTTGCATCGTGTCTCCCCTAACGGATCAATCTGGTCTTATTTGTGGCTCAGCCGACGCACGAGCCAGTCGCCGAACGACTGCACGATCTGCACGAACACGATCAGGATCGCGACCACCGTCCACATCACTTCCGGCAGATAACGCTGGTAGCCGTAGCGGATCCCGAGATCGCCGAGCCCGCCGCCGCCGATCGCGCCGGCCATCGCCGAGTAACCGACCAGCGACACAAACGTGATCGTCAGGCCCGCGACGACGCCCGGCAGCGATTCGGGCAACAGCACCTTGAATACGATCTGCGACGTGGTCGCGCCCATCGCTTGCGCGGCCTCGATCAGCCCGCGGTCGACCTCGCGCAGCGCCGTCTCGACGAGACGCGCAATGAACGGTGCCGCCGCGAGCGTCAGCGGCACGACCGCCGCAGCCGTGCCGATCGACGAACCCGTGACGAGCCGCGTGAACGGGATCACCGCGACCAGCAGGATGATGAACGGCGTCGAACGGACGGCATTCACGATGCCGCCGAGCACGCGATTCACCGCGAGGTTCTGCAGCACGCCCTGGCGGTCGGTCAGGTAGAGCAGCACGCCGAGCGGCAGCCCGACGAGCGCGCCGACCGCCCCGGAGATGCCGACCATGATCAGCGTCTCCCAGAACGACTGCACGAACATATCGAACATCTCACTCAACATACGAAAGCTCCTCTACCACCACACCTTGCTCGCGCAGGAACGCGAGCGCCTGCCCGACCTTGCCCGGCTCGCCGCCCGCGAGCACCGCGAGCGAACCGAATGCCTGCCCCTGGATCTCGTCGATCTGGCCGTGCAGGATGTTGAAATCGAGTTCGTACCGGCGGATCGTCTCCGACAGGATCGGCTGGTCGACACCCGAGCCCGTGAACGCGAGCCGCAGCAGATGCCCGCTGCCCGTCTTCAGCCGCTCGGCCACACGCGCCTTCAGCGCGGGCGGCAGTTCCTGCGCGATCACGTCGCCGATCAGCGCGCGCGTCACTTCGTGATGCGGCTGCAGGAACACGTCGATCACACGGCCCTCCTCGACCACGCGCCCCGCATCGAGCACCGCGACGCGATCGCACACTTGCTTGATCACTTCCATCTGGTGCGTGATCAGCACGATCGTCAGGCCGAGTTCGCGGTTGATGCGCTTCAGCAGGTCGAGGATCGAACGCGTGGTCTCGGGATCGAGCGCGGACGTCGCTTCGTCCGACAACAGCACTTTCGGCTGGCTCGCGAGCGCGCGTGCGATGCCGACGCGCTGCTTCTGTCCGCCGCTGATCTGCGCCGGATAACGATCCTTCTGCGCGGACAGCCCGACGAGGTCGAGCAGCGGCAGCACGGCAGCCTCGATGTCGGCACGGCTTGCGCCGGCCAGCTCGAGCGGCAACGCGACGTTGTCGAACACCGTGCGCGACGACAGCAGGTTGAAGTGCTGGAAAATCATGCCGATCTCGCGGCGCGCCTCGCGCAGCTGGCCTGCCGGCAGCAGCGTGAGATCGCGCCCGCCGACGACGACATTGCCTTCGGTCGGCCGCGTGAGCAGGTTGATGGTGCGCACGAGCGTGCTCTTGCCGGCGCCGCTTCGGCCGATGATGCCGAACACCTCGCCCTGCGGAATCGTCAGGTTGACGTTGTGCAGCGCCTCGACCCAGCCGCTCGGCCCGGGAAAACGCTGCGAAAGATTGCGTAATTCGATCATGTAAACAAAACGGCGGCCGGCTGGCGAGTTGGCCCGCCAGTCGGCCGCCGATGGATCTGGAATAACCGCCGATTTTACCGCAAACCCCTCATTCCCCTTAATAATCGATTTCGATCTTTTCATAACTACAAGAAATTAGAGGGGCGCTGCTGGCCCGCCGCAGGAATGCCGCGACTATGATCCGGAACACGCATGCCAACGAACAGGGGACACGCCAGATGACCGCCACCACCACGCCGGCCGCCGCGCCCGCCACCGCCGGATCGGCGCCTTCGTCGCCGCCCGCGCCGAAAATGGGCCGGCTGCGTACCGCGGACGGGCTCGAACTGGCGTCGTACCGCTGGCCGGCCGGCGACGACACGGTGCCGCCGCGCGCGACGATCGCGCTCGTGCACGGCCTCGCCGAACACGCGGGCCGTTATGCCGCGCTCGCCGGCCGGCTGAACGCGGCCGGCATCGACGTGCTCGCGATCGACCTGCGCGGGCACGGCCAGTCGCCCGGCAAACGCGCGTGGGTCGAACGCTTCGACGGCTACCTGAACGATGCGGATGCACTGGTTGCCGAAGCGGCGCGCGGTCATTCGCCGTTGTTCCTGATGGGACACAGCATGGGCGGCGCGGTCGCGGCGCTGTACGCGATCGAACGCGCGCCGGCCCGTGGCCACGCGCTGACGGGCCTCGTGTTGTCGAGCCCGGCGCTCGCGCCGGGGCGCGACGTGCCGCGCTGGATGCTGGCGGTGAGCCGTATCATCAGCCGCGCATGGCCCACCTTCCCCGCGATCAGGATCGATGCGGCGCTGCTGTCGCGCGATCCGGCCATCGTCGCAGCCAATCGCGCCGATCCGCTCGTGCATCACGGCGCGGTGCCCGCACGCACCGGCGCGGAAATTCTCGACGCGATGGCGCGGATCGAAAGCGGCCGCGGCGCGCTGCGCGTACCGGTACTCGTCTATCACGGCACCGCGGACAAGCTGACCGAACCCGACGGCAGCCGCGCGTTCGGCGCGCGCGTCGGCTCGCCCGATCGTACGCTGACGCTATACGAAGGCGGCTTCCACGAAACGATGAACGATCTCGAACGCGACCGCGTGATCGACGCGCTGATCGCGTGGATTCACGCGCGCGTGCCGACGCGCTGAGCGCGCGCGGCCCGGCCGGCCGGTCAGATGCCGGCCAGCACGCGCAGGTGCGCGACGACGCTGCGCCCGAGCGCGGACAGGTTGTAGCCGCCTTCGAGGCAGCTCACGATACGGCCCTGCGCATGACGGCGCGCGACGTCGACGATCTGCGCGGTCAGCCATTCGAAGTCGGCCTCGACGAGGCCGAGGTTGCCGATGTCGTCCTCGCGGTGCGCATCGAAGCCGGCCGACACGAACAGCATCTGCGGCTTGAACGCGTCGAGACGCGGAAGCCAGAACATGTCGACGGCTTCGCGGATCGCCATCCCGTTGCTGCGCGCGGGCATCGGCAGGTTGACCATGTTCGGCGCCTGGTGATCGACGCCCGAGAACGGGTACAGCGGATGCTGGAAGAAGCTGCACATCAGCACGCGCTCGTCGTTCGCGAACGCAGCCTCGGTGCCGTTGCCGTGGTGCACGTCGAAATCGATGATCGCGACACGCTCGAGACCGTGTACGTCGAGCGCATGCCGCGCGGCGATAGCGACGTTGTTGAAGAAGCAGAAACCCATCGCGCGCGCGGGCTCCGCATGGTGGCCAGGCGGGCGGACGCCGCAGAATGCATTCGCGTAGCGGCCTTCGATCACCGCGTCGGTCGCCGCGATCGCGGCGCCGGCCGCACGCAGTGCCGCGCGCCACGTATCGCGGTTCATCAGCGTATCGGGATCGATCTCGACGTAGCCGTCGACCGGCGTCATGCTCCGGATGTAGTCGATGTGCGCCTGCGTATGCACACGGCCCAGCGCCACTTCGCTCGCGAACGGCGCGGTTTCGTGCACGATCAGGTCGTCGATGCGGCTCGCAATCAGTTGATCCTGGATCGCCGACAATCGGGCCGGGCATTCCGGATGCCATTCCCCCATCTCGTGCAGCATGCAGTCGGGGTGCGTATAGAAAGCGGTTGCCATAAGCTGTCATCGGCAGCGCGCGGTGCGCCGCAGGTCTCCATCAATGATGTCCATCGTCTGCCGCGAATTCGCCGCTAACTTACCACAACGGGGGCCCGCTTCGCCCCGACGCGCCGGATGCGCAGGTATACTGCGCCGAACACAATCGCCCTGTCCGCCCGCTTCGACATGAATTCCAGCAAGCCTGCCGCCCTTCTCTCCGCGCTGTTCCGTGTTCGCGGCCCGCTCGTTGCCGCCGCCGTCGTCGCGGCCCTCGGCGCCACGCCTGCCGGCGCGCAGACGCAACCCGCGAAGTCCGCAGGCAAGCTCGTCGCGCAGGCACAGCCCCAGCAGCCGTCGCCACCGGGCCAGACCTTCGAAGAGGAAATCGTTCCGCAGCGTTACGCGAACAACGCGAAGGTCGACGCGTTCATCGACGAGATGGTCAGCCGCAACGGCTTCGACTCCACGAGCCTGCATGCGCTGTTCTCGCGCATCAGCTATTCGGCGACGGCCGTCAAGCTCGTGAAGCCCGCCGCGTCGCCGACGGTCAAGAACTGGCGCGTCTATCGCTCGCGCTTCATCGAGCCGATCCGCATCAACGCGGGCGTGAAGTTCTGGAAGGCGAACCAGGCAACGCTGCAGCGCGCCTCCGCAGAATTCGGCGTGCCGCCCGAGGTGATCGTCGGCATCATCGGTGTCGAGACGATCTATGGCCGCTACATGGGCAATTTCCGCGTGCTCGACGCGCTGACGACGCTCACATTCGACTACCCGGACACGCCGAATCGCGACAGTCGCCAGGCGACGTTCCGCAAGAACCTCGAGGATTTCCTGGTCTGGACTCGCGACAACCAGCTCGATCCGACCACCGTGCTCGGTTCGTATACGGGCGCAATCGGGATTCCGCAGTTCCTGCCGAGCAGCATCCGCGAATATGCGGTCGACTTCGACGGCACGGGCCATGTCGATCTGCGCAGCAGCCCGGTCGACGCGATCGGCAGTGTCGCGAACTACCTGAAGCAGCACGGCTGGGAAACCGATCGCCCGGTGGTCTGGCAGATCACGCCCGACACGGGCAGCCTGGGCATTGCACAAGCCGCCGCCGACGGCCAGCCCGAACCGCACTGGGCGCTGTCGCAACTGCTGCGCGCTGGCATGACGCTGAACGAGCCGACGGTCAACATCACCACCGAAGCCGGCACGCCCGTGACCGTGGTCGACCTGCCGTCGCCGGGGCGCGCGACGGAATACATGCTCGGTCTCAAGAATTTCTACGTGCTGACGCGCTACAACCGCAGCTTCTTCTACGCACTCACCGTGTACCAGCTCGGCGAAGCCGTGAAGGCGCAGATGGAAGCCAGCGGCGCGCTGAGCCCGGCCGACGCCGACGCACAGTCGCAGTAAGCACGGCCCACCCAAAGAAAAAACGCCGCTCGTGCGGCGTTTTTTTTATCTCGTGCGCGACGCATGCGACCCCGCGCTCACGCGGGGAACACGCCCGTGGACAGGTAGCGGTCGCCGCGATCGCAGATGATGAACACGATCGTCGCATTCTCGACCTGACGCGCGATGCGCATCGCGACTTCGCACGCGCCGCCCGACGAAATGCCCGCGAAGATGCCTTCGACCGCCGCGAGCCGGCGCGCCATCGTTTCCGACGCGGCCTGGCTCACGCTCTCGACGCGGTCGACACGGCTGCGATCGAAGATCGTCGGCATGTACGCTTCCGGCCACTTGCGAATGCCCGGAATGCGCGAGCCGTCTTCCGGCTGCGCACCGACGATCTCGATCGCCGGGTTCTGTTCCTTCAGGTAACGCGACGTACCCATGATCGTGCCCGTCGTGCCCATGGCCGACACGAAGTGCGTGATGCGCCCTTCGGTATCGCGCCAGATCTCCGGGCCCGTCGCTTCGTAGTGCGCAATGGGATTGTCGGGGTTCGCGAACTGGTCGAGGATCACGCCCTTGCCTTCGCGCTGCATCTGGTCCGCGAGATCGCGCGCCAGTTCCATCCCGCCCTTCACCGGCGTCAGGACGATTTCGGCACCGTAAGCGGCCATGCTCTGGCGGCGCTCGACCGACAGATCCTCCGGCATGATCAGCACCATCTTGTAGCCGCGGATCGCCGCGGCCATCGCCAGTGCGATGCCCGTGTTGCCGCTCGTCGCCTCGATCAGCGTATCGCCCGGCTTGATGCGCCCGCGCGCCTCGGCCTTGCTGATCATCGACAGCGCCGGGCGATCCTTCACGGAACCGGCCGGGTTGTTGCCTTCGAGCTTCGCGAGCACCACGTTGTTGCGCGCGCGAATCTCGTCGTCCGGCAAGCGGACCAGTTGCACGAGCGGCGTATTGCCGATCGTGTCTTCGATAGTTTTGTAAGCCATGGAGATACCGTGAGTGCGAGGCCGATCAATCGATCGATTGTAAACCAGCACCGCCGCTCGCGCCGGCAACCCCTTTGAGACGATGGAATACGCGTGCCGCGCGACGCGTAAGCGCCGCGCACGCGGTGCGCACGCAAAAAACCCGCGGCATGCCGCGGGAAGCCGTCGCAACGACGGCGACTGAAGGAGCTCTGTGTCTGTCGCGCGCTGCGCGTTACTTCTGCGCGGTGCGGGCAGGCGCGGCGGCAGGCTTTGCCGCCGCCGGCTTGCCCGCGGCCGGTGTGGCCGTGCCTGAACCGGCCGCGCCTGAGCCGGCCGCGCCTATCGTCAGCCCTTCCTGCTGAAGTCGCTCGACGGTATGGCCGCCCATGCCTTTCACGCGTGACGCGAGATCGTCCGCATTCCTGAACGGACCGCGTGCGCCGCGTTCGTCGAGAATCGCCTTCGCCCGCGCCGGGCCGATGCCCTTGATGCCGACGAGCGCATCCTCGTTCGCCGTGTTGACGTCGACGGCCGCCCAGGCCGACGCGATCGCGCCGAACATGGCCGCTGCGGCAAACCATTTCCTGATCATGTGCTGGATCTCCGATGAAAAACGGCCGGCGGCTGCCGACCGTGAGACCCAGTCTATCGATGCAGCGCGTCCGCTTAAACCTGGCCGGATAGCCAACGGACGTAGCGGTCGACGCCTTCCTGCACGGTCAGGAACGGCGTGTCGTAGCCGGCCGCGCGCAGCTTCGTCTGGTCGGCCTGCGTGAAGCACTGGTACTTGCCGCGCAGCGCATCGGGGAACGGCACGTATTCGATCAGCCCCTGCTCGACCTGCTGCGCGAGCGTCAGCGGCGGCAGGTTGTCGAGCGCGCGCAGCGTGTTCACGACCGTCGACGCGATATCGTTGAACGGCTGCGCACGGCCCGTGCCGAGGTTGAAGATGCCCGATTTCTCCGGATGATCGAAGAAGAACAGGTTCACCTTCGTCACGTCCTCGACCGACACGAAATCGCGCGTCTGCTCGCCCGGCGCATAACCGTTGTACTCGCCGAACAGCTTCACCTTGCCTTCCGCGCGGAACTGGTTGAAGTTGTGAAACGCAACCGACGCCATGCGCCCCTTGTGCGTCTCGCGCGGACCGTACACGTTGAAATAGCGGAAGCCGGCGATCTGACTCTTCGCGGCCGGCAGCACGCGGCGGATCACCTGGTCGAACAGGAACTTCGAATAACCGTAGACGTTCAGCGGCGCCTCGACGTCACGCTCCTCGACGAAACGCGTCGAGCCGCCGTAGATCGCGGCCGACGATGCGTACAGGAACTGCGCGCCCTGTGTGAGGCATGCGTCGAGCACCGCGCGGCTGTAGCGGAAGTTGTTGTCCATCATGTATCGGCCGTCGGTTTCCATCGTGTCCGAACAGGCGCCTTCGTGGAATACCGCGCGTACCTTGCCGAAATCGCCGCGCGCAAAGCGTTCGACGAATTCCGTCTTGTCGAGATAGTCGTCGATCTCGCAATCGACGAGATTGCGGAATTTGTCCGCGCGCGTCAGGTTGTCGACCGCGATGATGCGCGTCTCGCCGCGCTCGTTGAGCGCCTTGACGATGTTCGCGCCGATAAAACCGGCTGCGCCGGTGACGATGAGGGTCATGATCGTCCTGCCTGAAAAATGCGAGCCACTCGTGCGGCGCGCTCGTCGCGCCGCCGAATGCGCTCAGTGAAACAGTTCGTCGTAGTCCACCGTGGCCGTGCCGAGCTTGCCGACCACGATGCCTGCCGCGCGATTCGCGAGTACCACGGCATCGTCGAGCGGCACGCCCGCGCCGAGCATCGTCGCGACCGTCGCGATCACGGTATCGCCCGCGCCCGACACGTCGAACACCTCGCGCGCGAGCGCCGGTGCATGCAGTTCGCCGGTGGCGGAAAAAAGCGTCATTCCCTCTTCCGAGCGCGTGAGCAGCAGCGCGTCGATGTCGAGTTCCGCGCGCAGCTTCGCAACCCGCGCACGCAGATCGTCTTCCGACTTCCACTGCCCGACCACTTCGCGCAATTCCGCGCGATTCGGCGTGATCAGCGACGCGCCGCGATAGCGCGCCCAGTCGTCGCCCTTCGGGTCGACCAGGACGAACTTGCCGGCCGCACGCGCCTTCTCGATCATCGTCGTGACGTGCGTGAGGCCGCCTTTCGCGTAATCCGACATCAGTACGACGTCGTGCTGCGGCAGCAGCGCATCGAAGCGCGCGAGCCCCGCGAGCAGCACCTCGTGCGTCGGCATCGCCTCGAAGTCGACGCGCAGCAGTTGTTGCTGGCGCGCGAGCACACGCAGCTTGATCGTGGTCGGCAGCGCCGGGTCGCGCTCGAGATGAGGCGTCACGCCACTGCTGCCGAGCAGCTCGACGATCCGCTCGCCGGGTTCGTCGCAACCGACGACGCACAGCAACCCGGCCTGGCCGCCGAGCGTCACGGCATTGCGCGCGACGTTCGCCGCGCCGCCGAGCCGCTCTTCCTGACGCTGCACATGCACGACCGGCACGGGCGCTTCCGGCGAAATACGATCGACGTTGCCGAACCAGTAACGATCGAGCATCACGTCGCCGACGACAAGCACGCGCGAGCGCGCGAGCTGCGCGCGCGGCACCGGAACGACTTCGCGAAGAGTATTCATCGTAGGGTCAGCCACGGGAAGACGACCGGGGATCGACATACGGCCGTCCGATCGCGTAGTAGTCGATGCCCAGTTCGGCCATCGCGTCCGGCTCGTACAGGTTGCGCCCGTCGAAGATCACCGGCGCCTTCAGTTCGGCCTTCAGGCGCGTGAAATCGGGGCTCCGGAATTCCTTCCATTCGGTCACGATCACGAGCGCGTCCGCGCCCGTCACGGCGACGTCCTGCGTATCGACGAGATGCAGCCGCGCCAGCGCGTCCGGATTGCCGTCGAAATCCAGCGCGAACACGCGCCGCGCCTCGTCGACCGCGACCGGATCGTACGCGCGCACGGTCGCGCCGCGCTCGAGCAGTGCGGCGATCAGGCGGCGGCTCGGCGCCTCGCGCATGTCGTCGGTGTTCGGCTTGAACGCCAGGCCCCAGACCGCGAACTCGCGGCCGGTGAGATCGGCGCCGAAGCGCTGCTCGATCTTGCCGATCAGCACGTCCTTCTGCGCATGGTTGGCCGCCTCGACGGCTTCCAGGATGCGCAGCGGCTGACCGTTCTCGCCTGCCGTGCGGATCAGCGCCTGAACGTCCTTCGGGAAACACGAGCCGCCGTAACCGACGCCCGCATACAGGAAGTGGTAGCCGATGCGCGGATCGGAGCCGATCCCGCGACGCACGGCCTCGATGTCGGCACCGACCTTGTCGGCGAGATTCGACATCTCGTTCATGAACGAGATGCGCGTCGCAAGCATCGCATTCGCCGCATATTTCGCGAATTCGGCCGAACGCACGTCCATGTAGATCGTGCGTTCGTGGTTGCGGTTGAACGGCGCGTAAAGCTTCTTGATCTTCTCGCGCGCGATCGTGCCCGTCTCGTCGTCGTCGACGCCGATGATGATCCGGTCCGGACGCATGAAGTCCTCGACCGCGGCGCCTTCCTTCAGGAACTCCGGGTTCGACACGACCGAGAAGCGATGCGCGACGCTACCCGCGAGCCCGCGTGCGGCAAGCGCCTCGTCGACCACGCCGCGCACGCGCTGCGCGGTACCGACCGGCACCGTCGACTTGTCGACGATCACCTTGAAGCTCGTCATGTGGCGACCGATGTTGCGGGCGGCCTCGAGCACGTATTGCAGGTCGGCCGAGCCGTCCTCGTCGGGCGGCGTACCGACCGCAATGAACTGGATCTCGCCGTGCGCGACGCTCGCCTCGATGTCGGTCGAGAAACGCAGCCGCCCCGCCGCGCGGTTGCGCGCGATGATGTCCAGCAGCCCCGGTTCGTGAATCGGCATCCCGCCGTTGTTCAGGATGTCGATCTTGCGCGGATCGACGTCGAGACAGAAGACGTCGTGACCGATCTCCGCGAGGCATGCGCCCGTGACTAGACCGACGTAGCCGGTGCCGATGATGGTGATTTTCATAGATGTTCCGGTACTTCCCGGTAATTGACTAACTTGGCCGCCGGGACGAGCCCGGCGGCAACCGCAGCGCGTTGGTTCCGCGTGCCGGGATCAACCCGGCATCGCAGGTTCGACGCGGCGCGGCGCATAGGTTTCCCAGCCGCTGCATCCGGGGCACTGCCAGTAAAAGAGCCGTGCCCGGAAACCGCAATTCTGGCACGTATACCGTGGCAGATTTTTCGTGCGCTGCTTGATCAGCGCACGCATCATTTCAAGTTCCTTACGACGCGGCTCGTCAGCCGCCGCGATCTGCGCATCGAGCAGGTGCAGCATCCCCGACAGGTTCGGCGATTTCTCCATCTGCGTGCGTGCGAGCGTGTGCGCCGCGTCCTGGCCGCGCAACCCCGCGATGTGCTGATACGCGACGTCGAGCAGGTCGTTCGAAGGATAGCGGTCGACATACCCCATCAGCAGCTCGGCGCCTTCGACGTTCTTGCCGAGCGCGACATAGGCCTTCATCAGCTTGTCGGCGACGAGTGGCAGATACGCCGGGTTCTGCGCTTCGACGCGCTTCCAGTGCTCGATCGCGGCCGCGTGGTTGCCCTCCGCCTGCGCGGCGTCGCCGGACAGGATCGTCGCGCGAACGTTCTGCGGGTTCACGGTCAGCGCGAGCTGCAGCTGTTCGGCGGCCGCGGCTGCGTTCTTGCGGTGCAGCGCGTCCTGCGCGAGCTCGCAGTGAAACTGCGCGATTTCGGCGCCGAGCGGTTTGTCGCTCATCGACTCGATACGCTTCGCGGTATCGATCGACTTGTTCCAGTCCTTCTCGATCTCATAGATCGTCAGCAGCGCCCGCTGTGCGCCGAGCGCGTAGTCGCCATCGGCAAGCTTGTGGAACGCCTCCTCGGCGCGATCAAGCAGGCCTGCCTTGAGAAAATCCTGACCGAGCTCGTACAGCGCGTGGTCGCGCTCGTTGACCGGCAGGTCCGTGCGGCTCAGCAGGTTCTGGTGCACGCGAATCGCACGGTCGGTTTCGCCGCGACGGCGGAACAGGTTACCGAGCGCGAAGTGCAGCTCGACCGTCTCGGGATCGAGCTTGGCGACCTCGATGAATGCGTCGATCGCCTTGTCGGGTTGTTCGTTCAACAGAAAGTTCAGGCCGCGAAAATACGATCGCGGCAAGTTGGCGCTCTCCGACAGGAGATTCTTCAGGTCATAGCGTGACGCCGCCCAACCGAGCGCAAATGCGACCGGAATCGCGAGCAACCACCAGAAATCCAGATCCATGCGAGATATCGAAGCAGAGACGAAAACCGCGCGATTGTCGCGCGGCGTCCGTGTTAAATGACGGGCGGCATCGGCGGCTGGTCGACGACGGTCGGCGTTTCACGCGCCGCGCGTAGATCGCGCTTCAGGCGCCCGTTCTCGAGACGCAGGCGGAAGATCGAAGGCAGCGCGGACAGCAGGCCGGCCAGCAGCCCCACGGCGAAGAATGCCAGGCCGATCAGGATCAGCGGCGCTTGCCATGCGTAGCCGGCAACGAAATTCAGCGTCGCGGTTTGCGTATTGGCCAGCGCAAGCACCAGCAGCAGCACGAACACCAATACCCGGATCAGCCAGACGATAAACTTCATGAAGCCCTCTCTTTGTTGAGGTTTGCCGCGGCGCGCGACTCCCCTTCGCCGCACCGAATCGACCCGTATTGTAAAGGAAGCGTTTCCGCGGCTGCGCAGATCCTGCACGCGCCCGTTGCGCCGCGGTCGCCGGAAATGAAAAAAGCGCCCGCAAGGGGCGCTTTTCTTTTCAGCCTTCGCCGGACGGGTTCCGGTCAAACCGAACGACGCTCAACGCTCGTCGTCCGGATCGTCAGCCTTCAGCGGTTCACCGGCGCGGCCGTCGACGCGTTCGCGCAATTCCTTGCCAGGCTTGAAGTGCGGCACGAACTTCTCGGGCACCTGCACTTTCTCCCCCGACTTCGGGTTGCGTCCGACGCGTGCCGGGCGACGGTTGAGGCCGAAGCTGCCGAAACCCCGAATTTCGATGCGGTGCCCTTTCGCCAGAGCGTCAGACATCGCATCGAGCATCGTTTTCACCGCGAAATCCGCATCCTTGAGGACAAGTTGCGGAAATCGCGATGCCAGCTGCGCGACCAACTCGGATTTGGTCATACTTCAGCAGACCTCGTGAGGCTTACTGGTTCTGGCCGTCGAGCTTCGCCTTCAGCAGCGCGCCGAGGTTGGTCGTACCGGTCGCAGCCGAGCTGGTGTCGGCTTGCAGGCCGCGGATCGCTTCCTGTTGCTCAGCCGAATCCTTCGCCTTGATCGACAGGTTGATGCCGCGCGACTTGCGATCGATGTTGATCACCATCGCGTTGACCTTGTCGCCTTCCTTCAGCACGTTGCGTGCGTCTTCGACACGATCCTGCGCGATTTCCGACGCACGCAGGTAGCCTTCGACGTCGCCCGTCAGCGTCACGACCGCACCCTTCGCATCGACCGTCTTCACGACGCCGTCGACGATCGAGCCCTTGTCGTTCATTGCAACGTAGTTGCTGAACGGGTCGCCTTCGAGCTGCTTGATGCCGAGCGAAATACGCTCCTTCTCGACGTCGATACCGAGCACGATGGCTTCGACTTCGTCGCCCTTCTTGTACTTGCGAACGGCTTCTTCGCCGGTTTCGCTCCACGACAGGTCCGACAGGTGGACCAGGCCGTCGATGCCGCCCGGCAGACCGATGAACACGCCGAAGTCGGTGATCGACTTGATTGCGCCCGTGATCTTGTCGCCCTTCTTGAAGTTGCGGCTGAAGTCATCCCACGGATTCGGCTTGCACTGCTTCATGCCGAGGCTGATACGACGACGGTCTTCGTCGATCTCGAGGACCATGACTTCGACTTCGTCGCCCAGCTGGACAACCTTCGACGGCGCAACGTTCTTGTTGGTCCAGTCCATTTCCGACACGTGGACGAGGCCTTCGATGCCCGATTCCACCTCGACGAATGCGCCGTAGTCGGTGATGTTCGTGACCTTGCCGAACAGACGCGTGCCCGACGGGTAACGACGCGAGATGCCTTCCCACGGATCGTCGCCCAGTTGCTTGATGCCCAGCGAGACGCGGTTCTTCTCTTGGTCGAACTTGAGGATCTTCGCGGTGACTTCCTGGCCAACCGACAGGACTTCGCTCGGGTGACGCACACGACGCCATGCGATGTCGGTGATGTGCAGCAGGCCGTCGATGCCGCCGAGGTCGACGAACGCGCCGTAGTCGGTGATGTTCTTGACCACGCCGTTGACGATCGCGCCTTCCTTCAGCGTCTCGAGCAGCTTCGCGCGCTCTTCGCCCTGGGTTGCTTCGATCACTGCACGACGCGACAGCACGACGTTGTTACGCTTGCGATCGAGCTTGATCACGCGGAACTCGAGCGTCTTGCCTTCGTACGGGGTCGTGTCCTTGACCGGACGCGTGTCGACCAGCGAACCCGGCAGGAACGCGCGGATGCCGTTGACCATCACGGTCATGCCGCCCTTCACCTTGCCGGTGATCGTGCCGGTGACGAGTTCGTTGTTGTCGAGAGCCTTTTCCAGCGACAGCCACGATGCAAGGCGCTTCGCCTTGTCGCGCGACAGGATCGTGTCGCCGTAGCCGTTTTCGAGTGCGTCGATCGC
Organism: Burkholderia cepacia; assembly: GCF_001039005.1. Lineage (GTDB taxonomy): Bacteria > Pseudomonadota > Gammaproteobacteria > Burkholderiales > Burkholderiaceae > Burkholderia > Burkholderia theae. The sequence continues at coordinate 184,455 of NZ_LDWR01000046.1, forward strand.
GACGGACACGAAATCGCCCGACTGCACCTCAACCTCGCCCTGATCGTTCAGGAATTCCTCGATCGGAATGTAAGCCTCGGACTTGAGGCCTGCATTGACGACCACGAAGTTGTGGTCGACGCGCACGACTTCGGCGGAAATCACTTCGCCGGCGCGCATGTCTTGGCGGGTCAGCGACTCTTCGAACAGAGCCGCAAAGGATTCGGTATTCGGGGTGGAGGTTTGCAGGTCGGACATAAAAATCTGATAGTGCATGGATCGCTGTGCCACGCCGGCCGGAATGGCAGGCTGAAAGGGCCAGATCGAGGTCCACACGGGGTTAAGGGTTCGAAACACGCTCCGCGCTTACGGCGCGGAGCACCTACCGCTGCCCGCCTTCTCAGGCGGGCTGGCCGAGCGCCCGGTACCACTGCAGCACCTGGTCGACTGCTTCATCAACCGAAAGTGCCGACGTATCGAGCAGCCTGGCATCTGCCGCGGGCTTCAGCGGCGCGGCAGCGCGATTGCTGTCGCGCGCATCACGTTCACGAAGATCCCGGAGCAAGTCATCTATATTAGCAGAAAAACCTTTTTGCATCAATTGCTTATGCCGTCTGGTCGCGCGAGCCTCGGCGCTGGCCGTCAGGAACACCTTCAGCACGGCGTCCGGGAAGATCACCGTCCCCATGTCGCGCCCGTCGGCAACGAGGCCCGGCGTCTTGCGGAACGCGCGCTGGCGCGCGACCAGCGCGGTACGCACCGGCCCGTGCACGGCAATGGCCGATGCACGGTTGCCGACCGCCTCGGCGCGGATGTCGTTCGACACATCGACGCCGTCGAGCTGCGCGCAGCCTTCGCGGAACGTGATGTGGAGATCGTCGATCAGCTTCACGAGCGCGTCGATGTCCTCCGCCGCGATGCCGTAGCGCACGCTTGCAAGCGCCGCGAGGCGGTACAGCGCACCGCTGTCGAGCAGGTGGAAGCCGAGGTGCGCGGCGACGAGCGCCGCGACCGTGCCCTTGCCGGAAGCGGTCGGGCCGTCGATCGTGATGACGGGAGTCGGGTGAAAGGGTCGGGTCGATTTCATCGGAACAGTCGGGTCAGGCTTTGGCGAGCGCGGCGAAGCGGTCGAAATAGTCGGGGAACGTCTTGCCGACGCACTTCGGATCGTTGATCCGCACGGGCACGCCGCCCAGGCTGACGAGCGAGAAGCACATCGCCATCCGGTGATCGTCGTACGTGTCGATCGCCGCGTTCGGCGTAAGCTTTTCCGGCGGCGTGACGACGAGATAGTCGGGGCCTTCCTCGACGATCGCGCCGACCTTGCGCAGTTCGGTCGCCATCGCGGCGATGCGGTCGGTCTCCTTCACGCGCCAGCTCGCGATGTTGCGCAGCGTGCTCGTCCCGTTCGCGAACAGCGCCGCGACCGCGATGGTCATCGCCGCATCGGGGATCAGGTTGAAATCCATGTCGATCGGCTCGAGCTTGCCGTGGTCGTGGCCAATGCCGCGCACGTCGATCCAGTCGTCGCCCATCGTCACGTTCGCGCCCATCTGCATCAGCGCATTCGCGAAACCGACGTCGCCCTGGATGCTCGCTCGCCCCACGCCCTCGACGCGCAGCGGGCCGCCGCCGAGCGCACCGGCCGCGAGGAAGTACGAGGCCGACGACGCGTCGCCCTCGACCATGATCCGCCCCGGCGAGCGGTAGCGGACGCCGGCCGGCACGACGAAGCGCTGCCAGCTGTCGCGCTCGACGGTCACGCCGAAGCGCTCCATCAGCCGGATCGTGATGTCGATGTACGGCTTCGAGATCAGTTCGCCGTCGACTTCGACGACAGTCTTGCCGTCCTTCGCCCTCACGAGCGGCAGCGTCATCAGTAGCGCGGTGAGGAACTGGCTCGACACGTCGCCGCGCACGCGGATCGGCGCGTCGACCGAGATCGTCGCGGGCTTGATCAGCAGCGGCGGGTAACCGTCGTTCAGCTCGTAGTCGATCTGCGCGCCGATCTGCCGCAGGCCGTCGACGAGATCGCCGATCGGCCGCTCGTGCATGCGCGGCACGCCGTGCACGCGATACTCGCCGCCATTCACCGCGAGCGCGGCGGTCAGTGGCCGCACGGCCGTGCCCGCGTTGCCGAGGAACAGGTCGGCCGTCTTCGCGGTAAACGCACCGCGCGTGCCCGTGACGACACAGGTGTCGGCGTCACGCGCGAGCTTCACGCCGAGCTTGCCGAGTGCATCGAGCATCACGCGCGTGTCGTCGGAGTCGAGCAGATTGGTGATCGTCGTTTCGCCTTCGGCAAGCGCCGCGAGCAGCAGCACGCGGTTCGAGATGCTCTTCGAGCCGGGCAGGCGCACGGTGCCCGATGCGCTGGAGTACGGGCCGAGATCGAGATAGTCCATGGGAATCGTCCTGTTATTTCTTGTCCGGTTCGGCAGCGGGCTTGCCGCCGCGCTCCTGCCATGCCTTGCGCGCGGCGCGCGAGCGCGTGAACACGGCTTCGAGCGCCGCGCCGTCGCCGGCGTCGATCGCCGCGCGCAGCCGCGTGAGCACGCGCGTGTAGCCGTCGAGTTCGTCGAGCAGCGCCGCGCGGTTCGCAACGCACACGTCGCGCCACATCTCCGGGCTCGACGCGGCGATGCGCGTGAAATCGCGGAAGCCGCCCGCCGCGTACGAGAATTTCAGTTCCGCGTCCGCCTCGCCGAGGATCTGCTCGACGAGCGCAAACGACAGCACGTGCGGCAGATGGCTGATCGACGCAAACACGCGATCGTGCCGCTCGGTGCTCATCGTGCGCACGTCGGCGCCGGTTGCGCGCCACATCGCGTCGATTCGCGCGACCGATTCGGGCGCGTTCTCCGGCAGCGGGCACAGCACGACGTTGCGGCCGACGTACAGGTCGGGCAACGCGGCTTCGACGCCGCTCGACTCGCGACCGGCGATCGGGTGCCCCGGCACGAACTGCGCGATCCGCGCGCCGAGCGCTTCGCGCGCGGCCGCGACGACATCGGACTTGGTGCTGCCCGCATCGGTGACGATCGTCGCATCGGCGAGCCACGGCGCAATGCGCGCGAGCAACGGGCCCGTCTGCGCGACGGGCGCGGCCAGCAGCACGAGATCGGCGCCGGCAAGCGCGTCGCGCAACTGCGCGTCGTCGTCGAGCGCCGCCGCGCGGTCGATCACGCCGAGCGACAGCGCGCGCTCGACCGATGCGCGTGAGCGGCCCACGCCGACGATCTCGCCCGCGCCGCCCGGCGCGCGCTCGCGCAGCGCGCGAGCCAGCGATCCGCCGATCAGGCCGACGCCGAAAATGACCAGTTTGTTGAATGCAAAGCCTGACACGACAAGAGCCAAGTTACGCGCACGGAACGAAGCCCCGCACACGGAATTCCAGATTCCGGGCAACGGGCCCGCGCCCGGCGCAACCTGCACCGGGTGCTGCCCGAACCCGCCTTCGGCAGCGCCGACCGGCCTGCCCTGCCCGCCCGGCCGCGGCGCCTGCGCATGCAGGCGACGGGCCGTCACCCATCAGCGTGCGCTCGGATACGAGCCGAGTATCTTCAGGAACGCGGCCTTCTGGCCGAGCTCCGCGAGCGCGGCCGCGACCGCCGCATCGTCCCGGTGCCCTTCGATGTCGATGTAGAAGTAGTACTCCCACGTGCCGACGCGCGCCGGACGCGACTCGAAGCGCGTCATCGACACGCCGTGCCGCGCAAGCGGTTCGAGCAGCTTGAATACGGCGCCCGGCTCGTTCTTCACCGACACGATCAGCGACGTCTGGTCGTGACCGCTTGGCCCGGCCGGCTGCTTGCCGACGATCACGAAGCGCGTGCGGTTGTGCGGATCGTCCTGGATCAGCGAGAACGCGATCTGCAAGCCGTAGTGCGCGGCCGCGCGGTCGCCCGCGATCGCGGCGACGCTCGGATCGGCCGCCGCGAGACGCGCGGCCTCCGCGTTGCTCGCCACGGCCTGCCGCTCGAGCTGCGGCGCATTCGCCGCGAGCCATTGCTGGCATTGCGCAAGCGCCTGCGCATGCGCGCAGACGCGCTTCACGCCGTCGAGCGTGCCGCTTTGCGTGAGCAGGTTGTGATGGATGGGCAGCGCGAGTTCGCCGCTGATCAGCAGTTGCGTCTGCAGCAACAGGTCGAGCGTGCGCGACACGGCCCCTTCGGTCGAATTCTCGACCGGCGCGATGCCGAACGCGGACGCGCCCGCCTCGACCGAGCGGAACACCTCGTCGATCGACGGGCACGGCAGCCCTTCGATCGACTGGCCGAAATACTCGAGCATCGCCTGTTCGCTGTACGTGCCGACCGGCCCGAGAAACGCGACGTGGATCGTCTGCTCGAGCGCGCGGCTCGCGGCCATGATCTCGCGCCAGATCGCGCTGATGTGCTCGCTCGCGAGCGGCCCCGCGCTCATGTCCTGCAGCCGCGCGATCACCTGCAGCTCGCGCTCCGGCCGGAACACCGGCGCGTTGAAATGCTTCTTGACCTCGCCCACCTCCAGCGCCACCGCGGCGCGCTGGTTCAGGAGCGCGATCAGCTGCGCGTCGATCGCGTCGATGCGATCGCGCAGCGGTTTCAGGCGGGAATTCAGTTCGTCGTCCATGCGTTTTGCCGTGCTGTTTGAACAGCGTCGCCGTCAGGCGCCGCGCTGCTCGAAGTCCTTCATGTACTCGACGAGCGCTTTCACGCCCTCGAGCGGCACCGCGTTGTAGATCGACGCCCGCATGCCACCGACGGACTTGTGGCCCTTCAGCTGCAGCAGCCCGCGCGCCTTTGCGCCGGCAAGGAAGTCTTCATTGCGCGTTTCGTCGGCCAGGAAAAACGGCACGTTCATCCGTGAACGTGCTGCCGGCTCGACCTTGTTCAGATAGAAGCCGCTCGCATCGATCGTGTCGTAGAGCAGCTTCGCCTTCTCGATATTGCGGGCCTCGATCGCTTCGAGGCCGCCCTGCCGCTTCAGCCACTGGAACACGAGGCCCGCGATGTAGATCGCGTAGGTGGGCGGCGTGTTGTACAGCGAGTTGTTCGCGGCGATGGTCTTCCATTCGAACGCGGACGGACAGATCGACTGCGCGCGATCGAGAAGATCCTCGCGCACGATCACGACCGTCACGCCGGCCATCCCGATGTTCTTCTGCGCGCCGCCGAACAGCACGCCGTATTTCGCGACGTCCATCGGGCGCGACAGGATGTGCGACGAGACGTCCGCGACCAGCGGCACATCGCCGAGATCCGGGATCTCGAACGTCTCGACGCCGTCGATCGTCTCGTTGGTGCACAGATGCACGTAGGCCGGATCGTCCGACAGCTGCCATTCGGCGCGCGCGGGCGCACGCGTGAAGCCGTCTTCCGTCTTGCCGGTCGCGGCGAGATGCGGTGTACCGTACTTCTTCGCCTCGCCGAACGATTTCTGCGACCACGAGCCCGTCACGACGAAGTCGGCGGTCTTGCGCGACCCGAGCAGGTTCATCGGCACGATCGCGTTTTCCGCGATACCGCCGCCCTGCAGGAACAGGATCCGGTGGCTTGCCGGCACGCCGAGCAGGTCGCGCAGGTCGGTCAGCGCGGCCTCGTGGATCGACATGAATTCCTTGCCGCGATGGCTCATCTCCATCACGCTCATGCCGCTGCCGTGCCAATCGAGCATTTCGTCGGCGGCCTGCCGCAACACTTCCTCGGGCATCGCCGCAGGGCCGGCGGAGAAATTAAAGACGCGCATCGTGAAAACCTCGGGAGGGACGCGACCGGCTTGCCGCCGGCAGAACCGCGCCAGAATGGAAATGGCCGCTTGCGCTCGCGCGCAAACGGCCATTATCGCACTGTCGTCAGGCTCCCGCCAAACCCGGCCGAATGGCCGGGTGCGTGCCCGGACGGCTTACTTGCCCGGCTTGACTGCTGCAACTTCCTTGTCAGCCTGCGTGCGCGTCGCCTGGATCGCTTGCGGCATGTACTTCTGCATCAGGCCGTTGACCACGTCGCGACCGACCTGATCCTGAACCTGGATGAACTTGCGGCCCGTCGGGCTCTTGTAGAACGTCGTCAGATCCTTGATCTCCGACGTGCTGTAGTACTTCGCATAGGCGTCGTACTGAGCCGACATCGCGTCGTTCTGGAATTGCTGCGTACCGAACACCTTGCCTGCGCCGTCAACCAGCTTCGGCACTGCGTTCTTCTGCAGCGTCGGAACGGCAGCCTGCTTCTGCTTGTCGTTCATCGTCTTGTTTTCCGACAGCGCGTCCGACAGGATCGCCGGCACGAGTTGCTTGGCCTGCATTTCGGCGCTGTTGCCGATTGCCGACACGAGCTTCGGCGCGTCGATCGCGTCGAGCAGATCCTTGATCGCAGCCTTCTTGTCGGCGTCGATCGGCGCAGCTGCCGCGGCGGGCGCCGGTGCGGAATTCGACAGCGCTTGCGCCATCGCGAACGTCGGCACCAGTGCAGCCAGCAGAACCAGTTGCTTGAATTGCTTTTGCATCATCACTCCCTTTTGGAAATATGAATGGTTGCTCGCCGGCCGCGGCGCTTTGCGCCCGCGGCGGCCAGAGTCTCATCCGTTCTTCAGGCTTCGCCGTCCGACGCCTCGTCGGCCTCGCCATCGCCCTCCTCGGCCTCCGCGATCTGCTGCAGGCCAGAGAGCTTGGTACCCTCATCGAGACTGATGAGTGTAACACCTTGCGTAGCACGCCCCATCTCGCGAATCTCGGATACGCGCGTGCGAATCAACACGCCGGCCGTCGTGATCAGCATGATCTGATCCTCGGCGTCGACGAGCGTTGCAGCCACGACCTTGCCGTTGCGCTCGGACGTCTGGATCGCGATCATACCCTTCGTGCCGCGGCCGTGACGCGTGTATTCGGTGATCGGCGTACGCTTGCCGAAGCCGTTCTCGGTCGCGGTGAGCACGGTCTGCTCCTCGCTGCCGGCAACCAGCATCGCGATGACCTGCTGCCCGTCCTCGAGCTGCATGCCGCGCACGCCGCGCGCCTCGCGCCCCATCGGACGCACGTCGTTCTCGTCGAAGCGCACGGCCTTGCCGGCGTCGGAGAACAGCATCACGTCGTGTGCGCCGTCGGTGATCGACGCGCCGATCAGGAAGTCGCCGTCGTCGAGGCCGACCGCGATGATGCCCTTCTTCATCGGACGGCTGAATGCTTCGAGCGGCGTCTTCTTCACGGTGCCGAGCGACGTCGCCATGAAAATGAACTTGTCGGCCGAGAATTCCTTGACCGGCAGCACGACGTTGATCTTCTCGCCATCCTGCAGCGGGAACATGTTGACGATCGGCCGGCCGCGCGAGTTGCGCGAGCCCTGCGGCACTTCATAGACCTTGACCCAGTACACGCGGCCGCGGTTCGAGAAGCACAGGATGTAGTCGTGCGTGTTCGCGATGAACAGCGTCTCGATCCAGTCGTCTTCCTTCATCTGCGTCGCCTGCTTGCCGCGACCGCCGCGCTTCTGTGCGCGGTACTCGGACAGCGGCTGCGACTTCACGTAGCCCGCATGCGACATCGTAACGACCATGTCCTGCGGCGTGATCAGATCCTCGGTGTTCAGTTCGGTCGCGTTCAGCTCGATCTTCGAGCGGCGCGCATCGCCGAATTCGGCCTTCACCGAGGTCAGTTCCTCGCCGATCATCGTCGTGATCCGCTCGGGGCGTGCGAGGATGTCCAGCAGGTCGGCGATCTGCGCCATCACTTCGCGGTATTCGCCGATGATCTTGTCCTGCTCGAGACCGGTCAGGCGCTGCAGACGCATCTGCAGGATTTCCTGGGCCTGCGTCTCGGACAGACGGTACAGCCCGTCGCTCTGCATCCCGAACGCGGGGTTCAGGCCTTCCGGACGATACGCGGAGCGGCCGCCCGCCGACGCATTCTCGGCTTCGGCGCGCGTCAGCATGTCGCGCACGAGCGACGAATCCCACGGCTTCGCCATCAACTCCTGCTTCGCGATCGGCGGCGTCGGCGCGGCCTTGATGATCGCGATGAACTCGTCGATGTTCGCGAGCGCGACCGCGAGACCTTCGAGCACGTGGCCGCGTTCGCGGGCCTTGCGCAGTTCGTAGATCGTGCGGCGCGTCAGCACTTCGCGTCGATGCGACAGGAAGCACTGCAGGATTTCCTTCAGGTTCAGCAGCTTCGGCTGGCCGTCGACGAGCGCGACCATGTTCATGCCGAACGTGTCCTGGAGCTGCGTCGCCTTATACAGGTTGTTCAGCACCACCTCCGGCACTTCGCCGCGCTTGAGTTCGATCACGACACGCATGCCGCTCTTGTCGGACTCGTCGCGGATGTCGGAGATGCCTTCGAGCTTCTTCTCGTTGACGAGCTCGGCGATCCGCTCGAGCAGCGAGCGTTTGTTCACCTGGTACGGCAGCTCGTCGACGATGATCGCCATCCGCTGGCCGCGGTCGATCTCCTCGAAGTGCGTGGCCGCACGCATCACGACGCGGCCGCGCCCGGTGCGGTAGCCGTCGCGCACACCGGCGACGCCGTAGATGATGCCGGCCGTCGGGAAGTCCGGCGCCGGGATGATCTCGATCAGCTCGTCGATCGTCGCTTCCGGGTTGTTCAGCAGGTGCTGACACGCGTCGACGACTTCGTTCAGGTTGTGCGGCGGGATGTTGGTCGCCATGCCGACCGCGATGCCCGACGAGCCGTTGATCAGCAGGTTCGGAATGCGCGACGGCAGGACCGACGGCTGCGTTTCGTTGCCGTCGTAGTTCGGCTCGAAATCGACCGTTTCCTTGTCGATGTCGGCGAGCAGTTCGTGACCGATCTTCGCCATGCGAATTTCGGTGTAACGCATCGCCGCGGCGTTGTCGCCGTCGATCGAGCCGAAGTTGCCTTGCCCGTCGATCAGCATATAACGCAGCGAGAAGTCCTGCGCCATCCGCACGATCGTGTCGTATACCGCGGTATCGCCGTGAGGGTGGTACTTACCGATCACGTCACCGACGATACGCGCCGATTTCTTGTACGCGCGGTTCCAGTCGTTGTTCAGTTCGTGCATCGCGAACAACACGCGCCGGTGCACGGGCTTCAGGCCATCGCGGACATCCGGGAGGGCACGTCCGACGATCACGCTCATCGCGTAATCGAGATACGAACGGCGCATTTCCTCCTCTAGGGAGGTGGGCAGGGTCTCTTTGGCGAATTGATCCATGTATCCGTATCGTTTCGGAGCGAAGACGGCGAACGCCTTTCGCGTGGGCGCTGCATGCGCAACGCAACGCGAGATTCTAACATGCGCCCATCAGCCGCCAATTCGCATCCCCCTCTATATATAAATAGCGAAAATCGCGGCGGTGGCGAACCGACCGGAATCGCCTGCGACTCGACGTCGCAGGCGATTTCGTCATGCCTGTTTCACGCGCACGAGTAAACAGATACGTTCATCCGCGCAATTTCCCGGACACACTCTTGACAATCTCTGAAAGTTACGGCAGGCCGGTGTTGCGCATGCACCACAAACGTTGAGGCGATCTTAGGGTGGGGAGGATTTTTTTTCGTAGGAAGGGAACGATATGGCAAAATGCCAACGCACTGAGGGTTAGACGCTGCTCGAAGTCTAAAGTCTACACAGAGCGGTGCCGCATTTTTGTGCCGCACCAATGTTATACTTCGAGCAATGTATGACTTGTCACCGTCAACAGGCTCGCAGTAAACCTGCGGTAATCTCAATTTCGAGAGGAGAAATATGAATAAACTTTCAAAGCTCGCGTTCATTGCAGCTACCGCAGTTATGGCTGCATCCGCTTCGGCACAGTCGGTGCCGGCGTCGCGTCAAGCCGTCAATGACAACTGGGTGAACGGCACGGGCGAATGGGTGTGGATGAACGGCACGAACGAGCTCTGCTGGCGCGATGCATTCTGGACGCCGGCCACCGCCAACGCGAAGTGCGATGGCGCACTGGTCGCCCAGGCACCGCAGCCGCCGGTCGCTCCGGTCGTTGCTCCGGCCATCACGAGCCAGAAGATCACGTATCAAGCTGACGCACTGTTCGACTTCGACAAGGCAACGCTCAAGCCGCTGGGCAAGCAGAAGCTGGACGAACTGGCTTCGAAGATCGAAGGCATGAACACGGAAGTGGTCGTCGCAACGGGCTACACGGACCGCATCGGTTCGGACAAGTACAACGACCGTCTGTCGCTGCGCCGTGCGCAAGCCGTGAAGTCGTACCTGGTCAGCAAGGGTGTGCCGGCCAACAAGATCTACACGGAAGGCAAGGGCAAGCGCAACCCGGTTACGACTGGCTGCAACCAGAAGAACCGCAAGCAGCTGATCGCCTGCCTCGCACCGGACCGCCGCGTGGAAGTCGAAGTGGTTGGTACGCAGCAAACGACGACGACGACCGTTCCGGCAAACTAAGCCGCGGTTTTCGACCGTTTCAAAGCCCCGCTCCGGCGGGGCTTTTTCGTTGATGCCCGTCCGGGCGCTCGCCGCCTCGCCGCTCGTCCGCTTCTTATATACTCGGGGCTGACGAACCTAAGCACCGCCCTCCCTCCGTAGCCCGTTTGCCGACATGACCAACGCCGATCCGCACGAACTCCAGAAATTCAGCGACCTCGCCCATCGGTGGTGGGATCCGAATGCCGAATTCAAGCCGCTGCACGACCTGAACCCGGTCCGGCTCGGCTGGATCGATGCGCATGCGCATCTGGCCGGCAAGCGCGCACTCGACATCGGCTGCGGCGGCGGCATCCTGTCCGAATCGATGGCCGGACTCGGCGCACAGGTGAAAGGCATCGACCTGTCGACCGAAGCGCTCGGTGTGGCCGACCTGCACAGCCTCGAAAGCGGCATCTCGGTCGACTATGAGGCCATCGCCGCCGAAGCGATCGCCGCCCGCGAACCGGGCACCTACGATGTCGTCACGTGCATGGAGATGCTCGAGCACGTGCCGTCGCCCGGCGATGTCGTCGCCGCATGCGCGACGCTCGTCAAGCCGGGCGGCTGGGTGTTCTTCTCGACGCTGAACCGCAACCTGAAGTCCTACCTGTTCGCGGTGATCGGCGCGGAGTACATCGCGCAAATGCTGCCGAAGGGCACACACGACTACGCGCGCTTCATCCGCCCGTCGGAACTGGCCGGCTTCGTGCGTGCGACGGATCTGCACATCGTGGAGATCAAGGGCATCACGTATCACTCGATCGGCAAGCGTTTCGCGCTGTCGAACGACACCGACATCAACTACCTCGTCGCGTGCCGCCGCGGCGCGTGACCCTCCGACCGGCATGACGACTCCCCTTTCGACCGCGCGGGCCGCACTCGACGAACCGCGCCTGCTGCATTGCGATGCCGTGCTGTTCGACCTCGACGGCACGCTCGCCGACACGGCGCCCGATCTCGCGGCTGCCGTCAACAAGATGCAGCGCGTCCGCGGCCTGCCCGAAACGTCGCTCGACGTGCTGCGGCCGCTGGCTTCGGCCGGCGCGCGCGGCCTGCTCGGCGGCGCATTCGGCATCGATCCGCAAACGCCCGGCTACGAAGCGATGCGCGATGAGTTCCTGACCAACTACGCGACGGATCTGTGCGTGCATACGGCGCTGTTTCCCGGCATCGGCGACGTGCTCGACGAGCTCGATGCGCGCGGCGTGCGCTGGGGCATCGTCACGAACAAGGCGATGCGGCTCACGGCACCGCTCGTCGACCTGCTCGGTCTCGCGCCGCGCGCCGCGTGCGTCGTCGGGGGCGACACAACGCCGCACCCGAAGCCCCACCCGGCCCCGCTGCTGCATGCGGCCGACCAGCTGACGCTCGCGCCCGCGCGCATCGTCTACGTCGGCGACGACCTGCGCGACATTCAGGCCGGCAGCGCGGCCGGCATGGCGACGGTCGCGGCCGCGTACGGCTACTGCGGCGACGGCGCCGCGCCATCCGACTGGCAGGCCCAGCATCTCGTCGACACGACGCAGGAACTGCGCGATCTGCTACGCGATGTTGGGCTATAATGATCGATCTTATCCGCGGGGGCGACCTGGTTTCGACAGGGGTTGTGAAGCGGCTAGGGCATGTCGAGGACCCGTCACCTCGTTAATCAATGGGAAAATCGTAACTGCAAACGACGATACGTTCGCACTGGCAGCCTAAGGGCCGCCGTCCTCTGCCTAGTTCACTGACGGGCTAGTGTCGCAAGACCGGTAGCAATACCGCCAGAGGTCATTTACGTCAGTTAAGCCCTGTCGGCGTCGCGACGCCAGGGTCGAAAATCTAGCGAATCGCCGAAGTGCAGCGTGTTCGTCCGCGTCGCTGCGGTTAAATCAAATGACTGAACTAAACATGTAGAACTAGTCGTAGAGCGCTTCTGGACGCGGGTTCGATTCCCGCCGCCTCCACCACATTCCGCGCTCGTCGCACGAACCCCGCATGACGCAAGTCTGCGGGGTTTTTTGTTGCCGGCGATACGCATGCGCCCCGCTCCTTCCGAAAAAGCGCCCAGCCACAGGCGGGCCGGGCGGAATGCCGCCGATGTTCCGACGGCAGGAGGTGACGGATGCTCTGCCGCGCCCGCGCAATCATCGGTCGCGCCGGGCAACGGCCAACCCGGGTGCCACAGCCTGAGGGGCGACGCGTCATTCGCCCCCGGCGCTTATGCACACCAGGCGGTACGCGGCTTAGCTGCCGCGATACAGCGACTTCATTTCTTCAGCGGTGGCCGGGCGCACGCCCATTGCACGCGAACCCGATGCCGATGCGCCCTGTGCCTGCGCACCGTACCCGCTGGCGTCGGCACCTTGCGCTTGCGCCAGCGCACTACGCTGCTGCTCCGCAACACGCGCCGTTGCAGCCTGGATCGCTTCCGGATAGTGCGGATCTTCGCCGCGGGCGGAGTTGTATCCGGCCTGCTGAAGCTGGACCAGTTCGGCGCGGACCTGCGCGCGGGTGATCGTCGAGCCCGACTGCGCAAACGACACAACCGGGGCAGCGAGAGCGGCGGCAACGACAACAGCTTGAACGAGCGACTTCATGATGACCTACCTCCAGATTTGTCTGTGTTCGCGGTGAACACCTTGTTCATCGCTGACAACCCGAAGTTTATGTAGGCGGATGCTTAAGAATAAGGCAGATTTCTGGAAGACATCCTTCCTGATTCTAGGGTTAACCCTAGATTACCCACCGGGCCGCGATGCGTGAACCCCGGCTTCGTCCGGCATTGCGTCGCATCGAGCCTCGCTGAAAAGCGCGAGCCCCGCGAAGCGGCAACGCTTCGCGAGGCTCGAACAGAATCGGAATCGTACGGGATTCATGCAGTCGCAGTTCAGGCGGCCAACCCGGTGCATGGGTTGCGTGTCTGCCTGTCGAACCGGGGCCGCATGACCACGGTACGGACGCGCCTGTCCGCGCGTTACTGGCTATCCATCGGGCACTTCAGGTTGCAGCCGTTCGGGTCGCCCAAGTCTCCCTTGCGACGCAACGCCGACTTCTTGCTGCCCTGGTATTTCTGCGACGGCGCCGACGCCGCGAACGGCATTTGCGGATGCTCGTTCAGGCGAAACTGCTCGTTCAGGATGCCGCCGGGCACCCCCGGGGAATTCTGCGCGAGCGCAAACGGCGAAGCAGTAACCAGCAGCCCCGCGGTCAACGCTGCCGCGGCGAGGGGAACGGAAAATTTCATGGCGGGATGACGCCTGAACGGCGTGCTTGTTGGAACGTTGATCAAGCGGCAAGCGTAGCGCAAATCCCCCGCCGCTGCAGCGCGGTCCGATCGCGTCCCCGTTACCGGGAATTGCCGTCCGGCACGCTCGTGCCGTCGTCGCCGGCCAGCCCCGTCGCGATGCTCGTCAGCGTCCCGCACGCAGCCGGATCGTAACCGTCGAGATGCGCGACGCGCTCGACGAAGCGAGCGTCGCGCAGCAGCGCCAGCACATCGGCGAGCGGCCGCGTGTCTAGCTGCGCGCGTTCGCACGCGAAGTAATAGTCCTCGTCGACGACCGGGATGAAGTCGAGCCCGAAATGATGGGCGGCCGGCTCGACGCCGAAGCCGAGATCGGCCATCCCGCTCGCGACGAATGCGGCGATCGCCGAATGCGTGAGTTCGGCCGACGCATAGCCGTCAATACGCTCGGGATCGATGCCGATCGCGCGCAGCGCGAGATCCAGCAGCATGCGCGTGCCTGACCCTGGTTGCCGGTTGACGAAGCGGATGTCGTTGCGCGCGAGATCCGCGAGCCCGCGGACCTGCTTCGGGTTGCCGCGCGGCACGAACAGCCCCTGCTGGCGGCGCGTCAGGTGAATCAGCACGTGACGCGTGTCGTCGAGCCACGGCCGGTAGATCTGCGCGCACTGCGCGCGAAACGTACCGCGCGGCAGATGGAAGCCGGCCAGGTCGCATTCGCCGCGTGCAAGCGCCTGCACGGCCTCGACACTCTCGCGATACTTGATGTCGACAGCCGCCTGCGCATCGACGAGCGCGGAAACGAGCGTCGCGACTGCGTAGCCGTGCGACGCATGGATGCGCACGGCGCCGTCGCGCTGCGCGAGCCGCCGGCTCAGGTCGCTGGCCACCTCGGCCGCCAGCATCCGCAGGTTCCCGTCGAGCCGGCTGCGCGCGAGGCGCTGCGCATCGACGACGGCCTGGCCGAGCTCCGACAGCGTCGACCCCTTGCCCCGCGCGGTTTCGATCAACTCCCCGCCGATGCACGCTTCCAGCGCGCGCAACATGCCCCACGCGTGCCGGTAGGACAGCCCTTTCGCTTGGGCGGCCTGCGCAATGCTGCCCGTGTCGGCCACGAGCTCCAGCAATGGCGCGACGTCCGACAGGCTGGCGGTGCGACCTTCCGTGTCGCGTATGGTCAGATACGCGTCGCATTCGATTCGAATCAATTATGCACTCCGATTTCCTATTGCGACCGCGAAATCTTCCGCTTATCGTTGGTCGAAATCAATCAGAACGAAGCCGCAATGCGCACTATATGAATTCTGAGCGCATATGAGACTTTGGAGGAGCATAACCGATGTCCCCGAATCCCCATGCGCCCGACGCGCTCGTCGAGCGCCATGCGCGCGCCGGCCGGTCGCTGGTCGCGATCCTGCACGCGATCCAGGACGACGCGGGCTACGTGCCGCCGGGCTGCGTCGCGCCGCTCGCCAGGGCACTCAATCTGTCGCGCGCGGAAGTGCACGGCGTACTGACTTACTACCACCACTTCCGCACCGCGCCGCCTGCGCGCGTCACGATCCAGATGTGCCGCGCCGAGGCGTGCCGCAGCATGGGCTGCGAAGCGCTGGCCGCGCACGCTGAAGCCCGCACGGGCTGCCGGTTCGACGCGGCGCACGGCGATGCCGCGGATGCACACGCGCCGGACGCCGTCGCGCTCGAATCGGTCTACTGCCTCGGACTGTGTGCGCAGTCGCCGTCGCTGACGGTGAACGGTGTGCTTCACGCCAAGGTCACGCCGGAAAAATTCGACGCGCTGCTTGCCGATGCGGTCGCCCACACGCCGGAGGCCGCATGACGATCCGCATCTACGTTCCCCGCGATTCGTCTGCGCTGGCACTCGGCGCCGACGCACTCGCCGCCGCGATCGCGGCGGAAGCCGAACGACGCGGCGTCGCCATCGAGCTGGTTCGCAACGGCTCGCGCGGGCTGCTGTGGCTCGAGCCGCTCGTCGAGGTCGGCACGGCCGCCGGCCGCGTCGGCTATGCGAACCTGTCGGCCGCCGACGTGCCGTCCCTGTTCGACGCAAACTGGCTCGAAGGCGGCGCGCATCCAAGCGGCGTCGGCCTCGTCGACGCGCTGCCCTATCTCGCACGCCAGCAGCGCCTCACGTTCGCGCGCATCGGCCTGACCGATCCGCTGTCGATCGACGACTACCTGCAACACGAAGGCCTCGCCGGCCTGAAGAACGCGCTCGCGCTCGACGGCGATGCCGCGTGCGAGACGCTGATCGAATCGGGGCTGCGCGGCCGCGGTGGCGCGGCATTCCCGGCCGGCATCAAGTGGCGCACGGTGCGGCACGCGCGCGCCGCGCAGAAGTACATCGTCTGCAACGCGGACGAAGGCGATTCGGGCACGTTCTCCGACCGCCTGATGATGGAATGCGATCCGTACTGCCTGATCGAAGGGATGATCATCGCGGGCATCGCGACAGGCGCGACGGTCGGCTACATCTATGTGCGCAGCGAATACCCGCACGCGATCGCCACGCTCGAAGCCGCGATCGTCCGCGCGCGCGAAGCCGGCTGGCTCGGCGAACGCGTGCTCGGCTCCGCGCACGCGTTCGAGCTGCACGTCGCGAAAGGCGCGGGCTCGTACGTGTGCGGCGAGGAAACGGCGCTGCTCGAATCGCTCGAAGGCAAGCGCGGCGTCGTGCGCGCGAAGCCGCCGCTGCCCGCGCTCGCCGGCCTGTTCGGCCAGCCGACCGTCATCAACAACGTGATCACGCTCGCGACGGCGCCGGTGATCTTCGCGCGCGGCGCCGCGTTCTATCGCGACTATGGGATGGGCCGCTCGCGCGGCACGCTGCCGTTCCAGCTCGCGGGCAACATCCGTCACGGCGGCCTCGTCGAGCTCGCGTTCGGCGTCACGCTGCGCGAGCTGCTGTTCGACTTCGGCGGCGGCACGGCAAGCGGCCGGCCCGCACGCGCCGCGCAGGTCGGCGGCCCGCTCGGCACCTACCTGCCCGATCACCAGTGGGACGTGCCGCTCGACTACGAAGCGTACACGGCGATCGGCGCGGTAGTCGGTCACGGCGGCATCGTGCTGCACGACGACACGTCGAACCTCGCCGAGCTTGCCGAATACGCGATGAAGTTCTGTGCGATCGAATCGTGCGGCAAGTGCACGCCGTGCCGGATCGGCTCGACGCGCGGCGTCGAGACGATCGCGCGCATCCGCCACGGCGATACGTCGGAGCGGCAGGTCACGCTGCTGCGCGACCTGTGCGACACGATGCTGGCCGGTTCGCTGTGCGCGATGGGCGGCATGACGCCCTACCCGGTGCTGTCCGCGCTCGACCATTTCCCCGAAGATTTCGGGCTCGCTGCCGGCAAGGATGCCGCGTCGGGCCCGGTCAAGGCTGCGGCCTGACCCAGAAGGAGCCCTGCATGTCACTCGACACGAACAACGTCCGCCAAGGCGGCTGCGGCTCAGGCCAATGCGCGTGCAAGAGCGCCGCCCAAGCGCGCACCCGCGACCCGTTCGACGATACCGACTACGGTACGCCGCAACGGTATGCGGACACCGACGTCACGCTCGAAATCGACGGCCAGCCGGTGACGGTGGCGGCCGGCACGTCGGTGATGCGCGCGGCCATCGAAGCCGGCGTCAACGTTCCGAAGCTCTGCGCGACCGATTCGCTCGAGCCGTTCGGCTCGTGCCGGCTGTGCCTCGTCGAGATCGAAGGCCGGCGCGGTTATCCGGCGTCGTGCACGACACCTGCCGAAGCGGGCATGAAGGTGCGCACGCAGTCGGACCGGCTGCAGTCGCTGCGCCGCAACGTGATGGAGCTGTACATCTCCGACCATCCGCTCGACTGCCTCACCTGCCCTGCCAACGGCGACTGCGAGTTGCAGGACATGGCGGGCGTCGTCGGGCTGCGCGAAGTGCGCTACGGCTTCGACGGCGCGAATCACCTGGACGACCGCAAGGACGAATCGAACCCGTACTTCACGTACGACCCGTCGAAGTGCATCGTCTGCAACCGCTGCGTACGCGCCTGCGAGGAAACACAGGGTACGTTCGCGCTGACGATCGCCGCGCGTGGCTTCGAATCGCGCGTCGCCGCGGGTGAAAACGAATCGTTCATGGCGTCGGAATGCGTGTCGTGCGGCGCCTGCGTCGCCGCATGCCCGACGGCCACGCTGCAGGAAAAATCCGTCGTGCAGCTCGGGCAGGCCGAACACTCGGTCGTCACGACCTGTGCGTACTGCGGCGTCGGCTGCTCGTTCAAGGCCGAGATGAAGGGCACGCAGGTCGTGCGCATGACGCCGCACAAGAACGGCCTCGCGAACGAGGGTCACGCGTGCGTGAAGGGACGCTTCGCATGGGGCTACGCGACGCACAAGGACCGCATCACGAAGCCGATGATCCGCGAAAAGATCACCGACCCGTGGCGCGAAGTGAGCTGGGAGGAAGCGCTCACCTACGCGGCAACGCAGTTCCGCAAGCTGCAGCAGAAGTACGGCCGCGATTCGATCGGCGGCATCACGTCGTCGCGCTGTACGAACGAGGAAACCTACCTCGTGCAGAAGCTCGTGCGCGCCGCGTTCGGCAACAACAACGTCGATACCTGCGCACGCGTGTGCCATTCGCCGACCGGCTATGGCCTCAAGACGACGCTCGGCGAATCGGCCGGTACGCAGACTTTCGCGTCGGTCGGCCAGGCCGACGTGATCGTCGTGATGGGTGCGAACCCGACCGACGGCCACCCGGTGTTCGGCTCGCGGATGAAGCGGCGCGTACGCGAAGGCGCGAAGCTGATCGTGATCGACCCGCGTCGCATCGACGTCGTCGACGGCCCGCACATCAAGGCCACGCACCACCTGCAGCTGCGCCCCGGCACCAACGTCGCGATCGTCAACGCGCTGGCGCACGTGATCGTCACCGAAGGGCTCGTCGCCGATGCATTCGTCGCCGAGCGCTGCGAGGCGCGCGCCTTCGAGCAATGGCGCGACTTCGTATCGCACGCCGACAATTCGCCCGAGGCGACCGCGGACGTGACGGGCGTGCCGGCCGAGCAGGTACGCGCCGCCGCGCGCCTCTATGCGACGGGCGGCAATGCCGCGATCTACTACGGCCTGGGCGTCACCGAACACGCGCAAGGTTCGACGACGGTGATGGGCATCGCGAACCTCGCGATGGCGACCGGCAACATCGGCCGCGAAGGTGTCGGCGTCAATCCGCTGCGCGGCCAGAACAACGTGCAGGGCTCGTGCGACATGGGCTCGTTCCCGCACGAGCTGCCCGGTTACCGGCACATCAGCGACACGATCGTGCGCACGCAGTTCGAACAGGCGTGGTCGGCCACGCTGCAGCCGGAACCGGGGCTGCGCATCCCGAACATGTTCGACGCGGCACTCGACGGCAGCTTCAAGGGGCTCTACTGCCAGGGCGAGGACATCGTCCAGTCGGATCCGAACACGCAGCACGTCGCGGCCGCGTTGTCGGCGATGGAATGCATCGTCGTGCAGGACATCTTCCTGAACGAAACCGCGAAATATGCGCACGTGCTCCTGCCCGGCTCGACGTTCCTCGAGAAGGACGGCACGTTCACGAACGCGGAGCGCCGCATCTCGCGCGTGCGCAAGGTGATGCCGCCGCTCGCGGGCTACGCGGACTGGGAAGTGACGCTGCTGCTGTCGCAAGCGCTCGGCTACGACATGCATTACACGCATCCGTCGGAAATCATGGACGAGATCGCGCGGCTCACGCCGACCTTCTCGGGCGTGTCGTACGCGAAGCTCGACGCACTCGGCAGCATCCAGTGGCCGTGCAACGAGCACGCGCCGGAAGGCACGCCGACCATGCATACGGACGCGTTCGTGCGCGGCAAGGGCCGGTTCGTGATCACCAAGTTCATTCCGACGCCGGAAAAGGTCACGCAGCGCTATCCGCTGATCCTGACGACGGGCCGCATCCTGTCGCAATACAACGTCGGCGCGCAGACGCGCCGGACCGAAAACGTCCAGTGGCACGAAGAGGACCGCCTCGAGATCCATCCGCACGACGCGCAGGATCGCGGGATCCGCGCCGGCGACTGGGTCGGCATCGAATCGCGTGCCGGGCATACGGTGCTGCGTGCACTCGTGACGGAACGCATGCAGCCGGGCGTCGTGTATACCACGTTCCACTTCCCCGAATCGGGCGCGAACGTGATCACGACGGACAGCTCCGACTGGGCGACGAACTGCCCCGAATACAAGGTGACGGCCGTGCAGGTGATGCCGGTTGCCCAGCCATCCGACTGGCAGCGTGCATACGCGCGCTTCAGCGCGGAACAGGTCGACCTGCTCGAGCGCCGCGCGGCAGCGCCCGCCGCCGTGACGACCGGCAAGTGAGGATGCGATGGACAACGGACACCTGATCGACATGGCCAACCAGATCGGCGCATTCTTCGAATCGATGCCCGATCGCGACGAAGCGCTGACCGGCATCGCCGAACATATCCGGCGCTTCTGGGAGCCGCGGATGCGCCGCGCGTTTCTCGCGGCACTCGACGATCCGTCGAACGAAGCCGCACAACGCGCGGCGCCGATCGTGCGCGACGCGATCGCCGCGCACCGCGCGTCGCTCGTGCCCGTCGCGGCGAGCGCCTGACCGCGCCGCTACGCGGGCGGCGACATGCCCGCGAACCAGTTTTCGCAGTGGCGCAGTAATGCGTTCGCGTCGGTCGCCGTACGCCCGCGCGCGGCGACGTAGCCGTCGGGTCGCAACAGGTAGAACGACGGCCGCGAGCGGCCGTACACCTGTGCAAGCCCCGCCGTACCGTCGCCTTCGGCATCGGTGACGCGCCACTCGCGCACCGCATCCGGCATGATCCGCTCGAGCCCCTGCACGAGCGCCTGCGCATCGGCCTCCATCGGCGGCGCCTCGCCGGCATCGGCAGTCACCGGCTCCTCGAGCAGCAGCAGCGTGAAGCTCGCCGGATCGTGCAGGTCGTATAACCGCGCCGTTCCGGGCGCCTGACCGAGCGGCCCGTCGATCACGTGCACGAGCGCATCGGGTGCCCGCTCGCCGGCACGCGGGCCGCCGTCGAGCACGCGCTCCAGCGTGAGCGGACTCTTCCGGTACTGCACGCCGAGCTCACTGACCGACCGCCGCACCGCGTCGCGCATCGGCCCGAACGATGCCAGCAGCGGCACGACATGATCGCGCAGCAGCTTCATCGCGCCGCGATCGGCTTCGACGATCTGCGTGACAAGAGTGGTCTGCCGCAACACTTCGCGCTCGATCGGATGGCGCTCCGCGTGATACGTGTCGAGCAGCCGCTCGGACGTACCTGCGCCAAGCACGCGCGCGAGCTTCCAGCCGAGATTGAACGCTTCCTGAATGCCGGTGTTCATGCCCTGCGCGCCGGCCGGGCTGTGGACGTGCGCGGCGTCGCCCGCGAAGAACACGCGGCCGTGCCGCAGCCGATCGACCATCCGGCTGTGCAGGTGAAAGTAGGACGACCACGCGAGATCGCTCGGCGAGATCGACGCACCGGCACGCGCACGCACGATCGCGTCGCACTCCGCGAGCGACGGGGCCGGTGCATCGGGCGACGCGTCGCTGCCGGGCGGCCGGTCGGCCACGAGCCGGTAACGGCCGCCTCCCATCGGAAACAGGCCCGCAATACCTTCGGGTGTGGTGAACAGGTGGATCTCTTCGTCCGGCCAGTCGGGTATCGCCGCGAAATCGGCGAGCAGGAAAGTCTGTTCGAACGCATGCCCGGCAAAACCCAGGCCGAGCAGATGCCTGACCGTGCTGTGCGCGCCGTCGGCAGCGATCAGGTACGACGGCGCGAACGACTCGTCGCGCCCGTCGGCGCCACGGAGCGACACGTCGAGCGATGTGCCGCCGCCCGCGCACGCGGTCAGCGTCGTGCCGCGCTCGACCGTCACGCCGAGCCGGGCCAGGTGCTCGGCGAGCAGGCGCTCGGTGACGCTCTGGTCGAGAAACAGCAGATACGGATAGCGCGTTTGCAACGGATCGAAATCGAGCCGCGCGATCACGCGGCCGTCGGCATGCAGCGTGGCCGCATGCGCGCGATGGCCGAGCGCGAGAAACGGTTCGACCGCGCGATGCTGTTCTAGCAGTTCGAGCGTGCGTGCCTGGATGCCGATCGCGCGCGAATACGGCGCGGGCGCGGCGAGCCGATCGATGATGCGCACCGGCACACGGGCCCGCGCGAGGCTCATCGCCGCGGCAAGACCGGTCGGCCCCGCGCCGACGATCAGCACGGGCGGGATATCAGGCAGGGTGTCAGTCATGAGAACCTCGATGACACGCGACCCTGCAAGTCTACGCCGCTCCGCGTGACGGGGCCATATGCCGACCGGCCGATACGCGGCGCCGGCGCGCTGTGTGGGAAAATACGCGTTTTCCGCCAGCTTTCGCGTCATGGAATCCGCATTCGACCGAGCATACGCCGCACACCGCGCGGGCCGGCTTGCCGACGCCGAGCACGGCTATCGCGCCGCGCTCGACGTCAACCCCGCCGACGCCGACGCGCTGCACCTGTTCGGCGTGCTTCGGCACCAGCAGGGCCAGCACGCCGAAGCGGCCGATCTCGTCGGCCGCGCCGTCGCGCTGCGTCCGGGCGACGCCGCGCTGCAGCTCAATCTCGGCAACGCGCTGAAAGCGCTCGGTCGCCTCGACGAAGCAATCGATCGCTTTCGCAACGCGCTCACGCTCGCGCCCGAATTTCCGCTCGCGCACTACAACCTCGGCAACGCGTATGCGGCGCTGCAGCGCCACGACGATGCGATCGATGCGTTCGGCCGCGCGCTCCGGCTCACGCCCGATGACGCGTCGATCCACAACAATCTCGGCAACGCGCTGAATGCGCTCGGCCGCCACGACGACGCGCTCGCCGCTTTCCGTCGCGCGCTCGAGCTGCGGCCCGGGCATGCGGGCGCGCACAACAACCTCGCGATGGCGTTGAGCGCGATGGGCCGCGCCGACGACGCGATCGCGCACTTCCAGGCCGCGATCGCCGCGCAGCCGCGCTTCGTCGCCGCGCATTTCAATCTCGGCAACACGTTCGATGCGGTCGGCCGGCACGTCGAAGCGGCCACCGCGTTCGAAGCCGCACTCGCGCTGCATCCGCCGTTTCCGCTCGCGCTGTTCGGGCTCGCGAACGCACTGTGCGCGCAAGCGCGCCACCGCGACGCGCTGCCCTACTACGAGCGCGCCGTCGGCCTCGATCCGTCGTTCAGCCTGGCCTGGCTGAACCTCGGCAACGCGCATCACGCGCTCTGCGCGCACGAGATGGCGCTGCGCGCATTCGACCAGGCGCTGCGCGTCGCGCCCGATCTCACGCTCGCACGGCTGCACCGCGCGGTCACGCTGCTGACGCTCGGCGACTTCACGCGCGGCCTGCCCGCGTACGAAGCGCGCCACGAGACGCCGGGCGCGACACCGCTCGGCACACTGCCGCGCTGGCAAGGCGAGCCGATCGCGTCACGCACGCTGCTGATCCGCGCGGAACAGGGCTTCGGCGACACGCTACAGTTCGTCCGCTTCGTGCCGCTTGCCCGCGCACGCTGCGCGCGCGTCGTGCTCGAAGTCCAGCCGGAACTCGTCCCGCTGCTGGCACCGGCCGCGTCACGCTGGCGCGTGACGCTCGTCGCACAGGGTGCCGCAAAGCCGCCCGATGCGGATGTCGCCTGCACGCTGATGAGCCTGCCGTTCCTGCTCGGGCTTCAACCGGACGACATCGTCGGCGGCTCGCGCTACCTCGACGCCCCCGAAGGCGCCCGCCGGCGCTTTCGCGGCTCGCTCGGCGGGCAATCGAAGCGCAAGTTCGGCCTCGCGTGGTCCGGGCGCCGGCAGGCGCAGGAAAACCGCTCGATGCCGTTCGACGCGCTCGCGCCGCTGCTCGCGCTGCCGGACATCGACTGGATCGTGCTGCAGCCCGCGCTCGACGACGACGAACGCGCGCGCGTCGACGCGCATCCGCGCGTACATCGCCTCGACGGACGGCTGAACGACTTTGCCGACACAGCCGCGCTGATCGAGCGGCTCGACGGCGTCGTCACGATCGATACGGCGGTCGCGCACCTCGCGGGCGCGCTCGGCAAGCCGCTGTGGGTCATGCTGCCGTTCGCGCCCGACTGGCGCTGGTTCACCGGCGACGACTGCCCGTGGTATCCGCACGCGAGGATCGCCCGCCAGCCCGCGCCGGGACAATGGCTCGACGTGGCGGCCGCGGTCGCCGGCGCACTGCGCGAAGCCTGAACGCAGACGAAAAAAGGGAGCGCGGCGCGCTCCCTTTTCAATGTGATGCACGCGGCCGGCGCCGCGCGATGTGCGGGTGCCTGTCAGGCCGCCTTGTACTGATTGCGCGCCTCAGGCGTGCGATACAGCACGAGCGTCGCGATCAGCCCGCAAATCGCGGCGACGCTCAGCCACAGCCCCGGCGCCGCCTTGTTGCCCGTCTCGTGAATCAGCAGCGTCGAGATCGCCGGCGTGAAGCCGCCGATCGTCGTTGCCAGGCTGTACGCGAGCGAGAAGCCTGCCGTGCGCACGTCGGACGGCATCACCTCGGTCAGCGCCACGACCATCGCGCCGTTGTACGACCCGTACAGGAACGACAGCCACAGCTCGACCGCGAGCAGCCGCAGGAACGACGGATCGCCGACGAGCCACAGCACGACCGGGTAAGCCGTCAGGAGCGTGAGCACTGTGAATGTGATCAATACCGGGCGACGACCGATGCGATCGGACAACGCGCCGGACAGCGGCAGCCACACGAGGTTGGAGATCCCCACGCAGACCGTCACGACGAGCGCGTCGAGCGACGACAGGTGCAGCACTTCCTTGCCGAAGGTCGGCGTATAGGCGGTGATCAAGTAGAACGACACCGTCGTCATGATCACCATCCCCATGCCGGCGACCACGATGCCCCAGTTGTCGAGCATCGAGCGCATGATCTCGCCCATCGTCGGACGATGACGCTTCGCGAGGAACTCGTCGGTCTCCTTCAGCGAACGACGGATCAGGAACAGGAACGGCACGATCAGACAGCCGATCAGGAACGGAATGCGCCAGCCCCACGCGGTCATCTCCTCGGCCGGCAGCGCACGGTTCAACAGCACGCCGACGAACGCGGCGAACACGACGGCCACTTGCTGGCTGCCCGACTGCCACGATGTATAGAACCCCTTGTGGCCCTTCGTCGCGATCTCAGACAGGTAGACCGACACGCCGCCGAGTTCGACGCCCGCGGAAAAGCCCTGCAGCAGCCGGCCGAGCAGCACGAGCGCCGGCGCAAGCACGCCGATCGTCGCGTAACCGGGCACCGCGGCCACCGTGAGCGTGCCGAGCGCCATCAGCCCGAGCGTCAGGATCAGCCCCTTGCGGCGGCCGTGATGGTCGATGTACGCGCCGAGCACGATCGCGCCGACCGGTCGCATCAGGAAGCCCGCGCCGAACACCGACAGCGACAGCATCAGCGACGCGAATGCGTTACCGCTCGGAAAGTAGGTTTTCGCGATGGCCGACGCGTAATACCCGTAGACCATGAAGTCGTACATTTCCAGGAAGTTGCCGCTGACGACCCGGAACACGGTGCGGAATTTCGATTCCTGCGCGATGGCGTGTGACGCTGTGGACATGTTTTTCTCGCTCAGCTCGGATGGCGCGAATCCGCGCCGCATGGATCCGACGATGCCCTTGCGCGCCGGCCCTGATCGGTGCGCACGGGCATCGCTGCCCGCCGGCGGCACGCCGCGCAACGACGCGCGCACCGACATGGTTCGCGAATGATGCCACGCCAAGCCGACATTTGCCTTGTGCCGCCCCCGCGGTTGCCGTCGCGGCATTCGACTCGTACGAGTCGTCCGAAAACGCAAGCAAAAATCAGATTGATCTGATCGACCGACCTGCGCCGGCTGACCACAATGTCACGATTTGCGACGACACTCCGCGCCGCGCCGGCACGGTCACCCGTATCGCACGACATACCGCCCTCATGACCCCATCGCCCCTCGTCCCCGTCGAAGGCGCGCTCGCCCGCCCTCGCGCCGCTCCGCTCGATCGCGTACCGCCGTTCGGCCGCGAATGGACCTTTCGCGGCGCGCCCGGTGCGCGGCCCGACAAGCATTGCCTCGCGACACTGACGACGTCCTGCATCGACGTCGACAGACCGCACCGCGCATGCCGCTGGCAGCCGCTGCCGGTGGCGACGGCCGCGCCGACTTCGGCCAGGTCGCCGGTTGCGCACGAAACCGCGGCGGCCGGCCTGCACTCCCGACGTAACGCCAACGGCGCTCGCGACCGGCGTGCGATGTACGCAACCTGCTGGAGTATCGGCGCGCTCGGCATCATCGGCTGGCTGATTGCCGCGTATGAATCGCCCGCGGGTTTCGGGCCTGCGAACGCGATTCATACGGCTACCGTTGCGCCGGATCACGCCACGTCATCGACCGGCACCGTGCGGGTCGCCGCGGTTCATCCGGGTACGTCGACGAATGCAACGCCGTCGCGCACGGTGGCGACCCCGGTCGCGAAAATAGCCGAAGCATCGTCGGCCACGCACGGTGCCGCACGTCGTCCGCCATCGCATCATCCGAAGGCAACGTCCGACGTGCAGCGCACCGCCGCTGCGTCGCCGCATCGGACAAACGGCGAACGCACGACGACAGCACCGGCCCGGACCGCGACCGTGTCGCACCTGGCCGCACGTCCGCCGATCCAACGCGATGCGGCCAACACTCGCACACGCGATCGGCTCCCCCCGCCACCACGCACAACAGACACGCTCGACGATCCGCTCACGCTGATCGCAATGGCAAGCGCGCTGGGCGCCATCCAGCCTGCCCGCGCGGCGCACGCGCCCGCCGCCGGTTTCGACTGGACGTCGCAACTGTCCCACCGCCGCGTGACCGACACGCCGGACGCGTTCGCGCGCTGACGACCGCCCAATAAAAAACCCGGCGAAGATCGCTTCGCCGGGTTTCGTTCGTCTGTGCGTCCGTCTGACGAATCGTTACTTGTGCGCGGGCAGCCCCGTCTCGGTCTGCTTCTCGAGTTGCCGCACCTGCTCCTGCAGATCGCGCAACTGCAGCTGCGCGGCCCGCTTCTCGACCTGCAGCGCCTGCGTCTGCTCCTGCGCCGACCGTTGCCGCTGCGCGACTTCGGCCTGCTGGCTGCGCGCGACGCTCAGGTCGGCCTGCAACTGCTGCGCACGATTCGCCTGCAGCGCGATCACGCGTTCGAGAAACGCCTTCTGCGCCTGCAGCTCGGTACGGCGAATTTCGATATCGGCGAGCTGCACGGTTTGCTGGACGAAGTTCGCGTACACCATCTCCGCGCGGTTCTTCTCCTGCGATCGGATTACGCGCCACAGATTCTTGTCCTGGAACAGCGCGACGTAGTACGTCATCTCGCGCGGATCGAACATCAGGCTCGCACCGTAGCTGCCGTTGTATGTCGTGCGCATTTCGACGATCCGGCCGTCGTGCAGCATCTGCGTCAGCTCGGCGACATTGCCTTGCACGGTGGCGTCCGTCGCGGCCGCGGCGGACGCAGCTCGAGACGCATCACCACTCAGGCTCGTCACCGCCGGACGCGTACCGGCAACCGGCGCGGTCGCGTCGGCGGACCAGGCCGCACCTGCTTGCGTGCAGGTGGCCAGTGCAACGATCCACGTTGCGCATCGTGCAGGGGAAAAGTTTCGGAAAGCCAACGTCAGACTCCGGCGAACGAATCGGAACTCGCGATTATCGTTCAAAACCAAAAGGCCGCATCTCGAATTTATCGGGATGCGGCCGGCCGTCGAGCGATGTAAAAAATCCGGCTTTCTACAGGCGAGTTTCGCGTGCCGCGCGCAGGAATGCATCGAGCAGCGGCGTGCAGTCGAGCAGCTCCGAGCCGCCCGCCCGATGGAACTCGGGGTGCCATTGCACGCCGACGACGAACGGCGAACGGCGATGGCGGATGCCCTCGATGATCCCGTCGCCGGCCGACACGGCCTCGATGTTCAGATCGCGGCCGAGATCGCGGATCGCCTGATGATGGATCGAGTTGACGATCGCTTCGCTGCGCCCGGGAAACATGTTCGCGAGCGTCGACGAATCGGGGAAGCGGATCGCGTGACGATGCTGGTCGTAATGCTCGCTCACGTGCACGTTCGCGGTCGGCACGTCGGTCGCGATGTCCTGATACAGCGAGCCGCCGAACGCGACGTTGATCAGCTGGCAACCGCGACACACGCCAAGGACAGGTTTGCCGGACTCGACGAACTCGTGCAGCAGCTCGAGTTCGTACATGTCGCGCACACGATCGCCCGGCCATTCGGGGCGCGCGTCCGACGCCGCGTAGGTTTGCGGCGACACGTCGGCGCCGCCTTGCAGCAGCAGGCCGTCGAGATGCTTCGCGTAGTCGCGCAGGCGGATGTTGCTCGGGTGAATCATGCCCTGGTGGCCGACGGTCGGAATCATGAACACGAGCACGTCACGCGACATCACCCAGTGTGCGATCGATTCCTCGAGATACTGCAGCGTCTTGCCTCGCAGCCCCTTCGCGCCCGGTTCCGGATGGAAGATCCGCGCCGACACGCCGATGCGCAGCGTGCGCTGCGTGATGCGCTGGCCCGCGCGGTCGAACCACCGGCGCGCACGCGCGGCCACGATCCGGCCGAACACCGACCACGGCGTGTCGCTCTGCTTCAGGTACGCCGGCGGCGCATTCTGCGCGCTCGCGGGCGGCGGCCGCGGCGTATCGAAATCGGGCGGCGCGCCGAAGCCGGGCGGCGGCGCGCCAGGCTTCGGCGGCACGGCGCCGGCGGCGTTCGTCGAACCCGGGGCGCCCGGCTCGGACGCGGCCGTGACCGGCGACGCGCCGTCTACAGCAACGTTCTGCGCGGCGGCCTGTGCTGCCGGCGCATCGGGCGCTTTCGCCGGATCGGAACGGAGGGAATCGGAAGAAACGGAAGAGTTGCCGGGCAGACCGGCCGGGGAAGGCGTGTTTTCGCTCATGACGATGGTCTGGTACGTCGCTCACGCGTATGGATAGACGAGGATTCATTATGCTTCAGTGCACGATCGCGCGGTAAACCTGCAACATCCTGTCGATATTGTTGCAAGCCGGTGGCAAACCGCACCGGGGAGCGTCCCGGTTCGCGTGCGGACGACACCGATGCTCCATCGTCCGCACTGGACACCAGTGATATATCACAATAATATCCAGCCATCGTCCACGCTTCCCGATCGCCCGCGCCATGATCGCGCCCCATCCGGCCGCCGCGCCGCAACCCGCATGAATGCGCTGACCGACGTCATCCGTGACCGGCCCGCCGCGCCGGCGGCGAGTCTCGCCGACCGCGCCTATGCGCTGATCCAGCGCGACATCATCACGATGCGCCTGAAGCCGGGCGCCGCGCTCAACGAAGCCGACCTCGTCGCGCGCACGGGAATCGGCCGCACGCCGGTGCACCAGGCCGTCCATCGGCTCGTGCTCGAAGGGCTGCTGTCCGTGATGCCGCGCAAGGGATTGATGGTGCAGCCGCTGTCGCTCGACGACATCGTCGCGGTAATCGACGTGCGGCGCATCAACGAAGCGCACTGCGCCGAACTCGCCGCGCGCCATGCGACGCCCGACGATCTCGCGCGCATGGCCGCGCTGCTCGACGACGGACAGGCCTGCGTCGATACGCACGACGTCGAGGGCATGATGGAGCTCGACCGTGCGTTTCATCAGGCGATTGCCGCGGCCGCGCGCAATGCGGTCCTTGCCGAGATCCTCCGCGCGCTGCACGAGCGCTCGCTGCGCTTCTGGTTCGTCACGCTGTCCGAACCGCACCATCTCGCCGACGTCCAGCACGAGCATCGCGAGCTGTTCGAACGGCTCGCCGCACGCGACGCCGCCGGCGCGCGCGCGGCCGTCGAAGGCCATATCGATTCGTTCCGCTCCACGCTTCTTCAACATCTTCGCCCCTGAGCCGCCCATGACCACTTTCACGCCCTTCCCCCCGCTCGCCCGGCTCGCCGCCGACCTCGCCGCCGGCCGGACCACGAGCCGCGCGCTCGTCGACACCGCGCTCGACCGGATCGCCGATCCTTCTGGCCAGGGCGCCGCCGTCTTCACCCAGGTCGATGCCGACAACGCGCGCGCGGCCGCCGACGCGCACGACCGGCTGCGCGCCGCGGGCACCGTGCTGTCGCCGCTCGCGGGCATCCCCGTGTCGGTCAAGGATCTGTTCGACGTCGCGGGCCAGGTGACGCGCGCGGGTTCGCGCGTGCTCGACGGCGCGCCGGCCGCGCGCACCGATGCGGTCGCCGTCGCGCGGCTCAAGCGCGCGGGCGCGGTGCTGGTCGGCCGCACGAACATGAGCGAGTTCGCGTTCTCGGGGCTCGGGCTGAATCCGCACTTCGGCAATCCGCGCTCGCCGTACCACCGCGACGTGCCGGGCGATGCGCGGATTTCCGGCGGCTCGTCGTCCGGCGCGGCCGCGTCGGTCGCCGACGGGATGGCCGCCGTCGCGCTCGGCACCGACACGGGCGGCTCGATCCGCATTCCAGCCGCGCTGTGCGGGCTGACGGGCTTCAAGCCGACCGCGAGTCGGATCCCGACGCAAGGCGGCGTGCCGCTGTCGACCACGCTCGACTCGTTCGGCCCGATCGGCCTGACGGTCGCCTGCTGCGCACTGGTCGACCGGATGCTCGCGGGTCTCGAACCGCACGTGCCGGCCTCACGGCCGCTCGAAGGCGTGCGGCTCGGCGTGCTGACGAACCACGTGACGGACGGCGTCGATGCCGACGTCGCGGCCGCGCTCGACACCGCGCTGAAGCATCTCGAAGCCGCCGGCGCGATCGTCACGGAAGTGCGCTTCCCCGCGCTCGACCGGCTGCCGGACATCAACCGCTTCGGCTTCTCGCCGATCGAGGCGTACGCGTGGCATCGCCCGCTGCTCGCGCAGCATCGCGACCAGTACGACCCGCGTGTGCTCACGCGGATCCTGAAGGGCGAACCCGCGAGCGCGGCCGACTATCTCGATCTGCTTGCCGCGCGCGCCGCGATGCTCGACGAAGCCGCGCACACGGTCTGGTCGCGCTTCGATGCGCTCGTCGCGCCGACGGTGCCGGTCGTGCCGCCGCGCATCGCCGAACTCGAAGCGGACGACGCCGCGTTCACGCGCACCAATGCGCTGATCCTGCGCAACCCGAGCGCGTTCAACTTCCTCGACGCATGCGCATTGTCGCTGCCGTGCCATCCGCGCGACGCGGCGCCGGTCGGCCTGATGCTCGCGGCAGCACCACATCGCGACGACGCGCTGCTCGCGATCGGCCAGGCGGTCGAGGCCGTGCTGAACACGATCCGCTGACCGCGTAGACCGACCGTCGGCGGGCAGTACGCGCGGTGCGGCAGGGTGCCGCACACGCGCTGTCAGTTTCGTGCCAGACCGTTCGCGCTAAAATCGCGCGATTGTTTTCCGGACCGACCCACGAGGAACCTCGCCGACATGAACGACTACACGCTTGCGCTACGCCGCGAACGCCGCCTGCTGATGCTGCTCGGATGGGTGTGCATCGCCCTGCTGGCCGGTGCGCTGTACCTGCAGTACGTGAAGAACGAAGATCCGTGCCCGCTGTGCATCATCCAGCGTTATTTCTTCGCCGCGATCGGGATCTTCGCGTTCCTGGCCGCCGGGATACGCAACTGGCGCGTCATCTGGGTGCTCGAGCTGCTGATCGCGGTCGCCGCGGCCGGCGGCGTCGGCACGGCCGCGCGGCACCTGTCGATCCAGATGAATCCGGGCTTCAGCTGCGGCTTCGACACGCTGCAGCCGATCGTCGACAGCCTGCCGCCCGCACAGTGGTTCCCCGGCATGTTCAAGGTCGCCGGGCTGTGCGAGACCGTCTACCCGCCGATCTTCGGCATCCTGCTGCCCGGCTGGGCGCTGATCGGCTTCGCCGCGATCCTGCTTGCCGTCGTCGCCAGCCTCTGGCGCCATCGCCGCAAGCTCGCGGCCTGACCGACCGGCTGCTATCGCGGCCTCAGGCGCGCGCGGCCCGATCGACCGGGTCGCGCGCCGCCGGTTTGCCATCATGCGGCTCTGACTGACGCTTCTGCCGGTCACGCATAGCCGGCCGCAACTGACCGGCCGCGTGTAAACACCTACTCCGCCGCCGCCCGGATTTCCGGGCGAACGCGCGTCGCGCGACTTTCGCGCTCACGCCCCGTCACGCCTGCGTTTCGGCCCGATGTGCACGCATCGGCGCCCCGATACCGCGCGACGGGCCTATGATCGACATGATCGCCTCCTGATAGCCCGGATCACCGCCCGGCAATGTTCCCGCCGTATTGCGGTGCTATCTTCGCGACTGGATGGCGATCTACGTGCGCGAGGCCAGGCGGTCTCACCACCCCTGCGTAACGCGCGCCCGATCCGCAATGTCGAGTGAATTCATCATGACAACGCAAACCATCCGCATCCGTCACCCTCATGGCGTCCGCGCGACCGGCGGCGCCGTTCGCGCGCGCCGTCAGTGCGCTGCCGCCGCACCGCATCAGCCGTGCGGCCGGCCTGCCCCGCTCCCGTCCGTCCTCGTTGCCGCGGCGCCCGCCAGCCCGCGCCGCGTGTCGTGCCGCGTTTTGCCGAACGGAGCGTGCTGATGGAAGCCTGGCTCGGCGATCTGCAGCAACTGCTCGCGCACGGCGAAGCGGCCGTGCTCGTGACGGTCGCGCATACCGACGGCTCCGCGCCGCGCGAAGCCGGCACCAAGATGCTGGTCACGCGCGACACGGCGCGCCATACGATCGGCGGCGGTCATCTGGAATGGAAGGCGATCGAGATCGCGCGGCATCTGCTGAAGGATGGCGCGCACGTACCCCACGCGCGCAAGCTCGAGCGGCTCGCGCTCGGCCCGAGCCTCGGCCAGTGCTGCGGCGGCGCGGTCGTGCTCGCGTTCGAGCGGCTCGACGTCGGCGATCTCGGCTGGATCATGTCGCTGGCGAAACGTGTCGCGGCCGGCGCCGCGACCGTGCGTAGCGTATCATTCGGCCCCTCGCCGGGCGCACCGCTGCTGAGCGAGCCCGAATCGCCGGCCGCGCGTGCCGACTGCCTGCTGTGGGAAACCGGCGGCGTGTCGCTGATGACCGAAACGATCGCGCCGTATGCGTTCCCCGTCATGCTGTTCGGCGCCGGGCACATCGGCACCGCGCTCGTGAAGGTGCTGGCGACGCTGCCGTGCCACGTGCGTTGGATCGACGGCGCCGATGCGGTGTTCCCGCCGGCGCAAGCGCTCGCCGGCATCGGCAACCTCGCGATCGACGCGGCCGCTGCCCCGGCCGACGCGGTCGACGCGGCGCCGCCGCAGTCCTACTTCGTCGTGATGACGCACGACCACGCACTCGATTTCGTGCTGGCCGAGCGCATCCTGCGGCGCGGCGACTATGCGTACTTCGGGATGACCGGCTCGCACGCGAAACGCGTGCAGTTCGATCATCGCCTCGCGGCCATCGGCATCGACCCGGCCCAGGTCGCGCGGATGCGCTGCCCGATCGGTGTCGAAGGCATCATCGACAAGGCGCCCGAAGTGATCGCGATCTCGGTGGCTGCGCAATTGCTGCAGGCCGTCGAGGCGAACGCGCCCGCGCAGGCTTCCCCTACCCACTGACCGACCAAGAACGACGCCATGACCCCGACATTCAAGGACAAGATTGCCCGCGCGCCGAAAGCGGAGCTGCATATCCATATCGAAGGCTCGCTCGAGCCCGAACTGATTTTCGCGCTCGCGCAGCGCAACGGCGTGAAGCTCGCGTACGACTCGATCGACGCGCTGCGCGCCGCCTACGCGTTCACCGACCTGCAGTCGTTCCTCGACATCTATTACGCAGGCGCGAGCGTGTTGCTGACCGAGCAGGATTTCTACGACATGACGGCCGCGTACTGCGAACGCGCGCTCGCCGACCACGTCGTCCACACCGAACTGTTCTTCGACCCGCAGACACACACCGAGCGCGGCGTGCCGATCGAGACGGTCGTCGCGGGCATCGAGCGCGCACTCGCCGATGCCGAACAGCGCGGGCTGTCGAGCAAACTGATTCTGTGCTTCCTGCGCCACCTGTCCGAAGAGGACGCGCTCGCGACGTTCGAATCCGCGTTGCCGCTGTTCGAGCGCTATCTCCACCGGCTGATCGGCGTGGGCCTCGACTCGTCCGAGCTCGGCCATCCGCCGACGAAGTTCGCACGCGTGTTCGAGAAGGCGCGCGCGCTCGGGCTGAAGCTCGTCGCGCATGCGGGCGAGGAAGGCCCGCCCGCCTACATCTACGAAGCGCTCGACGTGCTGAAGGTCGACCGGATCGACCACGGCGTGCGCAGCATCGAGGACGCGGCACTCGTCGAACGCCTCGCCAGGACGCGCACGGCGCTCACCGTCTGCCCGCTGTCGAACCTGAAGCTGTGCGTGTTCGACGACATGGCGAAGCACACGCTGAAGGCGCTGCTCGAGCGCGGCGTCGCGGTGACGATCAACTCCGACGATCCGGCGTATTTCGGCGGCTACGTCAATGAAAACTACTTCGCGACGGCCGAAGGGCTGCGCCTCACGGATGCCGAAGTCCATGCGGTGATCCGCAACGGCTTCGAGGCGTCGTTCATCGACCCGGCGCAGCGCGACGCACTGTACGCGCGCCTCGACGCGTACTGGCAGGCCGCGTGACGGCCGGCATCGAGGCGCGCTAGACAGATGAATCACGGCAACGGCATCCGCTTCGCGACAACCGGTTCGGCCATGCGCCGGGCCGATCGCAAGCGTGCGCCCGGCGCGAACGCATGCGGCGCGATCGTCGCCTGCCCGCGCGTGCCGTCGCGGCTTGCCGTTCCGTGCGCCGCCGCACCGGTCGCGATCGCGATTGTTGCGAGGTTCGCCGGCAACCACGCGATGGCGGCTTCGGCCGCCACGAACGCCCGCGCAATCGCATCCGGCCGTGTCGCACACCGTGCGCCGCGGCCGCTCGCGAAGCGCCGTCCCGCCCCCGCGCGGACGGCGTCATCCATGCCGTCGCCCGCGCGGCGTCGATCGCTTTCTTCTGTTCGCCTTACCTTGATGCAGGACCATTCGTCATGACGCAAACCGCTTTTCGTTCCCAACTGCTGACCTTCAACGGCGACCCGGCACAATCGAGCCAGGCCGCGAACTACGAGACCGACGGCCTCCTGATCGTCGACGACGGCAAGGTCGTCGCGGCCGGCCCGTATGCGCAGCTCGCCGCGACGCTCGCGCGCGACGCGATCGTCCATGACCTGCGCGACAAGCTGATCGTGCCCGGCTTCATCGACACGCACATCCACTATCCGCAGACGGACATGATCGCGTCGCCGGCGCCGGGCCTGCTGCCGTGGCTGGACAAGTACACGTTCCCGACCGAGCGCCAGTTCGGCGATCCCGAGCATGCGCGCGAAGTCGCCGACTTCTTCGTCGACGAACTGCTCGCCTGCGGCACGACCAGCGCGCTCGTCTACTGCACGGTGCACAAGCAGTCGGCCGACGCGCTGTTCGCGGCGAGCGACGCGCGCGACCTGCGGATGATCGCCGGCAAGGTGCTGATGGACCGCAACTGCCCCGAATTCCTGCGCGACACCGCGCAATCGGGGTATGACGACAGCGCCGAGCTGATCGACCGCTGGCACGGCAAGGGCCGCCAGATGTACGCGCTGACGCCGCGCTTCGCGCCGACGTCGACCGAGGCGCAGCTCGAGGCGTGCGGCGAACTCGCGCGCCGCCATCCGGACGTGTTCGTGCAGAGCCACGTCGCGGAAAACGTCGACGAGGTGAAATGGGTGGCCGAGCTGTTCCCCGGTCATCGCAGCTATCTCGACATCTACGACCGTTACGGGCTGCTGCGTCCGCGCGCGGTGTACGGCCACTGCATCCACCTCGACAATGAGGACCGCCGCCGGATGGCCGAGACGCGCACCGTCGTCGCGCACTGCCCGACGTCGAACTTCTTCCTCGGCAGCGGGCTGTTCGATTTCGACAAGGCCGGCGAATACGACGTGCCCGTCACGCTCGCCACCGACGTCGGCGGCGGCACGTCGTTCTCGATGCTGCAGACGATGAACGAGGCGCACAAGGTCGCGCGGCTGTCGGGCCACCACCTGACCGCCACGCGGATGTTCTGGCTCGCGACGGCCGGCGCCGCGCAGGCACTCGACCTCGCCGACACGGTCGGCACGCTCGCGCCGCGCACCGAGGCCGACTTCGTCGTGCTCGATCCGCAGGCCACGCCGCTGCTCGCGCGCCGCACAAAACGCGCGGATTCGCTCGAGGAATTGCTGTTCGCGTTCGCGCTGCTCGGCGACGACCGCGCGGTGTACCGCACCTACGCGGCCGGCGAGCTCGTCCACGAGCGCGGCGCCGCACGCCGCGCCACCGCGTAACACGTCACTGCGCGCCGGGGCGCTCGTCCCGGCAGGCGCGGCGGCACACCCGTCACCGCGCATGCCGGGCAGCGCGCAGCCTGCCACGCGCCGATCGCGCCCCGCCTCTTCGCACGGCGCTACCCGGCACGCTTTCGCGCGCATCGCGCACCGTGCTAGAATTCGCCCCTCATTGGGGAGTAGCCGCTCCGCTCGATGTCCCGCGCCCCCGGCGCGCATCGTGACGGAGGCGTCCGTCAACAGACTTGGCCATTTGGCCATGGCGGGCGCAGCCACCTAGGCCTGGCGAGACCGATGGTTCACAGTGCGCCGCATCAGGGCCCGGCGCACCGTGGATCGTCGCTCGCACGCACAACATCGGCCCGCGGAACCCCATACGTGTCCCAAGCCTTCCTGATCTCCACCGGCGCCGTCGCCCTCGCTGAAATCGGCGACAAGACCCAACTGCTTTCCCTCGTACTGGCCGCGCGCTATCGCAAGCCGGTGCCGATCATCCTCGGCGTGCTCGTCGCGACGCTCGTCAACCACGGTTTCGCAGGCGCGCTCGGCGAATGGCTCGGCGTGCTCGTCACGCCGTCGATCATGCGCTGGGCGCTTGCGTTCTCGTTCATCGCGATGGGGTTGTGGATCCTCGTGCCGGACAAGCTCGATGCCGACGAAGCGAATGCCAACCGTTCGCGGCTCGGCGTGTTCGGCGCGACCCTCGTGGCGTTCTTCCTCGCGGAAATGGGCGACAAGACGCAGATCGCGACCGTCGCGCTTGCCGCGCGCTTCCAGGACTACATCGGTGTCGTGGCCGGTACGACGTTCGGGATGATGCTCGCGAACGTGCCCGCGATCCTGCTCGGCGACCGCTTCGCGCACCGTCTGCCGACGAAGCTCGTGCACGGGATCGCGGCCGTGCTGTTCGTCGTGCTCGGCGCACTGGCGCTGCTGGGCATCGGGGCCTGACGAACGGAGGTGGCCGGCGCGGCCGGGCGGCCGCGCCGAGGCAAACGCCGCGTTATTTCGCGACGGCCGCGCCCGAAGCCGGCGCAGCCGGCACCGCACGCTCGTTGGCGGACGGCGCCGCCGGCCCGCCGCGCTTGTCGACCGGCAGCCGGACCGAGCGGACCGCACCGTTCGACAGCGGGAAATCGGCGAGCGCGCTGCGCGCGAGGAACGGCATCGCGTACAGCAGCGTGCCGTTGTCGCCGGTCGTGCGTGCGGTCACGTTGTAGACCTCCTTGCCCGTCGCGCGCTCGGTGATGCGGATGCCGAGCGTGTAATCGAACACCTGGTACGTCTGCGCGACATAGCCGGCCGGCATCGGCCCCCAGGGCCCCCACGGGCCCCACGGCCCGCGCCCCCAGTACGGCCCGGGCGCGAACCACGGGTCGTAATAGACCGGCTGCGGCACCGTCACGAGATCGCTGCCGACCGCATAGGTCAGCCCGACCAGATACCGTGCCTGCGCCTGCGGGACCTGCCGGAACGCATACGCGGACAGCTCGTTCGCGACGATCGGCTCGTAGGTCGACTGCTCGATGCTGTTCTTCTGCGCATCGGTGCGCGTGAATGCATAGGTGCGTGTCGCGTCGCTGCCGCTCCAGTCGGAGAAGGCCGTGACCTGGGTCGTCACGTAGCTGGTGCAGCCCGTCAGCAGCGCCACGCACAGCGCCGCCGCCCAGCCCGCACCGCGAAAAATCCATTCGCGTTTCATGTTGATCCTCGTCGATCCGTCACCCGTTGGTCGCACCGCGCGAACCGGACGGGATGCCGATAATACGCGGACTCCCGGAACCGGTAAAAAGTTCGCACGGCAAGCAGCCGCAAGCCTTTGTACAATGGCCCGGTTCGCCCGGCCCGTGCCGCGGGCCCGTCCCCCACTCCACCGATCTCGACGACCATGTCCGACAACGCTTCCTCCACCGTGATCCGCCGCGCCGACTACACGCCGCCGGCCTTCCTCATCGACTCCGTCGCGCTCGAATTCGATCTCGCGCCGGCCCGCACGATCGTCAGGAATACGATGCGCGTGCGCCGCAACCCGGACGCCGCACCCGCGCCGCACCTGGAGCTGTTGGGCGAAGCGCTCGAATTCGTCGGCGCATGGCTGGATGGCGCGCCGCATGGCGCCGTGCGCGCACACGAGCACGGGCTGACCGTCGAGAACGTCCCCGATGCATTCGAACTGACGCTCGAAAGCGCCTGCGCACCCGACCAGAATACGACGCTGTCGGGCCTCTACGTGTCGAGCGGCAACTTCTTCACGCAGTGCGAAGCCGAAGGCTTCCGCCGCATCACCTACTTCCTCGACCGCCCGGACGTGATGGCGTCGTACACGGTGACGCTGCGCGCCGACAAGGCCGCGTACCCGGTGCTGCTGTCGAACGGCAACCTCGTCGACTCGGGCGACCTGCCCGACGGCCGCCACTTCGCGACATGGGAAGACCCGTTCCGCAAGCCGAGCTACCTGTTCGCGCTCGTCGCGGGCAAGCTCGTCGCGATCGAGGAGAAGATCACAACCGGCTCGGGCAAGGAAAAACTGCTGCAGGTGTGGGTCGAGCCGGCCGATCTCGACAAGACGCGTCACGCGATGGATTCGCTGATCCACTCGATCCGCTGGGACGAGAAGCGTTTCGGCCTCGAACTCGATCTCGACCGCTTCATGATCGTCGCGGTCGGCGACTTCAACATGGGCGCGATGGAGAACAAGGGGCTCAACATCTTCAACACGAAGTACGTGCTGGCGAACCCCGAGACCGCGACCGACACCGACTTCGCGAACATCGAATCGGTGGTCGGCCACGAGTACTTCCACAACTGGACGGGCAACCGCGTGACCTGCCGCGACTGGTTCCAGCTGAGCCTGAAGGAAGGCCTGACGGTGTTCCGCGACCAGGAATTCTCGGCCGACATGGCCGCGGGCGACGAGGTCGAATCGGCAGCCCGTGCGGTCAAGCGCATCGAGGACGTGCGCGTGCTGCGCCAGTTGCAGTTCGCCGAGGACGCGGGCCCGATGGCACACCCGGTGCGCCCGGAAAGCTACGTCGAGATCAACAACTTCTACACGATGACCGTCTATGAGAAAGGCTCGGAAGTCGTGCGGATGTACCAGACGCTGTTCGGCCGCGACGGCTTCCGCAAGGGGATGGACCTGTACTTCAAGCGCCACGACGGCCATGCGGTGACCTGCGACGACTTCCGTCACGCGATGGCCGACGCGAACGGCCGCGACCTCGCGCAGTTCGAGCGCTGGTACAGCCAGGCCGGCACGCCGCGCGTGACGGTGAAGACCGCGTACGACGCGGCCGCGCGCCGCTATACGGTCACGCTCTCGCAGGGTTACGGCGACGCGTCATCGGCCGCGCGCGAAACGCAGCAGGGGCCGCTGCTGATTCCGTTTGCGATCGGCCTGATCGGCCGCGACGGCCGCGACCTGCCGCTGCGTCTCGACGGCGAAGCCGCTGCAGCGGGCACGACGCGCGTGCTCGACTTCACCGATACCGAGCAGACCTTCACGTTCGTCGACGTGCCGGAACAACCGCTGCCGTCGCTGCTGCGCAACTTCTCGTCGCCGGTGATCGTCGAGTACGACTACAGCGACGACGATCTCGCGTTCCTGCTCGCGCACGACAGCGATCCGTTCAACCGCTGGGAGGCCGGCCAGCGCCTCGCGACGCGCGCGCTGCTGACGCTCGCCGCACGCGCCGCCGCGAACGAACCGCTCACGCTCGGCGCGAACTTCGTCGCCGCGTTCCGCCGCGTACTGACCGACGCGACGCTGTCGCCGGCGTTCCGCGAACTCGCGCTGACGCTGCCGTCGGAAACCTATCTCGCGGACCAGATGGCCGAGGCCGACCCGGCCGCCGTGCATCGCGCACGCCTGTTCGTGCGCCGCCAGCTCGCGACCGCGCTGCGCGCCGACTGGCTCGCCGCCTACGAACAGCACCAGACGCCCGGTGCATACGAGCCGACGCCGGAGGCCTCCGGCCGCCGCGCGCTGAAGAACCTCGCGCTCGCGTATCTCGCCGAACTCGACGACCCGGCCGATGCCGTGCGCCTCGCGACCGCGCAGTACGACGCGGCGAACAACATGACCGATCGCGCGGCTGCGCTCGGCGCGCTGCTGTCCGCGGCGGCCGCGGGCGGGAACGGGTCGGCCGAGCATGCGCTCGACGACTTCTATCGTCGCTTCGAGAAGGAAGCGCTCGTGATCGACAAGTGGTTCGCGATGCAGGCTGCGCAACGCGGCACGCCCGCGCAGCCGACGCTCGCGAAGGTTCGCAAGCTGCTCGCGCACCCCGCGTTCAACCTGAAGAACCCGAACCGCGCGCGCTCGCTGATCTTCAGCTTCTGCGCGGCCAACCCCGCGCAATTCCACGCGGCGGACGGCTCGGGTTACGCGTTCTGGGCCGAACAGGTGCTCGCGCTCGACGCGATCAACCCGCAGGTCGCGGCGCGCCTCGCCCGCTCGCTCGAACTGTGGCGCCGCTACACGCCTGCCCTGCGCGACCGGATGCGCGAAGCGCTCGAGCAGGTCGCCGCCGGCGCGAAATCGCGTGACGTGCGCGAGATCGTCGAGAAGGCGCTCGCATAACGCAATCGACCGCATCGCGCACGCGCGATACAGCCGGCGCCGCCTGTCGCGGCGCCGGCTTTTTTATTGCACGAATGCAACCGACACCGGGGCCGATCGCGGGGTCCGACCGCACGGTTGGCCGCCGCGGCCATGCGCATTCCGCCTGGCGCCGACGCCTGAAACCGGGCCGACTCGGCCGCCCGGCCATGTAACCGGACGAAAAAAGCCGGCGGCACGGAAAGCGCGGCGGGTAAAATTACGGCCATTCAAGGATTCTTTTGGCCTTTCGGAGTCTGTCATGTCCATTGCCCGCCGCACCACGCTGTCGAAATTCCTGATCGAACAGCAACGTGAGACCAACAACCTCCCCGCCGACCTGCGCCTGCTGATCGAAGTCGTCGCACGCGCGTGCAAGGCGATCAGCTACAACGTGTCGAAGGGCGCGCTCGGAGAAGCGCTCGGCACCGCCGGCAGCGAGAACGTCCAGGGCGAAGTGCAGAAGAAGCTCGACATCCTGTCGAACGAGATCCTGCTCGACGCGAACGAATGGGGCGGCAACCTCGCCGCGATGGCGTCGGAAGAAATGGAAACGTTCTTCCCGATCCCCGCGAACTACCCGCGCGGCGAATACCTGCTCGTGTTCGACCCGCTCGACGGCTCGTCGAACATCGACGTGAACGTGTCGATCGGCACGATCTTCTCGGTGCTGCGCTGCCCGGACGGCAAGCAGGCCACCGAGGAGTCGTTCCTGCAACCCGGCACGCAGCAGGTCGCGGCCGGCTACGCCGTCTACGGCCCGCAGACGGTGTTCGTGCTGACGACCGGCAACGGCGTGAACTGCTTCACGCTCGACCGCGAAGTCGGCTCGTGGGTGCTCACGCAAAGCAACATGCAGATCCCGGCCGACACGCGCGAATACGCGATCAACGCATCGAACGCGCGCCACTGGTACGACCCGGTCAAGCGCTACGTCGACGAACTGAACGCCGGCAAGGACGGCCCGCGCGGCGACAACTTCAACATGCGCTGGATCGCGTCGATGGTCGCCGACGTGCACCGTATCCTGAACCGCGGCGGCGTCTTCATGTACCCGGCCGACAAGCGCACGCCGGATCGCCCGGGCAAGCTGCGCCTGATGTACGAAGCGAACCCGATGTCGTTCATCGTCGAACAGGCGGGCGGTGCCGCGACGACCGGCACGCAGCGCATCATGGAAGTGCAGCCGACGGGCCTGCACCAGCGCGTGCCCGTGTTCCTCGGTTCGAAGAACGAAGTCGAGCGTGTGACCGGCTATCACGACGACGCGAAATAATTTGCACTGCAGCACTGGACGGAGGTGCGAGACGCAAGTAGAATCGCGCCTCGCGATGTGGCCCTGACCGGTCGCATCGCAGTGAAGTGAAAGCGGAAAGTCCGCCGGATCGATGGTTTCGCGAAGCAGCCGCAGCAAGCTGAAAAAAATTCGCAAAACCTATTGCCAAGATCTCGGAATTGACCATATAATTTCATTTCTCTGCTGCCGGTGTAGCTCAGTTGGTAGAGCAGCGCATTCGTAATGCGAAGGTCGTAGGTTCGACTCCTATCTCCGGCACCAAGACATAAAGGTCTGACAAGCATCGCTTG
This sequence comes from Burkholderia cepacia, assembly GCF_001039005.1. Taxonomy (GTDB): domain Bacteria; phylum Pseudomonadota; class Gammaproteobacteria; order Burkholderiales; family Burkholderiaceae; genus Burkholderia; species Burkholderia theae. The sequence goes on from NZ_LDWR01000046.1 coordinate 226,661, forward strand.
TCAGACCTTTTCTCTTTTCCGGCGCCAAAATCGCGCGCCCGTCCTCTCCCCGCCATCTCCGCTTGCGGGCATCTCCCGACTCACGCGCCGCGCGCCGCCGATTACAATCGCCGGACCACTCCGCCCTCTCCTTCGCATCATGCGCACCTGGCGTCTCGAGCGACCGAATCTCACCGGGCAACTGGACGTATCCCGCGCGACGGGACTTGTCGCCGCAATCGGCGGCAACGATCCGAACGCGTTCGCGGCCGAAGTCCTGAAACTGTTCGACGATGCGCTGTCGATCACGCAGTGCACGATCTTCGCGTACGAATTCGGCAACCGCCCACGCACGATGTCGGTCGCCGATCATCGCGGCGGCCGCTATCTGCGCGACATCGCCGACACCTACGCGCGACATTTCTACGCGCTCGACGGCAACCAGCAGATCGTGTCGACCGCGCATCGCAGCGCACGCCGTCATGACCTTCTGCTGCATCAGCAGACCGGCGACGAAATCGGTCACGAAGCGTATCGCGCCGCCTGCTATCGCGGCCCCGATGTGTCCGACCGGCTGGCGCTGCTGATGCAGCCCGGCGATGCGGTCTGGCTGTCGATCAACCTGTACCGCGCACATCGCAGCGGCACGTTCCAGCCGCGCGAGATCGCGTCGATCGAAACGCTCGCGCCGCTGATCGCGCAGGCCGCGAAGCATCACTACGCGCTTGCCGGCGCGGCGCAGATCGGCATCCCGCAACGGATGCTCGCGCGACTGCGCAATGCATGCCCCGCGCTGTCCAAGCGAGAACTCGACGTGCTGCGCGGCATACTCGAAGGCCAGACCGCGCACGAGATCGGCGAGACGATCGGCGTGAAGGCATCGAGCGTCGTCACCTACCAGAAGCGCGCATACCGGCGCCTCGGCATCTCGAGCCAGCGCGAGCTGTTCGCACTGTGCATGCAGCCCTGAGCCCGCCTCTGCCCGATCTGCCCGCCGCAAGCGCAGCAAGATGATTCCAGCCCGCCGTTGTACCCGGAATGGGGACAGCGGCGGGCCGGCCGGCTTCCATACTGCAGCGACCTGTTGCACGCATCGCGCCACCGACGCGTGCCTGTCGAACCGGACTACCCTGGAAGCCAACGATGGCCATCGAATTCAAGCCCTATCCGTTCGTCGCCGAGCGCCATCCCGCGCACCTGCCTGCCTGCGACGCCGGCATCGATACGCACCGGCATCGCGTCGCGATCGTCGGCGGCGGCCCCGTGGGCCTCACCGTCGCGCTCGGCCTCGCGAACCACGGCATCCGCAGCGCGCTGATCGAGGCCGACGATGCGGTCTGCCACGGCAGTCGCGCAATCTGTATCTCGCGGCGCAGCCTCGAGATCATCGAGCGGCTCGGCGCGCTCGACGACTTCCTGCGCGTAGGGCTGCCGTGGACCGGCGGACGCAGCTTCTACCGTCGCGACGAAGTGCTGCATTTCACGATGCCGCAGGACGAAAACCAGAAGCTGCCGCCGATGGTGAATCTCGCGCAGTATCACATCGAGCAGTTTCTGCTCGACGCCGCGCTGCGCCGCCCCGAACTCATCGAGATCCGCTGGCAGGCGAAGGTCACCGGCGTGACCCGGCAGCCGAACGGCGTGCGTCTGGATGTCGACACGCCGCTCGGCGGCTACGCGCTCGACGCCGACTGGGTCGTCGCGTGCGACGGCGGACGCAGCACGATGCGCGACGCGCTCGGCCTGTCGCTCCAGGGCACGAGCTACGAGGGTCGTTATGTGATCGTCGACATCGCGCTCGACAGCGACCGGCCGACCGAACGGCTCGCGTACTTCGATTCGTCGTCGAACCCGGGTTCGACCGTGCTCGTCCACAAGCAGCCCGACAACGTGTGGCGGATCGACTACCAGCTGCGCGACGACGAGGATGCCGAAGCGGCCGTGAAGCCGGAGAACGTGATCCCGCGCGTGCAGAACCTGCTCGACATGATGGGCGAGCACGGCGACTGGTCGCCGATCTGGATCACGATCTACAAGGCGAACGCGCTGACGCTCGAGCGCTACCGGCACGGCCGCGTGCTGTTCTGCGGCGACGCCGCGCATCTCGTGCCGATCTTCGGCGTGCGCGGCGCGAATTCGGGCATCGACGATGCGGACAACCTTGCGTGGAAACTCGCGTACGTGCTCCACGGCATCGCATCGGATGCGCTGCTCGACAGCTACTCGGACGAGCGCGTGTTCGCGACGCACGAGAACCTGCGCTACGGCACGAAGAGCACCGAGTTCATGGCGCCGCCGTCGTTTGCATTCGAGCTGATGCGCAAGGCGGTGCTGACGCTCGCGGTCCGGCATCCGGCGCTGCGTTCGCTGATCAACCCGCGCCAGACGTCGGCAATCGCATATTCGACGTCGCCGCTCAACGCGGCCGAACGCGATACGTTCGCGGCCGGCCCGGCACCCGGCACGGTGCTCGTGGAGTGCCCGCTGACGCTGTACGCCGCGCACGGCGGTGACGCACGCCGCGGCCACCTGACCGATCTCGTCGCCGCGCGCTTCACCGCGCTCTGCTTTACGGCCGACGGTGCCCCCGATCCATCGCTGGCCGATCTCGAACGGCGCCTGCGGGATGCGCGGATCCCGTTCGCGCTCGTCACGCTCGCACGGCACGCGGCGCCGCAGCAACCAGCCTGCGGCGGCCATGACGACAACAGCCGGCTGTTCGACCTGTACGGCGCGCGCAACGGCACCGTCTATCTCGTGCGTCCGGACGGGCACGTCCTCGGCCGCTGGCACGACGCTCGCGCCGACGACGTGGCCGCCGCGCTCGAGCGCGCACTCCATCCGTGCGCAGCAACCGATCTTCAGGAAACCGCATGATGACCGACGCCGAACGCGACACCCTCTACACCGACCTGTGCCGCACGATGACCCGTATCGGCGAAGCCGATGCATCGCTCTTTCTCGCCCGTTTCGCACTGCTGTCGATCGAGGCGATCGGCGATACCGCGACCGTCGCACGGCTGATCGCCGACGCAAGCGACGGACTGCCCGAGGCGGGCATGCCGGCATCGACGCATGGACGGTGAGGCGCTCGAACCACGGACGTCACCTTCGATTGTTTCTTACAAATTCATTTCGTTACGCGTCGTCCGCGCACGCGCCGCGCCGTGGGCAGACAAATTTCCTGGAAAATCCGGATAAGGGTGCATAACATTACTTAACGATTCTGACCCGTCTATCGCGTTACATTGCGTGGGCGGCGCGGCAGGTCGCAATGCCGCCCTCACCCAGCTTGCGGCGCGACAGCCGGCGTCCGGTCATTTCGACTCAACCCAAGGAGAGGACATCACCATGACTCATGGCTTGATTATGTGGCTCATCATCGGCGCGATCGCCGGCTGGCTTGCCGGCTTGCTCGTCAAGGGCGGCGGCTTCGGGCTGATCGTCGACATCATCGTCGGGATCGTCGGCGCGGTGATCGGCGGCTGGCTCGCCGGCTTGCTCGGCATCAGCATCGGCAGCGGCTTCATCGGCTCGGTGATCGTCGCGGTCGTCGGCGCGGTGATCCTGCTGTTCGTGATCCGGCTATTCAAGCGAGCGGCCTGACGATTCTCTCCACGCGCCTTCGGGCGCGTTTTCGCATCAGGCCGGCGCGCGGCTCGTTCGCCGCGCGCCACCGGCTGTTTCAGCGCTTCGCGCGCTGCAACCAGCCGTCGAGCACATCGGCCGTCGGCAATCCGCTGCGCGCTTCACGTGCGCCATCGCGTCCGATCCACACGGTACGCGGTATTTCCCCTCGCCATCCCGCATCGAGCGCCGCCCGCAGACGCTCGGGCATCGGCTCCGCGTTCGCATACTGCGCGACCTGCGGCGGCAGGTTCATCTGCGCGAGTGCCTGCGAGATCGCCCCGTCGTTGTCGTCGTACGCATCCATCGCGACCATCGCGAGTTGCACCTCCGGATGACGGCGCTGCCACGCGACCAGATGCGCGGCGTTCTCGCGACAGTATCCGCAATCGAGCGACCAGATCTCGACCGCAAGCGGCCGCTCGTGCGCCGTTGCATACAAGCGCGCGACGTCGGCCGCGCGCAGCGGCTGCAGTTCGCTGCCGGCCCACGCCGGCACGCTCGCGAGCACGATGCCGATCAACACAATCAGCCGTTTCATGGCGCGCCCTCCACGGCGATCAGCCGATAGCCGTCGTTGCGCGTGCGCCATGACAGGTAGATGCGGCCCGCGTCGTCGAGCAGTTGCGGGTTGTCGCTCGCACCCGACGTCGACGCGATCACCCGCGGCGCCGACCAGTGCTCGCCGCGATCGTCCGACCGGCGCAGCTTGATCTGCATCGTGTCGCCGTCGAACGCCTTCCATGCGAGCCACACGACGTCGCCGCGCGCGACGAGCGCCGCATGCGACGCCTGCTCGCCGGGCACCGCAGGATTCGCGCCGAACGCCCACGGCGTACCGCGCGGCCGGCCATCGGCGCCGATACGCAAATAGAACACGTCGGCATGACCGTCGACCACGCCGAACCAGGCAAGATGGCGCGTGCCGTCCGGCGTGATCGCCAGCGCCGGCCCATGCTCGGGGCACGCCTCGACATGCCAGTTCGAGAACGTCGCGCGCACCGGCACGACCGGCTCAGACGCCGATACGGGCAGCACCGCAAGCGCGTGATCGCGGATCTGCCCCGGAAACAAGTTGCGCCACACGGCCTCGATGCGTCCGGCCGGATCGATCGCCATCGCAATCCGGCAGCATTCGCACGTGTGGTCGGTCACCTTGCGTTCGGGTTCGAACGATGCACCGCCGTCGCGCGACACCGCGTAGTAGACGGCCGCGCCTTCGTACGCCTGCCCAGCCGCCTTCGCCGCGACGAGATCGCGCTTGTCGATCCAGGCGATCGCGATGTTGCCGGCCGGATCGACGGCCATCATGTCGAAGCGGTGCGTGATCGCCTGCCGGTCGCGATGCACGGTAACGGGCACGCTCCAGGTCGCACCGCCGTCGAGCGATCGCGAGAAGCGCACCATACCCGTGTATGGCGCATCGAGCGGCATCGACCACGACACGTACACCGCTCGCCCGTCCGGACTCGTCGCGATCTTCGGGCGATTCTCGGCACTCGTGTAGATCGGCTCAGGCATCGCGTTGACGGTGACGGGCGCGGACAGCGTGCGGCCCGCGTCGTCGGAATGCACGACGACGACGTGCGCGCCTTCGACCCACACGACCCACAGCCGGTGACGCGCGTCGAACGTCGCACCCGTCGCGAGCGGCTGCTTCTGCTGCGCAGGCGCGGCCTGCATGCTCATGTGCGCGGCGTGCGGATCGGCGGCCTTCGGCACGTCTTGGGCATCGTGCGCGCCAGCGGTCGACAGCGCCGCGAGCCATAGCGCGCAGCCTGCCGCGAACGACTTCACAGCGACCATTTCAGTTCTCCATAGAAAGTACGGCCCGGATACGGGTGGAACACGTAGTAACGGCGGTCCGTCAGGTTGTCGATGCCGACCGACGCGGTCCAGTGACGATCGAAGCGGTAGCGCGCCTTCAGGTCGACGACCGTGAACGAGCTCGTGCCGCCGTAGACATCCGGATTCACGTCGCTGTTGTCGAGCGTGTTGAACTGGCGGCCCGAATAACGCACGCCGACACTCGCGAGCCAATGCTCGTCGAAGCGATACGACGCGAGCAGGTTCGCGCGCATGCGTGGAATACGCGGAAAGCGCGAGCCGACATACGCGGGGTTCGCGGCATCGGCGAGGATCTGCGCGTTGCTTGCCGACACGTTGGCATCGAGATTGAGCCCGCGCAGCCCGACGTTTTCGCCGCTGAACGCAAGTTCGACGCCACGCACGCGTACGCGGTCGACGTTCGAGATGTTGGTGACGGTCGACGCGCCCGACACGGTCGTCTGGCTGTAGATCGAGTCGCGCAGGTCGCTCTGGAACACGCTGGCGCGCACGACACCGACGCCTACGTCGCGTTCGGCCGTGAAGTCCCAGTCGATCGCCTTTTCAGGCCGCAGGTTCGGGTTGTTGTTGACGATCGCGTTGTTCGAGATCGTGCCCTGGAACAGTTCGCCGACCGTCGGAAAACGCGTGCCGGTCGCGAACGACAGCCGGAAGCGCCAGACGTCCGTCGCGTCCCATTGCAGCGCGACTTTCGGCGACAGCGCGTTCGCGCCGCGGTCCGCATAACCGAGCGTGCCCGCCGCGTTGCCGAGTGCGCCGCCGTACGCATCCCAGCGCTCGTAGCGCAGCCCGAGCGTCGCGAGCCAGCCCGGCGCAAAGCGCCACGCGTCCTGCGCGAACAGCGCCTGCGTGCGCGTGTCGCCGCGATAGACGCTCGACAGCGACGTGGTCGGCCCGGCCAGCCAGTCGGCCGTGTTGTACGTGACGTTGCGCAGGAAGTAGTTGTCGTAGTGATAGCCGAACGTGAACGTGTGGCCCTTCACCTCCGGCGCCTCGGCCTTCAGGTCGAGCGTGCGCCAGCCCGTGCCGTCACCCTGGAACAGCGTGCCCGCGCCGCCTTGCACGGTCGACGCCGCGCGCAGCACGTCGCGCGACACGTCGTACGCGGACACGACGCCCGACAGCCGCCAGCCGGAATCGAGCCGGCCGTTCAGGCCGAGCGCGTACAGCCAGTTCTCCTGGTCGCCGCGCTGCGGCGCGAACGCATTCGGCGCGACGGTCATGTTCTGGCCGCCGATCGACACGTTGCCGCCGTAGACCGGGTTGCCGGCCGCATCGCGCAGAAAGGTTTCGCCGTGCTGGCGGTAGTGGTTCTCCCAGTGTCCGAGCGTGAGCGTCGCATCGACGTGGTCGGTGAACGCGTAGCCCATCCGGACCGTCTCGTTGATCTGTTCGGTCCGCTCGATCGTCTGCGCGCCGACGATCGTCCGCGGCTTGCCATTGGGCCCGATGTCGGTCGCGGCGCCCGTCACGGGCACGGCGGCACCCAGCTTCGGGTTGTAGGCCGAATTGGGGCTCGCATACTGCATCGGCTGGCCGTTGTTCTCCAGCCGGTCGAGCGACAACGCGAACCAGAACCGGCCGACGCGGTTCGCGATCCGCGCGGTCTGGTGGTTGCCGCCGAAGCTGTCCGCGAATCCGTAGCCGTCGTGGTAGCGCTGCGTGAAGAATTGCGTCGACAGCGACGCCTCGAGCTTTTCCGGTTGGCGCGTCGTGAGCAGCACGGTCGAGCCGATCGAGTTGCCGGGATACAGCGCGGAAAAGGGGCCATAGAGCACATCGACGCGCACGATGTCGTCGGGCGGGATCAGCGACCAGCGCGGCGGGTACGCATAACTCGAGCCGAGCAGGTTCGACAGCAGCACGCCATCGGCGTAGACGAGCCCGCGCGCGCTCTGCAGTTCGTTGAAGTCGCGGCCCGCAAACACGCTGTTGCGGTCGCCGATATAGCGCTTGCGGACCATCAGGTTCGGCGCGTACTTCAGCGCGTCCTCGGTGGTGACGTTGGTGTGCGCATCGATCTGCTCGCGCGTGATCGACTGGACGACGGCCGGCGTATCCGGATCGACGGGTTGCCGCTGCGCGGTGACGCTGACGGCGGTCAGCGTATCGCCGGACGGCGCGGACGGCACGGCGGCACCAGCGGGACGATCGACACCACTGCGAGCGGGATCGACGCGTGCGTCGTCCGTCGTGGCAGCCTGGGCGGCCGGCCACGCAAAAGCGGCCGCGCACGCGAGCGCGAGCCGTCCGCGCGACGGCCGCGCGGCGAAGGTAGACAACATGAATGATTTCCTGAAAACGTGATCGGACGCCGCCGGACACGAGCGCGCGCCGCGCACGGACGGCGCGGCGCGCGGACCCGGCCGCGGGCGGCACGCGCGCCACGGGGGCGCGCGAACGACATCAATCAGATCGAGGTGTTTTCAGGCGGGGCGCGCGGCTGCGCGAGACGGATGCCCTTGCGGGGAAAATCGGGAACGGCCGGGGCGGCCGCGCGGTAGGCGAACGTCCGCACGAAGCCCGGCATCGCGGGCAGGCTCGTGCCGAGCGCGACGTTCGCTGCGAAGCCCGGGCAGTACACGCAGTGCGGCACGCCGGCATGGTCGAACGACGACGTGGCGCGGTCGTCGCCCGACTGCGCGAGCACGATCTGGCGAGCGCCCGCTGCACTGCACAACTCGAGCGTGAGCTCGCCGGAACCGCTCGACGCAAGACGCGCGTAGCCGATGACGGGCGACAGTACGTTCAGTACCAGCGCCAGCCAGACGAGGCTGATCCATCGCGTCGTTCGTTTCATCGCGGCCCAGGAAAAAGTGCGCGCAAGTATAACAAGCGGCCCGATTGTTGCCGATTGCGCATGATGCAATAGTCGGCATCACACTTAGCATCGCAGCGCATGTGCCGTTAATACAACAGAGACAAAATCTAACGATTCGCCTCTGGCATAAATCCAAGCACGAGGTTGATAATTATCCAACCTGCTGGAGAAACGACCATGGACGAAAGACCAACTCGCATGCCACCGCCCGAGCAAGTGATGAGCCCGGATCCGGAACCCGTCGGCGTGGAATTCCTCGCCGAATTGCCCGAGCACGTTCGGGCATTCTTCGACGAGCAGCACAAGCTGTACTCGCCGAAGTGAACGCCTGTTCGGTTCTGTAACCGCCACGTGTCGATCATCGCTATCGTGCGGTTCATCTCTGCGCATCGCGCGCAATTCGCCTCGCACCCGGGCCGCAACAGCCTGACGGTGCCGGATCAGCTCGCCTGCTGATTCTCCTGTCGCGTCGCTACGCCGCGCGACTGTCTTCGTCTATTCTTCTGGTTTTCCACCTCCGGCCCGCCCGGCTCTCCTGATCATTCCGATGAAGCAAGCCATTCGTGCCAGCGTTGCTGTCGCCGCGCTCGGCGTCGCCCTCTTTTCGTCGCCGCGCATCGCCAGCGCAGACGGCGACGACACCGCCCTCACCAACGTAGTCGCGCTCGCGTCGCAGCGCCTCGCGCTCGCCGAACCGGTCGCGCGCTGGAAATGGGCGAATCACAAGGCGATCGAGGACCAGCCGCGCGAAGCGGCACTGCTCGCATCGGTCGAAAAGCGCGCGGCACAGGCCGGCGTCGATCCTACGTTCGCACGGACGTTCTTCGAGGATCAGATTGCCGCGAGCAAGGACGTGCAGAACGCCCTGTTCGCGACCTGGCGTGCGACGCGGCCGCCCGAGGGCACACCGCCCGATCTCGCGACCAGCACGCGCCCGGCGCTCGACCGGTTGACGCAGAAAATGCTTGCCGGCCTCGCCCAGGTCGCGCCACTGCGCAATGCGCCCGATTGCCAGGCGCGGCTCGCGCGCAGCATCGCGAACTGGAAGACGCTCACGCGCTACGACTCCATGCAGACGCAAGCACTCGACACCGCGCTGTCGCACGTCTGCTCGGCCGGCGGCGCAAGCGCGATCGGCTGACACGGCGGGACGCGGAACGCGCCGCTGCGCTCAACCCGCGAGCGTGAGCGCGGCGAGCGGAATCAATTGCAGGCCGCGCGTGAGATGCGTCTGCAGCAGGCGGTGGGTGAAGGGTTCGAACGCACCCTCTTCCGCGTCGGCCACGAGCCGCGCAGCCGCGTCGAGCGACTCCGCCGAGCCGAGATAGCGCCAGCCGTCGATCACGTGAAACAGACGGCGCTCGCCGTTCGCCTCGAACGCAACGGCGCCCTCGAACGGCCAGGGCGCACCGCCGGCACGGGCAGTGTCCGCCGCGGGGCGCCGGTTGTACGACGGGCGCAGCCGCGCGATCCATTGCGCTTCGGCGAGCATCGCACCCAGTTCATTGCCGGTCTCGCGCCATTCGACGCGCCGCACCTGCTGCGCGAGCCGCATTTCCTTCGACGATCGGCGCTCGCCGGTCAGCAGCGCACGCAGCCGCTGCCGCACGCGCACGCTGCGGCCGACGTAGAGCGCCGCGTCACCCTCCCCGAACAGCGCGTACGCGCCGCACCCGGCGGGCGCGGTATCGAGCCAGGCCTCGGTCAGGTCGCCGGCCAGACGGAAGTGGCGCGTCGTGCGCGCGATCTGGTCGCGCAGCCGCTCGAGCGGCACGATGTCGTGCAACTGGCGCCAGAACTGCCAGATCAGGTCGGCGTCCGCCAGCGCCCGGTGGCGCGCAGCCGGAACGAGGCCATGCCGTTCGATCAACGCGTCGAGTCCATGCCGTGACTCGCGCGGAAACAGCGCGCGCGACAGCCGCACCGTACACAGCACATCGGGATTGAACGCGAGGCCGGCGCGCTCGAATTCGGCGCGCAGGAAACCGCGGTCGAAACTCGCGTTGTGCGCGACGAACAGCTTGCCGTCGAGCCGCTCGAACAGCGCCGGCGCAAGCGACGCGAACGACGGTGCGTCGCGCACCATCGCGTCCGAAATGCCCGTCAGTTGCTGGATGAACGGCGGAATCGACTGGTCCGGATTGACGAGCGTCGTCCACGTCGACACGCCGAGCGGGCCGATTTCGACCACGCCGATTTCGGTGATGCGGTGCTCGGCAGGCGATCCGCCGGTGGTTTCAAGGTCGACGAAGACGAGCGGCTGCTCGCTGGCGGGATCGGACGGACGGGAATCGGACATGAAAAGACAGGAAAACGGTGCTTCCGTGAGTATGCACCGGCATGCGTGCTCCCGGCCAGCCCGAACCGGAATGTTCCGTCCCCCAGAAAACAAAAAGCCCCCGCTAAACGGGGGCCGGTCGTGATCGGCAATGCGCGGCGCGTCAGACCGCCTGGATATTCGCTGCCTGCTTGCCTTTCGGCCCGACTTTGACGTCGAACGAAACACGCTGGTTTTCCTTCAGCGTCTTGAAGCCGTCCATCTTGATTTCGGAAAAGTGCGCAAACAAATCTTCACCGCCATTGTCCGACGTAATAAAGCCGAAACCTTTAGCATCGTTAAACCATTTCACGATACCGGTATCCATGTCTTCGTTCCCCACTCGATTAGATCAAAAAAGCTATTTTTATAGCCGTTTCCCGAAATCCCGAAACATTGCGCCAGCACCTGCACCAGCACGCCGCCCGAGGACGGAGTGCTGACTTTATAAAATGGACAATCCGGGTGCGTCAAGGAAATTTTTAGCGACTGTTTTATCAGAAAAGCGCTAATGCCATTGGAATCGGTACACCGCCGCCTTTAATTAATTAATTCGCACCAAAAACCTGTCAACATTACCGGGATCGGTTCACCGATAATCTTTCCCGTGAAATTCCTACCGGGGACAAATCGACTCGGTAAAATCCTCGGGTTTTTTCCGGGTTGCGCAAACCCGGGGACATTGACATGCTGCCTCAACGCCGAAAGGAAGGAGAGGGTCATGTGGCTGGACGGAATCAAGCGCTTCGCGAGCCGGCTCGGACGCGTACGCCGCAAGTCCCGCGCCCTGGCCGAGTCCGCTCGCGAAGCGCCGTGCGACACCGAGTTCGATACGACCTGGCACGGTGATCACTGGCAGAACCTGCTCGCCTCGCCGCTGGATGCCCGTCACTACGTGATGGAAGACTGGACCTACACGCCCCCGACAACCGAAACCGAGGAAGCCGCGCCTGCGACCAAGCGCAAGCGGCGCTCGTACGCGCAATAGCGCACCGGCAGCGGGGCAAAAAAAAAGCGCGACTGGGAAGTCGCGCCGACAAAGGTTTGGAGATCTTTTCCGTCAACGAAAAAGTCTGCTTCGGAAAGCAGAGATCGCAGTATAACGAGAGATCAACCTTTCATTATTCATGCTCCACACAAACCTCTATTGCCGATGTGTCAATAATCGCACTACGGCCTCCACCGCCTGCCGCTGATCGCTGTCGCGATCACGCAACGCCCGTTACGTAGTCCTGATCCCCATTTTTTTCGCTGCACCGCCGCAAACCCTTGATGGGCAATCGTTTGCGCCAGCTCGTCGATCTTTGCGGATTCCAAAATACATTATTGCTTAAAGCGTGATCCTCCCCCGCTCCGCGCACTCCGTACACTGAAGATGGCTTTCTGATAAGCGCACCGCCGCTCTGCCGGACCGGCAAAAGCGTCAAGCAAAACATGCCAGTCCGCAGCAGGTTCGATCGACATCATCCTGTTTGGAGACAGATCCATGAAAAAAACCCTGATCGTCACCGCGTTGTCGGGTGTATTCGTTACTGCAGCACATGCACAAAGCAGCGTTACGCTATACGGCCTGATCGATGCAGGTATCACCTACACGAACAATCAGGGCGGCCACAGCAACTGGCAGGAAACGAGCGGTTCGGTCAACGGCAGCCGCTGGGGCTTGCGCGGCACCGAAGATCTCGGCGGCGGCCTGAAAGCGATCTTCACGCTGGAAAATGGTTTCGGCATCAATAACGGCGCGCTGAAGCAAAACGGCCGCGAATTCGGCCGGCAGGCGTTTGTCGGCCTATCGCACAACAGCTACGGTTCGCTGACCCTGGGCCGTCAGTACGACAGCGTCGTCGATTATCTCGGGCCGCTGTCGCTGACCGGGACGCAGTACGGCGGCACCCAGTTCGCCCACCCGTTCGACAACGACAACCTGAACAACTCGTTCCGGATCAACAACTCGGTCAAGTACCAGAGCGCGAACTACGGCGGCCTCAAGTTCGGTGCGTTGTACGGGTTCTCGAACTCGACGGCGTTCGCGAACAACCGCGCGTATAGCGGCGGCGTGTCGTACAGCTACCTGGGCTTCAACTTCGCCGCGGCCTATTTGCAGTTGAACAGCGACGTGAACGCACTCGCGCAGGCCGCAACCGATCCGGGCGCGGTGACCGGCGACTGGACCTTCGCGTCGCGCGTGCAGCGTACCTGGGGCGCCGGCCTGAATTACGGGTTCGGCCCCGCCACGGTCGGCTTCGTGTTCACGCAGACGCGCCTCACCGGCATCCGCGCGATCAGCGCGGGCCAGTCCGGCGTGTCCGGCGGCATCACGGGCCTCGGCGGAACCGCGCGCTTCAGCAACTATGAAGTGAACGGCCGCTACGCGCTGACGCCGGCACTGTCGCTCGCCGGCTCCTACACGTACACGCAAGGCCGTCTGGCCGGCGACAAGCCGACCTGGCACCAGTTCAACCTGCAAGCCGACTACGCGCTGTCGAAGCGCACCGACGTCTACCTGCAGGGCGAATTCCAGAAGGTCAACAACGACGGCCTCGACCTCGGCGCCAACATCAACGGGCTGGGCGCTGCGTCATCGACCAACAAGCAGATCGCGGTCACGGCCGGCCTGCGTCATCGCTTCTGAGCAACCGGCACATCCGCTGCCCGCCGGACGACAAAGCGCCCCATTGGGGCGCTTTTTCTTTGCCGGACTAACCCGGCCGCCGCTCAGGCCTTGCCCGATGCCGGGTAACGAACGTCGAGCACGTCGATCGGCTGCGGGCCGGCCGGCGTCATCAGCGTAACGGTATCGCCGATCTTCGCCTTGATCAGCGCACGCGCGACCGGCGAAATCCAGCTGACGCAGCCGTGGTCGAGATCGACCTCGTCGATCCCGACGATCGTGATCGTGTGATCCTCGCCGTCCGGCGTCTCGTAATCGACCGTGGCGCCGAAGAACACCTGGTCGACATTCTCCTGCCGGCTCGCGTCGACGACTTCGGCGAGGTCGAGCCGCTTCGTCAGGAAGCGGATGCGGCGATCGATCTCGCGCAGCCGCCGCTTGCCGTAGATATAGTCGCCGTTCTCCGACCGATCGCCGTTCGACGCGGCCCACGACACGAGCCGCACGACCTCGGGGCGCTCGACGTCGATCAGGCTCAGCAACTCGTCCCGCAGCCGCTTGTGGCCGGCCGGCGTGATGTAGTTCTTCGCGCCCGCCGGAATCGCGGGTTGAGCCTGGTCGAGATCGTCGTCGTCACCGTCCGACTCTTTGACAAACGCCTTGTTCATGATGCAGATTCAAAACCTGGATGATTGATGCTCCAAGGGTACACGATGGGCGCCCCGGCAAGGCCACGCAGCGTAATTCGCGAATAAGGCTTCCCTTTTTATACAACCCTGCTATAATTTCGCTTCTGCGTGCGGCTGTAGCTCAGTTGGATAGAGTACTTGGCTACGAACCAAGGGGTCGTGGGTTCGAATCCTGCCAGCCGCGCCACTTTTTCCGAGGGCCTTCCCAACCGAAGGCCCTTTCAGTTCGAAGCAGTAGCTTTTTGTTTTTGCGTGCGGCTGTAGCTCAGTTGGATAGAGTACTTGGCTACGAACCAAGGGGTCGTGGGTTCGAATCCTGCCAGCCGCGCCATCTTTTTGGGGACCTTCCCATCGCAGAAGGTTCCGACAGTTAAGCAGTACCGTTTTGCGTGCGGCTGTAGCTCAGTTGGATAGAGTACTTGGCTACGAACCAAGGGGTCGTGGGTTCGAATCCTGCCAGCCGCGCCATCTTAAAAGGGCTTTCCTCCGGGAAAGCCCTTTTTCTTTTCTGCCTCCCCTCGCCCCTTGCTCGCGTCATGGCATCGTTCGCCCGACCGACCTCGGAAGGCCCCGGCAACGCCGCAGTTTCGCTCCGCAGCGCAAATGAAAACGGCGGCCATTGGCCGCCGCTGATCGATCGCCCGCAACGGGCACGCGTCAATAATCCTGCCGCTCGCGCTCGATGCGCATGCCGCCGTCGTGGCGCGCATGCGCACCATCGTCGGTGGACCGCTCGCGCATGATCCGCATCACGTCCGGGTTGGTTCGCACGCGCCGCATCACGTTCGCGAGATGCACGCGGTCGCTGACCTGGATCACGAAGCGCAGCACCGTCGATTCGTGCGTCAGGTCCTCGTCCATCGCGATGTGAACGATGTTCGCGTCGGCCGACGTGATGTCCGCCGCCACGCGCGCAAAGATGCCCTTCGTGTTCTTCACGAGCGCCTTCACCGTGACATCGAACAGGCGGCCCGGCTGCGGCGCCCATTCGACGTCGATCCAGCGGCCCGGATCGCGGCGATGAATACGCTGCGCCACGCGGCAATCGGTCGTATGAATCGCCATCCCCAGGCCGATGCCGATGTAGCCCATGATCGCGTCACCCGGAATCGGCCGGCAGCATGCCGACAACTGCACGGACATCCCTTCGGTGCCGGTAATCACGACCGGCGGCGCATGATGCGCGGGATGCCGCTCGGACTTCGGCAGATCGTCGTCCGCGTCGCGGCCGCTCATCAGCACCTCGATGCGCTTGGCCATCACCGCGGCAACGCGGCGGCCAAGGCCGATGTCCGCGAAAATTTCCTGACGGCTCTTGTTGCCCGTCCACTGCACGAGCTTCTCCCACACTTCCGGCTCGACGTCGGCCAGCGCGAGGCCGTAGCCCTTCAGGCTCTGGTCGACGAGCCGCTCGCCAAGCTGCACCGACTCGTTCAACCGCATCGTCTTCAGGTAGTGACGAATCGCCGAGCGTGCCTTGCCGGTCCGCACGAAGCCGAGCCATGCCGGGTTCGGTTTCGAATACGGCGCGGTGATCACCTCGACGATGTCGCCGCTCTTCAGCTCGGTGCGCAGCGGCAGCAGCTCGTTGTTGATCTTCACGGCCACGCACTGGTTGCCGAGATCGCTGTGGATCGAATACGCGAAATCGAGCGCCGTCGCGCCGCGCGGCAACGCCATGATCTTCGACTTCGGCGTGAACACGTAGACCGCGTCGGGGAACAGGTCGATCTTCACGTGCTCGAGGAATTCGCTCGAATCGCCAGCTTCGCTCTGGATGTCGAGCAATGACTTCAGCCACTGGTGCGCGCGCTTCTGCACGTCACTGAGATCCGCACTGCCGTTCTTGTACAGCCAGTGCGCGGCGACCCCTGCCTCTGCGATCTCGTGCATCTTGCGCGTGCGCACCTGAAACTCGATCGGCGCGCCGAACGGGCCGACGAGCGTCGTGTGCAGCGACTGATAGCCGTTGATTTTCGGGATCGCGATGTAGTCCTTGAACTTGCCGGGCACGGGCTTGTACAGCGCGTGCAGCGCGCCGATGCACGTGTAGCAGTCGAGCGCGCTGTCGACGACGACGCGAAAGCCGTACACGTCGAGCACCTGCGAGAACGACAGCTGCTTGTCGCGCATCTTCCGGTAGACGCTGTAGATGGTCTTTTCGCGGCCGGTGATCTCGGCATCGATCTTCGCGTCGGCCATCGCGCGCTGCGCGGCCTCGAGGATCTTGCTGATCACTTCGCGGCGGTTGCCGCGCGCCGCCTTCACGGCCTTCTCGAGCGTCGCGTAGCGATGCGGGTTGAAGTTCGCGAAGCTCATGTCCTGCAGCTCGCGATACGTGTTGTTCAACCCGAGCCGGTGTGCGATCGGCGCGTAGATGTCGAGCGTTTCCCGCGCGACGCGGCGGCGCTTTTCCATCGGCACCGCGCCGAGCGTGCGCATGTTGTGCAGGCGGTCGGCGAGCTTGACGAGAATGACGCGCACGTCGCGCGCCATCGCGAGCAGCATCTTGCGGAAGTTTTCCGCCTGCGCTTCCTCGCGACTGCGGAATTCCATCTTGTCGAGCTTGGACAGGCCGTCGACCAGTTCGGCGACCTTCGGGCCGAACCGCTCGGCCAGCTCGCTCTTGGTCACCCCCTGGTCTTCCATCACGTCGTGCAGCAGCGCGGCCATCACGGCCTGCGCGTCGAGCTTCCAGCCGGCGCAGATTTCCGCGACGGCGACGGGATGGGTGATATAGGGCTCGCCGCTCTGGCGATATTGACCGAGGTGGGCTTCGTCGCTGAAGTGGAACGCCGCCTTGACCTCTTTGATTTCGTCCGGAGCGAGATACTCGGCAAGCGCGGCCGTCAGTTTCGCAATCGAAACGACGCCGTGCTTGCGCGGCTGCTCCGGAGTGGCGGTCGGCCCGAACAGATGCCGGAAGGACTGTTCGAGGACCGCGTCGATGTACTGGCGCGCAGGCGACTGGGCCGTGGCTTCGGTGGTCGAATCCGCGGAGGCGGACGATGGGGTGGTGCTCATATTCGCCTCCAGGTCGAGTCGTTGCGCGCGTGGATTACATGGCTGGAACGGGCCGGATGCGCGTTACACCGGCACCTTTTTCAGCATCTCGACGCCGACCTGGCCGGCGGCGATTTCGCGCAGCGCGACGACCGTCGGCTTGTCGCGGCTTTCGATCTTCGGCGTATGGCCTTGCGCGAGCTGCCGCGCGCGATAGGTGGCGGCGAGCGCCAGTTCGAAGCGGTTCGGGATTTGCTTCAGGCAGTCTTCGACGGTAATGCGAGCCATGGTGGTAATTCCTTCTGAATATAGTCCTTATTCTACCTTATGTCCCTCTGCCCCCGCGTCAATCCGCGTGGGGCAGATGGATGCCGAGCTCGATGAACAGCTCCGTGTGTCGCGCGTACTGCGAAGCAAAGCGCAGGCGCGTCGCCGCGACGATGCATTCGAGCTCCGCGAGCGCACGCTCGAAATTCTCGTTGATCACCACGTATTCCGCTTCCGACGCGTGCGCGATCTCGCTGCCGGCGGCCAGCAGACGGCGCGTGATCACGTTCGGCTCGTCCTGGCCGCGCTTCTTCAGACGCTCTTCGAGCGCGTCGAGCGACGGCGGCAGGATGAAGATGCCGACCGCGTTGCGGAACTGCTTCTTCACCTGCAATGCGCCCTGCCAGTCGATTTCGAGCAGCACGTCGTGGCCGTTCTTCATCTGCTCTTCGATCCAGACGCGCGACGTGCCGTAGTAGTTGCCGTGCACTTCCGCGCTCTCGAGAAATTCGTGCGCCGCGTGACGCGTGCGGAAATCGTCGACGGTCGTGAAGTGATAGTGCTGGCCGTCCTGTTCGCCCGGGCGCGGCTTGCGCGTCGTGTACGAGATCGACAGGCAGATGTCGCTGTCCTTCGACAGCAGCGCATTCACGAGCGTCGACTTGCCCGCGCCCGACGGCGCGACGACCATGAACAGGTTGCCGGGATAGACGCCGCCGTGCAGCGAATGCGACGCGTGGCCGTCGCGGGTGGATTCGGTCATGTCAGCCTCCGCCGGGCCGCCCCAAGGAGGCTGACCGCCCCCTCGGGGGGCAGCGAACAACGTGAGCGTGGGGGTCGTTTCATCTCGTTTACTCCAGGTTTTGCACTTGCTCTCGCATCTGCTCGATCAACAGCTTGAGCGCCATCGATGCGTCGGCCAGTTCCTTCGCCGCCGCCTTCGAGCCGAGCGTGTTCGCTTCGCGATTCAATTCCTGCATCATGAAGTCGAGACGCTTGCCGACGCGGCCGCCCTTCTCGATCACATGGCGCGTTTCGTTCAGGTGCGCGGTGAGGCGCGACAGCTCTTCCGCGATGTCGATCCGGATCCCGTACATCGTCACTTCCTGACGAATGCGCTCCGCGGCTTCCTCGCGCGTCACGATCGGCGCGCTGCCTTCGGGCGCCGCTATGCCGAGCGCTTCCTGCAGCCGCTCGACGATCTTCTGCTGATGCTTCGCGATCAGCTCCGGCACGAGCGGCGTGATGCGCGCGACGATCGCTTCCATCTCGGCGACATTCGTCAACAGCATCGTCGCCAGTTGCGCGCCTTCGCGCGAACGCACGACGACGAGCTCGCCGATCGCTTCCTTGCCGCATGCGAGCACCGCGTCGCGGATCGCGTCAGCCGACACGCCGCTTTCGGCCAGCACGCCGGGCCAGCGCAGGATCTCGCCCGCGCGCAGGCGGCCGACGCCCGGGAACGAGTCGAGCACCGCGCGCTCGAGATCGGCGAGCTG
Organism: Burkholderia cepacia; assembly: GCF_001039005.1. Classification (GTDB taxonomy): domain Bacteria; phylum Pseudomonadota; class Gammaproteobacteria; order Burkholderiales; family Burkholderiaceae; genus Burkholderia; species Burkholderia theae. The sequence goes on from NZ_LDWR01000046.1 coordinate 245,322, forward strand.
ACCGAGCGCCGACTGGTTCAGCGCGCCCGCGCCGATGCTCTGTTCGCCGCGCTGCAGGTTGATGCGCACGTCGACCTTGCCGCGCGACAGCTTGTTCATCAGCATTTCGCGCAGCGCGGGTTCGCACGCGCGCACGTCGTCCGGCATCCGGAAATTCAGGTCGAGGAAGCGCGAGTTCACGGTGCGCAGTTCGACCGACACGCTGGTGCCGCCATTGCCGGTGGCCGTCACGAGTTCGCGCGTCGCGCTCGCGTAGCCCGTCATGCTGTAGATCATGGTTCGTCTCGCCGTCTGGGTGCCCTCGCGGGCGGGGATATGTCGAGGCGCCCGGCGCATCGGAAAGCGCGGGGCGGGAAGCGCGCATTATCCCATTTTTGCGGAGCTCTCCGCCGGGCAAGGGCGCCGTTCGGCGCTAAAATCGCGGTTTCCCCTCCTTCCGCGATCCCCACATGACGTCTTCCCTTTCCCGCCCCAGCGGCCGCCGCGCCGATGAACTGCGCAAGGTCGCCCTGACGCGCCACTACACGAAACACGCCGAAGGCTCGGTGCTGGTCGAATTCGGCGATACCAAGGTGCTGTGTACCGCGAGCGTCGCCGAGCGCGTGCCCGACTTCCTGCGCGACCGCGGGCAAGGCTGGCTGACCGCCGAATACGGGATGCTGCCGCGCGCGACGCACACGCGCAGCGACCGTGAAGCCGCACGCGGCAAGCAGACGGGTCGCACGCAGGAAATTCAGCGCCTGATCGGCCGCGCGCTGCGCGCGGTGTTCGATCTTGAAGCGCTCGGCCCGCGCACGATCCATATCGACTGCGACGTGATCCAGGCCGACGGCGGCACGCGCACGGCAAGCATCACCGGTGCCTTCGTCGCCGCGCACGACGCCGTGTCGAAGCTGATTGCGGCCGGCAAGCTCACCCGCTCGCCGATCACCGACCACGTCGCCGCGATCTCGGTCGGCGTGTACGAAGGCGCGCCGGTGCTGGATCTCGACTACGCGGAAGATTCGCGCTGCGATACCGACATGAACGTCGTGATGACGGGCGCAGGCGGTTTCGTCGAAGTCCAGGGCACGGCCGAAGGCGTGCCGTTCTCGCGCGCCGAGATGAACGCGCTGCTCGACCTCGCGCAGGGCGGGATCGGCGAGCTCGTGCAGCTGCAGAAGGACGTCCTGGGCGCCAGTCATGCCTGACGACCGCACCCTCGCGCCGCTGTCGCGCATCGTTCTCGCGTCGAACAACCCGGGCAAGCTGCGCGAATTCACCGCGCTGTTCTCGACGGTCGGCATCGAGATCGTCCCGCAGGGCGACCTGGCGGTGCCCGAGGCGGAAGAGCCGTTCGGCACGTTCATCGAGAACGCGCTGACGAAAGCGCGGCATGCGTCGCGGCTCACCGGGCTGCCGGCGATCGCCGACGATTCGGGCCTGTGCGTGCGCGTGCTGCGCGGCGCGCCGGGCGTCTATTCGGCACGCTACGCACAGCGCGCGGGCCGCGACAAGGGCGACGCGGCGAACAACGCGTATCTCGTCGAGCAGCTGCGCGGCGTCGACGACCGGCGCGCATACTATTGCTGCGTGCTCGCGCTCGTGCGCCATGCGGACGATCCCGAGCCGCTGTTCGCCGAAGGGCGCTGGGCCGGCGAGATCGTCGACGCGCCGCGCGGCGAGCACGGATTCGGCTACGACCCGTATTTCTACCTGCCAACGCTCGGTGCGACGGCGGCCGAACTCGAGCCGGCGGTGAAGAACACGCACAGCCATCGCGCGCTCGCGCTGAAGGCGCTGCTTGCACGGCTCGCGGAGGAAACATGATCGCGCCCGATATCCATTCGCTGCAGGAGGTGGCATGAGCCAGGCCGCGGAAACCGGCGCGCGCGTCGTCGCGACCTTCACGTCGCCCGGACAGGTGCGGCTCACGTCGCTGCCGCCGCTCGCGCTGTACGTGCATTTTCCGTGGTGCGTGCGCAAGTGCCCGTACTGCGATTTCAACTCGCACGAGTGGAAAGGCGAACGGTTTCCGGAGACCGAGTATCTCGACGCGCTGCGCGCCGATCTCGAGCAGGCGCTGCCGCTCGTGTGGGGACGGCAGGTGCACACCGTGTTCATCGGCGGCGGCACGCCCAGCCTGCTGTCGGCGGCCGGCCTCGATCGGATGCTGTCCGACGTGCGCGCGTTGCTGCCGCTCGACGCCGATGCCGAGATCACGCTCGAGGCGAATCCGGGCACGTTCGAGGCCGCGAAGTTCGCGCAGTTCCGCGCGAGCGGCGTGAATCGCCTGTCGGTCGGCATCCAGAGCTTCAACGAAGCGCACCTGAAGGCGCTCGGCCGGATCCACGACACCGCGCAGGCGCGTGCGGCGGTCGAGATCGCCGCGACGACGTTCGACAACTTCAACCTCGACCTGATGTTCGCGCTGCCGAACCAGACGCTCGACGAATGCCGCACCGACATCGAGACCGCGCTGTCGTTCGCGCCGCCGCATCTGTCGCTGTATCACCTGACGCTCGAGCCGAACACGCTGTTCGCGAAGTTTCCGCCCGTCGTCCCCGACGACGACGCGTCGGCCGACATGCAGGAATGGATCCACGCACGCACGGCCGAGGCCGGCTACGGGCGCTACGAAGTGTCCGCTTATGCGAAGCCGAATCATCAGTGCAAGCACAACCTGAACTACTGGCGCTTCGGCGACTACCTCGGGATCGGTGCGGGTGCCCACACGAAGCTGTCGTTCCCGAACCGGATCCTGCGGCAGGCACGCTACAAGCATCCGGCGACCTTCATCGAGCAGGCGATGGCCGGCACGGCCGTGCAGGAAGAGCGTGAAGTCGGCGCGCGCGACCTGCCGTTCGAGTTCATGCTGAACACGCTGCGGCTCGCCGAGGGTTTCCCCGTGCACAGCTTCGTCGAACGCACGGGCCTGCCGATGAGCACGATCGAGCCGGCATTGAAGGAAGCGGAACAGCGCGGGCTGATCTCGCGCGATTTCGCGCAGATCGCGCCGACGCCGCTCGGCCAGCGTTTCCTCAACGACCTGCAGGAATTGTTCCTGCGCGACGATTGAAGCGACAAGTGCAAAGCATGGGACCGGAGTAAGCACTGAAGTGCCAACTCCGGTCGACACCGCGGCATTTCGGTTACAATGCCGCCTCGCGTGGAAGCGTGGCCGAGCGGTTTAAGGCACTGGTCTTGAAAACCAGCGACGGGAAACTGTCCGTGAGTTCGAATCTCACCGCTTCCGCCAGGAAATTCGCCCAACCCCGTCCATTCGCCGAATGACGGGGTTTTTGTTTGTCCGCACGCCCCTCTCCCCACGTTCCGACGCGTCACGCCGGATGCCGTTACAATCCCGCGCTCCGAATCGCGAAACGGGAAATCCACGTCATGAAGCCCTTCATCGTCTCGTCGCTCGTCGCCATGCTGGCCGCCGTCAGCACACATGCCGCGGCCGACACCGCCTCCGGCAGCGACGCGCCGGCGTCGTGCGCGATCGCGTACGTCACTGGCGTCGGCGGCTCGCCGCGCGGCCTGAGCGAATACCTCGCGAGCCCGTCGCCCTACAACTACCTGAAGGACAACGACCTCCAGTGCAAGGTGTCGGACGACGGACGCACGTCGAACTGCACCGGCGTGACCTACCTGCGCAACGAACAGGTCAGCGTGTACGACGACTCCGATCCGGCAACGCTGACCGTCGTGGCGCGCGTGGAGCTCGACCACGGCCAGAAGTACCCCGTAATCATCGTCGTGCAGCGCAAGGACGCGCGCTGCAAATAATGCAATGACGTTGCCGCGCGCGTGAACCCGTCGGTCGGGACGACACGTGCGTTCGCACTGCAGCGGAAGCCTCCCTGGCCGCCCCACCATCACCTAGAATTCGTTCAACACGGCGACACGACCGCCGCCGCGCACTCGACGCCGCACGCGCCACCCCTGCGCGCGGCCCACGGAGATCGCCATGACCGAACTGTCGACACCGACGGACCACGTCGATTACGAAGGCTTCGAGATCCATGTCGTGCCGGCCACCGCGCCCGGCAGCGACACGCGCTACACCTACACGGGCTACGTGTGCCATCCGGGCGCGAATCCCGCGCTGCCGGGCCACGCGGTGCCGTTCCACGCGGACGGCGAGGAAAGCTTCGCGAGCGTCGACGAAGCGGTGCACGAAGCCGTGCACATCGGCAAGAGCATCATCGACGGCACGCACCCCGACCTGTCGGTGCTGTCGCTCGTCACGCACGGCTTCTGAACCGGGCAACCTGCATCGCAGGTGATGGCGCATGCGTCGGTCGCCGTGTTGAATGCGGCGACCGCCACGCTCGGCCGAACGATCGTCGCGACCCTGCGCATAACGCGCGTGCCGCGCCTTTCAACTTTGCAACATGCTCGCCCGTCGAGCGCGCTGTCACATGTCACGTCACAGCGCGATGCGCGGCGCCCGGCCACCATCATCTGCGATTGCAACGCCCGGCATCGCGCGTTATGCGTTTCTCCCGATATCGCGTCGCGTCCATGCGCCTATCATTTTTTTATAGTCACTTCTGGCTATCTCCCATGCGCCCCGTTCTCCGTCCGCGCGTCGACCGGCTGCGTGTTGCTGCGCTGGCCGTCGCCGCCATGCTTGCCGCGTGCACGATCACGCCACCGCCGTCACTGCACTCGGTCCTGACGATTCCGTCGATCACGCGCAGTGCGAGCCTCGACCAGTACCGTGTCGAGGTTGCGAAATGCGTTGCCGAACGCAATCCGTCCGGCCTGCTGCACGGCACACCGCAGGCGATGCTCCGTTCGCTCGTCGTCGTCGCATTCACCGTCGATCGCAGCGGCCGCCTCGTCCACGCGTCCGTCTATCGCAGCAACGGCGACAGCGAGGCGGAAGCGCTCGCGCTCGCGTCGCTGCGTCGTTCGGCGCCGCTGCCGCCGCCGCCGTCGCGACTGCTCGACGGCAACGGCCAGATCGAAATGATGGAGGGCTGGCTCTTCAACGACGACGGCCATTTCCAGTTGCAAAGCACCGCATCCGCGCAGGCGCAATCGCTCGACTGACCTGCCGCCGCCCCGCGATTGCCGGTGGGTGGCGGCGCTGGCTATAATTTTCCGCAATCGCGCGACCATCACGCCGCGCGTGCGTTCGCGCGCCCCACCCGGCATGCGAGCCGACCACGCCGGCACCGGGCGGCGGCGACGTACCCGTCTCCATCGTCGACCGGCGGGTGACGTCCGCGCCACGGCGCGCGTCCACGCCGCCACCGCATCATCCGCTCGGCTGCCCCCGGCAGGCATCCGCCTGCCCGACCGCACGCTCAGCCGACCGCCCCAACGACAAAACGGAGACATCCATGTCCGCATCCCCCCCGACCGTTGCACACGCAACCGGTTCGGCCGGCGCCGTCAGCCACCGGCGCATCGTGTTCGCGAGCTTCATCGGCACCGCGATCGAGTTCTACGATTTCTACGTGTACGCAACGGCCGCCGCGCTCGTCATCGGCCCCGTCTTCTTCCCGCACGGCTCCGCGACCGCACAGGCGTTGTCCGCGTTCGTCACGTTCGGCATCGCGTTCATTGCACGCCCGATCGGCTCGTTCCTGTTCGGACACTTCGGCGACCGCATCGGCCGCAAATCGACGCTCGTCGCGTCGCTGCTCGTGATGGGCGTTTCCACCACCGCGATCGGTTTCGTGCCCGGCTACGACGCGATCGGCGCGCTCGCGCCGGTGCTGCTGTGCGTGCTGCGCTTCGGCCAGGGCATCGGCCTCGGCGGCGAATGGGGCGGCGCGGCGCTGCTCGCGACCGAACACGCGCCGCAAGGCAAGCGCGGCTGGTTCGGGATGTTCCCGCAGTTGGGGCCCTCGGTCGGCTTCCTGATGTCGAACGGCCTGTTCTTCGCGCTCGCGCTGTCGCTGTCCGACGAGCAGTTCCGCAGCTGGGGCTGGCGCATCCCGTTCCTGGTCAGCGCGGTGCTCGTCGCGCTCGGCCTGTACGTGCGGCTCAAGATCACCGAAACGCCCGCGTTCCAGGCCGCACTCGACCGCAACGAACGCGTGCGCGTGCCGGTCGCGACGCTCGTCACGCAACACTGGCGGCCGACGCTGCTCGGCGCGCTCGCGATGGTCGTCTGCTACACGCTGTTCTATATCTCGACGGTGTTCTCGCTGTCGTACGGCGTGTCGGCGCTGCATATTCCGCGCCAGAGCTTCCTCGGCCTGCTGTGTTTCGCGGTCGTGTTCATGGGGCTCGCGACGCCGCTTTCCGCATGGGCGTCGGACCGCTTCGGCCGCAAGCCGGTGCTCGTCGTCGGCGCGATCGCCGCACTGCTGTCGGGTTTCGCGATGGAGCCGCTGCTCGGCAGCGGCTCCATGCCGCTCGTCGCGCTGTTCCTGACGATCGAGCTGTTCCTGATGGGCGTGACGTTTGCGCCGATGGGTGCGCTGCTGCCGGAACTGTTCCCGACCAACGTCCGCTACACCGGCGCCGGCGTCGCGTACAACCTCGGCGGGATCCTCGGCGCGTCGATCGCGCCGTATATCGCGCAACTGCTGGCTGCGCGCGGCGGGCTGTCATGGGTTGGCGGCTATGTATCGATCGCGGCGGCGATCAGCCTGGTCGGCGTGCTGCTGATGCGCGAAACGCGCGACACGACGCTCGTCTGAGACTCCGGGGCGACCCGGGTTGTGCGGCGGACGGCGCTGCCTATACTCGATCCTGGGCGCGCCGTTGCGCGCGCCCGGGATCCCTCCCCTCAGGAGCCGCCGCCATGAATATCCACCTCAGCAATGCCGACCTCGTCCTGACCCTCGCGCTCGCGCTGGGTGGCGCGCTGCTGCTCGCGCTGCGCTTCCGGCCCAAGACGTGGCGTGGCCTCGTGTTCGAGGCGCTGCTGGCGAATCTGGCGGCCATCGCCGCCGTCGTCACGGTCGAGGCGCTGCTCGCCTGAACCGCCGCGCTCCGCTCGTCAGGCGGACAGCCGCGCGCGCGGCGCGCCGTAGACGGGGCTGACCGCGGCGATCGCATCCAGTGTCTGCTCGACGGACGGCATCGCGCCCGGCTCGCCGATCGACAGTGCATTCGGTGCGCCGCCGATGCCGCAATGGTGACGCGACGTCGCGACGAAAATCATCACGGTCGGCCGCTGCAGCGCGTGCGCCATGTGCACGAACCCCGTATCGACCCCCACCACGAGCGCGGCCCGACCGAGCGCCGCGCCGAGTTCGCGCACCGTCATCGCAGGCAGCACGACCGCCCCCGGCGCGCGCGCGGCGATATCCTTCGCGTCGTCATGCTCGGCGGCCGATCCCCACGGCAACAGCACACGCACGCCGCGCGCCATCATCTGCTTGGCAAGCGCGGCCCAGCGATCGGCCGGCCATTTCTTGTCGGGATTGGATGTTGCGTGGAACAGCAGCATGAACGGCGTGCCGTCGGTCACGGCAGCCGGGAGACTCTCGACCTGCGGCGGGATGACGCCGTATGTGGCGATGCCTTCGGGCACGTAGCCGAGCGCCTCGCCGGCACTCACACGCATTCCGTGCCACGCGTCGCAGTCCGGCCGCGGGCCGAAGCGATGCGAATACGCGAAGCGCGCGCCCGCTTCGCCAAGATCCTGCGTCTGGTAGCCGACGCGGCGCGCGGCGCGCGCCAGCGCGGAAATGATTGCGCTCTTGTAGACGCCGTGCAGGTCGATGACCGCGTCGTAGCGGTGCGCACGCAACGCGCCGATCGACGCCGAGATCGCCTTCAGGTCGCCGGTATTGCGGAGTTTCTTGAACCGGCGCAGCGGTGCGCAAAGGACGGCGCTTACGCCCGGATGCCAGCGCACGACCTCGGCGCACGATTCGTCCACGGCCCAGTCGACCGATACGCCGGGAAAGGCGCGATGCAGGTCCGCGACGACTGGCAGCGTCTGGACGACGTCGCCGAGCGACGTCACTTTCACGATGAGGATACGTTTCACGTTTGCGGGGAAGAGCCTGCCATTTGAGGATGCTAACGACGGATGACCGCCGCGCGCATTATCCGTAAATTACATTTGTAACAAAATGCTACAAGCTTTCAAAGCATTGACGCCCGTAGCGTGATCCCGGTTCTTTTTATAATCGATTCTTTGCCTGATGGCCCGCGCCGATGCCACGCCC
>NZ_LDWR01000047.1 GCF_001039005.1 Burkholderia cepacia
GCAAGCCCCTTTGTGAAAATATTTTGAAAAGCCACCGTGCGCTGACGCGCACGGTGGCTCTTGATAGAAAGGGCCGGGCAATCATGCCGGCAATCGATACCAACCAGTCGCCGACACCCGCTGCGGCGCAGCCCAATCAGCGGTTCTTGAACGCCGGCTTCCGTTTCTCGACGAATGCCGCCATCCCTTCCTTCTGGTCTTCGGTCGCGAACAGTGAGTGGAACAACCGGCGCTCGAAGTGGACGCCTTCGGCCAGCGTCGTCTCGTACGCGCGGTTCACCGACTCCTTGACCATCATGACCGCCGGCAGCGAAAACTCGGCGATCGTCGTCGCGGCGGCAATCGCCTCGTCGAGCAGCTTGTCGGCCGGCAGCACGCGCGACACGAGCCCCGCGCGCTCCGCTTCGGCGGCGTCCATGAAACGCGCGGTCAGGCACATGTCCATCGCCTTCGCCTTCGACACAGCGCGCGGCAGACGCTGGGTGCCGCCCGCACCCGGCATGACGCCTAGCTTGATTTCCGGCTGGCCGAACTTGGCGGTGTCGGCCGCGAAGATGATGTCGCACATCATCGCGAGCTCGCAGCCGCCGCCCAGCGCAAAACCCGCAACCGCCGCAATGATCGGCTTGCGGATCTCGCGGACTGTCTCCCAGTTACGCGTGATGTAGTCGCCCCGGTAAACGTCCATATAGGAGTAGGTCGCCATCATGCCGATGTCCGCGCCGGCCGCAAACGCCTTCTCGCTCCCCGTCACGACGATGGCGCCGATGCCGTCGTCCGCATCGAATGCCTTCAGCGCGTCGCCCAACTCATCCATCAGCGCATCGTTCAGCGCATTCAGCGCCTTCGGACGGTTCAGCGTAACCAGCCCGACACGCCCCCGGGTCTCCACCAGGATGTTCTCGTAAGCCATCTATTTCTCCTCGATCAATGAAATGAGAAACGCCTCGCACATGCGAATAATTTGATGCTACCATTCTCCGACCAACCGGTCGGTTAATTAATCGATCCAATCCCTCTCAACGTTCATCAGGCTGCCGCCATGACCCACGCACTGTTCACGAAGCACGAAGACACGCTGAAGCACGCACTCGCCGCCATCGAGAGCCGCGGGTACTGGAGCCCGTTCGCCGAAATGCCGAGTCCCAAAGTGTACGGGGAAAGCGCGAGCGCCGACGGCGAAGCCGCGTTCAAGTCGCACCTCGACAAGACGTTCGCGCTCGACCAGCCGGCGTCCGGCGAAACGGTCGGCGCAGAGCGCTCGCCGTACGGCATCGCACTGGGCATCCGGTATCCGAAATCGACGCCCGACGCACTGATCGCCGCCGCGGCCGCCGCGCAACGCACGTGGCGCGAAGCCGGCCCGAGCGCATGGGTCGGCGTCAGCCTCGAAATCCTCACGCGCCTGAACCGTGCGAGCTTCGAGATCGCCTACAGCGTGATGCACACCACCGGGCAGGCTTTCATGATGGCGTTCCAGGCCGGCGGCCCGCACGCACAGGATCGCGCGCTCGAGGCAGTTGCCTATGCATGGGACGAACTGCGCCGCATCCCGGCCGAAGCGCACTGGGAAAAGCCGCAAGGCAAGAACCCGCCGCTCGCGATGCACAAGCGCTACACGGTCGTCCCGCGCGGCACGGGGCTCGTGCTCGGCTGCTGCACGTTCCCGACCTGGAACGGCTACCCGGGCCTGTTCGCCGATCTGGCAACCGGTAACACCGTGATCGTCAAACCGCATCCGGGCGCGATCCTGCCGCTCGCGATTACGGTGCGGATCGCTCGCGACGTACTGCGCGAAGCCGGATTCGATCCGAACATCGTCACGCTCCTCGCGACCGAGCCCAACGACGGCGCACTCGTTCAGGACCTCGCGCTGCGCCCCGAGATCAAGCTGATCGACTTCACCGGCAGCACGCAGAACGGCACGTGGCTAGAACGCCATGCCCACCAGGCACAGGTCTATACCGAGAAGGCAGGCGTCAACCAGATCGTGATCGACTCGACCGACGACCTGAAGGCCGCCGCCAAGAACATCGCGTTCTCGCTGGCGCTGTACTCCGGCCAGATGTGCACGGCACCGCAAAACATCTACGTGCCGCGCGACGGCATCCGCACGGCGGACGGCCATGCCAGCTTCGACGAAGTCGCACAGGCAATTGCCGTTTCCGTGCAAAAGCTCACCGGCGACCCGGCACGCTCGGTCGAACTGATCGGCGCAATCCAGAACGATGGCGTGACCGCACGCATCGACGACGCCCGCCAGCTCGGCCGCGTGCTCGCCGACAGCCTCGCACTCCAGCACCCGGCGTTCCCCGATGCTCGCGTGCGCACGCCGCTCGTGCTGCAACTCGACGTGGCCGATCGCGAGAAATTCACGCAGGAGTGGTTCGGCCCGATCTCGTTCGTGATCGCGACCGACTCGACCGCGCAGTCGCTCGACCTCGCCGGCGAAATCGCGGCGGAACATGGCGCGCTGACCCTCTCCGTCTACAGCACCGATGAAGCAATCATCGACGCCGCACACGATGCAGCGGTGCGCGGCGGTGTCGCACTGTCGATCAACCTGACGGGCGGCGTGTTCGTGAACCAGTCGGCCGCCTTCTCCGACTTCCACGGCACGGGCGCGAACCCGGCAGCCAACGCGGCGCTGGCCGACCCGGCGTTCGTCGCCAACCGGTTCCGTGTGGTGCAAAGCCGCGTCCATGTTGCCCCGAAGGCGGTACCTGCGGAAGCTGGCCAACCGGCATAACCCGAATGGCCGACGTGCAAACGCCTCCACGTTCTCTACCATGAACGGATCCGCCACCCGGCGGGTTCGTTGCTCATCGATACGCCCATGACAGACGCCTACATCTGCGATGCGATTCGCACCCCCATCGGCCGCTACGGCGGCGCCCTGAAAGACGTCCGCGCCGACGACCTCGGTGCGGTGCCGCTCAAGGCGCTGATCGAGCGCAACCTCGATGTCGACTGGACGGCGATCGACGACGTGATCTACGGCTGCGCGAACCAGGCCGGCGAAGACAACCGCAACGTCGCGCGCATGTCGGCGCTGCTCGCGGGCCTGCCGACCACCGTGCCGGGCACGACGCTGAACCGGCTGTGCGGCTCCGGGATGGACGCGGTCGGCACGGCTGCGCGCGCGATCAAGGCGGGCGAGGCGCGCCTGATGATCGCGGGCGGCGTCGAAAGCATGACGCGCGCGCCGTTCGTGATGGGCAAGGCCGCGAGCGCGTTCGCGCGCCAGGCCGACATCTTCGACACGACGATCGGCTGGCGTTTCGTCAATCCGCTGATGAAACAGCTGCACGGCGTCGATTCGATGCCGGAGACGGCCGAGAACGTCGCGGTCGACTACAACGTCAGCCGCGCCGACCAGGACCTGTTCGCGCTGCGCAGCCAGCAGAAGGCCGCGCGTGCGCAGCAGGACGGCACGCTCGCCGAGGAAATCGTGCCAGTCTCGATTGCCCAGAAGAAGGGCGATCCGGTAATCGTGTCGCGCGACGAACATCCGCGCGAGACGTCGCTCGAGGCGCTTGCGAAGCTGAAGGGCGTCGTGCGCGCGGACGGCTCGGTGACGGCCGGCAACGCATCGGGCGTCAACGACGGCGCGTGCGCGCTGCTGCTCGCCAATGCGCAGGCAGCCGACCAGTATGGCCTGCGCCGCCGCGCGCGCGTCATCGGCATGGCGACCGCCGGTGTCGAGCCGCGCGTGATGGGCATCGGCCCCGCGCCGGCCACGCAGAAACTGCTGCGCCAGCTCGGCATGACCATCGATCAATTCGACGTGATCGAGCTGAACGAGGCGTTCGCGTCGCAGGGTCTCGCGGTGCTGCGCATGCTCGGCGTGGCCGACGACGATCCGCGCGTGAACCCGAATGGCGGTGCGATTGCACTGGGCCATCCGCTCGGTGCATCGGGCGCCCGGCTCGTCACCACGGCGCTCTATCAACTCGAGCGTACAGGCGGCCGCTTTGCGCTCTGTACGATGTGCATCGGTGTCGGCCAGGGCATCGCACTCGCGATCGAACGCGTGTAACCGCCGCGCCGCGCGCCTATAACGAAGTCATGAAGGAGACACTGCATGTCCTATCAGGCGATCCAGCTGGATATCGATCAGGCCGCGCGCGTGGCCACGATTACCCTCAACCGCCCCGACAAGCTCAACAGCTTCACGCGGGCGATGCATCGCGAACTGCAGTCGGCACTCGATGAAGTCGAAGCGGCCGGCGCACGCGCGCTGATTCTGACGGGTGCGGGGCGCGGCTTCTGCGCGGGCCAGGATCTGGCCGACCTCGACTTCACGCCGGGGGCGTCCACCGATCTCGGCACGCTAATCGACGAGCACTTCAATCCGCTAATCCGCCGCCTGCAGCGCCTGCCGATTCCGGTGATCGCCGCCGTCAACGGCACGGCGGCCGGCGCCGGCGCAAATCTCGCGCTTGCATGCGATCTCGTGTTCGCCGCACGCTCGAGCAGTTTCATCCAGGCCTTCGTCAAGATCGGGCTCGTACCCGATTCGGGCGGCACGTGGTTCCTGCCGCAACGCGTCGGCATGGCACGTGCGCTGGGGCTCGCGCTGACCGGAGACAAGCTCGGCGCCGAACAGGCCGAGCAATGGGGCCTGATCTGGCGCGCGGTCGACGACGACGCACTCGTCGCGTCAGCCCGCCAGCTCGCGACCCAGCTCGCGCAACAGCCGACGCTCGCGATCGCATCGATCAAGCAATCGATGCGCGACAGCGTCACGAACACGCTCGACCAGCAGCTCGATCTGGAACGCGACCTGCAGCGCAAGCTCGGCCAGTCGCACGACTATGCGGAAGGCGTGACGGCATTCATCGAGAAACGTGCGCCTCGCTTCGAGGGGCGTTGACATGACGAACGCCACCGCCACGCTCGACCCCGATTCGCTCGCCCGCGCCACCGCACAAGCCATGTACGACGCGGACGCATGCAGCCGCGCGTTCGGCATGGAAATCGCCGAAGTACGCGCCGGTTACGCACGCCTGCAGATGCGCGTGCGGCCCGAATTCCTGAACGGGCATCAGACCTGCCATGGCGGGATCATCTTCACGCTCGCCGATTCGACGTTCGCGTTCGCGTGCAACTCGTACAACCTGAACACGGTCGCGGCCGGCTGTTCGATCGAATTCCTGCGCCCCGTGCACGGCAACGACGTGTTGACCGCCGAGGCGATCGAACAGGCGCGCGCTGGCCGCCACGGCATCTACGACATCCGCGTCACGAACCAGACCGGCGAAACCGTCGCGATGTTTCGCGGCAAATCCGCCCAGATCAAGGGCACGGTCATCCCGGAAGACCGCTGACGCCGACGGCTCGCACATAACAAGCACTGGAGACATGCATGACTACCCCGCTACCGCTCGAGCCGATCGAGACCGCCTCACGCGACGAGCTGACCGCGCTGCAGCTCGAACGCCTCAAGTGGTCGCTCCGGCATGCGTATGACCACTCCCCCGTCTATCGTCGCAAGTTCGACGATGCGGGCGTCCATCCCGACGACCTGAAGACGCTCGCCGACCTGTCGCGCTTCCCGTTCACGACCAAGAGCGACCTGCGCGACAGTTACCCGTTCGGGATGTTCGCGGTGCCGCAGGACCAGATCTCGCGCATCCATGCGTCATCGGGCACGACCGGCAAACCGACGGTCGTCGGCTATACGGCTGGCGACATCGACACGTGGGCGAATCTCGTCGCACGCTCGATCCGCGCCGCCGGTGCGCGCCGCGGCGACAAGGTGCACGTCAGCTACGGCTACGGCTTGTTCACGGGCGGGCTCGGCGCGCACTACGGTGCCGAACGCGCGGGACTGACCGTGATCCCGTTCGGCGGCGGCCAGACCGAGAAGCAGGTACAACTGATCCAGGATTTCCGGCCCGACATCATCATGGTGACGCCGAGCTACATGCTGTCGATCGCCGACGAAATCGAGCGCCAGGGCCTCGATCCCGTGCAGAGTTCGCTGCGCATCGGCATCTTCGGCGCGGAACCATGGACCAATGACATGCGCGTCGCGATCGAACAGCGGATGGGCATCGACGCGGTCGACATCTACGGGCTGTCCGAAGTGATGGGCCCCGGCGTCGCGTCCGAATGCGTCGAGACCAAGGATGGCCCGACCATCTGGGAAGACCACTTCTATCCGGAAATCATCGATCCCGAAACCGGCGAAGTGCTACCGGACGGCGAACTCGGTGAACTCGTGTTCACGTCGCTGACGAAGGAAGCGCTGCCGATCGTCCGCTACCGGACACGCGACCTCACGCGCCTGTTACCCGGCACCGCTCGTACGATGCGCCGGATGGAAAAAATCACCGGCCGCTCGGACGACATGATGATCGTGCGCGGCGTCAACGTGTTCCCGACGCAAATCGAGGAACAGTTGCTCAAGCAACGCGCGCTCGCGCCACACTATCAGATCGTGCTGACGAAGGAGGGCCCGCTCGACGTGCTGACGCTCAACGTCGAGCCGTGCCCCGAGACCGCGCCGGATACGGCGGCGATCCACGCGGCGAAACAAGCGCTCGCTTACGACATCAAGTCGTTGATCGGCGTAACGGCCGTGATCAACGTGCTGCCCGTGAACGGGACCGAGCGGTCCGTCGGCAAGGCCCGCCGCGTCATCGACAAACGCAAGGGCTGACGCAACGCGCCACCCACGGCGCGTCGGCCGCGCGGCGCGGCAATCCCGCTGCGCCAAAAAGAAGCAGCCCGATCGGCCAAAACCGATCGGGCTGCTTCGTCTCGGGCACGGCCCGTCGTCGCATCACGTCACATCAAGCGCTTCGGATGAAACACCAGCGCCGCGACGCTCGGGCGGCCAGCGCCGCCGTGCATCACGAATTCGGGAACAGCAGCCACATCCGGCCGACCTGCTTCATCCGGCCGGCCTGGTCGCCTGCGTCGTCGCCGAGCCCCCAGAAATAGTCGGCCCGCACACCGCCCTTGATCGCGGAGCCCGTATCCTGCGCGAACACGAGCCGGTTCATCGGCGTATTCGTCAGCGGACGCGTGGTCTGCAGGAACACGGGCGTGCCGAGCGGGATCGACGACGGATCGACCGCGATCGAACGCTCCGGCGTCAGCGGCACGCCGAGCGCGCCGATCGGGCCGTCCGCGCCGCCGTGCGGCGCGTCTTCCTTGGTCGGCATGTCGCGGAAGAACACGAACCGCGGATTCGTGTCGAGCAATGCGTCGACACGGTTCGGGTTCGCCTTCGCCCACGCCTTGATGCCCTGCATCGTCGCCTGCGCGGGCGTCAGCTCGCCGCGATCGAGCAGCCATTTGCCGATCGAGCGGTACGGCTGGTTGTTGGTGCCGCCGAAGCCGACCCGCATCACCGAACCATCGTCGAGCAGTACGCGCCCCGAGCCCTGCACCTGCAGGAAAAACGCCTCGATCGGATCGTCAACCCACACGAGCTCGTTGCCGTTCAGCACGCCGGCACGCTCGAGCTGCGCGCGCACCGGCAGCGCCGAGCCCGCGCGATAACCGGCCGGCCAGCGATAGAGCGCGTACTGATACGGGCCGCGGCGCACCCGCGAACCATGCAGCAGCGGCTCGTAATAACCGGTCACGAGCCCGTCGAGCGTGCCGTCGGTGTTCGCGAGCTGGAACGGCGTGAAGTACGCTTCGAAGAAGGCGCGCGCGCTGCTGACGTCGAGCTCGTCGAGCCGGTCGGCGGCCGCGCAAGCGCGCTGCCAGGCCGGCTGGCGCGCGAGCCGCACGCAGTTCTGCCGCAACGCGGCCGTCGCGCCGAGCAGCGAATCGTCCTGCCAGCCCGGCACCTGCTGCCACGCGACCGGCGTGAGCCGCTTCGCGGCGACCTGCCCCGGCACGATCGCCGTGCCGGTCGGCGGCTTCAGCGCAGACGTCCGCGTCGGCGCGCCACCGCACGCGGCAAGCAGCGCCGCCGCCGCGGCCGCCGCAATCCAGCCGGCCAACCGGGGCCCAAACCACATACAATGTTCGTTCTTGATGGAAACCGCCATGTCAGATTTTCTCGACCAATATCCGATGCTCATCTTCGCGCTCGAAGCCTTCGTAGCGCTTGCCCTGCTGATCTTCATCGTCGTCTGGACGTCGTCGGGAAGAAAGAAGCACGCCCGCAACAACGACCGCCAGCCACGCTGACGCGCTCCGGACACTCGGCTCAATGCAGCGTGCGCGGCATGTGCAGCGCGAACTCGTCGACCGGCGCGTCGAAACGCTCGCCGTCCTCCGCCACGCAGAAGTACGCGCCACGCATCGTACCGACCGGCGTCGCAATCACGGCCCAGCTCGTGTATTCGAACTGCTCGCCCGGCTGCAGCAGCGGCTGGTGCCCGACGACGCCGAGCCCCTTCACTTCCTGCACGTGGCTCTCGCTGTCCGTGATGATCCAGTGACGCGCGATCAGTTGCGCCGCGACCTGCCCCGTGTTGCGGATCGTCAGCGTGTACGCGAATGCGTATTGACGTCGATCGGGGTCGGATTGTTCCGGCAAGTAACTGGTTTTCACCGAAACGGTGAACTGATACTGACTCATGATGGTTCCGCTGGAGTGTGACTGCCCGTGCCGGCGTGGGCGACGGGGCCGCGGACGCGCCGCTTTGGTTCGGCATTCTGCTTGATGCGGAATCGGGCTGCAACCGCACGGCCCGCCGCCGCGCCCCGGCCGCCGGGCGGTAGAATGTCGGTTTTGCGCCGCAACGTCCCCGCTCCCCTGCCATGACCCAATTCCGCATCGCTCCCAGCATCCTGTCGGCCGATTTCGCACGGCTCGGCGAAGAAGTCCGCAACGTCGTCGCCGCCGGCGCCGACTGGATCCACTTCGACGTGATGGACAACCATTATGTGCCGAACCTGACGATCGGCCCGCTCGTGTGCGAAGCGATCCGCCCGCACGTGCAGGTGCCGATCGACGTGCACCTGATGGTGCGCCCGGTCGACCGGATCGTGCCCGATTTCGCGAAGGCCGGTGCGAACCTGATCAGCTTCCACCCGGAAGGCTCCGATCACGTCGACCGCACGCTGTCGCTGATCCGTGACCACGGCTGCAAAGCCGGCCTCGTGTTCAACCCGGCCACGCCGCTGAACTACCTCGACCACGTGATGGACCGCCTCGACTTCGTGCTGCTGATGTCGGTCAACCCCGGCTTCGGCGGCCAGTCGTTCATTCCGGAAACGCTGAACAAGCTGCGCGAAGCCCGCGCGCGCATCGACGCCTACACCGAGCGCACGGGCCGCGAGATCCTGCTCGAGGTCGACGGCGGCGTGAAAACCGACAACATCGCGGAAATCGCGGCAGCCGGCGCCGACACCTTCGTCGCGGGCTCGGCGATCTTCGGCAAGCCCGACTACCGCAAGGTGATCGACGAGATGCGCGCCGCGCTCGCCACCGTCAAGCGGAGCTGACGCCATGGCCGAATCGCCGCTCGCCGGGCACGCGCCGGCCGGGGCCGCAACGGACGCCGCCCCGATCCGCTTCGCCGCGCCGCGCATCGACGCGGCGCTGATCGATCTCGACGGCACGATGGTCGACACGGCCGACGATTTCACGGCCGGCCTGAACGGAATGCTCGCGCAGCTCGACGCGCCGGCCACGTCGCGCGACGAGGTGATCGGCTACGTCGGCAAGGGCTCCGAACACCTGATCCAGAGCGTGCTGAAACCGCGCTTCACCGCCGACGAAGCCCATGCGCGCTTCGACGACGCGCTGGCGATCTACCAGGCCGAATACGCGAAGATCAACGGCCGCCACACGCGCCTCTATCCGGAGGTGGCGGCCGGTCTCGACGCGCTGCGCGCGGCCGGCATCCGGCTCGCGTGCGTGACGAACAAGCCGCACCGCTTCGCGGTCGAGCTGCTCGAGCAATACGGGCTGGCCGATTGCTTCGGCATCGTGCTCGGCGGCGACAGCGTCGCACGCAAGAAGCCCGATCCGCTGCCGATGCTGACGGCCTGCGACGCGCTCGGCGTCGCGCCGGACGCCGCGGTCGCGATCGGCGACTCGGAAAACGATGCGCTGGCGGGCCGCGCGGCCGGGATGGCGACGCTGACGGTGCCGTACGGCTACAACCACGGCAAGGCTATACAAACGATAAATTCGGATGGTATAGTCGATTCGTTGCTGGTCGCAGCCCGCGCGATCTCCGCGCACAACGCCGGCCGGCCAACCCTCTGATTATTTCTTCCATCTGCATGTTTCTGAATAAAAAACGGAGTCTGAGCAGCATCGACCGGGGAGCCTGGCCCTGGCGTCGCTGGTCGCGCTAACCTCTTCGATGAGGTACGCTGAAGCACGTCTTCAGCGCCGTTTTTTATCTCGCTGCGCATCCGCGCGCCGATCGTCGCACCACCTCGAGTTCCACCGTGTCCGAACGCTTGCGTTCAGGATCGGCCGCAGGCTCGCGACGTTCACGCCCGGAGTGCCGGCCGGCAACAGGCACTTCTCGATCGACCGCCCTTTCGCCGACGGCAGCCCGCGCAGCGTCAAGTGATCCCTGGCGCACGCCGCCGCTCGTCCCGAACAGGACCGGAACATGACCGAACTCGAATTCCAATCGCTTGCGAACGAAGGCTACAACCGCATCCCGCTGATCGCGGAAGCCCTCGCCGATCTCGAAACGCCGCTTTCGCTCTACCTGAAGCTGGCCCAGCCCGAACGCGCAGGCGCCAACTCGTTCCTGCTCGAATCGGTGGTCGGCGGCGAACGCTTCGGCCGCTACTCGTTCATCGGCCTGCCCGCACGCACGCTCATCCGCACCCGCAACGGCGTGTCGGAAGTCGTGCGCGACGGCCAGGTGGTCGAGACGCATGACCGCGACCCGTTCGAATTCATCGAATCGTTCCAGGCGCGCTTCAAGGTGGCGCAGCGCCCGGGCCTGCCGCGCTTCTGCGGCGGCCTCGCCGGTTATTTCGGCTACGACGCGGTGCGCTACATCGAGAAGAAGCTCGCGAACTCCGCGCCGCGCGACGATCTCGGCCTGCCCGACATCCAGCTACTGCTGACCGAGGAAGTCGCGGTGATCGACAACCTTGCCGGCAAGCTGTACCTGATCATCTACGCGGACCCGGGCCAGCCGGAGGCGTACGCGAAGGCGAAACACCGCCTGCGCGAGCTGAAGCAGCGCCTGCGCACGACCGTGCAGCCGCCCGTCACGTCGGCGAGCGTGCGCACCGAGACGTTCCGCGAGTTCAAGAAGGAAGACTATCTGGCCGCCGTGCGCCAGGCAAAGGAATACATCGCGGCCGGCGAACTGATGCAGATCCAGGTCGGTCAGCGGCTGACGAAGCCGTACCGCGACAATCCGCTGTCGCTGTATCGCGCGCTGCGTTCGCTGAATCCGTCGCCGTACATGTATTACTACAACTTCGGCGATTTCCACGTGGTCGGCGCATCGCCGGAAATCCTCGTGCGCCAGGAAAAGCGCGGCGAAGACCAGATCGTCACGATTCGCCCGCTCGCCGGCACGCGCCCGCGCGGCAACACGCCCGAGCGCGACGCGGAACTCGCGACCGAACTGCTCAACGATCCGAAGGAGATCGCCGAGCACGTGATGCTGATCGACCTCGCGCGCAACGACGTCGGCCGCATCGCGGAAATCGGCTCGGTGCAGGTGACCGACAAGATGGTCATCGAGAAGTATTCGCACGTGCAGCACATCGTCAGCTCGGTCGAAGGCAAGCTGAAGCCGGGCATGACGAACTACGACGTGCTGCGCGCGACGTTCCCGGCCGGCACGCTGTCCGGCGCGCCCAAGGTGCGCGCGATGGAGCTGATCGACGAACTCGAGCCGATCAAGCGCGGGCTGTACGGCGGTGCGGTCGGTTACCTGTCGTTCTCGGGCGAGATGGATCTCGCGATCGCGATCCGCACGGGCCTGATCCACAACGGCAACCTGTATGTGCAAGCGGCGGCCGGCGTCGTTGCAGATTCGGTGCCCGAATCCGAATGGCAAGAGACCGAAAACAAGGCGCGCGCCGTGCTGCGTGCGGCCGAACAGGTCCAGGACGGCCTCGATAGCGACTTCTGACCGGAGACTGACCATGCTGCTCATGATCGACAACTACGACTCGTTCACCTACAACCTGGTCCAGTACTTCGGCGAACTGGGCGAGGACGTGCGTACGTACCGCAACGACGAAATCACGCTCGACGAAATCGCGCGCCTGAATCCCGACGCGATCTGCCTGTCGCCGGGCCCGAGCAACCCGCAGCACGCGGGTATCACGCTCGACGTGTTGCGCGAATTTTCAGGCAAGAAGCCGATCCTCGGCGTCTGCCTCGGCCACCAGGCGATCGGCGAAGCATTCGGCGGCCGCGTCGTGCGCGCGGCGACCATCATGCACGGCAAGGTAAGCCGGATCGAAACCGACTGCCGCGGCGTGTTCGCCGACCTGCCGAAGCATTTCGACGTCACGCGCTACCACTCGCTCGCGATCGAGCGCGAGTCGCTGCCCGACTGCCTCGAGGTGTCCGCATGGACCGACGACGGCGAGATCATGGGCGTGCGTCACAAGACGCTGCCGGTCGAAGGCGTGCAGTTCCACCCGGAATCGATCCTGTCCGAGCATGGCCATGCGCTGCTCGAGAATTTCCTGAAGCAGGTTCGCGCCGCGGCCGCGCACGCCGCCTGACCGGAGCCTCACGATGACGATTACCCCGCAGGAAGCGCTGCAGCGCACGATCGAGCACCGCGAGATCTTCCACGACGAGATGCTGCACCTGATGCGGCTCATCATGCGCGGCGACATGTCGCCCGTGATGGCCGCCGCGATCATCACCGGGCTGCGCGTGAAGAAGGAGACGATCGGCGAGATCGCCGCCGCCGCGACCGTGATGCGCGAATTCGCGAACCACGTCGAGGTGCAGGACAACTCGAACTTCGTCGACATCGTCGGCACCGGCGGCGACGGCTCGCACACGTTCAATATCTCGACCGCGTCGATGTTCGTCACGGCGGCGGCCGGCGCGAAGGTCGCGAAGCACGGCAACCGCGGCGTGTCGAGCAAGTCCGGCAGCGCCGACGTGCTCGAGGCGCTCGGCGTGAACATCGACCTGCAATCCGACCAGGTGGCCGCGTCGATCGCCGAAACGGGCATGGGCTTCATGTTCGCGCCGAACCATCACCCCGCGATGAAGAACATCGCGGCCGTGCGCCGCGAGCTCGGCGTGCGCACGATCTTCAACATCCTCGGCCCGCTGACCAACCCGGCCGGCGCGCCGAACCAGTTGATGGGCGTGTTCCACCCCGACCTCGTCGGCATCCAGGTGCGCGTGATGCAGCGCCTCGGCGCGCAGCACGTGCTCGTCGTGTACGGCAAGGACGGGATGGATGAGGTATCGCTCGGCGCCGCGACACTCGTCGGCGAATTGCGCGACGGCAAGGTGCACGAATACGAGATCCATCCGGAGGACTTCGGCCTGCAGATGGTGTCGAATCGCACGCTGAAGGTGGAAAATGCCGACGAATCGCGCACGATGCTGCTCGGTGCGCTGGACAACCAGCCGGGCGTCGCGCGCGAGATCGTCACGCTGAACTCGGGCACCGCGCTCTACGCGGCGAACGTCGCCGAATCGATCGCGGACGGCATCCAGCTCGCTCGCGAAGCGATCGCGAGCGGCAAGGCGCGCGCGAAGGTCGACGAACTCGTGCGCTTCACGCAGCAGTTCAAGCGCTGACTCCCTTTACGAATCAAGCAGGAACCCACATGAGCGACATTCTCGACCGAATCATTGCCGTCAAGCGCGAAGAAGTCGCGGCGGCCATGCGCAGCACGCCGCTCGAGGCATTGAAACTGGAAGCATCCGCGCGCGACCTGCGCGACTTCGTCGGCGCGCTGCGTGCGAAGCACGCGGCCGGCAACGCCGCCGTGATCGCCGAAATCAAGAAGGCAAGCCCGTCGAAAGGCGTGCTGCGCGAGCATTTCGTGCCGGCCGACATCGCGCGCTCGTATGCGACGCACGGTGCCGCGTGCCTGTCGGTGCTGACCGACGAGCAATTCTTCCAGGGCAGCGTCCGCTACCTCGAAGAGGCGCGCGCGGCCTGCACGCTGCCGGTGCTGCGCAAGGACTTCATCGTCGATGCGTACCAGATCCTCGAAGCGCGCGCGATGGGCGCCGATGCGATCCTGCTGATCGCCGCCGCGCTCGACACGCCGCTGATGCAGGACCTCGAGGCGTATGCGCACTCGCTCGGCCTCGCCGTGCTGGTCGAAGTGCACGACCGCAACGAGATGGAACAGGCGCTGACGCTCAAGACGCCGCTGCTCGGCATCAACAACCGCAACCTGCGCACGTTCGAGACGTCGATCCAGACGTCGCTCGACATGCTCGACATGATTCCGCAGGACCGGATCGTCGTGACCGAATCGGGCATCCTGTCGCGCACCGACGTCGACACGATGCGCGCGGCGAACGTCAACACGTTCCTCGTCGGCGAAGCATTCATGCGCGCCGACCAGCCGGGCGAGGAACTCGCGCGGATGTTCTTCTGATGGCGATCGAAAAGGAAATCAAGCTCGCGCTGCCGGCCGGTCAGGCCGACGACGCGCGGCACTTCTTCGAGACGCTGACCGGCGAACCCGGTCACGACATCGCGCTCGCGAACGTCTATTACGACACGCCCGATCTCGCGCTGGCCCGCTCGAAGAGCGCGGTGCGCGTGCGCCGCGCGCCGCACGGCTGGTTGCAGACCTTCAAGACGATCGGCAGCGCGGAAGGCGGCCTGCATCGCCGCCACGAATGGGAACTGCCCGTCGCCGGCGACGCGCTCGAAATCGATGCGCTCGTCGCGGCCTGCGACGTGCCGGAAGCCGCCGCCGCGCTGAATGACGCGGCCGGCGCGCTGCACGCGCTGTTCCGCACGGATTTTTCGCGTACGCTGTGGCGCATCGCAATCGGCGGCGCAACCGTCGAAGCCGCGGTGGACCTCGGCGAGATCGTCGTCCAGGCGGAACACGAAACGCGCCGCGAACCGATCAGCGAAATCGAACTCGAACTGATCGACGGCCCGGAAGCGGCGCTCGCGACGCTCGCCGGCGAACTGCAGCAGGCGCTGCCGGGCCTCGCTCCCGAAAACATCAGCAAGGCGCAGCGCGGCTACCGGCTGCGCGCGCAATAAACCCGCATCACGCATGGCAACCCGCAAGACTTCCCGCGCGCCGCAACAGGCGTCGCTATTCGATGATCCCGTGCCGGAAACGGCACCGGCCGACATTCCGTCCCCGGCTTCCGCGTCGCCCGCGGCCGGACGCAAGCCCGCGAAGAAAGCCGCTGCCCCGGCCGCCGCGGCGCCGCAGCCCGTTGTCGCCGACGTTCCGCACCTCGCCGCGCAATTCGACGCGCTGCCGGCCGTCTGGCGCGACGTGCTGAAACCCTTCACCGACAGCGACGCATACGCGCCGCTGTGCCACTTCGTCGACGACGAGCGTGCGGCCGGCAAGGCGGTCTACCCGACCGACGTGTTCCGCGCGCTGCGCCTGACGAGCCCGGACGACGTGAAGGTCGTGATCCTCGGTCAGGACCCGTACCACGGTGACGATCGCGGCACGCCGCAGGCACACGGCCTGGCGTTCTCGGTGCCGCCGGCCGTCCGCACGCCGCCGTCGCTGCGCAACATCTTCAAGGAAATCGCCGCGAACTTCGGTCACGAAACGCCACGCCACGGCTGTCTCGACACCTGGGCGCGCCAGGGCGTGCTGCTGCTCAACACCGTGCTGACGGTCGAGCGCGGCGCGGCCGCGAGCCACGCGAAGCGCGGCTGGGAGCAATGCACGGACACGCTGATCCGCGAACTCGCCGGCCGCCATCGCGGGCTCGTCTTCATGCTGTGGGGCGCGCACGCTCAGGCGAAGCGCGCGCTATTCGACGCGAGCGCGCATTGCGTGCTCGAGGCACCGCATCCGTCGCCGCTGTCCGCGCACCGCGGTTTCCTCGGCTGCCGTCATTTCGCGCTCGCGAACGACTATCTGGTCGAAGCCAGCCGCGAACCGATCGACTGGCGCCTGCCGGAAGTGGCCGAAACGCTCGCGTAACGGCCAAGCCGGTTGTTTCGCCGGCCGGCATGCAAAAACGCCGCGCCCCTTCGGGGGCGCGGCGTTTTTTTATCGGACGATCCAGCGGGTGCGTCGCACCCGCATCGACCTTACGCGGCGGCGATCGCTTCGCGGGCGCTAGCCAGCGCGGCGCTTTGCGCATCCGGCCCGAGGTTCAGGCCTTCCGCGAAGATGAAGCTCACGTCGGTCATGCCGACGAAGCCGAGGAACGTGCGCAGGTACGGCGTCTGGCTATCGTTCGGCGTACCGGCATACTTGCCGCCGCGGGCCGTCACCACGTGAACCTTCTTGCCCTTGATCAGACCTTCCGGACCATTCTCGGTGTAGCGGAACGTGACGCCTGCACGTGCGATCCAGTCGAAGTACGTCTTCAGTTGCGACGAGATGCCGAAGTTGTACATCGGCGCGCCGATCACGATGATGTCGGCGGCTTGCAGTTCGGCGATCAGCGCATCGCTCTTCGCGACGATCGCATTCTGCTCCGCGGTGCGCTGGTCGGCCGGCGTGAAGAACGCGCCGAGCACCGATTCGTCGAGGTGCGGCAGCGCATCGGCCAGCAGATCGCGAACCACGACCTTCGCGCCGGGGTTCGATTGTTGCAGCTTTGCCGTCAGTTCGTTGGCCAGCAGCGTGGATTGCGCGCCTTGCGAACGCGCCGCGGAATTGATTTGCAGAATGGTCGTCATGTCATGCTCCGGTTGGGTTGCGCTTCGGTAGCGCGAGTGACGCCATTGTGCGTGGCCGCATGAGCGCGAAAAAGCGGGTTCAGGGCGACGGATTGTTGCAACAGCAGAACAATTACAGATCGCGCCCCGATTCCCGTCTTCGTGTCGTCAGCCCTTCAGCCAGGCTTCGCGGGCCTTGAGCGATGCCGCAGGCTTGGCGGCGGCTGTCAGCCGGTAACGCGTCACTTCCGGGCCGTCGAGCTTCAGCTTTGCGGTGCGCAGCTCGTCGCGGCGGAATGCGTGAATCTCAACCTTGTCGCCCGGCCGGTAGCGCGCGAGCAGCGCGTCGAGGTTCGTGCCCGTGACGCGCAGCCCGTCGACCGCGATCAGCGTGTCGCCGGCCGACAGCCCCGCGCGATGCGCGGCGCCGCCTTCGTACACAGCCGCGAACGTGCAGTCCGCGCCGCCGCGCAGGCGCGCGCCGATCGTCGGTTTCGCGGCCGCGCCGTTCGCGACATCGGGCGCGAGCGTCACGCCGAGCGGCGCGAGCAACTCGGCGAGCGGCAGGTCGCGCGTGCCGTGCACCGCGTCGGCGAACAGGCGGCCGAGCGCGACACCCGTCGCCTCTTCGATCAGCACCTCGACTTCGTTTTCCTCGACGCCCGCCTGCTTGCCGCGGTAGAAATCGCGGCCGTAGCGTTGCCACAGCAGACGCATCACGTCGTCGAGCGACTTCCGGTTGCGCGTCTGCGCACGGATCGCGAGATCGAACGCGAGCGCGACGAGCGAACCCTTCGTGTAGTAGCTGACGATCGCGTTGGTCGCGTTCTCGTCCTGGCGGTAGTACTTGATCCACGCGTCGAACGAGCTTTCCGCGACGCTCTGCTTGAGCCGGCCCGTGCCGCGCAGCACGCTGCCGACCGTGCGGCCGAGCGCCGCGAAATATTCGTCCTGCGACATCAGCCCGCTGCGCACCAGCATCAGGTCGTCGTAATACGACGTGAAGCCTTCGAACAGCCACAGCAGCGACGTGTAGTTCTCGCGCGTCAGGTCGTACGGCACGAACGCCGCCGGCTTGATGCGCTTCACGTTCCACGTGTGGAAGTACTCGTGGCTGCAGAGGCCGAGGTACGTGCGATAACCTTCCGTCGTTTCGGGCCGCCCCTTCACCGGCAGGTCGGTCCGATTGCAGATCAGTGCGGTCGACGCGCGATGCTCGAGGCCGCCGTAGCCGTCGCTGACCGCAAGCGTCATGAACACGTAGCGGTCCATCGGCGCCTTCTTCGATTTCGGCTCGAACAGCGCGATCTGCGCTTCGCACACGCGCTTCAGGTCGGTACGCAGCCGCTCCAGGTCGAGCTGCGTCACGCGCCCCGCGATCACGATGTCGTGCGGCACGCCGTGCGCGTCGAACGTCGCGAGCGCGAATTCGCCGATCGTCACCGGATGGTCGGAGAGCTCGTCGTAGTTCGACGCGCGATACGCGCCGAAGCCGTAGCGCTTCGTGCCGCGCGCCTCGGGCAGCGCGGTGCCGACGCGCCACGCGCGGAACGCCGCGCCGGCCGGCTTCGCGATGTCGACTTCGCACGGCGCGTCCTCGCGGCCGGCGACGCTCAGGAACACGGCCGTCGCGTTGAAGAAACCGCCCGATTCGTCGAGATACGCGGAGCGCACTGACAGATCCCACGCATACACGTCGTAGCGCAGCGTCAGCGCGCCGTTCACGGGCGCGGCCTGCCACGCGTGCTTGTCGGTTTTCGCGATCCGCACCTTGCGGCCCGCGTCGTTGAACGCGCCGAGCGTCACGATGTTGCGCGCGAACTCGCGCACGAGATAGCTGCCCGGAATCCACACCGGCAGCGAGAAGCGCTGACCTTCGGGATCGGGATCGGCGACCGTCACCGACACCTCGAACAGGTGCGCGGCAAGATCTTTCGGGACAATCGAATAGCGGATCGGCTGGGTCATCGTGGCAATCGGTCGAATACGGCGGCGAAAACGAAGAGAGGCGCCGGCAGATAACGCGGGCGCCCCTCGCTGACCGGGCCATGCGGCCCGGCGTGTCGGTCGGTTACTTGCTCGAGGCGAGCGCCTGATTGAGCTGGTCGGCCGATACCGCGCCCGGCAGGCGGCGGCCGTCCGGCAGGAAGATCGTCGGCGTGCCCGTGACGTTCATCCCGCGGCCAAGCGCGAGGTTCTTGTCGAGCGCGCTGGTATCGCAGGTGCCGGCGCCGGACGGCGCGTGATGGTCGAGCATCCAGTTCTGCCACGTCTTCGCGCGATCGGTCGCGCACCAGATCGCCTTCGACTTCACGGTCGAATCGGGCGACAGCACCGGGTACAGGAACGTGTAGACGGTGACGTTGTCGATCGACTGCAGCGTCGTCTCGAGCTTCTTGCAGTACGGGCAGTTCGGATCGGAGAACACCGCGATCTTGCGTGCGCCGTTGCCCTTGACGACCTTGATCGCATTCGCGAACGGCAGGCTCGCGAAGTCGATCTTGTTGATTTCGGACAGGCGGGCGTCGGTCAGGTTCTTGTGCGTCTTGGTGTCGACGAGATCGCCGAGCAGCACGTAGTCGCCCGCCGCGTCGCTATAGATGATCTGCGAGCCGAGGTTCACCTCGTAAAGGCCCGCGACCGGCGATTTCGACACGCTCTTGATCGGCGCGTCGTTGCCGAGACGGGCCTGCAGCGTCGCTTTCAGCTTGTCGGTGGTTTGGTCGGCCTGCGCGGTGCAGCCCAGCGTCGCCATCGTGACGGCCAGCGCCAGCGACGCGATGCGGATCGTTTTTTTCATCGAAATCTTCCTTCAGCTCAATCGGAGTGCACGGCACAGTGTACGCCGTAACGGAATCGAGTCCGACCGGCGATACGGCCGAAGGTTCGCTCAACCGAGCGCGGAGGACACGAGCCAGCGCTTCACGAGCGGCTGCGCGCCGACGAATGCCATGCCCGCATTGCGTATGGCCTTCGCGAGCGGGCCCGGCACCGCGAACAGCCGCTGCAGGCCGTCGGTCGCGACCATCAGCGCGCGGATGTCCTCGCGCCGCGAACGCTCGTAGCGGCGCAGCAGCACCGTATCGCCGAGGTTGCGGAAACTTTCCTTGCCCGCGATCGCGTCGGCGAGCGCCGCGACGTCGCGCAGCCCGAGGTTCATCCCCTGCCCCGCGAGCGGGTGGATCAGGTGCGCGGCATCGCCGACGAGTGCGACGCGCGGCGCGATCAGCTTGTCGACCGTCTGCAGCGCCAGCGGGAAGCCGGCGGCCGGCGTCACGCATTCGAGCGTGCCGACCTGACCATGCGACACGCGCTCGACCTCCGCCGCCAGCTGCGCCGGATCGAGTGCGAGCAGTTTGTCCGCATGGGCGGTGTGCGCGGACCATACGAGCGACACGTGACCGTCCGGCAGCGGCAGCAGCGCAACGATCTCGCCTTCGTGGAACCACTGGTAAGCCGTTTCGCGGTGCGGCAGCGACGCCTTGAAGTTCGCGACGACGCCCGTCTGCCGGTAATCGAGCCGCTCGACTTTGGCCCCCATTTGGGAACGTACCCACGAATGCGCGCCGTCGGCGCCGACGATGAGGTCCGCTTCCAGCACCTGCCCCGACGACAGCGTGAGAACGGCCGCATCGTCGCGCACGTCGAAGCCCTGTGCGCGCGCATCGAACCACGTAAGGTTCGGCTGGAACCGCAGCGCGGCATCCAGCGACGTCTCGACCAGCGACGATTCGGCGATCCACGCGAGCTGCGGCACGGAGGCCTGGTACGCGGAGAAATGCAGTTCCGCGTGCGCATCGCCGTACACGCGCATGTCGTAGACGGGCGCGAGCCGGCTGTGGTCGAGCGCCTGCCAGACCCGCAGCCGCTCGAGCAACGCCTGCGAGCTGGACGACAGCGCGTAGACGCGCGTGTCGAACGCGAGATCGGCGGGGCGCGGCGTGGCCGGCTGGGCGAGCAAGGCAGTCTTGTAGCCGGACTGGGTCAGCGCGAGCGCGGCCGTCTTGCCGACGAGCCCGCCGCCGACCACGGCGACATCGAAGGTGTGGTGGGCAGTCATGGCGGGCATTATAGCTGCGGGGCCAAACCCTTACGCGGCTGGACTTTGCGGGAAATCAGCAGAATCGCGGGTGGATGCGGTGGCGCGGCGGCCCGCCGCATCCGCCGTTCGGCGCAAGCCCGGAATCCGGGGCGTCGGCACGGTACAATAGCGCTTTTGACCGTCGGCCCGCCGCGCCCCAAGCGCCGGCCGCCCTTTTTTCCCGCGCCGCCGTGCCCTGTCCGGCCGCGCCGCTTTACCCGTCCGAAGGATTCCATGAGCCTCAAATGCGGCATCGTCGGCTTGCCCAACGTCGGCAAGTCCACCCTGTTCAATGCGCTGACCAAGGCCGGCATCGCCGCCGAGAACTACCCGTTCTGCACGATCGAGCCGAACGTCGGCATCGTCGAAGTGCCCGATACGCGCCTGAACGCGCTCTCCGAGATCGTCAAGCCCGAGCGCGTCGTGCCGGCCGTCGTCGAATTCGTCGATATCGCCGGCCTCGTTGCGGGCGCGAGCAAGGGTGAAGGCCTCGGCAACCAGTTCCTCGCGAACATCCGCGAAACCGACGCGATCACGCACGTCGTGCGCTGCTTCGAGGACGAGAACGTCATTCACGTTGCCGGCAAGGTCAGCCCGATCGACGACATCGAAGTGATCAACACCGAACTCGCGCTCGCCGACCTCGGCACCGTCGAGAAGGCGCTCGCGCGCTACTCGAAGGCCGCGAAGTCGGGCAACGACAAGGAAGCGGGCAAGCTCGTCGCGGTGCTCGACAAGGTGCGCGCGCAACTCGACCAGGGCAAGGCCGTGCGCGGCCTCGCACTGTCGGACGACGAAGAGGCGCTGCTCAAGCCGTTCTGCCTGATCACCGCGAAGCCGGCGATGTACGTCGCCAACGTGAAGGACGACGGCTTCGAGAACAATCCGCACCTCGACGTGGTGCGCAAGTACGCGGAAAGCGAAAACGCGCCGGTGGTCGCCGTGTGCGCGGCGATCGAAGCGGAAATCGCCGATCTCGACGACGCGGACAAGGAAGCGTTCCTCGCCGACATGGGCATGGAAGAGCCGGGCCTCGACCGCGTGATCCGCGCGGGCTTCAAGCTGCTCGGCCTGCAGACCTACTTCACCGCGGGCGTGAAGGAAGTGCGCGCGTGGACGATCCATATCGGCGATACCGCACCGCAGGCGGCCGGCGTGATCCACACCGACTTCGAGCGCGGCTTCATCCGCGCACAGACGATCGCGTTCGACGACTACGTCACGTACAAGGGCGAGCAAGGCGCGAAGGAAGCCGGCAAGATGCGCGCGGAAGGGAAGGAATATGTCGTGCACGACGGCGACGTGATGAACTTCCTGTTCAACGTCTGACGCCTGCAGCAACCGATGCCGTGCGATAGGTACGGCATCGCGCATCGCGTACCCAGGCACGCAAAACAAATGGCCCGACCGGCAAACGCCGATCGGGCCATTTTTCATGGCGGGTCCTTCCCGCCGTACCGTCACTTCACTGCATCACGTCGCCGACACCCGCCGCCCCGCATTCGCCTGCGCATCGCGACCTCGCTTGTTCAGCCACGACGCAAGCAGCACAAGCAACGCCAGCACGACCGTCGCACCCACTTCCATCCGGTGATCCTCGCTGACGAACATCACGGTCAACGTGCTGCAGATGAACAGGATCACGGCCCACGTGAGCCACGGGAACATCCACATCCGCAGCGTCAGGTCGGCGCCGCTCGATTCGAGCGTCTTGCGCATCCGCAGCTGCGAGATCGCGATCACGAGGTACACGAGCAGCGCGATCGCGCCCGACGTCGCGAGCAGGAAGCCGAACACGTGCTCCGGCATCAGGTAGTTCGCGATCACGGTCACGAAGCCGAATGCCGTCGACGCGAGCACGGCCGCCCGCGGCGTGCCGGTCGAATCGGTGCGATGCAGGAACGCAGGCGCGTCGTTGCGCTTCGACAGCGAGAACAGCATCCGCGACGCCGTGTACAACGCCGAATTCAGGCAGCTCGCGACCGACACGAGCACGATCACGTCGATGATCGCCTTCGCGTTCGGGACGCCGATCAGCTCCATCGCGCGCTGATACGAGCCGTGCGTCGGCAGCAGCGGATCGTTCCACGGCACGATGGCCGCGACGACCAGAATCGAGCCGAGATAGAACAACGTGATGCGCCAGATCACCGAGTTCGTCGCACGCACGATCTGGCGTTGCGGGTTGTCCGATTCGGCCGCCGCGATCGTCACGATCTCGGTGCCGAGGAACGAGAACATCGTCGTCAGCATCGCCGCCAGCACCGCACCGGCGCCGTTCGGCATGAAGCCTTGATGCGCGAACAGGTTCGACACGCCCGATACGGCCGGCGCCGGCACGATGCCGACGATCGCCGCGCCGCCAATGCACAGGAACACGACGATCGCGACGACCTTGATCAGCGCGAACCAGAATTCGAATTCGCCGTAGTTCTTGACGGAAAAGAGGTTGGTGATGGTGAGCAGCAGCGTGATGCCGAGCGCGAAGATCCAGGTCGCGATGCCCGGGAACCAGGCATTGAGGATGGTTGCGGCGGCCGTCGCCTCGATCGGGATCACGAGCACCCAGAACCACCAGTACAGCCAGCCGATCGTGAAGCCGGCCCAGTGGCCGATCGCGCGATCGGCATAGGTCGAGAACGACCCGCTGTCGGGATTCGCGACGGCCATCTCGCCGAGCATGCGCATCACCAGGATGACCAGCACGCCCGCGATCGCATACGCGAGTATCGACGCCGGACCGGCTTCCGCGATCGCGTGGCCGGAGCCGACGAACAAGCCCGCGCCGATGACGCCGGCAATCGACATCATCGTCACGTGACGCTGCTTCAGACCCGTGCCGAGGCCTGTGTTGCTTCCACTCATCTGTCTCTCTCCAAAAAACGGTTCCGGTTCGACCGGGTGTCGCATGAAGGCGGCGCGGGGAGTTGTCGTTCTTGAGTCCGGCTGCGGCCGCGCGTGCATCGCACGCGGGCATGAGGCCGGACGGGGCCGTTCGGGTCGGTGCGCCGCGCAGTCTGCGAAGCTGCGGGTGCGATGCGGCACGCAGGGTGCCGGCGCATCGCGAGCGCCCTTTCCATCGGCTTTCGTCAGCCACCTTCGAAGCGAAGGAGTGTAAGCATCAAACGGTTCTTCACTAAGAACCAATTGAAGAATTTCGATGGAACCACTTGTTGCATCGATGCGAACCGATGCAACGCTTGATCCGGTGCGACGCCGGCTTGCGAGCCGTCAGGCCGCTTGCGTCTAAGGTATGTCGGCAGCGTGGCGCGCCGAACGCTCAGATCGAGCCGCGCGCCGCTTCGTCGCGCCACTTGGCCGGTACGATCGCGTGCCATTCTCGCAGAAGCAGGTTTTTCACGGCGTCGGGATGCGCGGCCGACAAGCGTACCAGCACGATCGGCCAGCCCACATAGTGATCGGTCACGTAATACACGTCGGGCTCCGATTCGATCAGCCACGCGCGCTCGTCGGGGCCGACACCCTTCACGACGAGCGTGTCGCCGTCCTCGCGCAGCCGCGCGAGCATCTTGCCCTTCACCTTGAGTGCGGGCGTGCCGTACGACGTGCCCTCCTCGACGCCGCGCCACGCCAGCGCGATCTGCCGGACTTCGTCGAATGTCACGATGCCTCCCCGACCGTTCGTCGATGGTTGACGGTCCGGCCACCCTACCGGAAATCGTCCGGCGCGCCCAGCCCGGTGCGCCTATCCGCCGACCGCACGCGCGGCCGTCGGCGCCCGTCCGGTGGTCGCGACGATGGCGAATGCGATCGCATTCGCGACGGCGCTCGCGAGGATCGGCACGAGATAGCCGCCACCCGCGTCGTAGATGAAGCCGGCGGCGGCCGGCCCGATCAGCGTGCCGAACGCGACGCTCGTATACAGGATGCCGATGATCGCGCTCACGTTGCGCCCGCCGAAGTAGTCCATCACGACTGCCGGCAGCACGGCGACCCAGCCGCCGTAGAACACGCCGAACACGAGTGCGAACGCGGCAAGCGTCGCGACGGTGCCGGCGCCCGCCCACGCGACGAGCGCGACGGCCATGCCCGCGAACATCGCGAGCAGCGATGTTCGGCGGCCGAAGCGGTCGGCGAGGCCGCCGAGGAAGAAGCGGCCGGCCGTGCTGCCGACGCCGATCGCGCCGAGCAGCAGCACGGCCGTCGATGGCGCGACGCCATGATCGAGCGCGTACGGCACGAGGTGAACGAACGGGACGAACACGCCGAACGAGCACACGAGGCATGCCGCATAGAGGCTCGCGAACGGCCGCGACGTGACGGCTTCGCGCACCGTCGCGCCGGCATGCACGGTCGCGGCGGCCGCGGCAGCACCGGCGTTCCGGCCGCCGTCGCCGGCGGCATCGCCGTCGGGCAACAGTCCACGCCCGCGCGGATCGTTCTCGATCAGCAGCGACATGCCCGCCCCCACGACCACCGCGATCACGGCCAGCGTGAAATACGCGCCGCGCCAGCCGACATGCGCGATCAGCGCGGACGCGAGCGGCGGCATCACGAGCGTGCCGACGCCGATCCCCGCGACCGCGAGCCCCGACGCAAAGCCGCGCCGGCGCACGAACCAGCGCTGCACGGCGCCAACGGCCGGCACATACGCGCAGCCAACGCCGAGACCGACACCCAGCCCGTACGCGACATAAACCTGCACCAGCGTGTGCGCGGCGCCGGCTGCCGCGAGCCCGGCGCCCGTCAGCAGCATCCCGGCGATGGCGAGGCGCCGCGAGCCGAAGCGATCGGCAAGCGGCCCGCTGACGATGCCGAAGCCGAAATACAGGAAGCCGGCGAGCGAGAACACGAGCGAGATCTGCCCGCGCGATGCGGCGAAATCCCGCTGCAGCGACTCGACGAACGCGCTGAAGGTATAGGCGCTGCCAAACCCGACGAACGTGACGGCAAACGCAGCCGCGACCACGTACCAGCCGTAAAAGAGGCGCGATGCGCCCGGGCGGTTCATGACGATGCTCCTCTCAGGTCGCACCGGCCGCCGAGCGGCGTCCGGATTGCCTCATGGATATAGTTGAACTATGTTGATCACATCGGCCGCCGAGAGGCGGCCACAAACAATGCGATCTGATGCGACAACGGTACTCGCGCGTACGCATCGCCTCAAACGATATTTCGTCGGCCTTTCGCTTTAGAAAAACTGAATGAATCGTTCCCGCCTGCCACCCCTCAATGCGCTGCGCGCATTCGAAGCGGCCGCTCGCCACCTGTCGGTGAAATCGGCGGCCGAGGAGTTGTCGGTCACGCCCGGCGCCGTGAGCCAGATGATCCGCACGCTCGAGACGCATCTCGGCGTGCAACTGTTCGAGCGCGTCAACCGCGGCATCCTGCTGACGGCCGCCGGCCGCGACTACCTGCCGCCGGTGCGCAACGCGTTCCGGCAGATCGCCGATGCGTCGCAGCGTGTGTCGGGCGCCGCCGACAGCGGCGTGCTGACGGTGAGCGTCACGCCGTTCTTCGCGTCCGCATGGCTCGTGCCGCGCCTCGCGCAGTTCCGGGAGGCTTGCCCGGACGTCGACCTGCAGGTCGTCACGAGCCACGCGCTCGCGGATTTTTCGCGCGACGGCGTCGACGTCGCGATCCGTCACGGCCTTGGGCGCTACATCGGGCTGTGCAGCGAGCGTCTGCTGACGGTGGAGATCGTCGCGCTCGCGTCGCCCGACCTCGTCGCGCGGCTCGGCATGCCTGCGACGCCGGCCGATCTCGTCGGCTGGCCGCACTTGCATGACGCCGAGCGCAAGGGCTGGCACATCTGGTTCGGCGCACAGCGGATCGACGATTTCGGCCCGCCGCGCGGCCCTGCGTTCGACGACTCGGGCCTGCTGCTGCAGGCGATCGTCGCCGGCCAGGGTGCCGGGCTGCTGCCGGCGGCGATGGTGCGCGGCGAGCTGGCAAGCGGCCGGCTCGTGCAGCTCGCCGACGTCGCATGGCTCGACGATTTCGCGTACTACCTCGTCTACCCGCCGCATCACGCGGAGCGGCCGAAGGTGGCCGCGTTCCGCCGCTGGATTCTCGATGCCGCGCAGGCCGACGGCGCGGCGTCGATGTCCGGCGCGGCGTAACGTCGCTCCGCTGCGCAGCGCCGGCGCCGATCCGGAACCGATCGGCTAACATGCGGCGCGGGCCGGCGGCCCGACATCGACAACAACATACCGACCGAGAGAGAGACCATGCCTGCCCTGCTGCGCCGCGCGACGCACATCGCGACCCTGTCGGCCGCGCTCTTCGTCGCCTGCGCGACCCTGCCCGTTCCGGCGCATGCATACCGCGCACCGCCCGGCTACGGCAACGAAGCCGATCTCGACCGTCACGACACGTATCGCAACCGCGACGGCGAGACCGTGCACGCGCCCGCGCATTCCAGATCGGGCCGCGTGCCCGAAGGCGCGAGCGCGCGCTGCCGGGACGACACGTACAGCTTCAGCCGCCATCGGCGCGGCACGTGCTCGGGGCACGGCGGCGTCGCCGCGTGGCTGTGAACGCGGCGCGCCCGAATGCCTGCGCCGCGCCAGCGGCAGCCGGCGGCGAAGTACAATAGCCGCTCGCGCCGCCGACACCTGGCGACGCCGCCGCGCCCCGCGCGGCACGCTCCGTACCGAATCACCCGACGCCGCCACGCCAGCACGCTGCGCGGCAGTCTCAACCATTTCTGACTTTCACACCCAAATGGCCCAATACGTTTTCACGATGAACCGGGTCGGCAAGATCGTGCCGCCCAAGCGCCAGATCCTGAAGGACATCTCGCTGTCGTTCTTTCCCGGCGCGAAGATCGGCGTGCTCGGCCTGAACGGCTCGGGCAAGTCGACGCTGATCCGCATCATGGCGGGCGTCGACAAGGACATCGAAGGCGAAGCGACGCCGATGCCGAACCTGAACATCGGCTACCTGCCGCAGGAACCGCAGCTCGACCCGACGAAGACGGTGCGCGAAGCCGTCGAGGACGGTCTCGGCGACCTGTTCCAGGCCAACAAGAAGCTTGAGGAAATCTACGCGGCCTATGCCGAGCCGGACGCCGATTTCGACGCGCTCGCGGCCGAACAGGCGAAGTACGAGGCAATCCTCGCGTCGAGCGACGGCGGCAGCCCCGAGCAGCAGCTCGAAGTGGCCGCCGACGCGCTGCGCCTGCCGCCGTGGGACGCGAAGATCGAACACCTGTCGGGCGGCGAAAAGCGCCGCGTCGCGCTGTGCAAGCTGCTGCTCGAAAAGCCCGACATGCTGCTGCTCGACGAACCGACCAACCACCTCGACGCCGAATCGGTCGACTGGCTCGAGCAGTTCCTCGTGCGCTTCCCGGGCACCGTCGTCGCCGTCACGCACGATCGCTACTTCCTCGACAACGCGGCCGAGTGGATTCTCGAACTCGACCGCGGCCACGGCATTCCGTGGAAGGGCAACTACAGCAGCTGGCTCGACCAGAAGGAAGAACGCCTGAAGCAGGAAGAAGCGTCGGAGTCGGCGCGCCAGAAGGCGATCAAGAAGGAACTGGAGTGGGTGCGCCAGAACCCGAAGGGCCGCCAGGCGAAGTCGAAGGCGCGTATCGCGCGCTTCGAGGAGCTGAACAGCCAGGAATACCAGAAGCGCAACGAGACGCAGGAAATCTTCATCCCGGTCGGCGATCGCCTGGGCAATGAAGTGATCGAGTTCAAGAACGTCAGCAAGGCGTTCGGCGACCGCCTGCTGATCGACAACCTGAACCTCAAGATCCCTGCCGGCGCGATCGTCGGCATCATCGGCCCGAACGGCGCCGGCAAGTCGACGCTGTTCCGGATGCTGACGGGCAAGGAACAGCCGGATTCGGGCGAGGTCGTGATGGGCCCGACGGTGAAGCTCGCGTATGTCGACCAGAGCCGCGACGCGCTCGACGGCTCGAAGACGGTGTTCGAGGAAATCTCGGGCGGCGCCGACGTGCTGACGGTCGGCAAGTACGAAACGCCGTCGCGCGCGTACATCGGCCGCTTCAACTTCAAGGGCGGCGACCAGCAGAAGATCGTCGGCAACCTGTCGGGCGGCGAACGCGGCCGCCTGCACCTCGCGAAGACGCTGATCTCGGGCGGCAACGTGCTGCTGCTGGACGAACCGTCGAACGACCTCGACGTCGAAACGCTGCGCGCGCTGGAAGACGCACTGCTCGAATTCGCGGGCTCGGTGATGGTGATCTCGCACGATCGCTGGTTCCTCGACCGGATCGCGACGCACATCCTCGCGTTCGAAGGCGACTCGCAGGTCACGTTCTTCGACGGCAACTACCAGGAATACGAAGCGGACAAGCGTGCTCGCCTCGGCGAAGAAGCCGCGAAGCCGAAGCGGCTGCGCTACAAGCCGATCAGCCGCTGACCGTCGCGGCCCGGGCGCCCGGCACTGCGGCAACGCGGGGCCGGATGCCGTAGGTGGCCGCTTCCGGATCGGCAAAACGAAAAAGCCCGCCTTGCGGCGTAATGCCGTTCAGTTAAGCAACTGAACGGCATTTTTGTTTGTGGCGAGAGCCTGTTGTAAACGGGACACGACGGTGTTAACTTTCGTCGC
>NZ_LDWR01000048.1 GCF_001039005.1 Burkholderia cepacia
CGATGATGTTCACGAGTTCGAGCTGGGTCTTCTGGCGGATCTTCTTGTCGAGCGCGGACATCGGCTCGTCGAGCAGCAGCAGCTTCGGGCGCTTGACCAGCGAGCGGGCCAGCGCGACGCGCTGCTGCTGGCCGCCGGAGAGCTGATGCGGCTTGCGTTGCGCGTACTTGCTCATCTGCACGAGTGCGAGCGCGTCGGCCACGCGTTCCTTGATCTCGTTTTTCGGCGTGCCTTCCTGCTTCAGGCCGAACGCGACGTTCGATTCGACCGACATGTGCGGGAACAGCGCGTACGACTGGAACATCATGTTCACGGGGCGACGGTACGGCGGCAGCGATGCGAGGTCTTCGCCGTCGACGAAGATCTTGCCGGAGGTGGCCGTTTCCAGCCCGGCGAGCATGCGCAGCAGCGTGGACTTGCCGCAGCCCGAGCTGCCGAGCAGCGCGAACAGTTCGTTCTTCGCGATCGTCAGGTTTACGTTGTCGACGGCCGTGCTGTCGCCGAATTTCTTCACGACGTTTTCGATGCGCACGAAGGTGTCGTTCGGCTTGAGCATTTCCGTCGTCGTGCGACGCACCGCATCAGGTGTACTGAATGAATCCCGTTTCATGATGGTCCGTGTTAAGCAGGTAAGCGAATCTCAGGCGTCAGGCGCGACCGGTCGCAAGGTCGCGCGGCACAGGCGGAGAGGGATCGAGCGATTCCTCATCCGGAACGAATGGCGCAACGAGGCAGGTGTGAGGGCAACGCACGGCGATCGGCGGCAATCAGCCACGACCGGCATCGGTCGTCGCGCCGGCTGTCATGAACATTTCATTGGTTTTCATCGGGCTTTCCGCACGTTTCTGTCGTCTCCAGTGCGAATTTTTAAACCCGTCAAAAACTTTATGGATCGCGGATTTCCGTTCCGGACATTGAACGGGATCGATGTTTGGGGAGGCGGGAAAACGGGGGGCACGACACAAACCCGCGCGGCAGCACGGGCGCCCGGCGGTACGTCAGCCGTCGGGCGGAGCGGAGGGTGGGGAAAACGAGCAGCCGGGGCGGCTGCGCCGCGCGACAGGTGCGCCGCGCGGGTCACGTCACTTCGCGTTCAGTTCCTTCCAGCGCCGGTAGACGCCGATAGCGTCACCGTGTTTCTGCTGCACCATCGGCAGCCTTCGTTCACCGATCGGCTTCGCGAACTCGGCATAGAACGTGTCGAGCTCGAAGTACTTGCGGTCGTCGCGGTAGAACGGCGCGTAGTCCTCGCGCGTCGTGATGTAGATCACGCGCTTCGGGCTGCAGTAGTACAGCGAGCCGAGGCACATCGGGCACGGGCTCGCGAGGATGTAGATCTCGCAGTCGGTCAGGTGCTCGGTGCCGAGCTTGCGGCACGCGTCGCGCACCGCGAGGATCTCAGCGTGTGCCGTCGGGTCGCTGGTCTGCGCGACGAGGTTCGGGCTCTCCGCGACGATCTCGCCGTCGCGGACGATCACCGTCGCGAACGGGCGGCCGCCCTCTTCCACGTTCTTCATCGCAAGATCGATCGTGTGCTTCACAAAATCCATGGCTGCGTCCTCGTTGAAACGGGATGACGGAAACGCGCGCCGGCCCGTGGCCGACGCACGTCGAGCGAACCCGCGCGGCTCCGTCGTCGCGGCGCCGCGCAGCACCGGCGTCAGAACGGCTTGGTCGGCAGGTACTTGCCGTCGAGCGTGATCACCGCGCGCGAACCGCCTTCGGGATCGTCGACCTTCTTCACGTCGAGCCGGAAATTGATCGCGCTGATGATGCCGTCGCCGAACTTCTCGTGGACGAGCGCCTTCAGCGTCGTGCCGTACACCTGCAGCATTTCGTAGAAGCGGTAAATGGTCGGGTCGGTCGGCACGCGATCGTCGATGCTGCCGCGCAGCGGGATCGTCTGCAGCAGCAGCACCGCGTCGTCGTCGAGGCCGAGCTTGTCGGCGACGACACGCGCCGCGTCCGCCGGCAGCGCATGCTGGCCGAGCAGCGCGGCCGTGACGAACGCTTCGCTCAGGCCCGTGCCTTCGGTGAGCTGCGCGAACGACAGGTTCTTGCGTGCCTTCGCGAGGACGACGGTCTCCGCAAGCGCGTGGCGGGCGGTCTGGCTGTGTTGGGACTGGATCATGGCAATACCTCGTGGGTGGGTAGGTGGAAAGGCTTCAGGCCGCGACGGAAAGCGTCGCGGGCGTGGCGCGG
Organism: Burkholderia cepacia; assembly: GCF_001039005.1. Taxonomy (GTDB): domain Bacteria; phylum Pseudomonadota; class Gammaproteobacteria; order Burkholderiales; family Burkholderiaceae; genus Burkholderia; species Burkholderia theae. The sequence continues at coordinate 2,203 of NZ_LDWR01000048.1, forward strand.
ACGCCTGGATGGTCCGCCAGGGAGACGAACCGGCCGGTCGCGCCGTCACAGGCGTCGATGCAGCCCGATTCGATGTCGTAGACCCAGCCGTGCAACGCGAGACGCCCTTCTTCAAGCGCGAGCCGCACGGCAGGGTGCGTCTTCAGGTTCGCGAGTTGCGCGACGACGTTCTCGCGCACCATCGAGTCGATCCGCTCGCGTTCGCTGCGATGCGTGCGCGCCTCGTTCACGACGCGCGCCGAATCGGCGTAGCGCAGCCAGTGGCCGACGGCCGGCATGTGGTCCATGCACTGGCAGGTCGCGATCGCCGTCATCGCGCCGCAATCGGAATGCCCGCAGATCACGACGTCGGTCACGCGCAGCGCGGCCACCGCGTATTCGACCGACGCCGACACGCCGCCCGGCTCCGGGCCGTACGACGGCACGATGTTGCCGGCATTGCGGATCACGAACAGATCGCCCGGTTCGCGCTGCGTGACGAGTTCCGGCACGAGCCGGCTGTCCGAGCACGAGATGAACAGCGCACGCGGGTTCTGGCTGCGCGCGAGATCGCGAAACAGCGCGGCGCGCGCCGGATAGGCGTCGCGCTGGAACTTCAGGAAGCCTTCAATGATGTCCTTCATCGCCTGTTCTCCGGTTCGGGTGAAATCGATGAAGGGCAGGTTACGCCGCGCTTCCAATAAGGTAAAAGACTGATTTATGATCAGGCCGATAAGCAAGACTTATAGGAATCGCCATGCTGCTGCGCCATATCCATTACTTCCTGGCCGTTGCCGAACACCGCAGCTTCACGCGTGCGGCCGCCGCGCTGCACGTGTCGCAGCCCGCGCTGTCGCAGCAGATCCGCCAGCTCGAGGAGACGCTCGGCGCGCAGTTGTTCGATCGCAGCGGGCGCGTCACGCGGCTGACGGATTCAGGCGAGGTGTATTTCCGCTATGCGCGACAGGCACTGCACGATCTCGCGGAAGGCCGGCGCGCGATTCACGACGTGCAGGATCTCAGCCGCGGCTCGCTGCGGCTCGCGGTCACGCCGACCTTCACGAGCTATCTCGTCGGGCCGCTCGTCGAGGCATTTCACGGTCGTTATCCGGACGTGTCGCTGTCGGTACGCGAGATGTCGCAGGAGCGCATCGAGGCGCTGCTCGTCGACGACGAGCTCGATGTCGGCATCGCGTTCGAGGACGTGCAGACGGCGGATATCGAAGTGGAAACGCTGCTGGTCGAGACGCTCGCGCTCGTCGTGAACCGTCGGCACGCGCTCGCCGGGAAACGCAAGGCCGGCCTGCGCGCGCTGCACGACGCACCGCTCGTGCTGCTGACCGCCGAATTCGCGACGCGCACGCAGATCGACCGTTATTTCCGCGAGCACGACGTGCAGCCGCGCGTGCAGATGGAGGCGAATTCGCTGGGTGCGGTGATCGAGATCGTGCGCCGCACGAATCTCGCGACGCTGCTGCCCGCGACGATCGCGACCGGGCACGACGATCTCGTTGCCGTCGCGCTCGACCCGGCCGTGCTGCGGCGCACCGCCGTGCTGCTGCAGCGCAAGGGCGCGTACCGGAGCGCGGCCGCGCGTGCGTTCGTCGAGCTGGCGCTCGCGCACGGGGCGGGACCGGCCACCCGCACGCGGTAGCACGGCCGCCATACGCGGTCGCCGGCGGCCGTCGGGCCGGTCGCGCATGACGCGCCGGGGCAGCGCTACCCGCCGGCGCCGCAACGCCGGAGTCCCGCGATTTATCCTGTAAAATCGCCGATCGAGAGAATTTGTACGATAAAACCGGCGGTCGAATCGCCTCCCTGCTCATCGTTCTCGATTCAAGAGGGCCACGACGATGAATTCCCAAGAACTGGTTCGCGCGATCGGCGGCGGCCTGTTTCAGCAAGCTCGCCTGCTCAAGCTCGATACGCCGCTGGGCCAGAATGTCCTGCTGCCCCAGACCGTTCACGGCGTATCGCGGCTGGGCCGCGATTTCACGTTGACCGTCGACGCCGTCTCGACCCGCGACAATATCGAGCTGAAGAAGCTGATCGCGCAGCCCGTCACGCTGTGGATCGAACAGCAAGGCAACACCTATCTGCCGTGGCACGGCTACGTGCAGACCGCGCGCCGGCTCGGCTTCGACGGCGGCATCACCGCGTACCAGCTCCGTTTCATGTCGTGGCTCGGCTTCCTCCGGTACCGCCGCGACCAGCGCATCTGGCAGGATCGCACTGCCGACGAAATCCTGACCGACGTCTTCAACCAGCATCCGCAAGCCGCCGGCATGTTCCGGTTCGCGCTCTCGGCACCGCTGCGGAACCGCTCGTTCTGCATGCAGTTCGAGCATGACTGGCATTTCGTCCATCGCCTGCTCGAGGACGAAGGCCTGTTCGGCTATTTCGAGCAGGCCGGGGACGGCTCGCACCACACGCTGGTGATTACCGATTCGCTCCATTCGCTGCCCGCCGCCGCGCCGGCCCGCGTGCCGTTCCAGCGCACGGCCTCGGGCGACGAAACCCAGGCGCTCGTCCAATGGTCGGGCACGCGCACCCTGCAGAGCAGTCATTACACGACGCGCACGTTCGACTACAAGTCGCCCGGCACCGCGCTCAACCCGAAGGGCACCGATGTCCCGACCCGGCCGGATCAGGGCGACCTGCCGAACCAGGCCGAGGTCTATACGTACACGGGCCCCTATACGTACGGCGCCCAGGGCGACGGCAATCGCCAGTCGACCATCCGGATGGAAGAATGGGAATCGCGCGCGAAGCGGTTCCACGGATTCGGCGGCATGCGCGGCATCGACGCGGGCCGGGTGTTCGAGCTGACCGACCATGCGGCCCATCCGCCGTCCGAACAGGACGGCAACCGGTTCGCCGTCGTCGAGACGGTCTGGTGGATCAAGAACAACATTCCGGCCGTGCCGTCGCATTTTCCGCACGGCCTGGCCGCGCAGTTCGACGCGATGCAGGCGCAGCTCGGCGACGCGGCCGGCGCGATGACCGTGCGCCACGCCGACGGCAGCGAGGGCTTTTATTTCGTCGAGATCGAAGCGCAGCGCCAGACGGTGCCGTTCCGCAGCCCGTTCGAGCATCCGAAGCCCGAGATGCACCTGCAGACCGCGACCGTCGCGGGGCCGAAAGGCGAGGAAGTGCATACCGACGAACTGAACCGGATCAAGGTCCGGTTCCACTGGGATCGCCTGAACGAAGGCGACGAGCGCGCGTCGTGCTGGCTGCGCGTCGCGTCGTCGGACACGGGCGGCGGATACGGCAGCGTGCACGTGCCGCGCATCGGCGAGGAAGTGGTCGTCGACTGGATGTCCGGCGACTGTGACCGGCCGATCGTCACGGCGCGGCTCTACAACGGCGCGACCCAACCGCAGTGGCACACGGACGGGCTGCTGTCCGGCTTCCGCTCGAAGGAATACGCGGGCAGCGGCTACAACCAGCTCGTGATGGACGACGCGACCGGGCAGAACCGCTCGCAGCTCTTTAGCAGCACCGCGAACAGCCTGCTGCATGTCGGTTATCTGATCGAGCAGTCCGGCAACACGCGCGGCGCGTACGTCGGCAGCGGCTTCGACCTTCGGACCGATGCATACGGCGCCGTGCGTGCGAACCAGGGCCTGTACGTCACGACGCATCCGAAGGCCGTGTCGAGCCAGCCGCTCGACGTGCGCGAGGCGCAGCAACAGCTCGTCGGTGCCGAAAGCCTGCTCGAATCGCTGTCCGACGTGAGCGAGACACACCAGGCAGACACGCTGAAACCCGGTCGCGACGCGCTGAAGACGTTCACCGACGCAACCCAGCAGAGCGTGCCCGGTACCGCATCGGGCGGCCGCACGGCGGGCGGCGGCACGGGCAACGCGAACGCGTTCACGCAGCCCGTGATGCTGTTCGGCAGCCCGGCCGGCATCGGGATGGCCAGCCAGCAATCGCTGCAGATCGTTGCCGACCGGCATGTCAACGTCGTCAGCGGCCAGAACACCCACATCGCGGCGGGTAAATCGCTGGTCGCGAGCGTGATCTCGTCGGTCAGCCTGTTCGCGCAGAACGCCGGGATGAAGCTGTTCGCCGGCAAAGGCAAGATCGAGATCCGCGCGCACGACGACGATGTCGAACTCACCGCGCAGAAGACCGTGAAGATCGTCGCCGCCACCGCGCAGATCGACCTCGCGTCGAAGCAGCCGATCCTGTTGACGTCCGGCGGCGCGTATATCCGCATCGGCAACGGCAACATCGAGATTCACGCGCCCGGCAAGGTGGATTTCAAGGGCGGCAACCACAGCTTCTCGGGCCCGGCCAGCACCGACTACCCGCTGCCGCGCCTGCCCGAAGGCGTGTGTTCGGAATGCCGGCGCAGCGCCGCGAAAATGAAGTCCGCATTGACGCCCCGCACATGAAATCCGCCGCCTCCATGAAACCGTTTCACGATCTGACGCGCGCGTTGCCGCTGCCGGCGCAATGGCCGCGCACGACCGCCGTGCAGCGGCACGACGGTTTGCGCGACTGGCATCGCACGCAGCAAGCCGCTCACACGCGCCCGCTGCGCCTGCTGGCGCTCGTCGACGGCGCGCTGGACGACACGATGCTCGGTGCAGCCCGCGCGCAAGGCATCGCGTGGCAATCGCTGTATCCCGCCGCGATGCTCGAGGCGTCGCGGCCTGAAATCGGCCCGTTCCTGCTCGACCTGAGCGCAGACGACGACGCATCGCGCGCGACGATGCTCGACCTGCTGAATGCCGGCGGCGAGTCGGATCTCGTCGTCTGGCTCGCGACCGGCCATGCGTTACCCGAGTTCGCCGCTTATCTGCACCCGCTTGCCGAGGCGACGTTGCCCGACACGCGCCAGGCGCTGCTGCGTTATTACGATCCGTCGATCCTCGAAATCCTCGTGCCGGTCCTGACGCCCGTGCAACGGCGCGAACTGCTGGCCGCATTCGTCGAGTTGCGTTACCGGTTCGACCCGTGGGAGGCCGTGGCGGGCGAGGAACATGGGCCGCTGCCCGCACCCGCCGCGACACCGATCGTGTTCACGGACGCGCAATACGACGCGCTTGCGCGCGAAGGGTTTGCGGAAACGCTCTATTTCCAGTTGCGCGACGAATTCCTGCCGCCCATGTCGGCTGTGCCGGACCGCTGGGGCATTCGCTATGTGAAGGATCTGGTCGCGCGGGCGCGGGAGCGGTACGGGTTCGCGAACGAGAACGATCTCGCGTATTTCGTGCTGGTCGGGATGAACGTGCATCCGGCGTTCGACCTGCATCCGGCGATCGCCGACAAGATTGCGGCGCGCGGGGACGATCCGCCGCCGTTGTCGGACACGCTCGCGGCGGTCGATGAAGCGGTATGGACGGAACTGCTGGATGGGCACCCGCTGGCGGGTTATGCCGCCGAGCGGCAGCAGGCGATCGCGGCGATGATCGATACGCAGCCCGAAGCCGGTTGAGTGGCGGGAGATGGGAATGTCGAGCGGAATGCGTCGGGTGGTGGGCCGGGTGGCTGCGGCAGGGATCGCGATCACTGGGGGCTTGTCGGGTATGCAGGCACACGCCGAGAGCGACGGGCCGTATCGCGTCATCGGATACAACTTCACGGATCGTAGTATCTACAGTTTCACTATCGACGGGTTTGGGGCGGGAGGCTCTGCCACCCATAAACGCGGCGGCGGCGGCAAGTCCGTATGCTGCATGGACGTACCCCGCGGCCAAAAGACCTGGCATATCAAGATCAAGTACGAGTTGACTCAGGACCAGTACAAGAAAAACTTACCGTTCGACGTTTATGAAACGGATATTCCGGTTCCGGCGTTGCCGGACAAATCCCAGGGATATATTGAATTCCATTTCCTTCCTGATCGAAAAATCGAAGCCAAATGGGTCGGATATCCGACAGTTCCGCACAACCCGAATACAACGAGCAACGCCTCGTCCACGACGAACTGAATGCCAGGAACACCGACATGCTGAATCTACTTCGCCGCCTCATTCGCAACCCGATCGTCGTCGCCGTACTACTGCTGAGCGGCGCGTGGTGGGTACATGCGCAGACTGCGAGCTACGGGCCCTATCGCGTCGTGGGTTTCAACTACACCGACCGCGGGGTATATAACTTCGTCGTCGAGGGCTTCGGCGCAGGCAGCGTGCACGCCCGTCAATTCGGCGGCGGCGGCGGCACCGTCTGTTGCATGGAGGTACCGCGCAGCAAAAAGACCTGGCATCTGAAAGTCACGTACGACCTGACGCCTGAAGAAGATGCCAAGAACCTGTCGCCGGAAATCTACGAGACGGACATCGCCGTCCCGAAGTTGCCCAACAAGCGCGACGGCTATATCGAATTCCATTTTCTGCCTGACCGCAAGATCGAAGCCGAATGGGTCGAATATCCGACGATGCCGCGCATGCGCGCCACCAACTAGTCGAGCGAGGAAAGCATGCCGAATGAAGCCGCCGCCGCACAAGGCGCCACGCAAAGCCAATCCGAATCGGGCGCCGCGGCATCGCGAGCTGCACGCGCCGCGAGTGTCAGCGCGCAACTTCCGGCCGAACCGCCGAGCCCGTGCTTCCGTTGCAATCAGGAGATCTATCAGAGCTTCTTCTTCGACGGCTTCGCGCAAGGAATGGCCGACACCGATCGCCTGTCGAATATCGCACGTCTCTTCAACGCGCACACGGACAGCAGCGACGAGTTCGGCATCTACAAGATGTATTACGAGGGCATGGGCCGGGACCTGTCGGTGCAAACCGTCGGCACGGCCAAGAAGATCGTGACCGACTCCAGCGCCGCGCTGCTCAAGGAAGCCGACGGCAAGCTGATCAAGGATCCCGGCAAGAAGATCGCTACCGACATCGGCAAGCGGTTTCTCGACACCCCTGCGGACAAAGGGCTGCTGACCCGAGGCAAATCGTCGATCCTCGACGGACTGGAGCACGCCGGGGAAACCGCGAGAGGTCAGATCAAGGAATCATTGACCGCCAAGAAGGTGACCGCCGACTTGCTGCCGGCCGCCGTGACGATAGTGGCGGATTCCGTTCCGGCTGTCCGCGACAGTGAATTCTCTGCCGGCTATATGGGTACGGGTTTCGATGCACGCGTCAACAAGGCGGTCGACGATTTCAAGAACAACGTCGCGCATGCAAAGGCAGCCGATCCGCGTGAAATCAAGCGCATCCGCGTCTCGCTTTTCGGATATGACCGTGGCGGCGTGATTGCGCGCAAGTTCGCGAACGAACTGATCGGAAAGACGTGCAAGCAGAAAGACGGAAAAATCACTTACGACGGCATCGAAGTCCAGTTCGATTTCATGGGACTCTTCGATTGCGTATCGACTTCCTACGCGGATTCGATTTTCACCAAGGTCGTCGCGCCGGCACTGGGTATCGTTCCCGGAGAGGGAAAGGTCGCCAGCCTGAGCATCAAGGCATTGAGCCTGTTCGTCGCGCTGTCCAAACAAACGCTCGGGCAATTCGATATCCAGAAGGAATTCAAGTCGATCGTCCACCACGTCGCCGCGACCGAACTGCGCTTTTACAAAAACCTGGATTCGCCGCGAAAGTCGTCGGATCACGCGAATCTTCAGGAAATCGTCTATCCGGGCAGCCAGTCGGACGTCGGCGGCGGATTCGTCGAAGGAGAAGATCAGAAATCGGCCGAGCTGGCTCGCATATCCGCACGCAACATGCTGGACCGTGCGTGGTCGGCCGGCGTACCGATGCTGCCGCTCGCAAAATTGCGGGCGATATCGCCGATGGCTGCACGCGAATTCGACTACCGGAAGACCGTCAACGTCAACGGCAAAGATCTCAACGTCAACGATCTGTTCGGCGCGTACAACGCCATGCTGCCGAAATCGAACGGCCCGCTCGAAAACCACTTCCTCGAACACCAGAAGCTGTTCGTGTCATGGGCGCGCTTCGTTCACGATCGCACGGCTCACTCGAGCACCGGCAGCAACCTGTTCATCAATACCGTCGACTCCGACGTCTACAAGTCGATCTTCACGAGTGGCGGGGGCTTGCCCGACTACGAAGGCCGGGACTGGTACTACAAGGGCCAGGATCCGAATTCCAAGGTCCCGCAGTTCACCTTCGGCGAACGCCGGACGGTCGACGACATCTCGGACAAGACCGTGCGCGCATTGGCCACCGCATGGGTGCACCCGCCGAAGCTGTCGCCGGAAGTGATCGCGTTCTTCGACAACTTCGTGCACAACACGATTACGCGGCTCAACAACGTGTCGCTCGGCGACGGCGTGTTCATGACGCTTCGCGAAATCGAAGAGAAAGGCTGGGTCGCACGCCAGACCGACGTTGCGAAGGACTACGTGAAGAAAGTCCTCGGCAACGTGTCGAAAAACCTCAAGGACGCGCAGGACGAGTACGTCCGGCAGGTCACGTCCGGCCAGATTCCGCACGGCGCGTCGATCGGCGATCTCTCCGGCGACTGAGCAGTACACCCCGCACCAATCAGCCAACCCGCCCGGCCGCACACGCGACCGGGCGCCAACCGCATCCGGTCCCGCGTCAGTTGTACCCGAGAATCGCCACCGCCGCGACATCCGGCCGATCGAGCGTATTCCCGACGAGCGACGTCATCGGCTCCTGCAGCACGGCCTGATACGACGTCACGCGCGTTTCTTCCGGCACGCCCACGTCATCCGCCAACGGTTCGTCGAACGCATCGAAACCGCTGAAGAGCGCCGCCGGTTGTTTCTGCGAAAAAGTCATCTCCACTCCTTAGCTTGATTATGTTGTCGATGTTTTAACCAGCCTGCTTCAACGTCGCCGCATGCACGGTCGTGCCGTCATGCGCGGCCTCCGATCGTGCAAGCTGCGCACGCGTGCGCCGCGTGATGTGAATCACCGCGAACACGACCGGCGCGATCAGCAGGCCTTCCGCCAGTTCGGGATCGACCGGCAGGTTCATCACGTGCAGCGCCTTGAACGCCGCCGTCGCGAGCGACAGCACGTAGTACGAAATGGCGGCCACCGACAGCCCTTCGACCGCGTGCTGCAGATGAAGCTGATTGCGCGCGGTACGCTCCATGCCCGCCAGCAGGCGCGTCACGTCCTTTTCCTGCGCAAGATTGACGCGCGTGCGCAGCAGGTCGACCGCGCGCGCGATCCGCGCGGCGATCTGCTCATGGCGCGCCCACACGCTGCGGCACGTTTCCATCGCCGGTGCGAAGCGCCGCTCCATGAACTCGGCGATCGTCGGCATCCCTTCGATGCGCTCCTCGCGCAATTCCTGGATGCGCGCCAGCACGAGCTTCTCGTACGCCCGCGACGCGCTGAAGCGCGCGCCCGATCCCGCCAACGATTCGACCCGCACCGCGAGATGCGTGAGCTTGACGAGCAGCGCCGCGTCGTCGCCGTCGGCGCCGCTCGCGTCCATCCGCTGCATCAGCGCATGCAGCGCCGCGTGGACCTCGTCGAGCTCGCGGCTCATCCGGCGCGCGACGGGCAGCGCGAGCAGCGCCATCATCCGGTACGTTTCGATTTCGTAGAGACGCTGCAGCAGGCGGCCGCCCTGCTCCTCGCGGAAATCCTCGTCGACGACGAGAAAGCGCATGAAGCCGTCGTCGCGCACATGCCAGTCGCAGAACACCTTGCCGCCGCCGAGGACGTTGCTGCCGACGAGCGCGGGCCCGTCGATCCAGCGGCGCAGGTCGCCGCAGACGAGCCGCGCGGCGTCGCCCGACAGCAGTTCCATCCGCACCGCGACGAAGCGGATGCCGGCGAGCCGCGCGAACCACGCGGAAGGAATGCCTTCGATCGCCAGATCGTCGAAATAGCCGGTGTCGCGGCGCGGCGCGACGAACGTGAAGGTCGAGAATTCGGTGTGGCGTTCCCACTTCAGGTGCCAGCCGCATGGCGACTGCACCGCGTAATGCGTCGCGCCTTCGTGCGGCGCGGTTATGCCCGTGTCGCGGCACAGCGCGTGCAGCAGCGTTTCGTGGATGTCGGGCTGGCCGTCCGCATAGATCGCGTAATGCGTGAGCGACACGGCTTCGGCGAGCCGCAGGAACGGCCGGGCATGCAATTCCGCGGCCAGTGCGGCGCGCAACGGATGGTCGATCATCGAGACACCACTTTTCCCTGTTCAAGCCTGCGTGCCGGGCGGAGCGCCAGCGTGATCGCACTATGGCAGACACACAGCAACAATAAAAACGCATAATGCTGATCGTTACATTCAGTTTTCCTGATACCGATGAAGATGCTTGATCACGACGTGCTCGCCACCGTCGTCGCCGTCGCGGAGACGGGCAACATGACCCGCGCCGCCGAGGCCGTGAACCGCTCGCAGTCGGCCGTGAGCATGCAGATCAAGAGCCTCGAGGACGCGATCGGGCGGCCGCTGTTCGTGCGCAAGCCGCGCAGCATCGTGCTGACGCGCGAGGGCGAAGTGCTGCTGGGATTCGCCAGACGAATGCTGGCGCTGCGCGACGAGGCGTGGGCGGCCGTGGTACGACCGGAAGTGACCGGCAAGGTCGTGATCGGCGTGCCGGACGACTATGCGTCGTCGTTGCTGCCGTCGGTCCTGAAGAAATTCTCCGGCACCTACCCGAAGGTCGAGATCCAGGTGATGGGGCTACCGAGCAGCGCGCTCGCGCCGCTGATCAAGGACGGCACCGTCGATCTCGTGTGCGGCACGCGCATCAAGGGGTTGTCCGGCGACTTCATCCGCCACGAGCCGATGGCGTGGGCCGCGATGACGAACGGGCCGCGCGTGTGGGAAGAGCGGCCGCTGCCGATCGCGGTGTTCATGCCGGGCAGCGTCGCGCGCGAGAACGCGATCCGCAGCCTCGAACGCGCGAAGGTGCCGTACCGCACATCGTATGAAAGCCCGAGCCTGCTCGGGCTGCTCAGCATGGTCGAGGCCGGCCTCGCGGTCGCGCCGCTCGCGCGCTGCGCGATTCCCGCGCAACTGTCGATGCTCGGCCGCTCGCACGGGCTGCCCGACCTGCCGCCGCTCGAACTGATCCTGGCGCGCAGCACGAAATCGAAGCGGCCGCCGTGCGACTTTCTCGCGGAACAGCTGATGGAAGACCTGCAGCGGCAGACCGGGCAAACCGGCGACGCGTGATCAGCGCGTCGCGCCGAAACCCGCCGCGTCCAGCGCCGCATTGACGTTCGCGGCAACCGCATCGACGAGTGCCTCGAGCGTATCGCCGCGCACGTGCAGGTGTTCCGGTGCGACGTGCTCCACACGTTGCCAGCCCCACTGCGCGCCGGACGCGACCGACAGCGTCGCGCCGAACCGGTTGCCGTGGCGGCGGCCGAAGATGCTCACGCGCCGTTCGGCCAGATACTCCTGCTCAGGCAGACAGAGACGGATCTCGACTGCGACCTGGCCGGGATCGTTGACGCGTGCGGCCGGGCTGACCGCCGGCGCGAACACCTTGCCGATCCGCAACGTCACGCAGGTCTCCCAGGCCGCGAGCGGCCCGCCGTCCGCGTCGACCCGCTCGGTGTCGACCGACCACTGATGCCCGTCGGGCACGACGATCGCCTGATGCAGCAGCACTTCGGCGACGCGAACCGTCGTCACGAGCTGACGCGCGAGCTGCTGGCTCGACGGCAGCGACGCCGTCCGCACGCGGCGGCTTGCCGGCCGCGCGGTACGCACTTCTTCCGTGAGGTACATAGGCACTCCGTATTCAGGAACCGCGCCGCGCACGACGCGGCGCGCAACCGGCATGTCCCGGCTCACCGGGCCTTCGACCCGATCCGCAACCGGCGCGCGACCGGCCCGATCACCGCGTCGGCCTGCTGTGCGATCAGCATGTGCAGCGTGAAATCGAGGTCTTCCGGCGCGATGTCGAAGTGCACGTGAATCACGTCGCGCACGGCGCGTGCGCTGACGACGTACACGCCGAGCGGGGAATTCAGCAGCGCGGCGAGCCGGGTGCGCGCACGCTCGCCGGAGTCGGCCGTCAGCGTGACGGGCAACTGCAGGCGCGGGCGCGGCGGCGGGAAGGGAATGACGTTGTTGTGTGCACCGGCGCGCAACTGGCGGCCGGCAGCATCGAAGGCGGGAACGGGATGGATGAAGGTCATGGAGCGGACGGAAGCCGTCTCGGCTGTTCGACACATCCCCAGCTTAGAAGAGACCGCATAAACGTCGTGCAAAAAAACGGGGCGGCAGTGCAAAAAACGGCATGCGGGACGCGGCGCGCCGAATCGATCCGGCCCCGTGCCGCGTGGCCCGCCCCGCCCGCTCCCGCTACGCGGTTGCCCGGCTACGCGAACGCCTCGAGCGATGCGCGCCGCCGCTCGTCGACCATCGATTCGATCAGCGACACCAGATCGTCGGTCAGCGGGTCGCAGATGCCGGGCGAGCGATGCAGTTCGAGATCGGCCGCCGGCAGCGGCGGCAGCCCGTCCGTTTCGTCGAGCACGCGCCAGTTCTCGGGCAGCGTGCAGCGATCGATCATCGTCACGGCCGCGCCGTGGTTCACCGCGATCTTGATGCCAGTCGGGCTCTGGCTCGTATAGACGACGTGATACGGCCGCTCGGCCGTCGCGAGCGCCTGCAGCCCGCGCTGCCGGTAGCAGCACGTCTCGGGAAACAGCGCGAGCGGCACCGACGCCTGCGCGCCGAGCGCGAAATCCCGGTGCGCGGCCCACACGACGTCGTGACGGCCGAGCAGCCGCCCGCCCGCGTTCGGCCCGTGCCGCACGACGAGCGCGACGTCGAGTTCGCCGGCCTGCAGCCGTTCGAGCAGTTCGAGCGACGTCCGGCAATGCACGTGCAGGCGCGCACCAGGCCGCATCGCATAAAACGACTTCAGCAGGTCGGGCAGCCACAGCTCCGCATAGTCCTCGGGCAGCCCGAAGCGCACGATGCCGCGGTCGCTGCTCGTCTGCTTCAACGCGATGATCGCGTCGTTCTGTACCTGGATGATCCGCCGCGCGTGGATCAGGAAATTCTCGCCGTCGCGCGACAGTTCGAGCCGCCGGCTGTTGCGCATGAACAGGTGCGTATCGAGCCGCTCCTCGAGCGTGCGGATGCGCAGGCTGATCGTCGACTGCGTGCGATGCAGTTGCCGGGCCGCCGCGGTGAAGCCGCCGCTTTCGACGACGGCGACGAATGCCCGGATCAGCTCCGGGTCGAGCGAACTCAGCTTCGACCAATCGGGCTTCTGAATGGCAGCCATCGGAATTACTCGCTTTCGAAAAGAAAAGGGAAGACGAAAGATAGGGCTCGGAGTACGCCGATTGTTGTCCAGATGCGCTCGGCCCTCCAACCCCTGCCCGGGTATGACAAACCCGGAGCCGGGACGCGAACGTCCACCCGCCGATGCCGTTCCGCCGGCCGTCACGACGGCGGCCGCGGCCCGCCCGGCGGGCGTTTGCGCGCTGGGCCAAGGGCTTTCACGGAGACGACGAAAACTCATACCTCGATCAGAAAACATCGATTCACCGGCCGCGCCGCGGCCCACCACAATCGCCTCACACCAACCTTATCGACGAGACACCGCAATGACCGCATCCCAACCCAGGCAGCTCTACATCGGCGAAGGCTTCGAAGGCCCCGGCGTCAACCTCGCGCACATCAACGTGCTGGTCGGCCCGCGCAACGGCCCGGCCGGGCAGGCATTCGCGACCGCGCTCGCAACGCCGTCGGCCGGCCATGCGCCGTTCGTCGTGATCGCGCAGCCGGGCGTGCCGACCAAGCCGCTCACGCTGTACGTGAACAAGGCGCAGATCGCCAGCGACTTCCACGGCAACGCCACGTGGGGCGCGTCGCAGGCCGGCATCGCGAAGGCCGTGGCCGAAGCGCTCGAGAACGGCACGCTGCCGCCCGAAGCGGAGAACGACTGGGTCGTCGTGTCGGCGAACTGGGTGAACCCGCAGACCGACGATCTCGACGCCGTGTTCGAGAACAACTACCGCGCGTGCCGCAACGCGATCGTCGCCGCGATGGAAGGGCTGCCGCATCGCGACGCCGTGTTCGCCGCCGCGCGCGACGTGTCGAACCCGTTCTACACGCCGAAAAAGAACTGACAGACAACGCGCGGCCGGCCAGGCCGCACCAGGAGGAAGCATGGAATACGTCCGCCTTGGCCAGTCCGGCCTGAAGGTGTCCCGCCTGTGTCTCGGCACGATGAACATGGGCACGCCCGAGTGGAAGCCGTGGATCTTCGACGAAGCGCAGAGCGAGCCGATCGTGCGCCGCGCGCTCGATGCCGGCGTCAACTTCATCGATCTCGCGGATTTCTATTCGACCGGCGTCGGCGAGGAAGTGGTCGGCCGCATCCTGAAGCGCAACGCGCGCCGCGAGGAGCTCGTCGTGACGACCAAGGTCGGCTACGACATGGGCAGCTACCCGAATGCGGGCGGCCATTCGCGCAAGCACGTGCTCGACGGCATCGACGGGTCGCTGAAGCGCCTCGGGATGGATTACGTCGACATCTTCATGCTGCACTTCTTCGACGTGAACACGCCCGTCGAGGAAACCATGAGCGCGCTGCACGACATCGTGCGCGCGGGCAAGGCGCGCTACATCGGCGTATCGACGATGTACACGTGGCAGTTCGCGAAGATCATGCAGGCGTGCGAGCGCAACGGCTGGGACAAGCCGATCAACATGCAGCTGCAGCTCAACCTCGCGTATCGCGAGGAAGAACGCGAGATGGTGCCGTACTGCATCGACCAGGGCGTCGGCGTGTCGGTGTTCAGCCCGCTCGCGCGCGGCCTGCTGACCTGCGAGCCGCAATCGACGCGCAACCAGACCGACTTCTTCACCGCGCAGATGTACGGCGACGCGTCGTCGCTCGCGATCGCCGAATCGGTCGCGAAGGTCGCGAAGCGGCGCGGCGTGCCGCCCGCGCAGATCGCGCAGGCGTGGGTGCTGAGCCGGCCCGGCATCGCGAGCATGCTGGTCGGCGCGGATTCCGTCGAGCAGTTCGACAGCGCACTCGGCGCGCTCGAAACGCGGCTGACCGATGAAGAGCTGCACGAACTGGAACGCAACTACACGCCGTGCGACCTGATCAACGACTACACGGCCGGCAAGCGCATCGCGCGCGAGTCGCGTCCGGCGCAGGGCAGTTTCGCGGCAGACTGAAGCACTGAAGGAACGACACACGATGAGCGAATTTCTGAGAACCGGCCATTACATCGGCGGTGAATGGCACGAATCGCATGGCGCGAGCGACGCGACCTATCCGGTGCTGAATCCCGCGACCGGCGAGACGATCGCGAAGGTCGCGAAAGGCGGCGCCGACGACACGCAGCGCGCAATCGATGCGGCCGCCCACGCGTTTCCCGCGTGGCGCGCGCTGACTGCGAAGGAGCGCGGCGCACGCGTGAAACGCTGGGGCGAGCTGATGCTCGAACACCGCGACGCGCTCGCCGAGCTGCTGACGCGCGAACAGGGCAAGCCGCTTGCGGAAGCGCGCGGCGAAGTCGCCTACGCGGCGAGCTTTCTCGAATGGTTCGCGGAAGAAGCGAAGCGCATGTACGGCGACGTGATCCCGAGCCCGAAGCCGAACGCGCAGATCGTCGTCACGCGCGAGCCGGTCGGCGTCGTCGCGGCGATCACGCCGTGGAACTTCCCGCTCGCGATGATCACGCGCAAGGCCGGCCCCGCGCTCGCGGCCGGCTGCACGATGGTGCTGAAGCCGTCCGAGGAAACGCCGCTGTCGGCGTTCGCGCTCGCGGTGCTCGCCGAACGTGCGGGCGTGCCGGCCGGCGTGTTCAACGTGGTGTCGGGCGACGCGGTCGCGATCGGCGAGACGCTGACGAGCTCGACCGTCGTGCGCAAGCTGTCGTTCACGGGCTCGACGCGGGTCGGCAAGCTGCTCGCGAAGCAGTCGGCCGACACGCTGAAGAAGCTCTCGCTCGAACTCGGCGGCAACGCGCCGTTCATCGTGTTCGACGATGCCGATCTCGATGCGGCGGTCGAAGGTGCGATCGCGTCGAAGTTCCGCAACACGGGCCAGACCTGCGTGTGCGTGAACCGCTTCCTCGTGCAGGACGGCGTGTACGACGCCTTCACGCGCAAGCTCGCGGACGCCGTGCGCAAGCTGCGCGTCGGCAACGCGCTCGCGGGCGACGTCGACCAGGGGCCGCTGATCAACGAAGCGGCACTCGGCAAGGTCGAGCGACACGTCGCCGATGCCACCGCGAAGGGCGCGAACGTGCTCACCGGCGGCAAGCGCCACGCGCTCGGCGGCACGTTCTACGAGCCGACCGTGCTGACCGGCATGACGCCCGGCATGCTGATCGCCGAAGAGGAAACCTTCGGCCCGGTCGCCGGCTGCTTCCGCTTCACGACCGAGGACGAGGCCGTCGCCGCGGCCAACGACACGCCGTTCGGGCTGTCCGCGTATTTCTACACGCGCGACCTCGGCCGCGCGTGGCGCGTGTCGGGTGCGCTGGAAAGCGGGATGGTCGGCGTCAACGACGGGATCATCTCGACCGAAGTCGCGCCGTTCGGCGGCGTCAAGCAATCGGGGCTCGGCCGCGAAGGCTCGAAGTACGGCCTCGACGAATACGTGGAACTCAAGTACACGCTGATGGCCGGCCTCGGCCGCTGACCCCCGACCGCTCTCCGCGGTCGATCCGCGCCGCGCGCCGCCCGGCCGCGCGGCGCCTCGCACGGTTTCGCGGCGTCGTCCGACGCCCGCGCGCCGCATGCATGACAAATCCGGAGGCAGCTTGACCCAAGCCAACGTTCAATCCGGCACCGCCCGCGCGCTGCCGCTGTCGCGCGGCGTCGATGCGCCGCACCGCCCCATCGCGCTCGACGACGTGCCGCTCAACCGTTTTCACGTGAAGATCGCCGGCCTGACGTTCGGCGCGCACTTCACCGAGGGCTACACGCTCGGCACGATCGGCTACGCGCTCGCCGCGCTCGGCAAGCAGATGCCGATCGACGCGTTCTGGATGGGGATGATCGGCAGCTCGGCGCTGATCGGCATCTTCTTCGGCAGCCTCGTGTTCGGCTGGCTGTCCGACCGGATGGGCCGGCAGAAGATCTTCCTGACGAGCTTCGTGATCATCACGGCGGCCGCGTTCGCGCAGTTCTTCGTGAGCTCGCCGCTCGAACTGTGCTTGCTGCGCGTGCTAATCGGCTTCGGGATGGGCGGCGACTTCACGGTCGGCCACGCGATCCTCGCCGAGTTCTCGCCGCGCAAGCATCGCGGCGCGCTGCTCGGTTCGTTCAGCGTGATCTGGACGATCGGTTATGTCGCCGCGAACGTGCTCGGCCTCGCGTACAGCGACGCCGCGCCCGACGCATGGCGCTGGCTGCTCGCGTCGGCCGCGTTGCCCGCGCTGATCGTGCTGGTGCTGCGGATCGGCACGCCCGAATCGCCGCGCTGGCTGCTCGGCAAGGGCCGCGTGAAGGAGGCGCGTGCGATCGTCGCGAAACATTTCGGGCCGCACGTGATGCTCGACGGCTCGGCCGAGCCGCACGCGAATGCGGGCTTTGGCCGGCTGTTCCAGCGCGACCTGATCCGCCGGACGATCTTCAACTGCGCGTTCTTCGTGTGCCTCGTGATTCCGTATTTCGCGATCTACACGTTCCTGCCGACGATCCTGAAGACCATCGGCCTCGCCGAAGGCTTCGGCGCGGACCTGCTGCTGAACGGCTTCCTCGTGCTGGGCGCGCTGATCGGCATCTGGCTGACGATCCGGCTGTCGCGGCGCGGCTTTTTGATCGGTTCGTTCGCGGTGACGTGTGCGTCGCTCGTCGCGCTGGCGGTGCTGCCGTCGTCGGCGGCCATCGCGATGATCGTCGCGTTCGCGATCTTCACGTTGACGATGTCGGCGTTCAGCAACCTCGTCGGCGTGTTTCCGCCCGAATGCTTCCCGACCGAAGTGCGCGCATGCGGCGTCGGCCTGGCGATCGCGTGCAGCCGGCTCGGTTCGGCGATCGGCACGTTTCTGCTGCCGGTCGGCATCGCGACGCTCGGCTTTCACACGACGATGTTCGCGCTGGCGGGCGTACTGCTGGTCGGGATGATCGTGTCGATCGCGTGGGCGCCGGAGACGAAGCATCTGACGCTCGAGGAGGCGTCGGCGCATTGACGATGGAGGCAGGCTTCGTGCCTGCCTGCGGCGGTGCGCTCGCCGCTTTCGCATCGGCACGCTGCTAATGCGCGGCGGCAATGCAGAGTGCAGATTGTGATTCGAACGAACCCGGCCGAGGCCGGGTTCGTGCATTCCAGCCGGCGGTTTTCTACCTTCCCGACAATACGCGATTCGTAAAATCGCTCAGAAGAGAAGCGACGCGTAGTCCCGCGCGCCATGCAGGATGTGAAGAATATCGATCCGCGTCGGCGGATCGCCGACGACCCGATAGAAGATCTGATAGTTGCCGTACACGCGGTGTCGGACGCCGTGGCGCTCGAAGCGCGGCACCAGCGGAAACGCCAGCGGCATCCCGGCAAGACCCAGACACTTGTCGCGAATCTCCCGCACGAAGGTCACGGCTCGTTGCGGATTGTCACGTGCGATGTAATCGGCAATCGCTTCGAGTTCGGCGATCGCGAAGTCCGACAGGCGGACGGTCATGCCTGACGATTCGCCTGTGCCCGATACTTCGCTTCGAGGCGATCGAATACTTCCTGAGCATCGGCGCCGCGTCCTGCTTCCGCATCGGCCAGGCTGCGCGCGATCACCGCGTCCAGCGCATTCAGTTGCGCCTCGCGATCCTGAATCAGGCGCACGCCTTCGCGAAGCACTTCGCTCTTGGATCCGTAGCGCCCCGATTCGACCAGCTTCGCGACATAAGCCTCCAGTTGCTGGCCCAGTTCCGCACTGATCATGTCGACCTCCCGACCGCATTGAATTCGATGCATGAAGGGTAACTCCCTTATCAACTATTATCAAGAAGATGATCTCCAGATGGATCGGCGCGCATGCCGGCGCTGCCGATCGGGCGGGTGGACGAAGCGGGACGCGCTTCGGCGTGGCGGCGGCGGTGCCCCGGGCGTTCATCCGGTTATCTCCTTCGCTCGTGTAGCCTTGCCGGACCCTCACCGTGCGAACACCGATCATGATTGAAGGCATCGTCACGCCACAACCCGGCCTGAAGGTCTACCCACCCGATGCCGAACTCGCGCATCACCTGCATCCGCGCGGTCGAACTGGCCGTTCGGCGGACTCGGCCGGCCGGATTCGCGGCGATATGCTGGGGTTTTCCGCTGTTCGCCCGCCACCATGTCCGCTCGCTTTGTCGATCTCAGTCATGTCCTGCCGTACGAGACGACGTACTTCGACGATCGGCTGACGATCGATCGAAGCGACCTGGATATCTCCGCACTGCTGGGCGTTGACCGTCACGTTTCCGACGAATTGCTGGTCTCGTTATGCGGCGCGCCGGCCGGATCGGACGTTCAGACCTATCTCGACAGTGCCGGCAAATTGACATTCGCCGTCACCCACTCCACGTTGATCCGATCGGAAAACCGGATATCAGTATTCCGAACTGCTGATACGCAGGTGCTCGAACTCCGTGCAATCGATCTGGCCGACGGCGCGGTCGCCGGACTCGGCGCGGCAATGCTCTGGAGAATCGTTCGGGCGTGTGATACGTTGGGCATCACCCGGATCAGCGCTTTGGCGATGGGTGGCCGAAAAGCACCGCCGGAACCCGGCGGGCCCCGGCTCCATGGATATTACGCGTGGCCGAGGTTCGGTTTCGATGCGCCCATTCCCGGCGCGCATGCAGACGAAGCAGCCCTGTTCCAGTATTTCCAGGGATATCCGGTCGGGTTGGCCGATGGCTCGCTTCGATCCCTGCGCACACTCTATGCGACCCGGGTCGGGCGAGACTTCTGGCGAGTCGCCGGGTCACATCGGTGGGTGACATTCAACGTTGCGCCGCATGGTGCATCCGTGCTGACACTGCGGGATTACTTGATCGAGAAGGGGATTTACGAATGACAGAAAAGCACCGCCCAATCGCCGGATTCCGGATCGTGCGACCGTCGGTGGCGCGCAGCCGTATGAGCGGAAATCGTCTCGTCTGGCCCGCGGAAATGCGGCGACTCCTCGAAGCATTCCTCACGAACGAACTCCGTCGCAGTCTCGCGCGCACGTCCGCCGCCGAGCCGGCCGCACAATCGACCCGCGAGCCGACGCCCCCGCTGCCGAGAAAAGTCTTCAACGTGGGACGCATCGATCCGTCGAAGTGCACGTTGCCCATCATCTCGGAAGCCGAAGCCAAAGCCATCGGGGGCCGGGAAACGTTCATGCATTTCGGCCTGGATCCCGATCTGTACTCCGCAACTTGTGACACTCTCTGACAGATCGAGATGGGAGGATCGCCGTGCGAACGATCGACGAACATCGTCGTCGTGATCGATACCGCATTGCGATCCGGAGGCCCTCTCCTCGCCTCTCCCCTACCCCCGCCTCACCGCCTGCTCCCGCAACCACGCGGCAAACGCGATCACATGCTCGACCGCGACGCTCTCCGGCTCGACATCGAGCCAATAGCCGAACGGCCCGATCGGCTGCACCGGCGACAGCCGCACGAGGCTGCCTTCGCCGATCTCCTCCTCGATCATGTTCAGGTCGACGACCGCGAGCCCCGCCCCCTTGCGCGCCGCGCGGATCGCCTGTTCGAGCGTCGAGAACTCGATGCCGTCACCGATCCGCGCGACCGGCACGCCCGCCTGCTCGCACCAGTCGGCCCACAGCATCAGGCGCTTGCCTTCGTGCAACACATGCAGCGACGGCAGCCGGCCGAGCAGCACGTCGAGCGCGTCGCCGCGATAGCGCGGCGCACCGACGAGCGCATGCCGCTCCATCATCAGCAGTTCCGATTGCATCCCGGGCCGCGCCGCGCGCCCGAAGCGGATGTGGCAATGACAATCGTCGGCCGGCTCCGTGCGGATCGACAGCTCGACGTCGGGCAGCGCCTCCGCGAGCGTGCCGAGCCGCGGCGAAAACCACTGCGTGGCAAACGTCGGCGGCAGCGACACCGTCAGGCGCCGCTTCGCGCCCGGCCGCGCGGCGGCGACTTCGCCGACGCCGCGCTCGATCGTGTCGAACGCCTGCCCGATGAACGGCAGCAACCGCTGGCCGGCATCGGTCAGGCGCACGCCCTTGTGATCGCGCTCGAACAGGCGCGCGCCGAGCGCTTCCTCGAGCAGCCGGATCTGCCGGCTCACCGCGCCCTGCGTCACGCACAGCGAGACCGCCGCGCGATTGAAGCTCAGGTGACGCGCGGTCTCCTCGAAAAATCGCAGCGCGATCAACGATGGCAGGCGTCGCATGATGTGTATTCCTCTCGTTCGTTCTGTTGCCGGCCGGCACCGCCGGCCATCGTGCGGGCAGCTTTATCGCAGAAAAGCGCGCCGGCCGTCACACCGTGAAAACCCCAAGGCCCGGCCCGCCACTGCATCACGCGTCGCCCCGTCCCGCCTACAATAACCATCCCGCACCCGACACGACACCGCCCCGTGAGACGCAAGATGCCGGCGCTGAATGCGCTGAAAGCCTTCGAGATGGCCGGCCGCACCGGCAGCTTCACGCGCGCGGCCGAACTGCTCAACGTCACGCAGAGCGCGGTGAGCCGCCAGGTCCGCCAACTCGAAGGCCAGCTCGGCGAAACCCTGCTCGAGCGCCGCCATCACCAGCTCGAACTCACGGCGGCCGGTCGCGTGCTGCTGCGCGCACTGCAGCAGTCGTTCGACAAGATCGAGCTGACCGTGCGCAGCCTGCAGGAAAAAACCCACCTGAACCGCCTGCGCGCGAACGTGCCGCCGACCTTCGCCGCGCGCTGGCTGATGCCGCGTCTCGGCCGGCTGCGCGATGCGCATCCCGAATTCGAACTGAGCCTCACGACCCGCATCCACGACAGCCTCGGCGAATCGCGCGTGCTCGACTGCGCGATCCGGTTCGGCGACGGCGAATGGGACGGCTTCGACAACGCGCTGCTGATGCAGGAGCAGCATATCGCCGTCTGCGCGCCCGCGCTGTATGCGCGGCTGCGCCAGGAGGGCGCGCCGATCGACCTGAACCGCTTCACGCTGCTGCACGTGCTCGCGACCGACGACCAGCGCTACCTGACCTGGCAACACTGGCTGAAGGCAGCCGGCATCGCCGACGTCGACACGCGCGGCGGCTACGAATTCGACCTGCTCGACCATGCGATCCGCGCGGCGATCGACGGCCTCGGGATCACGATCGCCGACCGCCACATGGTCGCGCGCGAACTCGCGACCGGGCAACTGATGCAGGTGCTCAACGTCCACGTCGACGGCCACCAGTCGTACTGGTTCGTCACGCGACCCGAGCAGACGAACCTGCCCCACATCGTGCAGTTTCGCGACTGGCTGCAGCAGGAAGTGTGGCTCGCGAAGCGCCACCTCGAACCGTCGTCGCCGCTTCCGCAGGTGCCTCTGGCGTAGCGCGCGCTCCGCCCCGGCCGGCACCCGCGGGCGACACCTTGGCGCCTTCCGCGCCCGCCCGCATTCGGACCAGTCGGAAAACGCGGCCTGACCACCGCCCGCGCCGCGTCCCGCCACCGCCGCACCCGCCTTGCCGGACGGGCGATTCCGGTCGATTCGCCGAGTAACGTGCGTTTTTCTCATGCTCGGCGCGAAAATAAGTCGTTTGTCGTGCGCTAAACGCATGAAGAGAATGGCCTCTATCCCGTTACGCGCGTGTCGCCACTCGAAGCGATCCGCCCGCATCCATCGGAGGAGTCACTTCATGCGCACCGAACGCAACTATGTGAACGGCCGTTTCGCCGTCCCGGAAAACGACGCGTTCATCGTCGTCCACAATCCCGCCACCGAAGCGCCGTTCGCGCGCGTACCGGCCGCGACGCCGGCCGACGCGCTCGCCGCCGTCGATGCCGCGGCGGCCGCGCAGAAGGCGTGGCGCAAGCTGCCGAGCGCCGAGCGCGCCACCTACCTGCACCGCTTCGCCGACGCGCTGACCGCGCGCGCGCCGGAGATCGGCGCGGCGCTCGCGCAGGAATCCGGCAAGAGCGTCGAGGATGCGTCGAACGAAGCCGTCTACGCCGGCCAGATCACGCGCTACCACGCCGAGTGGGCACGCCGGATCGAGGGCGAGATCATCCCGAGCGACACGCCCGACGAGAACCTGTTCCTGCAGCGCGAGCCGATCGGCGTCGTCGCGTGCCTGATCCCGTTCAACTATCCCGTCTACACGCTGCTGCGCAAGGTCGCGCCCGCGCTGATCGCCGGCAACACCGTGGTCGTGCGCCCGAGCAACCACACGCCGGTGTCCGCGTTCGAGATCGCGAAGGCCGCCGACGATGCGGGTTTCCCGCCCGGCGTCGTCAATATCCTGACGATGGACCACGCGACGGCCGAGGCGCTGTGCACGCATCCGGCGGTCGGGATGATCACGCTGACGGGCAGCGTGAACGCCGGCCGCAAGGTGCTCGACTACTGCAAGGCGAACATCGCGAAACCGTCGCTCGAACTCGGCGGCAAGACGCCCGCGATCATCGAGCCCGACGCCGACCTCGAACGCGCGGCCGCCGCGCTCGTCGCATCGAAGACGACCCATTGCGGCCAGCTGTGCACGGCCATCGAACGCGTGTACGTGCACGACAGCGTGCACGACCGCTTCGTCGCGCTGCTCAAGGAAAAGATGGGCGCCGTCCGCAGCGGCAACCGCGCGGCCGATCCGTCGAACATGGGCCCGCTCGTCAGCGCGTCGGCCCGCGCGCACATCCACGGGATGGTCGAACGCGCGATCGCGGCAGGCGCGACGCTCGAAACCGGCGGCGCGATCCCCGACGGCCCCGGCTTCTTCTACCCGGCCACGCTGCTGACGAACTGCCGGCAGGACATGGAGATCGTGCAGGAGGAAACCTTCGGCCCGATCATGCCCGTGCTGCGCTACTCGACGATCGACGAGGCCATCGGCTTCGCGAACGACCATCAGTTCGGGCTGTCGTCGGTGCTCTACACCGAGCACTACCGCACCGCGATGACCGTCGCGAACGCGATCGAGGCGGGCGAGCTGTACGTGAACCGCACGCCGGCCGATCCGTACCAGGGCTTCCACGCCGGCTGGAAGCGCTCGGGCCTCGGCGGCGACGACGGCAAGCACGGAATGCTCGAATTCACGCAGACGCGCCTCGTCGTCATGAAGTACTGACGCCGCGCCGACGCTCCGTTTCCGGCGCGCGCATCCCGACACCACGCCGCGCGCGCCGCCCCTGATCCGATCGAACACAAAACAAATCTGCAGACTCCGCCTGAAGGAAGTCTGATGGAGGAAGACATCATGCCGACCCAACCGTCGACGCCCGCCGCGTCGCTCGCGTTGCACGACAAAACGCACGCGTCGTCCGACTCGCGCGCGCAACGCTACCTGCAACTGCTGCTGCTCGTGATCGCCGCGGGCGCGATCTACCCGATGCTGTACCTGCGGCAGGTGTACCAGCCGACGATGCTGCAGTTCTTCCGTATCGACGACGTGCAGCTCGGCTACCTGTATTCGTCGCTCGGCACGATCTTTCTCATCAGTTACCTGCCGAGCGGCTGGCTCGCCGACCGCCTGTCGCCGCGCTGGCTGATCTGCTTCTCGCTGCTGGCGACGGGCGCGCTCGGGCTCGTCTATGCGACCGGGCCGTCGTTCAACCTGCTCGTGCTGATCTTCGGCGGCTGGGGGCTGACCACCGGCCTCACGTTCTGGGCGGCCGTGATCAAGCGCGTGAACATGATCGCGGGCCCCGACGAACAGGGCCGCTTCTTCGGGCTGCTCGACGGCGGCCGCGGGCTCGTCGAGGCGCTGCTCGCGACGATCGCGATCACGCTGTTCGCGTACGTGACGCAAGCGCGCGGCGGCACCGATGCGGCCGGCTTCAAGCTCGTCGTGCACCTGTATGCGTTCTTCTGCATCGCGCTCGGCGTGCTGCTTGCGCTGGTGAAGGATCCGTCCCGCGCGAACGATCGCGCGGCGGCCACGCAGCGCCGCAAAGGCAGCGTGCTGACCGACCTGAAGACGCTCGCGTCGATTCCCGAGCTGTGGCTCGTCGCGGCGATCGTGTTCTGCGGCTACCAGGTGTTCTGGGCGACCTACAGCTTCTCCGCATACCTGCACGAAGGCAATTTCGGGCTCAGCGCGACGGCGGCCGGCTTCATCACGACGCTCAAGCTGTGGATGCGTCCCGTCGGCGGCATCGGCGGCGGCTTCCTCGGCGACCGCGTGTCGAAGGTATCCGTGCTGTTCTGGGCACTCGTGCTCGCCGCGCTGTCGCTCGTCGGGCTGATCGCCGCGCCGCCGCACAGCCCGCAGGCGATGCTCGTCGTGCTCGTGCTGTTCATCGGCATCCTCACCTATGCGATCCGCGGCCTGTACTGGTCGCTGCTCGACGACTGCAAGGTGCCCACGCATTGCGCGGGCCTCGCGATCGGCCTGATCTCGGTGCTCGGTTATTCGCCCGACGTGTTCGTGCCGCTGATCAACGGCTACGTGACGCAGACCTACCCGGGCGCGCACGGCTACCAGCTCTATTTCGGCTATATCGCGGCCATCGCGCTCTGCGGCGCGGGCGCCGCCGCGTTCCTCAAAGTCCGCCTCAACCGCCTCAAGGAGTCCGCATGAAGATCGTTTCGCTCGAAACCCACATCGTCGCCGTGCCGCCGCCGCATATCGGCGGGATGTACTGGATCTTCGTGAAGCTGAAGACCGACGACGGCATCGAAGGCGTCGGCGAGATCTACTCGGCGACGTTCCATCCGAAGGCGATGGGCCCGATCATCGACGACGTGTTCGACCGCTACCTGTTGAACCACGACCCGCACCACGTCGAGCGGCTGTTCCGCCAGACCTATTCGAGCGGCTTCACGCAGCGGCCCGACCTCACGATGATGGGCGTCGTCAGCGGCCTCGAAATGGCGTGCTGGGACATCATCGGCAAGGCCGCCGGCAAGCCCGTGTACGAACTGCTCGGCGGCAGGATCCACGAGCGGCTGCGCTCGTACACGTATCTGTACCCGAAGAACGCGAAGGGCGAATACGACTACGACGATCCCGACCTCGCGGCCGAATGCGCGGCGGAGAACGTGAAGCTCGGCTTCACGGCCGTCAAGTTCGATCCGGCCGGCCCGTACACGGCGTACTCGGGCCACCAGCTGTCGCTCGAAGTGCTCGACCGTTGCGAGCTGTTCTGCCGCCGCGTGCGCGAGGCCGTCGGCAGCAAGGCCGACCTGCTGTTCGGCACGCACGGGCAGATGGTGCCGTCGTCGGCGATCCGGCTCGCGAAGCGGCTCGAAAAATACGATCCGCTGTGGTTCGAGGAACCCGTGCCGCCGGGCCAGGAAGAAGCGATCGCCGCAGTCGCGAAGCACACGTCGATTCCGATCGCGACCGGCGAGCGCCTGACGACCAAGTATGAATTCCACAAGCTGTTGCAGGCAGGCGGCGCGTCGATCCTGCAGTTGAACGTCGCGCGCGTGGGCGGCCTGCTCGAAGCGAAGAAGATCGCGACGCTCGCGGAAGTGCACTACGCGCAGATCGCGCCGCACCTGTACAACGGGCCGGTGGGCGCGGCCGCGAGCATCCAGCTCGCGACCTGCACGCCGAACTTCCTGATCCAGGAAAGCATCATGACGTGGGGCGGGTTCCATTCGGAGGTCGTGAAGACGCCGATTCGCTGGGAAGACGGCTACATCATCCCGTCGAACGAGCCGGGCCTCGGCATCGAGCTCGACATGGACGTCGTGAAGCGGCACACGCCCTATACCGGCGAACGGCTGCACCTGCAGATGGGCGAGAAGCCCGTCGACGTGAAGGATCTCGCCCCCGCGAAGGGCTGACCAGGAACAACGCGACCATGACTTACGACTACATCATCGTCGGCGCGGGCTCGGCCGGCTGCATCCTCGCGAACCGCCTCAGCGAATCGGGCCGGCATTCGGTGCTGCTGCTCGAAGCGGGCGAGCGCGACGCGTCGTTCTGGTTCAAGGTGCCGGTCGGTTTCACGAAGACCTACTACAACCGCCGCTACAACTGGATGTATTACAGCGAGCCCGAAGCACAGCTCGCCGATCGCAAGCTGTACTGCCCGCGCGGCAAGGTGGTCGGCGGGTCGGGCTCGATCAACGCGATGGTCTACGTACGCGGCCAGCGCAGCGACTACGACGACTGGGCCCATGCCGGCAATCCGGGCTGGGCGTACGACGACGTGCTGCCGTACTTCCGCAAGCTCGAAACCCACGCGGCCGGCGCGACCGATCCGCAGCATCACGGCGCGACGGGGCCGATCCACATCACGTCGATGAAGGCCGACGTGCATCCGATCGTCCACGAATTCCTGAAAGGCTGCGCGCAGCTGAACCTACCGCGCACCGACGATTTCAACGGCGCGCAGTTCGAAGGCGCGGGCATCTACGACCTGAACACGAAGAACGGCGAACGCTGTTCGAGCAGCTTCGCGTACCTGCGGCCCGCACTGGGCCGTGCGAACCTCACGCTGCGCTCGGGCGTGCTCGTGCGGCGCGTGACGTTCGACGGCACGCGCGCGACCGGCGTGGTCGTTGCGGGCGAGCACGGCGACGAAACGCTCGTCGCCGCGCGCGAGGTGATCCTCGCGGCCGGCGCGGTCGATACGCCGAAGCTGCTGCAATTGTCGGGCGTCGGCGATCCGGCACTGCTCGCGCGCGAGCGCGTGCCGCTCGTGCATGCGTTGCCGGCGGTCGGCCGCAACCTGCAGGACCACCTGTGCGTGAGCTTCTACTTCAAGGCGAACCGGCCGACGCTGAACGACGAGATGGGCACGCTGCTCGGCAAGATGAAGATCGGGCTGCGCTACCTGCTGACGAAGCGCGGCCCGCTCGCGATGAGCGTGAACCAGGCCGGCGGCTTCTTCCGCGGCGCGGCCGACACGCAGGAGCCGAACCTCCAGCTCTACTTCAACCCGCTGTCGTACCGGATTCCGAAGAGCGACCGCGCGAGCATCAAGCCCGAGCCGTATTCGGGTTTCCTGATCGCGTTCAACCCGTGCCGGCCGACGAGTCGCGGCACGATCGAGATCGCGTCGAACCGCGCGGAAGACGCCGCGAAGATCCGCATCAACGCGCTCACCACGCAGAAGGATCTCGACGAAGCCGTGCAGGGCAGCAAGGTGATCCGTGCGCTGATGCGCGCGCCGGCGCTGAAGTCGATGACCGTCGAGGAAATCTCGCCGGGGCCGCAGGTCGACTCGGACGAAGCGATGCTGCAGTATTTCCGCGAACAATCGGGTTCGATCTACCACCTGTGCGGATCGTGCGCGATGGGGCCCGATGCGGCGACGTCGGTCGTCGATGCATCGCTGCGCGTGCACGGGCTGCAGGCGCTGCGGATCGTCGATGCGTCGGTGTTCCCGAACATCACGTCGGGCAACATCAACGCGCCGACGATGATGGTCGCGGAGAAAGGCGCGGATCTGATCCTGGCGGATGCACAACGCGCAGAAACCGCCGGCGCGCGAATGCCCACCCGCGAATCCGTCCCGCACTGACGCGACGGCCCGACGCTCGCGCGAACCGCTTCCCGCGGAATCGACGCGCGTCGCGGCGGGAAGGGAACGCAAGATTTCCACGCGATCGCGTCTCCGGCGACGGCGGCCGGCCCCGTGCATCGTCTGGTCGGAACCATGCCCGCCGGTACACGGGAAAACACCCCCATGAACATGCCGCTCGGCCCGTGCGCACAGGCTCGAAACGTGCATTCGGTTTGACGGAAGTCCCCGCGAAACAGGTGTCGCCGTGTCGTTCGGCCGGCGGGACGCGACGTCGCGGGGACGTTGTGCACACGACAAACCAGTGTCGGCGCGCGGCCTCGCTGCCGAAGTTTCATTGCGTTCGATCACGCACATCGATGCCGCCAGAGAGACATCCTCTGGCTTGCGGGCGATGTGACGCGCGTTCAGCGCACGCGTGACGTGACGCGAAGCGAAGCGATCCGGGGCAACGCGCGCGCCGGCCGGCCGTCGGCGTGCATCGGGGAGAGAACCGCGGGCCCGATCGTGGAGGCGCACCGTGAAGCGCATGCCATTTCGCTGCATCCATGCCATCAGCTATGCAAGCGTGCTGCTCTTTCAGGCCGAAACGCAGGCCCAGTCGCTGGACGCC
Source organism: Burkholderia cepacia (assembly GCF_001039005.1). GTDB lineage: Bacteria > Pseudomonadota > Gammaproteobacteria > Burkholderiales > Burkholderiaceae > Burkholderia > Burkholderia theae. Next base: position 31,253 of record NZ_LDWR01000048.1, read on the forward strand.
CAGTCGACGCAGGAGAACATTTCCGCACTGCGCCAGGAAGTCGATCACCATCAGCAGGAGCTGAACGTGCTCAAGCGCAGGCTGGCCGACGAAGAAGCCAGTCTCTCGCGCCTGAGCCGGGCGCTGGACAACCGGGAGCTCGCGGCCCGGCGCGGCGCGGGCCCCGGCGATGCCAGCGGCCCCGGCGACGCAGCGCCGCAGGCCGATACCGGCGCCCCGGGCGGCACGGCAGGCAATGCCCCCGGCAACGTGCAGTCCGCGGCCGGGCCCGCGGCGCCGCCGAGCCAGCCGGTCGGCCAGGCGCCGGTGCCGGACACCGCGCCGCCGCCCGTCGCGCCGATCTTCGATCAGCCCGGCGTGCTGACGCCGAAGCACAAGTTCGTCGTCGAGCCGTCGCTCCAGTTCAGCTATTCGTCGTCGGACCGCGTCGCACTCGTCGGCTACACGATCATCCCGGCGCTGCTGATCGGCCTGGTCGACGTGCGGGAAGTCAAGACCACCACGCTGACGGGCGCGGTCGCGGTGCGCTACGGGATCACCAACCGGATGGAAGTCGAAGTCCGTGTCCCCTATGTGTACTCGACGAACGACACGATCAGCCGCGAGATCTTCACCGGTACCGCCCAGGACAACGCGTTCAACAGCCACGGCAAGGGCCTCGGCGACGTCGAAATGACGCTGCGCTACCAGTTCAATACCGGCGGCCCCGACAAGTTCTATTACATCGGCTGGCTGCGCTTCAAGACCGCCACCGGCAAGAGCCCGTTCGACGTCGTCACCGACTGCGTCACGCGCTGCGTCGGCAATGCCACCGGCACCGGCCTGCCGCTCGAGCAGCCGACGGGCTCCGGCTTCTACGCGATCCAGCCGGGCCTCACGTGGCTCTTTCCGTCCGACCCGGTGGTGTTCTTCGGCAACTTCAGCTATCTGCACAGCTTCAGCCGCGACAATCTCAGCCTCACGATTCTCGATGGGCAAAAGGACTTCGTCGGCAAAGTGCAGCCCGGCGACATCTGGGGGTTCAATATCGGCATGGGCCTCGCGCTGAACGAGAAAGCGTCGGTGAGCCTCGGCTACGACCAGAGCATCGTGCTGCCCACGAAACAGAACGGCCAGACGGTGCCCAGCTCGGTGCGCGTGATCCTCGGCACGCTGCTCGTCGGTTACTCGTACCGGCTGTCGCCGAAGACCACGCTGAATCTTTCGATCGGCGCCGGCCTCACGCGCGACACGCCGGACGTGACCATGACCCTGCGCGTGCCGTTTGCGTTCTGATCGCCGGACGGCACCGACGGCGGGCCGCGCGACGCACACCGGCCCCGGCGTGCCGCTGCCCGCTCATCAGCCATTCATCGTCCCGGCAACACGCCGAGCAACGCATTGTTCAGCGTCGACATCACGTTCAGGTTCTTGAACATCGACAGTGTGTTGACTGTCGTGTTGATCGTCGTCATCGCCTGGATTTGCTGGTTGTTCAACGTGTTCTGGATCACCGCGCCGGTCAGCGCCGGCAGCGCGGCGGGCTGCGCGGTGTTGCCGGCGCCGACCTGGATCAGTCCGCCCGCATTTGCGGCCGCCAGCGCCTGCGCCTGTTGCGCCGTGATATGACTGATGTCCGGGATGTTGAAGCTGGTCGACGCGACCAGATTGCCGTTCACGAACGCGACACGCGACACGCCGAACGAAACCTTCAGGCCGCTCGGCATATCGAAGCCGCCGCGCATCGCATCGAGGCGCGCGTCGCTGAGCGCGATCGCACCGGTTGCCGGCCAGTTCCGTTCTTGCACGCCGCCCGGTTCCGAGGCCGGCGGCCCGGCCGCGCACGCCGTCATCGCGAGCGGCGCGGCACACAGGCCCGGCGCCCCCCCGGCCCGCGACTCCGCGGGCGCCGTATCGGCGCCCGCGTTCGTGCCGGATGCCGGCACGACACCGCTCGTCTGCGCGACAGGCTCGACGGTCGCGGACGGCACGCCGTCCTGCATCGCTGCCGCACTCACGGACGTCACCCCGCCGCACACCATCGCGGCGATGCCGGCGATCTTCCTGGTCTCGGATCTCATGACGGTCCTCAAAAGTCGCTCGGGCCATGCTTCGGCATCACGACGTTGTACAGGCCGTCGCGGGCGATGCCGGTGTAGAGCGGCGCGCTTGGCGCGACGCGCCAGTCACGCGGGTCGTTGAACACCGCCAGCTCGGGCCGGTTGTGAATCACGAAAATCACATGGTCTTCCCACTTCTGCTCGAAACTCGCCAGCGACATCGGCCGCGTGCCGGTGGCCGGATCGCCGACGAGCACACGCCCGTCACGCAGCCCCTTCACGACCACGAAATGGTGATAACCGTGCTCGGTGATCAACACGATCGCCGGCGTGTGCGTCTTGGCGAGCGTCTGCAACGGCAGTTCGTAGCCATCCGCGACGAAGCCGTGCGCGTCGAGAAAACGCCGGATGTCGAGCAGCGAGAAGCCCTGCCGGCGGATCTTCTCCTGATTGCCGTTCTCCCACATCTGGGCGAAGGCGGTCTGCTCGGTCACCGGGTAGTCGTACTGATAAGTCAGCAGCGTCGCGACGGCAGCCGACCCGCAGCTGAAATCGAACTGCTGCTTGACGGTGCGCTTGAAGCGCGCTTCCTTGAGACTCGTGACGTGCATCGCATAGCCGGCGCCCGCCGGATCGACGACCGTCATCTCGTCCGCCCGTGCAACCGGGCCGGATAGCATGTACGCGAGCGCCGCGATGCACGCTGCGGCAACCTGTCTCATCGCTCAGTTCCCGAAGCGCACGTTGAGCACCGTCGCGTTCTGAATCAGCACGTTGGCGCCGGTATTCTGGATGACCGTCGGCAGACCGCTCGAGTTGGCGAACGAGCCGTCGGCGATCGAATTCGAGCCGGTCGACACCCGGTTCGCCACGTTGTCGGTCACCGCGCCAGTCAGATAGTTCTGGCCGATCAGCGCATCGCCTCCCCGATGCTCGTCGAGCTGGTCGGGCGTCATCGCGACGCCGAAGCTGCCCGCTTGCGCGGTCGCGGCGCCGGTCGCAGGGGGTGCGACGGCCTCGGCCGGAGCGGCCTGATCCGCGCGCGCGGTGGGTGGGGAAGGTGCGGCTGCCGGCGCCACGCCGGCGGCTGCCTCCACCGCGACGGTTCGTGCCCCGTCATCCGCGGCATGGGCCGTCAGGCCCGGCAGCAGCGCCGCAGGCAATATCACCAGCGAAAGTGCCGTTCGGATTCGCATGGCTGTCTCCTTGGTCCCTGCACGAGTCGGCTCGAACCCGGCGCACAGGGAGCGGAATCCGCGTGACCGTCGATCGACGGAAATCAGCCCGGCCTGCGCCAACGGGAGCGAGACGGCCATTCAGCCATCCCGCCCTCGCCGGCAGTCCTTCCGTCCGGCGATGGAACGCAAGCCGCGGGATCGCATGCGCCCGCGTCCATGCATTCGACTCGCCAGGACCAACCGGCCTTCTAACGTCCTACGGTCAGGTTCGCCTGCACGGTCACGGCCTGCTGAATGAGCGACGCCATGCCGCTGTTCTGGTTGGCGACCATGATGCCCGCCGCGGTCTGGCCGACGCTCGTCATCGCGTTGGACATGTTGAACGTCCCCGCGTCGACCGTATTGACTCCGCCTGCGCCACCCGCGCCGCCGACCGCACCGTTACCGGTGCCGCCTGCGCCGATGCCGCCTGCGCCGCCCGCGCCGCCCATCGCGCCCACCGCGCCGCTACCCGCGGTTGCGCTGCCGTTGCTGGCCGTCGTCGTCGCGCCGCCGTTCGTCGCGCTGCCGCCCGTGCCTGCGCCGCCTGCAGCGCCGTTGCCCGCAACGGCCGCGCCCGAGCCGCCTGCTCCGCCCGAAGACGTGCCTGCGCCACCCATGCCCGAGCCCGATCCGCCCGAAGCGGTCGACGTACCCGCCGACCCTGCGCCGCCTGAGCCGCTACCCGTACCACTGCCGGTCCCCGTGCCGGTGCCGGTGCCGCTGCCGGCCGATGCCGACGCGCTTCCGCTGCCATGATTCCTGGCCCACGCGGAACCAGGATTGGCGGTGCCGGTACCGCCGCCCCAGCCTGTGCCGCTGCCCGTGCCGTCGCCGCCTACGCCGACCGAAGCCGCGACTGCGCCGCCGCCCTTGCCGGACCCGTAGCCGCCGCTCGCCGTGGCGGAGCCGCCTGTCCCGCCATTGGCCACGGATGAACCGCCGTTGCCGCCCTTGCCGGCATTTCCGGTGCCGGCCGTTGCGCTGCCATTGCTGGCGTTGCCCGCCGTGGCGCTGCCGTTATGCGCGCTGCCGCCCTTGCCACCGTCGCCGCCCGCGCCGCCGCCGCCGCCGTTACCGCCCGTGCCACCATAGCCATACCCGTTGCCGCCCTTGCCGCCGCCTCCGCCGGCCGCGCTGCCCGAGTTCGACGCATGGTTGCCGATGCCCCAGACCTGGACGTTGCTGACGTAGCCGTCGAGCTTGCTGAGCGCGACGACCTTGGTGCTGTTGTACGAGTCCTGATAGACACTCGCACCGGGCGAAACTTCATTCGCATTGGACCCGGTGGTGCTGGTCTGGCTTGAGTTGACGGTGTTGGTGAGAGTGTTCGATCCGTCATCGGCTTTCTGGCTGCATGTCGAACTGGTATCGCTGCTGCATGGATTCGCTATCGCGTAGCCGCTGCATCCCAAGGCGAGAAACGCAGCGGACGCCAATAAAGTTTTACGCATGAAATCCTCCTGAAGTAACGAGGAACGGTTGGCCGACCGCACCAATCCGGACGACACCACGCATCGGCGATGCCAATCCTGCATGCGGCATGAACACAAAGCGACCGTTGGATTCTTCACGCGACGTGGCCTGACTGCCCGATCCCGGCACGCGGTTTATGTTTCAAGCCTGAAACGCGTGGATCGGCATGGCGCCGGGACATCCGCGATATGCGGATGGATTTCCCCTTTGCATTCATACACTTGCCTGACATTCCGAACGCAGGCCCTGCAAGTGCGGAATGTTTCACTTTTGAGCCTGTCGCGTCTGGCGCATCCGGGTATGCCCATAGCGCCGAGTATTCGATCCCGATCGCAAACGCAAGCCCGGCAAGGACGCTCGCCGAATTCGTTCCGCCAAGGCGTCAAAAGTCCGCATGGAACGCCATTCAGAAATGTTTCGACTGTGATAGGTCGCTTTTTCTTCGAATTCTGTCCGCGCCGAGCGTCGGCGCGCGCGGGCCGGGTTATCGGCCGGAACGAGGATTCCAGCCGGCAGGCGCGCTGGAATGGCGACGCAAATCCCGCTGCGGTGCACCGCACGGAACCCGCGGGCTGCCCGAGGCTCAATCATGTGCGGGTGCCCGCCGGCTGCCGCTCAAAACGCAGGCGGGACACCCCGTGCTTCGCTGGCCGTTCTCGCGCCGGCTCAGTTCACGCTCGACCGCTTCTCCACGAACCTGCGCACGTAATCGTCGGCGGGACGCGACAGGATGTCGTCCGGCGTCCCGACCTGCACGAGCGTGCCGTCGCGCAGGATCGCGATCCGGTCGCCGATGCGCAATGCCTCGTCGAGATCGTGCGTGATGAACACGATCGTCTTGGAAAGCGTCGCCTGCAGTTCGAGCAGCTGATCCTGCATCTCGGTGCGGATCAGCGGATCGAGCGCCGAAAACGCCTCGTCCATCAGCAGTACGTCGGTATCCGCGGCCAGCGCCCGCGCGAGGCCGACGCGCTGCCGCATCCCGCCCGACAGCTCGTCCGGGTAATGATCGCCGTAGCCGTCGAGCCCGACCTTCGTCAGCCAGTTGCGCGCCGCTTCGGCCGCGTCGTGCCGCTTCTCGCCGCGCGTGCGCAGCGCATACGCCGCGTTGTCGAGCACGGTCTGGTGCGGCAGCAGCCCGAAGTTCTGGAACACCATGCTGACCTTGAAGCGGCGCAGCTCGCGCAGCCCGTGCGCATCGAGCTTGATCACGTCGCTGCCGTCGATCACGATCTCGCCGGCCGTCGGCTCGATCAGCCGGTTGAAGTGCCGCACGAGCGTCGATTTCCCGGAACCTGACAGCCCCATGATCACGAAGATCTCGCCCGACTCGATGCCGAGGCTCACGTCGTTGAGCCCGACGTTGCAGCCCGTTTCGGCCAGCACGTCGGCCTTGCGCTTGCCGGAGCGCAGCAGGTCGAGCACGCGCGCATGCGCGGCCTGCGGCCCGAACAGCTTGTACACGTGTTTGACGTCGATGGTCGCCATGTCTGTCTCCGTTCCTATGCGCGCGACGATTGCGTCGCCTGATTCGAATCGACGCCCGCCGACTGCGCCTTGCGCGGCAGCCGGTACGGCACGCGCGACGCGCCCTTCTGCCGGCGCTGCTGCGCAAGCCGCCGCCGTGCGCGCCGTTCCTGGCCGAAGCCCTGGCTGATCCGGTCGATCACGATCGCGAGGATCACGATCGCGAGGCCGGCCTGCGTGCCCTTGCCGACGTCGAGCGTCTGGATGCCCGCGAGCACGTCCTCGCCGAGCCCGCGCGAGCCGATCATCGACGCGATCACGACCATCGACAGCGCCATCATCGTCGTCTGGTTGATGCCGGCCATGATGCTCGGCCGCGCGAGCGGCAACTGCACGTTGACGAGCAATTGCCAGCGCGTCGTGCCGAACGCGCGCGCGGCTTCCGTCACGTCCGGATCGACCTGGCGGATGCCGAGATCGGTCAGGCGGATCAGCGGCGGCAGCGCATAGATGATCGTCGCGAGGATCGCGGGCACCTTGCCGAGGCCGAACAGCATCAGCACCGGGATCAGGTACACGAAACTCGGCAGCGTCTGCATCACGTCGAGCACGGGCAGCAGCATCCGCCGCAGCCACGCGCTACGCGAGGCAAGGATGCCGACCGGCACGCCGATCGCGACCGACAGCACCGTCGAGACGAGCATCAGCGCGAGCGTCTGCATCAGCTTGTCCCACAGGCCGAAGCAGCCGATCGCGTAAAGCAGCAGCATGAAGAGCGCGCCGAGGCCGATGCGGCGCGTCGCATTCCACGCGATCGCGCCGACGACCAGCAGCACGAGCCACGGCGGCGCGACACGCAGCGCGCCTTCGAGCGGCACGAGCAGGTAGCGCAACACGAGCACGCTGAAGTGATGGAAGCTGTCGCCGTATTGCGCGACGAAAGTCTCGAGCGCGCTGTTCACCCAGTCGGCGATCGACAGGTGCAGAAAGAAGCCGTTCATGTTGATTCTCCGTCGCGCCGCGAAGGCGCGTGACGGCGACGGCGGGCACGAACCCGCCGCCGCGCGCAGGTTACGCGCCCTTCAGGCTGCCGGCGATCTTCTGCGCGACGTCGGCCGGCACCCACTGCTTCCACATGTCCTGGCGGGTCTTCAGGAACTGCGTGGCCATGGCCGCGCCGTCGATCTTCTTGGTCGTCATCTCGAGGATCGTCTGGTTCAGGAAGTCCATCGGAAAACGCACCTTGCCGAACACGCCGACGAGATCGGGGTTCGCATCGGCGAACGGCTTCGACACGCCGACCGTCAGCCGCGACACCATGTACGACGACGCGCACTGGTGCGTGCTGCTCTCGTCGCGCAGCGTCTTCCAGCATGCTTCGTTATAGGCCGGCATCTTCAGCGCCGCGAACTTGTATTTCGCCATCAGCGCGGCCGGGCCCCAGTAATAGAACACGATCGGCGCGCCGCGCTGGTACGCGGACGCGATCGCCGCGTCGAGCGCCGCACCCGTGCCCGGATGAAAGTTCGTGTACGACTGGTCGAGCTTCAGCACCTTCAGCAGGCGCGTGTTCACACGCTCGCAGTCCCAGCCGGTCGGGCAGTTCAGGAAGCGGCCCTTGTCCGGTTCCTCCTCGTCGGCGAACACCTGCTTGTACTTCGGCAGATCGTCGACCGACACGAGCCCCGGCGCGACCGGCTTGATGTTGCGCGCCGGATCGCCCTTCACCACGTATTCGGGCACGAACCAGCCTTCCGTCGTGCCGCCCGGCAGCGTGTCGCCGATCAGCTTCACGGCGCCCGACGCGACGGCCTTCGCGGTGATCTCGCTGCGGCCCGTCCATTGCTCGGCCCAGATCTGCAGGTCGTTGCGCGCGAGCGCCGTTTCCGTCGCGGCCGTGCTGCCCGGCACGACGTCCGTCTTGCAGCCGTAGCCCTTCTCCATGATCTGCCGCAGCACCTCGGTCGCGAACGACCCGCTCTCCCACGTGATGCCCGCGAAATGGACCGTCTTGCCGTCGGCACACGCGCCGCCGGCCGCATGGGCGGCGGGCGCGGACAGGATCGCCGCGGCGGCGAGAAGGACCGTTTTCAGTCGTCGAATCTGCATGGTGGGTCGTCTCCAAATCGAATCTGTAGTTTGTGCGTCGCGGCATGCGCGGCGACCGGCGAATCGCGAATCCATCCACGTCCGGTCAGTCTGCATGTTTGAGCCGCCAATTTGTTTAGGGAAACGAGTAATTCCGATCATTGCAATCGGCAGCGCCAATCGATCGCCGGATGCCCCGTCAGGCCCGCCGGACGGGCGTTTCGGCCGATTTTACGAGGCCGCGCACGGCTCGGAGCGAGCTGTGCCGCGACCCCGCCCGGCAATTTGTTAGGCCAACTTGGAACCGCCGCGCCACACGCGCCGTTTCGACTGTCGAAACCGCCCGTCGCGCCCCCATCGGCGAACCCGATCCCATCCATCGAAATTACTCGCTTTCGATTCCTTTCCGGGTTGGGAAGAATGCGCGGAGTCATCGGAGGAGACACGACCCGACGCTGCCGGTCGCCGCGCCGCCGCGCATTGCGCGTTTCCGGCGCCGCGCGCGCTGCGTCGGATCGCCCCGGATGACGGGGCGCGCCTCGCCGGACGCGCTCACGACAACCGATACAAGCTGGATATCCCGGAGATCTCAATGAAAAAGACCCTGACGGCGCTGGCCGTAACGACCGCCTTCGCGTCCCCCGCGTTCGCGCAAAGCAGCGTCACGCTGTACGGCGTGATCGACGAAGGCCTGAACTACACGAACAACGTCGGCACCGGCCACGTCTACGAGATGGCAAGCGGCTACGCGCAAGGCAGCCGCTGGGGCCTGAAGGGCAGCGAGGATCTCGGCGGCGGCATGAAGGCGATTTTCCAGCTCGAGAACGGCTTCGACGTGAACACCGGCCGGCTCAACCAGGGCGGCCGCATGTTCGGCCGCCAGGCCTACGTCGGCCTGAGCCAGGCGCAGTACGGCACGCTGACGTTCGGCCGCCAGTACGACTCGGTCGTCGACTATCTCGCGCCGACCACCGCCAACGGCAACTGGGGCGGCTACCTGCTCGCGCACCCGTTCGACAACGACAACACCGACAACTCGTTCCGCCTCGACAACACCGTCAAGTACGCGAGCCCGAACTTCGGCGGCTTCCAGTTCGGCGGCGCCTACAGCTTCAGCAACAGCACGAACTTCTCGGACAACCGCGCGTACAGCTTCGGCGCGCAGTACCAGAACAACGGGCTGCTGATCGGCGCCGCATACCTGCAGGCAAACCATCCGGGCGATGGCTCGGCCGGCGCGATCACCGCGAACGACGCGAGCTTCATCGCCGAGCGTATGCGCGTGTTCGGCGCGGGCATCAACTACACGTTCGGGCCCGCGACGGTCGGCTTCGCGTACACGAACTCGAACTACAAGAACCCGACCGGCAACGGCTACCTCGGCACGCCGGGCGCGATCATCGCGCCGGGAGCGACGGTCAGCGCGATCAAGTATCAGAACTTCGAACTGAACGGTTCGTACCAGATCACCCCGGCGTTCATGGTCGGCGCGCAGTACGTGCTGTCGCTCGAGAAGTACGACGCATCGACCGGCGACGCGAAGCCGAAGATCCATTCGGTCGGGCTGATGGCCGACTACAACCTGTCGAAGCGCACCGACGTGTACGTGCAGGCTGCGTATCAGCACATCGCCGGCGACAAGACGAACTCGATCCTCGACCAGGCGTTCATCCCCGGCACCGACGCGCCGTCGTCGACGTCGAATCAGGTGGCCGTGCGTCTCGCGCTGCGCCACAAGTTCTGACGCCACGCGGTTCTCCAGACTTCACGCGACACCCGCGCGACTCCGCCGAGGTGTCTTTGCCCGCCCGCAAGCGCAAGCCTGCCGGCGGGTTTTTTCATGGGGCGCGGCCCCGCAACCGTGACAGGTCAATCGGCATCGATCCGCCGATACACTGTGCGATTCCTGCGCGCGCCATCCATGGCATCGGTCCTGCGTAACCGGCGCGTGTTCACACCCTGTCCCGTAGGAGCCTCGCTTGAATCCCTGGCGCCGCACGCTGTTCGCCTTCGCCGTCGGCCTGCTGGCCGCCGCTTCCATTCAGGCCCGCCCCGTCTGTACCGTGGTCGCCGATGCGACCACCGGCCAGATACTCGTGCGGCAAGGCGATTGTGCGACCCGCGTCACGCCTGCGTCGACGTTCAAGGTCGCGATCAGCCTGATGGGCTTCGATGCGGGCATCCTGAAAGATGACCACACGCCGACGCTCGACTTCCACGCCGGCTACCCCGACTGGGGCGGTGCGCCCTGGCGCGAACCGACCGACCCGGCGCGCTGGATGAAGCTGTCGATCTTCTGGTATTCGCAGCAGATCACGCAGGCGCTCGGGCAAACGCGTTTCCAGCAGTACACGAGCGCATTCGGCTACGGCAACGCGGACGTCACCCGCCAACAGGGTGAATCGAGCGGTGTGATGGGCGCCTGGGTCAATTCGTCGTTGCAGATCTCGCCGCTCGAACAGGTCGGCTTCATGCGCGGGATCGCGAACCGGACGCTGCCGGTCAGCGCGCACGCGTATGACATGACCGAGCGGATCACGCTGATCGACAGGCAGCCGGACGGCTGGATCGTGCACGGCAAGACCGGCACGGGATCGCCGGGGCTCAAGTACGACGCGTCGCACGCATACGGCTGGTTCGTCGGTTGGGCGGCGAAGGGGCCGCGCAAGCTCGCGTTCGCGTACCTGATCCAGGACGACAAGCGGCAGGCGCCGAACGCCGGGCTGCGTGCGCGCGACACGTTCCTCGACGCGCTGCCGGCGCTCGCCGAACCGGAGCAGCCACAGTGAGCACCATTCCGCGCAACGCGCGAATCGACCTGCTGCGCGGCATATCGATCCTGCTCGTCCTGCTGCATCACTTCAACATCGCGTATCCGCTGCGCGACACGGCGCTTACGCGCGTGCTCGGCTGGGACACGATCCATGCGGTCGTGCGCAACGGCAACTATGGTGTGACGATGTTCTTCGCGATCTCGGGCTACCTGATCACGTCGAATGCGCGCCGCCGCTGGGGCAGCCTCGGCACGCTCGACGTGCGCGCGTTCTATGTGTCGCGCGTCGCGCGCATCGTCCCGTGCCTGCTCCTGCTGCTCGCGCTCGTCAACGGCCTTGCGGCGGCCGGCGTGCCGATCTTTACCAACCACGCGCCGCAGGGCATCGCCGTGTCGTTCTGGCTCGTGAATCTCGCGTCGCTGACGTTCTGGATGAACGTGCTGATCGGCGCATACGGATGGGTCAACTATGCGCTCGGCGTGCTGTGGTCGCTGTCGGTCGAAGAGGTGTTCTATCTGTCGTTTCCGCTGCTGTGCATCGTGCTGCGCCGCGACACGCGGCTGTTCGCGTTCTGGCTGCTGATAACCGCGATCGGCCCCGTGTACCGCGCCACGCATTCGGGCGACGAAGGCGGTTTCCTGTACGCGTACTTCGCGTGCTTCGACGGCATCGCGATCGGCTGCTGTACCGCGTTGCTGGCCGAACGCGCGCGCTGGCAGGTGCTCGCGGCAGCGCCCGTGCAGTGGCTCGCGGCAGCGGCGATGACGGTGCTGTATCTCGCGTGGCCGATCGCGGCAAGCCATGTCGTCGGCGTCTCCGCGATGGCGCTCGGCACGGCCGTGCTGCTGATCGGCGCGCATGCCGAACGCGAACGCACGCCCGGCCGCGTGCTCGCGCCGCTGCGCTGGAGCGGCCGGCTCAGCTACGAGCTATACCTGTTTCACCTGATCGTGCTCGGCGCGCTGCGCACGTTCTGGCTGCCGTCGGGTATGCACGGCGACGGCAAGCTGGGGTTGCTGGTCACGTATCTGGCACTGTCGGCCGGCTTGAGCGCGGTCATCGCGCGAGGCTATGCAACACCGCTCGACCGCTTGATCAAACGGGTCGCGTCGCGGCCCGCGGCGCGCGTGCCGGACGGTGCGCCCTACTAGCGATTCGTCGGCAATCCCTGCCGCGCGGCGGGACAGAAAAAAACGGCCAGGGCCCGGCCGTATCGCACGACGATACCGGCCGACCTGACCGCAAGCCCCGCTTACCCAATGTCGATCGACCGCGCGACCGCGTCATCGGTCGCGCGTCGGTCAATCCAGGTAATCCGCGTATTCCTTGTGCGTGTAACCAGCGAGCGTTTGCCACGGCAACGGCGCCCGTCGCGCAGCCGGCTCCGGGGTCAGTGTCAGCTTGCGCACGACGTGGCCGTCGGCACTGCGGTATTCGACCGACAGCGGCGCCTGCAGCCGTTCGCTCCACAGGATCCGGTTCACGCCGCGCGCGCCGGGCGACTCGACCGCCTGCTCGTACCAGCGGGTGCCGGGCGCATCGCCGCGCTTCGCGACCGCGAGCCGCTTAAGCTGCGACGGCGGCGTCACGTAGTACGCGTTGTCCCACGAACCGTCGAAACCCGTGGTTTCGTACTCGGCCGGCGGCACGCCGACGACCGTCCGGTTCGCCGCATCCACGTACTCGATGCGCGCCGTCTTCCCGTCGTAGGTGACGTGCCGTGCGGCCGCCTGGAAGTTGAAGTGCTTGTGGCCGGCGTGCGCGGCAGCCGGCTGCACGCCGGCGCGCGGCGGATCCTGGCGCGCGCCGCCAGCGTCGTGATCATGGTCGTGATCGTCGCCATGACCGCCGCCCGCCGCCGCGACGAGAAGGATGCGCTCGACCCACACGTGGCCATCGCGCCGGACCATCCGTTCCCGGTACATCGTGGTGCGCGTCACGCCGTCGGCCGTCACCGTGCGGCTTTCGTGCAGCAGCACGGCGTCGAGATCCGCCGCCGCGAAGGCAGGCAACGCGATCAACCCGCAAGCGAGCGCAGCGAGTAGCTGGCGTTTCATCGAGGATTCCCGTTCGTCATGAAGGAAGCCACCGGCGTCAGAAACCGAACGCCGAGCGCACGAGACCGAACACCTTCGTGTTGTCGATCGTGCCCTTGAACGCCTTCGCGTCCGCACCGTCGGCAAACAGCATCACGTCGCCGCCGCCGTGCGTCTCGGAGCCCGCGCTGCCCATCCGCACGCCGACTTCCTGCAGATACGCCTCGTTCATCGCCGTGGCCGAATCGACCGATGCGCGCACGTTCGGACGGTTCGCGCCGTTGCCGAACACCAGCGTCGTGTAGGTATTTCCGTCGGCATCCTTGCTCGGCTGGCCGTCGCGATAGTTGCGGCTGATGTCGAGAATCGGATTGCCGCGCTTCGAATAACCGTTGATCGTCATCGTGTGGTCGTGATCGGCCGTCACGACGATCAGCGTATTCGACAGGTCGACCTTCGACAGCGCGACGCGGATCGCTTCGTCGAATGCCGCCGTGTCTTCGAGCGCGCGCTTCGCGTTGGTGCCGTGCAGCGCGTGATCGATCCGGCCGCCTTCGACCATCAGGAAATAGCCGTTCGAATTCTTCGACAGCACGTCGATCGCCTTCGACGTCATGTCGGCAAGGCTCGGCTGCGACGGCCCTTCGCCCTTGCCCGCCACACGGTCCAGCTCGTACTCGAGATGGCTCGTCGAACTGAACAGGCCCACCAGCTTGCCGTTGCCCGCCTGCGCGAGCTGATCCTTGCTCGCCACGACCGTGTAGCCCTTCGCCTTCATCTCGTCGAGCAGGTTGCGCCCGTCCGCGCGCCCGCGCTTGTTGGCCACCGGATCGAACGGCGTCCAGTGGTTGCGGCCGCCGCCCATCAGCACGTCGACGCCGTCGCCGAGCGCCGCGTTGTAGCCGGCACCGCCCGGCGCTGCCTGCGCGGCGATGTCGTACTGCGCATCGCGATGGCAGATGTGCGAGTAGGTCGCGGCGGGCGTCGCATGCGTGAGCTCGGTCGTCGTGATCGCGCCGACCGCCTTGCCGCGCGCCTTCGCCAGTTCCAGCAGCGTCGCGACCGGCTGGCCGTTGCCCGGCGCGCAGTTGTTGACGGTCTTGTTGCCGTTGGCGTCGTTGCCCGGCGCGACCGCGCGCGTGTCGGACGACATCGACAGCACTTCGTTGTTCATCTTCACGCCGGTCATGTACGCGGCCATCGACGGTGCGCTGTCGGTGGTCTGCGCGTCATTCGAGAAGGTCTTGACGCGCGCGGTGCGGGCCAGTTTCTCCATCGTCAGTTGTCCCGACTCGCCGACCTTGTAGATCCGGCTCGCCGTCACGGTCGTCGGCCCCATGCCGTCGCCGAGAAAGAAAATCACGTTCTTCGCCTGGCCGGCGGCCTGCGCCGGGCCGCATGCGAAACCCACGACGGCCAGCGCCGCCGCGATGCACTTGATGGTCGACATCCTGTATTCCCCTGTACCCGTGTTGTCGGCGCTCAAAGCTGCACCGCGTTGCGCACCAGCTCGAAGACCTTGTTGTTCTCGATCACGCCGTGGAACGCATCCGCGCCGCGGCCGATCGCACCGAGGAACACATCCGTGCCGCCGTGCGTCTCGTTGCCCTTGTCCATCCGAACGACCGCCTCCTGGCGATAATCGTCGGCGCCCGTCACCGCGTCGGTGAGCGCGGTGCCCGAACGGCTGCCCTGCACGCGGTTCTCGCCGTTGCCGAAGCCGATGATCGTGTACGGCGCGCCGTCCGCGTCCTTCGCGACCGCGCCCGTCTGGTAGCTGCGTAGCACGCCCAGCACGCCGGGCTTGCCCGCTTCGGTCTTGCCGGTGCGCGCCGCATAGCCGTTCAGCACCAGCGTGTGATCGTGATCGGCCGTGACGACGATCAGCGTGTTCTTCAGGTCGGGATCGGTCTTGCGCACCTTGTCGAGCGTCGCCTTGATCGCGTTGTCGAACGCGACCGTGTCCTGCAATGCGCGCTTTGCGTTGGTGTCGTGCAGCGCGTGATCGATCCGGCCGCCCTCGACCATCAGGAAATAGCCCTTCGGGTTGTTCTGCAGCACGTCGAGCGCACGCGTCGCCATGTCGGACAGGCTCGGCTCCCGGGTCGCGCCGCGATCGAGGTCGTAGCTCATGTGGCTCGACGAGAACAAGCCCACCAGCTTCCCGCTCTTCGTCGCATCCGCGGCCAGCAGGTCGTCGCGGTTCTGCGCGAACGCGTAGCCCTTGGCTTTCAGTTCGTTGACCAGGTTGCGTCCGTCGGTGCGCTTGCCGCCGCCGTCCTTCGGTACGAAGAATTGCGTGCCGCCGCCGAGCACGACGTCGACGCCGTCACCCAGCGCGCCGTTGTAGCCCGCGCCGCCCGGCACGAGCTGGGCCGCGATGTCGTTCTCGGCGTCGCGATGACACACGTGCGCATACGTCACGGCGGGCGTCGCGTGCGTGACGCGCGTGGTCGTCACGACACCCGTCGCCATCCCCTTTGCCTTCGCGATCTCCAGCAGCGTCGTCGCCGATTTGCCGTTGTTCGCGCCGCAGTTGCCGGTAAGGCCGGCGGTCGGCTCGATCGCCTTCGTGTCGGGCGACATCGAAATCACTTCGTTGTTGGTCTTGATGCCGGTCATGTACGCCGACATCGACGGCGCACTGTCCGTCACCTGCGCATCGTTCGAATAGGTCTTCACGAACGCGGATTCGGGCAGCGTGTCGATCGTGAGCGCGCCGTCCTCACCGACCGCATAGATGCGCGCGGCGGTCAGCGTCGTCATCCCCATGCCGTCGCCGAGGAAAAAGATCACGTTGCGCGCCGCCGCCTGCACGGGCGCCGGCGTCGAGCTGGTCGGGCCGTCGTCGCTGTTGCATCCGGCAAGCGCAAAGGCGCCGGCACACAACAGCGCCGCCATTTTGATTCGATTCATGTTGCCGGTTCCCCCCGGTGCTGATGCTTTCGAAATGAAAGGCGATGTTAGGAACCTGATGTGACGGCAATATGAATGGTATTTGGAAGGATTGGTATGGATTATGAAAGACATCGCCGCGACGCCGCGTTGCGGCGCCACGCGTGCGGCGGCGTCAACGCTCGACTTCGGCCGTGGCGTTGCGCACGGTCACGACCCGCGCGGGCGGAATATTTGCCCAGACGATGCGGCTGCCGCACGCAACAAATGCCGGATCGCTCAACGGATGACGGCCAGGCGCTCGCAAATCGTAGGTGAATTGAATCATCACGCCGTCGGCCGACAGCACGCGTCGACATTGATCGACGATGGCCGTGACGTCCTGGCGCGGCAGCGTGCGCAACGGCAGGCACGATACGATCGCATCGACCCGCGCGGCGGGCGGCAGCAGCCGTTCGAGCTGGCGCGCGTCACCCCACACGACCGACACCTCCGGAAAACGCCGCCGCAGGTGCTGCACGAACGCCGGCGAACGCTCGACCACGACGAGGCGCCGTGGCGCGACCCCGCGTTCGAGCAGCGCCGCGGTGATCGCGCCGGTGCCGCCGCCGAGTTCGACGACCAGCCCGTCGCCGTCCGGCACCGCATCGGCCATCTCGCGTGCCAGATGCCGAGAACTCGGACACAACGCGCCCACCGCGGCCGGACGGCCGACCCACTCGCGCACGAACAGTGCCGAGACACGCCACGCGTTCGGCCAGATCATCGGCACGCCCCGATCGGTTGCGCGTTCAGCCTCGATGTGCCGCTGACTTCGCGGGGCAGGGCAACGGCAATGCGGGATTCTTTCACGTGCATCCTCCTGTACGAATCGCTCCGTCGCAGGAAGCGCGACGATCAAATGGATTCTAGGAAACGCAAACTTAAGGCGACGTGAAGATTGTCCCTAATACCCCGCGACGGATCAGCGATCGACGCGCTGCTGGAAGCTCGCCGGATAACGCTCGCCGACGATCCTGACCTGTTGCAGCGCCGCCTCGATCGCGGCGAGATCGTCGGCCGTCAGCACGACGGCGGCCGCGCCCACGTTCTCGTCGAGCCGATGCAGCTTCGTCGTGCCCGGAATCGGCACGATCCACGGCTTGCGCGCGAGCAGCCATGCCAGCGCGATCTGTGCGCGCGTCACGCCCTTGTCGGTCGCGATGCGGCCGAGCAGATCGACGAGGCCCGCGTTCGCCTTGCGGTTTTCCTCCGAGAAGCGCGGCACGATATTGCGGAAGTCGTTCGCGGCGAACGTCGTGTTCGCGTCGATCGCGCCGGTCAGGAAGCCCTTCCCGAGCGGGCTGAACGGCACGAAGCCGATGCCGAGCTCCTCGAGCGTCGGCAGAATGTGCTCCTCCGGCTCGCGCCACCACAGCGAATACTCGCTTTGCAGTGCGGCGACCGGTTGCACCGCGTGCGCGCGGCGAATCGTCTGCTCACCGGCTTCCGACAGCCCGAAATGCGCGACCTTGCCCTCGCGGATCAGGTCCTTGACCGTGCCCGCGACATCCTCGATCGGCACGTTCGGATCGACGCGATGCTGGTAGAACAGGTCGATGCGGTCGATCTTGAGCCGCTTCAGCGCCGCGTCGGCCACTTCGCGGATATGCGACGGCCGGCTGTCGACGCCCTTCATCGGCTCGGCGTTCTCGAAACCGAACTTGGTGGCGATCACGACCTGATCGCGAAACGGCGCGACCGCCTCTCCGACCAGTTCCTCGTTGACGAACGGGCCATACGCTTCCGCGGTATCGAAGAACGTCACGCCGCGTTCGAACGCCGCGCGAATCAGCGCGATGCCGCTCGCCCTGTCGACGGCGGGGCCGAGGCCGAAACTCAATCCCATGCAGCCGAGCCCGACTGCCGAGACTTCGAGGCCGCTCTTTCCAAGTACGCGTGTCTGCATGAATTTCTCCTGCGGAAAGTGATGACGATCGACGGGATGCCGAGGAAGCCAGTGTAGGTTGATGGATACTGCTCAACAATCGGCGTATCGTTTCATGCGTTATTGAGGAATTTTCACAAATGCAGCGCACCGACATCGGCGAACTGACGACCTTCATCACGATCGCGGAGCAGCGCAGCTTCAGTGGCGCCGCCCGCATCCTGGGCGTGTCGCCGTCGGCGCTGAGCCACGCGATCCGCCACCTCGAAGCGCGGCTCGGCGTGCGGCTGTTCAACCGCACGACGCGCTCGGTCGCGCTGACGGAGGCCGGCGAACAGTTGCTGCTGCGCGTGCGGCCCGCGGTGGCCGATCTCGAGGACGCGCTGAACGATGCCGCGACCGCCCGCAACCGGCCGTCCGGCCAGATCCGGATCAGCGCGTCGGAGGCCGGGTCGCGTCCGTTGATCCGGCATGTGCTGCCGGCCTTCGTCGCCCGTTACCCGGACATCCACGTCGAATTCGTCGTCGATTCGCGGCTGATCGACATCGTCGAGCACGGTTTCGACGCCGGCGTCCGCGTTCACGAAGACGTGCCGCGCGACATGATCGCCGTGCGCTTCGGCGGCCCGATGCACTTCGTCGCGGTGGCATCGCCCGACTACCTGACGCGGCACGCGCCGCCGGAAAGCCCGCACGACCTCACGCGCTGCCCGTGCATCCGCTTCCGCTTCGAAAGCGGCGCGCTCTATCGCTGGGACCTGATGCGCGACGGCAAGCGCGTGAGCGTCGACGTCGACGGGCCGTTGACGCTCGGCAACCAGACCCTGATGGTCGACGCGGCACTGACCGGTATCGGGATCGCGTGGGTCGCGGAAGCGCACGTCGCCGGCCATCTGGCATCCGGACGACTGGTGCGTGTGCTGCCCGAGTGGGGCCAGACCTTCGACAGCCTGTGCCTCTACTATCCGGCGAACCGGCATCCGCCGGCCGCGTTGCGGCTTTTCGTCGAGGCCGTGCGCGAGTGGGCTGCCGGCGCGCGTGAAGCAGCGCCCGATTGAGCACACGCGGAATCCTGCCAGCCCATCGCGGTGGGCGCCGCGCAACGCACGGATCTTGCCTGCGCGCTCAGCGCGTCGAGCGCATCCGGATATTCGCAAACGGCAAGCCATCGTCGTCCTCGTCGCGCCGCGAGACTTCCTCGAAGCCGAGCCGTTCGTAGAACGCACAGGCGGCACGATTGTCCGCATACACCTCCAGATCGAGCGCGCCCTTGAGCGCCAGCGCATGCGCGACCAGCGCGCGGCCGATGCCGTGGCCGTGCATCGCCGGCGCGACGAACAGCCCGCCGATCGACGCGTCGAGCAGGCCGATGAAGCCGACCGGCTCGTCCGCGCGACACGCAACCCAGGTTTCCGAACCGGGCAGATAGATGTCCTCGACGAGCGTGCGCTGCTGGCGCAGGCGCGCATCGCCGAGGAACGGATGCGCGAGCATCGATGCGTCGAACCAGATGGCCGACAGTTTGCTCAGGTCGGATTCCCTGTATGCGCGAATCTGGATTTCCATGCTTTCGTGTTGTTCGGCGGTACGACAGACCGCGCGCGACGCACGATGCGTCACGCGCGGCACGCGTTACCGCAGGTTGGTTCTCGCCAGTTCGACGATCTCGTCGCCGCGACCGCTGAGGATCGCGCGCAGCATGAACAGGCTGAAACCCTTCGCATGCGCGAGCTCGATCTTCGGCGGCATCGCAAGCTCGTACTTCGACGTGACGACGTCGACCACCGCCGGCCCGTCATGCTCGAACGCCATGCGCAATGCCTGCTCGACGTTCTCCGAATGCTCGACGCGCACGCTGAAGATGCCCGCACCTTTCGCGATCGCCGCGAAGTCGGTCGGGCTCAGGTCGACGTTGGTATCGAGATAACCGGCCGCCTTCAGCTCCATCGACACGAAGCCGAGCAGGCTGTTGTTGTACACGACGATCTTGATCGGAAGGTTGAGCTGGCGCGCGCTCAGCAGGTCGCCGAGCAGCATCGACAGCCCACCGTCGCCGGACAGCGACACCACCTGCCGCCCCGGATGCGCGCCCTGAGCGCCGAGCGCCTGCGGCATCGCGTTCGCCATCGAACCGTGATTGAACGAGCCGTGCAGTTGCCGCTTGCCGTTCATCGTCAGGTAGCGCGCGGCCCACAGCGTCGGCGTGCCGACGTCGGCCGTGAAGATCGCGTCTTCCGCCGCGACTTCGTCGACGATCTTCGTCAGGTATTGCGGATGGATCGCGCGGCCCGGCGGCTCGGCCACCGCGAGATCGTCGAGCCCCTTGCGCGCGGCCGCGTAGTGCTTCAGCGCATTCTCGAGGAAGCGCCGCTGCGTCTTGCGCGTGAGGCGCGGCAACAGCGCCGCGATCGTTTCCTTCACGGTGCCGACCAGGCCGAGCGCGAGCGGCGCGCGATGCCCGAGCTGCGAACCCTTCCAGTCGATCTGCGCAACCTTCGCGTTCGACGGATAAAACGGCCGGTATGGGAAATCCGTGCCGAGCATCAGCAGCGTGTCGCACGATTCCATCGCGTGATAACCCGAGCTGAAGCCGATCAGCCCCGTCATCCCGACGTCGAACGGATTGTCCCATTCGACGAACTGCTTGCCTCGCAGCGCATGCACGACCGGCGCGCCGAGCGTATCGGCCAGCGCGACCACTTCGTCGTGCGCGCCCTGCGTGCCGCTGCCGCACAGCAGCGTGACCGCGTCGGATGCATTGAGCAGCGCCGCGAGCCGGTCGAGATCGGCGTCGGCCGGCAGGATCGACGGCGGCGCCGATGCGCTCCACGCCGGCGTTTCTTCCGGGCCGTCGCCGAGCGCGATGTCGCCCGGCAGCACGATCACCGCGACGCCGCGCTCCTCGATCGCGGTGCGCATCGCGCGCGCGAGCACGCGCGGGAACTGCGACGCGTTGGTCACGAGTTCCGCGAAATGGCTGCACTCGCGGAACAGTTCTTGCGGATGAGTTTCCTGGAAATAGCCGAGACCGATCTCGGTCGACGGGATGTGCGCGGCGATCGCGAGCACCGGCTGGTGATTGCGGTGACAGTCGTACAGCCCGTTGATCAGGTGCAGGTTGCCGGGGCCGCAACTGCCCGCGCACACCGCGAGCCGCCCGGTCGATGCGGCATCCGCGCCGGCCGCGAACGCGGCGCTTTCCTCGTGCCGCGTGTGCATCCAGCGGATCGAGCCGATCTGGGCCAGGCTGAACGACAGGCCGTTCAGGCTGTCGCCCGTCACGCCCCAGATGCGCTCGACGCCCGCCGCCGCGAGCGTCTTCGCCAGGTATTCCGCCATCGTTGGTCTTGCCATGATGTCCTCACTGTTGATGGTTCGAGACACGCAAGAACCGGCCGTGCATGCGCAGCCGGCACCGACCGGACGAGCATACGCGTTTGGTCCGCGCCGCGTCGCGACGGTGCAAGCGAGCCGACTGGCGTAGGACGTGCAGGCGCGCAACGGGTTCGATCCGGTGCGGCGAGCGTCATCGTTCCGTCACCGTGCCGTCAGCGAACGGACAGGCGGACAGATCGTGCGCTCAGCTCCAGTCGGACGCCGACTCGTCCGGATCGACGAGCGTGAGCCCCGCCGCCGGCAGCGGCAACGCGGTCTTGTAGCGCACCTGCTTCAGCGCGAAGCTCGACCGGATGTTCGATACGCCCGGAATCGTCGTGAGCCGCTCGATGATGAAGCGTTCGAGCGTGCGCATGTCGGGCATCACGACGCGCAGCAGATAGTCGGCGTCGCCCGACATCAGGTAGCACTCCATCACCTCGGGCCGCTGCGAGATTGCCTCCTCGAAACGCTGCAGCGCGTCCTCGACCTGCTTCTCGAGGCTGACCTGGATGAACACGTTGATCCGCAGGCCGAGCGGTTCGGGATCGAGCAGCGTCACCTGCTGCCGGAACAACCCGAGCTTCTCGAGCGCGCGCACGCGGTTGAAGCATGGCGTCGTCGACAGGTTCACCGCGCGCGCCAGTTCCGCGTTCGTGATCCGCGCGTTCTGCTGAAGCTGGTTCAGGATGCCGATGTCGATGCGGTCGAGCCGCTTCGGGGAGGTGCTCATGGTCTGAATATTCCTTTTCTCGCGACGATTCCAGAATATTTACACTATACAGCGACAAATTCTGAATGAAATCAGACGCATATTCTGCGGATCGACGCGTAGCATGAGTCCCATTGATGCGTGCCGCCGCCGGCGCGCGGGGAGACTGGCATGACGGATCTGTCGAACGGTATCGAACACGCGCAGCGCGCGGCCCTCGCGCGCGTCGATGCGGACCCGGAAGAAACCGCCGAATGGCTCGAGGCGCTCGACGCGGTGGTCGCGCACGTCGGCCGCGACCGCGCGCAATACCTGTTCGACCAGCTTGCCGAGCATGCGCGCGCGACCGGCCTCGCGTCGTCGCGCACGCCCGTCACGCGCTACCTGAACACGATTCCGCTCGCCGAGCAGCCGCCGTATCCGGGCGACCTCGACCTCGAGGATCGGCTGTCGGCCGCGCTGCGCTGGAACGCGCTTGCGATGGTCGTGCGCGCGAACCGCGCGTACGGCGAACTCGGCGGCCACATCGCGAGTTACGCATCGGCGTCCGACCTGTTCGAAACCGGCTTCAACCACTTCTTCCGCGCGGCGTCGCCCGCGAACGGCGATGCAGGCGGCGATCTCGTGTACTTCCAGCCGCACTCGTCGCCGGGCGTCTATGCGCGCGCGTATCTCGAAGGTTTCCTCAGCGAGGATCACCTGAAGCACTATCGCCGCGAAATCGCCGGCCCGGGCCTGTGCTCGTATCCGCACCCGTGGCTGATGCCCGATTTCTGGCAATTCCCGACCGGCTCGATGGGGATCGGCCCGATCAACGCGATCTACCAGGCGCGCTTCATGCGCTACCTGCAGCATCGCGGCCTCGCGAACACCGCGGGCCGCACCGTGTGGGGCTTCTTCGGCGACGGCGAGATGGACGAACCCGAGTCGCTCGGCGCGCTGTCGCTCGCCGCGCGCGAAGGGCTCGACAACCTCGTGTTCGTGATCAACTGCAACCTGCAGCGGCTCGACGGCCCGGTGCGCGGCAACGGCCGCGTGATCGACGAGCTCGAAGCGCAGTTCGCGGGCGCCGGCTGGAACGTCATCAAGGTGTTGTGGGGCTCCGACTGGGATCCGCTGTTCGCGCGCGATCACGCGGGCGCACTTGCGCGCGCATTCGCCGACACCGTCGACGGGCAGTTCCAGACCTTCTCCGCGAACGACGGCGCATACAACCGCGCGCGCTTTTTCAGCCAGGATCCCGCACTCGAAGCGCTCGCCGCGCAGCTCACCGATGCGGAGATCGACCGCCTGCGCCGCGGCGGCCACGACGCGCGCAAGCTGCACGCCGCGTATGCGCGCGCACTCGCGCACCGCGGTCAGCCGACCGTGATTCTCGCGAAGACGATGAAGGGTTACGGGATGGGCACGGCCGGCCAGGGCCGGATGACGACCCATCAGCAAAAGAAACTCGATGTCGACGATCTGAAGGCGTTCCGCGACCGCTTCCGGTTGCCGCTGTCGGATAGCGACGTCGAACAGCTGAAGTTTTACAAGCCAGCGGAAGACAGCCCGGAAATGCGTTACCTGCATGCCCGCCGAGCTGCCCTGGGAGGCTATCTGCCCAGAAGGCGGATAGCGGCATCGAAGGGGCTGACCGTCCCTTCGATGCCGGCCTGGGGAGCGTTCGCGCTGGACGCAGCCGGCCGCGAGATGTCGACGACGATGGCGCTCGTGCGCATGCTCGCCGCGTTGATCAAGGATCGCGAGATCGGCTCGCGCGTCGTGCCGATCGTGGCCGACGAAGCGCGCACCTTCGGCATGGCCAGCCTGTTCCGGCAAGTCGGCATCTACTCGCCGCTCGGCCAGCGTTACGAGCCGGAAGACCTCGGTTCGATGCTCTATTACCGCGAGGACACGCGCGGCCAGATTCTCGAGGAAGGCATCTCGGAGGCGGGCGCGATCTCGTCGTGGATCGCGGCCGCGACGTCGTACAGCGTGCACGACCTGCCGATGTTGCCGTTCTACATCTACTACTCGATGTTCGGCTTCCAGCGCGTCGGCGACCTGATCTGGGCCGCCGCCGACCAGCGCTCGCGCGGCTTCCTGATCGGTGCGACGTCCGGGCGCACCACGCTCGGCGGCGAAGGGCTGCAGCACCAGGACGGCAGCAGCCATCTCGCCGCGTCGACGATTCCGAACTGCCGCGCGTACGATCCGGCGTTCGCATACGAAGTCGCGGCGATCGTCGATGCCGGCATGCGCGAGATGGTCGAACAGCAGCGCGACGTGTTCTATTACGTGACGGTCACGAACGAGAACTACGCGCAGCCGTCCGCGCCGGACGGCGATCCGCACGCGCTGCGCGAAGGCATCCTGAAGGGCATTCATCTGCTGCCGGCCGAATCGAATACGCGCGCGCGCGTGCAGTTGCTCGGCGCGGGCGCGATCCTCGGCGAGGTGCTCGCCGCGCAACGGATGCTGAAGGACGACTGGGGGATCGACGCGGCTGTGTGGAGCGTCACGAGCTTCAGCGAACTGCAGCGCGACGGGATGGAAGCCGAGCGGCGCACACGGCTTGGTGAGGATACCGACACAATGCCGTACGTAACCGCCGCGCTCGCCGCAACGCGCGGGCCCGTGGTTGCTGCGACCGACTACGTGCGCGCGGTGCCGGAACTGATCCGCGCGTACCTGCCGCGCCGCTACGTGACGCTGGGCACCGACGGGTTCGGGCGCAGCGACACGCGCGACGCGCTGCGTGCGTTCTTCGAAGTCGATCGCGCGAGCATCGTGCTCGCCGCACTGAAGGCGCTGGCGGATGACGGGGAACTCGATGCGGCTGTCGTGCGCGACGCGCGAGCGCGTCTCGGCAAGTCCGCGCAGCCAGGCGTCGCGCCATGGCAGCGCTGATCGGGCGATGCGGCCGCTCGGCAGTCGACGCCTTTTCGTCGATCCAGGCAATACAACCGATCAGCCAAAGAGGCGAGGATCCAGCGCAAACGCTTCTTTGCTGATCATTTTCACACTCGAAGCAAAATCCGCATGCAGCGGGTTCAGCAACAAGTTGAAGTCGGTCGGGCAAACGACTGACGGTACGCGCATCGCCAACGGCTCGCCCGCTTCAAGCCAGACCTGCCCGATCCGGGCGGTCGACTCCGGATCCTGCGACAGGACCGCCCAATCGTCCGGCAGGTCCGGCTGGTACGCGTTGTCATGGACGGTGTCGGGCACCTCCAGCGTCACTAGAAAAAATCCGCCAGCGGGAAGCAAGCCGGACATATGGACGAGCGCCTCGAGCAACGAAGTCGACGCATGGCAGCAGGTGTACAGCACACGCATGCCGCGCGGATTCCAGCGGCCACCTGCGATTGCCGCGCCGTTCCCGCTCAGGTCGTCGGCCAGGTAGTGCCCCTTTCGTTCTTTCGCGAGACGATACAACCTCACGCGGCGACCCCGAACTGGGCACGGTTCAGAATGTCGCGCACCCGGTCGTAGCCGGGCTGTACGTCGAGCACTTCGAGCGGCTTCAACCCGTCGAGCTCCGCGTTCGCCCGGCTCATCCACACCGCTGCGCGCTCGCCGTCTTCAAACAGATCGGTCGCGAGATCCAGCACATAGAGCACGCGCGCAACGCGATCGGACTCGCCTTGCGACAACCGGTCGTGTTTGGCGATTTTCCGCAGAATGGTCGAGCTGGGAAGGCTCAGCGCGCTCAAGAGGGACTGAACCGGCACGCCGAGCAACTCGCGCGCGACGCGCTCGATGATGACCGCATCGAAACCCTCCGCGATCGTGCGCCGCTGCGACATCGGCGCCATCCGGCGAAAGGTGTCGAAATCACCCTTGTCGGCGCCCAGACCGTTCGAGCCGCCCGCCGGCGTCGCGGCGCGGGGCGCGGCAGCCCGCTTGGCAGGCTGACGGGCCGCAGGTGTGGTTGCTGCCATCGCGACTCCCAAATGGGTTAATTTGAATTCCCATTGTACACAACCAATCGAGAATTTTCAATCGACCAAATGGCATAGCCGTAACCACCGGGAACCGCCAGCGAGCCACGCTACACCGGCAGCGCGTGCGTCGACAGAATCTCCTTGAGCACCATGAACGATCGCACCTGCCGCACGCCGGGCAGGTAGATCAGTTGCTCCGCGTGCAGCCGGTTGAAGCTCTCGTTGTCGCGCGTGCGCACCAGCATGAAGTAGTCGAACTCGCCGGTCACGACGTGGCAC
The DNA here is from genome assembly GCF_001039005.1 of Burkholderia cepacia. Classification (GTDB taxonomy): domain Bacteria; phylum Pseudomonadota; class Gammaproteobacteria; order Burkholderiales; family Burkholderiaceae; genus Burkholderia; species Burkholderia theae. The sequence continues at coordinate 57,467 of NZ_LDWR01000048.1, forward strand.
TCCACACACCCCGACACCTTCTGCGCGGCCTTCTCGAACGCGGCGAACGCTTCCGGCGTCGAGCGGTCGAGCACGAAGCCGATCACGACGAGCATGCCGGCCCCGAGCGGTTTCGGGTCGAGCAGCGCGACGATCCCGCGAATCATCCCCATTTCCTTGAGCCGCTCGACGCGCCGCAGGCACGCCGGCGCGCTCAGCTTCACCTTCGCGGCGAGGCTCACGTTCGAGATCGACGCATCCTGCTGAAGCTGCCTGAGGATCGCGCGATCGATGCGATCGAGCGCGGGTGCGGCGTCAGCTGACGATGCCGAACGTCCACTTAATTTCATTGCGTCTTCCTCCGTTTCTGCGAACTCTTATTTCGCGATCGATGTTCTATTCATTATCAACGTAGGCCGACGATATTTATTTCGCAAGCTCATTTCTCGCCTGCATGCCTATCATTTTTTATCGGGAGACGCCGTGCCGGCTTCTCCCGAGCGCACCGATTCCCATGCACATCCCGCCTTACCGGAGACCGCTTCGATGAACCTGCAACGCTTCCCCCGTTATCCGCTGACGTTCGGCCCGACGCCGATCCAGCCGCTCAAGCGCCTGAGCGCGCACCTCGGCGGCAAGGTCGAGCTGTATGCGAAGCGCGAGGACTGCAACAGCGGCCTCGCGTTCGGCGGCAACAAGACCCGCAAGCTCGAATACCTGATCCCCGACGCGCTCGCGCAGGGCGCGGACACGCTGGTGTCGATCGGCGGCGTCCAGTCGAACCAGACCCGTCAGGTTGCTGCGGTCGCCGCGCATCTCGGCATGAAATGCGTGCTGGTGCAGGAGCACTGGGTCAACTACGAAGACCCGGTCTACGATCGCGTCGGCAACATCCAGCTGTCGCGCATGATGGGCGCCGACGTGCGACTCGTCGCGGACGGTTTCGACATCGGCATTCGCCGAAGCTGGGAAGAAGCGATGGAAAGCGTGCGGCAGGCGGGCGGCAAGCCGTATCCGGTGCCGGCCGGCTGCTCCGAGCATCCGCTCGGCGGGCTCGGCTTCGTCGGCTTCGCGGAAGAGGTGCGCCAGCAGGAAGCCGAACTCGGCTTCAAGTTCGACTACATCGTCGTGTGCTCGGTGACGGGCAGCACGCAGGCCGGCATGGTCGTCGGCTTCGCGGCCGACGGGCGCGCAGATCGCGTGATCGGCATCGACGCGTCGGCGAAGCCGGAGCAGACGCATGCGCAAATCACGCGCATCGCACGGCATACGGCTGAAATCGTCGAACTCGGGCGTCGCATCGACGAACAGGACGTCGTGCTCGATACGCGCTACGCGGGCCCGGAATACGGACTGCCGAACGACGGCACGCTCGAAGCGATTCGTCTGTGCGCACGGCTCGAAGGCGTGCTGACCGACCCGGTCTATGAAGGCAAGTCGATGCACGGCATGATCGACAAGGTCCGGCTCGGCGAATTCGAGCCGGGGTCGAAGGTGCTGTATGCGCACCTGGGCGGGGTGCCGGCGTTGAGCGCTTACGCGGAGATTTTCCGCAACGGGTGACGCGCGCCCGATTGCGATCCGGCGCGCGCGCCTGCGCATGCCGTCGCCGTGCTGGCCCAGTCGACAATTGTCGACGTCGGGCCAGCGCTGCTTTGTCCCATACCCCGCCCCCTGCCATCCGCCTGCCCGCCGTTCGCCGCGCGCCGTTCGGTCGCGTCACGCGCCCCCTTTCCCCTGCGCATCCGACCGCCTCCGTCGCCGAGTTCGACCAGTTTCGCGCGTCTCGACGAACGTCCACGCCGAACGGGACTCGTCCGCGTCGACACATTGACCCTACGACGCAGTCTTGAATCATTCGTACCCGTCCGAGTCTATGAGCGCCTCATTTAGTAGGCGTTCTATTTAAATCGCCCCCCTGCTTGCCGAAAATTGACCGGTCGAGTCGATTGCAACGTTTCGCAAACATTCGCCCGCAACGGCACGGTTGAAACCGCCGATGCGAGACGCGCGACCGTCCGGCCAATCAAGCAGCGTCATCGTCCAGCGATTGCCCATCCCACGCATTGGAAGCAGCAGCGACACCCGGCCCGGTCCGGGTGTGCCGTGCTGCGCCGCGTCGGGACAACGGCCGACGCCACCCATCCGACAGAACGACAGCAACGGGGCATATGGATACGTCATTCGAAGTCCGGCACACGCAGGTGTCGTCAATCGCGGGGGGATCGATCGCACGCGCGTCCGACGTCGCGCTGATCTCGATCGGTGCGCTCGCCGCGGCGCTGGTCCTGCCCGACACGCGAATCGACCGTTCGCCCGAATTGACCGCCGTCGCATGCGCGGCAACGTTCGCCCTGGTGCTGTTCCCCGCATTCGGCATCTACCGGATGCCGCGCGGCCGTTCGAAACGGCGCGCCACCGTCCTGACCGCGCTCGCGTGGCTGCTCGCACAAGCCTGCGCGGCGCTCGTGATGCGCGCGCTGTCGCCCGAGTCCAGCGCGCCGTCGAACTGGTATCTGCTCTGGACGGTGACAAGCGGCGCCGCGCTCTGCGTAGCGCGGCTCGTCGCCAGCCGGACGCTCGACCGGATCGGTCGTCCGCCCGAAGGCGGCTACCCGGTCGCGATCGTCGGCACCGGTGCGCATTGCGACGCCGTGCGCGACCGGATCGCCGGGATGCCGTCGGCGGGCTTCCGCGCTGCCGCCACATTCGATCCCGGCGTCGCATGCCGCGAAGGCCACGCCGACGTGCCGCACTTCGATGCGCTGGACGCATTCGCGCGTCATGTGCGAACGCATGCGATTCCGGAAGTCTGGCTCGCGCTGCCGATCGGCGACGCGCGCACCGTCATGGCCGTGATCGATGCGTTCCGCAACGATCTCGTCAACATCCGGCTCATGCCTGACGTCAGCACCGTGTCGATGTTCGACACCGGGATGGTCGACCTGGTCGGCGCGCCGGCGATCAACCTCGTCGCGTCGCCGTTGTCGTCTCAAGCGCTGCTTCAGAAAGCCGTGTTCGACCGCTTATTCTCCGCGGCCGTCCTGGTCGGTACGGCGCCGCTGCTGCTCGCGATCGCGGCGGCGGTCCGGCTGTCGTCGAAAGGCCCCGCGCTGTTCCGGCAGCAGCGCCAGGGCGCGAACGGCAACACCTTCACGATCCTCAAGTTCCGCACGATGCGGCTGCACGACAGCAGCGAAATCCGGCAGGCCACGCGCGACGATCCCCGCGTGACCCGCATCGGTGCGTTCCTGCGCCGCACGAGCCTCGACGAACTGCCGCAGTTCATCAACGTGCTGCGCGGCGAGATGTCCGTCGTCGGGCCGCGACCGCATGCGCTCCAGCACGACAACCTGTATCAGCCGATCGTCGACGGCTACATCCACCGTTATCGCGTCAAGCCGGGCATCACGGGCTGGGCGCAGGTCAACGGGCTGCGCGGCGAAACCGACTCCATCGAAAAGATGCAGCGCCGCGTCGAAGCCGATCTTCATTACCTGCGCAACTGGTCGTTCTCGCTCGACATGCGCATCGTCGCAGCCACGGTCGTACGCGGCTGGATGCACGGCAACGCGTACTGACACGCACGCGGCACCGGATTCATTCCGCGCCGCCACTTGATAAGGATAACGTATGACAAATCAAAAATACGTCCGCACGCAGCATGCCCGCCCGCGCTGCGCGCGCATGCTGCTGGCCATGGCAGCGAGCGTCGCGCTGTCGGCCTGTGCGCTCGCACCCGGCATGCGGATGAGCCCGCCCTCCGCCGCGGCCGACACACAGGCTGGCAGCGGCGCCCCCTCGTTCAGGATCACGCCGATCGATGCCGGCCTGATTCGCGCACTCGATGCGCAATCGGCCCGGCAGCAGGCCGGGTTATCCGACCGCCTCGTCGCAACGCCCGGCCCGTACCGGATCGGCCCCGGCGATGTATTGCAGGTCACCGTGTGGGATCACCCCGAACTTGCCGCTTCGCAAGGCGCCGCGCCGCAGAACGCGCTGCGCGCAGCGGACCCGGCGTCCGGGTTCGTCGTCGATCCGGACGGCACCCTGTCGTTCCCGTTCGCGGGCAAGCTGCACGTTACGGGGTTGACCGCCGACGCCGCGCAAGCCCGGATCGCCGCGGCACTGTCGCGCGTGTATCGCAATCCGCAGGTGACGCTGCGCGTCGCGTCGTTCCGTTCGCAGCAGGTCTACATCGACGGCGAAGTCCGTACGCCGGGTGCCCAGCCCGTCAACGACGTGCCGATGACGCTCTATGAGGCGCTGGGTCGCTCGGGCGGCCTCGGCCCGGCCGCCGACCAGAGCCGCATGACGCTGGTGCGCGGCGGCGTGACCTATCCGCTCGACCTGAGCCGGATGCTCAGGCACGGCCGCAATCCGGCCGACATCGTGCTCGCCGCAGGCGATCTCCTGCACGTGCCGGCCCGCAGCGACTACGGCGCGTACGTGATGGGCGAGGTCAACAAGCCGTCGCTCGCGGTGCCGCAACGCGACGGACGCCTGACGCTGTCCGACGCGCTGTCCCAGGCCGGCAGCGTGAACGCGGGCACGGCCGACGCGGCCCAGATGTTCGTGATCCGCGGGTCGGGCACGGGCAGCCCGCAGGTGTTCCATCTCGACGCGCGCTCGCCGGTGTCGATGGTGCTCGCGAACGAATTCGAACTGCAGCCGAAGGACATCGTCTACGTCGACGGCAGCGGCCTCGTGCGCTTCAGCCGCGTGCTCAGCCTGCTGCTGCCCGGCGTCAACACCAGCGCCACCGCGGCGCTCGCCGTCAAATGAGCGCGGTCGCCACGCTGCTCGTCGTGTGCATCGGCAACGTGTGCCGCAGCCCGATGGCCGAAGCGCTGTTCCGTGCGCGGCTGCCGGGCGTCGACGTGCAATCGGCCGGCCTCGGCGCACGTGACGGCCAGCCGGCCGATCCGCATGCAGTCGACCTGATGCGCGAGCGCGGCCTCGACATCGCCGCGCACCGCGCGCGCCGAGTGCCGCCCGGGCTCGCCACGCGCGCCGACCTGATCCTGACGATGGATGCCGACCAGCAACGCTGGCTCGAGCGCCGCCTGCCGGCGCTGCGTGGCCGCGTGTTCCTGCTCGGCATGCCGGATCCGTCCAGCGGCCGCATGCATGGCTCCGACATACCTGATCCATATCTCGGCCCGCGCGCGTCTTTCGAACGCAGCCTGCGGCTCATCGAGCGCGGTGTCGCCGCATGGTGCGCACGCATCACGCCGGTCGCCCATTCCACGCTTGTCCTTTCCGATTCCAACTGATGACAACCACACCTTCCCACGAGCATCCACACGACCGCGACGACGAGCTCGATCTTGCCGGCGCGATCGACGTGCTCGTTTCCCGGCGCTGGCTGATCGCCATCGTCACCGCCGCCTGCATGGGCGCCGGTACACTGTATGCGTTCCTCGCCCCGCGGCAATACCAGGCCGATATCATGGTGCAGGTCGAGGACAGCGGCGATTCGTCGGCCGCCAAGAGCGTGCTTGGCGACGTGTCGTCGTTGTTCGACATCAAGTCGAGCGCGGCCGCCGAAGCGCAGATCCTCGCGTCGCGACTCGTCATCACGCGCGCGGTCGACGAGCTGCGCAGCTACATCGTCGCGCAACCGAAGCGCTTCCCGGTCGTCGGCGAATTCGTGTCGCGCTTCAACACGGGAATCTCGCGCCCCGGCCTGCTGGGCCTCGGCGGCTACGCATGGGGCGACGAAAGCGCCGAACTGGCGCGCTTCGATGTGCCGAAGCCGCTCGAAGGCGAGCGCTTCGAACTCTCGCTGCTCGACTCGTCGCGCTACCGGCTGACGAGTGCCGCGCTGCCCGAGCCGGTCACGGGTACGTTCGGTCACCCGGAGACGTTCGCAACCGCCTACGGCCCGATCGCCATCGAAGTCACCCGCATCGACGCGCATCCCGACACCCGTTTCACGCTCGTGCGCGAATCGCGCGCCGGCACGATCGATGCGCTGCGCCGCGGGCTCGACGTCCAGGAAAAGATCAAGCAATCGGGCGTGATTGTCGCGACGCTGCGCGGCGCCGACTCGCAGCGCGTGCAGGCGCAGTTGCAAGCCATTGCAAACCACTACGTGCGCCAGCACATCGAGCGCAAATCCGCCGATGCCGCGCAATCGCTCGCGTTCCTCAACGCGCAGTTGCCGGTGCTCAAGAAGCAGTTGCAGGACGCCGAACAGCGCTACACGAACATGCGCAACGCGAACGGCGCCATCGACCTCGACGAGGAAGCAAAGCTGATCCTGCAGCAATCGGCCGACGCGAAGACGCGCCGGCTCGAACTGCAGCAGAAGCGCGACGCGATGGGCTCGCGCTTCGCGCCGGGCCATCCCGACATGATCGCGCTCGACGCGCAGATCGCGACACTCGCGCGCGAGCAGCAGTCGTTCGAACAGCAGGTCAGGCGCTTGCCCGACCTGCAGCAGAACGCCGTGCGCCTGATGCTCGACGTGAAGGTCGATACCGATCTCTACACGGCGCTGCTCGCCAACGCGCAGCAGCTCGAACTGGTCAAGGCAGGCAAGACCGGCAGCGTGCGGCTCGTCGACACGCCGGTCGCGCCCGAGGACCCGGTGCGCCCGAACCGGCCCGTCGTGATCGCGGCCGCCGCGCTGCTCGGCCTCGCGCTCGGCGTCGCGCTCGCGTTCGTGCGCGACACTTTGTTCGGCGGCGTACGCAGCGCCGACGAGATCGAGCGGCCGCTCGGCATCGACGTCTATGCGACCGTTCCGGAATCGACCGGCCAGCGGCAGGTCGCACGGCGCATCGCACAGTGCGTGCCGGGGCCGCATCTGTTGAGCGTGCTTCATCCGCACGATCCGGCGGTCGAGAGCCTGCGGAGCCTGCGCACCGCGCTCCGCTTCGCGATGCAGCGTGCGCGCAACAACGTGCTGCTGCTGACGGGCCCGGTGCCCGGCGCCGGCAAGTCGTTCGTCGCGTCGAACTTCGCGGCGCTGCTGGCCGCCAACGGCGAGCGCGTGCTGCTCGTCGACGGCGACCTGCGCCGCGGCTACCTGCACGACGCGCTCGGCGTCGAGCGCGAGCCGGGTTTCGCCGAGCTGATGTCGGGCACGGTCGAGCCGGATGCGGCGATCCGCCGCGACGTGATCCCCAACCTCGACTTCATCCCGACCGGCGCGATCCCCGCGCATCCGGCGGAACTGATCGTCGACGATCGCGTCGGCGCGCTGCTCGATACGCTGTCGGCCCGCTACGACCTCGTCGTGATCGACGCCGCGCCGATCCTCGCCGTCACCGACGCCGTCATGCTCGGCCGCCATGCGGGCACCGTGCTGCTCGCGGCCCGCGCGGCATCGACACGCGTCGCCGAACTCGGCGAAGCGATCCGGCGCCTCGCGCACAACGGCGTCGATGCGAGCGGCGTGCTGCTCAACGGCGTCGATCCGCGTTCCGGCGGCTACGGCTCGCGTTACGGCGCGTATCGCTACACCGAGTACCGCTATGCGCCATCCCGCTGCGGCATCGCGGCGTCGATCGGACAGTCGCTGCGCGCGTTCGCCGCACGCCTCCGGCGAGGCGCGCAGCGATGAACGATACCCGTCATCTCGAACGTCCGTCCGCCGGCGAAGCCGCGCGCATCGCGGCACGACCCGCCGCGGGAACACCCGTGACGCTCCGCGCGAACCGCACACCGCTGCTGCGTGTCGCGCTTGTCGTCGAAGCAGCGGGCGGCGGCGTGGCCGTCCATCTCGCCGACCTGATCGACGGACTGAGCAGGGCCGGCGGCGTCGAACTGCACCTGATCGTGCCGCGCGGGCCACGCTTCGACGGCACGATCCTCGACGCTCGCGTGCTGTCGCTTTGCGCGAGCGTGCACCATGTGCCGATGCGGCGCGCGGTCGGCTGGCGCGATGCGCTGGCCGTCGCGCACGTGTATCGATGCCTGCTGCGCATTCGCCCCGACATCGTGCACAGCCACAGCTCGAAGGCCGGCGCGATCGCGCGCCTGTGCATCGGGCCGTGGCGACACGTGTACACGCCGCACGCGATCTACACGCTCAACCCGGCCCTGAACGGCCTGCAACGCGGCGTGTACGGCACGATCGAGGCGTTGCTCGGCCACTTCCGCTCGCATCGGATCGTCGCCGTCTCGCGCGACGAAGCGCGGCATCTGCACGACGCGCTCGGCATCCCCGCGCATCGCGTCGCGACGATCGCCAACGGCGTCCCGGCGACAGCGACGCTGCCGCGCCGCGACGCGAGGCTGGCGCTCGGCCTGCCGAACGACGCGATCGTCGTCGGTTTCGTCGGGCGTTTCAGCCACCAGAAAGGCATCGACCGGCTCGTGCGGATCGCGCGCGGCGTCTATCGCCAGTGCGGCCTCGACGTGCGCTTCATCGCGATCGGCCCCGGCGACTTCCCGGTCGCGGCCGGCCCCGAAGCCGACGACGTGCCGCCCAATCTTCACGTCGTCGGTCCGGTCGAGCGCGCCAGCCGCTTTTTCTCCGCCTTCGACCTGTTCGTGCTGCCGAGCCGCTACGAAGGGTTTCCGTACGTCTGCCTCGAGGCGATGGCCGCGCGCGTGCCGATCGTCGCGTCACGCGTCGCGGGCGTGACCGAGCTGGTCGACACGCACGGCATCGGCATCGTCGTGCCGAACGACGACGACACGACGCAATTCGCCCGCACCGTCGTCGCGCTCGCCCGCGACGCGGAACGACGCCTCGCGATGCGCACGCACTGCGCGGCGACGCTCGACCATTTCTCCGTCGCGACGATGGTCCAGCGCACGCACGACCTGTATCGCGCACTCGTTCAAGGACACAACGCATGACTTCCTCTCCCCACGTCGCGCTGCTGCACGCGTACAGCGCCAGCAACGCCGGCGACGGCCTGCTGGTCGACCTGTCCGTCTCGCTGCTGCGGGAGGCCTTCGGCGACGCGACACGCGTGTCGATCGTCGCCGCCGATCCCGCGTCGTTTCCCGGCCACGACGACGTGCGCCCGGCCCCCGTGCTCGCCGGTGGCGGCTGGCGCCGGCTGGCCGCCGCTGCCGGCGCCGCGCTGCATCTGCCCGCGAACGGCGGGCTGCGCCCGCTCGGCGACCTGCTCGAGCGGGCCGACCTGATCGTCGGCGTCGGCGGCGGCTACCTGCGTGCGCGCAATCCGCTCGAGGCGCTCAAGCTCGAAGCCGGGCACCTGCTGCAGATGCGCGCCGCGCGCGCGTCGGGCAAACCGGCCGTGTATCTGCCGCAAAGCATCGGGCCCACGCTGTCGGCTGGCCCGGTCGGCGCACACCTGCGCGCGCTGCTTGCCGCGTTCGACACGGTGTTCGTTCGCGACGACCGTTCCGCGGCCTTCCTCGCCGCGAATCCGAATACGCGGCGCGCCCCCGATCTCGCCGTCCTGGATTTCGAGCATCGCCAGGACGCGATCCTGCAGCGCGCAGCGCGCGCGGATCGAAATGTTCGGCACGTCGCGTTCGTACTGCGCCGCGCGCCAGCATGGTCCGCCGCGCAACGCGCGCGCTACGACGCATCGATCCGGCAGCTCGTCAAACAGGTGAGCGCATCATGCCGGGTAAGTTTCGCGGTACAGAGCACCGGACGCGGCAACGACGATCTTGCGTACTACCACCGCCTCGGCATCCGCGATGCACTGGTACCGCTCAGGGCGCTGCTCGAACACGACCGGCCCGACGTCACAGTGTCGGTGCGGCTGCACGGCGCGCTCGAATCGATCCTGCATGGCGTGCCGGCATTCCACGTCAGCTATGAGCGCAAGGGCTTCGGCGCCTATGCGGACATGCAGCTCGACGACTGGGTCGTCAACGGCGCGAACTTCGATCCCGCGTCCGTCGCCGACACGATCTTCGCGCCCGGCGCGACGGCGGCGTTCTGGGACGCCGCGCAAACCGGCTTCGCCCGCATTCGCGCGGCACGCGTGCGCGTGATCGATGCGCTGCGCGCCGCGCTAGATATCGATAAGGGCGAACGATGCTGACGCGCCTGCTCCTGCGGTTCTCGGCGCTCGGCCTCAAATTCGCGCTCGCGATCGTCGTTGCGCGCACGCTCGGCTTCGACGCGATCGCCGCGTACGGGCTGGCGGTCGCCGCGTCGGTGATCGCGTCGAAAGTGCTGGGCCTCGGCTTCAGTCCCGAGCTCAACCGGCGCCTGAGCGAGGCCAACCCGCTACCGGCCATCGGCCATGCGCGCCGGCTGTACGTCGTCTATGGCGCGCTCTACCTGTTGCTCGCCGCCGCGCTTGCCGTGGCGACGCTGAACGAAACCGCCGCCACGCTGCTCGCGCGCTTCGGGCTGCCGGTCTCGCTCGCGTGGAGCGTGCTGCTCGTCGCGCTGTCCGAGCACGCGGCATTCGAGGCGAACGGATGGCTGTTCTCGCTGCACCGGCCGCGTGCCGCGTCGCTGCTGCTGTTCGTGCGCACCGGTGCGTGGGCCGGCATCGCGTGCGCGGGGCTGCTCGCGGGCGTCGTGAAATCGATCGAGACGGTGTTCGCGATCTGGGTCGTGACCAACGTACTCGTCGTGATCGCGTGCCTGCGCCGGATCGATGCGTTCGCGCACCGTGCGCGCGGCATCCGTTTCCCCGGGAACGCGGCCGATTCGGGCGGCGTGTTCCCGGTCTGGTTGCGCGGGCTGCCCTTCTACGCGGCCGGCGTGCTCCTCGTGGTGCTGCAATACGCGGAACGCATCATCGCCGGCAGCCATGTGAGCGCGGATGTACTCGGCCGGTACGTATTCGCATGGTCGATCGCCAACGCCGTGCAGACGGTCGCGTTCGCGACGGTCGTCGCGACGGCCGGCCCGCGCTTCGTGCGAACGCTGGCCGATACGCCCAACGCGTTTCTGCTCCAGGTTCGCCATGCGGCGGCGGCCAGCGCGGCCGTGACGCTGCTCGCATCGGCCGCCATCGCCGTCGTGTACCGCGACCTGTTCGCGTTCGCGCACGAGCCGGCGGACGCCGGCCATGCCGCGCTGCTCGCGGTGCTGCTCGTGTCGTTCGTCCTGCGCGCGGTGGCAGACGTACTGTGGGCCGCCGCGATCGCGCTGCGTGGTGGCGGCGTCGTGCTGGCCGCGTTGACGGCGATCGCGCTGCTGTACCTGCCGGTTGCGTCGCAACTGATCGCGCTTGACGGCGTCATGGGCGCCGCGCTCGCCCATCTGGCGACGAGCGTCGCGGTCGCCGCGATGCTCGCGCTGAGCGTCGCGCGACTTGCGCGCCGGCATCGATACATCCTGCCCGCCGCGGAGCCGCATCATGCTGGATAAGCTGCTTTGCGCGGGCCCCAAGCTCAGCCGCGGCCTGATACGCGCCGTCGCCGCGCTGGCCGTGCTGGCTTACTGGGGCATCTATGCGAAAGCCGGTGCGTTTCTGCCTGAGTTCATCTTTCGCGATGCGGAGAAGATCCAGAGCCAGATCGGCGGCGCCAGCACCTACGAAGGCACGTCGTTCGACGTGGTCGCGCGACTCTATGCGGCGCTCGGCGCGACCGGTACGCATCTGTTCGTCGCGTCGGTCGGCGCGCTCTGCATCTGGTTTGTGCTTGACCACGGCAAGCGCGTTGGCTCGATGGCGGCCTGCATGGTGCTGCTCGCGCCGTGTGTGTTCTTCAACCTGTTCGTCGCGAGCAAGGACACGCTCGTCGTGCTGATGGCCATCGTCCTTGCGCGGATCGCACAGCGTCGTGCCGCGCTTGTTGCGATCGCGGTCGCCGTCGTGCTGTACGGCGCCTATGCAGCCTTTGTACGCAGCTATTTCGCGCTGATTCCCGCGATCGCGATCGGCGTGCTGCTGTTTCGGCGAGGTGCGTGGCCGCGCAAGATCGTGCTGATGCTTGCCGTGCTGCTGGCGATCTTCCTGCTACCGAACGATGTGTACTACCTGCTGCAGCATCCGCGCGACATGGCGGCGGACTATCTCGCATACGGCTCGCCGTTCGGCGCTCGCACCAGTTTCCGTAACCCGGCCGAGCCAGTTTCGTTCATCGCGTTCTGCTTCAACTACCTGTATGCGGTGCTCCGCCTGAATCTGCCGGTGCTGTTTTCGCCCGGGCCGAAGGAAATCGCGATGCAGGTGTTCGTGTGGATCGCGCTGGCCGCCGTGTGGCGACGTGCGCGCGGCGAGGGCGGTCCCGGCCGCGAGGTGCTTGCAGCCCTCGTCATTGGACATGTTGCCGTATCGATGCTGTTCGAGCCCGATCTCGGCAGCTATACGCGCCATTTGTCGAGCGTGTCGTTGCTGTGCGCGGTGCAATTCGCGGGGGCGTCGCGCGCGGCGCGGGGGCCGGGGCGGAGATCCGGTATGTCCGGTGCGTTCGACATCGCCACCAGCCGCGACAACCTTTCGGCGGCAACGCGAGCGGCCCCGTCCGGAGATCGCCATGCGTGACACCGTGCACCAACGCGCGTTCTTCCCCAATATCCAGGCCGCCCGGGCCTTCGCTGCCCTCGCGGTGGTCGCGTATCACATGCACGTGCTGCCGTTCGGCCAGGCCGGCGTCGACGTCTTCTTCGTGATCAGCGGCTTCATCATGTCGTGGATCGCACCAGACGAAGGTCGCACGTTCTTCCACAAGCGCCTGGTCCGGATCGTGCCGCTCTACTGGGTGACGACGCTCGGCATCTACGCGATCGCCGTGCTGCGTCCGCACTGGCTGAACACGACGACGGCCGCGCCCGAATACCTCGTCAAATCGCTGCTGTTCGTGCCTTACGTCAAGGAAAACGGTCATTGGGGCCCGCTGAACCTGAACGGCTGGACCCTCGAGTACGAGATGTTGTTCTATCTCGCCGTTGCGGCAAGCCTCTGGGTCGTTGGTGCACACCGCGCGACTGCATTCGCGGCGCTGATGCTCGCGTCGCTTTGCCTGTGGGCGGCAATCGATGGCACGCCTGGCACCATCGCCCACCATCTCGGGCAACCGTTCGTGCTGGAGTTCGGCCTGGGTGTCCTGGCGTACCGGGTCCTGCAAACCGGAATCGTGCGCCGAATCGCCGCGCCGGCTTGGGCCTTCGCAGCAATCGGCGCCGTCGTGGCGATTCCGTTATCTCATGCCGTGTACGGCACACCACAAGCGTTCGCGCGTATCGTTCTGTGGGGCATGCCAGCATGCGTGCTGATCGTCTCGTTGGTCGCGCTCGACATGCTGAACCGGACGATCTCGAACCGCATCTTGGCTTCGCTCGGAGCCGCCAGTTATTCGATCTATCTGATCCATCCGTATATCATCGGGGTCGCCGAGAAGATCGTCGACGTGCGCGCGAATCTTCACACATGGCCCGGCGTCGCTTCCGCGTGCGCAACGCTCGGCGTGATCTGCCTGTCCGGACAGGTTTGCCATATCTGGATTGAACGGCCGATCGTGTCAGTATTGAATCGATGGCTCAGACAGTCGCGCTTCTCGACGCGTTCCCCATAATTGCACCCGAAACGTCGCGCTCCCGCGCCGCATCTGCCTGAACCAACTCGGAACCGATTCGGCGACGAGTGCGCTTTCGCCCGGTTCATCGGATGAGTGCCGCCCAGGGGCTACCCCAATGCCGTTTGTCGATGGTTAGGGGCCGACTTGCAGTGCCGCCGCCGAAGCTGCCGCTGTTCCGACGCCAACATCCTGTCAGGATCTTCCCGCTCCGGACAGGATGACTTTGCAGGTCAAGGCCAAGGCTGTCACGGGTAAGAGAATGTGATCGTGCTTTGCGCGACAACCGATCCCAGTGTGATAGTTGTCCCGGTCTTGGCATGCTTGGCCACGAACGAAAGCTCAACCACGCCATTCGATCGGCCGTACCGACATACCATTGGTTGGAATTTCCGTTTGCCGCCGAATCCGGCCCATAGCTGACAGGCGTCGTTTCATTGTCGCAGTAGATCCGAATGCCGACACCGCTGGCAGTCGAACCGGCTCCAAGGCCCAGCGTATCGGTCGACATCAGGGGATTCGAAGCGTCCGTCATCGTCGCGTGGCGATGCCGCTCTGGCCCCCGATGCGAGCCAGCTTTCGGCAGTCCGGAAGCGCGCCCGCTTATTGATAGCTCATGGTGAACGTGGCGGCGCCATCCGCCTTGCCAGGCGATACGGTAGAAGACGTTCGCACATAGCGAGCCTTGAACGGAATGGTCACGTCGACATTGCCGAAACTCCCGACGCTCCATTGATTCGGATTGCCTGTCGCCGCAGAGTCCGGACCGTAACTGACCAGCGTGTCGTCCGAACCACGCAGTATCTGAATGCCGAAGCCTTTGCCTTTCGAGCCGGGCGCAAGGGAGAGCGTATCGGACTCGTTAGCGGGGTTTGCCGAATCCGTCAGCGTCATGAACATTTTCGTCGACGTGCCCGGATTCCCACCGGAGCACTTGAGACGCACGTCGAAGGATTTTGGCGATGACGTTGCACCGATGCTTTTCAAATCACCGGCTAATGCCTTCCCGAGGTCGACCGCTATATTCTTGGTTAGCACATTGCAAGTCGGCACTTTTGGAATAATATTTATAGAACCATTCGTCACAATTGAACGAATTTTCTTTTCTTGCGCAACCAAATAAGTCATACCAATCTCTCCACTCAAAACGCCTGTCGATGTGATATCACCGGTTTTTACGAGCTCAATCGTAAAATTCGATGCCGCGTCCAGGTTCCAGGTATTAGTGGTCCCGGTAGTCGATTGCGGCCACCACTGATCCACATTGATCCCCCCTTTTATTCTGATCCCCACCCCGGAAACTGGCGTGGGATACGTGCTGTATTTCCCCGGAGCAGCGCTTGTCGTTCCGAAATAACCGACTTGGCCAACGACAGAGTCGCACGTCGCCTTTCCTCCCAATCCAGTTGACGTCCCCGATGCCGTGAAGATCACCGTTCCCTCAGCGATATTGGGATCAAATGCAGGTGGAGAGAATTTCGGCAGCGTGATGACGAGATGATCCACGACTACGTTATCGCTTCTTGTGACCGTGCATTTCGCATGGGCATAATTTGATAAGAGAACCAAAATCAAAAAACCGATGAATTTCATTTTTCCGTGTCCATGGTTGATTGCGTGTTTTCCGGCTTTCCAACGTGTGTTGGCATACGGGGTCTGGCAGCAGTCCGCCCGGCTTCATCGGGAAAGAAAATTGCAGCGCGGCGCAACTTGTCCCCTGTGCCAGACGGCTGGCGGCAAGTGAGCGGCACCCGCTCCGAAGACAACGCCTGGTTCTGCTGCTGCAGCCAGTAGTTGGCCTTGTAGCTACCGCCCTCCCAGCACACATCGATACAGCCCTGGTCCTCGATACCGAACACCAGCTGCCGCGACTGGCAGTCCACCATGCAGAGCGGCTTGCCCTTCGCGTCGTACGCCTGCGCGCCGAACGGCACCTTGGCGCCTCCGTCCGTACTCAACTCGAACTGCACGCGCCGGCCCGGCTCTGCGCCGAAGCGAGTCTTAGCGATCGCCCCGCGCGAGGCAGGCTTACCCGCGCTACTTGTAATAGAGCTCGACTGCCGCACCGGCATTGAATTTGCCCAGTTTCGGCGTACCGGTGCGCCACTTCAGGCTTGCCAGAAAGCGTTGCAGGTTGGATTGTTGCGATGTTGGCGGAGTCAGGACCAACTCCTTCCGGAAGGTAATCGGAGCAAGATCGTCCGCCCTGAGAAGATTGATACCGACAGACGGGTTGTCCGAAGGCACGAGTGTCGTATCGTTGTCGGCAAGCGTCGCGTTCACCGGGCTCAAGTAAGCATTGACTCCGTACACGGCACTACCGCTTGCGCAGGTGCGTACCTCCGCAATCGTGAACGGCATTCGCACGATCACCTGGTCCGGCTTCGGAACCGAGCCGCCAGTACTGATTCCGCTGAATTTGATCGTGCTGGGACTGATGCTGATCTTCGACTCGCAAGGGATATAACGCAGCTTGTCGAGACCTTTGACCGTGATGTTGTAGCTCATGCCTAGGCGAGTCCCTCCCTGTCCATCGAATTGCAAGGCCATGTAATCGGTGATCGATGTCATCGACCCTTCTTTGGCCGTGCCGGCCGGCGACTTCTTGACGAGAAAGATGGAGTACGTGAAGGTCTTTCGCGCCTTCTGCCAGCCACAATTGACCGAACAACCGTCGACCCAGACGTCGGTCTTCAACTTCCCCCCCGACAAGGATGAATAGAGGTAGTCCTTCCCATCGTAGGTAACGCCGATTTCCAGGTCGTCTCCGAGCGAGATTCCTTTCGGGTTGACATATAAATAGACATATTCACCGGGGTTGATGGAATCCACCCAACAATCCATTGAGGTCGTCTGAGTGGGTTGCCGCCAGAGCACCTTGCCTTTCGGCTGGGTGTTGGGGACGGCGACCGTCGTGTCGACCATCGTGGTAACGCTCGTCACGTTCGAGTCCGCAAGCGTACAGATCAGGGCATAACTTTTAGGCATCCAGAGCATGAGCGCTGCAGCCAGAAACAGGATCCTGTGAACATTCATTGACTATTCTCCAAATACAAATGGAATCAGAGCTCCGACTGCAGTGCGAACGTGCGTGGATGCTGGAATCCGCTGTCGCTGATGTAGACGTAGCTGACACCATCCGGCACCGTGGCACATCCTGAATCAGGTAGTGGTTTGGTGGAGTACGGTTCCAGCATCCAATGCCGGAGCGTCTCCCCACATGTCTTTCCAGTGCTGTCCTGAAGCTTGATATCCGTCAGCGTCAGGAAATAAGGCGAATCGTTGTGCGCGCTCGGAACAGCAGATCCAGGCTGGCGCACCCATTTGAGTCGGTCAATCGCCTCCTGCGGATCCATGGAAAGCTGCGGACGATAAAAGAACTTGAGATGATGCCGCACAGCGAACTGAAGGCTGTCGCCACCCTCCGGCTTCTTCGGGATCTCCGTCACGGAAAGCGTGAAGTAGGATTCCCGATCGGCGGGAAGGCCCTCCCCCTGGTAGATGATTTCCTCGAAAGCCCTTTTCCGTGACGGAATCAGGAGCAGCGGTTTGGAAACTGCAATGGGAAGGAGCGGCGCGGCCTTTTCGTTTCCCCACTCGATATTGACCTGAACGAGGGCCGGCTCGTCACCATCGTTCTCGATCTCGATGTTTTTTCTGCCATTCTTCTCATCCATGACAAAGCGGGTATAACCACCGAAATGGATATCCGCCAACGCGGCAGTCGATTGCAGCAATGTCGCCAGGAGAACGACCCTCAGCACCGCGACCGATGACCCAGCCAGAAACAAAAGTAGTCTGTTCAGCATGTCGTTTGCGGCATGAACGGCGCCGCCTCCATTTCACTTGGTGCGCGACGGTGCAAGCAAGAGCACCCGCCGATTCAGTCGGATTCGCGCTGCGCTTGCTCTGCACTACCCTCGCAATCGGCGAATCAATTCGAAGCCGCCATCTTTCCAGCGGAGCATCGCGTCTGCACGCGCTCGTAGGCCAGTTCCTTGTTCTGCGGCTTCAGCGCGAAGCCGATCGTGCATTGCTTGTCGCCCCAGCTCACGTCGATGCTGCCCTGGTCTGCGACACCGAACACAAGCAGCCGCGACTGGTTGTCCACCATGCCGAGCAGTTTGCCCTTCGCGTCGTACGCCTGCGCGCCGAACGGCACCTTGCCGCCTTCGTCCGTACTCAGCTCGAACTGCACGCGCCGGCCCGACTCCGCTTCGAAGCGGGTCTTCACGATCGCGCCACGCGTGGGCACCACCATCTTCGCGTTGTCGGTGATCTCCGTATGCGTGCCGACACTCGACGGATCGATGTTCAGCCAGTTCTGACGGTACGGCTGCAGGTACGGCACGATCGCGTAGCCGCGCCGATCGGTGCGCACCGTCGGCGCGCCACCGAACGTCACGTCGCTCACCTTCGGCACCTGGACCACCGCGAACGTCTCGCCGAGCGGCTGGCCGAGCGTGACACCGCCACCGTGCGCGACGACGGAGCCCGATGCGCTCGCATCGAAATGCCGGCCCGAGCGGTCCTGCGTGAAGTTGCCGGTCAGCTTCGCGTTCGGCGTATCCCAGCCCGCGCTGACGCCGCCCGAGCCGCCGCCGTCGCGGCTGTAGCCGGCCTGCACGCCGTAGTTGACGGTATTGCTCTCGTTCAGATAACCCGACGCGCCGGTCTGCACGTTGAAGTCGCCGCGCGTCGACGACACCGCGTTCGCGTACAGGCGATGCGAACTCGACGCCTTGCCCAGCGGAATGCTCACGGACACGCTGAACTGCGTGTCCGGCCGCCCGAACGGCCCCGACTCCTGGATATGCGATGCCGACACGCTGTAGCTGACGTTCCGGTAGCTGTTGCTGTAGCCGACCTGCAGGCGCCGGCTGCGCCCTTCGCCGTTCCAGTAGGTCGTATCGCCGATGCCGGCAAACATCGAGCCGCTGCCGAGCGGCTGGTTGACGTTCACGTCCAGGCGGCTCTTCTGACGCATGAGGCGCGGCCCGTACGTATGGTCCGTGTCCTCCACGTGCTGGCTCAACGTACGGTAGCCGTCCGTCGAATAGCGGTAGCCGACCATCGTGAACGTGGTGTTGGTCGGATACAGCGTCTTCGAATACAGGAACCGCAAG
The DNA here is from genome assembly GCF_001039005.1 of Burkholderia cepacia. Classification (GTDB taxonomy): domain Bacteria; phylum Pseudomonadota; class Gammaproteobacteria; order Burkholderiales; family Burkholderiaceae; genus Burkholderia; species Burkholderia theae. The sequence continues at coordinate 75,994 of NZ_LDWR01000048.1, forward strand.
CTCTGCCCTTGCCGCGTGCCCGTCGACGTGCGCGACCGGCTCGTCGTGACGTCCAGCGACATGCCGCCGATACGCGTGTTCACGCCGATGCCGAGGGCGGCCGCCACGTAGTTGTCCGCGGCGATAACGCCGCCGTAGCCGGTGAAGTTGTCGGACACGCCGTACACCAGCGTGCCCTGCGTGAACTTCGGGCTCGACTGGCCCTGCACGCGATACTGGCCGGCGGCAAACGCGTACCGCAGGCTGCCACGACGAACCATCACCGGCAGGTACGAGTACGGCTGGGTGAACCGGCGCACGCGTCCGTCGGACTCGGTGATCCTGATCTCGAGGTCGCCGTTCGAGCCGCTCGGATAGATGTCGGTGATCTCGAACGCGCCCGGCGGCACCGGCGTCGAATAGATCACGTAGCCGTTCTGCCGCACCTCCACGATTGCATTGCTCTCGGCAATCCCGCGCACGACCGGCGCGAAGCCGACTTCGCTGTCGGGCAGCATGCCGAGATCAGTGCCGATCTGCGCGCCGACGAAGCGCACGCTGTCGAAGATGTCACCCGACGTATACAACTCGCCGGCCGCCACCTTGCTGCGCAGGCGGCGGATATCACGCTCGACGTAGGTGCGGTTGCTGCTGAAGCGGCTGCCCGCACCCGTGGTGCCGGTGAGCGACGATTCGTTACGGAAACGCCAGCCGCCGGCATTGAAGCCGTTGCGCAAACCGACGAAGTAATACTCGTTGTTGTGGCCGTGACTATCGTTACGGCTGTAGCTGACCTGATAGTCGCTGTACAGCGCGGGCATGCCGTCGTCCCACAGCGACTGGTCCACGTAGCCGCGCGAGGTACGCGACACATACAACTGCGGAAAGCTGATGTTCAGCGACAGCGTATTGGCTTCGAACTCCACCGATGCGCCGTCCGCCACGGCGTGCAGGTCGACGATCGTCGCGTCGTCCGCGCCCGCGGCAATGCGCCCGTCCTTCTCCAGCCGCGCGACGTTGACGCCGGCGGTACGCAGCAGCCCGAGGGTCACCGCCGGCTTGACGGCGCCGTCGGCGTCCGCGCGGAACACGACGTCCTGGCGCTTGACAAGGGTATGGTTCAGGTAGACATCGACGTCATAGCTGCCGGGCAGCACCGAACTGCCTTTCTCGAAATAGCTCAGCTCGACGGGCGCTTCGCCCTTGCGCAGAAAGGATTCGTTGAATTCCACCGCGTGGCCCTGCGCCGGCAGCACCAGCCCGAGCAACGCGAGGCACGGCGCACCGATCTGCGCGGGCGTCCAGATATCCCCTTCCTTTCTGACGTTCTCCATACCCTTTCTCTAAGTTGATTCACCTCCCGAGCGGAATCGCAAGCGCGAACATGCCCCGCCCCGCGGCACAGGCCCGGGGACAATGAAGATGAAGAGGAATACGATGTGTCGAGCTGGTCGCGTCAACCAGCGGTAGTGCCGTCGTGCGGTTCGACGGCGCCGTAGTCGTTGATCGATTCGAAGTGAACCTTGACGCCCGCCGCGGCGGCGCCAGCCGGCAATTCCTTGACGGCAAATTGGCGGGTGGTGGACGGCGGCACCATCTCGGCGGCCACGGCATAATCCCGGCCGCCGCTACGCACGTTGACAGACGCCAGCGAGACGAAATACGCTGACGGATTGCTGACTTCGAGCTGCGTGCGACCGTCACGTTGCACAAGCTTCCAGCGGAGCTGCGCAGGCGCCTCCTCGACCTTGCCGGGCAGGCCGGCGGGCCGGTAGAAGAACTTGATGCGCTGACGCACGGCAATCTGCAGCGTGTTGTCACCCTTGGCTTTCTGCGGGATCTCCTGCACGTTGAGCCAGAACACCGACTCGCGATCGGCCGGCAGGCCCTGACCGTAGTAAAGGACGCGCAGCGTCTGCTGCTTCTCCGCACCGAGGCGACCGAGCGCCGGCGTGATCGCGAACGGCACGTCTGCCTTCCCGTCGCTCGCGTCCATCCACGACTGGATCATCACGTCGGCCGGCGCGCGGTTGCGGACCAGAATCGACGCCTCCTTGCTCGGCGCGGCCAGCACGACGCGGGTTCCGTCGAGCGTGACGCCCGCGAGCGAAGCGCCCGAAGACAACAACAGCGAGCCGGCCAGGGCCAGCCCAGCAAAGTGGAATCGTTTCATGTCGAATGGGATCTTGTCAGTCGGGCGAGGGCGCTCCCCCGCCCGGAGGTGGATTACTCGTAGGTCAGCGTGAACGGCAGCGTGCCGTTGGCGGTACCGGCCTCGACGTCGGTGCCGGCCTTCACGTAGCTGGCGCGCAGCGCCAGGTTGGCCGTGTAGGTCGGCGCTTCGGCCGTGCCGCCCTGGACCAGCGGTGCATCGAACGTTTCGTTGGCGTTCAGGTTCAGCAGCGAGCCTTCGGTGTTGTAGATACCGATGCCCACGCCCTTGGCCGTGCCGGTGGTCTTCAGCAGCTTGTTGTTGTTGCCGTCCACGCCCGAACCGCTGGCCGGGTCGAAACGCACCTTGACCGTGTTCAGGCCCTTGCCGGTCGCACCGCAATCGAGGTTGAGGTTGATCGCCGTACCGGCCGCGATGCCGCCGCCGGCGGTGCTGCCCAGCGCGTCCACGCTGACCTTGCCCATCTTGACGTCGATCGACTGCTCACCCTTGCCGCCGGTCACCGATGTGCCGTTGCCGCCCGTGATGCCGCACGACGCAGCGACGATCTCGCCCGTGAAGTTGATCGTGCCATCCGCAGCATGGGCAGCGCTCATCGCCGCGAATGCGAGGCCAGCAGCCGACATCATCATTGCAATCTTTTTCATTTCAGTTTCACTCAGTTATAAAGGCGTATTGCGATAATGAATGCAAGATTTAATTTTGCATTCGCCGCGTGGAAGATCATTTCCACTGACAATATTTTCAAGAAATCTCTCAAAACGAGGAATAGGACGATTTTTATATGCGGCCTCAAACAAATAGTACGAGTACGAATTTCGGTTTTCGACAAACTGACTACGCTGATTGTCAAGTCAACCTAACTATTCTCGCGAAGCTCTGATCGCACCAGGCGACAAGGATCCCGTCCACGCGCATCACGCAAGCCCGGACATCGGGAATCGCGATCACCTCACGGTCGATGGCGGCGGTTATCGGAAGACGACAGAAGGAGCGAAGCGGCAAGGCGCGCGACTAGTTCCGTTCGACGTAACACCGGAAACTGACATCCGTGCACGCGTCGGCATCTGACGCATCGCGTAGATGTGCGCAATCACGCATTCGCGCGTGTCGAGTTCAAGGAGAGGGATAGGGCACGCAAGCACCCGACGGGCATCGAGCGATGCCGGAATGCATTGCGGTCGACGCTCGGAGATTTCAGAATAGCCGTGGGAAGGTGATATTGACATGCGCGGCTGCGAAACGAGTCACGCACCGCAACGGCTCGACCGAACAGTCAAATCTCGGCTCTCCGGCACTGCGCTATATCGTTGCTCGAGCACTGCGCCACGCGATGGGCCCGCGGATCGACGATCGTGGCGCGCCCACGCCGCGCCACACTCAGTCGTAAATCAGATCGGCTCCGGCGAGCCGCACGACCCGCTTCCGGACAGCCGCGCCAGCGCGCATTCGATCCGCGCGTCGAACGCCTGCCATTCCGCCTTCATCGCTTCGATGCCGTCTTCGATCACGGCCCGTTCGGCACGCGCGCACGCGTCACTCGCCTCGGCGTCGCCTGCCAGTGCAAAGCCGCCGCGCATCGAGTGCAATTCGATCTTTATCAGATCGATCTCGCCGGCCGCCAGCGCGCCTCCGATCACCGCCAGCGAATGCAGCGTCGCCGCACGTAACGTCTGCCGCATCTCGTCGGTCATGACTGGCGGCCCGCCATGCACCGGCGCACGTGCATCACCGCTCGCCACACCCCGCCGCCCGCCATGCTTGCGCAATACCGCTTCGAGCGTTCCGATCGACAACGGCTTCAACACGACCTCCACCGCCCCCGCCCGCTCACAGCGCCGGCGATCCTCATCGGTCGCGTGCGCGGTCATCGCGATCACCGGCACCGTCGCCCCCTGCTCCCGCAGGAAATTTGCCAGCGCAAACCCGTCGAGTTCCGGCATGCCGAGATCCGTCAGCACGACGTCGAACGGATGCTCGAAGAACGCGCGCATCGCTTCCACGCCGTTGCAAACGATCGTGGCGTCGTAATGCAGCGCATCGAGCTGGTCGCGCAGCAACGCGCGGCTCGCGGGATGATCCTCGGCGACGAGCACGCGCAGCGGCTCCTCGTCGTCCTCACGGGCCAGTTCGCCCGTTTCGGCAGCAGCCTTCGCACGGGGTACGTCATCCGCTTCGGATGCCGATCCGTACCCGCGCACCGCGTCCGCGAACGCCGGCAGTTCCGGCACGTCGATGCGCCACCCGGGCGCGGCATCGGGCAGCGGCAACACGGCTGTAAATGTCGTGCCTTCGCCAAGGCGGCTTTCGACGTTCAGTTCGCCGCCCATCAGCGTGACGATGCGCTTGCACAGCGGCAACCCGAGCCCCGTGCCGCCGAAGCGGCGATACACCGATGCGTCGGTCTGAATATAGACGTCGAACAGCGTCGACATGCTGTCTTCGGGAATGCCGATGCCGGTATCGCGAACGACGATCTCGACACGCCGCCCGGCCGTGCCGGTCGGCGCGGGCCGCGCTTCGACCGTCACGCCGCCGCGCTTCGTGAACTTGATCGCGTTGCTGACGAGATTCGACACCAGTTGACGCAGCCGGGTCGGATCGCCGACGTAACCGTCGGCCAGATCCGGGGCCACGCGACAAGCAAGCGCCAGGTTCTTCTCGTCTGCGAGCGGCCGGAACATCGCGGTCACGTCGTCCAGCATGCGACGCAAATCGAACGGGATGCTTTCGAGCACCATCTGGTTCGACTCGGCCTTCGACAGGTCGAGCACGTCGTTGATCACGCGCAGCAACGCATCCGACGATGACGCAACCGTATTCAACCGCCGCTGCTCCGCCGACGGCAGCGACGCGCGCGCCATCAGTTCGAGATTGCCGATGATCGCGTTGAGCGGCGTGCGGATCTCGTGACTCATCGTCGCGAGGAACGTCGATTTGGCCTTGTTCGCGTCCTCGGCGGCCACGCGCGCTTCACGGAGCGTCTCTTCCACTTCCTTGCGCGCGGTGATGTCGATCAGCGTGCACAGCAGCACGTCGATGCCGCGGTACTTGGCGCGCACCATGTGGGCGTCGAGATACGCGGTGCCGTGCTCCTCACGCTCGATAGCGAATTCATGCGTGACGAGCCCGTGCGCGCCATCGTCGACGCGCACCTCGTCGCGATAAACCTGCCACAGTCTTTTGCCGAGCGGCGCCCCCGACACGGCCTTGTCGTAGGCAGCCATCGCATCGTTGCGCACGATCGCGTCGCCGTCGGCGAGCGACAGCAGCGCGAGGCCGGCCGGCGCCGTGCGAATCAGCGTCCGGTTGAGCGCCTCGCTTTCGATCAGTCGTACCGCGCGCCGATTGGCGGGACGCAGCGCGCGCCGGTCGAACATCACGATCGCGGCCCACAGCGCCGCGATGCAGAACAGCGCCAGGCCGCACGTGATGCCGATGCGTACGGCATTGGCGATCGCCACGCTTCGCCACGAGACGCTCTTGATCAACACGAGGTCGGAGCCGGGCAGGCGATCGCCAAGCACGAAGCGGCTACCGATGCGATGCGGAATGGCTGGCGCGCGATCCCGATTCAGCACGCGATCGAGCATTGGTGCGACGAATCGGCTGTCTTGCGGCCGCCCCATCACGATATGCCCGCTCGTGTCGACGAGCACTTTCTCTTCGTCCGGCGCCTGCGGTGCAATGATCCGGTCGAGTTCGGGACGACCGTTGAAGACGAGCCATGCGAATGGCTCGCCGTCCACGTTGCGCAGCCGTTGCGCGATCCGGGTCACGGGCCTGCCGAGCAACGGGTCGTCGCGCGTCTCGATGATGACGCGGTCATCGGCATCCGTGGGTTCGAGGCGTCGCGCCAGTGCCCGCAGATCGGACGGAGCCAGCCGCGCGGGGGCCCGTGCAGCCAGTTCGGCGCCGAACAACACCAGATAATCGTCGTTCACGCCGATCAGGTAAGCCGAGAAACTCAGCGCAATCGAAACCGGCGACGGCGTGGCGACGGCGTGGCCCATCCGGTAGAGCGCGCCGATATAGCGCATATATGCGGCAGGTGAGTGCCCCGGCGTGATATCGGCGAACCCGACGACCCTCGACTTCCCGTACGGGTTCGGCCAATCCAGTCGGCCGCCGCTATCGATCAGCGTTTGCAGATCGGACAGCGGCACGACTTCAGGGTTGCTGTTGGCCGCGGTCATGTTGTCGGCGAATCGCCCAAGCAACACCTTCGTCACCTGCAATTCGCCGTGTAGTAGCGCCGCTTCCCCCAGGAATGACGAGCGCATCTGGGCGACGTAGTCGCCGACGGTAAGCCGAATGACCAGGATCGCGCACAGCACGATGAACGCGGTGATCGCCACGCCGCCGCCGTACAGCAGCGCGTGCTGCTGGCGCCGAACCCGGGTCGGGTCGAACGGCTTGCGGCCGACGGCGGCAGCCTGTTCGGCCAGCCTTTTCAATTTGTCGGGCATACGATTCGCCGTGGTTTCATTGTCGTCGGACGCGGGCCGGCATTCGCCCGTGCTGGCGGCAGCTTGCCGCGGGTGCAATCGTCACGCATCGAACATGCGCGCAGGAACGGCCCGGCACCGTGCGGTCCCCACAGCGCGCACGCCTGTGGCCCGTACCGCACCGTGCGCTCACATCAGTCACGCGCGGCGGGTGCGCCCGGAGCGGACGGATCCTGCACGTCGCCTTCGTCCGCATACCGGATCAGGTCCGCGTCGCGAACGATCCCCAGCTTCTTCATCGCGCTCGACTTCTGGGAACTGATGGTCTGCTTGCTGCGATGCAGCTGCGTGGCGATCTCGCCCACCGTATAGCCCGCGCCAAAGAGCCGGACCACCTCGATCTCCCGGGTGGTCAGCGCACGCGCGACAGGCACGGAATCGCCGTCCTGGAGCAGCTGTTTGACGAACGGCGACATGTAGTTCGCGCCGACGTAAGCCGCATGCACGGCGCCGATCAAGTGCGACAACGCATCCGACTTGCTCAGGATGCATTGCACGCCCTGCTTGTGAATGGCGCGCAGCACGCTCGGATTGTCGATCATCGTGATCGTCACGATACGCAGCGCGGGGTAACGACGCTGCAGGAACGACAGCAGCACGAGACCGTCGCCGTACTTGCCGCCGGGCATCACGTAATCGAGCACGAGCACGTCGCTCGGTTGCGCGTCGAGCGCCGCAACCAGATCCGTCGAGTTCGAAACGGCGCCCGCAAGCTTGATCGTGCTGTTGCCTTGCAGCGCCTGCGACATCCCGAGCGCCGATGCCGGATGATCGTCCGCCACCATCACGCGCACTGAGAATTCGTCCATGTACCTGTTTCTCCCCGAGGCTTTCGTTCACGCATCCGGCTCGCGCCGCGACAGGCGCGCGCTCGCGTTGTCGGCCGATAGTCAGCCGCGTTCGGCTCGCCGGACGACAATGACTTAATTTTAAGATAAATCCAGCTTCGCTCACCGGTCGGGCGCGACCGTCCACGCGCCGCGCATCTTGCGCCCCAATGGGCAGGCGCGCTTCGGCGCCGCCCTCTCGCGGCTCGCGCAGCGGCCGGGCCGTCCGGGCACCTTGGAAATCCGCCGGGCGGCTCGACCGTATACGACGACAGCGGCCGTCGCGGTCGGGCCCGAACGATCGATCTTACCCGCGTATCGTACGCCGGGCAGCGCGACGGGCAAGCGCGGCGTGATCCTGATGCACGCCTGCCCTACGCCGTGCGCTACTGGTTCGCCGACCCGCGAGGTTCGTCATGCTGGCCGCCTTCCTGTTGCATTTTCCATTCGTTGATCGCGCGCCGCCGCTGGGCCGGCGACATCAGCAGATACTCGTTCATCATCGTCAGAAACTCCCTCCGTGATTTTTCGGACAGTGTCGAGAAATCGATCAACAGTGCGAATATCTTCCCCAAGTGACGCACGGCCTTCCCCTCCGGTTTGATTCGAAATCCGCCGCACAACAGGCGTCGGTCCCCTGCCTTTGTTATCTCGGATATGCGTTGCTGAATTCACTGTTGCCGGTTACCGGCCATGCAATGCCGCCTCGCGATCGGCCGTCCTGCTTGCCGCGCCTTCCGGCGCCACGCCGTACCGCTGCCACGCGGGCGCGAGCGCGCCGCGCAGGTGCGCAAGCGTCACGGGTTTCGTCAGGACGCGCCGCACGCCCGCCGCCGTGCAGCGGCGCATGCCTTCAGGCGTCACGTGCGACGTGATGACCAGCACGTCGCACGCCGCGCCGCGGCCGCGCGCGGCTTCCGCCAGTTCGTGCGCGCGCAGGTCGGGCAGGTCGGCGCCGATCAGCAGCACATCCCAGCCTCCGCCGGCCAGCGATTCGAGCGCCGCGCGCCCGGACCCGACCTCGGCCACCGTGCAGCCAAGCACATGCAGTTGCTCGCGGAAGATCGACCCGTCGATGGCTTCGTCGTTGGCGACCAGCACGCGCAATGCACGGGAGACGAACGGCGGCAGTCGCACGGGCCCGGTGCGCCGCCGGCCGCACATATCGACGTGCGACAGCTCGGCGGCGGATGAAGTGGCGATCGCACTTTCTCGGGGACACGATTCGATGCACGTCAGCGCGGCGCGCAGACCGCCGAGCGAATAACTCGATACGCGCACCGTACCGCCCGCGCGGTGGGGTTCGAGCGGGCCGTCGCGTGTCGCGAGAATCAGCGGCGCACAGCCGCGCAGGCTGCCCAGTTCCACGTGCGACCAGGTGTCGGGATCGCCGAACAGCACGACCGGGCCCGCCAGGTCACGCGGCAGGCTCGACGGACTGTCGTACACATCGACGTCGAATCCCCATGCACGCAGATGCGGTAACGCGAATTCGCGCCACTCGGGATGCGCGGCGACGAGCGTCAGCGCACATGCGTGCACACTGCCCGGCCGGTCGGGCGCAGCGATGTCCATGCCGAGCGGCAATCGAATCGTGAAGCAACTGCCGACGCCCGGCTTGCTCGCCACGTCGATGCGGCCGCCCATCGCCGTGACGAGCCGGTCGCACAGCGCGAGCCCGAGCCCCGTGCCGCCATAGCGCCGCACGATCGACGTATCGACCTGAGAGAACGCCTTGAACAGCTTGTGCCGATGCTCGGCGGCGATGCCGATCCCGGTATCCTCGACCGCGATCGACAACGCCGGCACATCGTGACCGCCGGCGACGACGGCGACACGCACGGTCACGCGGCCCGCATCCGTAAACTTGATCGCGTTGTTCAGCAGGTTGCCGAGCACCTGCGCGAGCCGTGTCGGATCGCCGCGCATCCGCTGCGTGCCGGATGCGTCGACCTCGCAGAACAGTTGCACGCCCTTTGCCTTTGCGATCGGCGCGAACGCGCTCAACTCGCGCGCGACCGTCGCGATCACATCGAATTCGATCGACTCGACCTGCATCGCGCCGGCCTCGATCTTCGAGAAATCGAGAATGTCGTTGACGAGCGCGAGCAGGCTCGCGGCCGACGTGCGCAGCGTACCGACCCGGCCGTGCTGTACCGCATCTAGCGCCGAGCGCTCGAGCAGTTCGAGGTTGCCGAGGATCACGTTCAGCGGCGTGCGGATCTCGTGACTCGTCGCCGCGAGGAACGACGATTTCGCGGCGTTGGCCGAATCGGCTGCGCGCACGGCTTCTTCGAGCCGCTGCGTGAGTTGCCGCTTAGCGGTCGTGTCGGCGACCGCGGCGATCAGCACGTCCGCGCCCTGGTAACGCGCGCCGCAGGCGATGAATTCGAAATGCAGGTGTGCGGCCTCGTCACCGCCAAGCAGCAGATCGTCGTGCAGCACGCCACTCGCGTCGCCGCTCGCGACATGCGCCTGCCACGCGGCAGCCACCTGGTTCGACAGCGCGTGATAATCGCCGCCGAGCCGCGCGACCATGTCCGTCAATGCGGGGCTCGCGAGCAGGAAATGCCCGTCGTCGCGCGCGATCAGCCCGAGCCCGATCGGCGCCATCTCGATCACGCTGCGGCATAGCGCCTCGCTGTCGAACACGCGCTGCGAGCGCGCATAGAGCGGCGCGAACTCTCGCCGGTAAAAACGCAGCAGCAGCCCCCACATGACCGCGAGCGTCAGCAGCGTCGCCGCCACCAGCGTGCCGGCCGAACGCGCGACGCCGGTCGCGACGTCGGCCCACGACAACGCGTATGTGAGCGTCCAGCCCGTCGATTCGAGCGTGCCGTGAAACAGCAGGAAGCCGTCGCGGAACACCGGCGAGCCCGACGACGCGCCGCCCCACCACGGAGCCAGCTCCAGCAGGCGCGCCGCGCGGCCGGCGTCGCCGACGGCGGGATCCATCGCGACGAGCCGGCCATCGGCCGTCGTGATGGTGAACGCACCTTCGGGACGATAGTCGGCCAGCCACGACAGCAGGTAATCGGGCGGGTATTCGGTCGCGAGCACGGCAAACGTTTCGCCGTCGTCATGCGCCTCGGCCGCGATCCGGATACGTGGCTGCCCCGATACGGGATCGGTGAACGGCGCCAGCCAGCGCACGTGCGGGCGTGCATCGACGACACCCGGATACGCGCGCTCGAAATCGATGCGCAGCGCATCCAGCACGCGCGCGCGATCGTCGGGCGATACCAGTGCGGGATCGTCGCGGTTCCGGTTCGGCACCAGCCCGAACATGCCCGTGCGCGTGCTGTAGTGGTAACCCTCAAGCGTGCGCCCACGATTGATCGAGCTCGCCGCGCAGATGCGCGACAGCAGCACCGACAGCGACAGGTAGCGCGCAACCTCGGCGCGGTCGCCGGTTTGCCCGGGCACACCGAGCACGAGCGACGGATGCGGCCGGATCTCGACGCGCTGGTCGTCGCGGAAGAATGCATCGACAGCCGACGCGGGCGCGCTATTGGCCTCGCGCCAGATCAGCTGCGCATTCGCGACGCCGTTGCGGAACGACGTCTCGCTCACCTGGATCTCGTTGAGCGTCTGCTCCAGCCCGTTCAGGTAGTTGCGCCGTTCGCCCTCGACATGGCCCGAGACGATCGCCGCCATCCCGAGACCGCACGCGATCAGGACCAGGACCGTAACGACGATGCCGCCACCGAACACCGAAATGCTCAGATAGCGGCGGAGGGATTGAAGCGAACTCTGCGGCATGACGCGCGGCGATGGCCGCGACCTCGAACAATGCCGATTCGGATCGCAAGCCCTCGCCGGAACTCACCATGGAAAAGATGGAATGAATTCCGACGATGCCAAACGCGTGTACGAGCGTCCACCCTGAGTGAACCGTTTCGTACACGTCAAGTTTCATTGAATCGATTTTTAGAACTTGACCTAGATTCGATGCCGGAAAAAAACGCGACAGGACGCGTCCCAGCCGTGCGTCGAAACATGCGACGCGCGGCCGGGAAGGGAAGGAATGAGGAAAAAAGCGGGGGCGAGCCCGAAAGCAGCGGGCCCCCGCGGAAACGCCGCGCAAGCGGCGAGGCACACGGGCAACCGGCGAACGACGGCCGGTTCAGTTCTGCGTAAGCGGGTTGAGCGTCGTGCACAGGAAGCCCGTGCAGTTCGTCGGCTTGAAATAGAACGACGCCATCACCGGGCTGGTTGTGCCGAGCGCGAGATCGCTCAGATACGCGGAGCCCTGCGCGCCGTACGTGTTCGACTGCTGGACGAAGGCGGCGCCGGTCGACTGGATCGCGGCCGACTGGTACGTGAAGGTTGGCGACTGCGTCTGGTCCTTCACGTAGACCCACGAGATCGTACTGCCGAACAGCATCCCGCCCTTCGCGCGATAGCCCTTCGCGCCTTCGCTGTTGGCCTGCGCGATAAAGTCGCTGACGTTTGTCGTCGGCACCAGTGCATCGTACGTATAGGTCGCGTTCGACGCGTTGTTCTTCATGTACACGTTCGCCTGCGCCGATCCGACCGCCATCGGGCCCAGGAACCAGTAGCCCGACTGGCCCTGACCGTTCGCCTGCGTGAGAAACGCATTCGTGTCGACCGGCAAGCCGGTCGTCGTGTACGTATAAGTGGCCGACGAGCCGCCGTCCTTGCGATAGAGATAGCCGTACGTGAGCGGCCCTTCGTAGCGGTAGCCGCTCGCGCCTTGCGTGTTGGCCTGACTGACGAAGCCCGGCATGTCGGCCGGCGTCGCCTGCAGTTGGTACGTGTACGTCTGAACGGTGCCGTCGCTCACGAAGATCGAGCGCGACCCGCCGCTGGATGCGTTGTAGAAGTAGTCGCCGAGATAGCGGTAGCCCTTCGCGCCTTCACTGTTGAGGAGCGTCACGAAGCTCGCCTGATCTGCTGCGGTCGGCTGTGCGTCGTAGCGCAGCGTCAGCGTGCTGCCGCCCGAGCCGCCGCTGCCGCCGCTTCCCGTGCCACCATTTCCGCCGGTGCCGCCGTTATTGCTCGTGCCCGATCCGCCGCCGGACGATGCGGGCGAGGAATTGTCGTCGCCGCCGCAGGCGGTCAGGGCCAGACAGGTCAATGCGATCAATGCAACGGCTTTCATCGGAGTCACCTCGAAACGGAAAGGACGAACGAAGCCGGTGCGCGCGGACAGCGCCGTACGCACGGACGGTTATGGACGGGAATCGGCCGGCGGCGCACCGCCGGCCCGTGAGCGTCAGTTGACCTGGAGCTGGCCACCGCGGCCGAGGCCGCCCTTGACGTCCTGCGCCTTGTAGCTGCGCAGTGCGACGACCATCTTGTTGTACGCGTCGATGAACGCGACGACGGTCGCCTTGCCTTCCGGCGTCGTCGAGAAGCCGGCAAGGGCGCCGCCCACGCCGCCACCGAAGCCGCCCAGCGCCGCACCGTAGTTGGTCGCCGTCGAGCTGCCTTCGGCCGCCGCGATCTGCACGGCGGAACGCACGTCGAACAGCGTCAGCGTGACGACCGATGCCTTCGTCTGCAGGTGGCCGGCCACCGCCGCCACCGCGCTGTTGCCGATCAGCCCGCCGATCATGCTGCCGATGCCGGCGATCGGCGAATCGTTGATGACGATCTGCGGTTCCATGTAGTAGTCGGCCGCGACACGCTGGCCCTTCTGCTGCTTCGAGCCCGCGCGGTATTCGCCGGAGCTGCGCTGCAGCTGCGTGATGCGCGACAGGCGCGCGTCGCTCTTCTGGTTGCCGATCGACGTGATCACGAAGCAGTTCGA
>NZ_LDWR01000049.1 GCF_001039005.1 Burkholderia cepacia
GCAAGCCTGCGCCCTGCCCGGGCGGGCATGCTGGGTTTTGCGATGAGAAGGACGTGGCGCGCTAGCCGCGCCGCGCAATCGAAGAGGTCAGCCGCGCATCACTGCGACGGTGCCGCGGAGCGGAGCCGCAATGGCGTCTCGCTGCTGACTGCGCCGCCGTAGTCATTCAGCGCCGTGAAGTGCACGGTGGCGCCAGCCGCGTCGGGCGCATCGCCCTTCAGCGGGAACGCACGCGTCTCGCCCGGCCCGACCATGCCGCCATCGTCGAAGATCGCGCGGCGGCCGCCCGACTGCACGCTGATCATGGTCAGCGAAACATGGAACGGCGTCGGGTTATGCGCCTCGATGGCCGGCTTGCCGTCGACCTGTGTGAGGTGCCACGTGAGCTGCGCCGGCGCATCGGCCGACGAACCCTTGAGCTTGTCCGGGCGATAGAACACCTTGATGCGCGAGCGGAACGCGAGCTGGATCCGGTTCATGTCCGCGTCCGCCGCGCTCGCCTTGGGCGGCACTTCGAGCACGTTGAGCCAGAACACCGACTCGCGATCCTCCGGCAGCGGCTCGCCGGTATAAACGATGCGCAGCGTCTGCGACTTGGACGGATCGATCCGCGCAATCGGCGGCGTAACGGTGAACGGCACCTTGATATTGGACGGTGCGCTGCGCACGTCACCTGCATCGACCCACGACTGCACGAGCGCCGGCGCCTGGCCTGCGTTCGAGAGTTTCAGCGTGACCTCGGATTCGCCCGCGCCGTAGATCACGCGCGTGCCGCCGATCACCACCGACGCGTCGGCGGGTGTCGCCAGGTAACCGAGCCATGCGATACATGCGGCGACGGTCGAGAATCTGAGTGCTTTTCGGGACTTCATGGTTTGGATCGATGCAGGTGGCGTACAGGAGGGGAGGAACGAAATCGTTTCGCCCCGCCCTACCTTATTATGTATTTCTAAATAACCGATTACTGATAAACGAGCGAATACATGACGCTCGACGTCGCGGCACCGGCCGTTGCGGCGCCGGTGGCGTAGTATTCCGCGAGGTAGTTCAGCGTGGCGGTGCCGGTGGCGGTGATTGCAACCGACTGTGAGTTCTGCGAAGCGTCGGCGGCACCAAGCTTGATGGGCGTATAGTCGCCGTTCAGCAGGCGAATCTCGACGTTGGTCGCGCCGCCTGCGGTCAGGAACAGGTTGCCGGTGGCGGTGTCGACCGTCGGGCCCGGTTCGAAGTAGGCGTGGACTTTGCCCGACGCCGGCGTGCAGGCCGTCAGCGCGATGCTGAACGCCTTGGCGCTGGCAGTTTGGCCCGCGGCAGCCAGCGCGCTGGTCGACACGTTCAGCAGCGGAACATTGAAGTTGTTCGAGTTGCTGCCATTGCCGTTGATCGTGCAAGTTTGCGCGGTTACGCTGCCGGTGAACGTGATCGTGCCGTCGGCTGCAGATGCGACTTGCGAAGCAGTGGCGGCGCCCGCGAGCAACAGCGCGGAAATGAGTTTGGTTTGCATGGGTTTTGTTTCAGAAGCGATCTGGATGGATTCACGACGCCGAGGCGATATTTACTCAATATCGCCACGCGTTATCCAATGAAAAGCGCGAATAAAACATTGCATGGACGGATGCATTGCTTTCGATCCGGCTGTCCCTGGACTTCGAAAATATTACCCCGACCTTTCTATCGGTAATATGAACTATTGTCACCATGCAATCGTGACCGATGCGGCGCGGAATCTTCGGGCCGGCTGGTGGTGAAGAGGTCCGCGGCCCCAACGTAAGCGAAACTGCTCCAGCCGATAACCTGTCCCGCAGCCCAGTGCCTGAAGTGCTTTTCGATCGAGCAATTGCTTCCTCCGACATCCTCAAAATCAGGTGTCAGATTATGCAATCGCTCGAAAACCCTCCGCGGTTTCCTGCGATAAACCAATTTTTCGCAAGGCGCAAACTTTTGCGCTGTCGCTTGCTGAAACCGCCATTTGAAAGTCGCCGCCCACTTGTTCGACCGATCAAATCTTTCATCGGTGCATTTCGCGCACGGCTGTATTGTTCCGACCGGACGCCGACTACGCCGCGGTCTCACCCAATCGTGCAGAGAATCGGCATCGAAGCAGGAGACATGCGTGCACGCCGGAAGCCGGTCAAGATCATCGCCTCGTACAGGAAAGACGCTACTTCGACAAACGCAGCTTCTTCGACAGCACGACACCGCTCGACGGACTCACCAGCCAGATGGCATGGATATCCATGTGCACCCTGGAAATCCTGGTCGTAATGTCCGTCGGCTCCTCGATGCTCGGATCGACATGGTCGATTTGTTCGGTCAGGTAAGGCCGAACCAGGCGCCCGGAAAAAGCGAGTGCGAAGTCGCCATGCGTTTGGGCGTACACGGCGGGCGAAAGCTGCATGCGGCTACGAACCGAGGTCAATTTGCCTTGCCCGGAATCGAGTTCGATGATGTCGACCTGCTGGATATACCCTTTTGCCTTCGCTTCGGGTGCAATCACGAGCCCTCGCCCTCGTGGCCCCGTCGTGACCTTTCTGAGCAGGATGCCCGTCCGGTCGTCGCGCTCTGCGTCGAACAGGTCGACGTCCAGCGTCAACAGGTGCTGCTGTGACCGGTACCGCAGCCCGTACCGCACCGGCACCACGAACGTCACGTCACGATCCAGATCGACGGCCGCCAGGTCGGGATTCGGGCCATGCCGGTCGGCAGCGCCGGAGACCAGGCCGCGAACCCGGCCGCTCAAGGAAGGCGGGACGGTGCTGATGTGCAGCCGCTTCAGGGCATCCCGAATGGCAACCGGGTCGTCGCCGACAATCGGTCGTGCGGGTGACGTGTCGTGATTGACAGCGGTCGCGATGCGCGTCGTGCCGTCGACAGCCTCCGCCTCCGCATGCGCCGCGACTGGCGCCAGCATCATCGTCAGGGCGACGACGCACACGAAGTTCGAACGACCCAGTCTGGATTTCCGGTGAAGCACGACGAACTCCTGATTTTCTTGCAGATCGGTCAACGACGAGCACTATAGGGTGGAATGATCGGCAACGCACCCGCTGTTTGAAATTCACCGATGGCCGGCGCGCCTCATCGTAGGCGCATTGTCGGCCCGGCGGCAGGTCGACAGGCACACTACCGTGTTGCCCGGGCGACAACAACCGGCCGGAAGCGAGCGGCGGCGGCTTCCCGCGGCGCATTCGCAAGGCTGCCGTTTGACTAGCCGACGGACCAACCCGGAACCCGGGTCGACTCATCCACCACCCGCCGCACCCCGCGAATCCCTCCC
>NZ_LDWR01000005.1 GCF_001039005.1 Burkholderia cepacia
CCGGTCGACGTCGACGTCGACAGCGAAAACAGTTGGCCGCCGTTGACCGCGTCCCCGCTGCCGGAGGCAACGGTACCGTTCGCAAGGTTGGTGATTTTATTACCGGACACGTTAACGTTGCTGCCACTCAGGATGATGCTGCCCGGGGCATTCAGCTGAATCGACTGCGCCGCCACCGAGCCCATCAAGCTCGGAGTTGCTGTCGTGGCGTTGTTGACAGTGATGTACGCGACCGTCGGGCCGGCTCCCGTACTGGTTGAGGGCCCACCTGACGCGCCGCCCATATAAAGCGCGTCAGTGGTCGAGGTGCAGCCCATGTTGTAGCCGCTGGTGCCCCCTCCAGCGAGGCCGTAGCCGGTTGCGCCTGTGCCGGAACAAGCGACAAATGCAGTGGCAAACGCTACGGTCGGCGCGAAAATTCCGCCCCCCAGCACCACGGCAGCCAGCACCCGAACGGCGGCACTCGACCCTCCAGACTTCTTCCGCCCTGTCGCAATTTCCGACGCGGCCACATAGGTGCCCGTCTTCTCGCACCAGACGCTCTTGTAAACCTTGTTCATTTCGACCCTCTTCTTCTTCTGCTAACCCGTTCAGCACTGCCACCCAAAAACAGCAGCGGCTCTTGTGAAAGAAAAAACCCGGCAGACTGGCGCGCGGGGAAACCCGTCCCCGACGACTTGCGCTCTTCCGCACTCAGCACCCAGACCGCCTTCGTTTTGAACGGCGGCTCGACATTCGTATTGCGTTGCCCTCGCTTGCTGCGGCCGTCATCTGCTCGCGTTTCCTGGATGACTTGTATTAGCGACGCTTGGTCTCTTCCCGCGGACACACCACTTCACCTACTCGAAAATCACGAAATTTGTTTCGATAGCATTCAGCATTGAGCAATCGACTTGACGAGCAATCTCGCAATCGATCGACATTCCAATAGCTCCAGCACATTCGATTTATAAGTTTTTATTGAGCGCGCACGTTTCCCGGCGCTCATATCGACGCACCACCGTTCTTATCAGGTGAGCCACGACAGAAGCACCTCGGATAATCGAAGCCTTTTTAATTACATCAATGCAAATAAAACGAAGCGCCCCAGCTCACGATATCGGCCATGATCACTGCGGCACCAGGATTGCCATGTCGATTGGCATGACAACCCATTTATATTTCGATCCCGCCTCAAGCACCCCAAGCGACGCAACCGCCTGGAGGCGCAGGACATCCGACCGTCACTTCACCGCGAGATCGAACGCCTCAATCTTCACGATCAAAACTGGATATCTCGAACTGCTTGCGATCCTTGTCGCGAATCCACTCGGGCGCACGCCCTACCCCCGACCATGTCGCTCCGCTGACAGGATCGAAGTAGCGCGGCCGTCGTTTGGTCGCCTGCCGCAAGACATCGACAGTAAAAATATCCTCTGGAACAAAACCAAACTCTCGAACGCAATACTTGATTTCGAGCAAAATCGCCTCCATGGCAATTCGTCGCTCCTCAGCAATCCGAGACTCCAGTTTCGATTTTGTATCCAGATATTGTCGATACGAATCCAGCTTGCTCATTGAGATAATTACAAACCGCCATTCGTCGTAAAGAAAAATGTCGATCGAGTCGACAACCCGAAAACATCACGCGACTCGCTCCATTTTTCGTTACTTGTCTCAGCTGAATCGCAACGTCAGCGGCAGCCAATCATTATTCGCTGCCCTGCCCTATGCACAATCCCAGCCACAAAAACATCCGGAGCGGACCCTACACCTGCTTCAACAATCCGTATGTCGCATCGTATATCCGCGACGAGCATCGATTGACAACATTTGTCACACATTAATCGCTCCCCAATTGCTCCAATTCGTTCATAAAAGTTGACAAAAAGACTGTCGAGAAATGCCACTCTATTACGCAAATCAGACCTGCTACTGGCCACGAGGAATCAAATCATATTATTGCAATTTCCTTTCAAAACATTCGAAAAAGTCAATCAGCTCCAATGCAAGCAGGCATGCGCGGATTCGAGCAACACGATGAGAGATGGTGCCAATGAAAATTCTTGCCGTTGACGACGAACCCGCGCAGGCGGCGCTTCTCCGCGACACACTGATCGCCGAGGGGTTCGATGTACGGAGCGCCACCGCGGGCGCGGAGGCCATCCGTTTCCTCGAAACCGACACCGTCGATCTGGTCGTACTTGACTGGAACTTGCCGGATATCTCCGGACTGGAAGTCCTCGCCTGGATTCGCACACGAATCGGCAGAGATCTCCCCGTGCTGTTCCTGACGAATCGCGTGCGCGAGGACCAGCTCGTCGTCGCACTCGAGGCCGGTGCCGACGACTACATGGTCAAGCCCATCCGTCGCCACGAATTGATCGCCCGAGTACGTGCTCTGCTGCGACGGGCCTATCCGGTGAATTCAAAGCCGGCATCGATCAATATTGGTCGTTACCGTCTGGATCTCGTGTCCGAGACCGCGTTCTTGAGCGACGAGCCGATCAAACTGACATCTCGAGAGTTCACGGTTGCCGTTGCGCTATTTCAGAATTGTGGCCGCGCAATGCCGCGAGACGCGCTGATCAAGTCGATCTGGGGACGCCATAGCGACCACATTTCCCGCACGCTCGACACGCACATCTATCGTGTGCGATCCAAGATGCGTATCGGCCCCGAAAACGGTGTTCGGCTTCGCGCTGTCTACAATCACGGTTATCGGCTGGAGTTGCTCGATCCCAACCACACGCACGATGCAGAATAGCGGCTGCCGTCACCCGCGCCAAAGACAACCCTACGTGACCGAGGAACTGTCACGCGTCGTTCCTGCCGGGTGAACACTGAGGGCTTGCAGTCAGGAAATGGCGTCACCCTGACCGCCGCGCAAACCATGTGCTGGTTGCACGATACGGCAGCCGGCATCAGTGATCGACGCGCCGTTGACCATGGTTTCCCTCTCTGCTGGTACCGCCAATTTCCAGGCGAGCGCCGTGACGCTCAGAATCCGATACAGGGAATGTTGCATTTTTCAACCTCACATCGGAACGTCGTTTCCGGCATCGGTACGATCGTGACCGGCACGGGAGACTGCACGAGCCGCCGTTACCGAGCCTGCTCGCGCGGCGGCCTGATGATCGGCTTCGTCGAGCCTTGAATCAGTCGAGACGCAAGTGGCATGGGCTCACCATGTTTGGGGCGATCGGCTAGCCAGGCCACGCAGACGGCCAGCGCAATCGCGCTCCCCCACAATGTCAACAGAACACGCATCCTCACCTCACCTTCACCGGCCTGGCCGCGGCCTGCGTGATTTTCGCCCGCGGTTTCGGTACCGTTTCGAGGACAACCACCAGCGTCACGACAAGCCCGCAGATCAGAAGACCGCAGATCCCGAGCATTGCCTTATTCATTTCTGCCCCTCTGCATCGTTTGACCGAACGCACCAATCGAGCCGCACGGGCGACCATGCATGGACGCTCGAATCACACCCGGAAGACTCGACGCGATTCGATCGCCCGATGACCGGCCACGGAATGCGTCCTGGTGACGGCCGCGTCGCCCTTGATCCCATCGATCGCGATGAAGTTGCCGTTGGCATGACGAGGCGCATCGGTCGTTGACTATCTCGAGTCCCAATGGCGAACCGAGCCTTTCGGTGATCCCTGAACGCATCCGCGGCGATATCACTTGTTGCCCACAAAGAGGTTCGTCGTTGATCTTCGGGGAAGAGGTCAGCTTCAATTTCTCACCATTCAATTAATCAGCAATGCAGAATAATCAGTGAAGAATCCGACTTCACCCAAGATACCGAAGCGTCATCAGATTGGAGCGGACTCTCGACGGTTCACGCGTTTGTGTCGCCCGGCCACAACTGGCCGGCAGTCGCCCGACACGGTAGCCTGAAATGCCCGAAAGCCGCCGGCCGGAATGACCCAGGAGACGGTTCCGCTTGCTCCATTTGGTCGACTAGTCGCGCCGATACGCCCTCTCCGCCGACAAAGCCGCAGCGTTGAGCTCCAGTTCAGACAAAACGCGCTCGATTACCTCGGTCCAGTTTCCGCGCGTGGTCTGGGTAAAGATTCGCATGCCTGGATACCACGGACTATCATCGCGATTGCGCAACCAGCGCCAGCAGCCCGCATACCGGTTCAGTAACCACACGCGCTTCCCCATGGCTGCGGCCAGATGAGCAACCGCGGTGTCAACGGAAATGACGAGATCCAGCGTGTCGATGAGGGCTGCGGTATCGGCAAAATCCGTCACTTCGTGCATCCAGTCGACTACATGTGGATACTTCTCGTGGGATAGCGCTTTCGAAATGTCATCTGCCTTCTGCAGACTGATCCAGTGCGCACCAGGCCACGCGAGCAATGGCGCCATCGTCTCCAGGTTAATACTGCGCCGGCGATCTTCGGCCATGCTCGAATGCCCTCCCGCCCAGACCACCCCGATACGAGGCAAAGTCCCTGGCAGCAACGTTGCCACTTTCGATGACCATTTTCGCGACCGTCGCCGATCAGCGTGCAAATATGGCAAGTCGGCGGGAATGTTGTCTACTCGCGTTCCGAAGGCCATGGGCATCGACAGGAGCGGGCAATACCAGTCCCATCGAAGCGCGTTGAATGGCTTGTCGTCGAGCAGCGTCAGATTGGGCCACCGGGAACAGAGCGAATCGGTCAGCAACCGGCGCAGCGGTTTCGGGCATAAAAATCCAACTGCCGTGAAATGCCCGAGCGCCATTTCGAGATATCGGCAAAATTGCAGCGTATCGCCAAAGCCCTGCTCGGCCAAAACGAGCAGGCGGTTTTCGCCTGACGGCAGCGCTTGTCCCAGCCACCGGCGGATCGGCAAAGCAGGAGGCTTGATCCCGGCAGGCGAATCGCCCGCCCGAATGGTTTCCCATCGATGTTCAAAATATGGCCAGCCTTCCCTATAGTCGCCGGCGCGAAGCAATGCATGTCCGAGATTGGCGTGAGCCACGAGATCGTTTGGATTCAACGCGATTGCTTGACGATACGAATTTATCGCCAGGTCAACTTCCCCCAATTGACCGAGACACACTCCCATATTGCTATAAGCACCCGAATGCGTTGGATATCGCTCGATCGTGCGCCGACAAACATCGACGGCGTCTTCCGGCTTGTTATCCAGTGCCAAGGCCGAAAAAAGGTTATACATCAGCTTCGAAGTGTCCAGACCCGGCTGGCGATCTTCGGCAAACGCCAGACCGCTTCGCGCGCTTGCTGCCGCTTGCGGAAATGCCTTCAGTCGGATTTGCGCCGCGCACAGGCTATTGTAGAAAGTAGCGTCAGGAGCCACATCGATAGCCCGTACGAACCAGTTCTCGGCCTCCTCAACCCTATTCAACGACAAAGCGGTCAGCCCTCTCAGATGCAGGACATCACCGCTTGACGGGTACGCCTTCAGAACCTCTTCGACGAGCTGAAGCGCGAGTTCAAACTGGCCGGTGTTGTAAGCGTCGATGGCCTTTTCATAGCACAACTGGATATCGTCGATATTCGTTTCCATAGGAACCCCGATCAGCAACCCACGGTAGTGAACGTTCCGCAGCGCAGTCCGGAATCGCGATATGGATGATGAATATCCACTATCGCCTCAATACCGATTTTCCAGCGGTGCATGGGTGCGCGTCAGAAACCGCCTATTTCCGGGGGACCCTTCCAACGTCGACGTGTCAGGTTGAAGATGCAAACAGACCTCTATTCATTACCGAATAAACAATATCCAGAGATCGGTCGTGGCCGAACACCGTCCAAGGGAATCCCGCCCCCTGCCCCCCACGATGAGAAAAAAAGCCAAGCGCGAGCTTGGCGAAAATCCGAGGGTTTGCGCTCTAGTGGACAGCGCAATTGCAATGCTACTCGTCGGTATGCGGCGAGATCTGAACGATTGTCACATTTAGGAATATTGATCACATCAGATCTCCTGACCCCACGAAATGACGAGTAGCGCCATGGCCTCAACATCGCTGCCCTGGACACCGCCGCCCCAAAAACGGGTTCAACGAGCGATGCGCCCCCCACCGGAAGGCGTCATATCGGCAACATGACCGGTTCGAAGTTGCATGAGTCACGACAGCGACAACGGTAAAAACGCGCGAAAACAACAAACGCCCCCTTTCAAAGCAAAACTGTGAAGCTCGCTACCCGGCCGGACCGGCCGCCCAACGGCACCCCATCAAAGAACCCGCGCCGGCGTCGATCCGACGCGCGGCAACACCGTCTTCGCGCTTGTCGGGCGCCCCCTTGCGCCCTTTCTCTCGTATCCATCGATTCACACCACACCATTCAATTTCATTACGACGATATTTACGTTTTACATACGTATTAAACGATGCCCGCACACCCCCGTAAGCCATCGGATTACATTCAGTAATTTAGATGCGAATCATTCTCGTTTACATTGACATTCTCATTCGACACTCCTACGATGCGCCGCGTTGCGTTCATCTTTGTGCCCTGGCCAATCGGCGCCGAGCGTTCGGATAGCGCCTTAAAAGCAGGACTCCAGACTAAGAAAACCAGGGGTTTGATATGAAGTTTGTGTCGTTCCACGGAGACCGCATCCGCGTCCGGATGCGCCCCGCCGCCTGTGCGGCCGTCCTCGCTTGCGCGTCGTTCGCGAGCGGCGCCGCGTTCGCCGACACGCCGGTCGACGCGCAACCCGAAGCGCCCGAAGCCGACCTCGCGATCCAGGCAAAGCCGACCAACATGTGGACCGGCATCTGGAGCCGCCAGAGCCTGCTCGGCGACATGGGCGGCATCCGCCCGTGGCTCGGCAGGTACGGCGCGACGCTGCAGATCACCGAAACCAGCGAATATCTCGCGAACCTGCGCGGCGGCCTGAATCGCGGCGGCGCGTACGACGGGCTGACGACGGCGACTTTGACGGTCGATACGCAGAAGGCGATCGGCCTGCCCGGCGGCACGTTCAACGTCAGCGCGCTGCAGATCCACGGCACCAACCTGAGCGCGCGGAATCTCGGCACGCTCAACACCGCGAGCGGCATCGAGGCGCAGGGCACGACGCGCCTGTGGGAGCTGTGGTACCAGCAGTCGTTCCTCGACAAGCGCGTCGACGTGAAGATCGGCCAGCAGAGCCTGGACCAGGAATTCATGGTCAGCACGTATGCGAACACGTTCGTCAACACGATGTTCGGCTGGCCCGCGCTGCCGTCGTACGACCTGCCCAATGGCGGCCCCGCCTATCCGCTCGCCGGCCTCGGCGTGCGTGTGCGCGCGCAGATCACGCCGAAGCTCACCGCGCTCGCGGGCGTATTCGACGGCGATCCGCTCGGCAACAACCCGAACAACCTGAGCGGCACGAACTTCAACCTGCACAACGGCGCGCTCTACATCGGCGAGTTGCAGTACGCGCTGAACCAGCCGTCCGACGGCGAAATGGATACCGGCCGCTCGAACGGGCTGCCGGGCACCTACAAGGTCGGCGTCTGGTATCACAACGGCCGCTTCGCTGACCAGAACGTCGGTACCGACGGACTATCGCTCTCGGATCCCGCGTCGAACGGCAGCGCGCAGCAGCACCACGGCGACTACAGCTTCTACGCAGTGGCCGACCAGATGATCTGGCGCCCGGACCCGACCGGCCCGCGCAGCCTCGGCGTGTTCGCACGCGTGATGGGCGCACCGGGCGACCGCAACCTGGTGAGCTTCTCGGCCAATGCGGGCGTCGTGCTGAAGGCCCCGTTCGAAGGCCGTGACAACGACAGCGTCGGCCTCGGCGTCACGTACATCCAGGTCGGCAACCACGTGACCGACCTCGACCAGACCGCGCGGACGTTCGCGACGGGCCCGTACGGCGTGCGCACCCGCGAGACGACCGTCGAGGCGACCTACCAGTACCAGGTCAACCCGTGGTGGGTGATCCAGGCCGACGCGCAGTACACGTTCAATGCCGGTGCCGGCCAGAACCCGAGCGACGCGACCCAGCCGCTGCGCGGCACGTTCGTGCTCGGCGCGCGCACGACCATCACGTTCTGAGCACCTTGCCCACGCTACCCGTTTTTCGCGCGCCGCCACGGCGGCGCGTCCCCCAGGAGAGACCCAGATGAATCAATCCGCCCCGCTTCGCCGCCTCGCGACGGGCGCACTGGCCGCCGTCGCGCTGACGGCCGCCGCCGGCGCGTTCGCCGAGCCGCAAGGCTTCCTCGAGACACTCCATCGCCACTCGCTGCTCGTCAACACGGTGCCCGACAACGGCGATCAGAACCCGTACGCGATCGCGGTCGCGCCGGTGTCGGCCGGCACGATCCAGGAAGGCGACGTCCTCGTCGACAACTTCAACAACGCGGCGAACCTGCAAGGCACCGGCAGCACGATCGTCAACTACCGCCCGTCGACCAAGCAGATGAGCCTGTTCGCGACGATTCCGCGCGACCTGAAGGCATGCCCGGGCGGCGTCGGCCTGTCGACCGCGATGACGATGCTGAAGTCGGGCTGGGTGATCGTCGGCAGCACGCCGAGCAACGACGGCACGACGTCGACGAAGGGCGCCGGCTGCCTGATCGTGCTCGATCCGCAAGGCAAGGTCGCCTCGACGTGGTCGAGCCCGAACATCAACGACCCGTGGGGCAACATGGCCGTGGTCGACCGCGGCGACAGCGCGACGCTGTTCGTCAGCATGGCCGGCTTCGGCGTCGGCGGCGCGGACGGCAACCCGCCCGTCTACAAGCAGGCAACCGTGCTGCGCCTCGACCTCGACGTGCCGGCCGGCAAGCCCCCCGCGATCAAGCAGGAAACGGTCGTCGCGAGCGGCCTCGGCGCGCAGGCCGACAAGGGCGTGTTCCTGGTCGGCCCGACGGGCCTCGCGCTGTCGGGCGACCAGAAGAAGCTGTATGTGTCGGACGCGATCGGCAACCGGATCGTCGAGATCGACGATCCGCTCACGCGCGACACGAGCGCGGGCGTCGGCCGCCAGGTCACGGCCGACGGCTTCCTGCGCCGCCCGCTCGCGCTCGCGACCGCGCCGAACGGCCATCTGCTCGCGACCAACGCGCTGAACGGCCAGGTCGTCGAGATCGACCCGGTCGCCGGCAAGCAGCTCTATGCACGCTGGATCGACACCGACAAGGCGCAATCGCCGCCCGGCAACGGCGACCTGTTCGGGATCGCGATGACGCCGGCCGGCGACGGTTTCTATTACGTCCAGGACGACGTCAACACGCTGATGCTCGCGAAGTAACGGAGCCGACCATGGCAGACGATCTGAACCCGCCGTCGCGCCCCGCGCGCCGCGGCTTCCTGAAGGCCGGCGGCGCGGCGGTGGCCGCGGGCCTCGCAGCGGGTGCGATGCCGGTCGCGCAAGCAGCCGATGCAGCCAGCCCGGCCGCGCCGGATGCGCACGCGCACGACAACGACCTCGAGCCGTTCTTCGGCAAGCACCAGAGCGGCATCACGACGCCGCAGCAGCGCAACGCGTATTTCGCGGCGCTCGACCTCGCAACCGACAAGCGTGCGGACGTGATCGCACTGCTGAAGACGTGGACCGACGCAGCCGCGCGCCTGACGCGCGGCGACACCGCACAGCCGCTGCCGGCGACCGGCGGCGACGACGTCGCACCGGCCGACTCGGGCGACGCGCTCGGCATCGGCCCGTCGCGGCTGACGATCACGTTCGGCTTCGGGCCCGGCCTGTTCGCCGTTGCGGGCAAGGACCGCTACGGCCTCGCGAAGCAGCGCCCGGCCGCGCTCGTCGACCTGCCGCGCTTCAATGGCGACCAGCTGATTCCGGAGAAGACCGGCGGCGACCTGTTCATCCAGGCGTGCGCGAACGACGCGCAGGTCGCGTTCCACGCGGTGCGCCAGCTCGTGCGCCTCGGCGGCAAGGCCGTGCAGATGCGCTGGGGCCAGGCCGGCTTCACGTCCGGCAAGCCGGGCGAGACGCCGCGCAACCTGATGGGTTTCAAGGACGGCACGATGAACCCGTCGCGCGACGACCCGGCCGCGATGAACGAGTTCGTGTGGGCCGGCAGCGAAGGCCCGGCGTGGATGAACGGCGGCACCTACACGGTCGTGCGCCGCATCCGCATCACGCTCGAACACTGGGACAACACCGAGCTCGGTTTCCAGGAGCAGGTGTTCGGCCGCAAGAAGTACAGCGGCGCGCCGCTCGGCGGCAAGCAGGAATTCGAAGCGCTCGACCTCGACGCGGTCGACAAGGACGGCAATTCGGTGATCCCCGACAACGCGCACGCGCGTCTCGCATCGCCGCAACTGAACAACGGCGCGCAGATCCTGCGTCGCGCGTATTCGTACAACGACAGCGCGAACTTCTACATCGAGCGCTGGCCGCCGTGGCGCCAGCAGACCGAGTACGACGCGGGGCTGATGTTCGTCGCGCACCAGCGCGACCCGCGCAAGGGCTTCATTCCGATCAACGAGAAGCTCGCGAAGCTGGACATCATGAACCAGTTCACGACGCACGTCGGCAGCGCGATCTTCGCGTGTCCGCCGGGCGCGCAACCCGGTTCGTATATCGGCGCCGCACTGTTCGAAGCGTAACGACACGACGACGCAACGACACGCAACGCACTCATTTTTCCGGGCCGCCCGGATGCAACTCACGACGACGACATGAACACTTCACCCGTTAGCCGCCCGCTGCGGCACCTGATCTCCGCGGCCGCCGCCGCGCTCATGCTGACCGGCGCGCTGCACGTCTCGCACGCGCATGCCGCGACGCTCACGCTGTACAACGCGCAGCACGAGCAAGTCGTCAACCAGCTCGTCAAGGACTTCGAAGCGCAGAGCGGCATCACCGTGAAGGTGCGCTCGGGCGAAGGCCCGGCGCTCGCCGCGCAGATCGTCGCGGAAGGCGATCGCACGCCGGCCGACGTGTACTTCACCGAGAATTCGCCCGAGCTCGTGCTGCTCGACCGCAAGGGCCTGCTCGGGAAGACCGACGGCGCCGCGCTGCAAGCGGTGCCCGCGCGCTTCAACCCGGCCGACGGCAACTGGGTCGGCGTGCTCGCGCGCGAGAACGTGCTCGTCTACAACACCGCGAAACTCCAGCCGCAGCAACTGCCCGCGTCGCTGCTCGATCTCGCGAAGCCGGAATGGAAAGGCAAGGTCGGCGTCGCGCCGAGCGATGCGGACTTCCTGCCGCTCGTGAGCGCGGTGCTCGCGCTGCACGGCGAAGCCGCGACGCTGCAATGGCTGAAGGGCCTGAAGACCAACGCGCAGATCTTCGACGACGACGAAGGCGTGACGGCGGCCGTGAACCGCGGCGGCGTGCTGACCGGCATCATCAACAACTACTACTGGGACCGCCTGCACGCCGAACTCGGCGACAAGTCGACGAAGAGCGCGATCCACCACTTCGGCAATCACGACGTCGGCGCGGCCGTAAACGTGTCGGGTGCCGCGGTGCTGAAGGCGTCGAAGCACCAGGCCGACGCGCAGAAGTTCGTCGAGTATCTCGTCAGCGAGCGCGCGCAGAAACTGATGGCGGGCGGTCACATCAGCTTCGAGTATCCGCTGCACCCGGGCGTCGCGCCCGACCCGATCCTGAAGCCGTTCAACGAACTGAGCCCGCCGGCGCTGACGTTCGAACAGCTCGGCGACGATAGCCAGGCCGGCAAGCTGCTGCGCCAGGCCGGCCTGCTCTGACCGTGAGCGACGCCGTGTCCCGCACGGCGCGCGCCGTGCACGACGGCGAACGCACCGCGACGCGGCGGCGCCCGTCGCGCGCGCTCGTCGCCGCGGCCGCGTGCGGGCCGCTGTTGATCCTGCTGCCGCTCGGCTTCACGCTGTACCGCGCGGCAACCTTCGGCCTCGACGATGCGATCGAGCTGCTGTGGCGGCCGCTCGTCGGCGAACTGCTCGTCAACACGCTGTCGATCACGCTCGCCGCGACCCTCGCGTGCACGCTGCTCGGCACCGCGGTCGCGTGGTTCATCGAGCGCACGGACCTGCCGGCCCGGCCGCTGTGGACTGCCCTCGCTGCCGCGCCGCTCGCGGTGCCGCCGTTCATCACGAGCTATGCGTGGGTGTCGCTGAGCCTCGACCTGCAGGATTTCCTCGGCGCGCTGATCGTGCTGACGTCCGCGTACTTCCCGCTCGTCTATCTGCCGGTCGCCGCCGCGCTGCGCGAGCTCGATCCCGCGCTGGAAGAAAGCGCGCGCACGCTCGGCTGCTCGCCGTGGCATACCTTCTTTCGCGTCGTGCTGCCGCAGTTGCGCCCCGCGCTGTGCGGCGGGATGCTGCTCGTCGCGCTCGGCGTGCTGTCCGAATTCGGCGCGTTCCAGCTGCTGCGCTTTCGTACCTTCACCACCGAGATCTACGCGGAATACCGCACCGCATTCGACGGCGGCGGCGCCTCGTTGCTCGGCTGCGTGCTGATCGCGCTGTGCCTGCTGTGCCTCGCGATCGAGGCGCGTGCGCGCGGCCATGCGCGCTATGGCCATACGCACCGCGCCGCACGCCGCGTCGCGATGCGTTATTCGCTCGGATCGCTTCGCGGCCCGGTCGCCGTCGCGTTCGCCGCGCTCGCGGCCGCGACGCTCGGCGTGCCGCTCGCGATGATCGGCTACTGGCTCACGCAACAGGGCGCGGCCGCCGTCACGCCGGCCGACGTGTCGCCCGAACTGCTGTGGCAGACCACGCTCGCGTCGAGCGGCTACGGCCTCGCGGCGGCAGCCGTCACGACGCTGCTCGCGCTGCCGCTCGCGTTCCTGCTGGTCCGTTATCCGGGCCGCGTCGCAACGCTCCTCGAACGCACGGCGATGACCGTGCAGGGCGTGCCGGGCATCGTCGTCGCGCTCGCGATCGTGTCGATCACGGTGCGGCTGCTGCAGCCGCTCTACCAGAGCGCGCCGGCGCTCGTCGGCGCGTACGCGATCCTGTTCCTGCCGCTCGCGGTCGTCAGCGTGCGCGCGGCGCTGTCGCACGTGCAGGTCCGGCTCGAGGAAACCGCACGCTCGCTCGGCCTCGGCTGGCGCGCGACGCTCACGCGCGTGGTGCTGCCGCTCGCGGCGCCCGGCCTCGGCGCGGCCGCGACGATGGTGTTCATTTCGGTCGTGACGGAACTCAATGCGACGCTGCTGCTGTCGCCGATCGGCACCCGCACGCTCGCGACGCAGGTGTGGAGCGATACGGCGACGCTCGCGTTCGCGGCCGCGGCGCCTTATGCGGCGCTGCTTGTCGCGCTGTCGCTGGGCGCTTCGGGACTGCTGTTCCTGCTGCTCGGCCGCGCGTCGGTGCGCGACTGAACGCCGCCCTTTTTCTCCGGAACCGCTCATGAGCGAATTACGCATTCACGGCCTGTCCAAATCGTTCGGATCGCATACCGTCCTGCACGACATCGATCTCACGGTGCGGCGCGGCTCGCGGCTCGCGCTGCTCGGCCCGTCCGGCAGCGGCAAGACGACGCTGCTGCGCGTGCTGTGCGGCTTCGAGCGCGCCGAGCGCGGCACCGTCGAGATCGACGGGCGTCGTGTGGCCGCGCCCGACGTGCACCTGCCGCCTGAACAACGTCGGATCGGTTACGTGCCGCAGGAAGGCGCGCTGTTTCCGCATCTGTCGGTGGCCGACAACATCGCGTTCGGGCTGCCGCGCGCGGCGCGGCGGCGCCATCATCGCGTCGACGAACTGCTCGAGATGGTCGGCCTGCCCGCGTCGTATGCGGGCCGTGCGCCGCAGCAACTGTCCGGCGGGCAGCAGCAGCGCGTTGCACTCGCGCGCGCGCTGGCGCCCGAGCCGTCGCTCGTGATCCTCGACGAACCGTTTTCCGCGCTCGATACGTCGCTGCGCCACGAAACGCGCAGCGCGGTCGCGGACGCGCTCGCCGCGGCGGGCGCGACGTCGGTGCTCGTCACGCACGACCAGCCCGAGGCAATGACGCTCGGCGACGAAGTGGCAGTGATGTGGCAAGGCAGGCTCGTGCAGACGGCCGCGCCCCAGATGCTGTACCGGCAGCCGGTGACGCGCGACGTCGCGTCGTTCGTCGGCCAGGCCGTGCTGCTCGCGGGCCGAGTGCATAACGCGCGCATCGCATGCGCGCTCGGCGAGTTGCCGCTCGTCGCGCCGCTACCCGACGGGCCGGCCGACGCGATGCTGCGCCCGGAGCAGATCGGCATCGTGCCGGTCGCGCAGGTCGACGCGGCGTGCGGCCATACGGCGCGCGTCGAAGCCGCGCAGTTCGCAGGCCAGGACGCGGACGTGCTCGCGCGCCTCGATGCCGATAGCGACGTGCTCGTGCGGGTACGCGTGCCGGGACACCGGTGTCCGGCCGTCGGCGAACGCGTCGCACTGGTGGTGGACGGCGCGGTGATGGCGTACGCGCGCTGAGCGGCGCGGATCGTCGTCACACGCGGTCACGCGTCATCACGCATCGGCGCAGCCCGCGCCCGACAGCGGCCGGAACGTCCGGCCCTCCGTCTCGACCGCCGCGCCCAGCAGCCGCGCGAGACCCTTCGCGCCTTCGCGCATCACGACATCGTGATTCCATCGGAACAGCGGTCGCGCGAGCGGCTCCAGCCAGTTCATCCAGCGCACGTGCGTGCGGATGTGCCAGTCGTAGCGCACAACGGTGCACACGCCGTCGCCGGCAAACGACCAGCATCCGTCGCCTTCGATCGCGCCGCTCGCGCGGCCTTCGAGCGCATGCGGCGGCTCGACGCGCCGCACGCGCATGTCGAAGGTCAGCCGGTACGGCAGCGCGCCCTTCCACGTATATCGGTGCAATGCGCCGACGCCGCGCGCGTCGCCCTCCTCGATCTCGACGGTGCGCACGGCGCCCTTCCACCAGTCGGGCCAGCGGTCGACCTGGTAGATCGCGTCCCAGACCGCCGCGAGCGGCGCGTCCACGCGCCAGGTCGTCGAGAACCGGTATTCCGCCATGCAGCCTCCGGCGTGCCCGTCAGGGGCTTGGATCAGGGCGCCGGTCAGGGCGCGAAGAAGCGCTCGGGAAACGCGACGTCGATCTCGACATCGTCAAGCGTCACGGTTTCGAGCGGCACGTCGTCATCGTCCGCGAAGCTGACGACCTTCAGCGGAAAGCCGTCCTCGGTGTCCAGCCACAACCGGTAGCGATGCACGCCGTCGACCACGTGCGCGGGCGCGCCCGTGACCGACACGCGCAGCGCGGTCCGGCCGCCGACGGCCTCCTCGCCTTCGGTCACGGTCGCGCCGCCTTGCTGCAGCGCATGAACGTTGCGCAGCAGTTCGCCGACGTCCGACCGGTCGACCCGGTGGCCGCTGCGGTCGCGCACGAGCGGATTGGACGGCGACAGCGTCAGCGCGGGCGGCGCATGCGCGCCGAACGGGCGCAGCCGCACCTTGCCGTCGCCGGGATCGTACGCAAGCACCGCGCCGTGATGAGGCGATACGAAATCCATCCGGACGAAACCCGGTTTCAGGTACGCGTAGCGGATTTCGGTGTGCTCGCCGCCCCGCGCCGACGAGCGGATCGTCGCGCGGTACGAGCGGACGTGGTCGAAATGCGTCTGCGCGACGGTCACGGGATCGGCTGTCATGCTCGCTCCTATCAGGCTCGCGGCCAGCAACGCGGCGATCACGGCGCCGCCTCGACGTCGAGCACGCCTTCCATCCCGCGCTCGCGATGGCTCCTGAACAACAGCAGCCGATGCGTGCAATAGTAGGCGA
This sequence comes from Burkholderia cepacia, assembly GCF_001039005.1. Lineage (GTDB taxonomy): Bacteria > Pseudomonadota > Gammaproteobacteria > Burkholderiales > Burkholderiaceae > Burkholderia > Burkholderia theae. Next base: position 15,624 of record NZ_LDWR01000005.1, read on the forward strand.
ACCGGCCCGCTTGCGTCGGCGTGAAGCGAAAGGTCTTCGGTGTCGTGGTCAGTTCGGTGTGCACCGCAATGCCGGCTTGCGGCGCATCGATTTCGAAGCTGTGCGGCACCAGGCCGCGCTCCGCCGACACGGTCAGCTCGACCGGCACGTGCGCTCGCACGATCACGTGGTTCGGATGGAAGAAATAGCTGCCGCCGACGATCGCCACCCGCTGCACGCCGTCAGCGTCGACCGGCACGCGCACGGACGCGTCGCCGTCGGCCCGTGCAAGCGCGGTGCCCGTCACGAGCGCCGCCAGCACCAGCCCCTTTGCGATCGTCGTCTTCATCGGCTGCTCCCTGCCGGCGCCGCGCGGGTCATCCCTTCCACGCGTCGGTGGAGCCGCCGAGCGCGCCGCACGCTTCGATCGCGAGCTCGCGCAGGCGTCGTTCGTCGCCTCGGCCGGACAATGCGTAGCCCGTGCCGCGATCCGACCAGAAATACGTATAGCGGCCGTCGGCCGACATCGCCCGCGGTGCAAGGTGCCGCGTGTCGTACGCGGTCACGTACAGCGTCACGCGCTCGCCGTCCGCGCGCTGGTACATCAGTTGCGCGGCCGGCCCCGCTTCACCGGGGAGCAACCGGCCGCCCAGCAGCGCGTAGCCGTATTCGTCGAGCGACGGCGCGCGCACGGGCCGGCCGACTCGTGCCGACAGCCAAGCGGCGAGACGTTCGGGATTGCCCGCGCCGACCTCGACCGGATGCTCGCGATCGGATGCGTACACCGCATACGCGACATCCGCGCGCGCGGCGAACGCCGGTTCGCTGCCGAACACCGTCCAGCCCGCGTGCAGCGCGACGCCGATCAGCAGCCCGGCCGCCAGCCCCGCGAATGCGTACGCGAACCCGCGCCGGCGCGACGCGCGGCGCTGCACGAACAGCGCGGACGCGGCGCCCGGCAGCGGAAACAGCGCCTGCAGCGCGTCGCGCTGCGCCCGGTAATGCGCAAATCGTTCGGCCTCCTCGGGATCGGATTGCAGGCGCTCGAGCACCTCGCGGTGCTCGTGCCCGGACAGCTCGCCGTCCAGCAACGCGGACAGCAGTTGTGCCGACGCATCGTCGTCCCGCTCGCTCGAAGGCTTGTGCGAATCGTCCATCATGTTTTCCCGATCACCCGTAACGCGGCCGTGCCGTGCGCCGACGGCTCGTCCGACAGCAGTGCGCGCATCTGCCCGCGCGCCCGCGCGAGCCGCGACATCACGGTTCCCACCGGCACGCCGAGCACCTGCGCGGCGTCGCGATAGCTCAACTCCTCGAGCGCGACCAGCAGCAGCACCTCGCGCTGCTCGACCGGCAGCCGGTACAGCGCGCGCTGCACGTCGCGCAGCACCAGCCCGCCGATCTCGCCGGCCGGCGCGGCCATCGTCTGCCACGGCGCCGTCGCGTCGTCGACCGCGATCTCGTGCCGCGCACGCAACTGGTCGATGAAACGGTGCCGCAGCAGCGTCAGCAGCCACGCGCGCAGGTTGCCGCCATCGCGCGGCGGCCGGTTCAGCGCACGCTCGAGCGTGTCCTGCACGAGATCGTCCGCCCAGGCCCGGTCGCCCGTCAGCGCACGCGCATAGCGCGTGAGATGCGGCAGCCACACCAGCAGATCCGATTCATAGCTCATCAGGATGCCTCGCGCGTCGCCGCGCCATCACACCGTCGCGCCATCATGGACGCGCGACGTGCCACATGCCGCCGATCCCGTCGCCGCCGGTGTCGCCGGCCTTGTGATCCATCTTCCAGCGATACAGCGGGCGCCCGCGATACGCCCATTGCTTCTTGCCATCGTCGCGCGCGACGAGACTCAGCGCGCCCGATGCCTTGTCGTACGGGTCCGCGAGCGCGGGCGGCCAGTTGGCCGCGCACGCGCTGTCGCACGCGCTCTTGCCGGGCGCGTCGCGATCGAACACGTACAACGTCATGTGCGCTTCGTCGACCAGTTTCCCGTCGCCGACCTGTGGCGGTTCCGCGGCCGCCGGCCGCACGATCGCCGCGGTCAGCGCGGCGGCGAGGAGCATCCGTTTCATTGCCGTTCTCCTTGACGTGGCATTGCGGCACGGCGGCACCGGACGAGACGATCGGCTTCCGCGATCATTATCCCGCCGGGCGGCCGTGCCGGGATTCGGTATGTAAACGGACGGAGGCGGCCGGTTATTCCATGCCATCGGCTCGGATCGCGCAGCGGCCATTCGTGCGACGAAAGAAAGCGGGCCATCAAAAGACAACGCGGCATGACATTCCTGTCATGCCGCGTTGCGCGACCCGTGTTACCCGGCGGCCGAGACGGCGCCGCCGGGCAATCGGGCGCGTTACTTCGGCAATGCGCCCGTCAGCGACTGAAGCAGCGACGTCACCGGTGCGAGCGGGTTGCTCGGCGAGCTGCTGCCCGAATGCGGCGTGACCGACAGGCCCGGCGCGGAGCCGAGCGCCGTGCCCACCGTCGTGCCGACCGCGTTGACGACCGTCGCCGTCGCGTTCGCGCCCGTCGTCAGCAGCGAGCCGACCGCGCCCGCCGTACCGCCGGCCGCGTTCGCGCCCGAACCGAGCAGGCTGCCGCCGGCCGCCGCCGTCGAACCGGCCGCGCCCGTCAACGCGCCGGCCGCCTGCCCGAGGGCCGCCGGACCGTTCGCGAGTGCGCCCGTCACCGAACCGAGCGCGCCGGTCAGCGCACCGGCCGGATTGCCGCCGCCCGTCAGGCCGTTCACGAGGTTCGTGATCGGTGCGATCGGGTTGTTGCCCGCCGCGCCCGACAGCGTACCGACGACCTGGTTCACGACACCTTGTACCGGCGCCAGCGGGTTCGACCCGCCGAGGTTGCCGAGCGCGCCCGTCACCGAGTTCAGCGCGCCCGTCAGTGCACCGGCCGGATTGCCGCTGCCGAGCGTGCCCACGACCTGGTTCACGACGCCTTGCACCGGTGCCAGCGGGTTCGTGCCGCCCAGGCCGCCGAGCGCGCCCACCACGGAACCGACCGCGTTGCCCAGTGCGTTCGTGGCCGTGCCGACCGCATTGCTGCTGCCGAGCGTGCCGACGATCTGGTTCACGACGCCCTGCACCGGCGCCAGCGGATTCGACCCGCCGAGGTTGCCGAGTGCGCCTGTCGGCAGCGCGTTCTGCAGGCCGTTGACGAGGTTCGTGATCGGCGTGATCGGGCTGCCGCCGCCGGCGCCGGACAGCGTGCCGACGACCTGGTTCACGACGCCTTGCACCGGCGCCAGCGGGTTCGCGCCGCTGAGCGCGCCCGTCACCGAGTTCAGCGCGTTCGTCAGCGCACCGGCCGGATTGCCGTCGCCGAGCGTGCCCGCGAGCTGCGTGACGACGCCTTGCACCGGCGCGAGCGGGCTTCCTGCGCCGCCGACGTTGCCGAGCGTGCCCGTGATCGTGTTGACCGCGCTGCTCAGCGCGCCGGCCGGGTTGCCACTGCCGAGCGTGCCCGTGACCTGGTCGACGACGCTCTGGATCGGCGCGATCGGGTTCGAGCCGCCGCCGATACCGCCCAGTGCGCCCGTTACCGTGCCGAGTGCGCCGGTCAGCGCGCCGGCGGGGTTGCCGCTGCCGAGGGCGCCCGTGACTTGATTCACCACGCCTTGAACCGGCGCCAGCGGGTTCGAACCGCCACCGATACCGCCCAGTGCGCCCGTTACCGTGCCCAGTGCGCCGGTCAGTGCGCCTGCGGGGTTGCCGCTGCCGAGGGCGCCCGTGACCTGATTCACCACACCTTGCACCGGCGCGAGCGGGTTCGAGCCGCCGCCGATACCGCCCAGTGCGCCCGTTACCGTGCCGAGTGCGCCGGTCAGCGCGCCTGCGGGGTTGCCGCTGCCGAGGGCGCCCGTCACCTGATTCACCACACCTTGAACCGGCGCCAGCGGGTTCGAACCGCCACCGATACCGCCCAGCGCGCCAGTCACCGTGCCGAGTGCGCCAGTCAACGCACCGGCCGGGTTGCCGCCACCGAGCGCGCCCGTCACCTGATTCACCACACCTTGAACCGGCGCCAGCGGGTTCGCGCCGCCACCGACATTGCCCAGTGCGCCCGTTGCGGTACCGAGTGCGTTGCTCAGCGCGCCGGTCGCCGTGTTCAATGCACCAGTCAACGCGCCTGCCGGGTTACCGCTACCGAGCGCACCCGTCACCTGGTTCAGCACACCCTGTACCGGCGCGAGCGGTGTCACCGTGCCGCCGCCACCGCCGAGTGCACCCGTCACCGCCCCCACGGCGCCGGACAGCACCTGGCCGGGATCGCCGAGCGACGTCTGGATCGCGCCTGCCCCGCCCGCCGCCACGGTAACCGAGCCCAGCGGCGACGTGCCCGTCGCGACCAGCCCGACCGACACGCTGTTCGTCGGCGAATTGACGATCACTTGCGGGATCGGCAGCGAATCGAGGGCCCCCGCCATCGCGGAACCCGAAGCCAGTACCCCGAACACCGTCGCGACCGACAGCGCCACACCCGTCAATTTAAGATTTTGTCCCATCCTTATTCACCCCATCTCGGTTGGCACTACGTTGATAAAGCATGGGGACGGATTGCACGAAGCGTGCCAATTCAAAAAATCGGATCCATTCGTCTGTCTATTTCCGCTCAATAACGCTTTTTTATTGATTTCAGGCGAAATCAGCGAGTGGAAGACGGTTGCGGAGTCCGAATCGTCTGACGAAAAAGGCTGATGGAACACGGGTGTAACGTAACGTTTGCGAGCCCCGTGGTAACGTGTTCCGGTACATTCCGCGTAACGCCGGAACGTCCGGTCGCGACGGTGCGGCACCTCGTCAGGGCCGGCTACGCATTGCGCATTTCAGCGATATGAAAATGCATTGAGAAATCGCGAATTTGCTTATTTTCTTTATCTCGCGATTTCTTTCTTGCCGATTACACAGATCATTTCCGATCGCGTGGCATTCGGCAATACGGACAGCCGAACGAAAAACTGTGACAGCCGCATCGCAAGTGGAACGCGCGATGCGGCGAGCGCGGCGGCGGCAACCGGGGCCGCATCGCCGCGCGGCAGATTCAGCCGAAGCGCGCGGGCCGGTACGGATGGGGATCGATATAGGTCGGCGCGCCCGTCATCATTTCGGCAAGCAGGCGCCCGGTCGCGGGGCCGAGCGTCAGCCCGTGATGGCAATGGCCGAACGCGAACCACAGATGCCGATGGCGCGGCGCGGGCCCGATCACCGGACGCATGTCGGGCGTGCACGGCCGCATCCCGAGCCACGGCTCGGGATCGAGCCGCTCGCCGATGCCGAACGCGTCGCGCGCCAGCGGTTCGGCGCGCGCGAGTTGCACGCCGGTCGGCGGCGCACCGCGCAGCGCGATCTCGACGCCGGTCGTGAGCCGCAGGCGGCCGCCCTCCATCGGCGCGACGACGAAACCTTCCTCGGTGTCGCAGACGGGCACGTTCAGCGGCGTGCGCGTCGGCCGGTAATGCATGTGATAGCCGCGCTTCGCGCGCAGCGGAATCCGGTAGCCGAGCGGCGCGAACACATGATCGGACCAGGGCCCGAGCGCGACCACGGCCGAGCGTGCCGAAATCGGCCCGTGCTCGGTATCGACCCGCCAGCCGTCATCCACCTGCACCAGCGTCGTCGCGTCGCCCCGCACGAACGTGCCGCCGTCGCGCTCGAACAGCCGCGCATAGGCCTTCGTCAGCCCGCCCGGGCTCGACACGGTCTTCGGGTCCTGCCAGTGGAATGCGCCGCAGAACGCGTCGCTGACGCCGGGCTCGCGCTCGCGCAGCGCACGCGCGTCGAGCACGGTCATCCGCAGCCCGTGCGCGGCGGCCACACGCTGCTGCGCGCGCGTTTCCGCATCGAACAGCGCGGGCGACCGGAATGCCTCGATCCATCCGCCGTCATGCACGAGCGGCTGCGCGTCGGTGCGCGCGAGCAGCGCGTCGTGCTCGACGACGCTCGCCGCGACGAGCGGCAGCAGGTCGCGTGCGGCGGCCGCGAGCCGCTGCGGTGACGATTCGCGCCAGAAGCGCGCGAGCCATCCCGCATAGGCAGGCAGCGCGCGGTAGTCCCAATAGAGATCGACCGAGCGGTTGCGCGCATAGCGCAGCAACGTACCGAGCCGGCGCGGAAACGCATACGGCACGACCGACGAGCGCTCGATCAGCCCGGCGTTGCCGTGGCTCGTTTCCTCGCCGGGCGCGCGCCGGTCGACGAGCGCGACGCGCAGCCCGCGATCCTGCAGATGCAGCGCCGACGATACGCCGACGATGCCGGCCCCCAGAACGATGACGTCGAAATCCATGGTTCCCCGTACTGCGTCGAGATTGGATGCGACACGCGCCGGCACCGCGGCCGGCGCGCGGCGGTGCTTACTTCGCGACGATGTCGCGCTTGAAGTACTTCTGCGACAGCGCGCCAAGCGTGCCGTCCTTCTTCAGCGCATCGAGCGCGCCGACGATCTTCGCCTGCAGCGCCTTGTCGCCCTTGCGCATCCCGAAGCCCGTGCCTTCGCCGAGCGTCGCCGGATCCTTCAGCGGCTCGCCGACGATCTGGTAGTCGCGGCCGGCCGGCTTGTCGAGGAAACCGTCCTGCGCGGTCTGCGCTTCCTGCACGGCCGCGTCGAGACGCCCCGCGACGAGATCGGCGTAGATCTGGTCCTGGTCCTGATACGACACGACGGACACGCCCGCACTGGCCCAGTGCGCCTTCAGGAAATCCTCCTGCGACGAGCCCTGCAGCACGCCGACGTGCTTGCCGCGCAGGCTCGCGACGTCGGGCCGCAGCGGCGAGCCGCGTTTGGCGACCATCACGATCGGCACCACGTAGATGGCCGGCGTGAAGTCGATGCTTTGCTTGCGCTTCGCGGTGATGTTCATCGCCGAGTTGATCGCATCGAACTTGCGCGCCTGCAGCGCCGGAATCAGGCCATCGAACGAATTCTCGACCCACACGCATTTCATGTTCAGCTTCGCGCACACCGCGTTACCGATGTCGACGTCGAAACCCTGCAGCTGGCCGGCCGGCGTCTTGCTCTCGAACGGCGGATAGGCGGCTTCGATCCCGAAGCGCAACGTGGTCTGTTCCGCATGGGCCGCGACGGCCGAGCATGCAAGCGCCGCGGCGGCGCAGAGGGAAAGCTTCCAGTTCATGACGGTCCTTCTGTTCTGGATTGAGGCGATGAAGATCGGTCGCACGACGCCCTCGACCGGGCGCCGGATCGGCACTCGAGGCAGGCGGCCGCCGCACGGCGACGCGTCGTGTCCTGCACGCGAAATATAGACTCAAAGTCTATATTAGACTATAGGGGATACGAGGATCGCGCGCCGTCGCGTCGCGTCGGAATTTTGTCGACCATCCAAAAACACCGTTGATTTTTCAGTGTTTTCCAGAAATCCCTCGGCAGCACACAGTCTCGAAAAGAAAAATTCTCCCGATTTCATTTGTCTATATTAGACTTTTCGTCCATCACGAACACCGCCGGACGCCGTCTTTCGAGACTGTGCCGTCCAGCCCCGACCGGAGATGTCCCCATGACGCAAACCGTCCCGACCCTGCCGCTGACCGTCGACGAAGCCGCGGTGCGCGCGGCCCTGCCGTCGCTCGACGTGCTCGGCACGCTGCGCCGCATGTTCGCGTCGCTCGCCACGGCGCGCGCGGTTCAGCCGCCGCAGACCCTCACGCTGTTTCCCGAAAATGCCGGCGACTTCATCACGTATCTCGGCGCGCTCGCCGACGAACAGGTGTTCGGCGCGAAGCTGTCGCCATACGTCGTGACCGACGGGAAACCGATCGTCACCGCGTGGACCGCGCTGATGTCGATGCGCACGGGCCAGCCGCTGATGTGGTGCGACGCGGGGCTGCTGACCGTCGAGCGCACGGCCGGCACGACGGCGCTCGCGGTCGACTGTCTCGCGCCGCGCGATGCGCGCCATCTCGCGATCGTCGGCGCGGGCGCGGCCGGCCTCGCGCACCTGCGGCACACGGCGGCGCTGCGCGACTGGGAGACGATCCGCGTGTATTCGCCCGCGCTCGCCGGCGACGCGGCGCTGCAGGCAACGCTCGCACAGCTCGACTCGCGTGTGCGGCCGGCTGCGAGCGTCGAGGCCTGCGTGCGCGACGCGGACGTCGTGATGCTGTGCACGTCGTCGGGCACGCCCGTGCTCGGCGACGGGATGCTCACGCGCCCCGCGCTCGTCACGTCGATCAGCACGAACGTTGCGCGCGCGCACGAAATTCCGCCCGCGTGGCTGCCCGACATGGACGTGTACTGCGACTACCGGCACACGACGCCCGCGAGCGCCGGCGAGATGCAGATCGCGGCGGCCGACCACGGCTGGGACACCGCGCGGATCGTCGGCGACCTGCCCGCGCTCGTCGCCGGCACCTGCGCGGCGCCGTCGCGCACGCGTCACGCATTCTTCCGCTCGATCGGCCTCGGGCTCGAGGACATCGCCATCGCGCACGCGCTGTACACGCACCTGACACGCGCATGAGCGGCACGCGAGCGCGGGGCCGATACAATGGCGCAACCGCCGCGGCGGCCGCGCGCGGGCGCACGGGCATGCCGGCCACCGGCTCGGCGGCACGCCGGCCCGATGCGCCGCCCGGCTCCCGTCCACCCGAGATGGCGACACCGATGCGCAAGAAGAAATCCCCCGTCAAAGACCTGCTGCTCACCCGCTATGCGCCGATCGCCGACGGTATCGCCGCGCTGTTCTTCCCGTACGCGGAAGTCGTGATCCACGACCTGCACGACCAGACCGTGCTGTATCTCGCGAACAACCTGTCGAAGCGCGAGATTGGCGACGATTCCGCGCTCGAGGAAATCGATCATTCCGCGCGCGAGCGTGTGATCGGCCCGTACGAGAAGCTGAACTGGGACGGTCGGCGGATGCGCTGCGTCAGCAACGTGCTGTTCGACGACGAAGGCCGCCCGGCCGGGATGATGTGCATCAACTTCAACATCGCGGTGTTCGACGAGGTGCGCGCGACGCTCGACCTGTTCATCAAGGGCGCGGGCATCGTCGCGCAGCCCGACGAGCTGTTCCGCGACGACTGGCAGGAGCGCATCAACACGTTCCTGCACGGCTGGCTGCACGAGCGACAGGTCGGGCTGAACGGGCTCACGCGCGAACACCGGCGCGAGCTCGTCGAGGCGCTTTACGCGGAAGGTGCGTTCCGCGGCAAGAGCGCGGCGAACTACGTCGCGAACGTGCTCGGGATGGGCCGCGCGACGGTCTACAAGCACCTCAAGCACCTGAAGGAAACGCAAGGCGACGCGTAAGCCGCGTGCCCGGCCGGCCGCTTCGCCTCATCTCTTCGCAGCGCGCGGCAACGGCCGGCATCGCCCATCGCTACCGGGACGCGGCTTCCGTGTCTATGCTTCGTGATACGTCCGGCACCGGCCCGTTCCACGCGGGCCTGGCGACGACGAAGCGTCGAAGCATAAAGTGATATAGTCTCGGTTACATTTTTTTGCCGCCCGGAACCGCCCATGACGACCGCTCCCGCCCCGACTACCCGTCCGACCCTGACCGTCGAAATCTGGTCCGACCTGATCTGCCCGTGGTGCTGGATCGGCAAGCGCCGCTTCGACGAGGCGCTTGCCGCGTTCGCGCACGCCGAGCGCGTCGACGTCGCGCTGCGCGCGTACCGGCTGATGCCCGGCCAGCCCGTCGAGCCGGTCGAGGCGATGCTCGCGGGCAAGTACCGGATGTCGCCCCCGCAGGTCGACCAGATGCTGCGCCAGGTGACCGACGCGGCCGCGAGCGTCGGGCTGCGCTACGACCTGCCCGGCACGCTCGTCGGCGACACGCTCGACGGCCACCGGCTCGTGAAGCTCGCGGAAGCGACCGGCCGCGCGCATGCGCTGACCGAGCGGCTGTACCGCGCGTATTTCTGCGAGCACGGCTCGCTGTTCGATCATGCGGCGCTGACCGAATTCGCGGTCGAAGCCGGGCTCGAGCGCTCGGCCGTCGAAGCCGTGCTGCGCAGCGACGCGTACCGTGACGAAGTCGAAGCCGACATCGCACGCGCCGAGCAGATCGGCGGGCGCGGCGTGCCGCTGTTCGTGTTCGGCGGCCGCTACGCGGTGTCGGGCGCGCAACCGGCCGACGCATTCGCGCAGGCGCTCGACCAGGCATGGCGCGACGGCATCGTCGAACTCGACGGCAGCGACGCAGCCGCGTGCGGCCCCGACGGCTGCGAACTGCCGGCGCGCTCGTAACATCCGTCATGTCCGGACCCGCGACTACGCGACGCTCCTGCCACAAACCGGCAGGAAGCCCGCGCCGTCGGCATCTACAATGCAGCCTTTCAGATAACTATCAGAAGGCGGCAAGCCCATGACTCACGGGATCCACGGCGAGAAGCGCTGGTATGCGCTGATCGTGCTCTGTCTCGGCGTGCTGATGATCGTGCTCGACAGCACGATCGTGAACGTGGCGCTGCCGTCGATCAGCACCGACCTCCATTTCACCGAAACGGCCCTCGTGTGGGTCGTCAACGCGTACCTGCTGACGTTCGGCGGCTGCCTGCTGCTCGGTGGCCGGCTCGGCGACCTGTACGGCCAGCGGCGCATGTTCCTCGCGGGCCTCGTCGTGTTCACGGTCGCGTCGCTCGCGTGCGGCCTCGCGCAATCGCAGACGATGCTGATCGCCGCACGCGCGGTGCAGGGGCTCGGCGGTGCGGTCGTGTCGGCCGTCTCGCTGTCGCTGATCATGAACCTCTTCACCGAGCCGGGCGAACGCGCCCGCGCGATGGGCGTCTACGGCTTCGTCTGCGCGGGCGGCGGCAGCATCGGCGTACTGCTCGGCGGGCTGCTGACGAGTTCGCTGTCGTGGCACTGGATCTTTCTCGTCAACCTGCCGATCGGCATCGCGGTCTATGCGATGTGTGTCGCGCTGCTGCCGCGCATGCGCGCGCCGGCCGCCGCCGCGCGGCTCGACGTCGCGGGCGCGATCACTGTGACCGCATCGCTGATGCTGGCGGTCTACGGGATCGTCGGCGGCAACGAAGCCGGCTGGTTGTCGACGCAAACCGTCGCGCTGCTCGGCGCGGCCATCGCGCTGCTCGTGCTGTTCGTCGCGATCGAGTCGCGCACCGCACATCCGCTGATGCCGCTCACGCTGTTCGCCGCGCGCAACGTCGCGCTCGCGAACGTGATCGCCGTGCTGTGGGCGGCCGCGATGTTCGCGTGGTTCTTCCTGTCCGCGCTCTACATGCAGCGCGTGCTCGGCTACGGGCCGCTGCAGGTCGGCCTCGCGTTCCTGCCGGCGAACCTGATCATGGCCGCGTTCTCGCTCGGGCTGTCCGCGCGGATCGTGATGCGCTTCGGGATCCGCGGCCCGATCGCGGCCGGCCTGCTGGTCGCGGCCTGCGGCCTCGCGCTGTTCTCGCGCGCGCCGGTCGACGGCGGCTTCGTCTGGCACGTGCTGCCCGGCATGACGCTGCTTGGCATCGGCGCGGGCGTCGCGTTCAACCCGCTGCTGCTGGCCGCGATGAACGACGTCGATCCGGCCGATTCCGGGCTCGCGTCGGGGATCGTCAACACCGCGTTCATGATGGGCGGCGCGCTCGGCCTAGCCGTGCTCGCGAGCCTCGCGGCCGCCCGCACCGACGCGCTCGCGGCCGTGCAGGCCGCACCGCTCGCCGCACTGAACGGCGGCTACCACGCGGCGTTTGCATTCGGCGCGGCGTTCGCCGCCGTGGCCGCGCTGATCGGCCTCGCGCTGCGCATCCGGCGGCAAGACGCGGTCGAAGGCGTCGGCCCCGCGATGCATTGATCGGTGGCCGGCGGCGCCCGCCGCCGGCCTCGAACCCGGGCGCGTATCATCGCGCCCTTTTTGGCATGAACCGGGCATCGCACGCACGCCCGGTTTGCGATGCCTTGCAGGCCGATCACCGTCAGCGCCCCCTCTTCCCGTCCGAACGCCCGTTTCACATTCGCCCGGACGCCCACCGCACGGGCCTTCCCGGCCGATTTTTAACGCAGTCGTACACCAACCCGCCACTTTTGCGACAATGGCGGACTTTGACCCACGCGCCGCCGCCGAACGCCGCATAACCGCCTGCTTCCGATGTCGCTCCCCCATATCGATCTGCTGTACTCCCTGTCCGGTCTGTTCGTCGGCATCCTCGTCGGCCTGACGGGCGTCGGCGGCGGTTCGTTGATGACGCCGATCCTCGTGCTGCTGTTCGGCGTCCACCCCGCGACGGCGGTCGGCACCGACCTGCTGTACGCGGCCGCGACCAAGGCCACCGGCACGCTGGTCCACGGCCTGAAAGGGTCGATCGACTGGCGCATCACGGGCCGGCTCGCGGCGGGCAGCGTGCCGGCCGCGGCGCTCACGCTGTGGTGGCTGCACACGCACGGGATGAACACGCCGGGCACCGCGCGGATGATCCAGCTCGTGCTCGGCGTCGCGCTGCTGCTCACGTCGCTCGCGCTGATCTTCCGGCCGCAGCTCACCGCGTTCGCCGCGCGCAACCCACTCGCGCCGAGCCCCGCGCGCACGCTGTGGTCGACCGTGCTGACGGGCGCCGTGCTCGGCGTGCTCGTGTCGATGACGTCGGTCGGCGCCGGCGCGATCGGCGTGACTGTGCTGTTGCTGCTGTATCCGGCGCTCGCGACGACCCGCATCGTCGGTTCCGACATCGCGCATGCGGTGCCGCTCACACTCGTCGCGGGCATGGGCCACTGGCTGCTCGGCTCGGTCGACTGGTCGATGCTGCTGTCGTTGCTGATCGGCTCGCTGCCCGGCATCGTGCTCGGCAGCCTGCTGTCGGCGCGCGCGCCCGAGCGGCTGCTGCGCAACCTGCTCGCCGCGACGCTCGTCGCGGTCGGTGTGCGGCTCGTGCTCGCGTAGGCGGTCCGGCACGACGGCCTGCGCCCGTCGTGCATCGACACACTCCCGTCGCCAACGAAAAGCACCGTCCCTGTTGGCGAACAGCCTTCACCTCATGTCTTGATGGACTCCCGGGCGGGTCTCACGGCGTACCTGTCAGCGCATGCGCAACGGGCAGGTATTTGGCGAGGATGCCCAGCATGGTAGCGGCCTCTGCCTTCGACACCGGGGGAAATGGGGAAACGTACGACGTGCCGTTGCGGCGCTCGTGTGCCTTCGTGATGAACGCAAATTCCTGAGGATTCACACCCAGCGAAGTAGACACGCGCTGGATGGCCAGGTTACGGCCGGCATCCTTGGTTCGCACCTCATGGAACTCCAGGATCGCCTGTACAACCTGAAAATAGCCTTCGTAGGCCAACGTAAACACCTGCAGATGCCGGGCGGGATCCAGTTCATCGGCGGTGGCCTTGTAGTCCGCGGCATTACGCAGGAAGCCCGCGATTGCTCCGGGCGTCGGTGCAACCGGATCGAAGGCTTTCGTCCTGATGAGGTTTTCGTATTCAGCTGGGCGCGGCATCACAGTATCCTCAGCATTGGGCCTTGGGCGATCTGGGCCATGACGGGGTCGGCGTCGACCAGCGCAGCCCATTCCGCAGGCTCGTACAAAGAGAAGTTGACGGGTCGCAGCAGGCTTTGCTCGACCACGTGCAGGGCTTCAGATAGCTCGAGGAGCTGGACGTTCCCGATGACGATCAGGTCGATGTCGCTACGGCCGCTGTCGGAACCCTTGGCCACCGAGCCGAACACGAACGCCGTGGTGATCTGCGCGGCAAACGGCGACAAGGCCTCCTTCAACGGCTCCGCGACGGCAAACGACTTGCGCGCGATGCTGACCAGTTCCGGATAAAGGATGAATTCCGTATTCGCGCGAATGCTCCTTTGTCTGCCTCGTCGGGCGTCTTCCATCAGTACGCCGACCTCGACCAGCCGATCCACCTGTTTTTGGGCGCTACCGCGCCCACTGTCTGCCAGGCGCAGCAGTTCCTGTAACGTAAAGCTGCGGTCAGGTTGCAGCAGCGTCGCACCCAGCACCCGCTGCATGCCCGGTGTGAAGAGAAAGTCCGCGAGACTCACATCAATCCTCAATGCAGGGACAATTGTCCTCATTATGAGGATTTTTCATCAAATCCTCAATAGAGGGCTATTCATCCCTCTTTTGAGGATCACACATCGACGCGTCTACCTCCAGACACGACGATGCCCCGAGAGTCCGTGACTCACGGGGCACCCTGGAGAATGACGGCACCGCCATCGACACACGCCACGTGAAGAACCGAGGCGCGTGACGAGGCGGTGTCCCACATGTCGCTTCGGGCGGCGCGAGCCGCCCGAAGCGCTTACTGCCCCTGCTGCTGCAGTTTCTGCTGCTTGAGCTGCTGCGTGCGCGCCTGCAGCTTCAGCACGCGCTGCAGTGCGGTGCGGTTCGCGAGGATGCCATCGTAGAAGTTGGCGAGATCGCTCTTCAGCGCGGTCCGCGACGCGTCGTTCAGGTAGATCATGTGGCCCGACGGGTAGTTCTTGATCGTCAGGTTCTGCGCCTTGATCGTCGGATCGAGCGGCATCTGCGCGAGCGTCAGCTCCGTCTGGTGGAACGGCGTGACCGCATCGAAATAGCCGTTCGCCGACAGCACCTTCAGGTCCGGGTTCACGCTCATCGTCGACGCCAGGTCGCCGGCCGTGTACAGCGTATTGCCGCCACCCTTGTTCGCGCCGGTCGGGTCCGTGTGGCTGAAGTTCCAGTTGTTGAAGACCTGGTCGTTCAGGTCCACGAACGACGACGTCGACGTGTACTTGAGGTCGGTGTTGATGTAGCTGTTCCACAGCACCGTGTACGCGCCGCCGACGTTCGTGATCGACGGATCGTTGCTGCCCGAGTTCGGCAGGATGTACGGCGCGATGCCCTTGCCCGTGAAGTTCGCGCGACCGTCGTACTGGCCGATCTGCGTGCCCGGCACGAGCGTCAGGAAGAACGTGTACGGCGGGTTGTCGTCCGACGACGGCACGTTGCCGAGCGCGGCCGGGTTGCCGAACGTCTGGATCAGCGACGTCGGGTCCGTGCCGATGTACGAGCCCATCTGCTGCGCGGTCTGCAGGTTCAGGTTCAGACGCACGTTCACGAAGCCGCCGTCCTGCGGGTTCGGCTTCTGCACCAGCGGCGAGAGCGTGTTGTCCGCGTAGTTGCGGGCCTGGACCATGTACGCGTCGAGATCGGTCGGCGTCGGGTTGAGCGTCGTCTTCTTCCAGTAGAACGCGTCGGCCGCGAGCGTCGGGAAGATGCCCGGCGCGGACAGCGCGTTCGCGTAGTCGAGAATCGACGACTGCAGCGTGATCCCGTTCAGGTCGATGCCGTCCTCATGCAGCACCCACGACACGACCGCGCTGCGGGCGGTGCCGTACGACTCCCCGTACAGGAACTTCGGCGAATTCCAGCGCGAGTACTTGGTCAGGTAGCGCTGAATGAAGCGGTCGATCGAACGCGCGTCCTGGTCGGTGCCCCAGAAGTCCTTGTTCTTCGCCGGGGCGATCGCCGCCGAATAACCGGTGCCGACCGGGTTGATGAACACCACGTCGGTGCGGTCGAGCAGGCTGTCCGGGTTGTCGAGCAGCTTGTACGGCGCGGGCGGCGTGAAGTTCGGGAACGACGACTGCAGGCGCTTCGGCCCGTACGAGCCGAGCAGCAGGTAGACCGACGACGAGCCGGGGCCGCCGTTGTAGAAGAACGTGACCGGGCGCGGCTTCGACGGGTCCGGATTGTCCTGCGTGTACGCGACGTAGAACATCTTCGCATTCGGCGCCGACGTGGTCGGGTCGATCGTCGTCAGGTGGCCCGTGGTGGCCGTGTACTTGATCGTCTTGCCGCCGATCGTGACCTGGCGGTGCACGACCGCGGCGCCTTCCGTCGAATCCGTGACCGCGTCGTTCGGCCCGGTGCCGTACACGTCGGTGTCGACGAACGGCTGGTCGGCCGGGGTGGCGGCCGTGGCGTCGGTGCTGGCCGACGTGCTGCCGCCGGACGTCGTCGCGGCCGCGGCGGCGGCCGAAGCGGTCGGGCTCGGCCCGTCGTCGCCGCCGCACCCCGTGACGAGCAGCGCCGCGGCCGCGGCTGCGGCGAGCGGCAGGCTCAGTGTCGTTCCGAATAGCGCGAAACCGTCTTTCAAGGACTTCCGTGTCGTCATTATTGCCTCTCGAACAGAACGATAAATACCGCCGGCCGCAAAGGATCATTTGCGCCGGCGCTCCGCACCGGGAATGCATTCGTTATGCGACGCACTCCGAGTTTTTTACCGGATCAGCGAATACCGACCGGCATGATTTACCCCACCCATATTTTTTGCGACTGCACAATGAAATCAATTCCATTGCAAACGACAATTCAATAATCCGCAGCAATGCGAATTCATTCCACGTATTCGCATGCGCACAAAATCGACGGCAAAACCATACCCGGCAAAGCCCGCCCGACAAGGGCGCTTCGCTTCTGACAGACGAACAATCCCCCTCGGCGAGATACCGATTAATCGCGCAGCAGCGACCAATCGCAACTCGAGCCGATTTAATAAAATCGAAAGGATCGATTAACCAAACGGAAAGGAATATTCTCGTATATGGAATTTATTAAATTAAGTGAAAATACCGGCGCATAATAGGTTCCTGATTAACCGCCGTAAAGTAATAATTTGTTACAGCGCTCGCCATTCGGATAAAAGGCGGCACGGGACCGATTCCACCCGGCCAAAAGAAAAAGCCGGACGACTGTCCGGCTTCGTGATGGCGGCGCGGCGGGTGCCGTCAGAGCGGCACGTCGATCGCGCCGGCGCCGGTCGTGATCGCGTTCGCGCCGGGCGCGGCCGAGATCGGCGGCAGGTTCGCGCCCGTCAGTGCGGGCGCGGCGCCCGGCGTGCCGCCGCGCGGCACCGTGCGGATCACCTGCGACGGCGGCAGCGGCGCGCCGTTCTTCAAGTGCCGCCACATCAGGTTGAGCGCCTGCAGGTTGTAGTAGTGGACGGGCACGAAGCGCGTGTCGAAGCCCGGGACCGGCAGGAACGCGTCGAAGTGCTGGCCGTTCGTCACCTCGTAGAACACGAGCTGGCTGCGCGCACCTTCGCTGATGCCGTTCTGCGCGACGTACGCGCGCGACGCGTGGTTCACGGGCACGAGCGCGTCGCTGCGGCCCTGCACGATGATCGCCGGCTTGCCCTGCAGGTTCGCGTTCACGCGCACCGCGTCGACGTTCGCCGGCATCCCGAGCATCCCGTTCGTCCACAGCTGGCGCAGGCACAGCGCGCCCGCGAAGCTCGCGTCGGGCGTCGCGAGCCGGTGGTCGACGCCCGCCCCCGTGTTGAACACGAGGTCGATGCCGGACGTCGGCGGCACACCGTTGCCGAGGCCGAATACGGCCGGCATCGGCGACGTGGCGGGCGGCGCGACCGCGCCCGTCGCCGGGTTCGTCGTGGCGAAGCTGAAATTGCACAGGTTGTCGGTGACGCGCGAGCGCGTGTACGCGTTCGCATAGGTGACCGCGATCGCCGGAATCGCCTGCGAATCCCACATCGGCGCCTGCAGCAGGTCGGAGTCGGCGAGATAGCCGGCCGCGTGCAGCTGCGCGAGTGCGTCGGCGGCCTGGCTCTGCGTATCGGCGCCCGACACGAGCCCGGCCGCGGCGAGCGTCGCGCAGCGCTGCGTGCGGATCGACTGCGTGGTCGCGGCCGGCAGCGCGCTCAGGTACGGCGCGCCGGCGAGCGACGCCGACGCGGCCGCGCAGGGCTGCAACAGGTTCGCGAGCGTCGCGTAATCGGCCAGCGGCCGGCCGAACGACGGCACCGGCTGGCCGCCCGTGCGCACGATCGCGTTCGGCGCCATCCGCACGTTGATCTGCGGCTCGCCGACCACGACCGCGGTGATCCACCCGCGGCTGTCCTGCTCGGCCGCCGCGAGCGACGCGCCGCCGCCGTTGCTGACGGACGCGGCAATCGTCGTGATGTCGCCCGCGCGATAGCGCACGCCGTGATGCGAGCCGTCGATCAGCGGTCCGAACTGCTCGTTGAGCGCCCAGTACGCGAACTCGACCGACTGCAGCGTCACGCGCCCCCAGTCCTGTTCGGGATTCTGCTGCGAATGCGCGTGCTTGAACGCATAGCGGTTCGGGAAACGGTTGTTGAACGCCGCGAGATCGCCGCTCGTCACGTTCGCGGTAAACAGGCTCGCGGTGCCGGCCAGCACCGCGTTGGCGAGCGTCCCGTCGATCAGCGTGACCGTGTCGGAACCGAGTTCGTGCGCGCCGTTGCCGCCGCCCTTGTCGTTGTAGGCCACCGCGCAGCCGCGCTTGAGCGCCCATTCGCCGGCCGCGGAGATCGCGCCGTACACGCCGCGCGAGCCCGACGACGTCGCGGTGACGATGCACGGTTGCGCGGGATCGAAGCTGGCGGGCACCTGCACGAGCAGCGTCACGTTCTTGCTGCCGCTGCCGTCGTCGGAGTACGCGAGATATTCGGTGCCGGGGATCTTGCCTTCGCCGAGGGTGTCGTTGCCGTTCAGGTCGACGTTCGGCCCCCAGAAACGGCCGTAGCCGCCGTTCGCGCTCATGTCGACGAGCGCGCGGTAGTTCGACCAGATCGCGAGACGGCGCAGCTCGGCGCTCGTCGGCCGGGATGCGTTCGCGAAGCCGGGCGCGGTCGCCGCGCCGAGGCCCGTCTTGCCGAGGCCGGCCGTCAGCAGATCGTCGCTCGCGCCGTCGTAGGCGGTCGTGCGCACGCTGCCGGACACGAAGCCGGGCAACCGGTTGCGCTCGCCCGAGTCGTCGCCGTTGCAGGCGCCGAGCATCGCGACAGCGGCCAGCGCCGCACCGAAAACCATCCGCCTGCCCCACCCGAGCCTCGTCATCGCCGCCCTCTCGATATCGTTATCGGTCCGCCGCCGCGTCGCGCGCGGTTCGCGGCCTCTGAAGCGCAAACGGGCCCCGGCATGCCGGGGCCCGCCTGAAAGCGGGCGCATGCAGCGCTCGCGCGCCGCCGCCCGGCGTTACTGCTGCTGGACCGTCAGCTTGTTCGAGACCGACGTCACGCCCGTTACGCCCTTGGCCGCGGCTTCGGCCTTGTCGATCTGGTCCTGGGCCGGCATCGTGCCTTCCAGCGTGATCGCGCCGCCCTTCGAGCGCACGACGAGGTTCGACACGTTCACGCCGCTTTCCTTCGAAATCGCCTTGCGCACCGTGTAGCCCAACTTGCGGTTCGCCTTCTTCGCGGTTTTCGCGGCGGCCTTCGGCGTGCTCGTCGCGGCCGCCGGTGCTTGCGTTGCCGCCGCATCGCTCGACTGCGCATACACGCTGCCCGACAGACAGGCCGCCACGGCGGCGACGCCCAACGCTCTCAACACGATCGACTTCATGCTATCTCCTTGTAACTCCGGAACGGCCGTGCACAGTACGGCCGGATACCCCCAAAGACAGCCGGCCCGCGCGCGAACGGGCGGGACAGCCGGTGATTTCCACGGCGATGCGAGAGAGGCGAGACGGGCCGGCAGCCGGCGCACGCGAGAGCGGGCCGGCCGGGCCGGGCAGCCGCCGGCCGGACGCGCCCGGTCTCATTGCGTGCCGGGTCGCGCGCGAATCGGGCGCGGCTGCGTCGCACAATGTAATCCAGCGCCCGCGGAAGCGCAAAGCTTTTGACGCGGCGGCCCCCGGCGCTGTCGCCGCGTAGCCGCGCCACGGCGCCCGACTCGCGCACGCGCGGCGAAACCGGGTACCATCGCCGCGAGAATGCGCATCGTCCACGACGACCGTCATCGATGCGTCACGCCAGCGTCATTCGCCGATCCCATGAAGCCAGCCCGCCCTCGCCCGCCTCGCCGCATCCTCGCCCGCTTCGTCGCGGTGTCATGGCGCGACCTCGCGCTGTCGATCGGCCCCACCGTGCTGCTCGCGGGCGCGGCCGTCTGGCTCGCGGTCAGGCTGATCCAGCCGGCGCCGCCGTCCACGCTCGTGATCTCGGCCGGGCCGCCCGGCAGCACGTACTGGAACGCCGCGCAGAAATACAAGACCATCCTCGCGAAGAACGGCGTCACGCTCGACGTCGAATCGTCCGAAGGGTCCGCGCAGAACCTCGCGCGGCTGTCGAACCCGAATGCGGCGGTCGACGTCGGCTTCGTGCAGAGCGGCATCGGCCCGAAGGAGCGAGACGAGCAGCTCGTCTCGCTCGGCAGCATCGGCTACGTGCCGCTCGCGATCATGTACCGCGGCCCGGTCGTCGCGCGCCTGTCCGACTTCAAGGGCAAGCGGCTCGCGCTCGGCGCGGAAGGCAGCGGCGCGCGCGAGCTGAGCCTCGCGCTGCTGAAGATGAACGGCATCGTGCCGGGCGGCTCCACCGAGCTGCTGCCGACCGCCGGCGAGGACGCCGCGACCGCGCTGCTCGACGGCAAGATCGACGCGGCGTTCCTGTCCGGCGACTCGACGCAGATCCCGGTCATGGCGAAACTGTTCCGCGCGCCCGGCGTGCACGTGTATTCGTTCACGCAGGCCGAAGCGTACGCGCGGCGCTTTCCGTACCTGACCGCGATCACGCTGCCGATGGGCGTCTACGATCTCGGCCAGAACCTGCCGCCCAGCGACATCCATACCGTCGCGCCGACGATCGAGCTGGTCGCGCGCGACTCGCTGCACCCCGCGCTGTCCGACCTGCTGATCGAGGCCGCACGCGAAGTGCACGGCCATGCGACGATCCTGCAGCATGCGGGCGAATTCCCGTCGTCGGTGACGCGCGGCTTCCCGCTGTCCGACGATGCCGCGCGCTACTACAAGTCGGGCAAGACCTTCCTGTACCGGCGCCTGCCGTTCTGGGTCGCGAGCCTCGTCGACCGGCTGCTCGTCGTAATCGTGCCGCTGATCGTCGTGCTGATCCCCGGGCTGCGGCTCGTGCCGTCGCTGTACGGCTGGCGCGTGCGCTCGCGCATCTACCGCTGGTACGGCGCGCTGATCGCGCTCGAACGCAGCGCGCTCGGCGAGCACACGGCCGAGGAGCGCGTCCAGTTGCTCGACGAACTCGACGACATCGAGGAAGCCGTGAACCGGATGAAGATGCCGCTGGCGTACGCCGGGCAGTTCTACGTGCTGCGCGAGCACATCGGCTTCGTGCGCGAGCGGCTCACCTCGCACGATCAGGACGCGCCGGCGGGGCCGCCGGGCGCGGGCGGCCCGCCGCACGCAAGCACCGATGCCGCGCTGCCGGCCGGCGATCCCCCCCGGGCGACTCCCGGTTCCGCGTGAGCGGACGATCCGCGATCATTGCTGCAAGCGCGCACCGCCGCGTACCATGGAGGCCGCCGTACGCCCCACCCTCTGGAGATCGTCATGACAACCGGCCTCGACACCGCCCAGCCCGCCTGGTTCTTCGACTTCGTGTCGCCGTTCTCCTATCTGCTGCTCGAACAGCATGACAAGTGGCCGGACGTGCCGTTCGAACCCGTCGCGGTATCGCTCATCGACCTGCAGCGCCACTGGGGGCAACGCCCGAGCGCCGACGTGCCGTCCAAGCGCACGTTCACGTACCGTCACGCGTTGTTTCGCGCGGAACAGCTCGGCATCCGCTTCAAGATGCCGCCCGCGCACCCGTTCGATTCCGACAAGCTGCTGCGCCTCGCGATCGCGCTGCGCGCCGACATCGCGACCGTGCTGGAAATCTTCCGCTTCATCTGGCGCGACGGTAACGATCCGTCGACGCCGGAAGGTTTCGCGGCGCTGTGCGAACGCGTCGGCGTCGGCCACGGCGACGAACTGATCGAGTTCGAGGAGACGCAGGCGCAGCTGGCCCGCAACAACGCGGATGCGATCGCGCTCGGCGTGTTCGGCGTGCCGACCTTCTGGATGAACCAGCAGCTGTTCTGGGGCGAGGATGCGCTGCCGATGGTGCTGTACTGCGCGCGCACGCCGAACTGGCTCGAATCGCGCGAGGTCAAGCGGATCAGCACGCTGCCCAAGGGTCGTGCGTGATGGCCGGTATCACGCACGGCAACGCGCGGCTGCGGTAAGGTTACGCTTCCCCCGAATCGCCTCGCACCGATGGAAGACGACGACCGTACCGCCTCGCTCGACATCTGGCTCGTGCGCGTATTGCGCACGCTGCTGCTCGAGCGCAGCGTCACGCAGGCCGCGCTGCGGCTGAACCAGACCCAGCCCGCGATCAGCACCGCGCTGCGCAAGCTGCGCGAGACGCTGAACGACCCAATCCTCGTGCGCGGCAAATCCGGGATGGTGCCGACCGAATACGGCGCGTCGCTGCTCGAAGCCGCGCAGCGCGCGCTGCGCGAAGTCGACTTCATCGCGACGCCGCACGGCGACTTCGACCCGTCGTCGGCACGGCGCACGTTTCGCGTCGCCGCGCCCGACTACCTGAACGATTTCTTCATGCCGACGCTGATCGAGCGCTTTCGCGACGCGGCGCCGCATGCGCACCTGGAAATCGATTCGCTGAATCCCGCGCTCGACCACGCAGGCGCGCTCGAATCGGGCGCGCTCGATCTCGTGATCGGCAACTGGCCGAAGCCCGACCCGCAGTTCGCGCGCCAGGATTTGTTCTCCGACACGATCGTGTGCCTGATGCGCGAAGCGCACCCGCTCGCACGGGTGCCGCTCACGCGTGAAGCATATGCGTCGGCCGCGCACGTCGCGCCCACGCCGTACACCGGCGACAAGCGCAACGCGATCGAGATCGGCCTGGCACGTGCGCGCCTCACGCGGCGCATCGTGACGACGCTGCCTTACTTCGGGATCGTGCCGCAGGTGCTGCTGCAGTCGGACCTGATCTTCACGACGACGCGCCGCTTCGCGACGCACTATGCGCAGCTGCTGCCGCTTGTCGTCGTCACGCCGCCCGTGCCGTTCCCGCGCATCAAGAGCTATCTGCTCACGCACCCGCAGCCCGACCGCCCGACCGACATCGCGTGGCTGTGCTCGCTGATGCAGAGCGTGTCCGACGAGCTGACGGTCGCCCGCAGCCGCAAGCGCTGACACGCGGCGCGGCCGCTCAGGCCGTGCAGAAGGTTTCCTGCAGATGGGTCCAGCGCACGACGCCCGCCGCGTCGCGTTCAAACACGGCGGTCGCACGACGTGCGGGCAGCTCGCCCGATGCCGCGTGCTGCGCTTCGAGATAGGTGATCACCGCATGCAATGCGTCGGCCGCGAGCACGCGGGTTTCCGACAGCGTGATGCGCAGCCCCGGCTTCGCGCCGGCAAGCTTCGCGAACAGCGCGCGCGTGCCGTCGCGGTCGACTACGCGGCCGTCGGTCAGGATCATCGTGAAATCGGCAGAGAATGGCGCGAGCAGCGCGTCGAGCGCCGCCGGCGCGGTATCGACGCCGGACAGCCAGCGCTCGATGGCGACGAGGCTCGTTTCGAGCGCGTCGAGATAGATCGGGTAATCGGACATGGCACCTGCACGGAAAAGCGCGGCCCGGTGCCGCGCGTTGCCGTGCAGTGTATGCAAAAACGCGCGGCCGTGTGCTGGGGCCGGCTCCCGCTGGTAACGGCCTTGCGCTGGCCGCGCGGCGTTACCGCGCGCAGGACACGTCGTCGCGCGCGCGCCCCGACGCGGCCGCCTTCGCGTCGGCCACCGGCATGCCAGAGCGTGCCTGCAGCAGCTCCGCGCACACGGCCACCGCGATCGCGCCCGGCGCCTTGTCGACGATGCCCGCAACGCCGATCGGGCACACCATCTCCACGAGCCGCGCCGGATCGACACCGCGCGCGGCAAGCCGGCGCTCGAACTTCACGCGCTTGGTGCGCGAGCCGATCATCCCGAAGTACGCGTAGTCGCGCCGCCGCATGATCTGCGCGGCGAGCGAGAAATCGAGCGCGTGGTTGTGCGTCATCACGAGGAAGTACGCGCCGGCCGGCGCCGCGTCGACGACGGCCTCCGGCGTGTCGGTCGGCTCCGGCTGCACGTTCGGCGGACATTCGTCCGGGAACAGCTCGTCGCGCGTGTCGACCCACTGCACGACGCACGGCAGCGCGCCGAGCAGCGTGACGAGCGCGTGACCGACGTGCCCGGCGCCGAACAACACGATGTGCATCGGTGCCGGCGCGCCGGTCGCGCGGTTGCGCTGGCCGGTGCCCTGCGCGAACGTCGGGTTCGGCGCGGCGCGAAGCGAGCGTGCGGGCCCGTTCATGTCAGCCTCCGCCGGGCCGCCCCAAGGAGGCTGACCGCCCCCGCGGGGGGCAGCGAGCGAAGCGAGCGTGGGGGTCGTTTCATCTCAGCCTGCCTGAACCGAACGGGACGCGCGCACCGCACTCACCGCGCGCAGGATCGACTCGCCGGTGGCCGGCGCGTCGAGCGGCGGGTTCACCTGGTAATCGCCGACCGCCGCGACCGCGTCGCGCACCGCGAAGAACACCGAGAACGGCAGCAGCAGCGGCGGTTCGCCGACGGCCTTCGAACGGTGGATGCTGTCCTCGACGTTGCGGTTCTGGAACAGCTTCACGTTGAATTCGGGCGGCGTGTCGTTCACGGTCGGGATCTTGTACGTGGACGGCGCATGCGTCATCAGCTTGCCGCCCTTGTTCCACCAGAGTTCCTCGGTCGTGAGCCAGCCCATCCCCTGGATGAACGCGCCTTCGACCTGGCCAACGTCGAGCGCCGGGTTCAGCGACGCGCCCACGTCGTGCAGCGCATCGACGCGCAGCGTGCGCATCTCGCCCGTCAGCGTGTCGATCACGACTTCCGACACGGCCGCGCCGTACGAGTAGTAGTAGAACGGCCGGCCCTGCAGCTTCGACTGATCCCAGTACAGCTTCGGTGTCGCGTAGAAACCGTCGGACCACAACTGCACGCGCGCGAGGTACGCCTTCGCGATCACTTCGCCGAACGGCACGCCGTTGCCGCCGACCCACACGAAGTCGTTGCCGAACTTCACGTCGGCCGCATCGACCTTGCCGTCGCCGAACTGCTTCGCCGCGAACACCGCGAGCCGCTCGCGCAACTGGCGCGCCGCATCCTGCGCGGCCTTGCCGTTCAGGTCCGAGCCCGTCGACGCGGCCGTCGCGGACGTGTTGGCGACCTTGCTCGTGTCGGTCGCCGTCACGCGGATCCGGCCGAAGCGGATGCCGAGCTCGTGCGCGACGACCTGCGCGACCTTGGTGTTGAGCCCCTGCCCCATCTCCGTGCCGCCGTGGTTCACGAGCACCGAGCCGTCGGTGTAGATGTGCACCAGCGCGCCGGCCTGGTTGAAGTGCGTGACGTTGAACGCGATCCCGAACTTCACCGGCGTGATCGCGATGCCCTTCTTCAGCACCGTGTTGCGCGCGTTGAATTCGCGCACGCCCGCGCGCCGTGCGCGGTAATCGCTCGTCGTCTCGAGTTCGCCGAGCAGCTCCTGCAGCACGTTGTCCTCGACCGTTTGCCCGTACGGCGTCACGTTGCGTTCGGTCTTGCCGTACAGGTTCGCATAGCGGACGTCGAGCGGATCGAGGTCGAGCGAGCGCGCGACGTCGTCGAGGATGTACTCGATCGCGAACGCGCCCTGCGGGCCGCCGAAGCCGCGGAACGCGGTATTCGACTGCGTGTTGGTCTTGCCGCAGTAGCCGGCGATATCGACATCGCCCAGCCAGTACGCGTTGTCGAAGTGGCACACCGCGCGCGTCATCACCGGGCCCGACAGGTCGGCCGAAAAGCCGCAGCGCGACGTCATGTCGAGCGCCACGCCGTCGAGGCGGCCGTCGTCGTCGTAACCGACGTCGAAGCGGTAATGGAAGTCGTGCCGCTTGCCGGTGATCATCATGTCGTCGTCGCGGTCCGGGCGCAGCTTCACCGGGCACAGCAGCTTCCACGCGGCGAGCGCCGCGCAGCACGCGAACAGGCCCGACTGCGATTCCTTGCCGCCGAACCCGCCGCCCATCCGGCGGCATTCGACCAGCACGTTGTGCGACGCGACACCGAGCACGTGCGCGACGAGGTGCTGCATTTCGCTCGGGTGCTGCGTCGAGCAATACACGTGCATCCCGTCGTCGTCCTTCGGCACCGCGTAGGCGATCTGCCCTTCCAGGTAGAACTGCTCCTGGCCGCCGAGCAGCATCTCGCCCGACTCGCGGTGCGGCGCGTCGGCGAGCCGCGCGGCCGCGTCGCCGCGCGCGAGCTTCAGCGGCGGAATCACGTAGGTCTCGGCCTTGCGCGCCTCCTGCGCGGTCAGGATCGCGGGCAACTCCTCGTAGTCGACCTGCGCGCGGCGCGCGGCGAGCCGCGCGGTTTCATGCGACGTCGCGACCACGATGAACATCGGCTGGCCGACGAACTGCACGATGCCCTTCGCGAGCACCGGGTCGTCGTGGATGATCGGGCCGCAATCGTTGACACCCGGGATGTCGTCGGCCGTGAACACGGCGACCACGCCCGGCGTCGCGCGCACCGCGTCGAAGTTCATCGACACGATCCTCGCGTGCGGCTTCGCCGACAATCCGAGCGCCGCGTGCAGCGTGCCCGCAACGACCGGAATGTCGTCGGTATAGGTGGCGCGCCCGCTCACGTGCAGGTGCGCGGATTCGTGAGCGCGCGATACATGCACCTGCGCGGCGTCGGCTTGCGGGTCGAGGGTACTCAGGAACGGTTCTGCTTGCTGGTTCATTTTCGGTGTTCTCCGTCTTCAGACGCGCGCCGCGTCGGCGCCGGCTTCGGCGGCCACTTCACGCACATTCAGGGCTTGCGGCGGCAGCGGGTCGTGCGGGCGCGTCTCCAGCCAGAATCGGTACATCAGGTTCTTCGCGGTATCGAGGCGGTACGTGCTCGTCGCGCGCATGTCGGACAGCGGCTGGTAATCGCGCTCGAGCGCCTGCATCGCGGCCTGCGCGGTGGCTTCGTGCCACACCGCGCCGTCGAGCACGGCTTCGGTATGCGTCGCGCGCTTCGGCGTCGCGGCCATCCCGCCGAACGCGATGCGCGGCTCGCGCACCGTATCGCCGTCCGCGATGAACGCGAACGCCGCGCACACGGCCGAGATGTCGGAGTCGAAGCGCTTCGACAGCTTGTACGTGCGGAACTGCAGCTTCTCGCGCGCGCCGGTGCGGGTCGGCACCTTCACGCCGACGACGAATTCGTGCGGCGCCATGTCCTTCTGCTGGTAGCCCGTGTAGAGCGCCTCGAGCGGCAGCTCGCGCACCGTATCGCCGCCGCGCAGCACGACCCGCGCGCCGAGCGCGATCAGGCCGGGCATCGAATCGCCGATCGGCGAGCCGTTCGCAACGTTGCCGCCGATCGTGCCCGCGTTGCGGATCGGCAGCGACGCGAAGCGCTTCCACATCTCGGTCAGTTCCGGGTACGTGCCGGCCAGCGCCGCATACGCCTTCTCGACCGTCACGCCCGCGCCGATCTCGATCCAGTCGCCGCGCTCCACGAGGCGCTGCAGTTCGGCGATCTGGCCGACGTAGATCAGGTCGTCGAGCCGGCGCATCTGCTTCGTGACCCACAGGCCGATGTCGGTGCTGCCCGCGAGGATCCGCGCGTCGGGCCGCTCGGCCTTCAGTGCGGCCAGCGCGTCGAGCGTGCGCGGCGCCGCGAAGCGAGCGCCGTTGATCGTCGTGTAGTCGAAGGTGTCGTCGCGCTTGAGCGATGCGAGCGTGCGAGCGAGCGCGGCCGTGTCGACCGGTGCCGACGGTGCCGGCGCGTCGAACATCTGCACCGCCGCGTCGACGATCGGGCGATAGCCGGTGCAGCGGCACAGGTTGCCCGTCAGCGCATCGGCGATCTCGGTGCGCGTCGGCACGTCCTTCGCCTTCGCGCACGTGCTGGCGCTCGCGCAGCCTTCGTGGCCGTGCTTCTCGTACAGCGCCCACATCGACATCACGAAGCCGGGCGTGCAGAACCCGCATTGCGAACCGTGGCAGTCGACCATCGCCTGCTGTACCGGATGCAGCGCGCCGTCCGGCTGGCGCAGGTCCTCGACCGTCAGCAGCGCCTTGCCGTCGAGCGTCGGCAGGAACTGGATGCACGCGTTGACGGCCTTGAACTCGACCGCGCCGGCGTCGGTCAGCTCGCCGACGACGACCGTGCACGCGCCGCAGTCGCCTTCCGCGCAGCCTTCCTTGGTGCCGGTGCAATGCGCGTCCTCGCGCAGGTATTGCAGCACGGTGCGGGTGACGTCCGCGCCGCTGACTTCGCGGATCGCGTGACGATGGTAGAAGCGAATCGGCTCACTCATGTCTCTATGATTCTTCAAATGGGGGGCAAAGCGGCCTGCGCGGGGCGCTCGACCGACGTTTTTCTGACAGTTTGAACGCTATCACCATCAAATTCCGCAACCCATAGCCCATCACGCATGGGGCCCATATAACTGCCGCGATATGAGCGCCGGGGCCGCCCGGCGCCCCTTCGCACGGGGCTCTGCGCGCCGTCCCGACATGCTCTCGCCGGTCCGTGAGCGATGAAATCGGGTCGTGATTAACTAAATGGTACCTGCGTGAAAACCGGTTCCATGGGAAAATCCCGATTCCGCTTTTCGCCGTCTTCCGTTCCGTCACGCTCCGTTTCGCTCAATCGTTCCGACCCCATGTCAACCGACTCCGCCACACCACCGCGCAGCGGGTTCGCGGTCACGCTGCAAATCGTGTCCGTCGTCTGCTTCACGTTCATCTGCTACCTGACCATCGGCCTGCCGCTCGCGGTGCTGCCGGGTTTCGTCCATGACGACCTCGGTTTTTCCGCGATCGTCGCGGGCGGCGCGATCAGCGTCCAGTATTTCGCGACGCTCGCATCGCGGCCGCTCGCCGGGCGTTTCGCCGATACGCTCGGCCCGAAGCAGACGGTGTTGCGCGGGCTGATCGGCTGCGGCGTGTCGGGTGTGCTGCTGCTCATCGCGCTGCTGCTCGCGCACTGGCCGGTCGCGAGCCTCGTGCTGCTGGTCGCGAGCCGGCTCGTGCTCGGCGTCGGCGAGAGCCTGTGCGGCACCGGCGCGATCCTGTGGGGCATCGGCCGGGTCGGCGTCACGCACAACGCGAAGGTGATCTCGTGGAACGGCATCGCGACCTACGGCGCGCTCGCGCTCGGCGCGCCGGTCGGCGTCGCGATCGCGCATACGCTGAATCCGGCGCTGATCGGCGTGATCGTGATCGCGCTGGCCGCGACCGGCTTCTACCTTGCGCGCCTGATCGCCGCCGTGCCGCTCGTGCATGGCGAACGGATGTCGTATGCAAGCGTGTTCACGCGCGTGCTGCCGCACGGCCTCGGCCTCGCGCTCGGCTCGGCCGGCTTCGGCTCGATCGCAACCTTCGTCACGCTGTACTACGCGGCACGCCACTGGCCGAATGCCGCGCTGTCGCTGACCGTGTTCGGCACGCTGTTCATCGGCGCGCGCCTGCTGTTCGCGAACACGATCAAAACTTACGGCGGCTTCCGCGTCGCGATCGTGTCGTTCGCGTTCGAATGCGCGGGCCTCGTGCTGCTGTGGCTCGCGCCCGTGCCGCACGTCGCGCTGGTCGGCGCCGCGCTGACGGGTTTCGGTTTCGCGCTGATCTTCCCCGCGCTCGGCGTCGAGGCCGTCGCGCTCGTGCCGCCCGCGAGCCGCGGCGCGGCGCTGTCCGCGTACTCGGTGTTCCTCGACCTGTCGCTCGGCATCACGGGCCCGCTCGCCGGCTATATCGCGGGCGCGTTCGGTTATCCGCAGGTGTTCCTGTTCGCGGCGGCGGCCGCCGCGGCGGGCGTCGCGCTGTCGATGGTCCTGTACCAGCGGCAGGCGCGCGTTGAGGGGAGCGGCGCTGCGGCGTGACCACGCGGCTCGCCGCACGGCGGCCGATTGAGGCGGTCGCGGCATCGGCGCTAGCGCCCCAAAAGAAAACGCCCGCATCGCGCGGGCGTTTTTTCATTCAGGGGCCGAGCGGTCAGGCCGTCCGGAGAAACAACCGGCGCGTCAGGTCGAACGCGACGAGATTGCCGGCCACGACGAGCAGCAGCCCGATCACCGCGAGCGGCGACCACTGGTAGCCCTCGAACACCGTCGACACGGCCAGCGCGACGATCGGGAACAGTACCGTGCAATACGCGGCGCGCTCCGGCCCGATTCGGCCGACGAGCGTCAGGTACGCGGTAAAGCCGATCACCGAGCCCGGCACGGCCAGGTAGACGAGCGCGCCGAGATAACGCGGGCTCAGGTCGAGCGTAAACGGCATTCCGGCCACCGCGCTGCCGACGGTCAGGATCGCCGCGCCGATCAGCATCGCCCAGCCGTTGGTCGCAAGCGGATGCAGCCCCATCGACTGCATCCGGCTCGACAGCAGGTTGCCGGCCGAGAAGCACATCGTGCCGGCGAACGCGATCGCGAGCCCCATCCAGGTCGCGTGATCGTCGAGATGGCCGGCCATCTGCTGCCAGAACAGGCACGCGATGCCAACCAGGCCGAGCAACGCGCCGGCGATCGCCGACGGCCGCAGCGGCCGGCCCATGAACAGCCGGCCGTTGATCGAATTCAACAGCGGCGCGGTCGAGAAAATCACCGCGACGAGGCCGCTCGGCACGACCTGCTCCGCGTAGTAGAAGCACAGGAAGTTCAGGCAGAACAGCGCGAAGCCCTGCGCGACGAGGAAGCGCCACGCCTCGCGCGGCGGCCGGACCGGCCGGCGCATCACGCGCAGCAGCGCGAACAGCACGGCGGCCGCGAGCCAGAAGCGCCACGCGATCGACACGGGCGGCGGCACGGCGCCGAGCTGCCACTTGATCGCGATCCAGGTGGTGCCCCAGATCAGCACGGTGACGAAATAAAGCGACAGGTTCATGGCGGTGGCGGTCCGAAAAGCGGGTGAAACGGGATCCCGACTATGCCGCCGCAGGGCGCGCGCCGATTGTCCGGAATTGCGGTCTTTTGCGGGCCGCCGCACCCGCTGCCGCGCGCCCGCTTATACTCGTCGCATCATGAGCGTCTCCCTCTCCGCCCCGCCCGTCGACCGCGCCGCCGCCCTGGCTGGCGGCGATCTGCCGTTCGGCCTGCAGTCGGTCTGCCGCACGCTCGCCGACGCGAACGCGACGCTCGAGCGCTTCGCGTGGCTCGGCGACCATCTCGCGATCGCCGAATGGACGCGCGTCACCGACGAAAGCGAGACGGTCTACGAGCAGCCCGGCCACCACACGCTGTCGTGCTACCTCGACGGCGGCTACCGGACCGAGCGCCAGCGCGTGCCGCGCTACGGCGCGCCGAGCCTGCTGTGCGCGCTGCCAGGCGACCATGAATCGCGCTGGTGGGTGCGCGGCGAGATGCACTTCATCCACCTGTATTTCCTGCCCGAGCACTTCACGCAGCGCGCGATCCGCGAACTCGACCGCGAGCCGCGCGAGCTGAAGCTCGCCGACCGCACCTATTTCGAGGATGCGCGCGTCGCCGCGCTGCTGCGCTCGCTCGCGCTGGACGGCTGGGACGATGCCGACGAGCGGCTGCGCGTGAACGAAACCGCGCACGAGGTGCTGAGCCTGCTGCTGCGCGGGCAGAGCACGACGCGCACCGACGGATCGTTTCGCGGCGGGCTCGCGCCGGCCGTGCGCCGCCGCGTGCGCGACTACATCGACACGTATCTGACGCAACCACTGACGCTCGGCGAGCTCGCCGACGTCGCCGCGCTGTCCGAATACCACTTCTCGCGGATGTTCCGGCTGTCGTTCGGCCGCGCGCCGCATGCGTGGGTTGCCGAGCAGCGGCTCGCGCGGGCGCGCGAGCTGCTGCGCACGACGGCGCTGCCGCTCGCGCAGATCGCGGCCGACTGCGGCTACGCAAACGCCGGCCACTTCAGCCATCGCTTTCGCGACGCGCACGGCACGACGCCGAATACGTACCGGCGCGCGATGCAGGGCCGCTGAACGCGGCCCGCCGCGGCGTTACGCGCCGCGTTGCGACAGTTCCTGTTCGAGCGCCGCGACACCGGCCGGCAGATCAACCGGCACCTTCAGGTCGACCATCGTGCGGCCGAACGCATGCAGCGTGCGGAACAGGTTGTGTTCGCGGCACTGCTCGCCCATCTGCCCGATCCGCACGATCGGCAACCCGAACGAGCCCGAGATCTCGACCTGGTACTGCTTCGAGATATGGCCGCACACCATGCCGGGCGTCAGCCCTTCCGGCGTCTCGATCCCGACCACCGAATTGAGCCGGCAGTCTTTCGGCGCATAGAGCTTGAGCCCCATCGACTCGACGCCCGCCTGCAGCGCGAGCGAGCAGCGCAGATGGCGCGCGAAGCGGCTTTCGAGCGTCTCCGCGCAGACGAGCCGCAGCGCCTCGTGCAGCGCGAGCACGCCCGACACGGGCGCCGTGTAGTGATAACCCGCGTTGTGCCAGAAGTTCTCCGCGAGCGCCATGTCGAGGCACCAGTGCGTGTTCGGTTCGGCGCGATGCTTCATCCGCTCCCACGCGGCGTCGGAGAACGCGATCAGCGACACGCCCGGGATCGACGACAAGCCCTTCTGACCGCCGGTGATCACCGCGTCGATGCCCCACGCGTCCATCTCGAGCGGCATCGTCGACAGCGTGCACACCGCGTCGACGACGACCAGCGCGCCGGCCGCCTTCGCGAGCGCCGCGATGTCGCGCAGGTCGCGGTTCCACACCGTGTTCGACGTCTCGCCCTGCACGATCGTGACGATCTCGGGCCGCTCGCGCGCGATCGCGTCCGCGATCTCGTCGAGGCTCGCGACCGCGCGGTCGGCCACTTCGAGCGTCACGACGTCGGCACCGACGCGCGTGGCCATCTCGGCCATCCGCGCGCTGAAGAAGCCGTTGCGGATCGACAGCACGCGCGTGCCGCGCCATGCGAGGTTCGAGATTGCCATTTCCATCGCGGCCGAGCCGGGGCCCGCGACGCCGAGCACCCACTTCGTGCGGGTCTGGAACACGTAACGCGCCATCTCCTTCACCTGCTCGATGATCTTCGCCATCGTCGCGCCGAGGTGGTTGATCACGATCGTATTCGCCTTCGCGACGGCGGCCGGGATCGGAACCGGACCGGCCCCCATCATCAGCAGCGGTTCTTCGGGCAGGATCGCGTCGAGCGGCACGACGACGGGACAGGGAATCGGCGAGTAATCGATGGACATGGCTGGTAAAGGATGAGGAAAGGAAATGCACGGATGCTCGCCGCGCTGCATGGCGAACTGATCGATCATTCCGCGTTCCGCGGCCTCGCGCAAGAGGCACGCGCCGCCGGACAGCGCGCCGGTGGCCCGGTCGCCGGACCGGGCCAGCCGGCAGGACACTTATCTCGCGACGAGATTCCGGATTGGAAAAGGATTGCCGGCCGGTTGTGAAACGGTTCCATGCACGCGATTTTCTCGGGCAGTATCGCTGCGATTGGCCGAGGCCGACGGTTCAGCACGACTTGTGCATCGAACAAAATAGACCGGATGCCGGATAAAAATCCGCCGCGCGGAATACGATACGCAAAATTCGCGTGTGGAAAAAACATCTATTACGGTTGCATGTATTGGGGAACGATTCCCCTATTTATCCGATCCCGGCTGTCCGAATCACACACAACCGATTGATTAACATAAGAAATATTCGCACCTTCGGCACATACTCAAATACCGATCCGGTTTTCCAGGCAGGCGCTTGCGCGCTCTACCACGTTTAACCGGTACTCGCGATTTAGATTTTCCGCAACCCGCCCATTTTCTCAGGTTGACGGATATCGCTTCTGTATTTAACAATCGTCTACAGAATCGAAAAACGATTTTTTCGATGCGATGGAGAACTGGGGGCCGCGCGATGCGCTTTCGAGGTTGCGCGGCGAAAATCCACAACCATAATCAATCAACCGGGCCAGAAATACGCCAGCCATGAACCAGATTCAGACCATGCGTGTCTTCGTCTGCGTCGCCGAGCAGCAAAGCTTCCGGCGCGCGGCGCACCATCTCGGCGTGTCCAATGCGCTCGTCACGCGTTCGATCGCGATGCTCGAGGGCCACCTGAACACACGGCTGATCCACCGCACCACGCGCAACCTGTCGCTCACCGAGGCCGGCGTACGCTACCTCGACGGTTGCCGTGCGCTGCTCGAGGAGTTCGATCACCTCGAATCGTCCGTCGCGCATGCCGTGCGCGAACCGGCCGGCACGCTGCGCGTCGTCGCGTCGGGCCTGCTGTCGCCGCTTGCGCTGACGCCGCTCGTCAGCAGCTTCCGGCACCGCTACCCCGAGCTGCGCGTGCAGCTGACCGTCTCCGAGGGGCCGCTCGACGTGCTCGATTCGGGCTACGACGTCGGCATCATCACGGGCAACCGGCTCGACGGCAATCCGACGCTGATCGGCCATGCGCTCGCGCCGAACCCGTTCGTCGCGTGCGCGGCGCCGGCCTATCTCGAGCGACGCGGCGAGCCGCGCGTGCCCGACGACCTGCCGGGCCACGACTGGGTCACGCTCGCGCCGCACCAGCACGCGCCCGCGTGGCAACTGATCGGTCACGACGGCGTCGCGCATTCCGTCACGGTGCGCCCGGCCTGCACGGTCAACCAGCTCGCGCTCGTCCAGGCGGCCGCCGTTGCCGGGGCCGGCATCGCGGTGCTGCCCGAGCCGTGCGTCGCCGACGCGCTCGCCACCGGCACGCTCGTGCGGCTGCTGGCCGGCTACCGGATCGACGATCCCGACACGCAGTTGTCGCTCGTCTATCCGAACCGCCAGTACGTGCCGGCCCGCACGCGCAGCTTCGTCGAGCACGCGCTCGATCATTTCAGCGCGCAGACGGCCCGCGAGCGGGTGGACTACAGCTTCCTGCGTCCGCCGCGCGGGCCCGAACGCTCCGACATCGTCACGGGCCTGCAGTAAACTGCGCGCGATAGCCATCGGAGGTGCAGCGTGCGCGTGATCCTGTTCAGCAGCCGGCAGTACGACAACGATTCGTTTACTGCCGTCAACCGGCAGTTCGGCTATCGGCTGCACTTCCAGCCGTCGCACCTCGACGCGGAAACCGCGATCCTCGCGCATGGTTATGAAGTCGTCTGCCCGTTCGTCAACGACACCGTCGACGCGGCCGTGCTCGCACGGCTCGCCGACGGCGGCACGCGCCTGATCGCGCTGCGCTCGGCGGGCTTCAACCACGTCGACCTCGCGGCGGCCGAGCGGCTCGGCATCACGGTCGTGCGCGTGCCCGCCTATTCGCCGCATGCGGTCGCCGAGCACGCGGTCGCGCTGATCCTCGCGCTCAACCGCCGCCTGCCGCGCGCCGTCGCGCGCACCCGCGAAGGCGACTTCTCGCTGAACGGGCTGCTCGGCTTCGACCTGCACGGCAAGACCGTCGGCGTGATCGGCACCGGCATCATCGGCAGCGTGTTCGCGAAGATCATGATGGGCTTCGGGATGCATGTGCTCGCGCATTCGGTGCCGCCGTACAACGACGAGCTGATCGCGTTCGGCGCGCGCTATGTCGAGCTCGACGAGCTGCTGCACCACGCCGACGTCGTCAGCCTGCACTGCCCGCTGCTGCCGTCGACACACCATCTGATCAACGAACGCACGCTCACGCGGATGAAGCACGGCGCGATGCTGATCAACACCGGCCGCGGCGGCCTCGTGGACGCGCAGGCGCTGATCGACGCGCTCAAGAGCGGCCAGCTCGGCCATCTCGGGCTCGACGTGTACGAGGAGGAAAGCGGGCTCTTCTTCGAGGATCACTCTGACCAGCCGCTGCAGGACGACGTGCTCGCGCGCCTGCTGACGTTCCCGAACGTGATCGTCACGTCGCACCAGGCGTTCTTCACGCGCGAGGCGCTGGCGGAGATCGCGCAGACGACGCTGCGCAACATCGAGGCCTGGCATGCGGGCACGCCGCAGAACGTCGTGACGGCGATTCGCTGACAAATCGACGAATTGGCTCATTTGATGGTTGCCGGCGCCACCGCAATCGTTTGCTTGTGCCCGCTGCTGCGCAACCGGCCTTTTTCATGAACAATTTCGCGCTTTGTTTCGACTGATGTAACGATTCCCGTGCGCCGTCTGCTATCGTTGCGCCGACGTTACCCCGCCTCCTCCCGCTCATGCGTTTCGACGACTCCGCCATTGCCGCGGTCTACCGCGCCATCTTCGAACGGCGCGACATGCGCCATTTCACGCCGGCGCCCGTCGATCCGGCCGTACTCGCGCGGCTGCTGCGCGCGGCGCACCATGCGCCGAGCGTCGGTTTCATGCAGCCGTGGCGCTTCATCCGCATCACCGATCCCGCGCTGCGCACCGCGATCCACGCGCTGGTCGACGCCGAGCGCCGCGCGACCGCCGATGCGCTCGGCGAGCGCCAGGACGAATTCATGCGGCTGAAGGTCGAAGGCGTGCGCGAATGCGGCGAGCTGCTGGTCGTCGCGCTCGCCGACGGCCGCGAGCGCCATGTGTTCGGCCGCCGCACGCTGCCGGAGATGGATCTCGCGTCCGCCGCGTGCGCGATCCAGAACATGTGGCTCGCGGCCCGCGCGGAAGGGCTCGGGATGGGCTGGGTGTCGCTGTTCGACGTCGATGCGCTGCGCACGCTGCTCCGGATGCCCGACGGCGCGAAGCCGATTGCCGTGCTGTGTGTCGGGCATGTCGACGCGTTTTATGCGAAGCCGATGCTCGAAGAGGAACGCTGGGCCGCGCGGATGCCGATCGAAGCGTGCCTGTTCGAGAACGGCTGGGACGATCCGGCCACGCTCGACGCGGCCGGCTCGCCTGCGTCGCCCGCGAACCCGGCGCCGGATGCCGACGCGGCCGACGCATCGAACCCCAGCACCGATGGATCACCCGAACGAATCGCCTGAAACGCGGCCCAGCCGCCACCCTCGTTCCGACCCCGACGCCTTCACCCGCCGCAAACCGTTGCCGAATCCCACACTGTGAGCGTCGCGCGCGCTGCCCCGTCGCACGCCGGCAACATCCGTTTTGGCCCCGAGCATAGGGGTTTTCACTGAAGTAGAATCGCGCTGTCGTTCGCCTTACCGTCCGCCCGTCCCGCGCATCCTGCGCCTGGCTCGAGCGGCGGCTTTTCCCGAGCCTACCGCGATGCCCTTACCTCTTTTCGCCCTTGCCGTCGCCGCTTTTGGAATCGGTACCACTGAATTCGTGATCATGGGGCTGCTGCCCAATGTCGCACGCGATCTCGGCGTGTCGATTCCGGCCGCCGGGATGCTCGTGTCGGGTTACGCGCTCGGCGTGACGATCGGCGCGCCGATCCTCGCGATCGTCACCGCGAAGATGCCGCGCAAGCGCGCGCTGATGGGGCTGATCGGGCTGTTCATCGCGGGCAACCTGTTCTGCGCGATCGCCCCCGGCTATGCGGTGCTGATGGCCGCGCGCGTCGTCACCGCGTTCTGCCACGGCGCGTTCTTCGGGATCGGCTCGGTGGTCGCGAGCAACCTCGTCGCGCCGAACCGCCGCGCGCAGGCCATCGCGCTGATGTTCACCGGCCTCACGCTCGCGAACGTGCTCGGCGTGCCGCTCGGCACCGCGCTCGGCCAGGCGTTCGGCTGGCGCGCGACGTTCTGGGCCGTCACCGGCATCGGCATCGTCGCGGCCGCCGCGCTCGCGGTCTGCCTGCCGAAAAATCTCGCGATGCCCGACACCAGCATCACGCGCGAATTCAGCGTGCTGAAGCACCCGCAGGTGCTGATGGTGCTTGGCATCAGCGTGCTCGCATCCGCGAGCCTGTTCAGCGTGTTCACGTACATCACGCCGATCCTCGAGGATGTGACCGGCTTCTCGCCGCGCCAGGTCACCTACGTGCTGCTGCTGTTCGGCCTCGGCCTGACGGTCGGCGGCACGCTCGGCGGCAAACTCGCCGACTGGCGCCGGATGCCGTCGCTGATCGCGACGCTCGCGCTGATCGGCATCGTCCTCGCGCTGTTCGCGGGCACGATGCACCTGCCGTTCGCCGCGCTCGCGACGATCTTCGTGTGGGGCATCCTCGCGTTCGCGATCGTGCCGCCGCTGCAGATCATGATCGTCGATCGCGCGAGCGACGCGCCGAACCTCGCGTCGACGCTGAACCAGGGCGCGTTCAACCTCGGCAATGCGACCGGCGCGTGGCTCGGCGGGATGGCGATCGGTTCCGGCGTGTCGCTCGTGAACCTGCCGTGGGTCGGGGTCGCAATGGCCGTCGCGGCGCTCGCGCTCACGCTGTGGTCGGCGTCGCTCGAACGCCGTCCGGTGGCCGTACCGACCGAATACGTGTAACGCAACGGCGCGCATTCGTTGCGCGCGCAACCCCATTCGATGCTGACGGCCTTCATGGACCTTTCAAGGTCCGCGGTGTAGCATCCCCGCCGATGAAAGCCATTCTCAATCGTGATTTCCTCGCGTTGATCCTGAGCGTCGCGGTCGTCGGCCTCGGAACCGGCGCCACGCTGCCGCTCACCGCGCTCGCGCTGACCGAAGCCGGACACGGCACCAACGTCGTCGGCATGCTGACGGCCGCGCAGGCGCTCGGCGGCCTCGCGATCGTCCCGTTCGTCACCGCGCTCGCACGGCGCATCGGCTCGCGCCGCGCGATCGTCGTGTCGGTCGTGCTGCTCGCCGCGGCCACCGCGCTGATGCAGTTCACGTCGAACCTGATCCTGTGGGGCGTGCTGCGCGTGCTGTGCGGCGCCGCGCTGATGCTGCTGTTCACGATCGGCGAGGCGTGGGTCAACCAGCTTGCCGACGATTCGACGCGCGGCCGCGTCGTCGCGATCTACGCAACCAATTTCACGCTGTTCCAGATGGCGGGCCCGGTGCTCGTGAGCCAGATCGCGGGCGCGACAAGCATCCGCTTCGCGCTGTGCGGCGCGCTGTTCCTGCTCGCGCTGCCGACGCTCGCGACGATCCGGCGCGCGCCGCTCGCCGGCGACGATGCGCGTCACGCGGAACACGACCACTGGCTCGCGGTGCTGCCGCGCATGCCCGCGCTGATCATCGGCACCGGGTTCTTCGCGCTGTTCGATACGCTCGCGCTGTCGCTGCTGCCGCTCTACGCGATGGATCACGGCGTCGCGAGCGCCACCGCCGTGCTGCTCGCGTCGATCATGCTGTTCGGCGATACCGCGATGCAGTTCCCGATCGGCTGGCTCGCGGACAAGCTCGGCCGCGAACGCGTGCACCTCGGCGCGGGCTGGATCGTGCTGGCCGGCCTGCCGCTGCTGCCGTTCGTCATCGCGAATCCGTGGCTGTGCTGGCCACTGCTGTTCGTGCTCGGCGCGGCGGCCGGCAGCATCTACACGCTGTCGCTCGTCGCGTGCGGCGAACGCTTCCGCGGCGCGGCGCTCGTCACCGCGAGCTCGCTCGTGTCGGCATCGTGGAGCGCCGCGAGCTTCGGCGGCCCGCTGGTCGCGGGCGCGTTGATGGAGCAAGTAGGCAGCAACGCGCTGGTCGGCGTGCTGGTCGTCTGCGTCGCGGCGTTCGTCGCGGCCGCGCTGTGGGAGCGCCGCGTCGCGTTGCAACGCGCGGTCTGACACCGGCCCGCAAAATAGCGACGGCCCGCGCAACGCGAGCCGTCCGGACCTTCCGTATCGCGCGCGACGTCTGCCGCGTTATGCGCTCCGCGCCGGCAGGATCTTGCCGGCGCACGTGCCGAAGCCGACGCGATAACCGTCGCCCTGGCACCATCCGGCGAGCGTCAGCTCATCGCCATCCTCGATGAACGCGCGGCTGCCGCCGCCGTTCAGCCCGATCGGTTCCTTGCCGTTCCACGTCAGTTCGAGCAGGCTGCCGAACGAATCCTTCGTCGGCCCGCTGATCGTGCCCGAACCCATCAGGTCGCCGACCCGCGTGTTGCAGCCCGCGACCGTGTGATGCGCAAGCTGCTGCGCCATCGTCCAGTACATGTGCTTGAAGTTGGTGCGGCAGATCGACGTGGCTTCGGCGTCGCCTTCGGCGCGCAGCGTCACTTCGAGCGCGATGTCGAACGCATGCTTGCCCGCGTGCTGCAGATACGCAAGCGGCTGCGGCGCCTGCTCGGGCTGCGCGGTGCGGAACGGTTCGAGCGCGTCGAGCGTGACGATCCACGGCGAGATCGTCGTCGCGAAGGTCTTCGCGTTGAACGGGCCGAGCGGCACGTATTCCCACTGCTGAATGTCGCGCGCGCTCCAGTCGTTCAGCAGCACCATCCCGAAGATATGCGCTTCCGCGTCCTCACATGCGATCGGCTCGCCGAGCGCGTTACCCCGGCCGACGATGAAGCCCGTCTCCAGTTCGATGTCGAGCTTGCGGCACGCGCCGAACACCGGGCGCTCCTGGTCGGGCAGCTTCAGTTGCCCGTTCGGGCGCCGCACCGGCGTGCCGCTCACGACCACCGACGACGCGCGGCCGTTGTAGCCGATCGGCATCTCCGACCAGTTCGGCAGCAGCGCATTCTTCGGATCGCGGAACATCGAGCCGACGTTGGTCGCGTGCTCCTTCGACGAATAGAAATCGGTGTAGCCGGGAATCTCGACCGGCAGATGCAGCGTCGCGTCGCGCTGTGCGACCAGCACTTGCGCGCGCAGCGCCGCGACATCGCGCAGCCGTGAGTTATCGCGCGAGAACAGGTCTGACAGTTGCACGCGCACGCTGCGCCATGCATCGCGGCCGAGCGCGATGAACGCGTTGAGCGTCGGCGCGGCGAACGCATCGGTGCCGGCCGGCAACGTCACGAGGCCCGCGCGCGCGAGCGCCGCGAGATCGACGATCTGGTCGCCGAGCGCGACGCCCGCACGGCGCGCCGCCTGCTTCGTATCGCTGAAGATCCCGAACGGCAGGTTCTGGATCGGGAAATCGCAGGCGGGATCGTTCGCCGTGTCGACCCAGCTCTTGCGGGCCGGGTCGAGCGTCGCGCGCCAGTCTTGGGTATCGCTCATCGTTGCTCCGGGTTGAAGTGTTTCTTGATGCCTTGCCAGCATTCGAAGTAATCCGCCTGCAGCTGCGCGGTGTCGAGCGCGTAACGCGTCGGCCGGATCAGCGTGCGGGTCTCGAACATGAACGCCATCGTCGCGTCGACCTTGTGCGGCTTCGTCGTGTCACTCGCGGACGCCTTCTCGAACGTGTCCGCGTCGGGCCCGTGGCCCGACATGCAGTTGTGCAGGCTCGCGCCGCCCGGCACGAAGCCTTCGGCCTTCGCGTCGTATGCGCCGTGCACGAGCCCCATGAACTCGCTCGCGACGTTGCGGTGGAACCAGGGCGGGCGGAACGTATCCTCGGCCGCGAGCCAGCGCGGCGGGAAGATCACGAAGTCGATCGTGTCGACGCCCGGCGTGTCGCTCTGCGACTGCAGCACCAGGAAGATCGACGGATCGGGATGGTCGAAGCTGATCGAGCCGATCGTGTTGAACAGGCGCAGGTCGTATTTGTACGGCGCGTAGTTGCCGTGCCACGCGACGACGTCGAGCGGCGAATGGCCGATGTCCGCGCGCCACAGGCGCCCGTTCAGCTTCGCGATCAGCTCGAACGCGCCTTCGCGGTCCTCGTATGCGGCCTGCGGCGTCAGGAAGTCGCGCGGGTTCGCGAGACCGTTCGAGCCGATCGGGCCGAGATCCGGCAGGCGCAGCTGCGCGCCGAAGTTTTCGCAGATGTAGCCGCGCGCGTCGCCGTCCGGCAGCGCGACGGAAAAGCGCACGCCGCGCGGGATCACCGCGATCTCGAACGGCTCGACGTCGAGCCGGCCGAATTCGGTCGCGATGAACAGGCGCCCTTGCTGCGGAACGATCAGCAGTTCGCCGTCCGCGCTGTAGAAGAAGCGGTCCTGCATCGAGCGGTTCGCCGCGTACAGGTGAATCGCGCAGCCGTTCATCGCGGCCGCCGAGCCGTTGCCGGCCATCGTCACCAGCCCCTCGACGAAATCGGTCGGCTCGACCGGCATCGGCAGCGGATCCCAGCGCAACTGGTTCGGCGGCGTCGGCGGCACGTCGGCCGAGTCGCCGAATTCCGACACGAGCCGCTGCGGGCCCGCGAACGGTTCGAACGGCCGGTGCACCGCCGCCGGGCGGATGCGGTACAGCCACGAGCGGCGGTTGTGGCCGCGCGGCGCGGTAAACGCAGAGCCCGACAGCTGCTCCGCATACAGCCCGTACGGCGCGCGCTGCGGCGAGTTGCGGCCGTGCGGCAGCGCGCCGGGCAGTGCCTCGGTCGCGAATTCGTTCGCGAAACCGCTCAGGTAGCCGGCGGTTGCCGGTTTCGACAGGTCAAGCGTCATCGTTTCCTTTCTCCATCAATTCATGGCGGCGTTCGGCGCCTGCACGCCGTTGCGCCGCGTTACGCCCGCCAGGCCCAGGACGAACAGCGCCGAGCACAGCACGGGCACCGCGGCCGCATGGAACAGCGCGCCGTTGGTCCAGTTGAGCGCAATCAGTTGCCCGCCGACGAGCGGCCCGAGCACCGAGCCGATCCGCCCGATGCCGAGGCTCCAGCCGATGCCCGTCGAGCGCAGCGACGTCGGGTAATACTGGCCCGCGAGCGCGTTCACGGCCGGCTGCCCGCCGACCACGCAGAACCCGCCCGCGAACACGACGACCAGCAGCCACGGCAGCGCATGCGCGACCGAGCCGATCAGCCCCACCGACACGGCCGCGCACGCGAAGCACGCGAACAGCACGCGCACGAAGCCGTAGCGTTCGATGAACCAGCCGAGCGACAGCGTGCCGATCACGCCGCCCGTCTGCAGCACCGTGCCGACGATCACCGCGGTGCCCTGCGAATAGCCTGCGTCGCGCATCACGGTCGGCAGCCAGTTCGACAGGAAGTACAGATCGATCAGGTTCATGAAGCTGATCGCCCACAGCAGCAGCGTGACCGGCAGGCGGCCGTGGCGGAACAGCTCGGCGACCGGTGCGCCGGTCACGGCGCGCTCGCGCACGACGAGCCGCGTGTTCGCATCGATGCCGACCTGCGGCGCGAAGCGCGCGAGCCAGTCGCGCGCCTGCGCGTCGCGCCCTTTCAGCACCAGGAACTGCAGCGACTCGGGCAGCCGCGTGACCATCGCGATCGTGAGCACGAGCGGCACCGCACCGCCGACGAAGAACACCGCACGCCAGCCGAGCGCCGGGATCAGCGCCGCGCTGATGAAACCGCCGATCGCAGCGCCGAGCGTAAAGCCGCACGACACGATCATCATCCGCTTCACGCGATGCGCGGCCGGGCTGAACTCGCCGACCAGCGCCATCGCGTTCGGCATGATGCAGCCGAGGCCGAGGCCCGTGACGAAGCGCAGCGCCATCAGCACCGGGATCGAGCCCGCGAACGGCGTCGCGAGCATCGTCACCGCGAAGAACAGCGTCGAGCCGATCAGCACCGGGCGCCGCCCGATCCGGTCGGCCAGCACGGACAGCCCGAGCGCGCCGAGCAGCATCCCGAACAGGCTCGCGCTGAACACCGGGCCGAGCGCCTGCTTCGGCACGCCCCATTCGGCGATCACGCTCGGCGCGACATAGCCCATCGCCTGCGCATCGAAACCGTCGATCACGAGGCACAGCCCGCACAGCACCAGCAGCATCCAGTGAAAACCCGGGCGATGGGTCTCGTCGATCACGCGCTCGACTTCGAGCACGCGCGCGTCGGCCGGCGCCGCGCTCATTGCGCCACCTCGGCGGCCGGATGCGCGGGCGGCGTCACGCCCTGCCGCGCGAGCGCCATCGCTTCGCGCAGCACGTCGGCGTCGCCGATCTGGTTCGCAAGCAGCAGGATCAGCTTCGCGTTGACGAGCTGGCTGTCGCTGTCGGACAGGTCGCGATGCATGTCGATCAGCGCTTCGTAGAACGCGTCCGGATCGGCCAGGCGCGGACGGGTATCGAGTGGGGGCATGACGGGGTCTCCGGTGTCGTTATCGTATTCAGCGTGCGCAGGTCGCGCGCGCCAGTGCGTCGGCGATCGCCTGACGGTCGAGCGTGCGCGTCCGCGCGCAGACATGCTGGTCGGGACGCAGCAGGTAGAACGTGCCGGGCTTCGCGTCATAGCGTTGCGCGGCGAAACCGTCGACGTCCTCCACGACGTCGACGCCGGCCACCGGCTGCGCGTGCCCGGCCGGCACGACGAGCACGGGCCGTACCGGCAGCGCGAGGCCGTCGACGGCCTGCGCGAACGCGGCCGCATCGCCCGGCAACCCGAACAGCACGCCCGTGAAACCGCCGCCCAAGTGTTGCAGCAACCAGCCCGACGCCCCCTGCGCGCGCACCGGCGCATCGGCCGCCGCCGCGCCCGGCCGCATCGTGCCCGCGAACGCGTCGCCGTCACGGTCCGGCGTGTTCAGCGGCGAATCCGCGAGCACCGCCGGCACCGACAGGCGGCCGCTGTTCACGAGCTTGCGCGCGAACTCGCAGTCGCGCGCGAGCTTCAGCGTCGCGTCGCGGAACACGCGCGACACCGAGCTCTTCGGCGTGATGAAGTCGGTCGAGCGCGTCGAGTTGCGGATGTTCTCGTCGGCCGCGAACTCGCGCTCGCTGGCGTACGTATCGAGCAGGCGGTCGGCCGAACGGCCGTCGAGCACGAGCTTCAGCTTCCATCCGAGGTTGTCCGCGTCCTGCACGCCGCTGTTCGCGCCGCGCGCGCCGAACGGCGACACGCCATGCGCGGAATCGCCCGCGAACAGCACGCGGCCGTGACGGAACGTGTCCATCCGCTGGCAGCGGAACGTATAGACGCTCACCCATTCGAGCTCGAACTCGACGTCCGGCCCGAGCAGCGCGCGCACGCGCGGGATCACGCGCTCCGGCTGCTTCTCCGCGACCGGATCCGCGTCCCAGCCGAGCTGGAAGTCGATGCGCCACACGTTGTCGGGCTGGCGGTGCAGCAGCACCGACTGGTTGCGGTGGAACGGCGGATCGAACCAGAACCAGCGTTCGGTCGGAAACTCCGCCTTCATCTTCACGTCGGCGATCAGGAAGCGGTCCTTGAACGTGCGGCCGTGGCTTTCGAGGCCCATCATCGCGCGCATCGGGCTGCGCGAGCCGTCGGCCGCGATCACGTACTGCGCGCGCAGCGTCGCGACGCCTTCCGGCGTCTCGATCGTCAGCACCGCGTGCTCGGCCGCTTGCTCGACGCCCGTCACCTTGTGCTTCCAGCGGATGTCGATGTTCGGCAGCTCGAACGCGCGATCGGCCAGATAGCCTTCGACGTAGTACTGCTGCAGGTTGATGAACGCGGGACGCGCGTGCCCTTCCTCGGGCAGCAGGTCGAATGCGTACAACTG
The DNA here is from genome assembly GCF_001039005.1 of Burkholderia cepacia. Taxonomy (GTDB): domain Bacteria; phylum Pseudomonadota; class Gammaproteobacteria; order Burkholderiales; family Burkholderiaceae; genus Burkholderia; species Burkholderia theae. Next base: position 60,602 of record NZ_LDWR01000005.1, read on the forward strand.
CTCGTCCTGCAGGAACACCTTGCCGACGTGCCAGCTCACGCCCTTGTCGACGAAGCGCTCGCCGCAGCCGAGCCGGTCGAAGATCTCGAGCGTGCGCTTCGCGAAGCAGATCGCGCGCGAGCCGGTCGACAACGTGTCGTCGTCGTCGAGCAGCACAACGGGCACGCCCTGCTGCGCGAGGTCGATCGCGGCCGACAGGCCCACCGGGCCCGCGCCGACGACGATCACCGGGTGCACGGCCGCGTCATGCCCGCGCGCGCGGTACTCGAACTTCAGCGTCTGGTAATCGATGCTCATGGTCGCCATTCGCTCCTCAACACTGCCGCGCGCACACCGGCGCACCCGTCGTCCCGCCCATCATCTGCCGGTGCGCCGGCCCGCCGTCCGGTGCGCATTTCCTGTCAACCGCCACGTCTCGCTCCTTGCTTCCTGTTGATTCGCGAACGGCGCCGTTCCGCAGCGCCCGAATGCCGCATTTCTTGATCGGCGACAAATCCTGGATTTACGAATAGTAAAACCAATTACGAATAGTGAAATCAACGTAAACCCGAGGTCTCGGCCCCAAAACGGGATAACCTTATGAGCGAAACGCCAAGCCGAGCGTGGCGCGCGCTGCTAATATCGAGATACGAGGCGGCCCGTTCGGCCGCCGTTTTCCTTCTTACGCCGATGATTCCGCCCACCATTCCCGAGCTGGTCGCCCGTGCCGGGCAACTGCCGTATCTGCGGGATCACCTCACGCTCGCCGAAGGCGGCACCGCGGGCGCGAATCTGCCCGAGCGCACGCTCGGCAGCGCCTACGAACCGATCTACGACGTGACGATGCCCGGCGCGCCGCAATCGACGTCGTTCGCCGATACGATCGAGCGCTACGGCGACGAACTCGGCTTCCAGGCCGTCACGCTCGTCACGGGTGCGCCGCACGATCCGGTGGACTCGGCCGTCGACGACCAGACGCTCGTCGCGATCGACCGCCTGTCGCGCACACTGCACGCGATCAACTTCTTCGGCGCGCAGCGCCACGGGCTGCTGTTCCTGCGCGTGCACGAGCGGCTGCTCAAGAGCGTGAAATACGACCACGGCAAGCATTTCTCGTCGGTGCTGCAGCGCTTCGGGCTGCCGACCGAGCGGGTCGTGATCGAGCTGCCGGCGGTCGCGGTCGCGCACAAGACCTTCCTCGGCTACCTGACGCGCAGCTACCAGCATCACGGCTTCAAGGTCGCGGACAAGCTGCCCGATCCGGGCCGCATCCTCGCGGTCGAATCGGACATGGCACGGCCCGACTACATCAAGATGGATGCGGGCATCGCGTTACGCGACGGGATGGTCAAGGCGCTGGTCGCGTATGCGCAGCGCGTGCGGATTCCGCTGATCTTCGACGGCGTCGTCGACGAGATGCAGTGCGAGCTGCTGCGCCAGCACGACGTGCGGTTCATGCAGGGGCCCGTGTTCGCGAAGGTCGTGACGGCCTGAACGGAGGGAAGTGGCCGGCGCGCGCGGGAAGCGGTGCGCCGGATGCCTGAATCGGCGAATACTGCTTGTGGAATCCGGCCGGCGCGACGAGATAGTCGACGCCGGCCGGTTCGTTATTGGAGGCGGGGAACAGCCGGTCCGGCCTGAATGCGGCGCTGCCGCCCTCGCTCGTTCCCGCCGACACCGGCGACCGACCGGTTGCCGTGCCCCGCCGGGCTCAGGCCGTCTGCCCGAGCCGCTGCGCGAGCGCCTTCAGCTTCGGCCCGACCTGCGAGCGGAACGCGACTTCGTCCATCGACGACGCGGGGCCGCTGCAGCTCAGGATCAGCCAGCGCCCCTCGCGCGGCTCGCGAAACGGCACGGCCGCCGCGTTCACGTCCATGTGCCACGCGCGGAACGAATAGCAGCAACCACCCGCCGAGAACTCGGCCACCGCCTGCTGCGCGGCGGCGACGAGCGCATCGGCATCGGCCGCGCCGCCCGCCGCGCGGTGCAGTTCCGCATAGAGCGCGCGGCGCACGTCCTCCGGCTGCACGGCCAGGTACGCGCGCCCCATCGAGCTCGTCAGCATCGACAGCCGCGAGCCGGGCGCGAGCCCGAGCGTCAGCGCGGTCTCGCTGCGGATCGTCTCCAGATAGATCATGTCGAGCCCGTCGCGGCAGCCGAGCGACACCGCCGCACCGATCTCGCGCGCGAGCGCCTGCATGTGCGGCCGCGCGAGGTCGATCGTCCCCGAGCCCGACAGCAGCGCGTAGCCGAGCGACAGCACGCCGGCGTCGAGCGCATACTTTCCGAGCGTCTCGTCGTAGCGCAGGTAGCCGAGCACGGTCAGCGTATAGGCGAGCCGGTTCACCGTCGCTTTCGGCAGCCCCGTGCGCTCCGCGAAATCGCGATTGCCGAGCATCGCCTCGCCGGGCCGGAATGCGCGCAGCAGGTCGAGCCCGCGCGCGAGCGCGACGACGAACTTGCGTTCGTCGATCATGGTTTCGTCGATGGTTGAAAGTGTCATCTGATGCTACACTGGGTTCGATTTGCAAAACATTGTTCCGCACAGCGGAACTTCAGTCAAGCGAACTTTAGGTACGAGGCCCGCCCCCAAACCCGCAGGGCCCACAGGAGATGACACGATGAGCGCTGCAACTTTTCATTGGGACGATCCGCTGCTGCTCGACCAGCAGCTGACCGAGGAAGAGCGGATGGTGCGCGATGCCGCGCAGGCCTACGCGCAGGACAAGCTCGCGCCGCGCGTCACCGAAGCGTTCCGCCACGAACGCACCGACGCAGCGATCTTCCGCGAGATGGGCGAAATCGGCCTGCTCGGCCCGACGATTCCGGAGCAATACGGCGGCCCCGGCCTCAATTACGTGAGCTACGGGCTGATCGCCCGCGAAGTCGAGCGCGTCGATTCGGGCTATCGGTCGATGATGTCCGTGCAGTCGTCGCTCGTGATGGTGCCGATCTACGAATTCGGCTCGGACGCGCAGAAGCAGAAATACCTGCCGAAGCTCGCGACCGGCGAATGGATCGGCTGCTTCGGGCTGACCGAGCCGAACCACGGCTCCGATCCGGGCAGCATGGTCACGCGCGCGAAGAAGGTGCCCGGCGGCTACGCGTTGTCCGGCACGAAGATGTGGATCACGAACTCGCCGATCGCCGACGTGTTCGTCGTGTGGGCGAAGCTGGGAGAGAACGGCAAGGACGCGATTCGCGGCTTCATCCTCGAGAAGGGCTGGAAGGGCCTGTCGGCGCCCGCGATCCACGGCAAGGTCGGGCTGCGCGCGTCGATCACCGGCGAGATCGTCCTCGACGAGGTGTTCGTACCCGAAGAGAACCTGATGCCGAACGTGAGCGGCCTGCGCGGCCCGTTCACGTGCCTGAACTCGGCCCGCTACGGGATCGCGTGGGGCGCGCTCGGCGCCGCCGAGTCCTGCTGGCACACCGCGCGCCAGTACGTGCTCGACCGCCAGCAGTTCGGCCGGCCGCTCGCCGCGAACCAGCTGATCCAGAAGAAGCTCGCCGACATGCAGACCGAAATCACGCTCGGCCTGCAAGGCGTGCTGCGTCTCGGCCGGATGAAGGATGAAGGCACCGCGGCGGTCGAGATCACGTCGATCATGAAGCGCAATTCGTGCGGCAAGTCGCTCGACATCGCGCGGCTCGCACGTGACATGCTCGGCGGCAACGGCATCTCGGACGAATTCGGCGTCGCGCGCCACCTCGTGAACCTCGAAGTGGTCAACACGTACGAAGGCACGCACGACATCCACGCGCTGATCCTCGGCCGCGCGCAGACCGGCATCCAGGCATTCTTCTGATCGTCCGGATGCGGCGTGCCCGGCAGCGCTGCCGCGTACGCGCAAAAAGATACGGCCCGCCCGGCATGACTGCCGGGCGGGCCGTTTTTCATCGGATTCGCAGGTCCGGGCCGCCGGCCCGGACCCGCGCTCACGCGCCGCCGATGCTTACTTGTTCGGCTGCGGCGTCAGGCGCAGATACGGACGCACCGCGTTGAAGCCCTTCGGGAAACGCTTCTTCAGCTCTTCCGGATCCTGCAGCGACGGCACGATCACGACGTCGTCGCCGTCCTTCCAGTTGCCGGGCGTCGCGACCTTGTAGTTGTCGGTCAGTTGCAGCGAGTCGATCACGCGTAGTACTTCGTCGAAGTTGCGCCCCGTGCTGGCCGGATAGGTGATGGTGAGGCGCACCTTCTTGTTCGGGTCGATCACGAACAGCGAGCGCACCGTCAGCGTCTCGTTCGCGTTCGGGTGGATCATGTCGTACAGCTGCGAAACCTTGCGGTCCGCATCGGCGATGATCGGAAAGCCGACGACCGTCGACTGCGTTTCGTTGATGTCGTTGATCCAGCCCTTGTGCGACTCGACGCCGTCGACCGACAGCGCGATCACCTTCACATTGCGTTTCTCGAATTCGCCCTTCAGCTTCGAGGTCAGGCCGAGTTCGGTCGTGCACACCGGCGTGTAGTCGGCCGGATGGGAGAACAGGACGCCCCAGCCGTCGCCGAGCCACTCGTGAAACTTGATGGGGCCCAGGCTCGATTCCTGCTCGAAATCCGGTGCGATGTCGCCAAGACGCAGACTCATGATGTTCCCTCCTCGAACGATGCTGGTTGAAACCGCGCGCCGGGTCGGCGCGGGGCAGTCTGTCAGCTTACGGGAAGCAATGGGCCGTGCGAACGATTATTCCGTTTGATATTCATACTTTTTTGTCATTTTTACCCGGTGCTGCTGCAGGACAGCCGGCCGCGGAGGAAACTTTTCACCCCGTTTGCCGCTCTGTTCATGATTACAAGTCGTTTACCATGCAGTCTTGCACCGCCGCCGTGCGTCTTCCCGGCTCGCCAGCAGGCAGTCGTTTCGCTACGATGTGAACCTGCAGCATGACAGCACGATGGGAGTTGCAATGTCGGAAATCAACAAGGAGAAACTGATGTCGGATATCAAAACCGTTCTCGCGGACGCCGAAGACCTGCTCAAGCAAGCCGCCAGCAGCACCGGCGACCGTGCAGCCGAACTGCGCGAGAAGGCCATGTCGCGCCTGAAGCAGGCCAAGGACAAGGCAGCCGACGTCCAGGTCGTCGTGGTCGAGAAAGGCAAGAAGGCCGCTCGCGCGACCGACGACTACGTGCACGAGCATCCGTGGACGTCGATCGGCGTCGCCGCCGGCGTCGGCGTGCTGGTCGGTCTGCTGATCAACCGCAAGTAACGCACTCTGCGCCGTTCCGTCCCGTGGGCCGCGTCGCGCGGGCCACGGGCGTCGAAGCCGCCCGGCGGTTGCCGCCGGCCGGCTTTGTCCTAGCTGCTCATTGCACGCGCAAGCATCTCATCCATGACGACAGACACTACTTCGCAGCCGTCCGGCCAAGGACCGCTGCGCCGCCTCGTCGGCTCCGTGATCGGACTTCTGCAGACGCGCCTCGAACTGGTGGGCATCGAGCTCGCCGAGGAGAAGGAACGCCTGATGGGCGTGCTGTTCCTCGGGCTCGCCGCGATGATGCTCGCGACGATGGCGCTCATCAGCCTGACCGTGCTCGTCGCGATCGCGTTCTGGGACACCTATCGCTGGCAGTCGCTCGCGGCGATCACCGCGCTGTATGCGGCGGGCGGCATCGCGTGCGCGCTGAAGGCGCGCTCAAGCCTGCGCGATGCGCCGACCGTGTTCGAGGCGACGCTCGCCGAACTCGACAAAGACCGCGAACTGTTCCGCGGCAAGCCGTGAACGCAATCGCGCTCACCCTTCCCACCTACTTCGCCGACGCGCCATGAGCCAGAACGTTACGGGCAATTCACCCCGCTCCCATTCGTCGCGATCGAACTGGAGCGCGTCGCAGCACCGCGCGCTCCGCAAGGAACTGCTGATTCTGCGATCCGAAGTCGAGCGGCTCGAACTCGCGGAGGCTGCCGGCGAAATGCGCCAGGCCGTCACGCGCTTCAGCTGGCTCAAGGTGTTCGTCCCCGGCCTGTCCAGCAACAAGTTCGGCCAGTCCGCGAAAAACCTGAACGCGAGCCTCGGCAACCTCGTCAACCAGTATCCGATGCTGAGTTCGCTCGCGTCGCTCGTGCTGGCGAAACCCGTTCGTTCGCTGCTGCGCGCGAGCGCGGGCCCCGCGCTGAAGTGGGGCACACTCGGCTTCGCCGCATGGGAGGTCTACCGGATCTGGAAGCAGTCCCGCGACGAGCGCGGGCTCGACGCGCACGACGACTGACACGCGGCAACACGCGCGCACGGCCATGCGCCGTTGCGCGCCTTTCTTGCGAATTCAACGCACACCCCAGCAAGCAGCGCGCTGTTCGTCCGCGCCATCGCTCCGTACATTGCCCTTCGTTCCGTCCGAGCGCAACGTGAATGCGCCGCAGGCATCATCGTGCATCGGGCCCGTGTCGAGCGGGCTTGCTTCCAGTTCATAGCTCACCGGCGAGTCGTCGCCGTCCGGCTGCCCGAGCGTCAATCGATAGACGGCCCGCCCATCCGGCGGCGCCTGCGCGAGCGCGTCCGGCAATGCCGCAGGCGGAGCGCCATCCAGCGTTTCGAGATAGTGGGCCGCCCGGTACAGCGCGGACACCGCCGACGCGCGATGAACGCGCACGACATGCTCGCGATACGACGGGATGCCCCAGCCGACCAGCACCGCGACGATCGCGAGCACGATCATCAGCTCGATCAGCGTGAATCCCGCCGATCGGTACACGAACGTGCGGCCGCTCATCGAAGCACCGTCGCGACACGACGCCAGCGTAGCGCGACGATGCGCCCGTCGCGTATCGCGACCTGATGCTGCAGCCAGACGGCGCTCGACGCATGCGCGCCGACGCCACGTGCGGTGATGAGGTAAGCGCGGCCACCGGCCGGCCCTGCCCCGCGCCATGCCTCGATCAGGCATCGCGGCGGCTGCGCGGCCATCGGCCATCCAGCGAACGGCGCGAACGCTTCGCTGGCCGCCAGCGCCGGCATGCGCCGCCACGCGTCGGGCTCCGCGTGCGATTCGCGTTCGCTCATGTACGGCGCCGAGCCGCGCAGCAATCGCGCGGTGCACGCAGCAAGCGCGGCATCGGCCGCATGGAATGCGATCAGCCGATCCGACAACGCACGCGTGCGGCGCGCTTCCGTCAGCGCGGACTCGAACCACGTGCCTGTCAGCGCCGCGACGGCCGCACCGACCGCGATCACTGCCGGCAATGCAAGCCCTGCGTCGCGACGCCAGTCGCGACCGACTGACCGCACGCGTATGCGCGGCTCGCACCGGCGCGTCGTCGGGGTTTCCGTGCAGGCAGCCTGCGGAGGTTCGTCGCCGTTCGCCGCGATGAGCCGATGCGTGTTGCCTGCCGCAACGCATCGCGATACCTCCCGCTCGTGATGTCCTGCTCCGCTCATCGCAACACCTCACTTGCGCGCGTTGCGTCGCTCAACGTGTCGTTGAATGCGATCGCGGAATTCCTCAACGCGACGATGCGATCAAGCGTCAATCGTGCGCGGTTGTCCGGTGCAACGGCGGCGCGACCGTCGCAGTCGACGTGGCGAACGGGCGCGCGCATCGGTTCACCGCGCGCACGCACGCAGACATGCACGGCCACGACGTCGCGCCAGTCGTCGATACGCAACGCATCGGCATCGACGAACGGCATGCCGCCGCGTCGCAGGTAGCGCACGCGCAACTGATCGATTCCTGACACGACGGGCTGTGACGTGCCCGGGCGGCCGCTTCCTTCGCAATACAGTTCGGGTTCGCCCGTCGACGGGCTGACATGCGCATCGAAGCGGTTCTCGACCGGCGACCGTTCGCCGGACACGCCGACCCCCTGCCCGAGGCAGTCCGACACCTGGCCGCTCACGGTCGGCCATGTCGATACGGCATCGCCGACATACCGGATCAGCAACCCGTCCGACGAAGCGCGCACGGGCTCGCACCGCACCTGCACGCCATCGCCCCGCACGCGCGCCATCGAACAACCGAACACCGGCGGCAACGACGACGCCCCTTCGGCATCGAGCGGCCTGAATCCCGCCATCTGGATCTGCTGACCGATCAGCATCAGCGCGGTGCCGGCCGCATCGCGCATCCGGAACCCGTCTTCCGCGCGCCGCTGCGCAACGCGTTGCGCGTGGTACAGCGCACCGGCCGCAGCGAGCACGAGGAGACCGACGGTCATCGCAATCAGCACTTCGAGCAGCGTATGGGCACGCATGCGGCGATCAACCTGCATCGGCGGCAGCCTCCCGAAACGGAATCCGGACGCACGACGGCGGCTGCGCCGACACGCCAGCGGTTTCGCATCGCGGCGACGCGGCCGTATTGCCGCCGCGCCAGCCGACCACCGCGTAACGCACACCGTCGGAGCCTTCATCGAGCGTCATCGCGCCGCCGGGCAACGACGCAGCCGCCAGTGCCGTGAGACCGGCGTCGCCCCCCGCTGCTGCGTGCGATAGCTCAATGCGCGCATCGGCCAGCCACAGCGCGCGCTCGCGCCAGATCGTCGCGCGTTGTGCACGCGCCATCGCGAGCTGGCTGCCTGCCACCGCCAGCATCACGGTCGCGAGCAGCGCGATGGCCAGCATCGCCTCGATCAGCGACGTGCCGTGCATGGCGTTGCGCATGGCGATCACGCCGCGTCGCAACGGCCGGCGGCGACACGCGCCCGGCCGCCAGCCGCGATCCGCACGCAACGCGATACGCGCGCGTCGTCGGCCCCGGACGGGCCGCGCCGCGGATGCAATTCGAAGCGCCGGATTCCGCCGACCGCCTGACCGACCGGCGGCGCGAAAGCCAGATCGTGCGCTGCGCCCGCGACGGCCACTTCGGCATCGCGCGGATAGCGCCGCAGAACGCGCGACTGCCCGTCGAACTGCCCGCTGACGATCCAGTCGCACGACCATTCGGCCGGATCGCACCGCTCACCGGCACGCAGACAGGCGCCGTCACTCCCGGCCCGGCACAGCGTGACGCGCACGCCGAGACGCGTCGCTTCGGACCGCGCAAACGACAGCGCCCCGAGCAGTGCGCGGGAGCGCGCATCCACGCGTTCACGCATGCGCCACTGGTCGAACGCGGGCGCCGCATGGAGCGCGAGCCCGGCCGCCAGCGAGATGGCGACCATCAGTTCAACGAGCGTGAACCCGCCCGAGCGTCGCACCACGTTTTTCAAGGGGTGACAGTGAAGTCCCATCGCAGTCGCCTTCCGTCAAGGTGATGCGACGACTGTAGCGACGCGTGCGGACGCACGCCATTTGCCGAACGGCCGACTGGCGACATGCGATCGCGGCCGACACAATCGACGCGAACTGAACCAACGGAGAAGACGATGAACGGACGCGGCGCGTCAGCGCTTACGCGGTGTCTTGGCGGGAGAAGCGCGACGGAACTCTTCGATCACGTCGGCAAATTCGGAAACGTCCTCGAACCGGCGATATACCGATGCGAAGCGGACATAGGCGATCGTATCGAGGCCACGCAACTCGTTCATCACGAGTTCGCCGAGCTTCTCGCTACGCACCTCACGCTCGCCTGTCGCGAGCAGTTGATATTCGATACGGGCGACCGCCGCGTCGATCGCGTCGGCAGCAACCGGCCGCTTGCGCAGCGCGAGTTGCATGCTGGCGACGATCTTGCGACGGTCGAATTCCGTGCGGCTGCCGTCCTTCTTCACGACGAACGGCAGGGACAGCTCAACCCGCTCGTACGTCGTGAAGCGCTTGTCGCAAGCCGAGCAGCGACGGCGCCGGCGAATCGCGGCGCCATCCTCGGACACGCGCGAGTCTACGACCTGCGTGTCGTCATGCCGGCAGAACGGGCAGCGCATCGATCAGCGATAGACCGGGAAACGCTGGGTCAGCTCGGCGACCTGCGCGCGCACGCGCTCGATCGTCGCTGCATCTTCCGGGTTCTCCAGCACGTCGGCGATCAGGTTGCCCACCTTCTCCGCTTCCGCCGGACCGAAACCGCGCGTCGTCATCGCCGGCGAACCCAGGCGCACGCCGCTCGTCACGAACGGCTTTTCCGGATCGTTCGGGATCGCATTCTTGTTCACCGTGATGTGTGCCGCGCCCAGCGCCGCTTCCGCTGCCTTGCCCGTGATGTTCTTCGCACGCAGGTCCACCAGCATCACGTGGCTTTCGGTGCGGCCCGACACGATCCGCAGCCCGCGCTTCACCAGCGTTTCAGCCAGCACGCGTGCGTTCTCGACCACCTTCTCCTGGTAGGCCTTGAACTCCGGCGACAGCGCTTCCTTGAATGCCACCGCCTTCGCCGCGATCACGTGCATCAGCGGGCCGCCCTGGATGCCCGGGAAGATCGCCGAGTTGATCGGCTTCTCGTACTCGGCCTTCATCAGGATCACGCCGCCGCGCGGGCCGCGCAGGCTCTTGTGCGTCGTCGTCGTCACGAAATCCGCGTGCGGCACCGGGTTCGGATACACGCCCGCCGCGATCAGACCCGCGTAGTGCGCCATGTCGACCATCAGGTATGCGCCCACCGACTTCGCGATCTTCGCCAGACGCTCGAAATCGATCTTCAGCGAGAACGCCGATGCGCCCGCGACGATCAGCTTCGGCTTGTGTTCCTGCGCAAGCTTCTCGGCCGCTTCGTAGTCGATGTCTTCGTTCTCGTTCAGGCCGTAGCTCACCACGTTGAACCACTTGCCCGACATGTTCACCGGCGAGCCGTGCGTCAGGTGACCACCGTGCGCGAGGCTCATGCCCATGATCGTGTCGCCCGGCTTGAGCATCGCGAAGAACACGCCCTGGTTCGCCTGCGAACCCGAGTTCGGCTGCACGTTCGCGGCTTCCGCACCGAACAGCTGCTTCACGCGCTCGATCGCCAGTTGCTCGACCACGTCGACATACTCGCAACCGCCGTAGTAGCGCTTGCCCGGATAACCTTCCGCGTACTTGTTCGTGAGCTGCGAGCCCTGCGCGGCCATCACGGCCGGGCTCGTGTAGTTTTCCGACGCGATCAGCTCGATGTGATCTTCCTGGCGGCGGTTTTCCTGTTCGATCGCTGCGAAGACTTCGGGATCGACGTTCGCGATGGTGCTTTGGGCTCTGTCAAACATACGGTTTCCGTTAAGTGTGTACAGGTTGACCGGAGTGGCCGAGGACAGTGCGTTGCTGGCGGGACCAGCTCGACGTGGCGGAAGAATCCGTATGACGCGAGGCAGGACAGCCACCGGCGATGCACGCAACGGCGCACAACGGCTGCCCAGGCGAACGGCAAAAACGGCGCCCCGCGCTTCACGGTGGGATGCTCCACCTTGAACCCGAAGGGTTCTATCGCCAGTCACGCAGGGGTGATGAGCGCGTTAGTGTATTGGATGCGTCATGAATAGGCAACCGCACGGCAGTGCGCCTCAGGCAATTGGGGCCAGACTCTACGCGCCCGTGCCGAAACGCTTTGGCGCCTTGCCGCGGTGCGGCAATCTCAGTAGGCTTGCGGGATACCACCCGCTACTTTGTCACCGACCAGGAGCAGCAATGATCGTGTTCGTCACAGGCGCGTCCGCCGGCTTCGGCGCCGCCATCGCCCGTGCCTTCGTCAACGGAGGCCACCGCGTCGTCGCGACCGCGCGTCGCAAGGATCGTCTCGACGCGCTCGCCGCCGAACTCGGCGATTCCCTTCTGCCGTTCGAGCTCGACGTGCGCGACCGCGCAGCCGTCGAAGCCGTGCCGGCTACCCTTCCCGCCGAATTCGCGGCGCTCGACGTGCTCGTCAACAACGCCGGCCTCGCGCTCGGCGTCGAACCGGCCCAGAAGGCCAGCCTCGACGAATGGCACACGATGATCGACACGAACTGCACGGGCCTCGTCACGGTCACGCATGCGCTTCTGCCCGGCATGATCGCGCGCGGCCGCGGCCACATCTTCAATCTCGGTTCGGTTGCCGGCACCTATCCGTATCCGGGCGGGAACGTATACGGCGCGACCAAGGCTTTCGTCCGACAATTCAGCCTGAACCTGCGCGCCGACCTGCTCGGCACGCCGCTGCGCGTCACCGACATCGAGCCAGGCCTGTGCGGCGGCACGGAGTTCTCCAACGTCCGCTTCCGCGGCGACGACACGAAGGCCGCGAACGTCTACCAGAACGTCCAGCCACTCACGGCCGAGGACATCGCCGACACGATCTACTGGATCGCGACGCGCCCGGCGCACGTGAACATCAACACGATCGAGATGATGCCGGTCGCCCAGGCGCCGGCCGGCCTCACGATCCATCGCGGCTGACACACCGGGCACACCGCGGCCGCCTCCGGCCGGCCCGCGGTGTGCTACGTCGTACTACATTCCGTTACGAAACCGTTACGAATCCGGTTCCCGCCTTCCGGTAGAATGCGCGCCATGACTCAGCCTACCCGCCCCCCGGAAGCGCCTTCCGGCTTTACCTGGCCGGTGCGCGTGTACTACGAGGATACCGATGCAGGCGGCATCGTCTTCTATGCCAACTACCTGAAGTTCTTCGAACGCGCCCGCACCGAGTGGTTGCGCGCATGCGGCATCGACCAGCGCCGGCTCGCCGACGATACCGACGCGATCTTCATCGTCCGCAGCACGTCGCTCGACTACCGCGCGCCGGCGCGACTCGACGACACGCTGGCGATCACGAGCCGGCCCGGACGCATCGGCCGCGCATCGGTGGAATTCACGCAGGAAGCCTGGTGTGGCGACACGCTGCTCGTGGCCGGACACATCCGCCTCGGCTGCGTCGACCGTACCGGCATCCGGCCCGCGGCCATCCCGCCGGTCGTGCTCGACGCACTGCACCGCGGGCCCGTCATCGAGGCCGGGCAGACTGTATTGTCAACGAAGCTCGCATGAGCGCCGTTTAGACAAAGCCTATGAACTTGCCTTCCTGATTCGATACTAAGCAAGGTTCGGCGCCAGGCATGGCCGGCGCGCCGCGCCACACGCATACCGGGCGCCCCGAAGGGACGTTACTCAAACCTCTATGAACACTTCTCAAGACCTGTCGATCATTTCCCTCGTCCTCAACGCGAGCGTGCTGGCCCAGGCCGTGATGGGGCTGCTGCTGCTGCTGTCGCTGATGTCGTGGACCTTCATCTTCCGCAAGTGGTTTGCGATCCGCCGCGCGCGTGTGCAGACCGAACGCTTCGAGAAGGATTTCTGGTCGGGCGGCGACCTGCAGGCGCTGTACCAGAGCGCGGCCAACAACCGCCACACGATCGGCGCGCTCGAGCGGATCTTCGAATCGGGGATGCGCGAATTCCTGAAGGGGAAGGAAAAGCGCATCAGCGATCCGGGCCTCGTGCTCGACGGTGCACGCCGCGCGATGCGCGCGTCGTTCCAGCGTGAAATGGACGTGCTCGAAGCAAACCTCGCATTCCTCGCATCGGTCGGCTCGGTCAGCCCGTACATCGGTCTGTTCGGCACGGTCTGGGGGATCATGAACTCGTTCCGCGGCCTCGCGAACGTGCAGCAGGCCACGCTCGCGAACGTCGCACCGGGCATCGCCGAGGCGCTCGTCGCCACCGCGATCGGCCTGTTCGCCGCGATTCCGGCCGTGGTCGCGTACAACCGTTACGCGCACGACATCGACCGCCTCGCGATCCGCTTCGAGACCTTCATCGAAGAGTTCTCGAACATCCTGCAGCGTCAGGCCCAGTAAGGAGCGCGCCATGGCAGGAAGTCCCATCCGATCCAGCATGCGCGGCGGCCGCTCGCGCCGTGCAATGGCCGACATCAACGTCGTGCCGTACATCGACGTGATGCTGGTGCTGCTCGTGATCTTCATGGTCACCGCACCGCTCGTCGCCCCGTCGATCATCAATCTGCCGACCGTCGGCAATGCCGCGCCGCAGGAGCAGACCCCGCCCGTCGTCGTCAACATCAAGGCCGACCGCACGATGAGCGTCAAGTACAAGGGCGACTCGGGCGCGACCCAGGAAGACACGATGACGAAGGCCGAGCTCGACGGCTTCATCTCGGCCCGGCAGGCCGATCATCCGGACCAGCCGGTCGTGATCGCGGCCGACAAGACCGTGCAGTACGATGCGGTGATGACCGTGATGTCCGATCTGAAGGCGCGCGGCGTCAAGCGCGTCGGTCTCCTCGTCAAATCGCAATGAACCCGCAGCAATCCACGCGCGGCACCGGCTACCCGCCTCAGCCTCCCCGCGAGCGCGGCACGTGGCGCGCGTTCGCGCTCGCCGCGCTGATGCACGTGCTGCTCGCGCTGTTCCTCTATCACGGCGTGCAGTGGCAGAACAGCACGCCGGCCGGCGCCGAAGCCGAGCTGTGGACCGAGGTGCCCGACGTCGCCGCGCCGCGGCCCGTCGTGACGCCGCCCGCGAAGGTCGCGCCGCCCCCTCCCCCGGTGCGCGACGAGCAGGCCGACATCGCGCTGCAGCAGAAGAAGCGGCAGCAGGAAGCGGCCGCGCGCGAAGCGCTGCTCGAGCAGCAGCGCCGCGCGCAGCAACTGAAGGCCCAGCAGGAAGACGACGCCCGGCGCGCGCAGCTCGCGGCACAGCAGGCTGCCGCGCTCGCCGCGCAGAAGGCCGCGGAACGCGACAGGCAGAAGCAGGCCGACAAGCTCAAGCAACAGCAGCTCGCCGAGCAGCAGAAGCTCGAACAGCAGAAACTTCAGCAGCAGAAGCAGGCACAGCTCGAGGCGCAACAGGCGGCGAAGGCCAAGTCCGACGCGGCCGCGAAGGCAAAGGCGGAAGCCCAGGCAAAGGCGAAGGCCGAAGCGAAGGCTAACGCGGCGGCAAATGCCAAGCTCGACCGCGAGCGCAGCGCGCGTCTCGCGCAGATGCAGGGCCTGTCCGGCGCCGGCGAAGGCGGCGGCGAAGGCCTCGCGAAGAGCGGCACCGGCACGGGCTCCGGCGGCAATGCCGCCACGCCCGGCTATGCTGACAAGGTGCGCCGCCGCGTCAAGCCGAACATCGTCTGGACCGGCGAGCGCGCAGGCCTGACCACCGTCGTCAAGATTCGGTGCACGCCGACCGGTGACGTATTGAGCGCATCGGTCTCCCGCTCCAGCGGGAATTCGGGGTGGGATCAAGCCGTGGTCAGTGCGATCCACGCGTCGGTCCCGTTGCCGCCCGATTCTAACGGTCGTACCCCGTCTGACATTACGATTACCTTCAAGGCGGCGGAGTGAAAGGAAATACGCTTACACTCCGTGCGTCGCTGTCAGACGGGAACGAATCGGGTATTTTTACTGTCTCTCTGCGGTTGCGCAGCGATCCAAGCCATACGGGAAGCAAGAAGCATGAGTTTGATGACAAAGCTAGGTTTCAGGGCACTCGTGGCCTCGTGTCTGATTACGGCGGGCAGCGCCGCTAACGCCCAGGTCAACGTGCTGATCACCGGTGTCGGGTCGACCCAGTTCCCCATTGCCACCGCGAATTTCGCGAATGAGGCAGGCCTGCCACAGCAGGTCACGTCGATCGTCCGCTCCGACCTCGCCCGCAGCGGCAAATTCACCAACATCGACGCGGGCAGCACGCCCGTGCCCGAGACCGCCTCGGTCGATCTTGGCGCATGGAAGGCCAAGGGCGCGAATGCGTTCGTCGCCGGCAGCGTGAACCGCGAAGCGAGCGGCCAGTACAAGGTCAACTTCATCCTGTACGACACCGTGAAGCAGCAAAGCCTCGGCGGCCTGACGCTGGTGGCCGCAAACGACGGATCGCTGCGCAAGGTCGGCCATCAGATCGCCGACTACATCTATCAGAAGCTGCTTGGCACACGTGGCGTGTTCGCCACGCGGCTGTCGTACGTGGTCAAGATCGGCAACAAGTACAAGCTGCAGGTCTCCGATTCCGACGGACAAAATGCGATTAGCGCATTGACGAGCGCCGAACCGATCATCTCGCCGGCCTGGTCGCCGAACGGTACGAAGGTCGCGTACGTGTCGTTCGAGCGCAAGAAGCCGATCGTCTACATCCATGACCTGCCGACCGGCCACCGCTACATCGTCTCCGACCAGAAGGGCAACAACAGCGCGCCGGCGTGGTCGCCGGACAGCAACACGCTCGCCGTCGCGCTGTCGCTCACGGGCAATACGCAAATCTATACGGTCAATGCGAACGGCGGCGGCCTGCGCCGTCTCACGCAGAGCAGCTCGATCGACACCGAGCCGTACTATTCGCCGGACGGCCGCTGGATCTACTTCACGAGCGATCGCGGCGGCGCGCCGCAAATCTACCGGATGCCCGCACAGGGCGAAAGCGCCGGTGCCGCGCAGCGCGTGACCTTCACCGGCAGCTACAACACGAGCCCGCGCGTGAGCCCGGACGGCAAGCAGCTTGCCTACATCTCCCGCACGGGCGGGGGCTTCAAGCTGTATGTGCAGGATCTGCAATCCGGCGCGGCGAACGCCATCACGAATACGAACCACGACGAATCGCCGAGCTTCGCGGCAAACGGCCAGTACCTTCTGTACGCTACCCAGTCGGGTGGTCGCAACGTTCTGGCTGCAGTGCCCTCCGACGGCAGCGCGCCGCCACAGATCCTGTCCGTCCAGGGCGGCTCCGTTCGTGAGCCGTCGTGGGGGCCCTTCATGCAATGACCACAAGGAGAGTAACCATGATGTCGAATAAAGCTCGTCTGGCCCTGGCCGTGATGATGATCAGCGCGCTCGCAGCGTGCAAGTCGGGCGTGAAGCTCGACGACAAGGCAAACAACGCGGGTGCGGTAAGCACGCAGCCGAGCGCCGACAACGTCGCGCAAGTGAACGTCGATCCGCTGAACGACCCGAACAGCCCGCTCGCGAAGCGCAGCATCTACTTCGACTTCGACAGCTATTCGGTGAAGGACGACTACCAGTCGCTGATGCAGCAACACGCTCAGTACCTGAAGAGCCACCCGCAGCGCCACGTGCTGATCCAGGGCAACACCGACGAACGCGGCACGAGCGAGTACAACCTCGCGCTGGGCCAGAAGCGTGCGGAAGCCGTCCGCCGTGCGATGGCACTGCTCGGCGTGTCCGATTCGCAAATGGAAGCCGTGAGCCTCGGCAAGGAAAAGCCGCAGGCAACGGGTCACGACGAAGCATCGTGGGCGCAGAACCGTCGCGCCGACCTCGTCTACCAACAGTAAGTAACGGAAGAATCGCCGTATGACGCACCGTGTATCCTGGCTGCGCGTTGCCGCAGCAATCTGCGTCGCGGGCGCGGCGTGGTCGGCCGCGCCGGCGCACGCCGGCGTGTTCGACGACAACGAAGCGCGCCGCGCCGTGCTCGACCTGCGCAGCAAGACCGACAACCTGGCAAGCCAGCTGTCGGCCGCCCAGCGTACGATCCTCGATCAAACCAGCCGTCTCGACCAGCTGAACCAGCAGGTCGCGACACTGCGCGGCGAGAACGAGGACCTGACGAACCGGCTGACGACGCTCGAGCGGCAGCAGAAGGAGTACTACCAGGATCTCGACACGCGGCTCAAGAAGTTCGAGCCGCAGCAGGCGACGATCGACGGCGTCGAAGGCACCGTGCAGCCGGGTGAGACGGATGCGCTCAGCGCGGCGCAGCAGCAGTTCCGCAACGGCAACTTCAAGGCGGCGGCGGCTTCGTTCCGCAGCTTCATCGCGAAGTATCCGCAGAGCCCCTACCAGCCGACCGCGCAGTACTGGCTCGGCAACGCGCAATACGCGCTGCGCGACTACCGCGGTTCGACTGCGACGTGGCAAGGGATCGTCAGCAAGTTCCCGCAGCACCCGCGCGCGGCCGACGCGCTCGTGGCGATCGGTACGAACCAGCTCGAACAAGGCCAGAAGGCGGCCGCAAAGAAGACGTTCGAGCAGGTTGTTTCGCAGTACGCCGGGTCGAACGCGGCGCAGACGGCACAGGGCAAGCTCGAAACGATCAAATAATTATCGTGGCGGATTGTTGACGCACTAACAATCCGTCGCTATAATCTTTTGCTCTTCGGGTCGTCGGCTGCAGTTGATGGAGCAGCGGACTTCACCGGGATACGCACAGTCAACAGTCTGACGCCGTCGTTTCCCGGTTCTCGAGCAGTTTTTGAGCACGTGGGGTGGTAACTCAGTTGGTTAGAGTATCTGACTTTTAATCAGAGAGTCGAGGGTTCGAGTCCCTCCCACCCTACCATCTATCTTTTAGATAGTTGTAATTGAAGCCTCCCGCGCGGAGGCTTTTTTGCGTCTGCTTTCTGCGCGTCGAATTCGCAATTTCGACTTCTCAGTTCCGATCGAATACGCAAGCATCCGGCATCCTTCCCGACGCGCCGGATGACTCAAGGCTCATCGCCTAGCAGGATGCAAGAAGGGGCTCGACAGCAATGCCAAGCCCCTGTTCCTTCGGCTCGCGCCCAGCACTGGCCATCGCTACGGCCCACGCGCCTGCAAACAAGCCACAATCACCCTGTCCATCACGGCTGACGCGCATTCGCCGCCACGGCCCCGTCGGACGTCGCCGCCGCAACCGGCACCTGCCCCGCCGCTGCTCCCGGCGCGCGCAATCGCACGATCCCCGCCTCCCCGACTTCGACGAACAGATCGCCTTGCGGCGTGACGACCATCCCCGACGGTCGATTCAGCGACCCCGGCAACGCGCCGGGCCGATTGCCGCGCGACCCGAGTTGCCCGGCGATCACCGCCGCATCGCCCTTCGCGTCGATCCGCAACACGGTATGGTTCCCGCTGTCGCTCACGTACACGTTGCCGCTTGCATCGGCCGCGATCCGGTCGGGCATGCACCACGTCCAGTCGCAACTGATCAGGTTGTTCGTCAGCCGGTCCTCCTCGTCGCGCGACTTCGCATTCGCAAGCGCGCCGTAGTACGCGTGCTCCGCGGCCGGCCACGGCCCGGGCAGGAAATGGATCCGGTGGGCGCCGGTTGCGGGATCGATCTGCCAGATCACATCGCGGCTCAGCACGTAGAGCTGTCCTTGCGGGCCGATCGCCAGATCTTCATAGCTGCCTGGCCGTCGCCGGCTCGCGACGAAACGCTCGACGTCTTCGCGCGGAATCTTGTACTGCTGCGCCTCGCGCGCCACCGTCGCGACCGTTCCCGTCGAGAAATCGAGCCGGCGGATGCTCGCGCCGTGGCCCGCGACATAAGGACTGTCGTCGAGCACGTACAGCCGGCCATCGCGGTCGAAACGCAGGTAGCGCGGCCGCCAGAACGTCGCCTGCGCGAACGGGCCGTCGACCCGCGTCTCGTCGCTGACCTTGCCGCTCACCGTCTGCACGTTGCCCTGCGGATCGATGCGCCGGATCAGCGCATTGCCGCTGTCCGCGACATACAGGTTGCCCGACGCATCCAGTGCGAGCCCCGACGGATAGCGGAAGCGCGCGCTCAAGCGCGGCCCGTCGCTGCGCCCCTTGTCGTCCGGCGCGCCTGCCCACAGCTCGCCCTTGCCGTCCGGCGCGATCCGGTAGATCGCGTCGTCGAGCCGGTCGACGTAGTAGATCGTGCCGTCGGCGGCAACCGCGAAGTCGTCGTCGACCGATCCCGGCAACGGCACGGCCTTCGCGTCGGCCGTGTCGGTCACCAGCAGCGCATCGCTGCGATTGCTCACCCCCGCGTACGCGAGCAGGCGGCCGTCCGGCGCCGCCTGCAGCACGACCTCGCCGCTGCCCGTCGTCACCAGCCGGCGGCCCGATCCGTCGATCGCCAGCGACGTCAGGTCGCGATCGTCCAAGCGGCCGCGGCGCAACGTCGGCTGCGCGATGCGCACGGTCGCGCTCGGCTTGCCGTCGGCGCCGACGGTCACGATCGAACGTGCGCTGGCCGCGATCATCTGTCCCGCGCCGTCGAACGCAAGTGCGATGTAGTCGGGATCGTCATGTGCGTCGCTTGCTTCGGTGTTCTTGTCAGTCTCGCTGGCCGGCGCCGCGCCGATGAACGGCACGCTGCCGGCCAATGCGGCGACCGGACCGGGTTCGGGCGGCACGCGCGTGGCAGCGGCGGCTGCGTCGCTCGCAGCCGCCGCCACGTCCGACGCGTCGGCGGCCTTGCATGAAGGCAGCGGCGTATAACCGGTCGGCGTCACACGGCCGAACGTCTTGCCGTCGGTGATCCAGATCGCGCCATCCGGGCTCGCCGCGATCGCGCGGATCCGCGTCGGCATGCAATCGCCGTCGGGCTGCTTCCACGTCGCCACCGATCCGTCCGCGCCGACGATACGCAAATGGCCCGAGTACTGTTCGAGCGTCCAGAGCCGGCCCTGCCCGTCGAGCGCGACGGCGTCCGGTTGATCGAGCTGGCCGACCCCGCGCGGACCATCGGCATCGCCCGACTTGCCGGGCACGCCCGCGATCGTCACGACGGTGCCGTCCGGCCGGATCGCGCGCACCAGCGAATTGCCGGCGTCGGCCACGTAGACGGTGCCGTCCGGCGCACGTACGGCGTCACCGGGCTGGTCGAAGCGCGCGGCAGACGATACGCCGTCCTGATACGCGCGCACGCCGCTGCGGCCGGCCAGCGTCGTCACATGGCCCTGCGCATCGATATGCCGCACCGTCGACGCGTACTTGTCCACCACGAGCACGCCGCCGTCACGATCGACATGCAGCCGCAGGGCGCCGGCGAAACGCGCAGCCGCGCCGGTGCCGTCGAGATTGCCTTCCGAACCCGGCGTGCCGGCTACCCATTCGAGCGACGGCCCGCCCGCCAGCGGAAAATTGCCGCATGCGCTCAGCAGCACGGCCACGGCCGCGCAGGTCGCGATGCGCACGCCCAACCCGTTCGCATTCCGGATCATCCTCTTCTCCTTACCCGTTCCATTCACGCCGGCTGCCGGTACGCGCATCGCGCGGGCCAGCCGGACGATTCCTGTCGTTCACTGCGACGCGGCCTGCGCAGCTGGTTGGCAGAACAGCTCGCCGTTGGCGGCGACATAGTCGGCCAATCGCCCCGGATCGCGCACATCGAACAGCGACACGCTGCCGTCCTGGCTCGCATTGAGCACCGCGAGCCGGCTGCCGTCCGGACTGAACGTCAGCGCGAGCGGCCATTCGCCGGTGCGATATGCCGCGCGCAGCATGCCCGTCGCGCGATCGGCGACCAGCACGGTGTTCTCCTGCGGCAGCGTGAAAGCCACCGTGTGGCCGTCCGGGCTGAACGCGAAGCGATAGCTCGTCAGCGCGCGGCAATACTGCGCGGCCTGACGCGGCCGCAACGTGTTCGCGTCATAGGCTGCGATGCCGTCGCGAAACAGCGCGACCAGATCGCCGGAACGCGGTTCGACCGCAACGTCGTATGCGTCGGCATCGGCGATCGTGCCGACCTGCGCGCGCGTCTGCGTATCGAAGGCATCGATGCCGCCCGCCACGCCGTTCGTGACGAACAGGCGCCGGCCGTCCGCGGACAACGCGAGCGCGGCAGGCCGCCCGAACGGCTGGTTGCCGGCGTTCCCGCCGCTCAGCGCAATCGGCTTGCCGAGCGTGCGGAAGGTCGCGAGATCGACGACGGATACCGAATTGGCGACCACGTTGAGCACATACGCGCGCGTGCCGTCCGGCGACACCGCGACGGCCTGCGGAAAACGCTGCACCTTCGCGACGCCATCGACACGCCCGCTGTCGAGATCGAGCTGCGCCAGCGAATCGGGACGCATCGAGCTGACGTACGCATGGCGTTCGTCGGCAGCGATCGCGATACCCGTCGCCCCCATCCCGCGACAAAAGTTGTCAGGACACCCATCCTTGGCTGGCTTCGCCGGTCGATCGCCCAGATCGCGCATACGCTGCCCGGCCGCCACGTCGATCACCGCGACCGTGTTGTCGCTGTTGCTGGTGACGTACAGGCGCTTGCCGTCCGGCCCGAACGCGATGCCGGCCGGCCCGTTCCCGACCGCGATGACGGCCGGCGCATCGGTCTTCGCGGGCGTTGCCGCCGCAGGGTCCGTCTGGGCGCACGCGCCGGCCGCCAGCATCGCGAGCGCCACGGCAAGCACCGCCCGATGCAGGATCCGCGGCTTGAAATCGACTCTCACTTTTTTGCTCCTGGAAGATGGGCATGCGGCGCCGGACGACGTGTCAGCGCACGCTCACGTCGCGCAGCACCGCACCGTATCCCGCGTACAGATTGCCGTCCGGCAGCAACTGCCGCTGCGCGAGTTGCCGGTGCACGATCGGCAGGTTATGGAACGGCATCCGCGTGAACAGGTGATGTTCGATATGGAAATGAATCGCGTGCGGGCCGAACAGGAACGTCTGCCACGAACGCCGGACGATCGTGCGCGCGTTGCGGCTCTGGTCCGCGCCAGCCGGCAGCCCGGCGTGCTCGAAGATCGCGCGCACCTGCCCGGCGAGCGGCAACAGCGTGACGGACGGCACGATCCACAACGCGACGTACAGCAGAGGATGCCCGGCCAGCGCGAGCGCGCCGAACAGCACGCCGTTGCCGGCCAGCATCGATGCGACTTCCCACGCGGCATACGCGCGCGACTTGCCGACCTTCGGCAACGCATGCGCAAACTCACCGCGCGCGAGCTTCACGACGCTCGTCACGTAGCCGATCCCGCACGCGTAGGCGAGCAGGCGGCCGACCAGCCGCCCGCGCGTCACCGGATAGTCGTGAACGCCGAACAGCAGCGCGACGGGATCGTCCGACTGCATCGGCGCGCGATGATGCTTCAGATGGCCCGCGCAATACGTGCGCAGCGACAGCCACAGCGGGCCGGCCGCAAACAACTGGCCCAACGCGTCGTTGACGCGCCGGTTCCGTGCCAGCAACCCGTGCGCGCCTTCGTGCATCATCACCGCGAGCGCGAGCTGGCTGCGCGCGATCACGATCGCGGCAACCGCGTA
The DNA here is from genome assembly GCF_001039005.1 of Burkholderia cepacia. Classification (GTDB taxonomy): domain Bacteria; phylum Pseudomonadota; class Gammaproteobacteria; order Burkholderiales; family Burkholderiaceae; genus Burkholderia; species Burkholderia theae. The sequence goes on from NZ_LDWR01000005.1 coordinate 83,310, forward strand.
CACGAGCGGATGCGGGAATGCGATCGCAACCGCGAACGCGGCGGCAATCATCAGCCAGTCGCCTGCCAGCGCCGCGCCGATGCGCGACGCGTTCACGCGAAACAGCGCGGGATCGGGCACGAACCGCGCGAGCTCGGCGTTCGATCCGGCGTGATGAACCTGGGCATCCGTCACGCGAGCCTCCTGCGCAGCGAACGGCGCTCGACCCACAGCGCACTGGCCATCGCGAGCGCCACGCCGCCCAGCACATCGGCAACCGTATGCTGCTTGAGCGTCAACGTCGACGTACAGATCAGCAGCCCGATCGCCGTTGCCACGATCCGGCGCCGGTCCGCGAGCATCCGGCAGGCGAGGCACGTCACCGCAACGTGCAGGCTCGGAAAACCGTTGGCCGCGAAATCGAGCTGCCACATGCGCGCAAGACGTTGGCGCACGAACGCATTGCCGATCTCCGCGACATCCGGCCTCGGCACCGCTTCCGGAAACAGCAGGAAGGACACGACACCGAGCACGAACGCGATCAGCACGGCCTCCTTGAACGCGGCGAACGCAGATGGCCTTGCATACGCGGCAAGCGCAATCACGAACGGAAAGAAGCCGACATAGATGGCCCACGACCACGCGATGAAAGGAATCCGCGCATCGATCGCCGTGGCGAACACATAGCGCGGCGTGACGCCGCGCTCCAGCAAAAGGAAGATCGCAAGGCCGGCAACCATGCCGAACGTCGCGGCCAGCATCTGCCGGATATCGAGCCGGCGCTCGTCTCGAAACGACAACGTGTTCATCGCGGCGCCGGCGCCTCGCATCGCGTATCGGCGTCGATCGCCTGCGCCCGCGGGCGCAACGCGAGGACGCGCGACGTCCATGCATCCACACGTGCATGCGCATGCTCGCGACCGGCGATCGTTCCCGCCGGTGTGCCGGGATTGCACATCAGCTCGGTTGCGGCCTGCCCGACTTCGTGCCGGAACGCGGCCGCATCGCCGCGCCACGTGACGACGCGGTGCACGAGTTGCAGCCGTGCCGCGCGCGCGGCGTTGCTCGCCTGCTCGGGCTGATCGGTCAGCACGAGCAGGATCGGGCGACGATACACGCGCGCGATCGACAGCGCGGCCATGCCGGGCGCCGATACGATCAGCGGCGCATGTGCGGCGCGCGTCGACCAGTCCGCGTCGACGCCGGTCCAGCCGTCGTGCCCGGCGTACCCCTCGCCCACGCGGTGCGCGGTGAGCCCCGCGTCGCGCATCCCGGCCGACAGCGCATCGGCAATCGCGACATCGCGAAAGTGCGGGTTCAGATAAATGGCCGCGGCAGCCGGCTCCGAAGCCGGCAGTTCGACGGCGACCGGCACCGGCGTCGGCAGCCGGCAATGCAGGTGCGAGCGCGGCGCATCGTCAGGGACGTCGTACGCAAAGTCGTGCTCGATGCAGCCCAGCGCCGAATCGATCTGCCAGTCGACGATCCGTGCGAAAGCACGCGCCAGCGCGCGCGGCAGCCGCTCGTCGAAGTTCGCGGTCAACGCGCGGCGGAGACTGCCGCCATACACGTGAACGATGCGACGCCGCCAGCCCGGCACCGCGCCCATGAACAGCAGCGCCGGTTGAAACGAGTCGTTGATCACGAGATCGGCATCGCGGACGATCGCATGCAGCCGCGCGATGTCGCGCAGCATGCGCGTCGGCCTGAATACGTAGTGCGCGACGTTGCGATCGGTCGCATCGCGCAGCATGTTCTGCCGTTCGTCGAACTGCACCGCGTAGTGACGGGACAGCACGGCCGCGTCGATGCCGAATGCCGACAGGAATGCCTGCCCCGCATCGGACGTCGTCAGCACGTCGACCTGCGCACCGGCCGCGCGCAGCGCATGCACGAGCAGTTGCGCACGCATCAGGTGGCCGCGCGCGTCGGCCGTCGCGAGATAGACGATCCGCTGCATCATGCGTGCGGACGAAGCGACTGGAGCCAGCCGGCCGCATACATCGCCAGTGCGCCCGTCACGCCGAAGCCGGCCTCGATCGCGCGAATCTCGTCCAGCAACGCGGCGAGATGTGCGGCTTCGGACGGTGCAACGAGACGGCGCAGCGTGTCCGAGCAGAGCCGGACGTGCCGCGTCTCGTCGGCGAGCACGCGCGCGAACAGCGGATACAACGGATGCGCCGCGCCGATCGTCTCGCAGTGGCGCGCGAGCACGCGCATCGCCATCTGTTCCGCACACAGGCCCGCCGCATAGGCGGGCACGAGCTTGCCTTGCGCGAAGTGCGGCGCATGGCGCTGCGCGAGCCGCCGCCATCGGATGATCTTGCGCCGGCTCAGCCAGTCGAGTTCGTGCGGCGCCGTCGACGGCGTGACGCCGCGCGCTCGCAGCGCATCGGCAAACGCGGCCGCGTGGCGGTGCTCGTCCGCGAGATGCTGCTCGATCCGCGGCGCAAGCCAGTCCGGCGGCTGCCCGGTCCAGTCCTCGTGCAGCGCGCACTCGGTCGCTTCTTCGCCGATCAGGTACATGCGCAACAGCCAGCGCTCGCCATGCGGGCTGCGATGCAGCTGCCGGAGCGCCGCCCGCTTGATGCGATCGACGAGATAGGCCCGTGCCCGCGCCACGCCACGCGGCACGGGCGCATCGAGACAGTCGAAGCGCTCGCCGTGCGACGCCTGCGGCGAAACGGGCAGTTCGCGCGCCGAGGTCATGCGGGCACGCCCCGTGCGGACGCGGATTTCGTCGCGGCCGCCGCAGCAGCAATTGAATCGCGACGCCAGCCGAGGATCAGGCCGACGAAGCTTTCCTGCATGAACGCATGCGCGGATGCGGCCGCGCCCGCGAATGCCTCCTCGTGTCCGTTCACGCGCAGATAGCCGTTGCCGTCGCGCGCGCCGAATTCGATCCGGTCGTTCTTCCTGAAGCCGCGCGCGCGCACGTCCTTCACGAGTGCGCTGCCGTCGAGACCGAACAGGAACAGCTCGCGCTGCGCGACCCACACCGGAATGTGATCGCTCAGCGCATCGAAACGGATCGACCACGTGCCGGACGCGAGCGCGCGCTCGACGTCGGCATCATGCGGTGCGTTCGACGTGAAGCTCGCGCGCGCGACCGACTTTGTCAGGCCGCCGACGCCGAGCGCGATCGTGATGTCGTCCGCCAACGGTTGCTTCGGATCGGTCGCGCTCACCTTCACGAGATGGCGCGCGAGCCGCGATGCCAGCGACGGATGCGCGAACAGCGCAAGCGTTTCGTCCGGCGTGAGCATGTCACGCTCGCCGTCGCCCTCCTTCACGCGCACACGATACGGATCGATCCGGACATCGGTGAACTTGCCGCGCACGGGCGCATGAACGTACACGTCGCGATCCCACTTCGCACCATCGCGACGCAGCAGCACGTGCACGCTCAACGGCACGCGCCGGCCGTCGCCGTCGACGCCCGTGCCCTGCAGCAGCACGTCGCCGAGCACGTCCTTCGTGCGGCGATTCGCATCGCTCGAAAACACGATCGCATGCGCGTCGGTATCGATGCTGGCATGAACGTCGGGCGCATCGAGCGCGACACGATTGCAGTCCGTCGCGGCCGCGCTCGCGAACGGGCAGCCGCTTTGCGACGCGAAGTGGTAGATCCCGCGCCCCGCGTGATCGACCGGCGCGGCATGGGCGCCGGCGCTGGCGGCAAACAGGGCGAGGCAGGCAACACGGGTGGCGAGTGAGGGCATGGTCGTCGTCGGGATGGATGCGGGGTGTCGGCGGTCGTGGCGGCGCCGTGTCAATGACGGTGATAGGACAGCGCTTCGAGATCGCGCCGGGCCGATGCGCGCCCGGTGAGACCGAAACCGCGGGCGATCGCGCCGAGCGTATCGACGCCGGACGCGACGATCGTGACGCCGACCGCCGCGAGATAGCGGGCGGCGCCGAGCCGCGGCAGTTGCTGGCGATTGAGCGCGCGCAGGCTGTAGCCGAGTCGCATCGCCATCACGCAGAACGGACCGAGCGGGCCGCTGCGTCCGAACCACTGCCAGTGGCGCGGCAGATACGCGCTCACGAGATACGGCGTCAGCGCGACGCTGTCCTCGCCACGCATCCAGCGCAGCTTCAGCGATTCGCGCTGCGTGTCCGGCAGCCGATGCTCGGTGTGGGCGTCCGGCGCGAATTCGATGGCCACGCCGGCAGCCTGCATCCGCAGCCCCATCACCTGGCAATGCGCGCGATAGACGCCGTCGAGCGGCTCGTAGCGGAATGACGCGAACACGTCGCGCCGGAACGCAACGTTGTTCGCGTAGAAATTACGTGTCGCGCCGTCGCGCAGCGGGCTCGGGAAATACATGAAATCGATCGACGTCAGCGCGATGCCGAGCACGTTCGGCGCATAGCTGGTGCGCCCCGCCACCGCGACGGGCGCCTCGTCCGCGTCGCGCGCGAATGGTGCGAGCAGATGCTCGAGCCAGTCGTCGGCCGGCCGGCAATCGGCATCGCCGAACACGACGATGTCGCAGCGCGCCGCGTCGACGCGGTCGAACCCATCGTTCTTCGCGTCGTAGTAGCCGGTGCTCGCGCCGATCTCGACGAAGTCGATCGGGCGGCCGGCAAGCGCGACGATCTGCGCGCACGCATCGGCGGGCAGGCCATCGTGCGTGATGATCCATTGCGCGAGTGCCGTCGGCGGCACGGTCTGCTTCGACAGCGCCGCTACGAGGCGCTTCAGGCTATCGACGGCCTGTGCGAGGCCGGCGCCGCCGCGCAGGTTGTTCGTCTCCAGCACGAGCGCGGCCTTCGCGGCCACGGAACGAGCGGCCGCGCGCGTGCACGGTGCGGTTTCTTCTGTGATGTCTGGCATCCTGAATATCTCCATCGTCATGCGCACCGGCATGGATGAAACGAATCGGCGGGGAGTCCGCGGCGTACCGGCGAATGCGGTTCGCCCACGGCCGTCATCGCGAACGGGCGGCCCCTTGGGCGCCCGCCTCGCGGGCCGTCACTCCTGGACGGACGACGTGGAATCGGAGTCGGTAAAGCGCGGCTTCGCGCTCTGCAGGTCGCGGGTGTTCTTCTGCACGGCCACTGCGCCGAACAGCGCGAGCACGAACGACATCGCGTAGAAGCCCTTTTCGCTCAACTGCAGCGTCGCGTTGATCAGGCCGACGATCAGCAGCGCGATCGACAGCAGCAGCGCGATCCAGCTGAGGCCGTAATAGATGCCCGTGACGGGAATGCCTTCCGCGCGGTCGCGGACGCTTTTCTGCAGCGAGATCGCCGCATACAGGCCGAACACCAGCACGGTGAAGTAGTAGCCCTTCTCGTTGAGCTGCATGCCGGCGTTCCAGAGTCCGATCAGGAATGCCGCGAAGCCGGCGAGCAGCGCGGCCCACGACGCGGCCACGAACGCGAACGACGGCTGCTGGATGCTGGTCTGGTTCATAACTTTGCCCTCTCTTTCTTCTTGTTCGAAATCGTTTTCGTTGAACTACGTTTCGCGCATGGTAGCAGCTTTGGCGCGCGCCAAGAGGCCGCGCTTGCAGTCTTACATTTCGCGCTGCGCGCGCCGCCAGCGCCCCGGCGTCGTGCCGAGCACCGCACGAAACGCCTTGCCGAAGGCCGCCTCGGACTGGTAACCGACCGCCTGCCCGATCTCCGCCTGCCCGCGCTGCGTGTCCTGCAGCAGCGCGCACGCATGCATCATCCGGATCTGCGCGACGAACGCGCCGACGCTCATCCCGGCCTTCTCGCGGAAATGCCGCGCATACGTCGCGCGCGACATCGCCGACGCGCCGCCGAGCGACTCGACCGTCCAGGGCTTCTCCGGCGCCTGCAGCACGGCCTGGACCGACGGGCCGAGCCGCGCATCGGCCGCAAGCGCAAGCCAGCCGGACGGCACGCGCGCGCCGCGGCCATACGCACGCAACGCATACGCGAGCAGCGCCTGGCCGAGCGCGTTGACGATCGCACCGGCGCCGGGCTGCACATTCGATGCCTCGGTGCGCAGCACGCTCGTCAGCAGTTGCAGCGGCGCGAATCCCGACGCCTCGCGCAACCCGACGTGCAGCACGTGCGGCAGCGTGCGCATCAGCAGCTCGCCGGCGCCGCGCGCATAGACGAACCGTCCGCAGAGCAGATCCACGCTCGCGCCGCCCGGTTCGGCCGGGTCGAGATTCGACTTGACCGGCAGCACCGCGCCGCCGCCGGTGCCCGATTCGCGCAGCGGCGCGAAGGCCCGCGACCGGCCGGCTCCCGCATCGAGCAGGTCGTGCGCGCCGCCCGCGGGCAGCAGCACGAAATCGCCGTCGTCGAGCTGCAGCGTGCGCCCGTCGGCGGTACGCAGCCGGCAGGTTCCGGCCAGCACCAGGTGGAACGCCGCCTCGCCGGGCGGCAATGGGTCGTGCGGCATCGCGAACGGCCCGTCGAGCAGGCAACGCACGTCGAGTTCGACATGGCTGCGACCCAGCGACAGCAGTTGACTCAATGCATCCATGAGACGATCGCGCTAAAAATTGACACTCTAGCGTATCGAAACCCTCAGCGCGAGCGATCAGAATAGCCCTGCATCGCCCGAGATCGCGGCGCCCGCCGCCCTCCTCACCTCTACTCGAAAGGACGCATCATGCTGAACTGGAACGAATACCGGAAGGAACTCTCGACGCGCATCGGCGAGATCGCCAAGCTGTCGCCCGATACGCTGGCCGGCTACAAGGCGCTGTCCGGCGCCGGTGCCAAGACGGGCCATCTCGACGCAAAAACACGCGAACTGATCGCGCTCGCGGTGGCCGTCACCACGCGCTGCGACGGCTGTATCGCCGTGCACACGGCCGAAGCGGCGAAGCATGGCGCGACCAAGGAGGAAGTGGCGGAAGCGCTCGGCGTCGCGATTGCGCTGAATGCGGGCGCGGCGCTCGTCTATTCGGCGCGCGTGATGGACGCGCTCGGCGACGGGGCGTGACAGCCGTTGCATGACGACTGCTGCGTGGCGCCCGGCCGCCTGGCCGGGCGGTTGCGCAGCGCGCGTGCGGGCACGCGTTGTATGAAGATTCGGCGGCGCACCCGGACCCGGATGCGCCGCGAAGTCGGCTACCATGCGCGAACGATCCATCGTGAAGGAGCGCTCCATGTGCCGCTGGCTCGCTTATACGGGTAATCCGATCCATCTCGAGACCGTGCTGTTCCGCGCGAAGCATTCGCTGATCGACCAGAGCCTGCATTCGGAGCTGGGTGCCACGACCACCAACGGCGACGGCTTCGGCATCGGCTGGTACGGGCACCCCGACGAACTCCCGTTCCGCTACCGCTCCGTGCATCCCGCGTGGAACGACCGCAATCTTCGCGAAGCCGCGCGCGCGATCCGCTCGCGGATGTTCATCGCGCATATTCGCGCGGCAACCGACACGCCCGTGCAGGAAACCAACTGCCACCCGTTCCGCCACGGCCGCTGGCTGTTCGCGCACAACGGGCTGATCCGCGACTTCCACAAGCTGCGCCGCGACCTGACGATGAAGGTCGATCCCGCGCTGTTCCCGACGCTCGAAGGCTCGACCGATTCCGAGCTGATGTTCCGCCTCGCGCTGACGTACGGCCTCGAGCACACGCCGCTGCCGGCGCTCGAGCGGATGGTCGGCGTGGTCGAGGAAACCGCCGCGCGGCATCGCGTGGCCGACCCGCTCAACATGACGATCTGCGCGACCGACGGCGAACGGATCATCGCGGTGCGCTACTCCAGCGAACGGCAATCGCGTTCGCTGTTCCACAGCACGTCGTTCAAGCACCTGCACGAGCTGTATCCGCATAACCCGCGCATCGCCGAAGCCGGCGACGACGCGTTCATGGTCGTGTCCGAGCCGCTCGTCGACCTGCGCGGCGCGTGGGAGGAAGTGCCCGAAGGCACGGCGATCGTCGCGCACGGCGCCGACGTGGAGCAGCGGCCGTTCAGCCCGCGCCACAAGTAGCGGCCGGCGCCGTTCGCGCGGTCAGGCGCCGCGCGATAACCGCATCCGGATCGAATCGAGCTCGGCGGGCAGCCGGCGCGAGCGGTCGCGTAGACGCGGCAGCGCGGCGAACCCGAGCCGCTCGTACAGCGCGCGGGCGCGCACGTTGCGGGTCAGCACGTCGAGCACGATGTCGCGGCTGCCGTCGGCCGGCAACGCACCGGCGTCCAGCGCGTCGCGAAACAACGCGCTGAAGAGGCCCGTGCCGCGCTGGCGCTCGTGCGTCGCGCAATGCGCGACGAGGATCTGCGCACGCTTCGGCGCCGGGATTTCCGTTTCGAGGATCAGCCCGCGCAACAACTGGCCGATCGTACGGCGCACGCCGAAGCAGCGCGCGAGCGCCCACACGACATGCACGTCGTCGAACGTCGTCCGCTGCCCGTCGTGAATCGCCATCACGGCGAGCACCGTGCCGTCTTCCCCGACCGCGACGCGATGCCGGCGCCACGAGAAGCGCCCAAAACGCGACCGGAACGCCTGCTGCAGGAAAGCGATGCAGCGCGCGTCGCTTTCGCCGAGAAAGAAGCCGAATTCGGCCACGCCGGACGCGAACACGAGCGGCGCGCACGCGGCCGCGTCGTCCGCGCCGGCCGCGCGAAACCGCACACGCTCGCCGGCGCGCGGGACCGCTTGCGCAACCGCGGCGGCCTGCGTCATGCGCTGCGTCCCGCGAGCCGCGACAACACGGCGACCGTCCGGCTGATCTGCTCCGGCTCGTGCGTCGAGCAGATGAAAAAGCGCAGGCGCGCGGCCTTTTCCTCGACGGCCGGATAGAAGATCGGCTGCACGTTGATCCCTTCGTCGAACATCGCATTCGCCCACTGCGCGGCCTTCAGCGAGCTGCCGGTGATGACCGGCACGACCGCATATCCGGCACTCGTGCCGGTATTCAGCCCGGCCGCGCGCGCCTCGGTCAGGAACTGTCGCCCGCGCGCCTGCAGCCGCGCGACGCGCTCCGGTTCCGCCTGCAGGCGCTCGAGCGCGGCCAGCGACGCTTCCGCGAGCGTCGGTGCCAGCCCGACGCTGTACAGGAAACCCGGCGCCAGATGGCGCAGCATGTCGACGAGCGGCTGGCAGCCGGCGATGAAACCGCCGCAGCCGGCCAGCGTCTTGCTCATCGTGCCCATCCACATGTCGACCTGGTCGGGCGCGACGCCGCAATGCTCGCGGATGCCCTTGCCGGTCGCGCCGAGCACGCCGAGCGAATGCGCCTCGTCGACCAGCAGGAATGCGCCGTGGCGCGTCTTCACGTCGACGAAGCGCTGCAGGTCGGGGAAATCGCCGTCCATGCTGTACAGCCCTTCGATCGCGATCAGCACGTGCCGGTATTCGCGGCGCACGCGCGACAGCAGGTCGTCGAGCGCCTGCCAGTCGTTATGCGCGAAGCTCAGCCGCTTCGCGCCGCTCAGCTGCGCGCCCTGCACGATGCTGTTGTGCGCAAGCGCATCGTGGACCACCAGATCGCCGGGGCCGAACAGCGCGCCGATCACGGTCACGTTCGTCGCGTGGCCGCTCACGAACGCGACGCAATCGTCGGTCTCGTAGAACGCGGCCAGCGCGCGCTCGAGGTCGCGCTGCACCGGGCGCTCGCCCGCGACCATCCGGCTCGCGGATGCCGACGTGCCGTAGCGGTCGATCGCGGCTTTCGCCCGCGCGGACACCGCCGGATCGCCGGCGAGGCCGAGATAGTTGTAGTTCGCGAAGTTCAGGTATTCGCGGCCGCCGATCTGCGTCGTCGCACCGGCAACGCCGTCGTGCACGCGGAAAAACGGCGAGTCGACCCGCAGTTTCTCGCCCATCTCGCGCATGATCCGGACCTGCTGATACTGCGGCATCGATTCGAAGCGGCTGCGCGCCGACGCGGTCTGCGCAGCCGGCGTGCCGGGTACGCCAGGCGCCGCGGCGGCATCGGTCGCGCGTTCCAGTTGCCGTTTCAGGGCTTTCGCCGCCAGTTGCTGGCGAAGATGCTCTCCCAGTGCCATTGCTTCCTTCGCTGTATCTCGAAAAGACGCTATGTTACGCCGCGCATTTTGAAAAAGCGTGGTGTCACGCGTCGGAAAACTCGGCCCACTGCCACGCATCGGGCGTGGCCAGCAGCGCATCAACCAATCGGAAATTCATCTCGTGGCTCGGCCGCAACGCGCTCACGCGCGCCAGCAGCGGCGCGCCGGCCAGCGCGAGATCGCCAACCAGGTCGAGCACGCGGTGCCGGACGAACTCCTCCGGCAGCCGCATCCCGCCCAGCACGCGATTGCCGACGATCGACGCGGTGCACGACGGCCGCGCGCCGCGCAGGATCGGCACCCCGCGCAGATAACCGGCGACGATCGCCGGAACGGCCCACTTCACGCGCCCGTACGAGCGCGACGGCGCGATTTCGGTCGCGAACGCGGCCGGCGTCAGCGCACCATCCCAGTGCATGTCGCCGAAGCCGCGCAGGTCGTTGCGCACGCTCAGTTCGTAGCGCGGTGCCGGCTCGATCCGCATTTCGCGCCGCTGGTCGCCCTCGCCGTCCGTGACGACGACGGGCCGCAGCACGCGGATGAAGCGCTTCGGCGCGTCGAGCGCGACGCGGCCGCACGCACGGATGGCATCCACCCAGGGCGTTGCACTGCCGTCCAGAATCGGCACTTCCTCTGCGTCAAGCTCGACGATCGCGTGATCGATCTCGCACGCGAGCAGCGACGCGAGCAAATGCTCGATCGTGCGAACGCCGACGCCGTCGGCATTACGCAGCATCGTGCAGAGCGGCTGGGCGCGGCGCAGCGCGGGGTCGACCGGCAGCGTCGCGAGCGTGCGCCCCTGCTCGACGCGACGGAACGCGATGCCCGTCACACCGTCTTCCGGACGCCCGGGCAGAATCCGCACGCCCACCCGGCGCCCGGTGTGCAACCCGTGACCCTCGATCGTCAGCGGGCGTGCCAGCGTGCCCTGACAGGTCGCCCAGCCGGTCGGTGCGCTCACCGGGCGACCTCCAGCGTCGGCGACGCATGGCCTGCTACGGGCGCCGCCCGGGTATCGAGCATCGCGCGCGCTTCGCCGTCGATCGCATGCTTCGCGGCGAGTGCCGCGACCGCGTCGTCTGCAGAATCGGTCGCGGAGCCGGCTTCGGCATCGGCCGACGCGCCGATCGAATCGACGATGCGTCCGGCCAGCGTCGTCACGGACGCGCCCTCGGCGATCGCCATCACCGACAGCTTGACCTCGAACGCTTCCTCGACCGCGAGGCCGAGCTCCATCCCCATCAGCGAATCCATGCCCATGTCGAGCACCGACTTGTCGAGCGCGATGCGATCGGGCGTCATGTGCAGAATCCGCGCGATCTGCGCCTGCAGCGTCCTGGCAACCAGCGCGATCGCCTCGTCGCGTGGCAGCGCGAGCACTTCCTCGCGCAACTGCGTGCCGCCGTCGCGCGCATCGCCACCCTTCGCATGCGATTGCAGCAGCGAATACCGGCGCGCCTTCGCGGCAGGCATCCCGCGTGCAACCGCGTGCCAGTCGAGCCGGACTACGGCTTCGCCGGCCGCGCCCGCGACCAGCGCCCGTTCGAGCGCGATCATCGCCTCGTCGGACGTGATCGACGCGCCGCCGATCCGCGACTGCAACGCCTCGCGCGTATCCGCGTGACGGGCGAGAAAGCCGACGTCCTCGAGCGGCCCCCAGGCCATGAACATGCCGGGCAGACCCGCCGCGCGGCGATGTTCGACGAGCGCCTCGAGGAAGCTGTTGGCCGCGACGTAGTTCGATTGCCCCGGATTGCCGAGATAGGTCGTCGCCGACGAATAGACCACGAACAGGTCGAGCGGCAGCGCGCGCGTCGCGCGATGCAGGTTCCACGCGCCGGCCACCTTCGGTGCGAGCACCGCGGCCATGCGCGCATCGTCGAGATTGCGCACGAGGCCGTCGTCGATCGACATCGCGGAATGCAGCACGCCCTTGAGCGCGATGTCGCGCCGGACGATCGCGGCAATCATCGCGTCGACCGCCGCGGCGTCGGTCACGTCGCACGACACGACGTCGACGGTGACGCCGAGCGTGTCGCGCCAGCGCTCGACTTCGTCGCGCGCCGCGACGGCGAGTTCGCCGGAACGGCTCGCCAGCGTCAGTTGGCGTGCACCGCGCTCGACCATCCAGCGCGCGCTCGCGAAACCGAGCCCGCCCGTGCCGCCGACCACCAGGTACGCGCCATGCGGATCGAGCGCGAGCGAACCCGTGCCCGTGATGCCGCGCGTCGGTGCCGGCGTGCCGCACGGATAGGTCACGAGCACCTTGCCGATCTGGCGCGCCTGCTGCATGTAGCGGAACGCGTCCTCGGCCCGTTCGGCGGGGAACGCGCGATACGGCAGCGGATGCAGCGCCGCTGCCGAGAACAGCGCCATCACTTCGCCGAACAGGCGTGCCGTCAGCTCCGGCAGCACGCCCATCAACTGGTCGGCATCGATGCCGAAATAGCTGATGTTGTTGCGGAACGGCCTGAGCCCGATATGGCTGTTTTCGTAGAAATCGCGCTTGCCGAGTTCGAGGAAACGACCGAACGGACGCAGCGTATCGATGCTGCGCACCATGGCTTCGCCGGCGAGCGAATTCAGCACGATGTCGATGCCCTGGCCGCCCGTCATCGCGCGGATGTCGTCCGCGAACGCCAGGCTGCGCGAATCGAGCACGTGATCGGCGCCGAGCAGGCGCACGAACTCGCGCTTCTCGTCGCTGCCCGCCGTCGCGAACACTTCCGCGCCGAAGTGGCGCGCGAGCTGGATCGCGGCGATGCCGACGCCGCCCGCGCCGCCATGCACGAGCACGCGCTCGCCGCGACGCAGCCGCGCGAGTTCGACGAGCGCGTAATACGCGGTGAAGAACGTGGTCGGCACGGTCGCCGCTTCCTCGAACGACAGGCGCTCGGGTTTCAGCGCGATCGCTTGCGCGCGCGTCCTGACGCGCGTCGCGAACGAGGCCGCTGCGAACCCGAGGACCGCGTCGCCCGGCGCGAATTCCGTCACGGCGCTGCCCACCCGCACGACGCGGCCGGACAGCTCCATGCCGATCGTCGCGCCCGCGAAACCGGTCTCGACCGCTTCATCGGACAGCAGCCCCATCGCATACATCACGTCGCGGAAATTCAGGCCGGTCGCAACCGGCTCGATTTCCACCTCGTCCGCGCCCAGCGCGCGTTCGGGCAGCGCAAACCATTCGAGATTGCGCAACGAGCCCGGCGCATCGAACGCGAGCACGGCCGCGCGCGCGATCGCGCCGTCATTGCGGGCCGCGGCCTGCGCGGCCGTCAGCATGCGCGGCACCAGCCGCCCGTGTGCGCTCAGGACGACTTCTTCCTCCACCGCCGCGCCGGTCAGCTCGCGAATCAGCGCGTCGGGAATCCGGTCCGCCGCGCGATCGACGTCGATCAGGCGGCACGCGAGTTCGGGATGCTCGTTCGCCAGCACGCGACCGAGGCCCCACAGCGTCGCCTGTTCCGGATGCGCGTTCGCCGCACCGGCGAACGGCGCGCCGCCGCGTGTGACGACGGTCAGCCGCGTGGCCGCGTTCGGCTGCGCGCCGAGCGCGCGCACGAGCGCCGCAAGGGCGATCACGCCGTCGCGCTGCGCGGCCATCAGACCGTCTCCCGTGGCCGATTCGGCCAGCGGCGCTTCCGGCGCGCAGAACACGACATGCGCCGGCTGCCCGGCAGGCAACGACGCGATCGCATCGGCCGCGTGCGTGATGTCCACGATTTCGGCCGGATAACCCGCGTGCGCGAGCGCATCGGCCAGCCGTCCGCCGAAACCGCCGACGGCATCCGGCGCGTGCATCACGAGCCACTGCTCGCTGCGCGCCAGCGTATCGAGATCGTTCGTGCCGTCGCAGCCTTGCGCGGCCACGGCGCTCGCGGGGTTGCGCGCGATGACGAACGTCGGCGTGCCGTCCAGGTCGAGCGACTGCTCGACGTGCCGCACGACGTCGACGTAGCCCGCGCGCTCGAGCGCCGCATCGAGATCGGCCGGCGCCAGCGGCACGGGCGCGCCGGCTTCCGTCGACGACGCCTGCGAGCCGAACACGATGTCGGAAAAGCGGCCGCGGCGCGACTCGGCCAGCAGCAGCAATCCGCCCGGCGCGAGCCACGAACGCATCGCGTTCAGCGCATCGGCCACATCCTGACGGCCGCTCAACGCACGGTTCGCGACGATCAGGTCATAGGGGCCGGCTTCGTCGGCCGCCAGCGACAGCCGCTCGCCCGGTTGCAGTGCGACCGTGCGCACCGCCGATTCCGCGTCCGCGTCGAACCCGGCCAGTTGGCCGGCCGTCGCGGCGATCGTGTGATCGCAGCGCGCGGCCGCGAGATGCATGCCGAGCGTCTGCAGCACGTCGCCGTCCGTCGCGCCCAGTTCGAGCACGCGCAACCGGCGCGCCGGTTCCCATGCGTCGACCGCCTGCTCGACGCCGGCCGTCAGCAGTGCGTGCACGTGCTGCCAGGTCGGCGATGCGGCAAGGAGTTGCTCGACCAGGCTGTGCCCGGTCGGCGACAGCAAACGTGCGCCATCCTTCGCACCGCTCAGCACGTCGGGCAACGCCGCGCCGCAATGCGCGAGCAGCGTCAGCTCGGCCACGTGCCCCGGCGACTCGGCCAGCAGCCCGCGCCACAGCTCGTCGAGCGGCGGCAGCGCCGCACACGCTGCATCGTCGCGCACGACGCGATCGCCGTCGCGATGGGCAAGACCGTCCTCGACGAGCATGTCGGCAAGACGCGTGGCAAGCGCCGCACGCTCGGCCGCCGGCTGCCACGTGCCGGCGAATGCGCCGAGCGCATCGAATGCACGAAGCACGTAGAGGCTCGCCAGCACGTCGAGCAGCGGCAGAATTTCGGTCAGATGCTGCGTGCGGCGGCCGTCCTGTTCGGCGGCATCGAGCCGCGCGACGGCTTGCGCGAGCAGCGCGTCGGGGGCCGGCAAACCGGCTGCGTCGACTTCGTTCGGCAGCGGCACCTCTTCGAGGCGGTAGACGAAGCGCGCGGGCAGGTTCTGCCGACGGCCGACGAGATCGACGCGCCGGAACCGGCAACCGCCGAGCCGCGCGACGATCGCGCCGTGTGCGTCGAGGAATTCGAAATGCGCGACGATCGAATGCGGGCTGCGCCGGTCGATCCGTGCGAGCACCCGTGCGACCGCGTCGCCGCGCAGATAGTCGACCCGGCCGATCTGCACCGGCACGTAAGCCGGATGCTCGCCGTCGCGCGCGTGCGCCGCCAGCAACGCGAACAGCGGATGAAACCCGCTGTCCATCAGCGCCGGATGCAGCAGATAGGCGGACAGCGCCCGCGCATCGCCGCATGCGGCAGGCGCGGCGACGTCGGCCAGCGCCGCGTCGTCGTCAGCGGCGACCCGCACCGAGCGAACCCAGCGGAACGCCGGCCCGTAGCCGAGGCCGATGGCCGCCGTGTTCGCGTACAGCGTGTCGCCGTCAGCGGCCGGCAGCGCAAGCAGGCGAGCGAGCGCGTCGGACGGCACGACGCTCGCGGCACCCAGCACGTTGCCGCTTTCCAGCATCCGCCCCGTCACGTTCAGCGTCCATCCGCCGTCGGACATCCGGTCGCGCGTCTCGATCGTGAAGGTCGCGGTGCGCGGCTCGATCACGAGCCGGAACAGCTTCGCCTGCTGCGGCTGGAACACGACCGGCATGCGAATCTCGACGTTTTCGAGTGCCGCATCCGGCGTATCGAAGAAGGTGCGTGCCGCGGCGAGCGCCATTTCCACGTATCCCGCACCCGGGAACGCCACGCCGCCGTCGACAACGTGATCGGCCAGCATCGGCAGCTTCGCCGGATCGAGCTGGTTTTCCCACGCGAATGCGTGTTCGTGCAGGCGATAGCCGAGCAACGGGTGCTCGCGACGGCGATTGACGAGGCCGTAGCCTTCGGCGGTCGGCGTCAGCCAGTAGCGGTCGCGCTGCCACGGATAGGACGGCAGCGCCGCACGCGACGTGCCTGGCGCGAAGCGGTCGGGATCGACGCTCGCGCCATGCGCGATCGCCGCGAGAATCGCTTGCCGCAGCGTCGCCGCGCTGCCGTGATCGCGCTTGAGCGTCGGCAGCGCCACGCCGGTCGCGCCGGCGGCCGCGAACGCCTGCTTCACGTACGTGCGCAGGATCGAATGCGACGATACCTCGACGAACAGCCGGACACCCTGCTCGATCAGATGCGCGATGCCGTCGCCGAAGCGCACGGGCTCACGGATATTGCGCCACCAGTAGCGCGCATCGAGCTCGCTGCCGGCGAGCGCGCCGCCGGTCACGGTCGACACGAAAGCGCCGTTGCCCGGTTGCGGCCGCAGGCTCGCCAGCTCGGCCAGCACGACCGGCTCGATGCGGTCCATGTGGCTGCTGTGGAACGCATAGTCGAGATCCAGCATCTGGAAGAACTTGCCGCTGCCGCGCAGCGCAGCCTCCAGCGCCTGCAATCCCTGCAGTTCGCCCGCGAGCGTCACCGCATCCGGGCTGTTGATGCCGGCGATCTCGACGCGCCGCGCCAGCCCGTGGCGCGCGATCAGTTCGCGTGCTGCCGCCTCGCCGATGCCGACTGCCGCCATCCGGCCGCTGCCGCGCGTCATCGCCTGCGCGCGGCTGCGGATCTTGATCACGCGCACCGCGTCGGCGAGCGACAGCGCGCCCGTCACCCACGCCGCCGCAATTTCGCCGACGCTATGGCCGATCGCCGCGTCGTATCGCATGCCGCGCGCGTCGATCACACGGATCATGCCGACCTGGATCGCGAACAGCAGCGGCTGCGCATTCTCCGTCGCGGCGAGCCATTCGGCGCCCGCACCGGCCAGCCATTCCGCGCTCGGGCCGCCGCGCATCACGTCGACCAGCGACGGGCTGCCGTCTGCACACCACAGCGCGTCGACTTCGTCGAGCGCCGCGCGGAAGACGGCGTTCTCCGCATAGAGTTCGTTGCCCATCCCGACCCACTGGCAACCGTTGCCCGAGAACACGAGCGCGGTGCGCAGCGCGTCGGCGGGTGCCTGGCCGGTCACGACGCAAGCCGGCAACCCTTCCTGCGCCGGCTGCGCCAGCGCCGCGAGCGCCGCGCGCCCTGCGGCCACGTCGGCCGGCGCGACGATCGCGCGATGCTCGAGCCACTGGCGACGACGTGCGGCCGCGGCAGCAAGCGCCTGCCAGTCGGCGCCGTTCTCGAGCGCTGCCAGATAGCGGCTCGCGAGCGCACCGAGCGCGTTCGCGCTGCGGGCGGTCAGCACGAGCGGAGACGGTGCTTGAGACGGTTCTTGTACAGCCGTCGACGCATCCTTTGCGACCGCCGCCGGCGCCTCGGTCAGCACGACGTGTGCGTTCGTTCCGCCGAAGCCGAACGAGTTGATGCCGACCGTCAGCGGCGCGTCGCCCGCATCGAGCGGCATGTAGCGATCGACGACGCGCAGACGCCCGCCGTCGAAATCGATGCCGGGATTGGGCGTGACGAAATGCAGCGAGCGCGGCACCGCGCGATGCTTCAGGCACAGCACGGCCTTCAGCAGGCCGGCCATGCCGGATGCCGTCTCGAGATGGCCGATGTTGGTCTTGACCGAACCGATCAGCAGCGGGCGATCCGCCGGGCGCTCGCCCGACACGACGTCGATCAGCGCGCGCGCCTCGATCGGATCGCCGACCGCCGTGCCGGTGCCATGCGCCTCGAGGTACGCGAGCGACTGCGGATCGATACCCGCGCGCGCGTATACGCTGCGCAGCAGCGACGCCTGCGCGGCCGCGCCCGGCACGCTGATGCCACCCGGCGAGTGGCCGACCGAGTTCACGCCGGAACCGGCGATCACCGCATGGATCGTGTCGCCATCGGCGAGCGCGCGATCGAGCGGCTTGAGCAGCACGAACGCGCCGCCTTCCGAGCGGACGTAGCCGTCGCCGGTCGCATCGAACGCGCGACAACGGCCGCGCGGCGACAGCATCGACGCCTTGGAGAAACTGACGAAGCCGAACGGGTGCAGCAGCAGGTTGACGCCGCCCGCGAGCGCCGTGTCGGCTTCGCCGGACTGCAGCGCGCGGACGGCCTGGTGGAGTGCGACGAGCGACGACGAGCAGGCCGTGTCGACGGACATGCTCGGGCCGCGCAGGTCGAACAGATAGGACACGCGGTTCGACGCGATGCTCAGCGTATTGCCGGTCGCCGAATACGGATCGATCACGTTCAGATCGTCCATGTTGCGGTTGCCGTAGTCGGTGCCCGCGACGCCGACATAGACGCCGCAGTTGCTGCCACGCATGTCCGCCGGGCGCACGCCCGCATCCTCGAACGCTTCCCACGCGAGTTCGAGCAGCAGGCGCTGCTGCGGATCCATCTGGGCCGCTTCGCGCGGGGAAATGCCGAAGAACGCGGCGTCGAAGCCGGCGACGTTGTCGAGGACGCCGGCCGAGAACGTGTAGCTCTTGCCCGGTTCGCGTTTGGACGGGTGCTGGTAGAAATCGGTGCCGAAGCGGTCGGCGGGGATTTCGGTGACTGCGTCGCGTTCGTCGCGCAGCAGTTGCCAGAAGTCGCCAAGATTGTTTGCGCTCCCGGGAAACCGACAAGCTATCCCAATTATTGCAATCTTACTGTTCATCTTTTATGTCGCTTTCTCGGATGCGTGCGGTTGCTCCGCGCGATTTTCACCCTCTTGCACCACGTGCAGCAGTGCCACGCCTAGCTCTTCGGCAGCCAAATGCCTGCATTCTGACGAAACTATGCCGTAATTCTTCCAGATGAAGTAGTCACTGCATTGTGGAGAAACGCCCAGTTTTTGGAATACATGAGGCAGAGCGGGAACGTGATCGCCGTAAAAACAAACGACCGTTTCACGATTGCTGGCGCGCAAATAATCCAGCAGGCGCCCGATCATTGCGTCTGCATTTTCAATGTGCCGTAGATATGCGGTCAGATCGCGCCAGGATGCGTCCTCGCCGAGAGTATGCCGTGAAGACGACTCACCAGGCAAAACCTGCTCAAGGTGTAGCGGGCCGTGGTTTTCCATCGTCATCGCAAAGATGAAACGCGGCTCATCCCGCTTGGCTTCCAGCGCAGCAATCACCGCATCCAGAACGGCTGCGTCGGAGATATACGGACCGGCGTGCGACGCCCCGACAAAATGCTCGATGTCGAGGAACGTGTTGAATCCGAGTAATGGAAAGGCGCGATTACGGCCAAAGAAATCAGCGTAATACGGGTGAATCGCCACCGTGCCATACCCGCCACGCCTGAAGCAGTCGGCGATCGAGGTGCACGCGCGGCGCACGAATGCGTACGGATAAAAGCGTGCATAACCGAGTTGCTCGGACGGCAAGCCGGTCAGCATCGCGAATTCGGTGCGCATTGTGTTTGCGCCCCACGCCGGAACTGAAAGCTCGCCGTAATAAATCGCTTCACTCCTCGCCAGATCCAAGTGGCGGAGTACGGTGGGCGCAATCGCCTGCGAAATACGCCGCACGTCAAACAGCGATTCACTCTGAATGATGATGACGTCCGGGCCCCGCCCTGGCGTGCCATTTGCGAACGGCCCTGCTTCGGTCACACGCCGGAACGCTTCGAACGTCGCTGCGCGCATACCGTTCAGCAAGTATGCGATGAAGACTGCGAAAAAACCGTGACGACGTTGATCCTCATCCGCGTCAAGTCCCAAAGGCAGGTGTGCCGCAATGTATCGAGCCAGCAAGAATGTCAACACGAGGATGACCAACGCCGCGACTGTCGGACGTGGCATAACAGGCGCCTCGGCAAGATAGCCGGCCATAACGAGTACGATGCCCGCCCCAATTGCGACGACCTTACCCGTGGTCAAGAATGGCAGATAGAGCCTTGGATGCGTGAACAGTTGACTGAACAGGCTGAGATCGGTGAAAACGAACGGCTCGCGAAGGGATTCGTATTTAGCGTTACTAACAACCGCGACGAGCCCGACCAGCGCGACAGCGACAAACGAAGAGAAGATCGGACGTGCAGTGACAAGCAACATCAGCGACGCGACGAACACGACCGCAAGCATATGCAAAAGCAATGCGTCGGGGCGACGCCGCAACTGTACGCTCGGGACGGCGAGCCGGTCCGGTAGGAACGATACACCGGCTGCCGCGACAAACGCGAGCCAGATCGTGCCAGTCAATTTGGGTCTTCCTTGCCGGGCAGATATGAAAGCTTGTCGAGGATCGCATCGGCCAGGGTGATGGGCAGCAAGGCCAAGATGCGCATGCCGAAAGCAAGCAAGCCAGGAAACGCTATTTCCGCGCGCCTTGCGTCGAGTTTGCGGCGAATATAGGCAGCGGCCCGGTCTGCGGTCCACATGAAAGGCTTATCGCCTGGAAAAACATCACTCATCGATGTTTTGACGAAACCCGGGAGAATCACGGACATGCGGACCCCATCACGCTTGAGCAGCGAACGGACGGAGTCGGCATAGGCCTTGATCGCGGATTTGCTCGCGCAGTAAGCCGGGGAAATTGCCATTCCACGAAGGGCGGCAATGGACGCGACCATCGCGATGTGACCATGCCTGCGCACGCGCATGCGGTCGATCACGGGAAGGACCGTGTGGATTGCGCCGTAGAAGTTCGTGTCGACGACGGTGGTGGTGCGGTCAAGGTTTTCCCAATCGGAGGCAGAAGAAAGCGTGCTCGCGATACCGGCGTTGGCGATGAGAAGATCGATCGGATATTGATCGTCGAAGTCATATAGCCACGCGCAAATCGAACCAGACTCCCGTACGTCGATCGCGCCGACGATGACTTGCGCGCCGCGCACACGGCATGCTGTTGCGGTCGCTTCGAGTTGCACGTCATTCCGACCGACGATGCCGAGCACGACACCCGGTTGCGCGTACGCCATCGCAAGGGCGCGTCCTATGCCGGCGCTTGCACCGGTAA
This sequence comes from Burkholderia cepacia, assembly GCF_001039005.1. Classification (GTDB taxonomy): domain Bacteria; phylum Pseudomonadota; class Gammaproteobacteria; order Burkholderiales; family Burkholderiaceae; genus Burkholderia; species Burkholderia theae. The sequence continues at coordinate 104,150 of NZ_LDWR01000005.1, forward strand.
TGACAACATGACGAGGCGCAGAGTCAATCATTTGCACCCTGTAGGCGAGCAACCGCACCGGAAATCGCCATCTCGATGCCGGTTCGCGTATAAAAGTCGCCATTGATTTGGGTTCTATGGATCACATAGTCCAGAAAAGCGCGATAGAGATACATATCCGGCCCTTCCGCGAGCGTCCAAAAATCGTCCAGACGCCCCTGCCACGTCAATCCCGGCATCGCATAGATCGCCGCGCCCAGCACCATCAGCGCTCGCCCATGATGCAGCGCTGACAGGCCAACCGTACTATTTACGACGATTACCCCTCTGGAATTGTCGAGCAAGGTTGGGAGATGGCCGGCATCAATGAAGCGCAAGCGATTCGCGACACCCAATTTTCTTGCCAGCACTTCCGCGAAACGCCGATACGCAATCAAGCCCGTATCTAGAGGGTGATTCTTGATGACAAGCCAGGCGTCTCCTGGCGCATGCCGGGCAAACGAGTTGAGAACAACCGAAATCGCCTCGCAGACACCCTCGAACGGCGAGTGGACGACTATCTGGGTATCGGAATTAAGCTGCAACGGGAACAGATAGTAAGAACGTCTGCGTTCGAGCAGATCGCTCGTCACCCGCGTCGCTTCCCGTTCGTACAGGCGCTGCCGTGCCATGCGGTACGCGAGACCAGCGTATTCCTCGAAACCGTTCTTGGGACGATGACTGTGATAGTGCGGGAAACGTCGAGTGTGAAGAGCGTTTGCAAGACGGTACCGAATGTCGTGATAGGCCCGTTCATACAGGTTATAGCCCGTGGGGATGCTGGGCGGAACAGCCGGCAGGCGCGGCCGCTCATTGAGATACCACTGGGGATCTCTCGGGAGAAGTGAACGACCGTTGACACCGTGACGCTCGAACGTGATCCAGTGCGGGCGAACATACCCCTCTTCGAATACATGCACCCGCAATCCTCGGTCCGACGCAGCCGCATGCACCGGACGATGAATCGCGCGGCAATCGCCAAAGAGGAGCACATCCGTGTAACCTTCCGCCTCCATGATGTCGCCATACCATGCTGATAGCAGTTCCGGCTTGTCGCGATAGCTCCAGGCTCCTTCGTCATCGCCGTACGCCACATCGCCGCCACAAAAGTTGACTCTACGGACGCAGTCCCCCTGAGCTCGCAGTGCGTCGGCCAGTCGACTGAAGAACGGAGAGGCGGTACCTTGCAACGCAAGGAAGGAGCGACGCATAAATAATATCCAGAGGGCACGGAGGTCTTAGCCCGTGTTTTATAGCGGAACGCCACGCTCGCCATCTTCGAGAACGCATGGGGAGCCGGTCTTGAGAGCCGAAAGCTTATCTCATCGCTTCCGGCAAGCATATGGGGTGCAACAAAGAATGTACCTGGAAGAAATAAACGCATCACCTGCAATATCGACAAGCTATAATCGCCGACGCGGATCGTGCTAAAAGCAGGCGCTACAAGTGGTCGCGAGCAAACGAGCTCGCCGCGTCAAAACAACGCTGTCGGCCCCTACGCTGACGGCTCTCTATTTTTCGGGGTGATCGTCACCTGATAGATCTTCACGCCGACAATTCGACCCGGCCAAGTCGATCTTGACGTAAGGCATTCGATGGCTTGGAACGCAACCTGAACAATGTATCGAGCAGCATGACCACCATACCCGCCAAAACGCCACAGAATCTGCTGACTAGACTCAAGGGCATCAACCGCCTCTTCGCACTGACCGTCATTGTTCCAACCTTTCTTGCTTTCCTTTATTACGGACTCGTGGCGTCCGACGTTTACGTTTCTGAATCGAGATTTATCGTCAGAAGCGCGCAAGCTCAACCAAAACTGAGCGTGGTTGGTGCACTTCTTGAAGGCAGTGGGATATCCCGTTCAGAGGACAATACATACTCAGTTATTGATTACATTCAATCACGAGATGCATTGAAGAAATTGAATGAAGGAAATTACATCCTGAATTCTTACGCCAATCAAGGGGATTTTATCAGCCGCTTTCATACTTCATTCGGGAATAGCTTCGAATCCCTCTGGAAGTATTATTCGCGGAGCGTTGTGAAAGTCAAACTCGATCCAGTCTCGTCCATTACCACACTCCAAGCAAGGGCCTATACAGCGGAGGACGCCGCTCGCATCAACAAGACTTTGATCGAAATCAGTGAGCGTCTGATCAATCGATTGAATGCACGGGCCGCAGACGACACGATTCAGTTTTCACAGCGACAAGTCGACATTGCGGCAGAGAATGCCCGGAATGCCGCGACGGAACTTGCGAAATACCGGAACACCCACACCGTATTCGATCCGGAAAAGCAGTCCGCACTACAGTTGCAACAGGTCACGGCGCTACAGACTCAATTATTCTCAGCTCAGTCGCAACTCGGACAGCTGCAAGCTGTGTCACCACAAAATCCTCAGATACCTGCGTTAAAGTCGTATATCGAAACGATCAAGAAACAAATCGAAGTTGCGACTGGTAATGTAACGGGTCAAACAAATTCTCTGTCGCAAAAAGCCAGCCAGTACGCCCGAATCGAGCTTGACGCGCAGCTCGCTGACAAACAGCTCGCCGCAACGATGGCTGCGCTCGACAATGCCCGCGCCGAGGCCGAGAAAAAACAGCTTTACCTGGAAGTGTTGGTGCAACCAAACGCACCTGACGCAGCGACCGAACCGAAACGGCTGCGTGGCATCGTAGCAACTTTTTGCGTTGGTCTGATCCTCTGGGGCGTTCTCACGCTACTGATCGCCAGCATCCGTGAGCACCAAGATTGATGGCATGAGTGCATCCATGACCACATCCCTCGTACGATCTTTGTACATACAAGCGCGCGTGGTTCACGCCCTGATCATGCGCGAAATAATTACGCGTTATGGTAGGCACAATATTGGCTTCGCTTGGTTGTTTGCCGAACCGATGCTATTCACAATCGGCGTGATCGGGCTTTGGAGCATCGTGCACAAAAACCCCTCTTCGCAGCACATCAGTATCGTTGCATTCGCCATCACCAGCTATTCAACGGTACTTGTCTGGCGAAACGGGATTGGGCGATGCGCGCTGGCCATCACCCCAAATGCGTCACTTCTGTTTCATCGCAACGTACGCGTCATCGATCTTTTCATCGCGCGAATCGTACTCGAAATCGCCGGCGTCACACTATCAACAGCCGCATTGCTCGTAGCACTCATTGCAGTCGGTGTCATTCCTCCGCCCGCGGATATCCTGACGATGCTATTCGGTTGGGCGTTACTCGGCTGGTATACCGCGGCCATGGGGCTCGTCATTGGCGGACTGACCGAATACAGCGAAATCGTAGAGCGCCTATGGCACCCGATTTCTTACTTCCAGCTTCCGGTATCGGGCGCATTTGTCATGACGAGCGTTCTGCCGCCAAGTCTGCGCGACGTAGTCTTGCTATTCCCGGCGTCGAGTTGCACCGAGCTGTTTCGATACGGTTATTTCGGCGATGATGTCACTCCGTACTACAACATTCCCTATACCTGCGCTGTTTGCCTGATCCTGACCTGGCTCGGATTATTGATTGTCCGTGGTGCATCCAAACGGGTAGAAACAGCGCAATGATCGAACTTCTCAACGTCATCAAGAAATACGAGGTGCGGGACGGCAGACGCACGGTTCTGGATGACATCAGCTGTACGATCCAACGTGGTGAGCATGTTGGCATTCTTGGAAAGAACGGCGCAGGCAAATCCACGCTGATCCGGCTTATCAGCGGCACAGAACTGCCAACGTCCGGCGCGATCAGGCGAGGGATGAGCGTCTCTTGGCCGCTGGCATTCTCAGGCGGCTTCCAGGGAAGCCTCACTGGACTGGACAACTTGAGATTCATTTGTCGCGTTTACAACACTTCGTACAAGGCTGCCCTCCCCTTTGTCGAAGAGTTCACGGAACTCGGAAAATATCTGCGTGAACCAGTCAAGCGCTACTCGAGCGGGATGCGAGCGAAACTGGCGTTTGCGATGTCGATGGCTGTCGAGTTTGATTGCTTCCTGATCGACGAAGTCATTGCAGTGGGTGACTCAGATTTCCATAGAAAATGTCACGTAGAGCTTTTCGAAAAACGTGCTGATCGTGCGAAAATCATGGTGTCTCATGATCCGCATATGATTCGAGAGCATTGCTCGCGTGCTTATGTGTTAGATGCTGGTCGTCTTCGCTTTTTCCCCGACGTCGAATCAGCGTATAACTATTACGAAAGGCCACGGGAACATAATTAATATCGACATCAAGAACAAAGCATTCAATTGCGCGAATATTATCAATAAAATATAACGAATTCGCCCAGATCAAAAGCAGGGTGGTGGCGTACACTCCACCACCCATTAGCGCTCGATACTGCTAGATCCTTACGACTCGCACCTTTTTCACAGAAACCTGCGACGAATCGGTCAATGGTCGAAACACAAATTCAAATGCGTGCAGGTCTCGATGTGCTATGAACTCAAACGTAGTCTCACCCTCTTTAAGCTGTAGCTCGGCAACTTTGTAACCGAATCGTTCGCTTACGTCTACTTGAAAAAGGCCAGCCAGCTCGCCTTCTATCACGACACGATATCCACCACGCGGAAGGAACCAGTATGGGCCATGGAAAGCGACATGTCCGACCGACTCCGTCTTGTCAGTCAACATCACACCATCGGTCACCTTCGCCTGAACAGGATTGAAATCTGTAGGATAGATGTCAAAGAAATTTCGAACCAACCCATCTTTCTCGACGTGTGCCGGTAGTGCCGCAATAAAATATCCACGTGCCGACTTAAATTCCGGCAGCGATACACGAGAAAGCGATATGCCGTTGATTGCGTACACCCCCCAACCTACGGTTTCCGCATACTCCAGCAACCCCGACTCAACACCGCTATCGTTTTCAAGCTTTTCAAAAATAACGACGCATTCAGGTGAACGACGCACAATCTCGCGCATTCCATACAAGGCATGCAACTCATGGCCCTCCACATCCAGCTTGACCATGTCGCACACAAAATCACCGGGCATCAACTGATCCAAGCGCCGCGTCAGAATTTTTTCGCCACGCCGTTCACTGGACACATTTTCCAACGATGCGCCGCCGGCATGACCATCCGGAATGGACAAAAAAGCCTCGCCATCATTATCCGAGACGGCACAAGAGTGAACGGTAATCAACCCAGTATAGCCATTCAGAAACACGGAACGCAAAAACAGGTTTCTAATGCGCGCAATCGGCTCAAAACTATGGATTTTTCCGTTGCGCAAATATGTACCAAGGCGCAGCGAATAAAATCCGAGATTTGCACCAATATCCAAAAATACCGATTTAGCCCTTCTGAACGACAAAAACACCTGGAAATTATCTTCCTCGTAGGCACCGCCATTCAAAAAATTGATTGGACACCCAATGTCATCTGTATTTACAAAAATCGGCGTCTCATCAATCAAATAGGTCAGCGCTTCCTTTCCCCCAAGATAATTTCCAACTCTGTTTTTTACAAACTGGATATCATTAATAATACGATCCAGCTTTCTCTCAATCCCCTTCTCCCATTCGTTCGATGCCATTTACATTCTCCGATATACAAAAAATTGGGCCACACTACAAACCGCTCTCACTGATATGAAATCACATCAAAGAAAACCGAGAACGGCACCAAGTATTGTTCAACAGTATTCCGGACACAAAAAACTCAAACCAGCGGTACATCCTCGAGAGTCCCGGTAGCCAGCGCCCATTTCGTAGTGGCAACACTCCGGCGAACCGTATCGAAAAGGACAGGATCGACCATAGCAGGTGACCAGACCCCGGGGACCTTCACGTAAATAGTGTCGTGATCCGGCAATCCATGCAGATCGACGATATACGCCGAACGGCCGTCATTCAGTCGTCGTCGAAAGATTGGCAACACCGCCCCGTCTTTCGACACGACCATAATTTCGTCCTCACGCACCATGTGATAAACGAGTATCGAGAAAATAAGCCAACACTGCTCCGGCGCCCTGAAAAATCTTACTTCCGAGGTTTTCTGCGGGCCAGCCCAATATTCAACACCCGCATCTGTAAAATATGGTTGATGCCAGCCATGCCCCAGCCATATACCATTATTCCCATTCGACCAAACACGCGCCCAATTATCGGGAAATTGATTCGATTGAATTTTACTTAACAGCCTACGCTTGTAGCTTATAAAATGCTCGCGAACCGATTGCCACAGGAGTAAATCAACCGAATAAAGTTCCGGCATGCTAGAAACAATTTCGGCCAACGCCTTTTTCTCGTTACCATCAGCCATTGCAACGTTGACACGAGCATTCTGATGCATCATCGCTCGACCAGATTCGATCTGCCATAGAAAGCAGAACTCATCGATCTCTTCCGTTGGCACACACCACTTCACGCGACCCATGCACTTGATTACATGGCCCGCCATTTCCATGGTGTTTTCATAATCGATCGACCCATCCAAAAAAGCGGATATGAAATAACGAGCCTGAGAATTACTAAACAAATCCCAGTGTTCATCAAAAAATTTGTGCGGCGGAAGTAGATGAGCAGCTCGATGAAGATTACTTGCCGGTTCCCTGAGAACGTGAAGGTATTGCGACACAATCTGATTAATCGGCTCTCGAACCGTCACCAGGATTTCAAGGTCGTTGAAGTCTTTCAGGACAGGACCATTGACGTGGGCTTCAATGAAATCCTTGCCTTGCAACAATTCACGCAACCGATCTACTCCCTCGGGAAAAGTGAGATCGCCGGCCAAGAAACTCGATCGTTCCAGCGGAAACGCAGACGCAACGCGCATCGTGAGCGTCTGGCCGCCTGTCTTGGGAATATGATGATAAAAAATTTTACCCATGCTTGACAAATTACTCGCCGCCATAACGCATCCACGTGATGATCTTGTTGCCGATTGATGGCGTGTCGTGCCATTGCGTCAAATTCTTATCAAGTCCTGAAACAACGCTATCAACCGAAATAGATCGCAAGCAAATACTCTCACGCCCATTAGTCAAATGACATGGCTTATGTTCATGCCGCCAGCATGGATAACAAGGAAATTCCTTCTTACTAGGCGCTAACAGCTGAATATTAGGATAATCTTTTGTTCTCAATCTACCGCTAATTGCGCCGAATACCGCAATAGTTGGTATTTTCAATGCCGCGGCAATATGCAGAAAAGACGAATCGAGCACAATCAATCTTTCACACAAATTCGCCAGCGCAATACCATTTCTCAACGGCTCTACAACTTTTATTACATTGTTGAATTGATAGCCGGCCAATGGTTCATGGTGAAAAACCAGTACGCAATACTTCTTGGAAAGCTCCTCGACGAGCTTCTCCATGTATGGCCAATTTCGATAGCTGTCTGCAGCAAACGGCTGAACACCGATGACTGGCAACCCTTCCGGATTGACCTTCTGCAAATATTTAATCGCCCACTCTCGCTCGTCATCCTGGACGCGGTAAAAAGGCAAAAAGCCTGTCGTTCGCCGCAGATTGAGCTTCGAGACCCCCATCGACCGGGCAAATATTTCGATTCTATTCTGGCGCACGTTCGGATACTGGCGAGACTCTACCTTACCAGCAGGGCAATCCGTCAGATTAATCCAACGCTTGTATTTATGAATCTCGATTGACTCCTCGTCGATATCAAGTAAACGAATGCCAGGCAGGTCGGCGAGAATCGCATGAAATGACTTAGGGACTGCAAAATCGACAGCTGCATTGGGGTACTTCTTTTTCATTGCAAGAAGACCTGGCGTCATCATCAACAGATCGCCAATACCTCCCATCGCTCGAGTCACTAGAATACGGCGCTCCTTCAAACGCACGCCAGTCGACTGCTTACGAGCGACAGATCTCTCTGGTGCCCTGTTTGCGCTACGAAACAACTCTCCCTTCTTGATCAAGAATCGGTCTGATAGATACGACACCATGGTTCCGAGCAAACGAAATGGCTTATGCAACCCGATTGATCTCAGAGGAGGAACGCTCGATATAACATTGGCAATATAAGATGGCAAAATTATCACTCTATATTTGAGTGGAACATCACCATTTAATACAAGTGCACGAAATACACCGCGATAAGTTTTTGCAATTTGAGCGGCAAATGAATCTCGCAAGGCACCGCTCGTATGGCGTAAGGCCAGTCCGGTCCACAAGACGAGGCGATACTCCCTCAATCGATTACCTGCCGCAAGAACGTAAACTAACCGATGGCAAAAAGCAGGGAGCTCCTTTCTGCTTGGCAGCAAATAAGGCCGCTGAATCAATCGCAGAGCAACCTGACAAGCATGATCAACACGCCCTGCTAGTGCGTCGAGATAGGCGGCATGTACCGATAGCGACTGCATCAATCTGGGGAATTTCCTGACGCCAGTTCTCATGCCCACCGCAACGAGCGCTCTTGCCTCCGGTAAAAAATTCAGACCAGTTAGCTCGTCAACCAACTTTTCAATCCCCTTGAACCACTCTTCCGTAAACGAAATCCGAGCCTCAACGAGAAGTGATATATTGTGCAACACATCCGATACAAATAAATTGCCTTCGGCAAAATCATGGCGAAGCAATTCCGCGACATATGTACCAACACTGCAACAATATGAATAGAAAACGTACCGGTCCCGTAACGCGCTCACCCTGTCATCGGGACCCAGTTTCAGCCAGGCATGAAAAACGGGCGCGTGCACATTTTCGTATGCGATCGCGCCAAGCCCAATGTCTGTCTCGACATCCTGAGCAAGTACAACGCGCATTGCCGCGTCTTCACGTAACGTCATGGGGATCGTTTCTCGTACTTTCATCAACTGTCCACGCCCAATAATTCAACCCGTTCGGTACTTTTGTTCGATAGCCACACGAACCCTAGATCGACTTCATTTCAGTTGCTTCGCCATTCATGAAAAGGACATTTCGCCGCTTTCACGTCAACGCATACTTCAACTCGTCCAATGTAATGGGCGCCGTACCGACCTTGCCCACGACAACGCCCGCGGCTCGATTGGCTACATATGCGGCGTCCTCAAATCCATAGCCACTCGACAGCGCCGCAGCGAGCGTTGCGATCACCGTGTCGCCTGCGCCAGAAACGTCATAAACCTCCCTGGCCTCGGCCTTTATTCTCGTATGCCTCCCGTCGACAAACAGGCTCATACCCTCTTCCGAGCGAGTTACCAGCAATGCCTTTAGCTCAAGCTCGTCACACATCCGGAATGCCTTTCGCTCGAAGTCGGATTCGCTGCTCCAGTGGCCTGCCACCTGAGAAAATTCGTCGCGATTTGGCGTCAATAGCGTCGCACCGCGATAAGCCGAGTAATCTGAGCCCTTCGGATCGATAAGTATGATCTTATCGTTGCCGAGAGCATGCTCCATCATGTTTCGGAGATGACAGAGTCCACCTTTTCCATAATCGGAAAAAAGAACCGTCGCATGATTACCTAGTTCGGCGGCGAAAAGGTCTACCAACGGCAACAGCAGTTCGCGTTCTGGACGCTCCTCAAAATCAGCGCGAACGACCTGCTGCCCGCGTGCAAGGAGTCGTAGTTTCACGACCGTAGAAAAGTCGTCTGCGCGAAGAAATTGGCAATTAACATTCGAGACTTCCAGAATATTGGTCAAATCCTGACCTGCGGCGTCGGCCCCGACGACGGAAATCAAACTCGTTCTTGCACCGAGATTCGCAATATTCACGGCGACGTTCGCTGCCCCGCCCGCAGTCGTATGCACACGTGACACATGCACAACCGGTACTGGCGCTTCCGGCGAAATGCGCGTCGTGTCGCCAAACCAATAGCGATCCAGCATCACGTCTCCGGCGACTAAAACCGAAGAGGTCGAAAAATTCAAGTTCATATCTGGCCAATGTTGGTTGAATCGCCGAAGCTTGCTTTGACTGGCCCACCACGCGACACGAGAGATGACAAAGCGGTAGCCAAGTGATACGGAGTCGTCGACGGCATATCCGACCGTATGACAACGCCCTCGCGCGACAGGCACTCGAACCACCCTTTCTCATGCAGAAATCGAGCGCGAAAAAATTCCATGACTTGCTGCACACTTCCCCGGATGGTCTCTACTTCATGTGCTGCCAGTGCACGCAGGTACTCCGTCTGCGCCCAGATGCGCTGTGTCGAATCCAGTACGCGCCCGTTTTTGTCAATTGCCGCATATACGCCCGATGTAGTCGGATCAACACCATTGAGCCGAGCGAAATCAAATGCTTTCGTCAGAGCGCCCCGCAATCCCGATACCTCGAACGCCGAATGACCACTCTCATATGCAAATGCGTACCACTCGAATTGATGGCCAGGTTCAATCCGATTATTTGGCGCACCGATTGGAAATTCAGCGATGCACCCAGTAGGTTCGTGAACAAACGATTCCGCGACTGCTTGAACCAAATCCATCAGACGACGATCGTATAGACGATCCTTGGTGATTGCACCTGCCTTGAGCCATGCCTCTGTCAGGTGCATCATTGGATTCTGCAACGGGCCTTCGAGTGTTATCGAAAAATCTTCCGACATTAATGAATTCAATAAGCAAGAATCAGCACCCGCCACCTTGAATTCACGCAGAATCAATTCAGAAGTATTCGTCACGATCGATAGAGCCTCTTTATCCCCTGACAAGCGCGCGTATTCTGCTGTGGAGAAAATCACGAAAGCATGCGTATATAGATCCTTTCTGCGATCGCTAGGATTTCCCTGCGCATCGATACCATATATCCAACCCCCATATCTCTTATCCTCGAATCGATCTCGAAGAGATTTGAAAAGCGATGCCGCATGCTCGATTTGCCCAGCGAGGGCAAAAACAAACAACTGCCGCGCGCATGCCATTGCGCGATAGCGCACAGGAGTTATTGGGTCGAGGGTATCAGACGAAACCGCCTCAAAAGCAAGTTGCAGCTCCCGGTTATATCCCCGGCCACACCACACTGAAAGAATCTTCTTCACATAGTGTGATTCGAGAAATGCCAGCGCCTCTGTCTTCACCAAATCGACCTCGCTCATACCCCGCCCGACAGATTTACATTCTGCGACACCTCATCATACGACCCAACAGGCGGCGCAGAAATCAGACTCGAAAATCACTTGAACGACTGCACCCCATTCACGATCGGATATGCAACAGAAAATATGACATTTAAGAATTTCTGCAATTCGGCAACCGGCGCATTTGACACATACAACAAATCCTTATTGTCCATCATGAAACTCTGTGCCACAAAAAACGAATTCGGATCACGCAAATTGATTCTATATACCACTGGCACCTTGCCGTCGGCCGTCATTTTAACGGGTTGATCGGGCCATTGAAGCGTAGCCGCATCTTCGAGTCGGAATATAAAGACCCCCTGCGCATCGGACCGAGAGTCCTGCAACCCGCCTGCTCGCGCCAATGCCTGAGCCAGCGTGATGCCTTGCGCCTCGAAGTTGATTTCCTCGTTCTTACCAGTCGCCCCCAGCGCCATGAAGCTATAGGGTTGATAAAGTGCCGTCATCACGTCGCCAGCACGAAGCGGCACGTTTTGCCGAGGATCGCGGATCACCGCCTGCAGCGGCATGAACGCGACCGTTTTGCCTCGCGTCACCTGGATTGTGATTTTGTCGACCGGCTGGCGAACACCACCGGCGGCGGCAAGCGCATCAAGCACGCGCTCTCCGCGTGCACTCAATTGCATGCGCGTACTGCCAGCCACGTCGCCAACGACCGTGACATATGACGTTTCGTTGCGTGCGAGGCGCACCAGCACTTGCGGGTCGTGCGCGATATTCCTGAGCCTCTCGGCAATCACGCGCTGCAACTGCGTCGGCGTCCGTCCTGCCGCTTGCACCGCACCCGCGAACGGCACATTTATATTTCCATCTCCGTCAATGACCTGCGAAGGCAATGTCGTTACACGTGCACCACTCGCGTTTACAGTCTCCGCTGGCCCGCTTCCGAACAAAGTTGCTGGTGGCGCCTCCCAAATGGAAACCTCGACTGTATCGCCCACCCCCAATTGCTGCCGAAACCTCGTGTCATCACCCAGCATTGCCGCAAAATCAGCTCGGCCGCGTGCCGCGTACAGTTTACGGGCAACGGCGTCCGTCACGTCGACGATCTGAATTCCTGACCTACTCCCCTGCGCCGCCGCATCAGAAACCTGGGAACGACTAGGACCAGACGAGGGAATACTTGAACAGGCACCAAGGCCGATCACGCTACCAACTACAATTGCCACCCAGGAAACGCGGGATACACTTAGCATTTGATGGAAATCCAGTCATTCAGAGAGCTGCGCGGATTGTCGCACGACAGAACGTGCGCGTGAATCACCGAGCATGGCTACCACGTCAATCGTGGTACTCAACCACGCCTTTCGCACAATCACACTCAGCTGAGAGGTAGCGCGAACGGTATCGGTACGTCCGAATTTGGTTTGATGCGCTCCAAACCAGGGCGTCGACGAGAGCACGGGGACTAGCGCGACCGCATGTAAAATAACTCCACACCCTAGGGATAGAGTCGTTTTTTTGCCACAAGCTCACGAGCAACACAACTACCACAAATATATTTCTTCCGTGTTAAATATTCTCCTGGATATCTCTCGGCTACTATCCCGACTTTCGACCGGCTTACCACCCACTGGTATCGACCGTGTCGGGCTTGCCTATTTGGAGCGGTATTCCACACGGGCCCGGGCCGTTGTAAGCGAACTAGGCTTCTCGAGGGTACTTTCCGAGCGAAATTCGAAACAAGCGTTCGATTTACTTCTCAACGGTAGGCCGAGTCGATCAGCGGTACATCGATTGATTGCGCGAAGTATGCTCAACTCACACCATGAACGCTTCGAGCGCGCGTTCGTCCTTCATACCAGTCACAACGGAATGGAAAACACGCGGTATTACCGCGCCATGCAGCGCCGCAACGTCCGCTCCGTATTCATGGTTCACGATCTCATACCGCTAACACACGCAGAATATTGTCGCCCCGGCACCGACGAAGCACATCGGCGACGCATCCATACGGCCCTTCGCCATGCCGATGGGCTTATCGCGAACTCACGGGACACGCTTGAGGCACTTCGGACCGAAGCGCGCCTTGGAGATCTGCCGTTGCCTCCCACCACCATCGCGCACCTTGCGCCCGGTTTCATCGCACATCCACTTGCATCGCGTCCTCCGTTGGATGTCCCGTACTTCGTCATGCTTGGGACGCTTGAGCCGCGTAAAAACCACTGGTTTATGTTGCACATATGGCGGCGACTCGTCGAAACGTATGGTCAGGAGGCACCGAAACTTGTCATCATCGGCCGCCGTGGTTGGGAATGCGAAAACATAGTCGATATGCTGGATCGCTGCAAAGCCATCCGCGGCGCCGTCATTGAGGAAGCTAACTGCTCGGACGAGCGCCTACATGCGTGGCTCCAGCACGCACGCGCATTGATATTTCCGTCGTTCGTAGAAGGATATGGCATGCCACTCGTCGAGGCGCTAGCACTCGGCATACCGGTTCTCGCCAGCGATCTCCCCATATTTCAAGAAATCGCCGGCAATATCCCGGACTACGTCGATCCGCTCGACGGCCCTGGCTGGCTAGCCCGCATCGTCGCGTACGCACAGATGTCCAGCCGGGAACGTGCCGCTCAACTCGCTCGCATCGACGGTTTCAAGGGACCGACGTGGCAAGCCCACTTCGAGCGTGTCGAACCGTTCCTCGAAGCACTGTTCAAATGAGGCAACGATCATCTGGCACCCGCAGCCTCTATCAATGGCCGAATGGCATCATGCCCCGGCCATCGGGACCGCCACTTTCACGCTTTGTTACGCCGCTGTCGGCGAAACCTTTTCAGACCTTGATCGACTGCATCGACGCCGAACTCGAAACTACTCGAGGCATGGTGCCACATCCGAGCATCGCCTCGTCCATGGAGCGCTTTCGAGATGCATGTGTCTTCGATCCCGCGCAGTTCGTTTCACGTCCGCACCCCGCTCTGCTCGGGTCCACATCGATCGAGCGTGTGCTCGTCATCCGCGAAGGGGCTGAGAATCGCCTGAATCGGTCATCACGCAGAACCAGCGAAGCGCAGTTCGAACACCTAGTCACGTCAGCACGAAATGCGCATCCAGGAGCTGAACTCTGGCTTGCTGATACCGGTGCATCGCATTTATCGACGCATTCGGCACGCCCCCCCCCCGGGCGCTTAATACCACGGTTCGCTATGTAAATGCGCATGGCTCGCTGTGCGCCTCTATGCGCTACTTCGACCATGTCTACACGATTGCGGCGCCGGAAGGCGTACAGGCTTTGCTTTGGGGCATCCCGCTACACGTCTTCGGCACACCTTATTACGCAGGGTGGGGGCTAACTCATGATTACGCGCCTCAACCCCCGAGATATTCGCAAGCAACGTTATCCACATTATTCGAAGCAGCCTTTATCCGACTTTCAGAGCATATTGATCCGAACACGCACGTAAACGGATCGCTCGACGCGTTGCTATCGTCAATCGAAATGCATCGAGCGACCATGCTGCGCTTTGCCGAAATTGATCGAATCGCCGGCGTCCGCTTCCAGTGGTGGAAACGACCATTCGCAACTCCGTATCTGACTGCAGGTGGTGGCAAGCTACGTTGGATAAGCACGCCTACCACCGCACAATCAGGCGAATACGCCGCATTCTGGGGGGCACGTTGCACAACCGGTTTACCCGCCGGCCGGCCCATGATTCGAATCGAAGACGGCTTTCTGCACTCCGCCGGCCTTGGTTCGGACATGAGCCCACCACACAGTCAAGTAATCGACAAACAGGGGCTATACTTCGATGCGAGTCGCCCCAGCGATCTCACACAAATCCTGAACGAGACAACATTTACCGAAGCAGAGCTTGTTCGTGCAAATACACTTCGCTGCGAGATTACTCGCCTCGGCATTACCAAATACAACCTCGGTCGCCGTCGCCCCGACTGGCGCGCTCCGTTAGGTCGACGCATCGCACTTGTACCAGGGCAAGTCGCAGACGATGCATCAATTCGACTCGGCACTTGCGGAATTACAACCTCGGCAGAACTGCTTCGCGCGGTGCGGACGCGTCACCCTGATGCTTTTATAGTCTACAAACCGCATCCCGATGTCCTGTCCGGCAATCGACAAGGCTTGATCGAAGCCGGTGATCTTGCCGACGTTGTCGAACTCGAGGCCGACCTGATATCACTGATTGAATGTGCCGACGAGATTCATACACTCTCGTCGTTGTCCGGCTTCGAGGCTCTAATTCGCGGGAAAGCCGTATACACCTACGGACTGCCGTTCTACGCCGGCTGGGGACTTACTTACGACGTGCTCGATCAACCCTGGCGCAAACGAACTCTTTCGCTGGACATGCTCACCGCAGGAGTACTGCTACGCTATCCGGTCTATTGGGACTGGACACTCAATATGTTCACGACACCAGAAGCCGTCATCAATAGGCTCGCCCCCCTTGCAACCCGCCCCATGCAAAGAATTCAAGGCAATCGATTGCGCTTTCTGCTGAAAGTTATGCGCTGGTGCAGGAACGCTGTACGACATCTTGTGTGGCGGACCAGAGAATGGTGTGCACCGTTTAACAGGCGGCAACTTGTGCGATCTGTCTTTGCTCAAAGAAGCAGGAATTGAATGATGTGTTCGTGTCGCCGACAATTTTACGTTATCGAAAACATACTCCATCGATCTTATAGTTTCCGTCAGCAACTTCTGCACGGCAAACAAGTACTCCGACGCCCCATGTTCATACCCCGATTGCACATGGCGCAAACCACCCCACAACCGAGGTGAAATCAAACCGGCCAGATAGCATCACGTGTGTGCAACTAATTTAGGTCAACGCCTGGTCAAACACAGTCTCAGCAACAGCTGATATGCCGAAGTGTACAAGCTCCCCGGGAAGTACCCGCGACCGTGCTAAGGTACACAACGCGAGCAAATCTTCCGAAGCCCCCATGATTTATCCCGTCATTCTCTGCGGAGGCAGCGGAACCCGCCTCTGGCCAATGTCTCGTGGCGGCTATCCCAAGCAGTACCTGCAACTGGTCGGCGATCGCTCGCGCAGCAAACTACCCTTCGCCTTCAGCATATCCCCGGCGCCACCGCCCCCATCATCGTCACCAACAACGACCAGCGCTTTCTGGTCGCGGAACAACTCCGTCAGGTCGACATCACACCATTGTCGATCGTGCTCGAGCCGGTAGGCCGGAATACCGCGCCCGCTATCGCGATCGCCGCGCTACGCGCCATGCGCGACGAGCCAGATGCACTGCTGCTGGTGCTCCCATCTGACCACGTCATCCTCAACGAGGCGGCATTCATCGCCGCGGCGAGTGAGGCGGCGGCCATTGCAGCAGATCGTCATCTCGTCACATTCGGCATCACGCCGACCGAAGCACACACCGGCTTCGGCTACATCCGCCGAGGCCCAACCCTCGTCGACGACAAACAGGTCTACAAGGTGGACGCGTTTGTCGAAAAACCCGATACGCCGACGGCCGAGCGCTTCCTCAGTGACGGCAACTACTACTGGAACAGCGGCATGTTCATGCTGAAGGCGTCCACGTACATGGAGGAACTCCATCGTCACGCGCCGGAGATTGCCCGTCAGGCAGAACTCGCATTCGAATCCGCCAAGCAGGACCACGATTTTCTCCGTCTCGACGCCGACGCATTCTCCGCCTGCCCCAATGTCTCGATCGACTACGCCGTAATGGAAAGGACCGAACGCGCTGCAGTCATCGCAACAACCGATCTGGGCTGGAGCGACATCGGGTCATGGAGCGCGCTGGCGGACATCGCGGATACCGACGAGCACGGCAACGCATTTATCGGTGACATTTTCACGGACGCGGTGAAGAACTCGTACATCCGCGCGGAACACCGGATGGTTGCAGCCCTCGGCCTCGACAACATCGTTATCGTGGAAACAGCCGACGCCGTACTGGTCGCCCATCGAGACAAGACCCAGGACGTCAAGAAAATCGTCGAATGGCTGAATGCCTCCGGCCGCCACGAATCGGTCACGCACCGCCGTGTCGTGCGACCGTGGGGCTCCTACGAAGGCATCGATCAAGGCGACCGCTTCCAGGTCAAACGCATCATCGTGAATCCTGGCGCACAGCTGAGCCTGCAGATGCACCACCACCGCGCTGAGCACTGGGTCGTCGTAAAGGGCACGGCAATGGTCACAAACGGCGACAAGGAAACCCTCCTGACGGAGAACCAGTCGACGTACATTCCGCTCGGCACGACGCACCGATTGAAGAACCCCGGCAAGATTCCGCTCGAACTGATCGAAGTCCAGTCGGGCTCGTACCTCGGCGAGGACGACATCGTCCGTTTCGAGGATACGTACGGCCGCACGGCCTCGTAAACGCTGCAGCGTCCGGTGCGCACACCGGTACTGCCTCGCCCCCGACGGGCAGTACGCGCAAGCGTCCTGCCCGTTTTTCATTACGTCAAGCAACGTAAAGCCGGTTGCCCGGTCCGCACAGGTCAGGTTATAAAAGCGCCACCCACCCCGGTGCATGCGCCGCCCTTTTTACTCTTGACTTCGGAGAACGCATGATCGATCTCGCCACCGCCCAGCAATTCCTGATGACCCGCGGCCTCGACTTCGGCCTCAACCTCCTTGCCGCGATCGTACTGTGGTTCATCGGCCGTTGGGCAATCCGCATCGGTACCCGCCTGCTCGGCAAGGTCGTCCGCCGCAGCGGCAAGGTCGACCCGACGCTGACCGACTACCTGACCTCCGTCGTCGGCGTGCTGCTGACGGTCCTGCTGATCCTCGCGATCCTGCAGATCTTCGGCGTGCAGACGACCTCGTTCGCCGCCCTGCTCGCCGGCCTCGGCCTCGCGATCGGCACGGCCTGGGGCGGCCTGCTCGCGCACTTCGCCGCCGGCGTGTTCATGCAGGTGCTGCGCCCGTTCAAGATCGGCGACGTGATCAACGCGGGCGGCGTCACGGGCACGGTGAAGGAGCTCGGCCTGTTCGGCACGACGATCGTCACGCCCGACAACATCGTGACGATCGTCGGCAACAACAAGATCTTCTCGGACAACATCGCCAACTACAGCGCGACGTCGCATCGTCGCGTCGACCTGACCGCGAAGATCGCGAACGGCGTCGATGCGGTCGACGCGATCAACCGCCTGAAAGCGTCGATCCAGCAGATCCCGAACGTGCTGACCAACCCGGCACCGGACGTCGGCGTGTTCCAGTTCACGCCGGAAGGCCCGTTGCTGTTCGTGCGCCCGTCCACGGCACCCGAAAACTACTGGCAGGTGTACTGCGATACCAACCGCGTGATCCTCGAGACGTTCCGCGACGCGCAATACCCGACGCCCGAAACGCCGGTCTCGCATCGCAGCGCGTAACGAGCGCGGCGGACAAAAAAAAGCGTGGCAATTCAAATTGCCACGCTTTTTTATTGCACCGAAAAGAAACAGAAGCGCCCCGCTCAGCGCCCGCCCGTCTTCTGCGCATCGTCCGCCCGCCGCCCGCGCACGAGCTTCCACACCGCGCCGAGCGCGACCGGCACGATCGCCGCACCGATCCCGACCAGCACGATCACATTCAGGTACTGGCGAATGAACGGAATGTTGCCGAAGAAATAACCGAGCAGCACGAGCAGCAGCACCCAGACCAGCGCACCGATCACGTTGAAGAGCTGGAAGCGCGCGGCGCTCATCGACGACGCGCCCGCGACGAACGGCGCGAACGTGCGCACGACCGGGATAAAGCGCGCGAGCACGATCGTCTTGCCGCCGTGCTTGTCGTAGAACGAGTGCGTCTTCTGCAGCGCGGCACGGTCGAGGAAGCGCTCGAGCACCGGGATATGCGTATCGAACACCTTCGGGCCGACCCAGCGGCCGATCAGGTAGTTCACGGTGTTGCCGGAGATCGCCGCGACGAGCAGCAGCACGATCAGCGCGGCGACGTTCATTTCGCCCGTCGCCGCGAACGCGCCGCCGATGAACAGCAGCGAATCGCCGGGCAGGAACGGGAACACGACGAGCCCCGTCTCGCAGAACACGATCAGGAACAGCACGAGATAGACCCATGCGCCGTACTGCCGAATGAAATCGCCGAGGAATGCGTCGATATGCAGGACCAGATTGACGAAATGAAGCAGCGTATCCAAATGCGATTCCTCGAAGGCGAAAGGGCCGGAACGGCCGAAAAAGGCGGAAGCGCCCGCCGGCCAAGGCGCAGCGCGTGTACCGGACCCATGATACCGAAACAACCTTAAGGCTCCGTGAAAAAACGTAACGGTTCGTCGCCCCGGCATGCATCCGCCGCCTCGCTATAATTCGGCCATGTCCGATATCACCGAAACGGCCGCGGGCGCCGCGCCCGCCCCGACTCCGCGCCCGCTGCGCGCGATCCAGCCCCTGCCCGACCAGCTGATCAGCCAGATCGCCGCCGGCGAGGTCGTCGAACGCCCGGCGTCGGTCGTCAAGGAACTGCTTGAGAACGCGATGGACGCCGGCGCGACGACGCTGCGCATCGTGCTCGAAGAAGGCGGCGTCAAGCGCATCTCGATCACCGACGACGGTTGCGGCATTCCGCCCGACGAACTGGCGCTCGCGCTGATGCGCCACGCAACCAGCAAGATCCGCTCGCTCGAGGAGCTCGAGGCGGTTGCAACGCTCGGGTTCCGCGGCGAAGCACTCGCGTCGATCGCGTCGGTCGCCGAGATGTCGATCACGAGCCGGACGGCCGACGCCGCGCATGCGATGAAGATCGACGCGCAGACGGGCGTGCTGTCGCCCGCCGCCGGCTCGACCGGCACGACGATCGAGGTGCGCGAGCTGTACTTCAACACGCCCGCGCGACGCAAGTTCCTGAAGAGCGAGCAGACCGAGTTCGGCCACTGCCTGGAAATGATCCGCCGCGCGGCGCTCGCGCGGCCGGACGTCGCGATCTCGGTGCTGCACAACGGCAAGGCCGTCGAGCACTGGAATGCGACCGAACCCGCGCAGCGCGTCGCGAAGATCCTCGGCGACAGCTTCGCGACCGCGCACCTGCCGCTCGACGAGCAGGCCGGCCCGCTCGCCGTCTACGGCTGCGCAGGGCTGCCGACCGCGAGCCGCGGGCGCGCCGACCAGCAGTATTTCTTCGTCAACGGCCGTTTCGTGCGCGACAAGCTGCTGACGCACGCGGTGCGCGCGGCCTACGAGGACGTGCTGCACGGCGACCGCTACCCGTCGTACGTGCTGTTCCTCGACCTGCCGCCCGAAGCCGTCGACGTGAACGTGCATCCGTCGAAGATCGAGGTGCGGTTCCGCGATTCGCGCTCGATCCACCAGTACGTGTTCCACGCGGTCCAGCGCGCGCTCGCGCGCCACGCGGGCGCGTCGCCGGAAACCACCGCGGGCGGCCATGCCGCGCATCTCGAACCCGCGCCGCGCGGGCCCGCATCGTTCCTGGACACGCCGCTCGGCCAGGGCCAGGCCACCGGCGGCGGCTTCTCGTCGCCGTCGTCGTCCGCGTCGTCGGCGGGCAATACCTGGATGCGCCAGGCACGGATGACGCAGGGCACGCTGCCCGTCGCGCAGCCGCTCGCGCTCTACGATGCGCTGTTCGGCCGCAAGGACACGGGCGCGGGCACGCCGGACGGCACGACGAGCCTCGCCCGCGATTCGGCCGACGCGCCGATCGCGCCGCTGCCGGGCTTCTCCGCATCGCCGATCGCCGCCAGCGCGCACGACGAGCAGCCGCTCGGCTTCGCGCTCGGCCAGATCCACGGCATCTATGTGCTCGCGCAAAACGCGCACGGGCTCGTGATCGTCGACATGCACGCGGCGCACGAGCGAATCCTGTACGAACAGTTCAAGAACGCGCTCGCGGACCGTTCGGTCGCGGTGCAGTCGCTGTTGCTGCCCGTATCGATGACGGCCACGCCGATCGAGATCGGTACCGTCGAGGAAGAACGCGACACGCTCGAATCGCTCGGCTTCGATCTCGCGGTGCTGTCGCCGACGACGCTCGCGATCCGCGCGGTGCCCGCGCTGCTGAAGGATGCCGACCTGCAGTCGCTCGCGCGCGCGGTGCTCGCCGACCTGCACGCGTTCGGCGGCTCGCGCGTGCTCACCGAGCGTCAGCATGAACTGCTCGGCACGCTCGCATGCCACCACGCGGTGCGCGCGAACCGGCGCCTGACGCTCGACGAGATGAATGCGCTGCTGCGCCAGATGGAGGCGACCGAACGCGCGGACCAGTGCAATCATGGCCGGCCGACGTGGTATCAGCTCACGCTGAACGATCTCGACCGCCTGTTCATGCGCGGACAATGAACGCGGTACCGCACTCCCGCCCGACGACGATCGCCTGCCTGCTCGGCCCCACCGCCTCGGGCAAGACGGCCGCGGCGCTGGCGCTCGCCGCGCGCCGCCCGATCGAGATCCTCAGCGTCGATTCGGCGCTCGTCTACCGCGACATGGATATCGGCACCGCAAAACCGACGCGCGACGAACGCGCGAGCGTGCCGCATCACCTGATCGACATCATCGACCCGGCCGACGCGTATTCGGCCGCGGATTTCCGCGCGGACACGCTGCGCCTGATCGGCGAGATCGTCGCGCGCGGCCGCACGCCGCTGCTCGCGGGCGGCACGATGCTGTACTACAAGGCGCTGACGCAGGGGCTCAACGACCTGCCGTCCGCGGATCCGGCCGTGCGTGCGCAGCTCGATGCCGACGCCGCGCGCGACGGCTGGCCTGCGCTGCACGCGCGGCTCGCGCAGGTCGATCCCGATACGGCCGCGCGACTCGCGCCGAACGATTCGCAGCGGATCCAGCGCGCGCTCGAGATCTTCATGCTGAGCGGGCAGCCGATGTCGGCACTACTGGCCGCGCCGCCGCGCGCGGACGATGCGGCCACCGCGTACCGCTTCGTGCCGGTCGCGCTCGAACCGTCGGATCGCGCGGTACTGCACGCACGGATCGAACAACGCTTTGATGCCATGCTCGACGCGGGCTTCATCGACGAAGTCGAGCGGCTGCGCCGGCGCGACGACCTTCATCCCGACCTGCCGTCGATGCGTTGCGTCGGTTACCGGCAGGCATGGGAATACCTCGATGGCGACACCGACTACCGGACGATGCGCGACAAGGGCATCTTCGCGACGCGCCAGCTCTGCAAGCGCCAGCTCACGTGGCTGCGCGCGATGCCGGAGCGGATCGTCGTCGACTGCATTGCGCCGGACTCGACAGCGCGCGCGCTCGACGCGCTCGAACGCATGCTCGACGGCCGCACGCCGGGCTGAGCGGACGAACGGCAGCCGGCATCAGCCGCGCCGGCGCGCCGCCAGCCCCGCACGGGCACCCTCGACGATCAACGCGACACCGCGCTCGAACGCTTCGTCGCCGCCGCGCTCGCGCAACGCGGCCCAGCCCTGCGCGAGCAGCGGATACTCGGCCGCGTCCGGCAGTGGTGCATCGGCGTCGCCGTCCGGCTCCGCCTGCTCTTCCAGCACCCATCCGACCACGAAGCGGCCGAGCGCATACATCACGTCGACTGCTTCATCCGGCGCGAAGCCCGCCTCGGCAAGCAGCGCGACCTTGCGTTCGATCGAACTGAAATGCAGCGCACGCGGCCGCGTCCCGGCATGCAGGCGCGCGCCGTCGCGATAGGCCAGCAGCGCGCGGCGGAAACTGCGCGCATTCTCGGCGAGCCACGTATCCCATGCTTCGCCCGTCCGCGGCAGCGACGCGTCGTGGCGCTCGAGCATGATCGCTTCGGCCATCGCGTCGAGCAGCTCGGCCTTGTTCCGGAAATGCCAGTAAAGCGTCGGCGACTGCACGCCGAGCCGCTCGGCAAGCCGCCGCGTCGACAATCCGTCGATACCGACTTCATCGAGCAATTCGAGCGCCGCGCGCAATACCGTGTCGCGCGTCAGCCGCGCGCCTGTGTCCTTCATCTCTATCACCGATAGGGAAACTGTGGAATAATCATCACTCTATCATCGATAGAGTCACACTCTTGAATCCGTCCCTGATTGCCATCCTGGCCACGGTCCTGCTCGACGCGATCGGCGTCGGGATCGTGATGCCGATCCTGCCCGGGCTGCTGCGCTCGCTCGCCGGCGCGGGCAGCATCGACACGCACTATGGCGTACTGCTCGCGCTGTACGCGTTCGCGCAGTTCCTGTGCGCCCCGCTGCTCGGCGCGCTGAGCGACCGTTTCGGCCGCCGGCCCGTGCTGCTCGCGTCGCTCGCCGGCGCCGCGCTCGACTACCTGCTGATGGCGCTCGCGCCGACGCTCGCCTGGCTTTACGTGGGGCGGCTGATCGCGGGCATCACGGGCGCGAACGTCGCAGTGGCGACCGCGTACGTGACCGACGTCACGGCCGAACCCGACCGCGCCAAGCGCTTCGGCCAGCTCGGCGCGATGATGGGCATCGGCTTCATCGCGGGCCCGCTGATCGGCGGGTTGCTCGGCGCACTGCACCTGCGCGCGCCGTTCGTCGCGGCCGCGCTGCTCAATGCGCTCAATCTCGCGCTCGTGTGGCGCGCGCTGCCGGAATCGCGGCCGCCTGCGGCCCGCGAAAGCCGCGCGGTCGCCGCGTTCAACCCGTTCGCAAGCCTGCGCCGGCTGAGCGGTGCGCCCGCGCTCGCGCCGCTGGTCGGCATCTACGTGATCGTGGCGCTGGTGTCGCAGGCGCCCGCGACGCTGTGGATCCTGTACGGCCAGGAGCATTTCGGCTGGTCGACACCGATCGCGGGGCTGTCGCTCGCCGGCTACGGCGCGTGCCACGCGCTCGCGCAGGCATTCGCGATCGGGCCGCTGATCGCACGGCTCGGCGAGCGCCGGGCACTCGCGCTGGGCCTCGCGGGCGACGCGCTCGGGCTTGTGGCGATCGCGTTCGCGACCGCCGCGTGGGTGCCGTTCGCGCTGCTGCCGCTGTTCGCGGCGGGCGGCATGACGCTGCCGGCGCTGCAGGCGATGCTCGCGCGGCAGGTCGACGATGCGCGCCAGGGCGAACTGCAGGGCACGCTCGCGAGCGTGGCCAGCCTGATCGGCGTCGCGGGGCCGCTGGTCATCACCGCGACCTATGCGGCGACACGCGCGACGTGGCCGGGGCTCGTGTGGGCCGCGGCCGCGCTGCTCTATCTGCTCGTGCCGCCGTTGCTGGCCGGCGCGCGTCCGGCGGGCGCGCCGCGGCCGTCCGCATGAGCATCGGCGGGCGCCGCCGCGCTCAGTGCGCGAGCGTCACGAGATTCGCATCGCGCACGAGCTGCCAGCGGTCGTCGGCCTTGCGGAAGATCGTCAGCGTATGGCCCGAACGGCGGATCGTGTCGCCGCCCGGCGGCGTCGCGTCGATTTCGAGGAAATTGCGCATGTACGCCCAGTCGCCCATCACGCGCAGCTCGTCGATCCGGTAGCGGCCGTCGACCTTCGGCGCGTGCTCCGCACCCGCGTTCGCTTCACGCGATGCCGCCGCGAACGCCGCCTTGTCGAACGGCGGCTTGCCGGCCACCATGAAGATCGCGTCGTCGGCGATCAGGTCGAGCACGGTCGCCAGATCGCCGCGCCGGCTCGATACGAACCAGTTTTCCACGAGCTCGCGGATCGCGCGTTCGTCTTCGGTCATCGTCGTCCCTCCTTCATCGGCGCCGCGCGGCGCCCGAAAAAAAAGCCGCCCGGATCGACTCCGGGCGGCTTTTCCTGCTGCATCTGCTGCAGGCGGCGCGTCAGACCACGACCGTCTGCGCCTCGCCTTCGCGGGTCGCACGCACGGTGCCGATCTTCCACACCTGTTCACCGGCGGCGGTCAGGTCGGCGATCGCTGCGTCGGCATCGGCCGCCGCGACGATCACGGCCATGCCGATCCCGCAGTTGAACACGCGGTGCATTTCCGCGTCGGCGACGCCGCCGTGCTCCTGCAGCCACTTGAACAGCGGCGGCAGCGGCCATGCATCCTGGTCGAGCTCGGCGGTGAGGCCTTCGCGCAGCACGCGCGGAATGTTCTCGACGAGGCCGCCGCCCGTGATGTGCGCCATGCCCTTCACCGACAGCTTCTGCATCAGCGCGAGCAGCGGCTTCACGTAGATGCGCGTCGGGGCCATCAGCGCGTCGGCGAGCGAACGGCCGTGGAAATCGGCCGACAGATCGGGGTTTGCGCGCTCGATGATCTTCCGCACGAGCGAGAAGCCGTTCGAGTGGATGCCGCTCGATGCGAGGCCCAGCACCACGTCGCCTTCGGCGATCGTGCTGCCGTCGATGATCTTGCTCTTCTCGACCGCGCCGACCGCGAAGCCGGCCAGGTCGTATTCGCCGTCCGGGTACATGCCCGGCATTTCGGCCGTTTCACCGCCGATCAGCGCACAGCCCGACAGTTCGCAGCCTTGCGCGATGCCCTTGACGACCGTCGCGGCCGTGTCGACGTCGAGCTTGCCGCACGCGAAGTAGTCGAGGAAGAACAGCGGCTCGGCGCCCTGCACGAGAATGTCGTTCACGCTCATCGCGACGAGATCCTGGCCGACGGTGTCGTGTTTGTTCAGATGAAACGCCAGCTTGAGCTTGGTGCCCACGCCGTCGGTGCCCGACACGAGCACGGGCTCGCGATACTTCTTCGGCACCTCGAACAGCGCGCCGAACCCGCCGATGCCGCCGAGCACGCCGTCGCGCAGGGTTTTCTTCGCAAAAGGCTTGATCTTGTCGATGAGCGCGTCGCCCGCGTCGATGTCGACGCCTGCGTCGCGATAGGACAGACCCTGAGCGTCAGGAGCGGATTTCGGAGGATTCATGGGGGAATGCGAGAAGGTCGGTAAAATGCGATTTTACCCGAAGCCGGCCGCTTGGCCGGAATTCCCAGCACCGAATCGTCAGGGATTGCATCTTGGTCAACACGTCCCCGTTTTCAACGCCCAGCGAACCGCGCCGAAACCGGTACGGCGCCGTGCGTACGGTCGCGCGTGCAGCCCACGGAGCCGCAGTCCCCGGCGCGTGCCCGGCGTACGGCACGCGTTTTTTCAACCGACCCGCATTGTGACTGTTGTGTCCCGTCAACTGACGCTCGATCTCGGCACGCCGCCGCCCGCCACGTTCGACAACTTCATCATGAACGAGGAGAACGACGAGCTCATCTCGCGCCTGCAGAAGCTCGACCTCGCGCTCGCGGCGGGCCCCGTGCCGGACCGTTCGTTCTACATCTGGGGCGAGCCCGGCAGCGGCCGCACCCACCTGCTGCAGGCGCTCGTGAGCGACGCGTCGTACGGCTATGCGCGCTATCTGACGCCGCAGAGCCCGCTCGGCGCGTTCACGTTCGACCCGCGCATCGGCATCTACGCGATCGACGACTGCGACCGGATGACCGACACGCAGCAGGTCGCGCTGTTCAACCTGTTCAACGAGGTCCGCGCGCATCCGTCCAGCGCGTTCGTCGCGGCGGGCCCCGCGGCGCCGCTCGCGCTCGACGTGCGCGAGGATCTCCGCACGCGCCTCGGCTGGGGGCTCGTATTCCACCTGTCGCCGCCGTCCGACGCCGGCAAGATCGCCGTGCTCAAGCTTGCCGCGAAGGAGCGCGGGATCACGCTCACCGACGACATCGCCGCCTACCTGCTGACCCATTTCCGCCGCGACATGCCGAGCCTGATGGCGCTGCTCGACGCGCTCGACCGCTTCTCGCTCGAGCAGAAACGCGCCGTTACGCTGCCGTTGCTGCGCCGAATGCTGGCGCGTCCCGGCGACGACATCACACCACCGGGCACGGGCCCGAACCGCTTCGAGTAAAATGCGCTTCCATGACTAATCTGGCACTCTTTGACCTCGATCACACGCTGATCCCGACCGATAGCGACCACGAATGGGGTCGCTTCATGGTGAAGCTCGGCATCGTCGACGCGGAAAGCTTCTCGCGTCAGAACGATCAGTTCTTCGCCGACTACAAGGCCGGCAAGCTCGACATCCACGCGTACCTCACGGCGATGCTCACGCCGCTCGCGAAGTATTCGCGTGCGCAGCTCGCCGACTGGCACGAGCAATACATGCACGAGGTGATCCGTCCCGCGATGACGCCCGCCGCGCTCGAGCTGGTGCGCAAGCACCTCGATGCGGGCGACCTGTGCTGCGTCGTGACGGCCACCAACGAATTCATCACGCGCCCGATCGCCACCGCATTCGGCGTCGACACGCTGATCGCGTGCGAGGTCGAAACGACCGACGGGCATCCCGATTCACCGTACACGGGCCGGCCGACCGGCACGCCGAGCTATCGCGAAGGCAAGATCGTGCGTACCGAAGCGTGGCTCGCGTCGCTCGGCAAGCACTGGGACGACTTCGCGCACAGCTATTTCTACAGCGACTCGCACAACGACATCCCGTTGCTCGAGAAAGTCACCGACCCGATCGCGACCAACCCTGACGACACGCTGCGTGCGCATGCAAGCACCCGCGGCTGGCGTATCCTCGATTTATTCTGAACGTCGTGATCAAAAAATTCATCCGCAAGCTGCTCGGCCAGGACGAAGCCCAGCAAACGCCCCCCGAAGCGGCTCAGGCCGACGAAGCGGCCCCTGCTGCCCCGCGCCCCGCAAAAGGCGCCCGCGGCGGCGCGAAGAAGCCGCGCAGCAACCATGAGCCGACCGTCGTGCCGGCCAGCGTTCACCAGATCGATCCGTCGCTGATCTCGAAGAATGCCGTGCGCGTGACCGACACGCTGCAGCAGGCGGGTTTTCGCGCATTCATCGTCGGCGGCGCGGTTCGCGACCTGCTGCTCGGCATCGCGCCGAAGGACTTCGACGTCGCGACCGACGCGACGCCGACCGAGGTGCAGCGCCTGTTCCGCCGCGCGCGCCTGATCGGCCGCCGCTTCCAGATCGTCCACGTGCAGTTCGGCCAGGAACTGATCGAGGTGTCGACGTTCCGCGCGCTGGTCGACGCGCCGCCCGAGGCTGCCGCCGCGGCCGAGCCGCCGAAGCGCCTGAAGCGCGACGAACTCGATCGCCGCACGCATGCGGTCGACGCGAGCGGCCGCGTGCTGCGCGACAACGTGTGGGGCGAGCAGCATGAAGATGCCGCGCGCCGCGACTTCACGATCAACGCGATGTACTACGACCCGTCGACGCAGACGGTGCTCGATTACCACGACGGGATGGCCGACATGCGCGCCCGCCTGTTGCGGATGATCGGCGATCCGGCTACCCGCTTCCGCGAGGATCCGGTGCGGATGCTGCGCGTCGTGCGCTTCGCGGCGAAGCTCGGTTTCGAGATCGAGCCGCATACGCGCGAGCCGATCAACGCGCTCGCCGACCTGATCAACAACGTGCCGGCCGCGCGCCTGTTCGACGAAATGCTGAAGCTGCTGCTGTCGGGCCACGCACTCGCGTGCCTGACGCGGCTGCGCAAGGAAGGCCTGCACCACGGGCTGCTGCCGCTCCTCGATGTCGTGCTCGAACAGCCGCAGGGCGAGAAATTCATCACGCTCGCGCTGAACAACACCGACGCGCGCGTACGCGCCGGCAAGCCGGTGTCGCCGGGCTTCCTGTTCGCGACGCTGCTGTGGCACGACATGCGCCAGCGTTTCGAGCAATACACGGCCGAAGGCGAAATCCCGGTGCCGGCGCTCCATCGCGCGATGGACGACGTGCTCGACATGCAGACCGAGAAACTCGCGATCCACAAGCGTTATTCGGCCGACATGCGCGAGATCTGGGGCCTGCAGTTGCGCCTCGAAAAACGCTCGGGCCGCAGCGCGATGAGGCTGCTGGAACACCAAAGGTTTAGAGCGGGGTATGATTTCCTCCTGTTACGCTGCGAATCCGGCGAGCTCGATGCGGATGTCGGACAGTGGTGGACGGATTTCATCGAAGGCGACGCGGCCGCTCGCGAGGCATTGCTCACGCAAGGCGGCTCGAAGGAAAAATCGCCCCGCAAGCGGCGCCGCCGCGGCGGCGTGCGAAACCGCCAGCCGGGTGAAGGTGCCGCCGAGCAGGCACCGGACACCGCGGGCGGTTCCGACGATTGACGCGCTCGTCGGCGAACGACGTAGGAAGTGATGCCATGACGGTTGCATATATCGGACTGGGGGCGAATCTCGGCGATGCGCGCCAGACCCTGAAGGACGCGGTGGTGTGCCTCGCGCAGCAGCGCACCATCTCGATCCTCGGCAAATCGAGCCTGTATCGCACGGCGCCCTTCGAAGCGGGCGGCGACGATTACTACAACTGCGTCGTCAAGCTCGACACGACGCTCTCGGCCCGTGAGCTGCTGGCGCTCTGCCAGAAGATCGAACATCACTTCGGGCGCGAGCGCCCGTATCGCAACGCGCCCCGCACGCTCGATCTCGACATCCTGCTGTTCGGCGCCGACTCGATCGACGAACCCGACCTGATCGTCCCGCACCCGCGCCTCACCGACCGCGCGTTCGCGCTCGTGCCGCTCGTCGAGATCGATCCGGCGCTCGATATCCCCGCGCGCGGCCGTGCCGACGCCTTCCTCGCCGCCGTCGCGGACCAGCGCGTCGAGAAGGTGCAGACCTGCCAGTGCCTGATGCAGAAGGCGCTCGCGGCCGGCGAAGACACCGACAAGAACCGCTGCCGATGAACTCGACTCCGCTGACCGTCACCGCGCCCGACTTGCGCGCCCCGCACCGCTATCTCGTGATCGAAGGCCCGATCGGCGTCGGCAAGACGTCGCTCGCGCGCCTGCTCGCCGAGCGCTGGTCGATGCAGACGCTGCTCGAACGCCCGCAGGACAACCCGTTCCTCGAACGCTTCTATCGCGACACCGCGCGCTACGCGCTGCCCGTGCAACTGTCGTTCGCGCTGCAGCGCGCGCTGCAGGCGCGCGAGCTGATCGGCGCGCTCGAAACAGGCCGCCCCGTCGTCGCCGATTTCATGCCGCAAAAGAACGACATCTTCGCGCGGCTGAACCTGGCGGAAGACGAATGGCAGCTCTATCGCTCGGTCGCGACACACGTGGACGTGCCGCAGGCGCCGTCGCCCGACCTCGTCGTCTATCTGCAGGCCAGCCCCGAAGTGCTGTTCTCGCGCATCCAGAAGCGCGGGCTGCCGATGGAGCTGCAGATCAGCGATGCGTACCTGCGTTCGCTGGTCGACGCGTACAACGAATTCTTCTACCACTACGACCGCACGCCGGTGCTGACGGTCGCCGCGGAACACCTGAACCCGCTGGATTCCCCCGAAGACCTTGCCCTGCTGGTCGAGCGCATCGAGACGATGCGCGGCCGCAAGGAATTCTTCGTCAAGGGCGAGACGACGCGCTGACGCGTCCCGCCTGCCGTTCTTCACCCATCGACCCGGATTTCCCATGACCTATCTCCAGGAATCGAGCCGGCCTGCCGTGACGGTACCCAAGCTGCAGGCAATGCGCGACGCCGGCGAGAAGATCGCGATGCTCACCTGTTACGACGCGAGCTTTTCCGCGCTGCTCGATCGCGCGGGCACCGACGTGCTGCTGATCGGCGATTCGCTCGGCAACGTGCTGCAGGGCCACACGACCACCCTGCCCGTGTCGCTCGACGACATCGCGTATCACACGGCCTGTGTCGCACGCGCGCAGCCGCGCGCGCTCGTCGTCGCCGATCTGCCGTTCGGCACGTACGGCACGCCGGCCGAGGCATTCGCGAACTCGGTCAAACTGATGCGCGCGGGCGCGCAGATGGTCAAGCTCGAAGGCGGCGAATGGCTGGCCGATACGATCCGCTTCCTCGTTGAACGCTCGGTGCCCGTGTGCGCGCACCTCGGCCTCACGCCGCAATCGGTGCATGCGTTCGGCGGCTTCAAGGTGCAGGGCAAGACCGAAGCCGGCGCCGCACAGCTGCTGCGCGACGCGCGCGCGATCGAGGACGCGGGCGCGCAGCTCGTCGTGCTCGAAGCGGTGCCGACGCTGGTCGCGTCCGAAGTCACGCACATGCTGAAGATTCCGACGATCGGCATCGGCGCGGGCGTCGACTGCTCGGGGCAGGTGCTCGTGCTGCACGACATGCTCGGTGTCTTCCCCGGCAAGCGGCCGCGCTTCGTGAAGGACTTCATGCAGGGTCAGCCGAACATTCAGGCGGCCGTCGAAGCGTACGTGAGCGCGGTCAAGGATCGCACGTTCCCCGGGCCGGAACATTCGTTCTGACTGGCGGCCGGCAGCTCGTTTGCCAGCACGCGGATGTGAAAAAGCGCGACGCCCTTTGCGGGGTGCCGCGCTTTTTGTTTGCACGCAGCATCGGTGCAAGGCTTCGCGGCACCAGCGCAAGCGCGGTGCCCGATCCGTCACGTCATCACTTCAATACCGCGTCGAGCGCGCCACGCAACGCATTGGTCAGCAGCAGCGCCTGCGCGCGCGCAAGATCGTCGCAGGTCACGACGCGCTCCGTCGCACCGAACGCGCGATCGTCGAGCAGCACGCCGCGCATCACGCCCGGCAGCACGCCGGACGCCAGCGGCGGCGTCACCCACTGGCCGTCGAGTTTCACGAACAGGTTCGTGCGCCCGCCCTCCGTCACCTCGCCGCGCTCGTTGACGAACAGCATGTCGAAACCGCCGAGCGTCTCCGCCGCCTGCCACGCGCGGTCGTATTCAGCACGGCGCGTGGTCTTGTGCAGCAGCAGCGCATCGCTCGCGCGGGTCGGCGCGAAGCCGTGCGCGGACGCCAGCAGCACGCCGACCGGCCCCGCCGGCAGCGGCTTGAGCGGCGCCGCGACGATCTCGACCGTACCGTCCTTCGCCAGTGAGAGCTTCATCCGGTAGGCGCCGTCGCCGTCGAGCGCCGCGCAGCGCGCGTCGATCTCGCGACGCAACGCATCGGCGTCGAAGCGGAAGCCAAGCGTATCCGCGCTGCGCTGCAGCCGTGCAAGATGACGATCGAGATGCCGGATGCCGTCCGCACGCGTGGCGGCGGTCGTTTCGAACAACTGGAAGCCGGGATCGGCGTCCGTCAGGAATCGCGCTTTCAATTCGCACTCCGCATATTCGTCGGCCGCGACGCTGTCGAGCACGATGCCCGCACCGACGCCCATCGTGCCGCGGCGCCGGCCGGCGGTTGCCGGATCGCGTGCTTCGATTTCCGGGCCGGCCGTGCCTTCGCCGGTCGCACCTTCGCCGGCCGCGTCGAGCGTCAACGTACGGATCGCGACCGACAGGCAGAAATCGCCGCAACCGGCCGCACGCTCGCCGCGCGCGACGGAATCGGCGCTGTCCGGCGGCGCGTCGAGCCAGCCGATCGCGCCCGTATAGAGCCCGCGCGGCGTCGTCTCGATCGCGTCGATCAGCTGCATCGTCCGGTACTTCGGCGCGCCCGTGATCGATCCGCATGGAAACAGCGCGCGCAGCATCTGCGCGAACGTCGTGCCGGCGCGCCAGCCGGCCTCGACCGTCGACGTCATCTGCCACACCGACGCGTACGGTTCGACGGAGAACAGCGCCGGCACACGAACCGTACCGGTGCGCGCGATCCGCGACACGTCGTTGCGCAGCAGGTCGACGATCATCACGTTTTCCGCGCGGTTCTTCGGATCGCTCGCGAGGAACGCGGCAGCCGCCGCATCGTCGCGGGGATCGGCCGAGCGCGGCGCGGTGCCCTTCATCGGCCGCGCGCGCAGCACGTCGCCGTGTTTCTCGACGAACAGCTCGGGCGAGCACGACACGACCCACGCGCCGCCGGGCAGCGCGATCAGCGCGCCGTACCGCACCGGCTGGCGCGCGCGCAGCCGCCGGTACAGCGCAAGCGGCGTGCCGAACACGTCGAAATTCAGCCGGTACGTGTAGTTGATCTGATACGAATCGCCCGCGCGCAACGCGTCGTGCACCGCGGCGATCGCCGCATCGAACGCATCGCGCGACACGCTCTTCGCGACATGCGCGACGCCCGCGATCGACGGCGTGCCGCCGCCGTCCTGCTGCGCGAGCCACGCGTCCACTTCGTCGCGCGACAGGCGCTCGCAGCGCGCGTACAGCAAAAAGCGCAGCGGGGCATTGCCCGGCTGCGCCTGTTGCAGGTTGCGTCCGAATGCGTAATCGCCGACGACGACCGCATGCAGCCCGTCGCGCAGATCCTGCGCAACCGCCGCGTCGACTTCGTCGAGCCGCGCCGGGTCCGTGCACACGCGTTCGTACACGAAACCCGAATACAAGCGACTCGACCGCGCGGACGCGGTCGAGTCGCAATCGTCCAAGAGCGCGAACGACGCGCTCTCGTTGCCTTCAGTCATGCCGTTACTCGAAGAAGCTCTTCACCCGGTCGAACCAGCTCTTGCTCTGCGGGCTGTGACGCGCGCCGCCCTCGGCCAGCGACTTCTCGAACTGCTTGAGCAGGTCGCGCTGGTGGTCGGTCAGCTTCACGGGCGTCTCGACCTGCACATGCACGTACAGATCGCCCGCGATGCTCGAACGCAGCCCCTTGATACCCTTGCCGCGCAGACGGAACGTCTTGCCCGACTGCGTGCCTTCCGGCACCGGGAACGACGCACGGCCGGCCAGCGTCGGCACCTCGATCTCGCCGCCGAGCGCGGCGGTCGTGAACGGGATCGGCATCTGGCAGTGGAGATCGTCGCCGTCGCGCTCGAACACCGAGTGCGGCTTGATGTGGATCTCGACATACAGGTCGCCCGGCGGCCCGCCGTTGATACCCGGCTCGCCGTTGCCGGCCGAGCGGATCCGCATCCCGTCGTCGATCCCGGCCGGGATCTTCACTTCGAGCGTCTTGGTTTCCTTCACCTTGCCCGACCCGTGGCAGTGCACGCACGGCTCGGGGATGTAGGTGCCGGTGCCATGGCACTTCGGGCAGGTCTGCTGGATGCTGAAGAAGCCCTGCGACATGCGCACCGTGCCCTGGCCATGACAGGTCGGGCAGGTTTCCGGCTTCGTGCCGGGCTTCGCGCCCGACCCGTGGCAGACCTCGCACGACACCCAGCTCGGCACGCGGATCTGCGTGTCGTAGCCATGTGCGGCCTGCTCGAGCGTGATTTCCATGCTGTAGCGCAGGTCGGCGCCGCGATACACCTGCGGGCCGCCGCGGCCGCCACGTGCGGCGCCGCCCGCGGCCTGGCCGAAGATGTCGCCGAAGATGTCGCCGAACGCATCCGCGAAGCCGCCGAAGCCCTGTGCGCCCGCACCACCCATGTTCGGATCGACGCCCGCGTGGCCGTACTGGTCGTACGCGGCCCGCTTCTGGCTGTCCGACAGCATTTCATAGGCTTCCTTCACCTCCTTGAAATGCTCTTCCGCATCCTTGTTGTCCGGATTGCGGTCAGGGTGATACTTCATCGCAAGCTTGCGATATGCCTTCTTGATTTCGTCGTCGCCCGCATTCTTCGCGACGCCCAGAACCTCGTAGTAATCCCGTTTCGCCATATCGATTCACTGTGCCGCCACGCATCGCGCACGCGGCGGCTCCTTTCGCCTGCAGTAAAGTCTCTCGACTCGTCTGGCGCTGCACCCGTCCGCGGACGGCTCGCGCAGCACCCGCCAAAAAACAAATGTGCCCGGAGGGCCGCGAAGCCCGCCAGGCGTGGAGTCGATCCGGCCATCCGGAAGGAAAGACAGACCGCTTTTCAGTCGCTTGTCAGCCGCGCCGCGCGCGTTTCCGCGCACGGCATGCGGTGCCATCGCAACCCGGCTTAGTCCTTCTTCACTTCCTTGAACTCGGCGTCGACGACGTCGTCGGCAGCCTGCTGCGCGCCACCCGCGTGGGCCGCGCCTTCCGCTGCACCCGCCGCACCGGCGGCAGCACCCGCCTGCTGGGCCTGCATGTCGGCGTACATCTTCTCGCCGAGCTTCTGCGAGACCTTGCCGAGCTCCTCGACCTTCGCGTCGATCGCAGCCTTGTCGGCCGACGTGTCCTTCAGCACTTCCTCGAGCGACTTCAGCGACGCTTCGATCGCTTCCTTCTCGCCCGCGTCCAGCTTGTCGCCGTACTCGGTGAGCGCCTTCTTCGTGCTGTGGACCAGCGCGTCGCCCTGGTTGCGCGAATCGGCCAGCTCGCGCAGCTTGTGGTCTTCCGCTGCGTTCGCTTCCGCGTCCTTGATCATCTGGTCGATTTCAGCCTCGGACAGACCCGAGTTGGCCTTGATCGTGATCCTGTTTTCCTTGCCGGTCGCCTTGTCCTTCGCGCCGACGTGCAGGATGCCGTTCGCGTCGATGTCGAAGCTCACTTCGATCTGCGGCACGCCGCGCGGTGCGGGCGGGATGCCTTCGAGGTTGAACTCGCCGAGCAGCTTGTTGC
This sequence comes from Burkholderia cepacia, assembly GCF_001039005.1. GTDB lineage: Bacteria > Pseudomonadota > Gammaproteobacteria > Burkholderiales > Burkholderiaceae > Burkholderia > Burkholderia theae. Next base: position 139,356 of record NZ_LDWR01000005.1, read on the forward strand.
CGGCCGCCATTTCGCGTTCGCCCTGGAACACCTTGATCGTCACGGCGCCCTGGTTGTCGTCCGCCGTCGAATACACTTGCGCGTGCTTCGTCGGGATCGTCGTGTTCTTGTTGATCATCTTCGTCATCACACCGCCGAGCGTCTCGATGCCGAGCGACAGCGGGGTCACGTCGAGCAGCAGCACGTCCGTGCGGTCGCCCGACAGGACCTGGCCCTGGATCGCCGCGCCAACCGCGACGGCTTCGTCCGGGTTCACGTCACGGCGCGGATCCTTGCCGAAGAACTCCTTCACCTTCTCCAGGACCTTCGGCATGCGGGTCTGGCCGCCGACCAGGATCACGTCGTCGATGTCCGACACCTTGACGCCTGCGTCCTTGATCGCGATGCGGCACGGTTCGATCGTGCGCTCGACGAGGTCCTCGACCAGCGCTTCCAGCTTCGCGCGGGTGATCTTCAGGTTCAAGTGCTTCGGGCCCGACGCGTCCGCCGTGATGTACGGCAGGTTGATTTCGGTCTGCTGGCTCGACGACAGCTCGATCTTCGCCTTTTCGGCGGCTTCCTTCAGGCGTTGCAGCGCGAGCACGTCCTTCGACAGGTCGACGCCCTGCTCCTTCTTGAACTCGCCGATGATGTAATCGATGATGCGCTGGTCGAAGTCTTCACCGCCGAGGAACGTGTCGCCGTTGGTCGACAGCACTTCGAACTGCATTTCGCCGTCGACGTCCGCGATCTCGATGATCGACACGTCGAACGTGCCGCCGCCGAGGTCATATACGGCGATCTTGCGGTCGCCCTTCTCGACCTTGTCGAGGCCGAACGCCAGAGCAGCTGCCGTCGGCTCGTTGATGATCCGCTTGACTTCGAGGCCCGCGATGCGGCCTGCGTCCTTGGTTGCCTGGCGCTGGCTGTCGTTGAAGTACGCCGGCACCGTGATCACGGCTTCCGTGACCGGCTCGCCGAGGTAGTCTTCGGCCGTCTTCTTCATCTTGCGCAGCACTTCCGCCGAAACCTGCGGCGGCGCGAGCTTTTCGCCGTGCGCTTCGACCCATGCATCGCCGTTGTCGGCCTTGACGATGCTGTACGGCATCAGGCCGATGTCCTTCTGGACTTCCTTCTCTTCGAAGCGGCGGCCGATCAGGCGCTTCACCGCGAACAGCGTGTTCTTCGGGTTGGTCACCGACTGACGCTTGGCCGGCGCGCCGACGAGCACTTCGTTGTCGTCCATGTAGGCGATGATCGACGGCGTGGTGCGCGTACCTTCCGAGTTCTCGATGACCTTGACCTGGTTGCCTTCCATGATGGCGACGCACGAGTTCGTGGTGCCGAGGTCAATACCGATGATCTTTCCCATTTTTTCCTAATCTCCAGAAATGCTTGATTGCTGCGCGAAACGCCGCGTTTTTGGGCGGTTTCACGCGCCAGAATTCAACTCTGCTCCCGACATGCGTCCGTCCGGCCCGTTTTCAAGACCCGACAAGCGATGCGGATATTAAATTTTTTCAATCGCCGCCGGCCGCCGGATCGCCGGCCGCCGGAATGCCGGCCACCGCGATCTTCGCGCGCGCCGCCGAAACGGCCGCCTGGAACTGCGCGAGGCCATGCCAGCCCGTCGCACGGCCGAGACGCTTGCCGCGGTGGAAGAAGAACCAGGTCGGCACGCCGTGCAGCCCGAAGCGGTGCCCCAGCTGATGGTGTTCGTACACGTTGCAATGGAACCACTTCAGGTCCAGCGCGCGAATCGCGTCGGGCTGGGCGAGCATCGCCTTCTTCGCGATCTCGCAGTTGAAGCAGTCGACGCCCCAGAAGAACACCACCGCGAGCGCATCGCCCGCGCCGTCGATACCCGCGTCGAACGTGTCGGCGGCCAGCGGCTGCATGTCGAACACGTCGAACGCGGCCGGATCGACGCCGGCGGCACCCATCGCGACAGCCTTACTTCGGCTGCGCGACGGTGACGAGCGCCGGGCGCAGCACGCGGTCGGCGATCGTATAGCCCTTTTGCAGCACCGCGACGACGGTGTTCGGCTCCTGCTCGGCCGGCACCATCGAAATCGCCTGGTGCTGGTGCGGATCGAACTTCTCGCCGACCGGGTTGATCGCGACGACGCGGCCCTTCTCGAGCGCGCTCGTCAGCTGGCGCAGCGTCAGCTCGACGCCTTCGCGCACCTTCGTGATGTCGCCGGACGTGTCGCTGACGGCTGCTTCCAGGCTGTCCAGCACCGGCAGCAGGTGCTCAGCGAAGCTTTCGATCGCGAACTTGTGCGCCTTCGAGACGTCATCCTGCGCGCGACGGCGCACGTTCTCGGTCTCGGCCTTGGCCCGCAGGAAGCTCTCCTGCAGCTCGGCGACCTTGGCTTGAGCCTCCGCGAGCGCCGCGTCGGCGGCTTCGGCGGCGGGAGTGGCGCCTTGCGCCGCCTGCTTCTCGCTGCCGATGTCTTCGGCCGATTGGGGTGCCGGGTTCTCTTGCGTGTTTTCCATGTCGCTGAAAGTCGATTAGAGGTTGAAGCCAAATCGGTCACCGCCGGATCGTATACCCGGCGGTACCGCACATTGCTGGTGCAAATAAGGGCGAAAACTACAATTTCAAGAGGGTTATTCGCCGGCATTCGCCATTGCCGCGAAACAACCGCGCGTCCTGCCGGTGCATGCGTCGCAGCGTTCGCCGGATCGGGAGAAACGGCCTGTAACAACGCTTACCTGGCAAGTACTAGCTGCGCACAGCGCCGCTGCACTACACTCCACTCAAGCGTCGGAAAAGCGTGTTTACCCTAAGCTGACCGTCGCCTTACATCCACCAGGCGCCTTTTCACCCGTCTTCTCGAGGGGAGTACCGTGAAACTGACCTTTGCGATTTCGGTGGTCGCGCTGGTACTCATTGCCGGCACCACCACCATCTGCCTGTCGGGAGCCGTCACCGATCGCACGACCGAATACGGAAGCGCGCGGGCGACGTTCGACCAGATGTTCAGCTCCCACCAGAAAATCTGTCGATGATGCGCCGGTCGCGCTTCGTCGGCCGGCCATGCAGCTCGGCCGCCGGCTCGCGATACGTACGGCGCCGCTCCAGTTCGGCGAGCCGCGCGGCCCGCCCCGCTTCCGTTTCCTCGTAAAGCGTCTGCGCGACGCTCGCCGGCCCGCGCACATCGCACACGCCGCGCACGGCAATGTGCCAGACGATGCCGTCCATCGCAATCTCGACCTCGTCGCCGACGCGCACCTCCTTCGCCGGCTTGATCGCCGCACCGCCGATCTTCACGTGCCCCTTGTCGACCGCATCGGTCGCGAGCGAGCGCGTCTTGAAGAACCGGGCCGCCCACAGCCATTTGTCGATGCGCAGCTTCGCGCCCGGTTCCGTGGAAATCTGGTAGTTCATGTCAACCTCCGCCGGGCCGCCCCAAGGAGGCTGACCGCCCCCTCGGGGGGCAGCGAGCAAAGCGAGCGTGGGGGTCGTTTCATCTCAGCCTCCGCCGGGCCGCCCCAAGGAGTCCAACCGCCTCCCCGGCGCGCAGCGAATGAAATGTGCGCAGGTGTCGTTCCATCTCAGTTCACCGTTTCGGGCTGCGCGGACCTGACGGGCCAGCCCTGCAGGTTCTCGGCGACGATCTCGCCGATCGCGCCGAGCCACGCGGGTGCGCCGTTCAGGCACGGAATGCGGTGGAACGCCTTGCCGCCGCCGACGAGGAACTCGTCGCGCACTTCCATGCCGATCTCCTCGATCGTCTCCAGGCAATCGGCCGTAAAACCGGGACAGAACACGTCGGCCCGACGCACGCCGGCCTCGCCGAACTCGCGCAGCGTCGGCGCGGTGTACGGCTGCAGCCATTCGGCCTTGCCGAAGCGCGACTGGAACGTGACGCGGCATTCGGTCGTCGACAGCCCGAGCGCGGCCATCAGCAGCGCGCCTGTTTGCTGGCACTGGTCGTGATAAGGATCGCCGAGGTCGAGCGTGCGCTTCGGCACGCCGTGAAAGCTCAGCACGAGCTTGTCGCCCGCCGCGAAGTCGGGCCGGCCGTGCTGCGCCCAGTACTGGCGCACCTGCTCGGCAAGCGCGTGGATATAGGCCGGATGGTCGGCGTAGTGCCGCACCGTGCGCACCTCCGGCTGGTTGCGCATGCGCGCGAGCGCGGCGAATGCGGCATCGAACGCGGTGGCCGTGGTCGACGCCGAGTATTGCGGATACATCGGCATCAGCAGCACGCGCTCGACGCCCGAGCGCTTGAACTGCGCGAGCGCGTGCGAAATGTTCGGGCTGCCGTAGCGCATCGCGTAGTCGACGAGCACGTGATAGCCGTTCGACACGAGCAGGTGCCGCACGCCGTCGGTCTGGCGCTCGGTGTGCACGCGCAGCGGCGAGCCCTCCGGCATCCAGACGGCCGCGTATTTCTTCGCGGACGCGCGACCGCGCAGCGGCAGGATCAGCGTGCGCAGCAGCACCTGCCAGACGGCCTGCGGAATTTCGACGACCCGCGGATCCGACAGGAATTCGGCCAGATAGCGCCGTACCGCGCGCGGCGTGGGTGCGTCGGGCGTGCCGAGATTGATCAGCAGCACGCCGATGCGGTGGGCGGCCGCGATGCTCGAAGGCGGCTCAAGATCGAAACGCATGGGCAAGAACGTGCTCGGGGCACGGGACCGGACGGCTCTCAATTATAGCGGGCCGCTCCGTGCCGTTCGGCCGACTGTCGGCACGCACGGCACCGCGGCACGATGACGGGGCGGGATCGGGTGGGCTACTGCTGGCTCAACGTGAGCGACAGCAGGCGCGCGGTGATGTCGACGATCGGAATCACGCGGTTGTACGCCATCCGGGTCGGGCCGATCACGCCGAGCGTGCCGACGATCTGCCCGTTCACCTCGTAAGGCGCGGTGACGACGCTCATTTCCTCGATCGGCACGAGCGTCGATTCGCCGCCGATGAAGATCTGCACGCCCTGGGCGTGGCTCGACACGTCGAGCAGTTGCAGGAGGCCCGTCTTTTGGTCGAACACGTCGAACAGCTTGCGCAGCCGCGCCATGTCGGAGGACAAGTCCGCCACCTCGAGCAGGTTGCGCTCGCCGGAAATCAGCACGGTGTCCTCGGTGTCGGGCACCTCGGTGCTGGCCGTCACCGCCAGATGCATCAGCGCGGTCATGTCGCCGCGCAACTGGTCGATCTCGTCGCGCAGGCGGCGGCGCACCTCGTCGAACGACAGGCCGGCGAAATGCGCGTTGATGTAGTTGGACGCCTCGGTCAGTTGCGAAGGCGAGTAGTCGCGCGGCGTCGCGAGCATCCGGTTCTGCACGTCGCCCTCGGGCGTGACGATGATCAGCAGGATGCGCTTGTCCGACAGCCGCATGAACTCGATCTGCTTGAACACGTGGCTGCGACGCGGCGTCAGCACGACGCCCGCGAACTGCGACAGGTTCGACAGCACGCTCGCCGCGGCGGCAACCACCCGCTGCTGCGGTTCGCCGGCCTGCAGCGTGTTCTGCACCTGCCGTGCGACGGCCTCGGCGTCGATCGGCGTCTCGACCGTCAGCATCGTGTCGACGAACAGCCGGTAGCCGCGCGGCGTCGGCACGCGGCCGGCCGACGTGTGCGGGCTCGACACGAGGCCGAGCTCCTCCAGGTCGGACATCACGTTGCGGATCGTCGCCGGGCTCAGCTCGAGCCCGGAATAACGGGACAACGTGCGCGATCCGACTGGCTGACCGTCGGCGATATACCGTTCGATCAGGGTTTTCAGGAGGGTTCGTGCGCGAGGATCTAGCATGGTGGAAAATTTTAGCGCAACCGCGCGACCGCGGCGAGTGGCGTCGGCCGCCATTGCGCGGGCCGGCCCGATCCGGCCCTGCCGGTGCACAGCCGGTTCTTTTCGTCAACGAGCTATGGTGTAATGCCGGCATGAAAACCGGTAATCAGTTCAATACTGTCGCGCTCGTCGGCCGGAGCAACACGCCCGGCATCGCCGAGCCGCTTGCCACCCTGGCTGCCAGCCTCGCGAAGCTGGGCTTCGAGGTCGTCTTCGAAGGCGATACCGCGCGCGAGTTCGGCATCACCGGTTACCCGGCGCTCACCCCGGCCGAAATCGGGGCGCGTGCGGACGTGGCGGTCGTGCTGGGCGGCGACGGCACGATGCTCGGCATCGGCCGCCAGCTTGCGCCGTACCGGACGCCGCTGATCGGGATCAACCACGGGCGGCTCGGCTTCATCACGGACATCGCGGCCGCCGACATGCACGTGCTCGTCCCCGTGATGCTGTCGGGCAAGTTCGAGCGCGAGGAGCGCTCGCTGCTCGAGGCGCGGATCATGCGCGACGGCGAACCGATCTATCACGCGATCGCATTCAACGACGTCGTCGTGAACCGCAGCGGCTTCTCCGGGATGGTCGAGCTGCGCGCGTCGGTCGACGGCCGGTACATGTACAACCAGCGTTCGGACGGCCTGATCGTCGCCACGCCGACGGGCTCGACCGCTTATGCGCTGTCGTCGGCCGGCCCGATCCTCCATCCGCAACTGCAGGGCATCGTGCTCGTGCCGATCGCGCCGCACGCGCTGTCGAACCGGCCGATCGTGCTGCCGGACGACACGAAGATCGCGATCCAGATCGTCGGCGGGCGCGACGTCAACGTGAACTTCGACATGCAGTCGTTCACCTCGCTCGAACTGAACGACACGATCGAGGTACGCCGCTCGAAGCACACGGTGCCGTTCCTGCACCCGATCGGCTACAGCTACTACACGACGCTGCGCAAGAAGCTGCACTGGAACGAACACGCATCGAACGAAGACGACAAGGCGTCCTGACGCCCCTCCGCCCGACACCATGCTCCGCCACCTCTCGATACGCGACTTCGTCATCGTCGCCGCGCTCGATCTCGAATTCGACAGCGGCTTTTCCGTGTTTTCCGGCGAAACCGGCGCCGGAAAATCGATCCTGATCGACGCCCTCGCGCTCGCACTCGGCGAACGCTCCGACGCGAGCGTCGTACGCACCGGCTGCGGCCGCGCCGACATCACGGCCGAATTCACGCCGCACGACCGCGTCGTGCGCTGGCTCGACGAACACGCGTTCGACGCCGAGGACACCGTGATGCTGCGCCGCGTGATCGACGCGAACGGCCGTTCGCGCGCGTTCATCAACGGCACCAGCGCGACGCTCGCGCAACTGCGCGAACTCGGCGAGATGCTCGTCGACATCCACGGCCAGCACGCGCACCAGCTGCTGATGCGGCCCGACGCGCAGCGCGAGCTGTTCGATACGCACGCGGGGCTCGTCTCCGATGCCGCGAACGTCGCGCGCGCGTGGCGCGTCTGGCGCGACGCGACGCAGGCGATCGACGCCGCGAAGGCGCACGAGCGCGAGCTGCAGCTCGAACGCGAAAAGCTCGCGTGGCAGCTCGCCGAGCTCGACAAGCTCGCGCCGCAGGCCGGCGAATGGGATGAAGTCAGCAACGAGCACAAGCGCCTGTCGCATTCGGCGAACCTGATCGAAGGCGTACGGGGCGCGCTCAACGCGCTGTCCGAGGCCGACGACGCGATGCTCGCGCAGCTCGGCGCGATCGTGTCGAAGCTGCGCAGCCTCGCCGACTACGACACCGCGCTCGGCGACGCGCTCGCGTCGCTCGAACCGGCCGAGATCCAGCTGCAGGAAGCCGTCTACTCGCTGTCGCACTACGCGCAGCGCGTCGATCTCGACCCCGAGCGGCTCGCGCAGGTCGAAACGCGCCTCGATGTGCTGCACTCGACCGCCCGCAAGTTCCGGCTGCCGCCCGGCACGCTGCACGAAGAACATGCGGCGCGGCGCGCCCAGCTCGCCGCGCTCGACGCGGCCGCCGATCTCGGTGCGCTCGAGGCAATCCAGGCCAAGGCGCGGGAAGCCTATCTCGCCGATGCGAAGCACCTGTCCAAGGCGCGTGCGCAGGCCGCCAGGGCGCTGGGCACGGCCGTCACGACAGGCATGCAGGAACTGTCGATGGCGGGCGGAAGTTTCGAAGTCTCGCTCGTGCCGCTCGCCGACGGCGGCCCGCACGGGCTCGAGCAGGTCGAATTCCGGGTCGCCGGGCACGCCGGCGTGCCGCTGCGGCCGCTCGCGAAAGTCGCGTCGGGTGGCGAACTCGCGCGGATCAGCCTCGCGCTCGCGGTCATCGCGAGCGCGGCGAGCCCGACGCCGACATTGATCTTCGACGAAGTCGACACGGGGATCGGCGGCGGCGTCGCCGAAGTGGTCGGCCGCCTGCTGCACCAGCTCGGGCGCGACCGCCAGGTGCTGTGCGTGACGCACCTGCCGCAGGTCGCCGCGCGCGGCGACCATCACTTCCAGGTCGCGAAGGGCGCCGACGACCGCGGCGGCACGGTCTCGACGGTCGTCGCGCTCGACCGGGCCAACCGGATCGAGGAAGTCGCGCGGATGCTCGGCGGGCTCGAGATCACGGCCACGACGCGCAAGCACGCGAAGGAAATGCTGGCGGCCTGACGCGGCCTTCACGACTCGGCGCCCGGCCACGCAAAGGCCGGGGGGGCGGACTCGCCCGATTCATCCGGCCGGACCCGGCCCTCGCATGCGGCCCCACGCGCCGCATCGAGCCATCATCGCGCCCGCCGTGCCGCCCGCGCGTCAAGCCTTGCACTGCTCGTGCATGTTGGCCGCGCCGACCGGGCGCCACGCGGCCCACTCGCCGCCCGTGCCGGGCACGTCGCCCAGCACCCACCAGCCGTTGGCCCAGACCTTGCCCGCATGGCTGACCTTCTGGCACGGCTGCGCATAGGTCTGCCTGGGATCCCACGCGGCCACGCCCTCGCCGACCGATGCGTGCACGGTCACGCGGTGGGTCGCGTCGGACGTGCGGCCCAGCGCATCGGTCACCACCAGCCTGAAGTCGTAGCGCCGCGCATCCGCCGCGGTCGGCGCGGTGAACGTCGCGACCGCGCCGGTCTGCACGAGCGGCACGCCGGCCGGCCCCGTCCACGCATAGCTCAACCCCTTGCCCGTCGACGACTCGCCGGACAACGCGACGCTCGCGCCGCCGTCGGCCGACGCCGGTCCGCCGATCGCCGCGCGCGGCGGCGCGACGACCTCCTGCGCCTTCACCTTGACGACGTGCGTCGCCTGCGCGGTGTAGTCGTGGTCGTTGGCGACGGTCAAGCGAAACGCGTAGTCACGGTCCTGCTCGAGCGCCGGCGCGACGAAGCGCAACTCGGCGCCGGCCGGCTTCGCGTCGATGCCGGCCAGCGCGCTCCATGCGTAGCGCAGATGCTCGCCGCCCGACGACGCGCCCGACAGCACGACCCGCGCGCCCGCGTCCGCCTGCTGCGGGCCCGTGACCACCGCGTTCGGCAGCAGCAGGCCGTCGTTCCTCACCTCGATCACCGCGCCGTCCGGCCCGACCGATTTCACGGTGACGAGCTTGCCCGACAGCGCATCGTGCAGCGTGTGCCCGGGCATCAGCGGCGCGTCCTTCATGCCGTCCGCGCTGCCGGGCATCGCATCGACCAGCGTGTTCGTCAGCACGTTGCCGCCGTGCGCAACGGTCCGCACGATCACGCCGTTGACGAACGGATCGCCCGCCTTCCAGTCGTCGAAACCGCGCAGCGGCTGGCGGAACTCGAACCACAGCGTCGAGCCGTCGGTGCGCGCGACCCGGTACGCTTTCGCGCCCAGCGCATCGCCCCACAGCGGGGCAAGCCGATAGGTGCCGTCAGCGCGAATCTCCGGTACGTCGGCTTCGCCGAGCCAGCCGGCGAACAGCTGGTAGCTCGCCGGATACAGGCGCCGACCGCCGCCCCCCATCGTGTCGGACGGATCGTCGACCTTGCCGGCGCGGCATGCGCCGCCGACCTCGACCGTGCCGCCCGGCGTCGGACAATCGACGAGCGAGCCCGGATGCTTCGCGCCGAGGTTGTGGCCGAACTCGTGCGACCACATCCAGTAACCGTGGCCGCTCGCGTTCGACAGGATCCAGTTGCCCGGCGTCGCGGCGAGGCCGCTCCAGCCACAGTTGCTCATTTTCGGCAGGTCGACGAACAGGTAGTCGAATTGGTCCGGATTCACGCCACGTGCGAGCGCCGCTTTGCGCGCGGCCGTGCGGATCGCGCCCGAATCGCAGGTTGCCGGCCGGTCGCCGAGATTGATGCTGTCGAGCGTTTCGCCGTGAACCGTCAGCTTGCCGCGCGACGCGACCTCGAGATAACGACGCAGCGACGCGTAGTCGTCGCCATCGCCGAACACGGCCTTGCGCACGACGTCGGCATCGGCCGGTTTCGAGTCGTTGAAGTGCGTGACCATCAGCAGCACGGATTTATCGCCGGCAAGCGGCCGGGTCGGCAGCGGTTGCGGCAGCGGATAGGTGAACGTCGACGCCGGGGTGAAGCCCGTGCCGGGACGCATCGCCACGTCGCGGTTGTCGGCCGACGCGCTCAGCACTTCGGTTCGGCCCAGATCGCCGCGATACTTGTTGCGCAGCACGATCCGGCCGTCGAGGCCGGCGCTGACCTGCCAGGCGCGCATCGACGTGTAGCCGTCTCCGTTGCAGCTCCCCAGCGCGACCCGGCCCGCGTCACCGTCCGAGTGGGTGCGCAGACAGCGATCGCCTCCCTGCGCGATCGCCGCCCGGTTGCGGATTAGCTGATAACCGCCGCTCTGCTTCTGAAACTGCCAGTCCTGCGCCGCACTGCCATCGCACGCGGCGAAGGCGACCGCGTCGCCGCCCGGTTGCCACGCGAGGCACTGGCCTTCGCCGAGCAACCGGTTCGTGAGCGGGGTCGGCGCCGCATCGGCGGCGTGGGCGGCAACGGAGAAAAGTCCCGTGACGGCCGCGGACAGCGCCGTCGTGACAAGTGAATGGCGGATCGGTTTCAAAATAGGCTCGAGATCGCTTCGTGCACACGCGGTGCCGGTTGAACGGAAAGCCGCATTTTTTCGATGCCGGCCGTTCCGCGCAAACAATCTCAATCGAATCTCAACGCCTCGGGTGCGCGGCCCGGACGGCCCGCGCGCCGCCGTCACGCGCCGCCGAACACCCGCTCCCACAACGCCGTCACCGCGGCCCGCTCGCCGGCGACCGTTGCCGGATCGACCCGCGCCTTCTCCATCCCGTCGAGCCGCAGCTTGTGCTGCAGCTTCCGGTACTTGCGGTAGGCCGCGCCAACCTGCTCGGCCTCGTCCTCGCCCATCAGCCCGAAGCGCGCGACCTCGCGCAGCAGCGCGATGTTGCCGGTATTGCGGATCAGCTCGGCGTCGCTCGACGCGTGCAGCAGCACCCAGTACTGGACGATGAACTCGATGTCGACCATCCCGCCGCGATCGTGCTTCAGGTCGAACAGCTCGGTCTGGTTCGGGTGACCGGCAAACACCTTGCCGCGCATGTCGACGATCTCCTTCGCGAGTACGCCCCCGTCGCGCGGCGTCGTCAGCACCTGATGGCGAATCGCCTCGAAGTCCGCGCCGATCTGCGCGTCGCCCGCGCTGTAGCGGGCGCGCGTCAGTGCCTGGTGCTCCCACACCCACGCGGTATTCGCGGCATCGCCCTCGCGCAGTTGGTAACGGCGGAACGCGTCGAGATCGGTGACGAGCAGCCCGGCCTCGCCGTTCGGCCGCAGGCGCAGGTCGATGTCGAACAGCGCGCCCGCACCGGTCGCCGTCGTGAGCCACGTGATGAGCCGCCGCGTGAAGGTCGTGTAGACGTCCGCCGAGCGCTCGTCGGGGTCGTCGTACAGGAAGATCAGGTCGAGATCGGATGCATAACCAAGCTCCTTGCCGCCCAGCTTGCCGTACGCGATCACCGCGAACTTCGGCACGTCGCGATGGCGCTTCGCGAGCTGCGACCAGACGACTTCGATCGTCACGTCGAGCACCGCATCGGCCAGCTCGGACAGCCGGTCGCTCACATGCTCGACCGACAGTTGCCCGGCGAGATCGATCAGCAGGATCCGGAACACCTCCGCGTGCTGCGCGTGCCGCAGCAGGTCCATTTGCTGCTCGGGGCCATCGGCTGCCGCAAGGCGCGCCCGCAGCGCATCCTTGAACGCGGGCCAGTCGAACGGGCTCGCGATCGCCTCGTCGTCGAGCAGTTCGTCGAGCAGCTGCGGGTGGCGGATCAGGTAGCCGCCGCCCCAGCGCGTCGCGCCGAGCACCGACAGCACGCGGTCGAGCGCGGCCGGATATTCGGTCAGCAGCGCGAGATAGACGCCGCGCCGGCTGACCGTCTCCAACAAGTCGAACAGGCGCACGATCGTGTCGTCGCGGCGCGCGGCGTCGATCCGCGGCGCGGCGTCGAGCGCCCGCTGCGCGACGCTGTCGAAGCGCTGCCGGCTCTTTTCCGGCAGGCCCATGTAGCGCGACGATTGCCAGATCGCGCGCAGCCGCGCGAGCACGGTGGCCGGATCGGCAAAGCCGAGGCCGTCGAGGCGCGCGACCAGCGCGTCGTCCTCGCCGTCGTCGGCCAGCGCACCGCTCCAGATCCACGAAGCCGCCGTATCGTCGCCCGCCGCGCAGGGGCCGCCGCCCACCTTGTCCGCGAAGATCTGGCGGAACTGCGCCTCGACGAAGGTCCGGTGGTCATCCAGCACCGTCATCAGCGCCGCATAGTCGGCAAAACCGAGCGACGCGGCCAGCGCCGCGCGTTCGTCGGGCTCGACCGGCATCGCGTGCGTCTGCGCGTCGTTGCGGTATTGCAGCCGGTGCTCGAGCGTGCGCAGGAAGTTGTAAGCGTCGGTCAGGCGCGCGCGCACGTCCTCGCCGATCAGCCCGCGCGCCTGCGCATGGCGCAGCACCGCGAGCGTCGGCCGCACGCGGAACTCCGCATCCTGGCCGCCGCGGATCAGCTGGAACACCTGCGCGCTGAATTCGATTTCGCGGATCCCGCCGCGCCCGAGCTTGATGTCGTCGGCCTTGTCGGGCCGCATCGACGCGCGGCGCGCGGCTTCCTGCCGGATCTGCTGGTGCAGCGAACGGATCGCGCCGATCACGCCAAAATCGAGATAGCGGCGGTACACGAACGGCTTGACGATCGACTCGAGCTGCGACTCGAGCCGCTGCGCCGCGTCGCTGTCGCCTTCCGATACGAGCCGCCCCTTGATCCATGCATAGCGCTCCCACTCGCGCCCCTGCACGTAGAAATATTCCTCGAGCATCCCGAGGCTGCAGACGAGCGGCCCGGAATCGCCGTTCGGACGCAGCCGCATGTCGACGCGAAACACGTAGCCGTCGGCGGTGACCTCGGACATCACGCCGATCAGGCGCCGGCCGAGCCGCGTGAAGTATTCCTGCGTGGACAGCGGCGCGCGCGCGCCGCCGGTCGTCTCGCCGTCGTCCTCGTAGACGAAGATCAGGTCGATGTCCGACGACACGTTCAGTTCCCGGCCGCCGAGCTTGCCCATCCCGACCACGCCGAGCACGACGCGCTGGCCGTCGGCGCCGCGCGGCTCGCCGTACAGCGCCTCGAGTTCGGCCGACAGCAGCGCGAGCGAGCGCTGCACGGCCACTTCGGCGAGATCGGTCATCGTGCCGGTCACCTCGGCGACGTCCGCCTGCCCGCGCAGGTCGCGCTCCGCGACCGCGCCGAACGCCTCGGCGCGCAGTTGCCGCAGCGCGCGCTTCAGTTGCTCCTCGGTCGGCGCTGCCGCGCCGGCCGGCATCGCGAGCAGTTCGGTGAGGCGCGCGTCGAGCTGCGCGCGGGCGAGCGGCGCGGCGGCCCACTCGGCGACCTGTTCGGCCAGCGCGGGCCGCGCGGCGGCCGCGCGCGCGAGATAACGGGAATAGGACGTGCTGATCAGGGCGGAAGCGTCGGTCATCGAGAAGCGGGCCTGGCGGTAAGGCCGGCCGGCGCGGGCAAACGCGTGCGCGCGCCGCTGCCGACAGGCCCCATGGACTCGGCGCGGCATCGCGGGACGCACGTGCGTCCGTCGCGAAACCGCGCGCCGGAAAGCCCGTGCCGCACTGCCGCAACGGCCGCCGGCACGAACCCGTGTGATACATTTCAACGTCAGTCTGCAAAACTACCATATCGCCGCCCGTCCGCCGCATGTCCGACCGTCAGGAATCCGCCGTAGCAGCGCCCGAAGCGGGACCTCCGAAGCACGATCATCCGGTCCTGCGTCGCGTGTTCAAGGTGACGCTGGCAGTCGGGATCGGCACCTACTTCGTTGCGTCCGGCGCGTTCCTGGGGCTGCGCTATGTGCTGCTGCCCCGCATCGACGAATTCCGCCCGCGCATCGAGCGCCTCGTGTCCGACAAGCTCCACGCGCAGCTTTCGATCGGCAAGCTTTCCCCGAACTGGTCCGGCATGCAGCCGGGCGTCGAACTCACGAACCTGACGATCCGTGGCCGTGACGGCAAGATCGCGCTGTCGGTGCCGCATGCGACCGCCGCGCTGTCGTGGATGTCGCTGCTGCGGCTGTCGCCCGCGCTGTCGAGCCTGATCGTCGACCAGCCCGACCTCGTCGTCGCGCGCGCCGCCGACGGCTCGCTGAGCATCGCGGGCGTCGGCGTCGCGACCACCCACGGCGGCAACGACACGTTCGGCACCTGGCTGCTGAAACAGGAAGCGATCGTGCTGCGCGGCGGCACGCTGCGCTGGCGCGACGCGCAGCACGACGCGCCGGAGCTCGTGCTGTCGGGCATCCGGATCGCGGTGCTCAACAACGGCCGCGTACACCGGGCCGCACTGCAGGCGCCCGCGAACGGCACGCTGTTGCTCGGCCCGCTCGATTTCCGCGCGCGCTTCACGCACAAGGCGCTCGCGCCGGTCGGCAAGCCGTCCAACTGGACCGGCGACGCGTACCTGTCGACCGGCCCCGTCGATCTGCAGACGCTCGCCCGTTACCTCGACATACCGCTCACGATCCATGCCGGCCGGATCGACAACGCGATCTGGGCGACCTTCCGCGACGGCCGGCTGCGCTCGGCGGGCGGCGACCTGCAGGGCGCCGACGTCACGCTGCGCGTGCGGCCGACGCAGCCGCGGCTCGACGTGCCGGTGGTCGGATTCGGCTGGGACATGGCGATGGACACGGGGCGCGACTACACGCTGCACCTGTCGCGCTTCCACGCGGAACTCGGCCAGCCGCCGCTCGACGACGGCACGCCGCTCGCCCGCTCGCTCGCGCTGTCGACGCTGACGGCCCGTTACCGCGTGCCGACGGCGACCCAGGGGCAACTGATCAGCGTCGTCGGCGATCGCGTCGATCTCGGCATCCTCAGCGAATTCATTCGCGGCCTGCCGCTGCCTGCACGCCTGCGCAACGAACTGATCAAGATCGACCCGCGCGGGATGATGTCGAACTACCAGATCGAAGTCGAGCGCGCGAAACCCGCGCGAGCCGATCTCGCGGAAGAGGAGCGCCGCACCGGCGCCGCGCCGATCGTCCGCTACCGCTTCCTCGGCGACCTGCAGGGCCTCAGCTTCGCCGCGCAGGAGCCGCCGCCTGGCCTGTCGCCGCGCGGCCACCCGCGCGCCGGCTGGCCGGGCATCGAGAACCTGTGGGGCCGCGTCGACGCGAGCGAGACGGGCGGCACCGCGCATTTCGACACGGTCAACGCGGCCGTCACGGTGCCCGGCGAGTTCGACGAGCCGCGCCTGACGTTCGACCGGCTGCGCGGCAACGTCAAATGGGCGATCACGCCCGCGCCCGCCGACAAGCACGCGCGCGTCGACGTGACGCTGCCCGACCTGCTCGTCTCGAACCCCGATGCCGAAATCGCGGTGTCGGGCTCGTACACGAACCCCGGCCACGGCCGCGGCTCGCTCGACCTGCGCGCCGAGTTCGCACGCGCGTCGGTGGCGCGCATTCCGCGCTACCTGCCGACCGGGATGTCCGAGCACCTGCGCGACTATCTCGGCCATGCGCTGCAGGACGGCACGGTGACCAAGGGCGCGTCGATCGTCGCCCGCGGCCCGCTCGAGAAATTCCCGTTCGAACACGAGCCGAACGCCGGCGTGTTCCACATCGTCGCGCCATTCACCGGCGGCCGCTTCGAGCCGACGCCGTACCCGCCGCGCAAGCTCGCCAACGGCACGCCGAGCGTCTGGCCGGCGCTCGACGGGATCGACGGCAAGTTCGAACTCGCGCAGAACAAGCTGCGCTTCGACATCGACCGCGCGCACTACAAGCGCGTCGCGTTGACGAAGGTCGCCGGCCGCATCGACGATCTCGGCAACCCGACCCACTCGCCGCTCGTCATCGACGGCCATGCGCAGGGCCCGCTCGCCGACCTGATCGACTACGCGGACAACAGCTCGCTCGGCACGATGAGCGGGCATATCGGCCAGCGGATCGATGCGCAGGGGCCGGCGTCGCTCGGGCTCAAGATCACGATTCCGCAGCACGTCGCGCATCCGCATACGCACATCGAAGGGGCGCTCGCGTTCGGCGGCAACACGCTGTCGACCAGCGGCGTGCCGCCGCTGTCGGCGCTGCGCGGCAGCGTCCGGTTCACCGAGGCCGGCGCGTCGCTGCACGACCTGTCGGGGCGCTTCCTCGGCGGCCCGGTGCACGCGAACGGCAACTTCCAGTCGCACGGCCCGTACACGGTGGACGTCGACGGCCGGCTCGCACTCGACGCCGCGCGCGGCCTGAACCTGCACGGCCCGGCCGCCGCGCTGCTCGAGCACGTGGTCGGCGACGCACCGTACAAGCTCGCCGTGCGCGGCGCGCCGGGCCGCCTGCCCGACATCAGCGCGCATTCCGACCTGACGGGCGTCGCACTGAATTTCCCGGCACCGTTCGCGAAGCCGGCCGGCACGCCGATGCCGTTCAGCTTCACGCTGCAGCCGGCGCCGCAGGCGGACGGCAAGCGCCTCGAACACGCCGACCTGACGCTCGGCCCCGTGTCCGCGACCTACCTGCTCGACGCGACGCGCGGCCAGCCGCTGCGCGCGGTGCGCGGCGCGATGGGCATCCACCGGATGCCCGACATGCCGCAGGACGGCGTGAGCGCAGCCGTCGACGTCGACGAACTGGACGCCGACGCGTGGCTCGCGCTCGCCCACACGCTGCAGCCCGCGACGCCGCGCGCGCCGGAGCCGCCGGCCGCGCCGCGCGTCGATTTCGCAAGCTTCGCGCCGAAGCGTTTCGCGTTCCACTTCGGCACGCTGAAGCTGCTCAAGCGCAACTGGGAAAACGTGATCGTCGGCGCGTCGCACATCGACGAGCTGTGGCAGGCGAACATCGCGTCGAACCAGGTGTCGGGCTACCTGTCGTGGGCGCCGGGCGGCGGCCACAACGGCGCGGGCGTGCTGAACGCGCGGCTCGCGAAGCTCGTGATCCCGGACAGCGCGCAGCACGACCTCGTCGGCCGCGCGATGAACCTGCCGACGCCGACCGACCGCCCGATGCCGTCGATCGACCTGATCGTCGATCAAGTGGTCGCGCGCAATCACGACATCGGCCGTCTGGTCGTCAACGCGCGCAACATCGACGAGGACGGCACGCCCGTGTGGCAGCTCGACAAGCTGGAACTGTCGAACCCGGCCGCGAAGCTGACGGCGACCGGCAACTGGCGCACGTCGCGCCGCGCGCTCGCCCGCGGCGCCGACGAAAACGACGCGCCGCGCCGCACCGTATTCGACTTCAAGCTCGACATCGACAACGCGGGCGCGCTGCTCGACCGCGTCGGCCTGCCGCGCACGCTCGCGGGCGGTCACGGCACGGTCACGGGCAAGGTCGGCTGGCGCGGCGGTCCGACCGCGCTCGACTTCCCGTCGCTCGGCGGCCAGGTCGCGCTCGACCTCGAACACGGGCAGATCCTGAAAGTCGATCCGGGTGCGGCGAAACTCCTCGGCGTGCTGAGCCTGCAAAGCCTCGCGCGCTTCCTGACGCTGAATTTCCGCGACGTGGTCGGCAAGGGGCTGCCGTTCGACAAGATCACGGGCACCGGCCGGATCTCGAACGGGATCGCGCGCACCGACGACTTCTCGATGACGACGGCGCCCGCAAACGTGACGGTACGCGGCGCGGTCGACCTCGGCCACGAGACGCAGGACCTGCACGCGCACGTCGCACCGAAGATCGGCGCCGGCACGGCGGCGATCGCGGCCGCGATCATCAATCCGCTGCTCGGCGTCGGCGTACTGGCCGCGAACTACGCGCTGTCGGAGACGCTGTCGCACGCGTTCGCGCTCGACTACGCGATCACGGGTTCGTGGGCGCACCCGCACATCGAGCGGGTGCGGAGCGATCAGGGTAAGATAAATCACGGTCCCGCCGATGCGGTGAACCATTGAGCCGCGCGTCGAACCGCGCACGGTGCCGGGCCGCACCCCATTTATGACGCAACCGATCCCGCGATGACCGACCACACCCGTTCCGCTACACCCTTTCGGGTTGCCGCGCTGCAGATGGTGAGCACGCCGGACGTCGCGCGCAATCTCGCCGAAGCCCGCCGCCTGATCGCGGAAGCGGCCGGCGAAGGCGCGCAGCTCGTGCTGCTGCCCGAGTATTTCTGCTTCATGGGCCACCGCGACACCGACAAGCTCGCGCTCGCCGAGCCCTACCAGGACGGCCCGATCCAGCGCTTCCTCGCGGACACCGCGCGGCGCCACGGCATCTGGGTGATCGGCGGCACGCTGCCGCTGAAGGCCCCCGAGCCCGATCGCGTGCTGAACACGACGCTCGTGTTCGATCCGTCCGGCAACGAGGCCGCGCGCTACGACAAGATCCACCTGTTCAACTTCGAGAAAGGCGACGAGTCGTTCGACGAGGCGCGCACGATCCGTGCGGGCGATACGGTCGTCGCGTTCGACGCGCCGTTCGGGCGGGTCGGCCTGTCGGTCTGTTACGATCTGCGCTTTCCGGAGCTGTATCGCAGGATGGGCGACTGCGCGATGATCGTCGTACCGTCGGCGTTTACGTATACGACGGGCCGCGCGCACTGGGAAACGCTGCTGCGCGCGCGGGCCGTCGAGAACCAGTGCTACGTGCTCGCGGCCGCGCAGGGTGGCAAGCACGAGAACGGCCGGCGCACCTGGGGCCACAGCATGCTGATCGATCCGTGGGGCGAGATCGTCGCGGTCCGCGACGTGGGCGCGAGCGTCGTGCTCGGCGCGATCGATCCGCAGCGCATCGCCGACGTGCGCCAGAGCCTGCCCGCGTGGCGGCACCGCGTGCTGACCTGAATCCGCTTCGCCGCTTGAAACACCGCGCGGCCAACCCATCTGCCCAGAAGCACCCGACAACTTTTTGAGAAACCCCGATATCCGCATGAACATCATCGAACCCGGCATCCGCAACCTCGCGCTGGCGAAGGACATCCTGCTCACGCCGTACGGCCTCGACGAAAGCCTGCTCACGCGCACGATCGCCGACATCTTCACGCATCGCGTCGACTATGCCGACCTGTACTTCCAGGCGACCCGCAGCGAAGCGTGGAGCCTCGAGGAAGGCATCGTCAAGTCGGGCAGCTTCAGCATCGACCAGGGCGTCGGCGTGCGCGCGGTCGCGGGCGACCGCACCGCTTTTGCGTACTCGGACGACCTGTCGCCCGAAGCGATCGCGCAGGCCGCTGCCGCCACCAAGGCGATCGCGGCGGCCGGCGGCGGCCGGCAGAAGATCAAGGCCGCGACGTCGCTGAAGGGCATCTCCGGTCGCGACCTGTACCTGCCGTCCGATCCGCTCGCGTCGCTCGATGCGACGGCCAAGGTCAAGCTGCTCGAGCGCATCGAACAGATGGCGCGCGGGCGCGACCCGCGTGTCACGCAGGTGATGGCGGGCCTCGCCGGCGAATACGACGTCGTGCTCGTCGCGCGCAGCGACGGCGCGCTCGCGGCCGACATCCGCCCGCTCGTGCGCGTGTCGGTCACGGTGATCGCCGAGCAGAACGGCCGCCGCGAGATCGGCTCCGGCGGCGGCGGCGGCCGCTTCGACTACGGTTACTTCACCGATGAAGTCCTGTCGCGCTACGTCGACGACGCCGTGCACGCGGCGCTCGTCAATCTCGACGCACGCCCCGCGCCGGCCGGCGCGATGACGGTCGTGCTCGGGCCGGGCTGGCCGGGCGTGCTGCTGCACGAGGCGATCGGCCACGGCCTCGAAGGCGATTTCAACCGCAAGGGTTCGTCGGCATTCGCCGGCCGGATCGGCGAGCGGGTCGCGGCCAAGGGCGTGACCGTCGTCGACGACGGCACGCTGCCGAACCGCCGCGGGTCGCTGAACATCGACGACGAAGGCAACCCGACGCAGTGCACGACGCTGATCGAGGACGGCATCCTGAAGGGCTACATCCAGGACACGCTGAACGCGCGCCTGATGAAGATGCCGGTCACGGGCAACGCGCGGCGCGAGTCGTATGCGGCGCTGCCGATGCCGCGCATGACGAACACGTACATGCTGAACGGCGACAAGGATCCGCAGGAAATCATCGCGTCGGTGAAGAACGGCCTGTACGCGGTGAACTTCGGCGGCGGCCAGGTCGACATCACGAACGGCAAGTTCGTGTTCTCGGCGTCCGAGGCGTACATGATCGAGAACGGCAAGATCACCTACCCGGTGAAGGGCGCGACGCTGATCGGCAGCGGCCCGGAATCGCTGAAGTACGTGAGCATGATCGGCAACGACATGTCGCTCGACACGGGCGTCGGCGTGTGCGGCAAGGAAGGCCAGAGCGTGCCGGTCGGCGTCGGCCAGCCGACCCTGCGGATCGACAAGATGACGGTTGGCGGTACGGCATAACCGCATCGCGGCGCAGACAATCCGCGCATTTTGAAGAAAACGCGCGGATTTTCCGCATTTTTGACGTTTCCCGGTTGCCAGCCGCACGGCGACGGGGTATAAATTCCGAATCAACTTTTTTTGACGAACCGAATCCCCGTCATGTCCGCCAAGTTTTACTTTTACTTTTTTTGGTATCTCAGACCGCTGGCGGATCGAGAGGGTTGATGGCGCGTAAAGCGCAACCGAAATTCCCGAAAAAACCGCCGGCGAACCCGGCGGTTTTTTTTCGCCCTTCGCCACCCGGTCGCCGCCGCAGCGTCCCGCGGCCCCGACCGACACCACTGAATCGCTTGAATTGATGAATCTGCCGCACGCGCACTGACCGAACGGCGCCCTCAACCGCTTTGCATGGGACCGGAGTAACCGCTAAAGCGCTAACTCCGGTCGACATAGGAGAAACAGCATGCCCCCGCACAATACCGACGACGTCCGCATTCGCGAACTCAAGGAACTGACGCCGCCCGCCCACCTGATCCGCGAATTCGCGTGCTCCGAAGCCGCGTCCGAGCTGATCTACAACTCGCGCCAGTCGATGCACCGCATCCTGCACGGGATGGACGATCGGCTGATCGTCGTGGTCGGGCCGTGCTCGATCCATGATACGAAGGCGGCGATCGAGTACGCGGGCCGGCTCGTGAAGGAGCGCGAGCGCTTCAAGGGCGAACTGGAGATCGTGATGCGCGTGTACTTCGAGAAGCCGCGCACGACGGTCGGCTGGAAGGGGCTGATCAACGATCCGCACCTCGACAACAGCTTCAAGATCAACGAAGGGCTGCGCACCGCGCGCGAGCTGCTGCTGCAGATCAACGAGATGGGGCTGCCGGCCGCGACCGAATACCTTGACATGATCAGCCCGCAGTACATCGCCGACCTGATCTCGTGGGGCGCGATCGGCGCGCGCACGACCGAGTCGCAGGTGCACCGCGAGCTCGCATCGGGGCTGTCGTGCCCGGTCGGCTTCAAGAACGGCACCGACGGCAACGTGAAGATCGCGGTCGACGCGATCAAGGCCGCATCGCAGCCGCACCATTTCCTGTCGGTGACGAAGGGTGGCCATTCGGCGATCGTGTCGACGGCCGGCAACGAGGACTGCCACGTGATCCTGCGCGGCGGCAAGGCGCCGAACTACGACGCGGACAGCGTGAACGCCGCCTGCGCGGACATCGGCAAGGCCGGCCTCGCCGCGCGCCTGATGATCGACGCGAGCCACGCGAACAGCTCGAAGAAGCACGAGAACCAGATCCCCGTCTGTGCGGACATCGGCCGCCAGATCGCGGCCGGCGACGCGCGCATCGTCGGCGTGATGATCGAGTCGCACCTCGTCGAAGGCCGTCAGGACCTGAAGGAAGGCTGCCCGCTGACCTATGGCCAGAGCATCACCGACGCGTGCATCGCCTGGGACGACAGCGTGAAGGTGCTCGAAGGCCTCGTGGAATCGGTCAAGGCGCGCCGCGTGACGCGCGGCAGCGGCAACTGACTGGCACGAGCAGGCTGAATCGCCATGGCCCCCGCCTGCCGGCGGGCACGGCGTTCGGTTCTGCCAGGCGAGCTAACCGGGAGTCGATCATGCCGACCGTCAACATGCACGACGCCAAGTCACGGCTCGCAAGCCTTGTCGATGCGCTCGAATTGGGACACGAATCGGAAGTCGTGATTACCCGCAACGGTCATCCGGTCGCCCGGATTGTCCCGTATGCACCGTCGAAGCGGATCGGTGCAGCGCGTCAGTTGCTTGCCGGGTTGAACATTCCGGCAACGGTCGAGGCATTCAATGCCGGTGACGAAGCGATCATCGCCGACTTCGATGCCAGCGGGGAACGGGGGCTCGCTCCGTGAAACTGCTGATGCTGTGCACCTGACGCAATTCGCGCGACATCGCTGGCCTCAAAACCAAAGCCCGGCTCGCGCCGTAATGCCGTTCAGTTAATGTTC
>NZ_LDWR01000050.1 GCF_001039005.1 Burkholderia cepacia
CCGCAGCGAAGCATCGCAGCAATCGATATTTTGCACGCGGTCCCGGGTGGCTAAGATCGAATCCCCGGGCGGACGCCCGTCTCGTCAACCCGCCCGCCCGCCCCCGAATCATGGACAACCGCACGGATTTCCCTCCGCTCATATGGCTGCCGGAAAGCGAGCATCGCCGGCTCCCGGTGCGCGCGAAGGTGCTTGCGTTTGCCGATCCGGCGGCGTGCGCCGTGCTGCGCGACGCCGGCGCCGGGAAGGCCGCGCCCGTCTCCAGGTCGCCGCAGCAACGATGACACAAGCGGCCGAAGGCGTGTGCATCACGCGGATCAGCTTCCTGACGCCGGGCAACTATGCGGCGGACGATCCGTTGCCGGGCCTCGAGCAGACGCTCGACCTGTTCCGGATCGGCGAGGCGCTCGGCTACGACTGTGCATGGGTACGTCAACGCCATCTCGAGCGGGCCGTGTCGTCGGCGGCGACGTTTCTCGCGGCGGCGAGCCAGCACACGACCCGGATCGGGCTGGGCGCGGCCGTGATCCAGATGGGTTACGAGAATCCGTTCCGGCTGGCCGAGGATCTGGCGACCGTCGACATCCTCTCGCGCGGCCGCCTGAACGTCGGGCTCAGCGCGGGCGCGCCGCCGCATGGCGCACTGCTCGGCGACCGGTTGTTCGATGGCGCGCCGGAGCAGATCGACTTTTCGCACACACGCGTCGCACGGCTGCGCGCGAACCTGACGGGAGAGCTGCTCGGCGACGAACAGTGTTTCGTCGAATCGCCGGCCGGGCGCGAACGGCCGCGCGTGATGCCGTACGCGCCGGGACTGACACAGCGGCTCTGGTATGGCGGCGGCTCGCTGCGCTCGGCCGAATGGGCCGGTCGCAACGGCTTCAACCTGCTGATCGGCAATCTGAACGTCGGCGAGCGCACGGACGACTTCTTCGACACGCAGCGCAGCCACCTCGACGCGTTTCGTGCGAACTGGCGCGGCGCGCATCCACCGCGCATCGCGCTCGGGCGCGTGATCGTGCCGATCGACAGCGCGGATCAGGTCAGCCGCCGGCGTTATCGCGCGTTCGCCACGCAACGCGTCGAGCGCACGCGCGGCCCGCAAGGCCCGCGTCGCACGCTGTATGCGCAAGACCTGGTCGGCAGCGCCGCGGAAATCACCGAGCGCCTGCTCGCGGATCCGGTCGTACGGCAGATCGGCGAGTTACGCCTGGAGTTGCCGTACGATTTCGCGCCCGACGAGTACGAGCAGATCCTCACCGATTTCGTGCTGCATGTCGCGCCGCGTCTCGGCGGACAGACGAACAGGACCGCGGCGTAGCCGGGGCCCGGGAGCACGGAGAAGAATATGGAAAGCCGAAAATATTCGTTCCGGCCGACCAGGGGGACTGCGTTATGGTCACTGGCATGCGCGCCATGCGGCGCGTGCCTGCAGGCCATGCCGGACGACCCGACGCGAGCGCCGTCGGTTGCGCGATGCCGGCATGCGTCCTCCGGTCGAACCGAATCACGAGGAACGCGGATGAACGACAGAAGCGGACGAGGCGCGGCACGCGCCGCAAGCGACGATGGGTTGGCCGGAGTGGCGTCATGAGCCGCGGACGCAGACGCCTGAAAACGCTCGTCGGCGCGGCGAGCGTGCTGTACGCGCCCGGCGATCCGGACTCGGCCCAGGGCATGCGACGCGCGGCGTCGCTCGCACGCAAGGCGGAAGCCGAGAAGATCACCGGCCTCTTCACGGCCGACCTGCTGCAGGCCGATCCGGCCGGCCTCGCCGGCGCCACCGGCAGCCAGGAGCCGATCGTCGCGCTGGCGGCGCTGAGCCAGGCGACGTCGGCTATCGGGCTCGTCGCGACGGTGTCGACGACGTATCACCACCCGTACAACCTCGCGCGGCTGATCGGCACGCTCGATCACGTGAGCGGCGGGCGCGCCGCATGGAACGCGGTCACGTCGTCGGTCGGCGAGGAAAACTTCGGCAACGCCGCGTTGCCCGACCCGGAACAACGCTACGCGCGTGCGAGCGAATTCGTCGAGGTCGTCAACGCGCTGTTCGACGCGAACGATCCGGTCGCGACGCGGCGCACGCCGGCCGGCGGCATCTCGATCGACCCGCTCAAGCTCGGGGCGATCGACTACCGCGGCGCGTACTTCCAGGTGCAGGGGCCGCTGAACGTGCCGCCGTCGCCGCAACGGCGGCCCGTGCTGTTCCAGGCCGGGCAGTCGGCCAGCGGCGTGGCGCTCGGCGCGCGTTACGCGGAAGTCGTCTACACGTCGCAGCCGACGCTCGACGATGCGCGCGCGTTCGTCGCCGACCTGCACCGGCAGGCCACCGCGTTCGGTCGCGGCGACCGCTTGCCGTTCGTGATGAACTCGTTTCACGCGGTGATCGGCGAATCCGACGCCGACGTCGCGCGGCGGCTGCACGAGAAGCACGAACGCATCGATGACGAACAAGGCCGGCTGAAACTCGCCGACATGCTCGGCGGCGGCGTCGACCTGCGCGGCCTGCCGCTCGACCAGCCGCTGCCGGAAGCGCTGCTGCCGACGATCGACAGCGTGCATCGCCGGCGCGGCCGCGTGGCGATTTTCGTCAGCTACGCGCGGCAGCGGTTGACGCTGCGCGAGCTGATCATCCGCGCGCAGGAGACCGGTCACTGGTTCGCCGCCGGCACGCCGGAGCAACTCGCCGATGCGATCGAAACGCGCTATCGGGCGGGGCTCGTCGACGTGCTGTCGCTGCACGGGCTCGGCCAGCCGGACCAGGAAGATCTGCTGCTGAACGGGTTGCTGCCCGAGTTGCGCCGGCGCGATCTGCTCGATACCGATTACGTCGGCGGCGATTTCCGCGCGAATCTCGAACTGCCCGCGTGGCAGCGCGAGTTCGCGCCGGTGTGAACGGGCGGACGCAATCATGAGCGCAGTACGCGTACATCGAGCACATCGAGCGCCGTCGCAGCCCGTCCTGAGCGCCGCCGGCATCGCGAAACGGTTCGACGCAACTGTCGCGCTGGCGTCGCTCGACCTGTCGATCGCCGCCGGTGAAGTCGTCGCGCTGATGGGCGCGAACGGCGCGGGCAAATCGACCTTCGTGAAGATCCTGAGCGGTGTGATCCGGCCCGACGGCGGCACGCTGACGCTGCGCGGCGGACCCTATCGGCCGGCTTCGCCGCACGCGGCGAAGCGGCTCGGCGTCGCCACCGTGCACCAGTCGGTCGCCGACGCGGTCGTGCCGACGCTGTCGATCGCCGACAACCTGTTGCTCGACCGGCTGTGCGATCCGGCCTCGCCGTGGCGCGTGCCGCCGGCCGCGCGGCGCGCCGCGGCGCAACCGCTCGCCGGGCGCGTCGGGCTCGACGCCGACCTGTCGGCGCCGCTTGCGTCGCTGTCGTTGGCCGACCAGCAGCGCGTGACCCTGGCGCGCGCGCTCGCCGGGCAGCCCGGCCTGCTGATTCTCGACGAGCCGACCGCGAGCCTGTCCGCGCCGGAAGCGGAGCGGCTCTTCGCGCTGCTGGACGCGTTGCGCGACGACGGTGTCGCGATCCTGCTGGTGTCGCACCGGCTCGGCGACTTGCGCCGCATCGCCGATCGCGTCGCGATCGTCCGCGATGGCCGGATCGTCGCCGACCTGGCCGCGCCGGTCGATTTCGATGCCGCGGTGGAAACGATGATCGGGCGGCCGTTGCCGAAAGCGCGCGCGGCGGACGCGGGCCGCGCCGCGTCGTCGCCCGAAGCCGGCCTCGGCCTGCGGAACTTCAAGCTCATGCCGACCAGCGTCCCGTTCGACCTCGACGTCCGGCGCGGCGAGATCGTCGCGATCGCAGGCCCGGTCGGCGGCGGCAAGTCGCGCCTGGCCAGCGCGATCTTCGGCGCCGCGCGCCCGGCCGCCGGCGAGATGACGCTCGACGGCCGGCCGTGGCGGCCGCGCTCGCCGGCCGACGCCATTCGCGCCGGCGTGTTCCTGGCCGGCGAGGATCGCTGGCGCGCATCGCTGTTTCCCGACAGCGTGCCGTTCGCGTCGATCGCCGGCACGATCAGCTTTCCGTTCCTGTCGCGCTGGTTTGCGGGCGGCGCGGTGCGGCCGGCCCGTGAACGCGCGGCCGCCGCGGCCGCGATCGCTGCCTTCGGCATCCGCTGCACGGGCCCGGACGATCGGCTCGTGCGCCTGTCCGGCGGCAACCAGCAGAAAGTCGTGCTCGCGCGCTGGCACGCGGAGCGCGCAACGCTGCTGTTGCTCGACGAGCCGTTTCAGGGCATCGATGCCGGCGCGCGCGCCGATATCGTCGATACGCTGCGGCGCCACGCGCACGAGCGCGCGACGCTCGTGTTCGTCAGCGATCTCGAAGAGGCGGCCGACATCGCGGATCGCATCGTGCGGTTCGATCGCGCCACGCTCGACCGTCCGTTTTCGTCTTCCTCCTGAGTGACCGTGCCCCATGAAACCTGTTTCTTCTGCCCTGCCGCACGATGCGTTGCCTGGCCAACCGGCACGCCGCCCGGCGCCCGCCCGCATTCGCGCGGCGCTCGAACGCACGGGCATCCTGCTCGTGCTGGCCGTGCTCGTCGTCGTGTTCGCGCTCAGGGAGCCGGCGTTCCTGAACCTCGACAACCTGTTCAGCATTCTTCAGGCGGTGTCGATCGTCGCGCTGCTCGGCATCGGCGTGACGATCACGCTCGCGGCCGGCGGTTTCGACCTGTCGGTGGGCAGCGTGGCCGCGTCCGCGCAGATGGCCGCGAGCTACGTGCTGGTCGTCTGGCACGGCGGCACGCTTGCGGCGGTGGCCGCCTGCATCGCGCTCGGCGTGGCCGCCGGGCTGTTGAACGGCTTGCTGATTACGCGGCTGCGCGTGCCCGACCAGCTCGCGACGCTCGGCACGCTGTTCCTGCTGGCGGGCCTGCAACTGATCCCGACCGGCGGCCGGTCGCTCGCGACCGGTTCGGTGCTGCCCGACGGCACGGACGCAACGGGCGTGTTCCCCGCCGCGTTTCTCGCGCTCGGGCGCTTGCGCGTGTTCGACGTCGTGCCGTTGCCGGTGCTGCTGCTCGCGGCGGTGACGGTACTGGCCTGCGTCGCGATGGAAGCGACGCGCTGGGGCCGCGTGATTTACGCGATCGGCGGCAACGAAACGGCCGCGCGACTCGCCGGCGCGCCGGCCGCGCGTTACCGGGTCGCCGCGTATGTCGTGTCGGGCACGATCGCGTCGCTGGGCGGCGTGCTGATCGCCGCGCGGGTCGGACGCGGCGACGTGAGCGCCGGGCACTCGCTGCTGCTCGACGCGGTGGCCGCCGCGCTGGTGGGTTACGCGGTGTGGGGCGCCAAGCGGCCGAACGTGTTCGGCACGGTTGTGGGCGCGGTATTCGTGGGCGTGCTGCTCAACGGGCTCACGATGCTGAACGCGCCGTACTACATGCAGGACTTCATCAAGGGCGTGTTGCTGGTGCTCGCGCTGGCGTTCACGTTCGGCATCGGCCGCCGTGCCGACGCGCGTGGGTGAAGGGGCAGGGCGCACGGCGCGGCGTCTGCAGTCAATCCGGGGCGTCGTTCCGGACCATCGATTCCCGCGACGGTTATCACGCGTGCGCCCGATTGCGGGTTCCCGCATCGAAGCGCCGCCGCTGCAATCGGTTGGATATCCGAAGGAATATCCATTTCAGAATCGCTCGGTTTGAGCGTGCCGGTCGCGCTGATAGATTGTGCGGATATCGTCCCCCACGGAGACAGGCAGACCATGCGATCGTCGCTTCGCCGCAAGTCACGCATCGACCGGACGGTCGGCGCGCTCACGCTGTTTTTCGCCGCTGCATCGGCCGCGCTCGCACCCGCGGCGCACGCCGGCCCACTCACCGGCGCGCCCGCGCCGTTCGACAAGGGCGGCGTGAAGATCGCGCTCGTCAACTATCTGTCGACCGGCGACTTCTTCCAGGCCTACGAGGCCGGCGCGCAGAAGCAGGCGAAGGCGCTCGGCGTCGATCTGCGCATCTACGAGGGCCGGCAGGATGCGGCCGAGCAGCGCGAGCAGATCCAGCAGGCGATCAGCGTCGGCGTGTCCGCGATCATCGTCAATCACGGGTTGCCCGAATCGTTGAAGGACGTCGTCCAGCGCGCGCTGGACAAGGGGATCAAGGTCGTCGCATTCGACGTCGATCTCGGCAATCCGAAGGTGCCGCAAATCGAGCAGAGCGATCGTGACCTGGCCAACCTGTTGCTCGGCCAGGCGGTCAAGGACAACGGCGACGCATTCGCGGCCGGTTATGTGTATGTCGCCGGCTTTGCGCCGCTCGACCGGCGCGATGCCGCATGGCGCGACTTCAAGCGCGCGCACCCGAAGGTGCAGGAAAAGGCGCGCTGGGGCACCGTCGACAATCCGATCGCGCAATCGGTCGCGAATCAGGCGGCGGCGGTTTATCGCGCGAATCCCGACATCCGCGTCGTGTTCGCGCCTTACGACGAGTTCGCGCGCGGCGCGAAGCTCGCCGCGGACGAAGCGAAGCTGTCGTCGAGGATCCGCATCTACAGCGCGGATATCTCGACCTCCGACATCGAGGCCATTCGCGCGCCGAACAGCGCGTGGGTCGCGACGGCCGCGACCAATCCCGCGGTGGTCGGCGCCGTGTCGGTGCGGGCCGCCGCGCTGCTCGTCGCCGGCCAGGACCCGGGCGCGCGCATCGTCGTCAAGCCGACGCTGATCACGCGCGACGATCTCGTGAAAAACGATATCCGGACCGTGGCCGAACTCGGCGCGAAATTCCCGGCGTTCCGCGCGAGCGACGCGGCGAGCGCCGCATGGATTCCGAAGGCGGACTGAGCGCCGCCGACAGCGGGCGGCAGACGCCGCCCCGTACGAAGCACAACCGACAGACTGACGACCCGACGACCCGGCCATGACGACCCTGAACGACTATCTCGCCCAAAAACGCGCCGCCTGGCGCGCGAAGCAGGAAGCGGCGCGCAACGATCCCGATTTCAAGGCGACGCCGCTGAGGGCGACCGTGCGTGCGCTCGGCCGCAGCGGTGTGCGCGAGATCCGCATTCGCGACTTCCAGGTGATCAGCGACAGTCCGCCCGATTTCGCGGGCTACAACCTCGGGCCCGCGTCGCCGGAGTTGCAGCTCGGTGTGCTGGGCAGCTGCCTCACGCACATCACGCTGATCCAGGCCGCCGAGCGCGGCCTGAAGATCGATGCGATCGAGGTGGAGGTGACCGGCGATCAGCACCCGCTTGCGCAGCAGCCGGGTTTCGAGCATGTGCCGGTGTTTCCGCACAACCTGCGCTATACGCTCGATATCGTGTCGCCCGAGCCGCCCGACGCGATTCGCGCGCTGCATCAGGCGGTCGAAGCGGTCTGCCCGATCTTCAACCTGCTGAGGTTGCCGCAGACCATCGACGGCGAACTGCGACACACCCGTGTGTGACGTGCCGGGGCACACGCTCCGCAAGATGTGCCGGAACGCGGCGACAGCGCATGCCGGGGGTTGACCATCCGCGCTGCGCGGTGACGATGGCCGATGCGCGTGCCGCGTTCCGGGCTCCCTGGATATCGCCTGGCATTCTGCACAACGAAGGAATCCGATGAGTTCGATCGATCTGAACGCGGTTACGCCGGTATCGGCGCCCATCCGCTCCGCAAGCGACGTGGCGCGCCTGATCAATACGACGGACAGTTCCGTCAGCCATGCGCGGATGATCGTGTTGCTGGCGCTGGGCGGCGTGTTTCTCGATGCGTATGACCTGACGACGTTGTCCTACGGCATCGACGACGTAGCGCGTGAATTCGGCCTGACGCCCGCACTGACCGGGCTGGTCGGTTCGGCGATCATGATCGGCACGATCTTCGGCAGCCTGATCGGCGGATGGCTGACCGACAGGATCGGCCGTTACCAGGTGTTCATGGCCGACATGCTGTTTTTCGTGATCGCGGCGATCGCGGCCGGGCTTGCACCGAACGTGTGGGTGCTGATCGGCGCGCGCTTCGTGATGGGGCTCGGGGTCGGCATCGATCTGCCCGTCGCGATGGCGTTTCTCGCGGAATTCTCCCGGTTCGACGGCCGCGGCAACAAGGCGTCGCGGCTCGCCGCGTGGTGCCCGATGTGGTACGTGGCGTCGTCGGTCTGCTTCCTGCTGATCTTCGGCCTGTATTTCCTGCTGCCGGCCGAGCATGCGGGATGGCTGTGGCGTGCGTCGCTGATCTTCGGTGCCGTGCCCGCGCTCGTCATCATCCTGTTCCGGAATCGCTTCATGAACGAATCGCCGCTGTGGGCGGCGAACCAGGGCGACCTCGCCAATGCCGCGCGCATCCTTCGCGAGTCGTACGGCATTCACGCGCACGAAGCGGAGGATGCGCCGCGTGAACCGGGCCAGCCGCCCGTGCGGATAAGCATGCTGTTCCAGCGTCCGTATCTCGGGCGCACGATCGTCGCCAGCGTGATGAACCTGTGCATCCCGTTCGAATACACGGCGATTGCGTTCTTCCTGCCGTCGATCCTGTCGCAGTTTCTCGGCGCGGGCGTGTTCGAGACGATCGCGGCGTCGCTCGCGCTGAACGTCCTGTTCGCGTTGACCGGCGGCTTGCTGGGCATGCGCCTCGCGTATCGATATCCGTCGCGTCATGTGGCGATCGCGGGTTTCGCGCTGCAGTTCGTCGCGCTCGTCGCGCTTGCGCTGGCGGGGCATCCGCACGGCGCGCTCGCGATCGGCGTCGTGCTGCTGATGCTCGGCACCTGGCTGTTCGCCGAGGGTTTCGGACCGGGCGCGCAGATGATGATCTACCCCGCCTTGTCCTATCCGGCGGCGATCCGCGGCACCGGCGTCGGGTTCGGGCGTTCGCTGTGCGGCATCGGCCAGGCGCTTGCGCTGTTCGTGCTGCCGATCCTGCAGGCCCGTCTCGGCACGGACATGTTCTGGGTCGTCGCGATCAGCGCGGCCACGCCGATCGTGTTCCTGTTGATCGTGCGTTACGAGCCGACGGCGCGCGACGTCGACGACGAGGACGGTGCGTGAACGCGCGCGGGGGCGTCAATGCCCGCTGGAAAACGCAAACGGCTTCGTCGAACCGCACGAAGCCGTTTGTGCTGAAGCCGGTCGACCCGCCAAGGGCAGGCCGGCCTCGACATCTCGCTACGCGCTGACCGCCTCCCGCTCGACATCGCGCTTGACCTGCTCGATATCGCGAAACCGTGCGGCCGGATGTTCGTCCGGCAAGCGCGCCGCGCCGCCGAACAGCTTCTCGCGCAGCGTGCCCGGCGCATACTGCGTCGGATAGACGCCGCGGCGCTGCAGTTCGGGAACGAGGTGGCGCACGACGTCTTCGAACGTTTCGTGGGCCACCGCGTACGCGAGATTGAAACCGTCCACGTCGGTCTCGGCAACCCATTCCTGCAGGATGTCCGCCACGGTCGCCGCCGACCCGACGAACACCGGGCCCAGTCCGCCGATGCCGCCCCATGCCGCCAGCGCCTCGATCGTCCATGCGGTGTCGCCGCCCGACAGGTGCTCGACCGCCGAAACGATCGCGTTCGTTTCGACGCGCCTGACGGGATCGGTCGGCGCGTACTCGCCGAAGTCGATGCCGGTCCAGCCGGACATGAACACCAGCGAGCCGTCGTACGACACATAGCGGCGGTACTCGTCGAACTTGGCCTGCGCCTTCTCGTCGGTTTCGTCGACGATCACCGTGACGAGGTTGTAGATCAGCACCTTGCGCGGATCGCGTCCCGCGGCGGCGGCCTGCGCGCGCACGTCGGCCACGTAGCGCGCGAGCTGCTCGCGGGACGGCGCGGCGACGAACACGCATTCCGCGTGCTGCGCGGCGAACGTCTTGCCGGGGCCGGACGCGCCGGCCTGGAACAGCACCGGCGTGCGCTGCGGCGAGGGTTCGCACAGATGGTAGCCGGGGACGTCGAAGAAGCGGCCCTTGTGACCGATCTCGTGCACCTTCCCGGGATGCGTGAACACGCGGCCGTCACGATCGCGCACCACCGCGCCGTCTTCCCAGCTGCCTTCGAACAGCTTGTACAGTACCTCGACGTATTCGGCCGCGACCGCATAACGATCGTCGTGCGTGCGCAAACCGTGATCGCCGACGTTCTTCGCGCCGCTTTCCAGGTAGGACGTGACGATGTTCCAGGCGAGCCGGCCCTTGGTGTGATGGTCGGCGGTCGACAGCCGGCGCGCGAACGTGTACGGGTGCTCGAACGTCGTCGACGCGGTGATGCCGATGCCGAGATGCTCGGTCGCCATCGCGATCGGCGCGGCGAGCTGCAGCGGATCGTTGACCGGGATCTGCGCGGCCTGGTGCAGCGCGTGGTAGTTGCTGCCCTGGTAGACGTCGTAATAGCCGATCACGTCCGCGATGAAGATCGCGTCGAAGATTCCGCGCTCGAGCACGCGGGCGAGGTCGGTCCAGTAGTCGAGATCCTTGTACTGCCACGAACGGTCGCGCGGGTGCGCCCACAGGCCGGGCGACTGGTGGCCGACGCAGTTCATCTCGAACGCGTTGAAGCGGATGGCCTTGCTCATTGCGCGACTCCCGGTTCCGTGCTCGCGGGTGCGCCGCTGCCGACACGCCAGACGAACGGCGGCGTGCGGCCGTTGATGATCCAGTCGCCGACGATCCGGGCCTTGTAGACCAGCGGATTGTGCGACGACACGGTACGCGCGTTACGCCAATGCCGGTCGAGCGCGGTCGTGCTGCGCGTGGCGGACGCGCCGAGCGCATCGAACAGGCGCGTCGCGGCGCGCAGCACGAGTTCGGACACGACGAGCTGGCTCTGCGCGGATTCGATCTCGGCCGTGACGTTCGCGTCGTGCTCGGCCTGTTCGTCGCCGCCGAAGCGCGCTGCGTAGGCCAGCTGCAGCGGCTGTGCAGCGCGCAGCGCGAGCGCGTCGGCCGCATAGGCCCACGACGCGATCTCGCCGATCACCTGCTGCAGCTGCGCGTCGTCGCCCGCACGCGACGCGTTGCCGTGGCTGTACACGCGGGTGCGCGTGCGCACGAGTTCGCCCGCGTCGCGCACGATCGCGTGGCCGATGCCGGCCAGCGTCGCGACGTGGAACAGTTGGTAGAACGCGGTCTGGTACTTGAAGCGGCGTGAGAAATCGATCACGTTGTCGGCGTCGATCGCCGCATTCTCGAAGCGCGTCGTGCCGCTACCGGTGGTTGTCTGGCCGAAGCCGTCCCAGTCGTCCTTGCGGATCACGCCGGGTTGCGCGGTCGCGACGGCGACGATCACGTCGCTGCCGTCGTACGCGCGCTGCGCGAACACGTCGATCCAGTCGGCGAACAGGCTGCCGGTGCTGTAGAACTTCCGCCCGTTCAGCACAAGGCGGCCGTCTTGCTCCGACACCTTCGTGACGGTCTGGCCGAGCGGCACGTCGCCGGCTTCCGACCATGCGTTGCCGACGAGCTGGCCGCTTGCGAAGCGGTCGAACCAGATCGTGCGTTGCGGGCCGGACGGTGCGTTCAGCCAGTCCTCGACGAACGCGAAGTGCCCGCGCAGCGCCTGCGGCAGATTGGAATCGGCGGCGGCGAGCTCGATCAGCAACCGGAACAGCTGCGGCAGCGATGCGCCGGCGCCGCCGTCCCGTACCGGCAGCCGTACCGCGCCGAAGCCGGCTGCCTTCAGCCAGCTGATCGCTTCGTGCGGCAGTTCGCGGCGGCGTTCGCGTTCGGCGGTGCCTGCGGCGATGCGGTCGAATATCGGCCGGAACCGGCTCGCGAGTGCGTCGTAGTCGGTGCCGGTGGAAAGGTCGGGGTCTGCGTGCGACGAAGTCATGCGGTTTTCCTCGAAGGGCGGGGCCGTTTGCCGGGCAGGCCAGTATAGGAAGCGCGGCGCGGGCGTTCCAATAACCGATTCGCAGATCGTTATCGTCGATCGGCATTACGCGAGCAGGCCGGGGACGCATCGGCGCCCGGGCATCGATTGCGACGCCGAAGCGCGCTGTCGCCAGGCGGGAATCGCGATGTCATTTGTCATCCGAAGGAATATCGTTACGAGAATCGCTCGGTTTGCCGGCCCGCGACGCGCTGCTAGATTGAACGCTTTCGCCATTCGACAGGAGAGTTCGATGTCAGAGACGAGCACCACGATTCAGGCGCGGCCGGCCGATGCGAAACCGCAGGTGGCCCGGGTGATCGCCGACGACGCGCAGGCGATCGCCGCCGCGCATGCGCTTGCGCAGCGGCTCGCGGAGGGCGCGGCCGAGCGGGATCGGGAGCGCCGGTTGCCGCGCGACGAGATCGAATGGTTTTCGCAGTCGGGGCTCTGGGCGATCACGGTGCCGAAGGCATACGGCGGCGCGGGTGTATCGCATGTGACGCTCGTCGAGGTGATCAGGATCGTCGCGGCCGCCGATGCGTCGCTCGGGCAGCTGCCGCAGAATCATTTCGGGCTGGTCGACGTGATCGCGCTGACCGGCACCGACGCGCAGAAGCGCCATTTCTTCGCGGAAGTGCTGAGCGGCAAGCGGTTCGGCAACGGCTTCTCGGAGAAGGGCACGAAGCACGTGCTCGATCTGAAGACGTGCGTGCGCCGCGACGGCGGCGACTATGTCGTCGACGGCACGAAGTTCTACTCGACGGGCGCGCTGTTCGCGCATTACGTACCGGTGCTCGGCCTCGACGACGCGCGGCAGGCGTGGCTTGCCTACGTGCCGCAACCGACGCCGGGGCTGACCGTGATCGACGACTGGTCGGGGTTCGGCCAGCGCACGACCGCGAGCGGCACGGTGGTGCTCGACGGCGTGCGCGTGCCCGCATCGCACGTGTTGCCCGCGCAGCGCGTGTCGGACGAGCCGACGCTCAACGGCCCGCTGTCGCAGATCATCCAGGCGGCAATCGATGCCGGCATTGCCGAGGCGGCCATCGACGATACGCTGGCGTTCGTGCGTACCCGCACGCGGCCGTGGGTCGACAGCGGCGTCGAGCGGGCGGCCGACGATCCGCTGATCCTTCGCGAGATCGGCCGTCTGCACGTCCAGCTTCACGCGGCGCAAGCGCTGCTCGAACGGGCGGCGCGCACGCTCGACGAGATCGGCGCGCGCGGCACGGTGACCGAGGACGATGTTGCGCGCGCATCCGTCGCGGTCGGCGAAGCGAAGGTGCTGACGACCGAGATCGCACTGCTCGCGGGCGAAAAGCTGTTCGAGCTGGCCGGCACGCAATCGACGCTCGCCGAGCACAACCTCGACCGGCACTGGCGCAACGCGCGCACGCATACGCTGCACGATCCGGTGCGCTGGAAATATCACCTGGTCGGTAACTACTACCTGAACGGCGTGCGTCCGGCGCGCCATGCGTGGAATTGAGTCGCTCGCGATCCGGATGCTGACCGACGGGCGTGTCGCACCGTAGACGGTGGTCCTTCATCGAAGCGAGCGCCCGACCGGCGGCGGGTTCGTCGCCGCAAGAAAATCGTTCGGCTGCTCGTGTTTGTACCGGTCGATCCCGCTCGCCGGACGGGCCGGCGTTGGCCCGCGGGTCATTCGACATCGCTGGCCGGATCGCCGACAATCCGGCGTGTGCACCGCGCCCGCGCGTGCAAGGCCCGCCCGAGAGAGTCTCCCCCATGACCGGAATATCCATCAGGTCCGCCAACCTGGACGACGCGCAGGCGATCGCCGATTTTCACGTGAAGGTCTGGCGGCATACCTATCGGGATCTCGCACCCGCGCAAGCGCACGCCGTCCTCGACGAGGACTATCGCGGCAGGACATGGAAGGAAAAGCTGGCGTCGAACGACGGCAACCAGCTGGTGCTCATTGCTGAGTCCGACGGCAGGATCGTCGGAATCGGCGCGGCCGGCGCGCCGTCGGAACCGATCTTCGGCGGCCGGGGCGAGATCAAGTTCCTGTATGTCGATCCTGAATTCAAGCGTCGCGGCATCGGCCGCACGCTGCTTGCACAGCTCGCGACGCATTTGGGAAAGTTGCGGTATCAGGGCGCCGCGTTGAGTGTCGTCAAGGGAAACGCGTCTGCGATCGCCTTCTACGAGGCGCTGAATGGCCGGCTTGCAGGCGAGTACATCGATGCGGGGCCGATCTGGCGATCGCAGAACATCGTCATGGTGTGGGACGACCTGACGAATCTCATCGGCTGACCTCAACCCCGCCTGATCCCGCCCGACGACGTACATCACGCGAGGCAGGCACGCAGCCACGACGTGAACGCGGTCACGAGCGGCGTCTCGGTCAGCTCGTGACGCGTGACGAGATAGTACGCATGGCGTGACGGCACCGTTGCGCTGAACGGCCGCACGAGCGTGCCGTCGATCAGGTCGTCGCGCACCGACAGGCTGTCGCCGAGCGCGACGCCTTGCCCGTGCACCGCGGCTTCGACGCCGATGTGCGCGTTGCCGATTTCGAGGATGCGGATGCCCGGCAGCTTGTCGGCGTTCGCTTCCGCCAGCCAGCGCATCCACGAGCCCGCATGCTCGCAGAACAGCGTGCGTCCCGCGAGATCCTGCACCTTGCGGATCGCATCGGGCCCGTTCATCAACGCCGGGCTCACGACCGGGAACAGCGCCGGATGCTCGAGTAGCTCGACGCGCCGGTTGCGCCAGTTGCCTTCCCCATAGCGGATGCAGACGTCGACGTCCGACGAATAGATCTCGCGATCGTCGTTCGACGGAATCACCTTCAGATGAATGCCCGGATAACGCTCGAGAAAATCGCCGATGTGCCGGGCGAGCCAGCGCGATGTCAGCGACAGCGGCGTCGACACGACGAGATCGCCGACGGCGACCGGCGAATCGAGCCTGACGGTGGCGTTCGCGATCATGTCGAACGCGGCGCCGACCGGCTCCAGCAGCGCCTCGCCTTCGGGCGTGAGCTTCACGCGCGCCTTTGATCGGACGAATAGCGCGACGCCGAGCGTGCTTTCGAGAATGCGGATCTGGTGGCTGACCGCGCTCGCGGTCACGTGGAGTTCGTCGGCCGCCGCCGACACGGTGCCACGCCGGGCGGCGGCTTCGAATGCGCGAAGCGGGTTCAGCGGGGGCAGGCGGTTGCGCATCGGTGGGTGCGTCGGAGGCGACGGTGCTGAGAAAAATTCCATTTAAGCGGAGTCAATTTCTCGCTACAACAAAAAAAATTGAATGCCTACAGTGGGGGCAATCCAACCGAGTCGAGGTCGACCGCAATGAGCCTTACCGAACCGATCGAACGCCTGTGGGGCGGCCGCTTCCAGTCGCAACCGTCCGACGCGCTGCAGAACCTGTCCCGCTCCGATCCGAGTTTCTACCGACTCGTGCCGTACGACCTGGCGGGCTCCCGCGCACACGCACGCGAGTTGAACCGCGCCGGCATCGTGAACGACGACGAACTCGCGCAGTTGCTGGCCGCGATGGACGGCATGGCGCGCGACTATGCGGCCGGTGCGATCGCGCCGTCGCTCGCCGACGAGGACGTGCATACGTTCCTCGAGCGCGTGCTCACGCAGCGGCTGCCGGCGCTCGGCGGCAAGCTGCGTGCCGGACGCTCGCGCAACGACCAGGCGGCGAACGACCTGCGCCTGTACCTGCGCGACAAGGCGCGCCGGCTCGTGCGCGGCGTGCTCGACCTGCAGGAAGCGCTGATCGGCCAGGCGAGCCTGCACGTCGATACGGTGACCGCCGGCTTCACCCATCTGCAGCCCGCGCAGCCGATCGTGTTCGGCCATCAGTTGCTCGCGCATGCGCAGTCGCTGTATCGCGACGCCGACCGTCTGGTCGACTGGGACCGCCGCACCGCGCGTTCGCCGCTCGGCGCAGCCGCGCTGGCGGGCTCGGCGATCTGCGTGCGGCCTGACCTGTCCGCGCAGGAGCTCGGTTACGACGCGCCGTGCGAGAACTCGATCGACGCCGTGGCCGCACGCGATCACGTCGCCGAATTCACGTTCGTCGCGAGCATGCTGGCCGTGAACCTGTCCCGCCTGTCGGAAGAAGTGATCCTGTGGACGTCGCGACAATTCCGCTGGGTGGAACTCGACGACGGTTATGCGACGGGCAGTTCGATCATGCCGCAGAAGAAGAACCCGGATATCGCGGAACTGACGCGCGGCAAGGCGGGGCGCCTGATCGGCAACCTGACGGGCCTGCTCGCGACGCTGAAGTCGCTGCCGCTCGCGTACAACCGCGATCTCGCGGAAGACAAGATCGCCGCGTTCGATTCGATCGACACGCTCGAACTCGTGCTGCCGGCGATGGCGGGGATGATCCGCACGATGCGCGTGAACGTCGACGAGATGCGTCGCCAGGCACCGCTCGGCTTCACGCTCGCGACCGAGGTTGCGGACTGGCTTGCGCTGACGGGCGTGCCGTTCAGCGAAGCGCATGAAATCACCGGCGCGCTCGTGCGTGCATGCGAACGCGACGGCATCGAGCT
Organism: Burkholderia cepacia; assembly: GCF_001039005.1. Taxonomy (GTDB): domain Bacteria; phylum Pseudomonadota; class Gammaproteobacteria; order Burkholderiales; family Burkholderiaceae; genus Burkholderia; species Burkholderia theae. Next base: position 16,358 of record NZ_LDWR01000050.1, read on the forward strand.
CGCGGACGCGAGCGCGGAACAGTTGCAGGCCGTCGACCCGCGCCTTGCGCCGGCGGTGCGCGCGCATCTGACGCTCGACGCGGCCGTCGCCGCGCGCGGCGGTGCGGGCGGCACGTCGCCCGCGCGCGTGCGCGAGCAGATCGGCCGCCTGAGTCACGCGATCGAACGCCAGGCCGCATGGGCGGCCGACTACCGGGGGCCGTCATGCTGAGCGCATCCGATTCGCGCCGTCTCGACGGCGCACCAGGGCCGGCCGACGCCGCGGCAGACGACACCGTTGGCCTCGTGCGCGTGCGCCGGCGCTACTGGGGTCGTTATGTCGCGTCGATCGCGATCATTGCCGCGCTCGCCTACGTGGTCGCCGCGTTCGCGCGCGGACAGATCGAGTGGCGCGTCGTCGGCCAGTTCCTGACCGCGCGCTCGATCCTGACGGGGCTCGGCAACACGATCGTGATGACCGTCCTCGCGATGACGCTCGGGGTCGTGCTCGGCGTCGTCACCGCGGTGATGCGGCTGTCGTCGAACCCGGTGCTCGGTGCGATCGCGCAGGGCTACATCTGGCTGTTCCGCGGTACGCCGGTGATCCTGCAACTGCTGCTGTGGTTCAACCTCGCACTGGTGTTTCCGACGCTCGGCATCCCGGGTATCGCCGAGTTCCGGACCGTCGACGTGATGACGCCGTTCCTCGCGGCTGTGCTCGGGCTCGGCATCAACCAGGGTGCGTATACGTCGGAAGTCGTGCGCGCGGGGCTGCTGTCGGTCGACACCGGCCAGTACGAGGCCGCGAAATCGATCGGCATGCCGCGCCTGCAGGCGCTGCGCCGGATCATCCTGCCGCAGGCGATGCGCGTGATCGTGCCGCCGATCGGCAACGAGCTGATCGGCATGGTCAAGCTGACGTCGCTCGCGAGCGTCGTGCAGTACGCGGAGATGCTGCACAACGCGCAGAACATCTACTACGCGAACGCCCGCGTGATCGAGTTGCTGATCGTCGCGGGCATCTGGTATCTCGCTGTCGTCACCGTGCTGTCGCTCGCGCAGGCGCGCGTCGAACGGCGCTTCGCGCGCGGCGCGGGTCGCGCGGCGGGGCGCGCATGAACGGCACGACCCTCAACCATCGGGAGAACGTCATGACGAACGCGGTCGTTCGCGCAGTCGACGTGCGCAAGTCGTACGGCGATTTCCAGGCGCTGCACGGCATCACGCTCGACGTCGCGCAGGGCGAAGTGCTGTGCATCATCGGGCCGTCGGGCTCGGGCAAGAGCACGTTCCTGCGCTGCATCAACCAGCTCGAGACGATCAGCGCGGGCGCGCTGTGGGTCAACGGCGAACTGGCCGGCTACCGGCGCACCGGCAACCGGCTCCACGAGCTGTCGGAGCGCCAGGTCGCGCGCCAGCGGCTGGCGACGAGCATGGTGTTCCAGCGCTTCAACCTGTTCCCGCACAAGACCGCGCTCGAGAACGTGATCGAGGGCCCCGTGCAGGTGCTCAAGCGCCGCCGCGCGCAAGCGGAGGAGGAAGCGCGTGCGCTGCTCGCGCGCGTCGGGCTCGCGCACAAATGCGATGCGTTTCCGGTCGAGCTGTCGGGCGGCCAGCAGCAGCGCGTCGCGATCGCGCGGGCGCTCGCGATGCATCCGCAGTTGATCCTGTTCGACGAGCCGACGTCGGCGCTCGATCCGGAGCTCGTCGGCGAAGTGCTGGCCGTGATGCGCGATCTCGCGAAGAGCGGCATGACGATGATCGTCGTCACGCATGAGCTCGGATTCGCGCGCGAGGTGGCCGATCGCGTCGTGTTCATGGACGGCGGCCGGATCGTCGAGAGCGGGCCGCCCGACCAGGTGCTGTCCGCACCGACGCACGCGCGCACGCGCGATTTCATCTCGGCCGTGATTGCATGAACGGGCCGGGCGCCCCGTACCACCGCGCCCGATCGATCGAGCCGACAACGAGACCGGCGCAGCATCCCATTACATCACCATGACAAGGCGACACCCATGAAAGCATCCGTCCTGACCCGCACGCTGGCCGCCGTCGCATTCGGCGCGTTCGCGCTTCATGCTTCCTTCGCAGTCGCCCAGGCCGCGAGCGCGAAGCGCACGCTGAACGTCGCGATCGTGCCGAACTATCCGCCGTTCGAATACAAGGACCCGGCGACCGACAAGCTCGCGGGCTTCGACGTCGATCTCGGCGAAGCGCTCGCCGCGAAGATGGGCGCGAAAGCGAACTGGGTCGAGACGAGCTTCGACCAGATGATGAGCGCGGTCGCGACGCAACGCGTCGACATGATCCTGTCCGGCATGACCGACCTGCCGACGCGCCGCGACGCGGTGACGTTCGTCGACTACATCGAGACGGGGCCGCAGTTCTACACGCTGAAGACGCGCGCCGGCGAGTTCGCGCAGATGAGCGCGCTGTGCGGCAAGCGCGTCGGGTCGAGCCGGCGCACGTCGTTCCCGGACAACACGACCGCGTGGAGCGCGGAGAATTGCGTGAAGGCCGGCAAGCCGGCAATCGTCGTGGTCGGCACCGACGGTTCGTCAGACGCGCGCATGCAGTTGCGCCAGAACCGCATCGACGCAGCCGTGCAGGGCGGCGAGACGCTGCCCTACCAGAACAGCCTCGAGCAGAACGCATACGCGCCGGTCGGCAAGCCGTTCCTGTCGCAATACACGGGTATCGGCGTCGCGAAGAGCAACACCGCGTTGAGCAGCGCGCTGACCACGGCGCTCAACCAGATGATCGCGGACGGCTCGTACCACAAGCTGCTCGCGAAGTGGGGGCTGCAGGAACACGCGGTGGCGAAGGCGATGATCAACGGCACGCACTGAGCGCGCGATGACGGACCTGGCTCCCCGCTGGCCGGACGCGAAGCGCGCGTGCGTCGCGCTCGCGTTCGATCTCGACGGCCCGACCGGCGACGCGATGCTGAACGGGTCGATCTGGCGCAACCCCGCGTATTTCACGCTCGGCAGCTACGGGCCGTGGCGCGCGCTCGGCCGGTTGCTCGACATGCTCGCGGCGTTCGATCTGCCGGCGACGTTCTTCGTGCCTGCGTGGGTCGCGCGGACGTGGCCCGGGCAATGCGCGGCGATCGTCGAGCGCGGCCACGAGATCGGCTACCACGGCTATCGGCACGAAGCGTTCTGGACGCTCGAGCCCGAGCGGCAGCGCGAGATCATGGCGCAGTCGGCCGAGATCCTCGCACGTACGCTCGGCGTGCGGCCGGTCGGCTTCCGCACGCCGTCCGGCGACTGGAGCGCGGCGACGGTGGCCGTGCTGCGCGAAGCCGGCGTGCGCTATTCGAGCTCGATGCGCGGCGACGACCGGCCGTACCTGCTGCACGGCGAGGACGGCGGGCCGCCGCTCGTCGAGATACCCGGCCGCTGGGAGACCGACGACTACGCGTCGCTTGCGTATCACCGCAACCCCGATTACCCGGCCGGGCTCGACCGGATCGCGGGTTACGACGCGACGCTCGACAACTGGACACGCGAATTCGACGGCGTGGTGCGGGACGGGCTGTGCCTGACGACGCTGCTGCATCCTAAGGTCTGCGGCAAGCCCGGCCGCATCGCGCTGCTCGAGGCGTGGCTCGGCCACATGCGCGCGCAGGACGGCGTATGGTTCGCGCGCTGCCGCGAAGTGGCCGACTGGTGGCTTGCGCAGCACGCACGAGACACGCAACCCACGCAACGGAGCGGCCTGTGACGACACTTCCCTCATGGCCGGGCGGCGCGCGATGCGCGGTCGCGATCACGGTCGACTTCAACGACATTCACGGTATCCAGACCCGCGAGCCGCGCATCGTCGGCCGCGAGAAATCGCTGTCGGTCTGGCGTTACGGCGCGACGCGCGGCGTCGACCGGCTGCTCGCGGCATTCGACGCGTTCGGCGTCCCGGCGAGCTGGTTCGTCCCGGGCATCGTCGCCGAAACGCATGCGGAAGCGGTGCGCGCGATCGCCGCGGCCGGCCACGAGCTCGGCGTGAGCGGCTATCGCTGCGAAGACTTCGACGCGTTGCCGCTCGCCGCGCAGGTCGATGCGTGCCGCGCCGGGCGGGCGGCGCTCGCCGACACGATCGGACGCGACGTGGAAGGCTTCCGCTCGTTCACCGGCAACTGGGCCGACGGTTTCGCGGATTGCCTGGTCGCGGAAGGCTTCACGTGGTCGTCATCGTGGCGCGGCGACGATCTGCCCTATATTCATCCACGCGGCGACGGCGGCGCGGACGGTGCGCGGCTCGTCGAGCTGCCGCTGCACTACGAACTCGAAGACGCGCCGTACTTCGAGTTCAACCTGTCGCCGCCTGTGCCGGCCGGGCAACCGCGCATCGCGGCATACCGCGACGTGCTCGACAACTGGCGGCGCGACGTCGACGGGTTTCGGCGCTTCGGGCTGTGCTGCGTGCTGCGCCTGCATCCCGAGATCATCGGCACGGCAGGGCGGATCGATTTGCTGCACGCATTGCTCGCGCATTTGCGTGACGCCGGCGACGCATGGTTCGCGACGGGGCGCGACATCGCGCGCTGGTGGCGTGCACAGGCACCCGTCAATGCGCCGGGACATCCGGTCGACGTGTTCGCGCGTTGCGTGGCAGAGGAGTCGGCGCGATGACGACGGAGACGGAAACGCGCGCAACGCGGCTTGCGGCATTCGTCGCGCAGACGTCCGCCGATGCATTGCCGGACGACGTCGTCGCGAAGGCCAAGCGTCATGTACTCGATACGTTCGGTGCCGCGCTGGCGGGCGCGTCGGCGGTCGAGACGCGTAGCGCCCGTGCGCTGACCGGCGCCGTCGCGCAGGGCGGCGCATCGCTGTGGGGTACGCGCCGCGCCGCAGGTGCGCGCGATGCGGCGTTCGTCAACGGGATTGCCGCGCACGCGCTCGAACTCGACGATTCCGGCGGCTGCGATCATTCCGGCGCGGTGGTGCTGCCGGCCGTGCTCGCCGCGTTGTCGTGCGCGGGACGCCCGGTGACGGGCCGCGAATGCGTGGCGGCGATCGTGCTCGGTTACGACGTCGGCCGGCGCGTGCTCGAGGCAGCGGGCGGCTATTCGGTGCATAACGGCGCGGGCTGGCACTCGACGCTCAGTTGCGGCGTGTTCGGTGCGGCGGCCGCGAGCGCGCGCGTGCTCGGGCTCGACGCCGCGCGCACGCGCGACGCGCTCGGCCATGCGGCGAGTTTCGCGGGCGGCCTGTGGGGTTTCATCCACGACGGATCGCAGACGAAGCGGCTGCACGCCGGGCGGGCGGCGGAGGGCGGCGTGCTCGCGGCGCTGCTCGCGCGCGAAGGCGTGAGTGGCCCCGCGCACGTGTTCGACGACGTGTGGGGCGGTTTTTTCAACACCTTCGCCGCGCAATCGCATGCGCCTGACGCATTGACCGACGGCCTCGGTGAGCGCTGGAAGCTGATGCGCTGCTCGATCAAGCCGCATGCATCGTGCCGCAGCGCGCATGCGGCCGTCGACGCGGCGCTGCGGCTCGCGGACGGCCGCATGTTCACGGCAGGCGAGATCGAACGGGTGGTCGCGCGCGCGAGCGGGTTCGTTGCCCGCATGTGCGGCGGTCGCGACCTGTCGACGCTGTCGTCCGCGCAGATGAGCCTGCCATACGCGGTGGCGGCGGCGCTTGCATTCGGCGACACGGGGATCGGCGTGTATCGCGCGGACCGGCGCAACGATCCGCGCGTGACCGCGCTGCTCGCGCGCATCGCGGTCGACGTCGATCCGGCGCTCGGCGATCTCGACGAGCCGACGGTGATCCTGCATCGCCCGGATGGCGGACGGGAATCGTGCCATGTGCCGATCGCGCTCGGCGATCCTCGCAATCCGCTGTCGGACGCGGCGCTGCTGGCGAAATATCGCGCGCTGGCGGGGATGGCGCTCGACGGCGCGCGTGCCGATGCGCTGAGCGACGCGTGCCTGTCGCTGGACCGGCTGGCGGACGCGCGCGTGATGAATGACTGGCTGGCGGGTGATGCGGAGGCTGTCGACGCGATTGTTTGAAGCGGAAGGCCGTGTCAGCATTGGCTCGCGGCGCTCGGGTCGTCCAAAGTTAAACTAAATGTGATCACTCCCCGTCGCAAAATTTTGCACAATGGCGGCAGCGCGGCCTTTCGCCGCGATTTGACCCCGGCCACCGGCCGTCCGGACCGGGGGTGGCCCGAACCGATCACCGACCACCGACCATCATTACCAAGCCCAATCTGCCGCCACCCACCACCATGGACCACCCCAAACGCATCCTGATCGTCGAGGACGACGCCGACATCGCCGACGTGCTGAGCCTGCACCTGCGCGACGAGCGCTACGAGGTCGTGCACAGCGCGGACGGCACGGAAGGGCTGCGCCTGCTCGAGCAGGGCGGCTGGGACGCGCTGATTCTCGACCTGATGCTGCCGGGCGTCGACGGCCTGGAAATCTGCCGGCGCGCGCGCGCGATGACGCGCTACACGCCGATCATCATCACGAGCGCGCGATCGAGCGAGGTACACCGGATCCTCGGCCTCGAGCTCGGCGCCGACGACTATCTGGCGAAGCCGTTCTCGGTGCTCGAGCTCGTGGCGCGCGTGAAGGCGCTGCTGCGGCGCGTCGACGCGCTCGCGCGCGATTCGCGGATCGACGCGGGCACGCTCGACCTCGCCGGGCTGTCGATCGACCCGATCGCGCGCGAGGCGAGCGTCGACGGCGCGCGCATCGACCTCACGCCGCGCGAGTTCGACCTGCTGTATTTCTTCGCGCGGCACCCGGGCAAGGTGTTCTCGCGGATGGACCTGCTCAATGCCGTGTGGGGCTATCAGCACGAAGGCTACGAACACACGGTCAACACCCACATCAACCGGCTGCGCGCGAAGATCGAGGCCGATCCGGCCGAACCCGTGCGGATCCTCACCGTGTGGGGACGCGGCTACAAGCTCGCCGCACCGGGCCAGCGGGACGGATGATGAAACTCACGCTCACCCAGCGGCTGTCGCTTGTGTTCTCGATCCTGCTGCTCGCGTGCTCCGGCGCGTCCGCGTGGCTGCAGATCCGCGCGAACGACATGCGCGAGAAGGAAGTCGTGCAGGGGCTGTCGCGCGACCTGGCCGCCAACATCGCCAACAGCGCGCCGCTGATGGACGCGAACGGACTGCGCCCCGACGCCGTGCGCACGCTGTTCAGCCAGCTGATGGGCGTGAACCCGAGCGTCGAGGTGTACCTGCTCGACAACGCGGGGCGGATCAAGGGCGACGATGCGCCGCCCGGCCACGTGAAGCGCGACCGCGTCGATCTCGCGCCGGTGCAGCGCTTCATCGCGGGCCAGGCGCTGCCGATCCTCGGCGACGATCCGCGCAGCCCCGACGCGCGCAAGGTGTTCAGCGCCGCGCCGCTGCAGCGCGCGGGGCAGTCGCCGTCGGGCTATATCTACGTGGTGCTGCTCGGCGAGGCGCATGACCGGCTGGCCGCGCGCGTCGACGCCGGCAACGTGCTGCGCACGACGCTGTGGTCGATGGCGGTCGTCGCGCTGCTCGGCCTGCTCGCGGGTCTCACCGCGTTCAGCTTCATTACGCGCCCGCTGCGTCGGCTGACGGACGCGCTGCGCCGCTTCGACGCGAACGGCGCGCCCGACACGCAGCCGCCGATGCCGCGCTCGCTGCCGGGCCAGCGCGGCGACGACATCGCGGTGCTCGAATCCGCGTTCGCGCAGATGGCCGACCGGATCGGCGACCAGTGGCGCGCGCTGACGCGCCAGGACCAGCAGCGGCGCGAACTGATCACGAACATCTCGCACGACTTGCGTACGCCGCTCACGTCGCTGCACGGCTATCTGGAGACGCTGTCGCTGAAGTCCGACTCGCTCGCCGAGCCCGAACGCCGGCGCTACCTGTCGATCGCGCTCGCGCAGAGCGCGAAGGTCGGCCGGCTCGCGCAGGCGCTGTTCGAGCTCGCGCGGCTCGAATCGGGCGGCGTGCAGGCCGAGCGCGAGCCATTCTCGCTCGTCGATCTCGTGCAGGACGTGTTCCAGAAATTCGAGCTGACCGCGCAGGCGCGCGGCGTCGCGCTGCATGCGCGGATCCCGCCGCGCGTGCCGGTCGTGTGGGCCGATCTCGGGATGATCGAGCGCGTGCTGACCAACCTGCTCGACAATGCGCTGCGGCACACGCCTTCGCACGGCGAGGTCGAGGTCGCGCTGGAGCCGCAGGGCGACTGCGTGCTCGTGACCGTGTCGGATACCGGGGAAGGGATCCCGGCGGCGCGCCGCGAAGGGCTGTTCCAGCGGCCGCAGCGGCCGATGAGCGGCGGCGCGGCGACGAGCGGCGGGCTCGGCCTGCTGATCGTGCACCGGATGCTGGCGCTCAACGGCAGCGGCATCCGGCTCGTCGACCGGGCCGGGCGCGGCGCGGTATTCGAGTTTGCGCTGGCGGTCGCGGCGCCGGCGGCCGGCGACGCGCGCTGAAGCCGATCGGGTTGGCCACTCGCCGCCCTGCGTTTACCCGCCGCGCTTGCGCCGCACGTCGCTCGGCGTCGTGCCGGTCCAGCGTTTGAACGCGTGACGGAATCCGACCGCATCGCTGAAGCCGAGCGTCAGCGCGATGTCCTCGGTGCTGAGCGTGGTCGTGCTGAGGTAATCGATCGCGAGCGCCTTGCGCACGCTCGTCAGCAGTTCGCTGTACGACGTGCCTTCTGCTTCGAGCTTGCGGCGCAGCGTGCGCGACGTGATGCAAAGGATGTCCGCGATCGCGTCGATGTCCGGGAAGTGTCCCGGCGTGCGCGTGAGCTCCTGGTAGACGCGTCGCGTGATGCCCGGCTGGCTGCGCAGTTCGTCGAGCAATTGCGCGCAGTGCGACGACACCTGCGCGGCGGTGATCGGATTCGCGAGCTGCGGCGCGCGCGTGAGCCACGCGGCCGGGTAGCTGAGCACATGGTGCGGCTGGTCGAACGCGATCGGGCATTCGAGCGCGTCGGCCAGCGATCCCGCGTGTGCCGGCTGCGGCTGCGCGAACTGCGCGCGCGCCGGCACGCACCACGCACCCATCACGTCCTTGATGATCGTCACGTGCAGCGCGAACTGCATGTCGATCAGGAAACGGTACAGCGGCACGTCGAGATCGGGCAGTGCGACTTCGTGCCGGTCCGGAAACAGCCATGACGCGGTATCGCCCTGTACGACCCAGCGGATCGGGAGCATGCCGTTCGCGAGCCGGTGATATTTGACGGCCGAATCGAACGCGTGCGCGAGCGATGCCGAGCACAGCATCGCGTAACCGTACATCCCGTAGCTCGACGCGTGCAGCAGGCGGCCGACGCGCACGCCGAGATCGGAACCGTCGTACCGGCCGATCGCATTGCGCGCGGCCGTCAGGAACTGCAGCGGCGACGTGAGCGTAAACGGGTCCGCGACGGCGGCCGGCGTGAGGCCGGTGCCGTCGAGTACCGCGGCCGGGTCGAGGCCGGCTTGCGCCGCCACGTCGACCAGCACGGCCAGCTTGGCCGGCGAGAAACGCTGCTCGCGCAACGTGTGGATGGGCGTGGCGTCCGGCAGGCGGGCTGCGCGGGCGGCCGTCGGGTTCAAGAGCGCACTGCGCGGCATGGCTGGATCCTGCGTCCGAATCGATATCGTTTACGGCACGCAATTCTGATCGGGATCGGTCCCATGCGCCACAGGGTTCACCCTGATACGCGCGCCGGCGCCGCCCGGCGCGGCCGGCCCGACGGCCTGTCTCAACCGGCTTCGACCGGTTTCAACCGGCCTGGAATACGCCGGCCTGCCACGCGAACGGTTTCGCGAGCCGGTTCCACGTGTTGATCTGCGCGACGATCAACGTGAGCGTCGCGAGTTCGTCGCGATCGAAATGCGCACGCGTCGCGTCGACGAGTTCGTCGCCGATCGCGTTTTCGCTGATCAGCGTCAGCGCTTCGGCCCAGCGCAGCGCGGCCTGTTCCTTCGGGCTGTAGAGATCGGGCGTTTCGTGCCACACGGGCAGCAAGTGGTAGCGCAGCGGATCCTCGCCCGCGTGGATGCCTTCCTTGATATGACGGTCGAGACAGTACGCGCAGCCGTTCAGCTGCGAGACGCGTGCGCGTACCAGCTCGACGAGCGTGAAATCGTGGCCGGTGTTGTTCGCGTATTCCTCGACATTGAGCACGACGTCGAGCAGCCGGGCGGGAAGTTGTCCAAACGAGATGCGTTCTGGCATGGCGACTGACCTTTGTGAGAGCGGGATAGGATCGTTGGGTGGATGTGTGGCGCTGTTTGTTCCGGTTCGGCGTGCTGCCGCGATCGGCGGCATATAGGCAGTAATCCTGATTAATGGGTAGCGGGATCAACCGGTGTGTCCAGACAACGTTGCACACATGATCCGTTGTGCGGATGCGTGTGCGTCGGCTTCATCGCGGTGGTGCGCGGCAGGTTCGGCCGCGGCGAACCGGAAGCGAAGCGATCGTATCAGGCGCGACCGTCGGCAGGAATCGCCGGAATCCGTATGTTGTTCATGTTGATGGGCCGATAGTCGATACGCCGGGGCGTTCAGCCGCGATTGTCCGGATCGGTGCGCAGGATCGCGTCGGCGAACTCGACGAATCCACTGCCGCCCGGGCCCTGCGTGATCCATCGCGGCAGAGCAGGCAGTTGCGGCAGATACTCGACCACGGTGCTCACGCCGGCCGTGTGCGTGAAGTAGCTGAACATCGGCGCGTCGTTCGTCGAATCGCCGGAACAGGCGGTGCCGCGCCGCACGAAGTTGCCTAGACAAGCGCATGCGCGCGTGTCCGTTTCGATCATCTTTTCGGCCGCCCGGATCATTTTCAAAGTGCGTCGCGCGGGCGATAGTCGCCAGTCAGGCGACGGCCCGCGCCCTTCGGCGTGCAGGCCGCCGTGCGAACGGCGCGCTGCGCGCGCGCCGTCCCCCGAGGAGTGAGACATGACGAAGAGACACTGGACCGGGTCGTATGGATCGATCCCCGCCGAGATCGACGCCGATCTCTATCCTTCCATCAGCGCGCTGCTGGACGACGCGATGCGCCGCTTCGCCGATCGTCCGGCGTTCCATGCATTCGGCCGCACGCTCAGCTATGCCGACGTCGACCGCCTGTCGACCGCGCTGGCCGCGTATCTGCAGCAGGTCGTCGGCGTCCGCAAGGGCGATCGCGTGGCCGTGATGCTGCCCAACGTGCTCGCGTTTCCGGTCGTGTTCGTCGCCGTCGCGAAGATCGGTGCGATCCAGGTCAACGTGAACCCGCACTACACCGCGCGCGAGCTCGAGCATCAGCTCAACGACGCGGGCGTCGAGGTCGCCGTCGTGTGCGGCGGGTCGATGGGCACGTTCGCCGATGTAGTCGGCGGCACCGGCGTGCGTACCGTGCTGAGCGTGGGGCGCGGCGATCTCGGCGTCGTCGATGCACCGGCCGGCACATGCGACGCGCTGCCGCCCGGTTCGATCGCCCTCGCGGACGCCATTGCAGCAGGCGAATCGCTCGCGTGCGAGCCGGTCGCGCTGGGCGGCGCGGACCTGCTGCTGTTGCAATACACGGGCGGCACGACCGGCTTGTCGAAGGGCGCGGCGCTGTCGCACCGCAACCTCGTCGCGAACATCGAACAGTTCGCGGCGATCGTGCCGGCTGCACGGGAGCCGGGCGAAGAAGTCGTCGTCACGGCGATCCCGCTGTATCACATCTTCGCGCTGACGGTGAACTTCCTGTCCTACTTCGCGATCGGCGCGCAGAACTGGCTCGTCGCGAACCCGCGCGACATGGACGGGTTCATCGACGTGCTGAAGGCCGCGCGGCCGACGGTATTTGTCGGCGTGAACACGCTGTACGCGGGGCTCGCGGGGCATCCGCGCCTGAAGGAAGTCGACTGGTCGCGGCTGAAGCTGTCGGCCGGCGGCGGCGCGGCGGTGATCGACGTGATCTCGTCGCGCTGGAAGGCGGTGACGGGCAATTTCATCCGCGAGGGTTACGGGCTGTCGGAAACGTCGCCGGTCGTGTCGTTCAACCCGCAGTCGATCGATGCCTTCACGGGCACCACGGGTCTGCCGCTGCCGTCGACCGACGTGAAGCTGCTCGACGACCAGGATCGCGAGGCGGCAATTGGCGAGGCGGGCGAGATCTGCGTGAAGGGGCCGCAAGTGATGACCGGCTACTGGCAGAAGCCGGACGCGAACGCGGCCGCGTTCACGGCGGACGGTTATTTCCGCACCGGTGACGTCGGCGTGTTCGATGCAGCCGGCTTCCTGCGGATCGTCGACCGCAAGAAGGACATGATCATCGTGTCGGGCTTCAACGTGTACCCGAACGAGGTGGAAGCCGTCGCGACTGCGCTGCCGGGCGTGGCCGAATGCGCGTGCATCGGCGTGCCGGACGCGCGCACGGGCGAGGCCGTCAAGCTGTTCGTGGTGCTGGCGCAGGATGCCGACGTGACGGAGGAACAGCTCGTCTCGCATTGCCGCGCGAGCCTCGCGGCGTACAAGGTGCCGAAGATCGTTCGTTTCGTGGACCGGCTGCCGAAGTCGACGGTCGGCAAGATCCTGCGCCGGGAACTCAGCCGCACCGACTGATGGCGCCGACGCGCCGCGCGGCCGCGGCTGCGCGGCCCGGCGCGCCGAAGGCCCCGAAGGTTCCGCGAGGGCCGCTCAAGTACAATGCGAGCGGTTCGATCGACGGGGACGCGATGACCGGCTCAGATTCACTTTCCGCCCAGCCCGGGCGTGCGCTGCCGTCGCCGAGCGCGACGGTGCCGATCTCGCTCGTCAACGGTTTCCTCGCGAGCGCGGGCGCGCAGCGCGACGTGGTCGAGCGTTACCTGCGCGGGGCCGGCATCCCGCTCGAGCTGCTCGGCGAGCCGCATGCGCGCGTGACGGAGGAGCAGTTCTCGACGCTGTACCGCACGCTCGCAATCGACCTCGACGACGAGATGCCCGGCATCTTCTCGCGCCCGCTGCGCGGCGGCACGCTGAAGTACCTGTGCCTGAGCCTGCTCGATGCGCGCAACCTCGAAACGACGCTGCATCGTTTCGGGCAATTCTTCCATATCCTGCTCGACGATTTCTTCGTCGAATCGAAGCGCGACGGCCTCGTCGCGCAGGTGCTGCTGCGTCCGAACGATGCCATCGGCCCGATCGGCGCGCTCGGCCAGGAACTGATGCTCAAGCTCGTGCACGGCGTGTGTTCCTGGCTGATCGGGCAGAAAATCCCGCTGCTGCAGATCGAGTTCGCGTGCCCGCGGCCGCGCCATGCGGTCGACCATCTGTATTTCTTCACCGGCTCCGTGCAGTTCGACTGCGAGCGCACGCTGATGCGCTTCAGCGCCGACTACCTCGACGCGCCGATCCGGCAGAGCAAGCGCAACCTGCGCAAGTTTCTGGCGCGCGCGCCCGGCGACTGGATTTTCGAATCGTTCAGCGAACAGCTCGTGTGCCACCGCGTGCGGCAGTACCTGTCGGCGGCGCTGCCCGACCTGCCCGCGATCGACCAGGCGGCCGAACACCTGCACTGCTCGGTGCGCACGCTGAGCCGCCACCTGGCCGCTGAAGGGACGACGTTCCAGGTGCTCAAGGACGAACTGCGGCGCGACATCGCGATCCAGCGGCTGACCGATACGCCCGATACGATCGCGGCGATCGGCGCCGACATCGGCTTCGACGACCCGAGCGCGTTTCATCGTGCGTTCCGGCACTGGACGGGGAGTACGCCGGGGACGTATCGGCGGCGGGCGTAGCGCGTTTTTTTCAAACCGCTCCCATAACCGGCTCCTTTCGTTCGCTCCCATGGCCGGCTCCCATAGGCGATTCCCATAACCGGCTCCCGTAGCCGCCGCCGGCATGCCGCGCCGTTTCGGCCCCACCGGCCGGCACACCGATCGCTCGCTGTTTTCGTCGAAACCGGCTCCGGCCAAACCCTTATCCGGCCGGCCGTTTCCGGCAACACTCGCTCATCGCGTGGCCGATTTTGTCACTATGTGGGCCGGATATGACAACGGGAATCGACCGTCCCGGCATTACGATGGGCCACGTCGTCGCCTGGGTCGGACCGGTTTTGCCGCATCGATCCAGCAGCGCGCCCCATTCACCGCCTGATTTGGAACATCGACCATGAGCTATAACGCCCCCGTCAAGGACATGCTGTTCGTGCTGAAGGAACTCGCGGGCATCGACGCCGTTGCGCAGTTACCGGGCTTCGAGGATGCGGGTTACGACACGGCGCAGGCCGTGCTCGACGAGTCCGCGAAGTTCTGCGGCGAGGTGCTGGCGCCGCTGAACGTCGAAGGCGACCGCAACCCGAGCAGCTGGAAGGACGGTGTCGTGACCGCAACGCCGGGTTTCGCGGAAGCGTTCCGCCAGTTCGTCGAAGGCGGCTGGCAGGGGCTGCAGCACCCGGCCGAATACGACGGCCAGGGGCTGCCGAAGCTGATCGCGACGCCGTGCATCGAGATGCTGAACGCGTCGAACCTGTCGTTCGCGCTGTGTCCGCTGCTGACCGACGGCGCGATCGAAGCGCTGCTGACGGCCGGCACCGACGAGCAGAAGCAGCGCTACGTGCCGAAGCTGATCTCGGGCGAATGGACCGGCACGATGAACCTGACCGAGCCGCAGGCGGGCTCCGACCTGGCGCTGGTGCGCTCGCGCGCCGAGCCGCAGGGCGACGGCACGTACAAGGTATTCGGCACGAAGATCTTCATCACGTGGGGCGAGCACGACATGGCGGACAACATCGTCCACCTGGTGCTGGCCCGCACGCCGAACGCGCCGGAAGGCGTGAAGGGCATCTCGCTGTTCATCGTGCCGAAGTTCATGGTCAACGAGGACGGCTCGCTGGGTGCGCGCAACGACGTGCACTGCGTGTCGATCGAGCACAAGCTCGGAATCAAGGCGAGCCCGACGGCGGTGCTGCAATACGGCGACCACGGCGGCGCGATCGGCTACCTGATCGGCGAGGAGAACCGCGGCCTCGAATACATGTTCATCATGATGAACGCGGCGCGCTTCGGCGTCGGGATGCAGGGGATCGGCGTGGCCGACCGGGCGTACCAGAAGGCGGCGGAATTCGCGAAGGAACGCGTGCAGAGCCGCCCGGTGGACGGGTCGGCCAAGCAGTCGGTGACGATCATCCATCACCCGGACGTGCGCCGCATGCTCGGCACGATGCGCGCGCTGACCGAAGGTGCTCGGGCGCTGGCGTACGTGGCCGCCGCGCACAGCGACGTTGCCCACCGCCATTCGGACGAGGCGACGCGTGGCCGTCATCAGGCAATCTACGAGTATCTGGTGCCGGTCGTGAAGGGCTGGAGCACGGAGATGGTGAACGATGTGGCGAGCCTGGGCGTGCAGGTGCATGGCGGGATGGGCTTCATCGAGGAGACGGGCGCGGCGCAGTACTACCGCGATGCGCGGATCCTGGCGATCTACGAAGGGACGACGGCGATCCAGGCGAACGACCTGGTCGGCCGCAAGACGATGCGCGACGGCGGCGCGGTGGCGAAGGCGCTGATCGCGGAGATCGACGCGACGGTGGCGGCGCTGGGCAAGCTGGACGGCGCGGCGGCGGCCTCGATGAAGGCGCAGCTGGAGAAGGGTGCGCGAGCGCTGTCGTCGGTGGTGGATTACGTGGTGGCGAACGTGAAGCAGGATCCGAACGCGGTGTTCGCGGGCAGCGTGCCGTACCTGAAGCTGGCGGGCGTGGTGCTGTGCGGGTGGCAGATGGCACGCGCGCTGGTGGCGGCGCAGGCGAACCGCGCGAGCGACCCGGCGTTCTTCGATGCGAAGATCGCGATCGCGCAATGCTACGCGGAACACGTTCTGGTGCAGGCAGGCGGGCTCGAGGCGTCGATCGTCGGCGCGAAGGGCAACGAGAGCGTGCTCGCGTTGACGGAAGACCAGTTCTGACCGGTTGACGGTCGGGACGCTGGAGGAGACAGGATTTTGACCACACAGGACTTGCTCGCGCAATACGGCCCGCGCGAATCGATGGAATACGACGTCGTGATCGTCGGCGGCGGCCCCGCCGGGCTGTCGGCGGCGATCCGGCTCAAGCAGCTGGCCGCCGAGAAAGGCACCGAGATCGGCGTGTGCGTGCTCGAGAAGGGTTCCGAGATCGGCGCGCACATCCTGTCGGGCGCGGTGATGGATCCGCGCGCGATCAACGAGCTGTTCCCCGACTGGAAGGAACGGGGCGCGCCTTTGGACGTCGAGGTGACCGAAGACCGCTTCCTGTTCCTGTCCGAGAAAAGCGCGGTCACGACGCCGAACTGGGCACTGCCCGCCAACTTCCAGAACCACGGCAACTACGTGATCTCGCTGGGCAACGTCACGCGCTGGCTCGGCCAGCAGGCGGAAGCCTTGGGCGTCGAGATCTTCCCCGGCTTCCCGGCCGCCGAGATTCTCTATAACGACGACAGCTCCGTGAAGGGCGTCGCGACCGGCAACATGGGCGTGGGCAAGGACGGCGAGCCGACCGAGAACTTCCAGCTCGGCATGGAGCTGCACGCGAAGTACACGCTGTTCGCCGAAGGCTGCCGCGGCCACCTCGGCCGCCAGCTGATCTCGACGTTCAAGCTCGACGCGAACGCCGAGCCGCAGGCGTACGGGATCGGCATCAAGGAACTGTGGGAAATCGATCCCGCGAAGCACAAGCCGGGCCTCGTGATCCACACGGCCGGCTGGCCGCTGAAGTCCGATACCTACGGCGGCTCGTTCCTGTATCACATGGACAACAACCAGGTCGTGGTCGGCTTCGTGGTGGGCCTCGGCTACACGAACCCGTACCTGTCGCCGTTCGAGGAATTCCAGCGCTACAAGACGCACCCGTCGATCCGCGCGTTCCTGGAAGGCGGCAAGCGCGTGTCGTACGGTGCGCGTGCGATCACGGCGGGCGGCCTGCTGTCGCTGCCGAAGACGGTATTCCCGGGCGGCGCGCTGATCGGCGACGACGCGGGTTTCCTGAACGCATCGCGGATCAAGGGCAGCCACGCGGCGATCAAGACCGGCATGCTGGCGGCGGACGCCGCGTTCGACGCGCTGCAGGCCGGCCGTCAGTCGGACGAACTGAACGCATACCCGGACGCCTTCAAGCAGTCGTGGCTGTACACGGAGCTGTACCGCGCGCGCAACTTCAAGCAGTGGATGGCGAAGGGGCTGTACCTGGGCACGCTGATGGTGGGGATCGAGCAGAAGGTGATGGGCGGCAACGTGCCGTGGACGCTGCATCACCAGCATGCGGACCACGAGATGCTGAAGCCGGCGTCGCAGTGCGAGCCGATCGAGTATCCGAAGCCGGACGGCAAGCTGACGTTCGACCGGCTGTCGTCGGTGTTCATCTCGAACACGAACCACGAGGAGAACCAGCCGGCGCACCTGACGCTGAAGGATGCGAGCGTGCCGGTGAACGTGAACCTGCGCACGTACGCGGGGCCGGAGGCGCGGTTCTGCCCGGCGGCGGTGTACGAGTTCATGAAGAACGACGACGGCAGCGATCGGCTGGTGATCAACGCGCAGAACTGCGTGCACTGCAAGACCTGCGACATCAAGGACCCGACGCAGAACATCGTGTGGGTCACGCCGGAAGGCGGCGGCGGGCCGAATTACCCGAACATGTAACGTATCAACGCGCCTGCGTGCGCGAACGAACCGGAGCAGACGATGAGCAATGCAGCGAAAGAAGTCGTGGTGGTGAGCGGTGTCCGTACCGCGATCGGTGATTTCGGCGGCAGCCTGAAGGATTTCTCGCCGACCGACCTCGGCGCGAAGGTCGTGCGCGAAGTGCTGTCGCGCGCGAACGTGCCGGGCGACGCGGTCGGGCATGTCGTGTTCGGCCACGTCGTGAACACCGAACCGAAGGACATGTATCTCGCACGCGTCGCGGCGATCGACGGCGGCGTCGCGCAGCACGCGCCGGCGCTGACCGTGAACCGCCTGTGCGGCTCGGGCCTGCAGGCGATCGTGTCGGCCGCGCAGACGATCATGCTCGGCGATGCCGACGTCGCGATCGGCGGCGGGGCGGAGAGCATGAGCCGCGCGCCGTACACCGTGCCGGCCGCGCGCTTCGGCCAGCGCATGGGCGACGGCAAGCTCGTCGACATGATGCTCGGCGCGCTGCATGACCCGTTCCAGTCGATCCACATGGGCGTGACGGCCGAGAACGTCGCACGCAAGTACGACATCTCGCGCGACGCGCAGGATGCGCTTGCGCTCGAATCGCATCGTCGCGCGGCGCGCGCGATCGCGGAAGGGCGCTTCAAGGATCAGATCCTGCCGATCGCGATCCGCTCGAAGAAGGGCGAAGTGGCGTTCGATACCGACGAGCACGTGCGTCACGACGCGAGCGCGGACGATTTCACGAAGCTGCGCCCGGTGTTCGCGAAGGAGAACGGGTCCGTGACGGCCGGCAACGCGTCGGGCATCAACGATGCGGCCGCGGCCGTGCTGATGATGAGCGCGGACGCCGCGCGCGCGCAGGGCGTCAAGCCGCTCGCGCGTCTCGTTGCCTATGCGCACGCGGGCGTCGATCCGGCCTACATGGGTATCGGCCCGGTGCCGGCCACGCAGAAGGCGCTCGAACGCGCGGGCCTGAAGATTTCCGATCTCGACGTGATCGAGGCGAACGAGGCGTTCGCCGCGCAGGCCTGCGCGGTCACGCAGGAACTCGGCCTCGATCCCGCGAAGGTCAACCCGAACGGGTCGGGCATCTCGCTCGGCCACCCGATCGGCGCGACCGGTGCGTTGATCACGGTCAAGGCGCTGTACGAGCTGAAGCGCATCGGCGGGCGTTACGCGCTCGTGACGATGTGTATCGGTGGCGGCCAGGGGATTGCGGCGATCTTCGAGAACATCTGATAATCGAACGCTCAGCACCCGAACACACAGGAACTTTCATGGCCATCGAAATCGTCGGCGTCGTGGGCGCCGGAACCATGGGCAACGGCATCGCACAGACCGCCGCCGTTGCGGGACTCAACGTCGTGATGATCGACGTCAGCGATGCCGCGCTCGACAAGGGCATCGCGACGCTGAAGGGCAGCCTCGAGCGGCTCGTGTCGAAGGACAAGCTCGATGCGGCCACACGTGACGCGGCGCTGGCGCGCATCACGACGTCGACCGACTACGCGAAGCTTGCGTCGGCCGACATCGTGATCGAAGCCGCGACCGAGAACGTCGATCTGAAGGGCCGCATCCTGAAGCAGATCGAGGCCGTCGCGCGGCCGGACGCGATCATCGCGACCAACACGTCGTCGATCTCGATCACCGCGCTTGCGGCGCCGCTCGCCGATCCGTCGCGCTTCGTCGGCATGCACTTCTTCAACCCGGTGCCGCTGATGCCGCTCGTCGAGATCATCCGCGGGCTGCAGACGAGCGACGCGGCCGCGTCGGCCGTGCGTGCGCTCACCGAGCGTTTCGACAAGTCGCCGATCGGCGTGCGCAATTCGCCGGGTTTCGTCGTGAACCGGATCCTCGTGCCGATGATCAACGAGGCGTTCTTCGTGCTGGCCGAGGGCATCGCGTCGGCCGAGGAGATCGACGCGGGGATGAAGCTCGGCGCGAACCACCCGATCGGGCCGCTCGCGCTGGCCGACCTCGTCGGCCTCGACGTGTGCCTCGCGGTGATGGACGTGTTCGTGAAGGACTTCGGCGATCCGAAGTATCGTGCGTGCCCGCTGCTGCGCGAGATGGTGTCGGCAGGGCGGTTGGGGCGGAAGACGGGGCGTGGGGTGTATGACTACGCTTGACGCGTAGCGAGGTCGTCGAATCGGATGGCGAGTCGGGCCGGATGGCATGGTGCATCCGGCCCGACTCGCGTTTGCATTTTTCCGACCGTATCGTCCGTTGCGCGGGCGATCGCTGTGCGCGGGGCATCGGGTCGAAGCTCGCGTTGCCGTCAAGGGGCCTTCAAGCCGGGCAACACCATGACACATTGCGCTCGATGTGGTGCCCGCTGCGCCTCTACCGATTTGTCCGCCCCTTTGCTAATGTGTCTTCGATTCAGCCCACACCCGGATGTCCAAGGCAAATATGGAAATCAAGTGGATCGAGGATTTCATCGCGCTCGCCCAATACCAAAGCTTTTCCCGAGCAGCGGAGTTTCGTAACGTAACGCAGTCGGGTTTTAGTCGCCGAATCCAGTCGCTCGAGCAGTGGATCGGCGCCGAACTGATCGATCGCAGCAGCTTCCCGCCTGTGCTGACACCGGCCGGACAACTATTTCGCGAGACGGCTGAAGACGTGCTCAGCCGACTGTTCGACACACGTGCAATCATCCGCACCGAGCAACGAATCGCCGGCAAGAGCCTGCAGATTGCCGCCGGCCACACGATCGCGCTCAGTTTCCTGCCGGGCTGGCTCAAAGCGCTGGCGCCCCATTTCGGCGAGGTGCGGGCGCGCGTTATTCCAACGAACGTCCACGACTCGATCCTGATGCTCGTCAACGGAAACTGCGAGCTTATGTTTGCCTATCATCATCCCGAGCTGCCGTTGCATCTCGACCCGGGCAGATACGAGCACGTGACCGTCGGTATCGACACGCTGATGCCGGCATGCAAGCCCAACCGGCGGTCGGCACCCGCTTTTCGCCTGCCGGGGACGAAGCAGAATCCGCTGCCGCTTATTTCGTATACGGAAACCAGCTACTTCGGACGTTGTCTTGCGCTGCTGCTCGCTCGGGCACCCGATACGCCAGCGTTGCAGCTGCACTACGAATCCGATATGGCCGAAGTGTTGAAGAAGCTCGTGCTGGAGGGCGAGGGCGTAGCGTGGTTGCCCAAGAGCTCGATCGCCGCCGAGCTGGAGACCGGCGACCTCGTGCCTGCCGGCCCGGCAGCGTGGTATCTCGAAGTCGAGCTGCGTGTCTATCGCGACGCCTCCAACCGCAGCGAATTTCTGGATACGCTTTGGCAACACCTCCGTGCCGCATCGCCCCGACTCGCCTAGGGTTTTCCCCTGTTATGCGGATCTCGCATACCATCATGATGCACTAGCATCGCGGTTTTATTGACGCTCCCTACCATTCGTTCCAACGGCAAATGTGACGCCCGGTCAGCGTCATTTGGGCCCATTCCCAGCGTTCGGCAGCCTTCGGCAGCCCGGCGCCACCCAAGGACGAATGGACATGAAAAATCGCCTCACTCTCAGCATCGCTGTCGGCATGATCCTCGGTGTCATTGCTGGCTACGCGTGTCACCAGAGCATCGCCGACCCGGGCACGCTCAAAACGGTCGCCGGCTATTTCTCGATCGTGACGGACATCTTTCTGCGGCTGATCAAGATGATCATTGCGCCGCTGGTCTTCGCCACACTCGTCTCCGGCCTGGCCGGGATGGACAGCGGTGAAGACGTCGGCCGTATCGGTCTTCGCTCGGTCGGCTGGTTCATCTGCGCATCGCTGATTTCGTTGGGCCTCGGGCTCATCATGGCCAACGCGCTGGAACCGGGAGTTGGTCTTCATCTCACGGACACCGCCGGTGAGGTAAGCACGGGGCTGAATACGGCTGCGTTAAACGCGCGGGACGTGATCACGCACGCATTCCCGACCAGCCTGCTCGATGCGATGGCACGCAACGACATTCTGCAGATTCTCGTATTTTCGGTGTTCCTGGGCATCGCGCTGAGTGCGCTGAAGAAAGATCCACGGGTCGGCATCGTTATCCAGGCAATCGACGGTCTGGTGCCGGTGATGTTGCGTCTGACGAACTACGTGATGCGTGCGGCGCCGCTCGGCGTGTTCGGCGCAATTGCTGCCGCAGTCACGCTTCGCGGCCTGGATGTGATTTATACCTATGGCAAGCTGATCGGCTCGTTCTATCTCGGGTTGCTCATCCTTTGGGTGATCCTGGTGGGTATCGGTTATGCGTTTCTTGGGCGACGTGTCGGCAGTCTGCTGAAAGCGGTGCGTGAACCCGCATTGATCGCCTTCTCCACCGCGAGCAGCGAGGCCGCCTATCCACGCCTGACCGAACAACTGGAGAAGTTCGGCGTCGACAAGAAGGTGGTCGGGTTTACGCTTCCGTTGGGTTACGCGTTCAACCTCGATGGTTCGATGATGTATCAGGCGTTCGCGGCGATCTTCATTGCACAAGCCTTCGGCGTGCACATGCCGTTATCGCAACAGATCTTCATGTTGTTGATTCTCATGTTGAGCAGCAAGGGCATGGCAAGCGTGCCGCGCGGATCCGTCGTCGTCGTCGCTGCCGTGGCCCCGATGTTTCACCTGCCGGTTGCGGGCGTCGCAATGGTCCTCGCGATCGATCAGATTCTCGATATGGGACGCACGATGACAAACGTCATCGGCAACAGCGTCGCGACGGCAGTGATTGCGAAGTGGGAAGGCAAGCGGTCGGCAAAGTCGAGTAACGCCGCATTCGACCAACCGGAGCTGAACGCATGAAACGTCCCGAATCCATGAGCGCTCGACGGAAATTCGGCGTCGTCGGTGGTCTTGGGCCGCTTGGAAGCGCTGACGTCTTCTTCAAGATGGTGAAGGCGACCCCTGCGTCGTCCGACGACGAGCATGTCGATCTGATCTTCGAGCAACGGCCATTCAGCGGCTCGGGATCAAGCAGCGCGGCGACAACGGAGCGCAAGCTTTACGTTTTCGACATGATCCGTGAATTCGAGAAACGCGGTGTGACGACCGTCGTGCTCCCATGTTTTCTCAGCCACACGTTTATCGATGAATTGAAGGCGAACACGCGGTTGCCGATCGTCAATATCGTCGAGGCGCTTCGCTGTTACGTGCAGCGAAAGTTCCCAGGCGCTACCCGCATTGGCGTGATGGTGTCGGACTATGTGCGCGGCAAGAAACTGTTCGAGACGTACTTCCCTTCACCGCAGTTCGAAATCATCTATCCGCGGGCGCATGGCGATAACGATCTCGTGACCGACGCGATTTATGGGCCACTCGGGATCAAGCGCGGCAACCTCCGCGGGCGGCCGGTCGAACTACTGCGTGCTGCGAGTGAGGATCTGGCGGATCAGGGCGCGCAGGTTATTGTCCCGGCCCTGACGGAAATCGCACTTGTAGCCGACGCGCTCGGCCCGCAGCGGGTGCCGCTGATCGATTCCAATCTGGCCTATGCGCAGTACGCCGTCTCGGCGCCAGGCGGTTCGCGCGCGCCGACGTTCAAGGTCGGTGTCGTCGGTGGTGTTGGGCCGGCGGCGACAGTCGACTTTTTGAACAAGGTCGTTCGAAACACACCGGCGTCGCGCGATCAGGACCACATCAAGCTGCTTGTCGAACAGAATCCGCAAATTCCGGACCGGACGGAAAACCTCGTCGGCACCGGTACGGATCCGACGATTTCGTTGTATGCGACATGCAGGAAGCTCGAGGACGGAGACGCGGACATCATTGCGATTCCATGCAACACCGCCCATGCGTTTGTCGAGCGGATTCAACCTTATCTCGGCATCCCGATCGTCAACATGCTGACGGTCACCGTCGCTTACCTGCGCGAGACCTTCCCTGCGCTACGACAGGTCGGTGTGCTGGCAACGTCCGGCACGATCGAAAGCGGCGTCTATAAGAAGGCGCTTGAGGCGCACGGACTCACACAGGTAGCGCCGGAGCCAGCGCTGCAGGCGCGCGTGATGGAAGCGATCTACGGCGAGAACGGCGTCAAGGCAGGTTTCTCGACGGGGCGATGCGAAGAAGACATCAACGCCGCTGTCGACGGATTGATGGCCGACGGTGTCGAAGTGATTGTCCTCGGATGTACCGAGCTTCCGATTCTGCTGCCGAGCGGGGAGTACGTCGCACGAAACGGCGCACGGGTCACACTGGTCGATCCGACGGAAGTACTGGCGTGCAGATGCATAGCCTATGCGACCAACGCCGGCGATTGAACCGTAGACGCCCCCCAACCATTCGGACATCCGGCGCGCATGCAGTCGCATATGGCGCTGGACTCTCGCGTCGACTTATAAGTTCGCGTTCCGATTTTAACGGATGAGGAACGTCGGGATTGGTTCTTGATGGTGAGATATCAGGCAAGTGCGAATCCGCAGGTTGACAATCGTATTTAAAGATTCCCGCCAATCCAAGGCTTGGGTGATCGGATTGCCGTTCTTGGTCGTGAGAGCGTGGAAGCCTTGCCGGATAACGCGCATACGGTCTGCTGCGGTGTCGAATCGCTTTGCAAGACTCGACTCGAGATGGCCTGTCTTTTGAAAGCAGGCCATGAGGCGAACGCGGTACTAAATATAAGAATCAAAATAATATATTTGAAAGAAGTCCGTAATGTTCGCATGTGTGGTCATTTTAAGGAATGACAATTGTTGACTGTCTTGCGTATTTGTCTGTGCAACCATCTGCAGAAAATACCAAGCGAGACCAACCATGCGCCGCGTCATGCGCGATATCGAAAAACGACACGTTCAACGGGGAGCGGCCAGGCAGGCGATTATCTTCAACCATGCTTCGCTGAAAAGCGAAGCGCCGGCGCTTTGGGTCAAGGCGACCGCATGGTTGATGACGGTCGTGATGTATTTCGGTCCGGCTGTCTTGCTCGCCGATCAAACCGCGCACGCGGCGCCGATCGTCGATCCGCGTGCGCCGATTCCGTTCCAGCCGTCCGTCACGCAAACCAGCACGGGCGTGCCCGCGATCAATATTCCCGGCGCCAATGGCAACGGCATCAGCGTCGGGCAATACCAGTCTTTCGACATCGATTCCCGCGGGCTGGTGCTCAATAACAGCACGGTGGCAGGCACGCCGCTGCTCGGCGGTACGCTTGGCGCCAACCCGAACCTGAACGGCCGGCCGGCAACCACCATCATCAACCAGGTCACGTCCAACAACATCGCGACGTTGAACGGGCCGCTCGAGGTGTTCGGTTCGCCGGCAGCCGTCATCGTGGCGGCGCCGGGCGGCATTGCCGTGAACGGGATGGCGCTGACGAACGTTCCCGGATTGACGTTGACGACCGGCACGCCGCAGTTTCTGTCCGGCGTCGGCGGCACGGCGACCGATTTTGCGCATGCGGGCGCGGTGGCTTACGACGTCCGCTCGGGTGCCATCACGATCGACGGACCCGCGGGCACGAACGGCCCGGGCGCCGGCATCGAAGGGACGGTCGGCAATATCGACCTGATCGGTCAGAGCGTCAGTATTAATGCGCCGCTGCGCGCCGATCAGCGCGTGAACGTGGTGACAGGCAACCAGACTGTCACGCCGACCGCCAGCAACGCGAGCGGCATCACGTACGGCACGTCGGCGAATGGTGCGACGAACACCGCTGCCGCGATCGGCAAGGCGATCGCCGTGGACGCCAATCAGTACGGCTCGGTGACGAGCGGTACTGTCTATATCGTGTCGACCGCAGCCGGGATGGGCGTAAACACGCAAGGCCCGTTGTCGGCAACGGCGGGCAATGTCGTCGTCAATGCGAACGGCGACGTGTCGGTCGGTCAAACGTTTGCCAATCAGAACGTCGCACTGACGAGCGCGGGCAACACGACGATCAATGGGACGGGGCTCGCGAACCAGAACTACACGGTGAACGCGAACGGCGATATCAGCGCGCCGGGCTCGGTGTCGGCCGGGCAGAATGTTTCGATGACCGCGGGCGGCAATCTGAACGCCGCGTCTGTTGCCGCAAACGGCGCAGCCAATCTGACGGCCGGACAGTCGATGACGATTGGTGCGCTGACGGCGCACGATATTGCGCTGCAGACCACGAACGGCGATCTGATAGTGGGCGGGCTGAGTGCACCCGGCACGGTGTCGGCCAAGGCAGGACGGGATCTGACCGTAAACGGCGCGGTGCAGGGCGGCAGCACGGTTGCATTGACGGGCGCGCGCAACGCGACCGTCAATGGCCAGGTATCGGGTGTTGGTGATACGACGATCGTGGCGCAAACGGGCTCGGCAACCGTGAACGGCAATGCGCAATCGAATGGCGCGCTGTTGGTGACGGCCGGCCAGAACGCGACGATCGGCGGTACGGTGCAGGCGCAAGGACCGGTGTCGGTCACTGCGCAAGCCGGCTCGATTAGCGGTCAAGGAAACGTTACGTCCTCCCAAGGACCGGTGAGTCTGAATGCCGGACAGGCCATTGCCCTGGACGGCGCCGTGCAGAGTGGCAGTACGGTCAGCGCGACGGCTGGCACGAACGCAAGTTTCGGCGGCACCGTGTCCGCGCCCGGCACGGTGACGATTCAGGCGGGGCAGGACACGACCGTCGGTGGGAACATCACCAGCGGCGGCACCCTGAGCGTGACGTCGGGTGGCAACACCAGCGTGAAGGGAACCGCCGCGTCGATCGGCAACATGACACTGGCGGCCAACAGTGGCTCGCTGACGACAACCGGTGACGTGGTTTCGCTCGGGACGTTGAACGCAACGGCCCAGCAGGGTGTCAACCTGGGCGGCACGGTCTACAGCGGCGGCAACGCACGAATCGGTTCGACGGCAGGCAACGTCGCGGTGGCCGGTGCGGTCTCGAGCCCCGGCACGATCAGCATCAACGCCGGTCAGGATGCAACGGTTGCCGGGACGCTTCACAGCGGGCAAACCGCGACGATCGCGGCGACGCGCGATGTGAATCTGAACGGCGGCGTCGAAGTCGACAACGCGGGCAACGCGAACGTTACGGCCGGACGCGACATCACCGGTTCGGGCGCGTTGAACGTCGCGAACGACACGACGCTCAACGCCGGCAATAACATCGCCGTGTCCGGTGCAATCCAGGCCGGCAACAACCTGATCGCAACGGCTGGGCAGAACCTCGCCGTTGGTGGGGCCACGGCCGTGGGCAACAGCACGCTGACGGCGACGAGCGGTAGCGCGACGTTGACTGGCAATGCACTCTCAGGTGGCACGAGCACGATAACGGCTGGCACCGATGTAAGCGCACAAGGAAGCGTCAAGAGCCTCGGCGACCTTGCCGTGACCGCAAAAGGCGGCAGTTTGACCGCGGGGGGACCGGTATCGACGGGCGGCAACGCGACGTTGAGCGCAGGCCAAAGCATGGCGCTGAACGGTCAGACCACAGTGTCGAAAGACGCCTCGCTTACCGCGACGAACATCGCGACGCAAGGTGTCGCGGTCGGCGGCAATCTGACGGCGAACGCGGGCAACAACCTCGATACGTCCTCCGGGCAGCTCAACGCACCGTTCGACGCGAACGCGCCGGCGCTGTCGGTCGGCGGTAATGCGTCGCTTTCTGGCGCGCAGGTCACCACGGCAAACGCCGTTGTCGGCGGCACGACAACGATCACCGGCACGCAGAGTGTCACGACGGGCGGCACGGCCGCGTTCAAGGGTGGCGCCACGCTGGCCGGCGGGACGGTCACGAACGTCGGGACGCAGCTCTCGGGCGGTAACCTGGCCGTCTCGGGCTCCAACGTCAGCAACAGCGGTACGTTGTCGTCGCTCGGCACGAGCAACGTGAATGCGGCGAACCTGACGAACAGCGGTTCGATCTACGGCGCTACCACCGGCCTGACCGTGTCGGGCACGACGACGAATTCCGGATCGTTGCTCGCGACGAACGCGCTCAATCTGACGACGACCGCGTTGAGTAACCGCAACGGGCTGATTTTCGCAGGCGACGTCAACAACAAGACCGCTCCGACCGGCGACGTGACCGTCACGGTGAACGGTGGCAATGGGACCTATGACAATACATCAGGTCAAATTCTCGCCCAGCACGACCTGACGCTGAACCTGCCCAATCAGGCGTACGACCCGTCTGCCGCGTCCGCCGGGACGATCAATCTCGGCAATGCGCTGACGATCAACGCACAGCAGATCAACAATTCGGGTACGTGGGCGATGCCGGGCAACAGCGTCGCGCTGAATACCTCGCAAGGCTTGACGAACACCGGCACGATCAGTAAGGCCGGCGACATTACGCTGTCGACGAACGGTACGTTGACCAACAGCGGGACGATCTCGTCTGGCAACAACGTGAATTTGTCGGGTACGGTCGTCAACCAGTCCGGCGGCACGATCACGGCGAACCAGGACGTGAACCTTGCCGGTGTCGTGACGAACGCGGGAACGGTTAGTGCCGTGCGTGACGTCAACTTGTCGGGTGCCAGCTACGACAACACGGGTGCGTTGACCAAAGCCGGTCGAAATCTGAATGCGTCACTGTCCGGCGATCTCGTGAATGTCGGCGGAACGATCTCCGCGCAGAACAACGTGACCATCAACGCGGCCAACGTCAACAACAGCCGCGCGGGTGGCAACTCGACCAGCACCACGACGACCACGACCGATATCAACACGGCGGGCTTGGGCCGTGAACTGCTCGCGTCGCCGATGGGCACCGAAACGCTCAGCACGACGTACGAGAACATCGTCAGCGGTTTGGTTTCGACCGACTCGGCGACGATCACCGCGCGCGTCGGCGACCTTCAGCCGGCAAGCGCGACGTCGATGAGCGCGCCGGACATCAGCGGCGGCACGTTATATGGTGTCGCATTGCCGACCGTCACGCGTACGACAACTACGACGCAGGCGAGCGGCGCGGCCGGCGTGATTGCCGCCGGGCAGGATCTTTCGATCACCACGGGGACGCTTAATAACCACGGCAGCACGATCTCCGCCGGCCACGATGCAACGCTGAACGTTGCAGCACTCGACAACGGCGGTGACGCGAAGGTGACGACGATCACCGACAGCATCGACGCGGCGTCCTATACGGCATTCCTCACGCAGCTGAAGGCCGCATATACGGCGGGCAATCTGGTCGTGCTGCCGAGCGCGCAGTTCACCACGACAGCGAATATCACGCCTGGTCAGGTCAGCGCGCCGGCGTTGCAGACGTCGACGATTACGTCCTATACGAGTCAGGACGCGGGCCAGATTGTCGCCGGCAATAACCTGAATCTGAACGGCACGGGCGCCAGCCTGACGAACGCCGGCAATCTGTACGCCGGCCAGGATCTGACGATCCATGCGAACGCGTTTACGAATCAGGGCTATCACACCAGTAACATCACGTCGACGGTCGGCTGTGCCGCGGGTGTGTCCGACGCTCAATGCGGTTACCACTACGAGACGCAAGCGTTCCCGTCGGGCTTCATGTACGACCGGCCGGGCCAAGCTTTCAGCGATGCCCAGCAGTTCATGCAACTGACGTATCACAGCCAGTCGACGATCGCGTTCTCCTACGGGCCCAACAACGATTCGATCGGTATCTTCGGCGATCAGATTTCGACGCAGGCCTACAGCTACACCCAAACCAACAATACGGTCTTTGCTGGTCGCGATCTGACGATTGCCGCGCCGACAGTTTCGAACAACTACGGCAATCTGCTCGCGGGCCGCGACGTCGTGATCGGCGGCGCCGGCACGAGTCGCGACAACACGGATCCGACCAATCCGCAGACCACCCTCACGCAGGGTGCAAGCGTGACGAATTCCTCGGGGAACATTCAGGCCGGCCGCGATATCGCGATGAGTACGGCGTCGCTGACGAACACGCTGGCGGCTCCGCAGCAGGTGTATCAGAACTACGGCACGACCGCGCGCTACGGATGTAGCGGGGCATTCCAGCACTATTGCGATGCCTTTGTCGACATGCAGTCGGGCGATGCGTCAACGATATCGGCCAACCGCAATCTTTCGATCAGCACTGGCAGTGTCACCAACACGGGTAGCCTGATCACGGCCGGCAACCAGGCGAGCATTACGGCTACATCCAGCGTCACGAACCAGGATCAGACGCTGAACGCATACTGGCATGACGGATTCTGGGGCGGCATCGTCGGCGGTTCCCCGCCGCCGGACAATTTCGGATGCGGGAACTCCGGCACCTGCTCGACGCTGTTCGGCAGCGCATACCAGAGCAATGCGGGGATCCAGCCGCCGACGCCGTACAAGAGCCTGCCCGGAACGATTCAGGCGCCGTCGTTGACGGTCACGGCGGGTGGTGCCGTTCAGAATTCCGGCAATGTCATGGGGCAGCAGGTGTCCGTGACCGGGGCGACGCTCGTCAACGGTCTCACGTCGCCGAACGTCTATACGCCGCAGCCGACCGCGTCGCAGCAAGTGATTCCGCTTGGTCCGGTGGGCGTGCCGGCAAGCGCGAGCACGGCTCAGAATGGCGCAAACGCGGTCGCGAATTCACTGATTCAGTCGTCGGTCGTGGCGGGTGCGGTATCGAGTGGCCCGTCCACGGCGATTACATCCCAAACCGTCGGTACGCCGCACAATCCGGCGGTGCCCTCGGCAACTACGCCGCAGGGCAGTACCGTCCAGACCATCGCCACTGCGAGCGGGACCCCAACCTATCTGATCAACAACCCGGCGTCGCAAGTGATCGGCGGCGTTGGCCCGTCTGACCTGATTGCGAACCTGCCGGCCAATTTGCGGCCGGGCTCGACGCTGTTCTACTACGACCCGTTCAGCGAGAACCAACTGCTTCAGCAAGCCGCACTCGCGCAGACAGGGACGGCGAGCTTCATCGACGGGTTGAAGTACGACAACCAGAATCAAAAGTCGGTCACGGATCAGGAAAAGTCCGTGCTGTACGGCAATGCGATCGCGTATGCGAAAGCGAACAACATCGCGCTCGGGACGGCGCTCTCGTCGCAACAGATCGCATCGCTTGATGCACCGATGCTCTGGTACGTCGAGGAGACCGTTCCGGAGCCGGGCTGCACCGCAACGGGCGTGGCAAGCTGCCCGACCGTGACCGCACTGATGCCGCAGATCTATCTGCCGCAGAACTATGCGGTGGTCCAGCATGACGGCACGATTACCGGCCAGGACGTGTCGCTGGTCGCGACGAACAAGGGTTCGATTACCAACACCGGGACCATCACCGCAACGGGCATGTTGTCGATCGACGCCGGGACGGTGACCAATCAGCAGCGTTCCACCGACGTCGGCACGATCTATACGTATATGCCGGACGTCATGGGTCTGCTGACGACGACCGGAACGGTGACGCAGCAGGGCGGCTTCATGTCGGCCGCCAACTACAACCTGAACGTCGACCGCCTGGATCAGGTGGGTGGAGCACTTCAGAAACTGGATCCGAACGGGCAGGTCAATGCGAGTGCGACGGCGGATCAACTCGCGGCGCTGAAGAGCCAGCTCGGCGGGAATTTCACGCAGAGCACGGTCAGCGACAATCTACACACGAGCTTCCAGTCGCTGGCGGATAGTCCCGGCCTGTTCGAGCAGATCGGGATGGCGGCGACCGCCGTGGTGGCGTCGTTCATCACGGCAGGTGCGGCAAGCGCGTTCATGGCGGCCGGCGGTGTCGCTGCGGCCGGAACGGTCGGCAGTTCGATGATCTCCGCGGGTGTCGGCGGCTTCAGCGCAAGCGCAATCTCGCAGGCGAGTACGGGCCAGTTCAGCTTGACGGCGGCCCTTGAGGGCGGGGCGACCGGCGCGATCACCGCAGGTCTGACGAACGGCATCACCTATTCGCCGGACGCTGGCGTGGGCTGGGCGGGTCTCGGTGCGCCGATCGGCGACAACAGCCTCTCCGCGCTCGCGGGCGTGAAGAATGTGGGCGGCGTCATTGTTCCGCAGGCTGGCGCGTCGACGGCTACTTCGCTCGGACAAACCGCGCTCGCGCTGGGCGCCGAGGCGACGATTCAGGCTGGGGTGCAGACGGCGATCCAGGGCGGCAGCTTCCTGACGAATCTGCGTAACAGTGCCGTAGCCGACGTCGCGGCTGCAGCGGCTTACTCGATTGGCAATGCAGCGAGTATTCCGGGGTCTCCAATTGAAGTCGGAACGCCGGGATATTGGTTGGCGCATGCGGCACTCGGTTGTGCTGCCGGAGCGGCGACCGGACAAGGATGCGGGGGCGGTGCGATTGGCGGGGCGATCTCGGCCGGACTGAACCCGATCATCGATGCGAATGGCAATATCCCGCCCGCCGCATTGACGGCGATCGAAACGCTGGTGAGCGGCAGCGTTGCCGGGGCGCTCGGATTCAATGTGCAGGGTGCGATGACGGCGGCTCAAAACGAGACGCTGAACAACTACTTGAACCATGTGCAGACAGCGAATCTCGTCGCGTCGCTGAAGAGCTGTGCGCCGGGCGATACGACCTGTATCAATCAGGTGACGGCGAGCTACCAGAGCATCTCGCAGCAGCAACAACAGCAGGCGAAAAACTGCAGCAATGTCACGGACTGCGCGACGGTCAAGAACGACACGTTGAGCGGTTACGGGATCAGTGCGTCCGATGCGCAGTCGTATTGCCAGGGCAGCGCGAATTGTGTGTCGTTCCTGACCGGGTTGGGCAATCAGGACTTGGCTGCCAAGTCGATCGCGACGACGAACTGGAACGACATCTCGACGGCGGTCGAAGCGAATAACATAAAGCAGGCGTTGATCAGTTCGGGATTCTCGCCCGCGACCGCGGCGGTGTTGTCTGCGGCCACGCCGCAGGATGCAGCGGGAGCGATAGAGGCGATCACCGGTTTGTCAGCATCCAATGGACCCAAAGTACCTCAAAATCTCCAGCCATTCACAAATCCTGCCCAAGCGCCAGTCATCCCTTCAGATTGGGTGAGTCGTCCCGGTCGAACGCCCGGAAGTATCATTTACTATCCGGCTGGCACCGATCCCAGTGCGGCGGGAAGTACCTACATTCGAGTGATGCCTCCCGGCTCTACGCCTGTGCCCGGCTTAGAGAATGGTTATTGGACGTCCGTGGTGAATGGACAGCCGATCAATCCGGCCAATGGATCGCCGAACGCGACCAAGGGGGATACTCACATCCCTCTCCCCCCTAACTCTATGCCACCGGCGAGGTAATACCCATGATTGAAAAGCGCGATCTTGAGGAGATTGTTGGAAGAGAGGTGACCGGGGTGACGGTGAATCCTGGCTCGGTTTCGTTGTCTTTCAACGGAAGTGGTGGCAACGGTGGCTGGATTCTGGTGCAGTGCCGGTTCGTGTTACAAGCGGCTGGGGGCCAGACTATTGGAAATGCCACTCTTCCTGAGTCTGCCGCTCTTTTGTTGAGCTGTTTGAACAGAAAAATCGTCGACGCCCGCTTTGACGAAAGCAAAGTGCTGACATTGCACTTTGAGGCTGAGCAATTTTTGCAGTTGATTCCGGAGAAAGACGGACTCGAGTCTTATGTCCTGCACACGGCACAAGGGGTCGTTCCAGTGATCGACTTCTGAGTCGAAGCCGGCCTCGTGCCGAGCTAGTAAGCGCGTTCGCGCGCGCGAGAATGCATCGCGCAGTGCTCTTTAAGTGACGTCGAGGTGTGGGCTGTAAATCCGCGTTAGGGGCAGAAGCTGGATCGAATGATTGTATCTAGGCGGCGGCCACTGGCGAAGCCGCGCCGCGTCTAGAGTTGCAGGCTATTGCGAACGTGGGTCGTGTCGGAGATGACGGCGAACAGTATCGCGATGGCCGTAACTGGTGGACAAGGCATTACCGACAGGAGCAGCTTGCGGCGATCGTAACGGCGACCTCGCTGCTGGGTGGAGCTGCAGCAGGCCTGTTGGGTCGGAACGTGCAAGGCGCGATGACGGCCGCGCAGAACGAGACGCTGAACAATGCGTGTGTGGAGGGCCATGACTGCGGCAAGGTGCTGACGGCGATAGGCGCGGCAATAGGCGGTGCGATTGGTGCTCCTTTAACTCGGACAATAGTGGTGATACTCACGGCTCCGTGTCTGGAAATGACGCTGCAACGCAGCCCCCAACGATTGGACCGTTCAAGGGCGGAAAATTATGAATAATAAACCTATATCCTGTTTACTCTTCTTCGTATCAACGATGATCTTCGCAGGCTGTTCATTGCCGGCATATCATGAACCAGACTCAGGTGAGCGGGCGCGCTTGCGCGTGTCAGTTCGCAACGGCGGGACCAATCTCGTCGGTGTTGACGTTCTTCCCGACGGAACCTGTGCAAGCACGCAGGTAGCGGACTTTAGACACATCGCGACACTCAATGGATCTGTGCCAAACGGAGGGTGGCAGGGGGTTCGTATCGGAATCCCTGATGGTGGTGGTTTTACCGATGTTCAATTGGCAGAAGTGGCAGTCGCCGCCGACAAATCTATTTCACTGGAGTTCTCATCTTCCAGCCTGAATTGGTTTTGTCGTGTGCCATTTGCATTTACACCAAAAAGCGGAAGTGATTATGAGGCGGTTTATTCAGTTGGAAACTCACGGTGTCGGGTTGATCTCACTAGAATCAGGCGTGATGACGACGGGGCTTACGCGCGGGTGCCGATAGAGACGCAAAAACTCACGGCTTGCCGATAATGGTTCTGAAAAATATGAAACTGATCGGAATTCATTTGGCTGTTTATCACACGTTGTCATGCAGTATAACGACTACGTCCAAATGAGAATGGTCGACGAGATGTCGAGGCAATGGTGGCAATCCGTCGACAAGCTTGTTGAATGATGTTCACCAACGAAGGTTGTATGCGAGCAGAAAGAACTTCTCATTGCGTGGCTTTGGCTTGGATTGGCCTCGTGGGAACCGCTTATGCGGCCGCCATCGTTCCGGACGGCGGTACAGCGACCGCTGTAACTGCGGGCGTGGGTGGCAGGCAGATCATCAACATCGCCCCTGCGATTGGCGGTGTCTCGAACAACTCCTACTCGTCGTTCAACGTTTCGAAGGCTGGCGCCGACCTGAACAACGTCGGCATCAACGCCCGCACGATCGTCAACCAGGTCACGAGCACGAATCCGTCGCTGATCCAGGGCAACGTCAACGTCCTCGGCCCGCGGGCGAACGTGATCCTGGCGAATCCGAACGGCGTCACGGTCGACGGCGGAAGCTTCACGAACACGGGCCACGTCGTGCTGTCGACCGGGCAGGTGAGTTTCAACGATCTCACGCTTGCTCCTGGCGTCACACAACGCAACGTCGTACTGACGACCAACCGTGGCGGTATAGCGATCGGTCCCGGCGGCCTGTCCGGCACACTCGTCAACCTCGACCTGATTGCCAAGCAACTGAGTATCAACGGCCCGGTCACCAACGACTTCACCAGTTCGACGAGCGGCATCCGCGCGATCGTCGGCGACAGCACAGCAACCTACGACACCAGTTTTTCGCCGTCCGACAACGGCCACGACTGGCTGATCGGCACGTCGTCGCCGGGGACAAAAAGCAATGTCGTTGCCGTCGACATTACGGCGGCTGGCGGCCTGACGGCCGGTCGCGTCCAGTTGATCGTTACCGACCAGGGTGCAGGCGTCCACAGCCTCGGCAAGATCTATGCGAACGCCGGCGACGTCGTCATCACGGCAAACGGGGACATTGCACTCGCGGACGGGTCCTTGAAAGCAGAGCGCGACATCGCGCTCACAACGCCCGGCGCCGTGTCGTTGCAGGGCGCACAGGTGACCGCTGCGAACAACGCGATCGTTCAGGCCGGCAATATCGCACTGTCCGACGACACCACCGGCCCAACGACGCTGAGCGCAGGCAACACCGTCAACCTGACGAGTAGCGGTGCGATCACCAACACCGGCAGCCTGATTCAGGCAGGCACCACCACGAGCGACGGCACCACGACTGGCGGCGACGTGATCCTCACCGCCGCAGGCGACATCACGAACCGCTCGAGCGCGAACAACCTCGCGATCATGTTTGCCGCCAACGGCCAGACGAAGCTGACGGCCGGCGGCAACGTCATCAACGACAACGCTCGCATCCTGTCGAACGGGGCAGTGAGTCTCGCTGCGGCCGGCGACGTGCAGAACATCATTGACCATACCGGCGGCACGAACGATGGCCAACCGACTGCTTATTCGGATCGCGGCGGCAGCTTCCTGTTCTTCACCCACACGACGAGCGGTTTCAACGTCGACTACGGCACGGTCAGCAATCCCGATCAGCTCGCCTACATCGCCGCCGTACACGGCCCGGTGACAATTTCAAGCCGCAACTTCACGAATACCGGCGGGATCGTTCAATCGAACGACGGCGACGTGAACATCACCGCGCAGAACGTGTTCACCAACGCCGCGGTCTTCACCGGCCAGGCGAGTTATGCACGCAGCTGCTGGATCTTCTGCCACGCCGACGCGTCGAGCAACGTCACGCCGTACGGCGGTACGATCCAGGCGGGCGGCAACATCGGCATCAAGGCGGGCACGGTCGCGCGCAACGTCGGCGGCAACGTCTTCGCGACCGGCGATATCAAGGTCGACGCACCCATCACCTACGCACAGGGTGTGACCGGTTACTCGGCGATCAACCAGCACCGGGGTTT
Source organism: Burkholderia cepacia (assembly GCF_001039005.1). Classification (GTDB taxonomy): domain Bacteria; phylum Pseudomonadota; class Gammaproteobacteria; order Burkholderiales; family Burkholderiaceae; genus Burkholderia; species Burkholderia theae. The sequence goes on from NZ_LDWR01000050.1 coordinate 52,489, forward strand.
CAAGGCGTTCTTTGGCAGCACGTGGGCAGAAATCATCGCGATGGACGTCGGTGGCGGTTTTACCGCGAACGGCAGCGTGACGCTGACGGGTGAAGGCGTGATCGACGGCGGCTCGTTCAGCGGTGGAAAGGGTGTCACGGCGGCCGGCGGCATCACGACCGTGCGCGCGCCGTCGCGCACGCCGGTCCAGATCGACCAGCATCTTGGCCTGACGACGTGGTGGTGGCGCTAACGCATGAACTATCGAACAAAAAATCGACTCGGGCTGGCCGTCGTCGTCTTCCTCGCGCTCGTGATCGTCGTGGCCGCAGCGCAGAACGACGCTATCGGAACGGCCACGTCGACGCTCGGGCACCTGCACGCACAATAACGATGAAACCACGCGCATTCCCCCGACTGAAGCTGCCGCTGCTGGTCGCAAGCCTTGCTGCACTCCATCTGCCGGCGCACGCGCAGACTCCGCCCCCGGCCGGCCGGCCCGTGCAGGATCCGGCGCAGCTGATCATCGAACAACAGCGCGAGCAGGCGCGCCAGCGACAACTCGTACAACCACCGGCTTCAATCACGGTCGCGCCGACGTCGGAGACGACGCTCGACATTCCGCCGGACACACCGGTCAATGCGATCGCCGAATCCGGTCCGATCTTCGCCGTCAAGCAGATCACGCTACAGGCACCCGACGGCAGTGCCTTTCAGCCGCCGAGCAGCGTGTCCGGCAAAGGGCTCGAGGCAGTGGTCGCGCCGTTCGTCGGTCAGGACCTCGGTTCGCATCGCATCAACGTTCTGTTGAAGAGGATTACCGACGTTTTCGTCGAACGCGGTTTCGTTACGACGCGCGCGCTGCTCGGCCCGCAGAATCTCGCCACCGGCACGCTGAAGATCACGATTCAGGTCGGGGTGATCGAATCGTTCACGATCAATGGCAAGGCGATTCACCGGCTCAAACCGGGCGAGTCAGCGGCGGGCGGCGGCTGGTTCACGGATGCTGGCTACGAGAACGCGTTTCCGACTACGTCCGGCGATCCGCTGCGCTTGTCCGATATCGATCAGGGCGTGGCACAGATCAACCGCCTGCGCCGCAACCAGGCGACGGTGCAGATCCTGCCTGGCCAGAATCCCGGCGAGTCGATTGTAGACATCGGCAACAAATCGGGTGATCGCCTCTACTACACGTTGGGCGTCGACAACTACGGCAGCTCGGCGACAGGCGTGACGCGTTATCGCGCAGGCGTCGAAGCCGACAACCTGCTCGGCCTGCAGGAATCGCTGAGCGTGAATTTCCTCGACAGCCTCGACAGCAACGCGATAGTCGGCTCGTTCGCGGTACCGTTCGGCCGCCATACGTTCAGCTACACGATTTCCGACTCGGAATACCAGCAACTGATCGGCACGACCGCGCTCGAATACGGCCGCACGCTGTCGCATATCTTCGGCTGGAATTATCTGGTCGGACGCAGCGTGAGCGATATCACCAGCGTAGACACCACGTTGTCGTGGCGTCGCACCGACCGCGAGGTCAACGGCATCGATCTCGATCCGCAACGCGTGGCGGTGTTGCGCGTCGGCGGCAACTGGCTGCACAAGTTCGTGATGAACGACGCGCAAGGTAATTTCACGGCCAACGGGGGCGTATCGCAAGGTCTGCCGTGGTTCGGTGCGAACCACGATTTGCATGGCATTGCGCGTGACGAAGCGCACAGCCAGTTCACGAAAGTCGACGCGACGGCTGCGTTTACGCTGCCGTTACCGAAGGTCGGACGCGCGCTGCTCGCGTATCGGGGCGTATTGAGCGGGCAGTATACGAACGTCGCGCTGTTCGGTTCTGAGCAGCTTTACCTTGGGGGCATGGATACCGTCCGGGGTTTCCGTTCGGGCGAAATCGCCGGTGATCGTGGTTTCTATTCGCGCAACGAGCTTGCGTGGGTGAACGCGCCGGCGTGGAAGGACGGCCGGATCGAGCCATACGTGTTCTTCGATGCGGGCAAGGCAAGCCTCGTCGCCACATCGGGTTTCCCGACATTGGCCGGCGCCGGCGCGGGAGTGCGCGCGCAATGGCAGTGGCACAAGCAATTCCTGTCCGGCGAGGTGCTGGTCGGGCGCGCGTTGACGCAACCGGCGGCGCTCGGCTCGAAGGCTACGCTCGTGTTGGCCACATTGAACTGGAATTATTGATCGACGCGCACCGTTCTCTCGCGGAGCGGTCGCATGCGGGCGAAGACAAGTCTTCGCGCCTTTCCATCCGAAGACGGAACGAAGATGAAAACGAAACTGATGCCTGCGCTGATTGCAATGGCACTCGCCGGTGCACTGACCGGTACCGCATCCGCGCAGACGGCGGCTGCATCGCAGCCGGCGAACACCGTTGCGACGGTGAACGGGACGGCGATCACGCAGGCGGAAGTCGATGCCGTGTTGCGGGCCTCGAGGCAACCCGACACGCCGCAGGTGCGTCAGGCGATCAAGAATCAACTGATTACGCGCGTGTTGATCCAGCAGGCCGCCGAGAAGGCAAATTACGGCAGCAAGCCGGAAGTCCAGACGGCGATGCAGGTGGCGAAGGCGAATGCGGAGACCCAGCTCTATCTGAAAGACAACGTGAAACCCGACCCGGTAACGGATGCGCAGGTGAAGTCGCGCTACGACGAGATCGTCGCGTCGCTCGGGAAGGACGAGTACAAGCCGCGGCTGATCGTCGTTCAGGATGCAGCGACGGCCGCGACCGTGCTGAGCGAGTTGAAGGCAGGCAAATCGTTTGAAGGTCTTGCACGCCAGTACAGCATCGCGCCGAGCCGCGGGGCCGGCGGTGAGTTGCCGTGGACGAGCTTCAAGACGCCGGCGACGGAAGGCAAGACGTCCGGTTTGCCGGTCGCGATCGCGCAGGCGCTCGAAACGCTGCCGGTGGGCGCGGTCACGCCCTCGTCGATCCCGATCGATGGGGCGCGAGCGATCGTGAAACTCGATGCGAAGCGGCCGACACAGGTGCCGCCGTTCCCGCAGGCACAAGCAACGATTCGCCAGCAACTGGAGGCGCTCGCACTGGAAAAGGCGAGTGCGCAGCTCGTTGGCGGATTGTTGAAGAACGCGACGATCCAGCAGTAGACGAAACCGTCGATGTAGCGCAAGCGGCGGTCAGGGATGCGGCGCGGCCGAGGTTATCGGCGGCCTGCCCCCGAACTGTAAAATATGAGATCACGCGTTCGAATTTCGACTTTATGAAAATAAAAACAGGCCTTTTCGGGGTGTTGCTGTCCATCGCGACCGCAACAGCATATGGATTGGGCGCGCAGAGCGCGCCTGCGGAGCCGGCCGCATCCGCGCCGGCGGCGAATCCGGCGGTCAACCTGACGCCGGCCCAGATCGCGGAACGGGCGCGTGCATTCGTTGCGCAATCCGGCGTGGATCCCGATTCCGAAAACGGGCAGATCATGGTCACCTGGTTCGTCGGGGTCGTGCAGAATCCGGGCTATCTTGAGAGACTGCGCAACCTGCGCGGCAAATCGGTCATGGGCGGGGAAACGATACTGCCACCGGCCGACCGGCTGCGGTTTCTACGATTGATGAACGACATCGCGGGCGAATCGCGCAACGGTTGCGAGATGTCGAAGCTGACCGGCGGCAATCTGGCGTCGGTGGCGAAGACGTCTTCGCCGAAGATGCTGCGGAGCATATTCGAATTGATGGACCTCGTCGGCGCGCGCAACGGCTTGCCGACCGGCGACGCCGAGCACTACACCGTAGCCGAACTGCTCGAAGTCGATGCGCGTATCGATGCGATCGACGTGCCGCCATGGCTTGCAAAGCAAGACAAGCCGAGCACGTGTGCGCTGATCCAGTTCGCAGTCGACGCGCTCGACAAGCTGCCGGAGCCGGAACAGCGACGTGCAACCTATGAACTCTTCAAGTTTATCGCCGACGGCAAGACGGCGGCCGAGACGGTGCTTGCCGATCCCGCCGCGTATCAGGACGAGGTGTTCGACGAACGACGCCTGCCGGATGCGATTCGCAGCCAGTTGCCGCCGGACGGGAGCCGGCCGCTTCCGTATTCGCGCCTGGTCGTGGACGGCGAATGGGTGAACAAGACGACGCCGAAGGCCGCAGGGCCGTATGTCGACACCTATGTCAATCGACGAAACAACGGCGTGGTCATCGAGCTGATGACCACGAAAGATGCGTCGGGGAACTCGCGCTGGGCGGATTTCGACATGGGGTATGGACTCGCGGACCTGATGACCCAGATCGTGCGCGGGCCTCGCTCCGCAACAATGCTCGGCGTACAAACGAACACTTCGGCGATCGCGCTGGCGAACGAACCGATGACGGAAGGCAAGCGCTTCGAGATTGCATTGCCGCAACCGTCGCGGCATGGCCAACGGGTCCGACGATGCGAAATCGGCAAGACGGAACCCGCGTCGACGGTCTTCGGTACGTTGACGGGCGATGCCGTCAATCTCGATTGCAGCGAGGTCCACAAGGACGGCAAGACGGTTCGCGTTCGCTCCGCATGGCTGGCCGACTACGGGATCGAATTGAGCAAGACGATCGACGACGAGGCCGGCAGAACCGACGTCATCATCAAGAACGTCACGATCGTGAAGCCATGAGGCCGGTGGGCAAACCTCGGCCGCGCGTTCCGGCGGTGCGGCGTATCGACTGCGTCGGGCCCGCGCTGAAATGGTCTATCGGAGCCGCAGGGTTGATGGCGGGGCTGACCATCGGGTTCGGCAGCGCCGCTGCGCCTCGGCCCGGGCCGCTGCCTGCCGCGATGCCGACAATGCAACGCGCCGTGTCCGTTTCCGTCCACGACGACACGACGCCATGCGTACTGGCGCTGAACGCGCGGTTCGACAGCCTCCTGCTGAAGGACAAACCCGCGCAGATTCGCAGCCTTTGCCGGCAGGAAGCCGAGGCCGGTAACCTGACGGCACGCGCGCTCTACGGGCAGATGGTGCTTCATGGCTACGCGGCCCGCCCCGACCTGAAACGCGGGATGACGATCCTCGAATCGGCGGCGAGCGACGGTTCGACGCTGGCCAAGCGCGCACTCGGCTATCTCTACTACGACGGTGTCGCGCTGCCGCGGAACTATGCGACGGCATACGCATGGTTCGCGTCGGCGGCGCGCGACGGCGACACAGCATCGGCCAACCAGCTCGGCGGGATGAATGCCGACGGCGACGGGCAACCGGCCGACAATGCGGCCGCCTACCGGTACTTCGTGAAGGCCGCCGAGGGCGGGTCGGCAGCGGGCGCGGCGAACGCGGGGAAATTCGCGCTGGCCGGGCGCGGGGTGGCGCGCGACCCGGTGGTCGCGGCGGCGTGGCTGTCGCGCGCCGCAGCGGGCGGCCAGGCGGACGGGCAATTCGCGCTCGGCCTGATGCTGATCCGGGGCGACGGCGTGCCGCGCGATGTCGAACAGGGGACGGCGTGGCTGCGCGCCGCGGCGGACCAGAACCACACCGAAGCGCAGGCGGTGCTGGGAAATCTCTATCTCGCGGGTATCGGCGTGCCGCGCGACGCGCAGCGCGGCTTCAGCCTGATTTCGGCCGCGGCGCGTGCCGGCTCGACCTACGCGCAGCGCAGGCTCGGCGAACTGTATGGAAGCGGGACGGGTGTGCCGCGCGACGACGCGAAGGCGCGCGACTGGTACCGCAAAGCGGCGCTCGCCGGCGATACGCGGGCGCGTTACGCACTGGCGAACCTCTATCTGTTCGGCCGTGGCGGTCCGGTCGACAAGGAGGCCGCGTTGGGATGGATGCAGGGCGCGGCCGACGATGGGCTGGCGCTCGCGCAGAACGATCTCGGCGCAATGCTGCACAACGGTCTGGGGACGCAGCCGGATCCCGTCGCCGCCAAACCGTGGTTTGAAAAAGCCGATGCGCAGGGCAACGGCGCCGCGGCGGCCAATCTCGCGCGTTACGCGGCACGCGGCGACGGTGAGCCGGCGGATATGCGCAAGGCCTTTCGGCTGGCCACGCGCGGCGCGGATCGCGGTGACGAAGCGTCCGCACTGATGGCCGCCAACATGGCATGGCGCGGAGAAGGCACGAGCGTCGACCGGACGCAGGCGATGCAGTGGTTCCGGTTTGCCGCGGACCACGGCAACATCGAGGCGGCGCGGTGGGTCGGCTATCAGTACCTGACGGGTACCGTCGGCGTGCCGCGCGACGAGCAGACGGGATTGCGCTACCTGAAGCAGGCCGCCGACGCCGGTGATCCGGCCGCTGGCGTATCGGCCGGGTTCTACCTGAGTGAGCACCACACGTCGTTCGCGGGCAGGACGGGGCTTCAATGGCTGGAGGACCTCGCGAGCCGCAAGGTGCCTGGCGCGTATTCGGCGCTGGGCTCGGTGTACTGGCGCGGGCAGCCGGCGATCGCATTCGACTGGTTCTCGCGCGGGGCGAAGCTGGGCGACGCTGCATCGCAGGCGATGCTATGCACGATGTATCTGGATGGGAATGGCACGCCGCGCCTTCCGGCCGAGGCTGCGCGCTGGTGCCGCACGGCCGCCGGCAGCAATGTCGGTGCGATGCGTGTCCTTGCGTCGGCCGATAGCGGCCTCGTTGCCGCGGACGAGCGGGCGTACTGGCAATGGAAACTCGCGGATCGCGGCGAGCCGGCGTATCAGTCGTCGCTCGGCGATGCGTACGATCTGGGCGACGGCGTCCCGGTGGACTTCGATGCGGCGACGTACTGGTTTCGCCGGGCGGCCGAGCAGGGGAACGTGTCGGCGCAAGGGTCGCTCGCGTGGCATTTGTCCACCGGGCTCGGCGGTCGCACCGACGACTACGAAGCGTTCGCGTGGGCACTGCGTGCCGCGCCGACGAGCACCGAGGCGAAGCGGATGGTGGGAGTCGCCTATCTGCACGGCCGCGGCGTCGCGCGTGATCCGAAGGAAGCGTCCACGTGGCTCACCAGTGCGGCTTCTGCCGGATCGCAGTGGGCGGAAAGCGATCTTGCACTGATGTACGAAACGGGCGACGGTGTGCCCCGGGACGAAACGGTCGCAATGGACTGGCATCGCCGCGCGGCGCGACGTGGCTCGGCGGTATCCGAGATCGCGCTTGCGCTGCGCAGCCTCGCGCCGGCAATGGACACGGGGCTGTCGGCCGGAGAGAAGCGCTGGCTGGTGCCGGCCGATCCGGCTGCCACGCTATGGAGCGATTCGCCCGTCAGCGCGGCCGCGGCTGCCAATCGCCAGTGGGATGGGCTGTCGAGCCTGAACGAGGCGTTGCTCGGGGATCCGTTCATGCAGTATGCGGTCGGCATGCGGTTCCTGACCGGCAACGGTCTGCCAAGAGACAGGGCCCTTGGCGCAGCGTGGATCGCGCGTTCGCGCGCGAGTTTTGATGCCATATCTGGTCTGGGGCAGTATGGCGCTGCTGCGGCACTCGTCGAGGCGCGAATCGCTCAGCGACTTGATGACGGGGAAAAACAGCGTGCCGCCGATATTGCCGGGAATCTGATCTCGACGTTACCGTGACCATGGCTGGCGACAGAGAACCGGATGATGTGTCCGGGAGAACGAGGGGATGATCAGGATAATGAAATAACCCTTCAAGATGATGGACGTGCTCGTGAAAGACTTCGGCGATCCGAAGTATCGTGCGCGCCCGTTCCTGCGCGAGATGGGGGCGGCGTGCGATTCAAGCCTGGGTAGCCGTTGCCGCGATCTGAAATCGAGCACGGTCCTTGCCCTCGATCCACGCCGGCGGCCGCCCTCGACCACTCCACGTGGCACCGGATTCGGGATCACGGTACTTCGCAGGCGGTCGTTGCCGCGTCTGCACGCGCGTGACGCCGTAGATCTCCTGTGACGTGATATCGAATTCGCCGACCATGCGTTTGATCTCGACGAGTGCGGTAGTTCGAGCGTTCGCTTTGGCCGCGTCAATTTGAGCATCGAGAGCTTCGCGCTGCGCGAGGAGTGCTTGATACGTCGACATCGGTCTCTCCTGTGAGAAATTCGAAACAGGCATCGCTTGCGTGGCCGCTCTTGCATGAACCCGAATATCAAGTACTCGGATATCAAGTCGCAATCCAGACAGGCTTACACGGCCGGCCGTGTGCTTCAGGTCGCGAATACGTATCGTGTGTCGATCCGACTTCGACGTACGCGCCCAACCGTCACCGCGGCCATGTTGTTTTTCAGTGCGGTCACGAACCGTCTTCCTCTTCCCACTGCACCAGAAGCTCGGCCGGAATCGCCTTGACGACCTCGGCGTAGCGTTTGCCGACGAACTGCTCGGCGCGTTTGAGTAGCACCGGAATTGGGCTGCTCGGTTCGTGATTTTCGAACCATGTCCGCGCGGCGCGAATCGTCGCAAGCGCGGAGTCGCGATCGGACGGCACGGAGTTCATTAGGGGCGGGGCACAGTCAGGATCGCTCGCCGATACGGGATGCGCCGGTGCGGTCGGCGTTATCGTGTCGTCTTGCGACGATGTGTCGGCCATCGCGGTCGGGGCGGGAATCGTATCGGGCGGTTCGACCGAATCGGCGTGCGTGGGCAAGCCCAACCTGTCGAGTAGTCGCGCCAGCGTCGAAAGGTCTGGCTGGAACGATTCGAGATGATCGTTGCACCACGCGTTGATCGTGGCGAGATCTGCGATCGTATCGTCGATGCCTTCGATCGTTGCCGGTTGCAGCATACGCAGATCCTGCAACTGCTGGACGACGGAATCGGGCGAGAGCGCATCGGCCGGACGCGGATGCGCGAACGCGCGCTCGACGTCGCGCACCTGCAGGCGGGTAACTGTCGACTTCATCAGCACGATTTCTCGCACATCGGCCAGCAACCCGTCGGGATCCGACAGCGCTTGCAACGCGTTCATCCGCATTTCCAGCGCCGCGTCGCGATCGCTGTCGGCGCTCGTCTGTGGATGGATATCATCCGGAAACGCTTGCACCCAGGCGGCCAGTAGCGCGATGCCGTCGGTCAGGCCCGTCACACCGCCGAGACGTGTGCGGCAACGCGTATACAGCACGGCGACACGCAAATCCTTCGTGCGCATCATGAGCCGCCGGCAATCCCGTTCGATTTCGCTCCAGTTGAGCGGATCGGGCACGCCCACGAACGCGCCGTACTGTACGTCCTGTTTGAGGGTGACACGGGAAAACAGCACGACGAAATCGTGGTCGTATTCGAGATCCGGGCCGCAGGGCGCATCGTCGCTCACGGGCGCGAGCCAGTCGAAATGCGGCACATTCGTGACGGCGATCTGGCCCTGTCTGCGGGGCGCCGAGGATTGCCTTTTGCTCATGGTCAGTTCCTGGTATCGGTGACACGGCGATCGACGTGCCGCACATAACGTTCGGGCTCGAATCGCATGCCGATAACGGGCTTGCGCGGGTCCGGGCGCCCCAGCCATCCGGACCATCCGATGCGCTGCCGGCCGCCCATGACCGCCGGCGGCGCACTCTTCGGCTTGATCCGCAGCTCAAGCTCCCATTCCAGCTCGTAACCGACGAACGCTCGCACCCACTCGATGAGCCGAGGCAGATCCTCGCCCTGCGGCGTGAAGCGCAGATAGGCATCTAGATCGACCGGGCCGATCACGATGCGAAAGCGGTGCTGGCGATCGGGTGCGACGCGGCCGAGCATCGCGCCTTGCCCCATCGTTGCCGCCTTCCCCGGACGGCCCATGCGGCCGAGGTCGGCGGGGTCGATCTCGATCCAGTGAAATACATTCTCCTGGATCGCAACGGGCACGCCGAAGTAGCGTTCGAGCGTGGCACGCAGACCGTCCGGATTGCGTGCTTCGCGCACGAGGTGCGCGGAGGCCGCGAGACGGGCGTGCGAGGGCAGCGGGCGCCGGCTGATTTCGCCGATGTCGTGCCCGACGAGGCTCGCGACGTAGAACGAAAACCGCTCGTTGTCCTTCCGGTCGAGCCCGGCGGTGGACTGGGACGACGCCCACGCGCGATAGAGGAGCGTGAAGAAGCGGTGATGGAAGAGATCAAAAAAATCGATCGTCGTCGTATCTCGCCGGCTGTCCTCGCGATCCTTCGCGATCTCGGTCACGTGGATCGGCAGCGGGCCATTGGGGCCAAGCATCCCGAGGCCGAACAGCCGCACCTTCAGTCGCCCGTCGGCTTCGTGCGCGTTGGCAACTTCGCGCGGCGCGAACGCCAGGCTCGGCTGCTGGCCGAGCCGGAACGGTTCCGAACGAGGCCGACGTGCGGTGCCGATCGGATCGATCGCCGGATTCGCGCCGATGCGTCGCAATAGCGACAGGAAACCGAAACGCCAGGGCTCGCACTGCAAGTGTTCGAGCAGCTCTGGCGACAGCGCGCTGTCTCGCAGCAGCGCCGGCAGCGTCGCGCGTTTCATCACAGGACTCCGCGTGCGCCCGTGCGTACCGGCCAGCGGGCAATGCGCCCGCGCTGCATCGAATGCAGTTCGGTCTGCGTAAAGCTGTTGACCGATACGTGCCGTGCGAGCCAGTGCTCGAGGATCGTGCCGAACAGATAGGGGCTCACGCCGGAGAAGCCGGTCTCGTCGACCGTCAGCACGCACTCGACGCCGCGCCCGAACGTCATCGGGCCGGTCCCCGGCAGCTTGCGCGTCACCGGGCGCGTCTTGACGCCGACCAGGCTTTCGACTTGCCGGTTTTGCGCGGAGTCGTCTTCCGCGAGGTACAGACGCAGCAGATCGCGCAGCCCCTGACCGCCTTCGCGGTGATCGAGATCGTCCAGCGGCAGGTAGTTGAAGTTGAGTTGGCGGATCAGGCGCCACGCCATGTCCCGCTCGGCATACGGCGGTAGCGGCGCGCTCGGTGGCCGGATGAGGCCGATGCTTTCCACCGGCGCGGACTCGGCGGTCTCCAGATCGCGCACGCCGTCGCGCGGCACGAGCGTGGCCAGATCCCGGTTGGTCAGGAGCGCGTCGACGGACAGGAAGCGAAGGCTTTCCGCGTAAGGGGCCTCGTTCTGGTCGACGAGCGAGAGAAACACTTCGGTGCCGACGTAAGGCGTACGTGTGCCATAACGACGCGAGGAATGGGACACGAGGCGCTGTTCACGCCGCATCGAGAAATAACGCCCGTGATTGCCTTCGTCGTTGTTCAGTGTCTGGTAGAGCGGACGGAATTCAAGCTCGTCGGATGTCAGGGCCACCTGCCCGTACACGGTCTCCACCGAAAACACCTCGTAGTCGAGCGGCGCCAGTCGAGCCGGCACGAGGTGAAACTCGGTTTCGCGCGGTGAGATCTCGATCCGGTCGGTATGCTTGCTGAAGAGATTGATGACCGGCGTGCAGAACAGCGCGAAGCGTGACGCATCGACGAGGTTTGCGAGCTCGGCCGGCGAGCGGTCGAGCAGCACGACGATCTCGATCTCGCGGCTGTCAGTGCGTGCAAAGCCTTCGGCAAGGCCGGTCAACGCAAAGAACCAGAACCGCGCGGGACACGCGAAGTACTCGTGCAACAGGTTGTGCCCGTGGAACTTCGCCCAAGTGAGCGGCAACAGGTGTTGATCGGTGCGCAAACCTTCGTGCTCCACTGCGCCTTGCGTGACGGCGGCGAGCGAGCGGCCCGGCTGGCCGAACGCTCCGGGTGCGCCGATCACGGACGCGATTGCGCCGGCGTGCAGCAGTTCGAACAAGTGAGAGGCCACTTGCTCATCGCCGGCCAGATAAACGGGGAGCCGATCGAGTCCCTTCAGATCGGCGATCCGCACGTCGCCGGTCGTCGCCAACCGCAACCGCAAGGCGCCGCGCACTTGTGTATCGGGCGGGACGTATCTCGCGAGTCCCGGGATGTCCGGCGGCACACCCGTCAGGCGCGCTTCGGTGATCGTGAGCGGCCACAGGGTGACGTCCTGCCCGCTCGTGAACCGGCACGCCGTTCTCTCTCCGTCGGGAACCCGGGCGGTGAACGACGTGCCGCGCGCGATACGATGCCCTTTGGCGAGGTTGCCTTCCGACCGGCCGGGATACAGGCGAGCGACGGCAATCGACGGTGTGGGCGCAACGTAGTTCGGGTAGATGACCTCGAGCAGCCGCTCGGTAAAGCGCGGAAATTCCGCGTCGAGCTTGATCTGCATGCGTGCGGCCATGAAGCTGAATGACTCGATCAGGCGTTCGACGTAGGGGTCGGCCACTTCGCCTGCTTGCATGCCGAGCCGACGTGCGATCTTCGGGTGTGCATGCGCGAATTCGGCTGCCAGCTCGCGCATGTAGATGAGTTCCTGGTTGTAGTAGTCGAGCAGTCGCGGGTCCATCGGATAGGTCTCGTTGTTGTCGTTGTGCCGCGTTGCGCCTAGCTGGTGCGCATGCCGGTGATGCGGATCTCGCTCGTTTCGAGATCCAGCGAACTCTGCACCATGAATTCGAGCGGGTACGGGTCCATATGAATCAGTCCGCGAACCTCGAACGCGAGGACATGGTGATGCTCGCCGCCGTCGTCGGCATGACGAGGCGATACCACCAGCGAATCGGGAATCAGACGCGGTTCGAAATCGGTAATGGCCTGCCGGATCATGCGTTCGACGCTGTTCCATTGACGTGACGCGATAAAGGCTCCCGCGAGCGGCGGCACGCCGAAGTTGACGGTCGAAGCAGCCGCGTGCGGATGGCGCGCGCGATCGATCTGATCCTCGATGCTGGTCGTGTTCAGCAGATAGGCGAGGTCGCGCTGCACGATGTCACGCATCTGTTTGCGCGTTACCGTATATTCCTCCGGGGCTTCGACGCGGCGCTGCGGGGCGTCGTCGCGCAACCGGTCGAGCAGGGTTGGCATCAGGTGCGCGTTGGCTCGGCGGGGTGTGCGGACCGCCAGCGTATCCGGGGTGGACGACGGTCTTTTGCGATCAGTCATCGACTCGCTCCTTTCCGGCGGCGCCGTCGATGCCATGCGTGCCGAATTCCGCATTCGGCAATTCGAACAGACTGAAGTCGCCTTGGTTGGTGACCCAGGTCTTTCGGCCGAAACCTGTGACGCCGGTTCGTCCGTGCGCCTGCCAAACGGTCTTGTGCCCGAGGCGCACAGCGTCGTCACCGGTCTCCGAACCCGGATATCGTGCAGGCATGAAGCCGTGGACGACGCTTTGGTCGATGAGCGTGAGCGTGCACGGCGCCCAAACCAGATCGACCAGCTTTGTTGGCCGCGACACGCGCCACGCTACGAGATCAGCGATCGGAACCCAGCGGTAGTGCCCGGCCGTGACGACCTCGCAGACCGGGCCGAAACGTGAATCGCTGTCGACGATCCACTCTGCCGTTCCTTGCATGCGTACCGCAACGGTCGGCGCGGCGTCGAGCGCGGCCTCACGCGCATCGTCGGCCTGCTCGCTTTGCTCGCGGGCTGCCAGGCGCAGCGCATTCAGCAGACCCTCGACCCACGCGGTCGGCTCGAGCACGAAGCCCGGGCGTACGTGTCCGTCGACGACCTGCTTGCGCCAGTTTTCGGCACGGATCAGGTCGCGATAGACCTGTGCGGTTTCCGCCTGGCCGGGTTCGAGCTTCGCCCACGTCTGCAACTGCTGGATCGCTCGCGGCCATTCACCTGTTACGCACATCAACTGAAACAGCGCCCACCGATGGGATGCCGTGGTTGGCTGCGCGCGCAGGTGCGCCGAGATGCGCTCGATCTGTTTGCTGAGCGGAGCGTCACTCAAGCATTTGGCTTGGGGTGAGCCGGAGGTCTCGCGTCGGATCATCCTTTGTCCCTGCATTCGGGGGCGGACAGCGGACTGTCTACCGACAGCGCGTGGTGTTCGCGCCGAGTGAGCGGGGGCGGCAGCGCCGACCCTTGCCGCGCGGCCGCCGCGTGAAATTCCGGAGGGGCAAAAAGTCGCAGGATCTCCGGCACGGGTTCATCGTCCAGGATGTGCCCGGCATGCCGATCGAGTTGCTCAAACACATCTTCGAGCTTGGGGTTGCCACGCAGTAGCGCTTCGATCGAATCGCATTCGTCGCGTACGCCAGGATCGACCTGCGGATCCGGCACGGGCGCGTGCGATGTCGGTTGATCTCCCGGTGGCGTCAGATCCGCTGCAACCGACGCATGGGGATCGGTCAGCGCGCGCCAGTACTGCGCGTGCAACGTCTCGACCAGCGAGTCGGTACCGTCGGTGTTGGCCGAGGTGCGCACATCTGCATCGGTGCCGTCCACGCTTCCGATACCGAGTTCGCGCAGTACATCATCGTCGCTGCGCTGATGGTCGATCACTTCGTTATCCGGAAGATCGAGGCCAGCTTCGTCGGGCGTCTGCCTTTCCCGGTTTCCGTCAAACACGGGCTCGGCGTGCGAGATATCCGGTTGTCGACGCCACGATTGACGAAAGGAACGCATCTGGGTGTCCGATGACAAGAATTTCGCATTTTAACCACGAGTCAGGGCGGTTCGTCTATTGCCATGTAGATAATCGATTTGCCGATGATGGTCGGAAATGTTTTTGAGATGAAATGTAAAACGTTAAATGCTGTAACGATTGTGTTGAAAAGTGTTTGAAAATCATATCGATGCGTATTTGTGAAAAATTGCAAACAACTGGAATCTGAAAAATATCTCAAAATAACAAGGACTTGGATTTTATTGATCCAGGTCTATCGGCGTGAATTTTCTGACGGAAACATGCGTGCTTAGGGTGCGGTCAACGTGGAGGTGTACCGGGGAGGCTGCAATTTGATGTGGATGGTTTTTGATAGTCGAATGGATTGACGGAAATTGAATTTCATGCCGATAATGCATTCCGATTCGATTTGGCCGATTGAATCGGATCGAAGAGAGAGCGATGTATCGAATATTTCCAGCGGCGTCAGGAGAAGTATCTGTGTAGCAGTCCTGATGGTGCAGAAATGATGCTCGTAGCATCACGACCAACAACAAAGAACATCATGACCATTTCGCGCCAAGCACTGTTCGGTAAGCTCGGGGTCCAGCTTTACCGAGGTATCGAGTCGGCGACGAATTTCTGCAAGTTGCGCGGGAATCCGTTCGTCGAACTCATCCACTGGCTGCATCAGCTGCTGCAGCAGCCGGACGGCGACCTTCAGCGGATCGTTCGCCACGCCGGGATCGATCGCAACACGCTCGAGCGTGACTTCGCGCGGGCACTGTCTGCGTTGCCGGCTGGTGCAAGTTCGATCAGCGATTTTTCGTCGCACGTCGAATCGGCAATCGAGCGCGCATGGGTCCTTGCGACGCTCGAACACGGTGACCGCCGCGTGCGCGGTGCGTGGTTGATCGCGGCACTCGTGTCCACGCCTGACTTGCGGCGCGTGCTGCTTGCCATCTCACCCGCGTTCGGCAAGATCCCGGTCGTTGGCCTTGCTGACCTGCTTCCGGCCTGGATCGCGGGTTCGCCGGAAGCGGCCGATGATCCGTACGACCGCAGCGAATGGTTGCCTGCCACGCCGGGCGACGCATCCGGCGCGATGCCGGGCTCGCCGAAGGGCGGCTCGCTCGAGCGGTACTGCACGGACCTGACGGCGCGGGCCCGCGCTGGCGAAATCGATCCGGTCATCGGCCGCGAGCTCGAGATCCGTACGATGATCGACGTGTTGCTGCGGCGGCGGCAGAACAACCCGCTGGTGACCGGCGAAGCCGGCGTCGGCAAGACGGCGGTGGTCGAAGGTCTCGCACGCGCGATCGTATCGGGCAACGTGCCGCCGAAGCTGGCCGACGTGCGGCTGCTTGGTCTCGATGTCGGGGCGCTGCTGGCCGGTGCCAGCATGAAGGGGGAGTTCGAAGCCCGCTTGAAGGGTCTACTCGACGCGGCCGCGAAATCGGCTGCCCCTGTGATCCTGTTCATCGACGAGATCCATACGCTGATCGGTGCGGGCGGCCAGGCGGGCACGGGCGACGCTGCCAACCTCCTGAAGCCGGCGCTCGCGCGCGGCACGATCCGGACGATCGGCGCGACGACCTGGGCCGAATACAAGCGGCATATCGAAAAGGATCCCGCGTTGACCCGGCGTTTCCAGGTGCTGCAGGTCGCGGAGCCATCCGAAGCCGCTGCCATCGACATGGTGCGGGGTCTCGCGGAAACGTTTGCGACGCATCACGGTGTCGTGGTGCGTGATGAGGCGATCCGGGGTGCAGTGACGTTGTCGCACCGCTACATTCCGGCACGCCAGTTGCCGGACAAGGCGATCAGCCTGCTCGATACCGCTTGTGCGCGGGTCGCGCTGTCGCAACATGCCACGCCGCGCGAGCTCGACGACGCGCGTCAACGGCTCGCGGCCGCGTGTGCCGAGGAGGCGCTGCTGGTGCAGGAAGCCAGGATCGGGCTCGAGGCGGACAAAGGGCTGGCGGCCGTGCGTGCACGTATCGACATGCTGAGGTCGGATGCGGACGCGGTCGAGACGCGTTGGTGTGAACAGATGGCGGCCGCGCAAGCGTTGCGCGTCGCTCGCGAAGGGTTCGCCGGGGAGCCGGAAAATTTGCCGATGCAAATGGAGCGGCTGCGCGAGCTCGAGCACGCGCTGGCCGACCTTCAGGGCGAGGCACCACTCGTGTTTCCGGAAGTCGACGAGGCGATCGTCGCGGAGATCGTGTCGGATTGGACCGGTATCCCGGTAGGTCGCATGGTCAAGGACGAGGTTGTCGCGGTGCGCCGACTGCCCGAAACGCTAGAGGCGCGCGTGATCGGCCAGACCGATGCGCTGCGCCTGATCGGCGAGCGCGTGCAGACCGCGCGGGCCGGCCTGACCGACCCGAAGAAGCCGCTCGGCGTGTTCCTGCTTGCGGGGCCGTCGGGCGTGGGCAAGACGGAATCGGCGCTGGCGCTGGCCGAGGCGCTGTACGGCGGCGAACAGAACCTGATCACGATCAACATGAGCGAGTATCAGGAAGCGCACACCGTGTCAGGTCTGAAGGGGGCACCGCCCGGCTACGTCGGTTATGGCGAGGGTGGGGTGCTGACCGAAGCGGTGCGCCGTCGTCCGTATGCGGTCGTGCTGCTCGACGAGGTTGAAAAGGCTCATCGCGACGTGCACGAAATGTTCTTCCAGGTGTTCGACAAGGGCTACATGGAGGACGGCGACGGCCGCCACATCGATTTCCGCAATACGACCATCCTGCTGACCAGCAATGTCGGCGCCGATCTGACCGCGAGCCTGTGCGCCGATCCGGTGTTGTCGCCCGATATGGACGGGTTGCGGGACGCGCTTACCCCCGAATTGCTGAAAGCCTTCCCGGCGGCATTTCTCGGACGGATGACGGTCGTACCGTACCGGCCGCTGGCCGATGCCGCGCTCGCCCGCATCGTCCGCCTGCACCTGGGGCGCGTAGTGAAGCGCATGGCCGACAACCATCAAATCGCGCTCACCTACGACGAGGCAGTGGTCGACTACATCGTCGGCCGCTGTCTCGTACAGGAGACCGGTGCACGCATCCTCATCGGCTTCATCGAACAGCACGTACTGCCGCGCCTGTCGGCCCTCTGGCTCGACGCGTTTACGTCGAAGGCCGCGCTTGAAGGTATCGCAATCGGCGTCGCCGATCCAGCCGCAGCACCTGTGCAAGCGTTGACGTTCGATGCATTGCCATCCCGTTCGGACGAATCGCTTTGCTGAGCGCCGTCCACTTACCACCGTTCAGGAGAACCTGTTCATGTCCGTTTCCAGCAGTTCGCAGAAATTCATCGCGCGCAATCGTGCGCCGCGTGTGCAAATCGAGTACGACGTCGAGGTCTACGGCTCGGAGAAAAAGGTCGAGCTGCCGTTCGTGATGGGCGTGCTGGCTGACCTGTCCGGCAAGCACCCGGTCGAGCCGCTTCCGGCGGTATCGGATCGGCGGTTCCTCGACATCGATATCGACAATTTCGATGAGCGCATGAAGGCGATTCGTCCGCGCGTCGCGTTTGCCGTGCCGAACACGCTGACGGGTGACGGTCAGATGATGGTCGACATGACCTTCGAGAGCATCGAGGACTTCTCGCCGGCCGCTGTCGCCCGAGAGGTCGAGCCGTTGCGCCGGCTGCTCGAAGCACGTACGCAGCTCGCGAACCTGCAGACCTACATGGACGGCAAGTCGGGCGCCGAGGCGCTCGTTACCCAGTTGCTGCAGGACCCGGCGTTGCTCAAGTCGCTGGCCGCCGCGCCGAAGCCCGTGCGCCACGAAGGCGAGGCGGATGACCGGAACGAAGCGAACTGACCGACGAAACGATCGAGGATGACCACCATGGCGAAACAGCACGCACCGGCCGATCAAGCTCAGACGGCCACCCAGTCCGACTTTACGCAGCTGCTCGAACGGGAGTTCCGCCCGAAGACAGAGCAGGCACGCGAAGCGGTCGAATTTGCGGTCCAGACGCTCGCCGAGCAGGCGCTGACGCAATCGACCACGATCAGCGACGACGCGTACAAGAGCATTGCCGCGATCATCGCGCAGATCGACCACAAGCTCTCCGAGCAGATCAATCTGATTCTCCACCACGACGACTATCAGGCGCTGGAGTCGGCGTGGCGCGGTTTGCATCACCTTGTGTCGAACACGGAGACGGACGAGCACCTCAAGATTCGCGCGCTTGATGTTTCGAAGAACGAACTGCACCGCACGATGCGCCGGTACAAGGGCATCGCGTGGGACCAGAGCCCGCTCTTCAAGCAGATCTACGAGCAGGAATACGGCCAGCTCGGCGGCGAGCCGTACGGCTGCCTGGTCGCCGACTACTATTTTGACCATACGCCGCCCGACGTCGACCTGTTGGGTTCGATCGCGAAGGTCTCCGCGGCCGCGCATACGCCGTTCGTCACGGGCGCCGCGCCGTCGGTGTTGCAGATGGAATCGTGGCAGGAGCTCGCGAACCCGCGCGACCTGACGAAGATCTTCACGCAGAACCTCGAATACGCGGCATGGAATTCGCTACGGAACACCGAGGATGCGCGTTACGTCGGGCTCGCAATGCCGCGCTTCCTCGCGCGCCTGCCGTATGGTGCGAAGACCAATCCGGTCGACGAGTTCGATTTCGAGGAAGACACGAACGGCTCGGATCACAGCCGCTACGGCTGGGCGAACGCCGCGTATGCGATGGGTGTCAACATCAACCGCTCGTTCAAGCAGTATGGCTGGTGTTCGCTGATTCGCGGCGTCGAGTCGGGTGGCACGGTCGAGAACCTGCCGTGCCACACGTTCCCGACCGACGACGGCGGGGTCGACATGAAGTGTCCGACCGAGATCGCGATCTCGGACCGCCGCGAGGCCGAACTGTCGAAGAACGGTTTCATTCCGCTCGTGCATCGCAAGAACACCGATCACGCGACCTTCATCGGTGCGCAGTCGCTGCAAAAGCCGGCCGAATATCACGACGCGGACGCGACCGCCAACGCGAACCTGTCGGCACGCTTGCCGTATCTGTTCGCGTGCTCGCGCTTCGCGCATTACCTGAAGTGCATCGTGCGCGACAAGATCGGTGCGTTCAAGGAGCGTGAGGACATGCAGCGCTGGCTCAACGAATGGGTCATGCACTACGTCGACGCGGATCCGGCCAACTCGTCGCAAGACACCAAGGCGCGTCGTCCGCTCGCGGCAGCCGAAGTCCTCGTCGAAGACGTCGAGGGCAATCCCGGCTACTACCAGGCGAAGTTCTTCCTGCGTCCGCACTTCCAGCTCGAGGGGTTGACGGTTTCGCTGCGGCTCGTCACCAAGCTGCCGTCGATCAAGGAAGCGGCTTGATTTCGAGGTTTCGCCCTCTCGGGTCGGGCATCGGACCAATTTCTGTCGTGGTGGCCGACCTGTTTTCACTCACTCAAGGAGCATTGGCATGGCACAAGACATTTTCCTGAAGATCGACGGCATCAACGGCGAATCGCTCGACGACAAGCACAAGGACGAAATCGAAGTCCTGAACTGGGACTGGGAAATCCTGCAGGAATCGACGATGCACGCGGGCAGCGGCGGCGGTGCCGGCAAGGCGACGGTCAAGGATCTGACGTTCGAACACAACATCGATCGCGCGAGTCCGAACCTGATGAAGTATGCGCTGACCGGCAAGCATATCGACCAGGCGACGCTCGTGATGCGCAAGGCCGGTGGCAACCCGCTCGAGTACCTGAAGCTCACGATGAGCGACGTGATCGTTACGCGCGTGAAGCCGTCGGGCAGCAAGATGGACGCCGAGAAGAGCCGCGAAACGGTGTCGCTGTCGTTCGCGAAGGTGAAGCAGGAGTACGTCGTGCAGAACGCGCAGGGCGGCAGCGGCGGTGCGGTGACGGCCGGCTTCGACATCAAGGGCAACAAGGAAGCGTAAGCAGGGGAGACACCGCGCGGCGGTAGAAGGCCACCTTCTCCGAGCGCGGTGCATCCCGCTGTCCATCAAGGTGAAATCTGCATGCGTTCGATCCTGACTGCCGCGACCCTCGCCAGTGTCGTATTGCTTTCCGCTTGTGCGAGCGGTGAGCCGAAGCCCAAGCAGCCGATCCGGCTGGAAATGACGGTCGAAGCGAAGATCGACGTCAATCCGGACGACCGCGGGCGGGCGGCGCCGATTGTCGTGCGCCTCTATGAACTGAAGAACGACATCGCCTTCGAGGCGACGGACTTCTTCACGCTGCAGACGCAGGACAAGACGGTATTGGGCGACGACGTCGTGAAGCGCGACGAAGTGCAACTGCGGCCCGGCGAACATCGGGCCATTGTCCGGCGTCCGGATCCGGAAACGACTGCCATCGGTGTGATCGCGGCTTATCGCGACTTGCCGAACGCCGTGTGGCGAGCGGTCTACACGATGCCGATCGCACCCGACAAGGCGTGGTACCGCTTCTCCACGCCGAAGCTGAAACTGAAGATCGATCTCGACGCAAAGGCCGTCAGGATCGAGGAAGCCAAGAAATGAATCACGCTGCGCAACGAAACGGACGGTACATATGAGCTGGTATGCCAAGGTCGCCTGGCAGGAAGGGTTGTTTTTCCGTCCGCAACTGTTTCAGCAGCAGGATCGTTATCTGGAGAAGTACGCGCACATGCGCGCGGCGCCGCTGTCGCCGTTCTTTTTCGGTTTTGCGCACTACGCACTCGATCTGGAATCGCTCGCGCTCGGCAAGGTGATCGTCAAATCCGCCGCCGGCGTGTTCGCCGATGGCTCGCCGTTCGACGCGCCGGGCAACACACCGCTGCCACCGCCGTTGACGATCCGGCCGGAACATCTCGATCAGGTGATCTATCTGGCGGTACCGGTCCGACTGCCGAACTGCGAAGAGACGACGTTCGAGAACACCCCGGATTCGCTGGCGCGGTACCTCGTGTTCGATACCGAGTTGCGCGACACGAATTCGATCGGCCTCGCACCCGAGTCCGTGCAGCTTTCGAATCTGCGATTGCGCCTGCTGCCCGAGAAGGAGCTCGGTGATGCGTGGATCGGCCTCGCGCTCACCAGCGTGAAGACGATACGCGCGGATGGCAGCATTGAGCTCGACAACACGCTTGTGCCGCCTGTTTCGGGTTTTGGGGCGAGCGACTTGCTGACGAGCTGGGTCACGAAGATTCACGATCTCGCACGGTTGCGTGCGAATGCGCTGGCGCAACGGCTGGCGGGCACCGACGACACCACCGCGAGTGCGGCAACGGTCACAGATTACTTGCTGCTGCAGATCCTGAACCGGTACGAGCCGCTGCTGCAGCACATGCTGCGCGTGCCGACCACGTCGCCCGCGGATGTCTATGCGCTGCTGATCGGTATGGCGGGCGAACTGTCGACCCATCTGCGCACGGATACGCGCCGGCCGCTCGATACGCATCTGCCGTATCAGCACACGACGCCGCACCTGTGCCTGAAGCCGATCGTCGACGACACGCATCGGCTGCTCAACGCCGTGTTGGTGCGGAGTGCACAAAACATTGCGCTTGAGGATCGGGGGCACGGCATGCGAAATGCGGTGATCGATCCGGTCGACATGCGGGGGTTTACTGCGCTGGTACTGGCCGTCCATGCGGCGATGCCGCCCGACTTGTTGAAGCAGCAGTTTCTCGCACAGGCGAAGGCGGGGCCTTCGGAGAAGCTGCCGAGCCTCGTGCGCAGTCACTTGCCGGGTATCAGCCTGCAGGCACTTCCGGTGCCGCCGCGGCAGATTCCGTTCAATGCGGGATACATCTACTACGAGTTGACCCAGGGTGGAGCGATGTGGGAGGAAGTCGTGCGCCACGGTGGCGTTGCGCTGCACGTGGCGGGGGATTTTCCGTCGTTGAAGCTGGAGCTTTGGGGTGTGCGCGCGTAAGAGCGACGGGTTTGGGACGATGGGACCGCTGTGAGCGGTCGGTGGTTCGATTGAATCAACGGAGGTGTCGAGATGGCTCTATTTGACGTACCACGAACACTCTCGGTTTCGGGCGCGGCCCTGCCGATGTATGGCGATCACCCGATCCTTACGCCGGTGAAGCTCACCGGCAGGGAAACGATCGGTGAGCTGTTCGAGTACGTACTCGAGTTGAAAACGCCGGATGCGCTCGCGTTCTCGTAGAGCATTGCGGCCAACATCCAGCTTGACAAGATGATCGGCACCGAAATAACGGTTTTAATCCAAATCGACGGCAAGGGGCACTTCATTCGCGGCCTTGTTGGCGATGCAGGGCTGGCCAACATCGGAGCAGGAGCGCGCGAAATCACCGGAATCGTGAGTCGCGCTGAAATTTTGCGCGAGGACGGTCGTTCGATCGTTTACGCGATTACGCTGCGGCCGTGGCTCTGGCACGCAACCAAGAACTGCGATTGCCGCATCTTTCAGGATATGTCGGTGATCGAGATTACGGATGCGGTGCTATCGGCTTATCCGTTTCCCGTCGACAAGCGGCTTACCACGCCACGCCCGAACAAGGCGTGGCCAAAGCGCGATATTCAGCGGCAGCACCGCGAAAGCGATTGGACGTTCCTGCAGCGGATCTGGGAAGAATGGGGCATCTTCTATTTCTTCGAGCATAGCGAAGGCAAGCATCGACTTGTGCTGGTCGATTCGCTGGGCGCGCTTCAACCTCTCGGCGACGCGTATGCGACGATTCGCTACCAGGCACCGAGCGCGCGGCGCATCGACGAAGAGCACATTCACGATCTGTCGGTGTCGCATGCGCTGACGACAGGCGCCGTGACCAGCGTCGACTATGACTACACGTGGCCGCGGGCGGATCTGCGGATCGCTCGCGAGGACCCTCGCGACACGGGGCTCGCTCATCAGGAACATTACACGTGGGGCGACCATGCGCAGCCTCAGGCGGGTGCGGCGGGTCTGTCCGGCGACCACAACGATCCGCGCACCGAGGCGGAATACCTGACGATCGTGCAGATGCAGGCTTACCGATGCCAAGGGCTCAGGGCATCGGGCAAAGGCAATTTGCGCGGTGTCGTGACCGGGCAAACATTCGTGCTGTCGCACTACCCGCAGACCGCGGCCAATCGCGAGTATGCGGTCATTGCCAGTACGCTGACGATCGAGGAGATCGGGGAGGCGTCGGGTTCCGGTCAGCGCTACCGTTGCGAAGCGCACTTTACGTTGCAGCCGTCCAATGAACCTTTCCGGTTGCTTCGCACGATCGAGAAGCCGCGCGTTGCCGGTGTCGAATATGCGGTGGTGACGTGTCCGGAGAATCAGGAAATCTGGACCGACGCATACGGTCGCGTAAAACTTCAGTTCCTGTGGGACCGCCTTGGAAAGAACGACGAGCGTTCGAGCTGCTGGGTACGTGTTGCCGGGGCGTGGCATGGCGATCAGTTCGGCGGGATATTCCTGCCGCGTCGCGGGCATGAGGTCGAAGTCGCGTTCGTCAACGGCGATCCGGACTTGCCGATCATCGTCGGAAGTGCGACGAACGCATTCAACATGCCGCCGTTCGCGCTACCGGACAACCACGCGCTGGCCGGTTTCCGCAGCCGCGAAGTCGAGGGTCGGCGGGCGAACACTCTGGCTTTCGACGATACCAACGGAAAGATCCAGGCGCATCTGTCGAGTGACGAAGGCGCGTCGCAGCTCAATCTTGGGTACATCACGCGTATCGCCGGCAATGCCGGTAGGCAGGACGAGCGTGGTCGGGGCTTTGAACTTGCAACTGGATTATGGGGCGTGGTCCGTTCGGCATTGGGGATGCTGATTACGACGCAATCGCGATCCGGTTCGCAGGGACATGCCAAGAGCATGCCGGAGACACTGGAGCAGCTCGACGGCGCGCAACGTCTGCATGATGCATTGAGCCGTGTGGCGCAGGAGGCGGAGGCGCAGGACGCCGACGGGCATCAGTCCGATCTTGCGGGAGCGATCGCGGCACAGAACGAGCAGATCAGAGGTCGGGCGGACGAGAGCAACGCATTTCCGGAATTGGCGGAACCGCATCTCGTGATTGCGGGTGAAGCAGGCGTCGAACTGGTCACGCCGAGAACCGCGCATATCGCGGCCCGACAGGTCGCGGTGACGAGCGAAGGGCATGTCGGGATCGCGAGCGGTAGCAGTCTCTTTGCGAGCGTGCGCGACACGATTCGTATGGTCGCGCAGCGGGGGATGATGAAGCTTGTTTCAGCCGCAGGAGACATCGTGCTGCATGCGTTGACGAAATCCATCGTCGCTCGCGCGCAGAAACAGATTCTGCTCGAAGCCGACGAAATAGTGCTGCGCGGCAAGCGGCAGATTCGCTTCGAGGTCAACGGCAGTTTCACACAGATGGATTCCTCCGGGATCGTGCACGGTACCACGGGCAAGTTTCTGGCGCACGCGTCGCTGCATCAGTTGCCTGGTCCGCTAGACCAAGCGGTCGATCTTTTGCCGAAGAAGATTTGTATCGAGTGTCTTATGAAGGCTGCGAGAGGTGGTGCGGCTCTTGTGCTTCGCTAATGTGGTAGGAGTGGAAATTTCATTAACGGCAAGATTTACTCGCATGACACTCATATTCATTGCTTGGAGATTTATTGAGTCTCGTCAAAGCCGGGGGATTGTGAAATGCGTATTGACCGATTTTTAATCCTGATGGGTGTATTGACGGTACTTCTTGGCGGATGCGGTGGCCTGCGTGCGAATACTCCAACAACCGTCGAGATACCCAAGCGAGTGGAGTTGACCAGCGGTGGCACCAAGACCCTGAATTACACACCTTGGTATATCCACACGTTTTCAATTTCAGGACCGAAGGGTTCTGGTATCGGAGGAGGCGGTCCGAATGTCATGCCGGTGCGTGAGGATGGGCGCCCTTCTGGCGGAGGGGCGGAAACTTGCTGCTCGAGCTACCCGAGCGAATGGCAGCCGGACTTGAAGGTCACGATGCGGTGGCTGGTATTTAAAGATGTCAAGCGCCTTGGTGCGAAGGCTCCTGGAGCTTGGTACAAGGCCGATGATGTTCGGATTCCACAGTATGACGGCAATCGTACCTTCGGCGTCTGGGCGATCTTCCTGCCGGGAGATCGAGTCAAGATCATGGTGGCTGATGGCAATGCAAATGGTCACAACTCCGTGGGTACACGTCCATCCGACGATGATCTATACGTAGCGCAAGGCGCGCCCGACGAGGAATGGAATTACGAGTATCCGAATGGTGTAAAGCGAGGGCTCGAAAAATGAACGTGAAATGGCCGGAAAGTGGTCGTCTGTCATCGAAAGAAGCGGAAGCTGCGTGGTCGACAGGCTATTGCAATGTGGTTGACCCGAGGGTGTCGTGTCAGCAGGCCTTGAATATCTCGCTGTTCTTCGATGGAACGAACAACAACGACGAAAAAACTGGATGGATTCGAAAATGAGCATTGGTCGATTGGTAATCCTTATGGGTGTATTGACGGTACTTCTTGGCGGGTGCGGTGGTCTGCGTGCGAATACTCCAACAACCGTCGAGATACCCAAGCGAGTGGAGTTGAACAGCGGGGGCACCAAGACCCTGAATTACACGCCTTGGTATATCCACACGTTTTCAGTTTCAGGACCGAAGGGTTCTGGCATAGGAGGAGGAGGCCCGAATGTCATGCCGGCGAGTGAGGATGGACGCCCTTCTGGCGGAGGGAAGGAATCGTGTTGCACGAGCTACCCGAGCGAATGGCAGCCTGACCTGAGGGTCACGGTGAGATGGCTGGTCGATAAGAAGAACAGCAAGACTTCGGGTTGGTACAAGGCCGAGAACGTTCGTATAGAACCGTATACGACGCGAACCGCTGGAGTATGGGCGATCTTCCTGCCGGGAGATCGAGTGAAGATTGTGGTTGGGAACCCCAATGCGCGTGATCTTGCTCGTGACGCTGGGCCTCCTGCCTCTGACGATCCATACGTAGCACAAGGCGGACCGGACGACGAATGGAATTACGAGTATCCGAAGGGTGTAAAGCGAGGGCTCGAAAAATGAACGTTCAATGGCCGGAACGGATGCCGGATGGCGGCCGTCTGTCATCGAAAGAAGTGGATGCTGCATGGTCGACAGGCTATTGCCGTATGGTTGACCCGAGGGTGTCGTGTCAGCAGACCGTGCATATCTCGCTGTTCTTCGATGGAACGAACAACAACGACGACAAAGACAATCCGAAGTGGCGCGATTCGAATACGCAACACCATACGAACGTCGCGAGATTGTACAAAGCAGCATTGGATAAAGGCGATCGTGGGATCTATGCATTTTACATTCCTGGCGTTGGTACACCCTTCGAAAAGATTGGCGAGAAGACGTATTCACAGGACGGAAAGGCGCTAGCGACGGGATTCAATCAGCGGTGCGTCTGGGCGTACACGCGGGTTCTCAATGCGGTGTACGACGCTATCCTGAAAGATTCCAGATGGCAATTGATCGTCGACGTCGACGCAAAAAGACTCAGCAATGATGGAGCCTTTTGTGACAAGCAAACTTTCAAGCAATGTTTCGCGCCTTACTTGAAGCGGTTGCAGGTCGCACATGGCCAAGCCTCGACCGAAAACACGATCAAAAAGATCTGGATCAACGTGATCGGATTTTCACGAGGAGCGGCTTCGGCACGTGCGTTCGTGCACAAGCTCGTGAACGAATGGGCGCCGGACGGCAGGCTGAGTGAAGAGGTAGGCCCGCGCGCGTTGCGGTATCAGGTCAATTTCATGGGGTTGTTCGACACGGTGGCGTCTGTCGGTTTGCCGGACTCGTTTCGTACCGCGCTGAACCTGGACGTCCTCGACGGTCATGCGCATTTTGCGAGCAACGGCGGACTCGCGATTCCCGACTCCGTTCGAAACTGTGTGCATGCGTTCTCGATCCATGAGCAACGCATGAGCTTTCCGCTTGACTCGATTCGTCAGGGCGATAGCTACGCTGGTGGAGAGGTGCGGCGCGAGGTTGCCTATCCGGGCGTGCATTCGGACGTGGGCGGCGGTTACGGGCCAGGCGAGCAGGGCAAGGGCTGCGACAAGAATGGTAAAGGCATGGATGCACGCAAGCTCAGCCAGATTGCCTTGCACGATATGTACATCGCTGCACTTCGGTACGGCGTACCGTTGATGAAAGCAGATGCCATTTTGGAGAATGAATATCTGAGACCGGATTTTGAATTACACCCCGACACCATTGCCGCCTTCAACGCTTGGCTCCAGACGACCAGCCCTGTCACCCACCTGGAAGATGCCATACGCTTCGGTATGGCGCAGATGTTGAGTTGGCGCGCATTGCGCGCGCAGGTTTCGGGCGGCAGCTATGTCACGAACCAGGATTTTTTCAAATGGGCGAAGGAGGATCGGCTGACGCCTCGCAAGGTCACGCAGGCGCTCGAGAAGGCGAAGCTGGACGATCTCCGCCTGCGGGAACTGAATGCCCGGAGGAACGCAGCGATCGGCGCCTTGTCGCTGGCGAAGGCGAGCAGGTCGTACCCGGAAAACGTTCCGGCGGTCGATGCAGCACAGAAGGAAGTCGATGCCGCCGACGAAGCGATCCGGGTCCGAACCGAAGCGTTATGCGCGGAAGTCGCCTACCCTGACGTCACGCCGCCGCAACGGCCCGAGTCTGCCCGCCCGGGGGAAGGGGCGGGCGACATCACGACCAACGACCAGACCGATTTGCGTCAGGGTGCGGAGGAAATGCGTCTATTGCTGGCGCACCTTCACCCCGATCAGCGCGAGAAACTGGATGTCGAGGAGAACGACGCGGTGGTACGGCCGCCGGAGTATCTCGCCACCGTCAATCACGCAAAGGCACTCTCGGTGCCGCATGCGAAACCGGGCTCCCAATCAGGCTCTCAATCGGACTCCGATTCGTCTCGCATGTCGCTGGTGGACGTCGGCGTGATCAAATTTCACGCAGCGCGCACGTCGCTTGCAAAGGCGTACAACGAAGCCGACGACGTGTTGCCGAAGCCGGTCGCGGAAGTCGCTTCGTTTCTTCGGCAGCACACGTCCGAGCACGCATTCACGACGCTGCCCACAGCGGTGTCGAACCTGTACGACAACTACGTGCACGACAGCCGCTGCTGGTTTCGCGTGCCGTACTTCCACGAGTATGCACCCGGCGGATATGGCTGGCCGCGCGTGATTTTCGTCGGCAAGAAGCGCGTACCGTGGCTTGGGAAAGATCCGCTTGCCGTTGCTTTCCATATGTTCGATTCGGTCGAGACCGCGGTGGCGTGACGCACGCATCGTCGCCGTACCGAACACGGTTATCCAATGCAACGATCTTGACAAGAGACATGGAAGCAAATTTCAACCAGGGGCCCGCCCGCCTGTTCGCGCTGATCGATGGCGCGGCGGCTCCCGAGGCGCTGCAAGCGCTGCGAGAGCAAGCCGGCGTTGAATTCAGGAACGTCTATGAAGGGCTGCCCGAGGCGGAGTCGGGATTGGCGTCGCTGTTCCTTGCGCCCGTGCCGGACCCGGATGCCGCCTGGGTGACGGAACTGGATCGCATCGATCGTCACACGCCTTGCCTGTCGCTTGTCTGGGGACGCGTCGCGAGCGATCAACTGGCCGCGCATCTTCGTGCTTTTCTGTTCGCAGACATTGGCGACGGTGTATTGGCAATGGTTCGATTCTTCGATCCTCGCATTACCGGCGCGGTTTTCCGTGTATGGGGCGATCGGATTCTCGACATCTTCATGGGCCCGATCGATCGATGGATGTATCGCGGCCGTCATTCAAATTGGCAACGCGTGCAGAACGACGCATTGCGCGGCGCGAAGGTATGCCGTTCGATCCTGATCGAGCTTGAACAGAAGGACGTCGACGCCTTGACCGCGCACACCGAACCGGACGAATTGCTGGCCGTGCTGGTCGAGGCCGGGTTGGTCGACGGTACGCGCCCGTATCTGGACCGGCTGGCCGATTTCATGCCGCGTTACGAGCGCGCATTGCATTGGGGGCTGACCGAGCCGGCGGATCGATTGAGTTTCTGCCAGCAGACCTGTCTGCATGGTACGGCTTTCGACCGCCACCCCGCGATTGCGGAGGCACTGGAAGCGCGCAGGAGATCGGACATGGGCCTGGGCCAGATGTTTGACGCCGTGCCGTCCTACGTCTGGACCGAGATTTCCCGCAAGCGCAGTGCGCGGTCCGAATCTCCCAATGGCGCCAACTTCTGAGAGAAAAAAAAGCGATATGGCATTGCAAATCATTGTCGTCGGCGACGGTACGTCGCACGGAGGCCGAGTCGTCACCGGCTCCGAAACCCACATGATCGGAGGCAAGGGGATCGCGCGCTTGTTCGATCTGGTCGATTGTCCACAAAAGTATCCCGACGGACGCCCGCATGGCATCAACAAGATCGTTGAAGCCCACGCGACTTTCACGATCGGTGGCGAGCGTGTCGCGTTGCATGGGCACCGCACCGAATGCGGCTGCACGCTGATCGGCAGCGGCACCGCAAGCATTGGAGATTGACGCATGGCAAGAGCGAGCGAGTACCTGGAGTCCGACGCGCCGGACAAAGCATCCGACGACGTGGCGGGATCCGCGTCGTCAGACACGATCAAAGGGGCAACCGAGATTTCGGCAGGCGGCTCGGAGTTGCGGTGGGAGGCGCCGCCGTCGGAGCCGTTCGAGCAACGGCTGGCCGCCGTGCGTTCGGCTCCGAACCCGCTGCTGGAAGCGTCTCGTGTGTTGCTTCGCGCGCAGGCCGATATGCCGGACCAATTGGCGTCGAACCGAACCATCGCGAGATTGAGGTCGCTACTCGAGCAGGAATTGCGCGTGTTCCAGAAGCTGTGCGAGCAAGCCAATATTCGCCGCGATCACACGATCGGCGCGCGGTATTGCTTGTGTACAGCACTCGATGAGGCTGCGATGCAGACCGAGTGGGGTAAAGGTGGGTCTTCAGGCATGGAGTGGATCCGGACGGGCATGGCCACGGTCTTCCATGAAGATCGACACGGCGGAGTCAAGGTCTACCTTCTGATTGGCCGTCTGCTGGAGGACGCTCATGAGCATCTGAACCTGCTGGAAGTGATCTACCGGATTCTCAGTCTAGGCTTCGAAGGACGCTATCGGGACACGGCAGATGGCAAGCGCAAGCACGATGCGATTCGCCAACGACTCTACAACGAGATCGCGTCGCAACGCGAACCCGTGCCGGTGACGCTGTCCCCCCACTGGCAATCGGACGCAAAAGGCAAACGTCCGTCGTTCTACGATTTTCCGGTGTGGATCACCGTCACCGTCCTGTCCGTGGTTCTTCTCGGGATCTTCGGCTGGTTCAAATACGACCTGATGAGCCGCAGTGCGGTTGTGCAGACGCAGATCGCTGAAATTGGCCGTATGACGCCACCGCCCGCACCGCCGCAATTGCATTTGAAGCAACTGCTCAAGGATGAGATCGCGGCAGGCACGGTCAGCGTCGACGAAGATGCTCGCCACAGTGCGGTGACGTTCCGGGGCGATGCGATGTTCTTGCCCGGCGGCGTCACGATCAAAAGTGCGATGGCGCCGCTGATCGCGAAGATCGCGGGAGAAATCGTGAAAGTGCCAGGCAAGGTCACCGTGCTGGGTTACACGGACAACCTGCCAATCCGTAGTCGTCAGTTCCCGTCGAACGAGGCGCTGTCGGAGGAGCGGGCGACCCAGGTCATGCAGATGCTGCAAGCCGCTGGTGTGCCGGCCAACCGCCTCGAGGTGGTCGGCAAGGGCGATGCCGATCCGATTGGCGACAACCGTACCGCCCAGGGGCGTGCGCAGAACCGGCGCGTCGAGATTGTCGTCGCGCAATAGGCCAGATCCGTATCTGGAATAGAACATGAAGAAGTTTTTGTCGTTTCTCGCATCGCGCCAGTTTCTTGCGTTTCTCGCGCTGATCGTCGTTGTGCTGGTGATCTGGTTCGTCGGACCGTACTTCGCGTTCGGCGGCCTCAAACCGCTGGCCGGGGCCGGCATGCGCGTGCTGCTGATCGCTATCCTGCTCGCGGGCGTGTTGCTCTGGCTTGCAGGCAAGCCGACGAGCATCGTGTTTGTTGCGCTGCTGTGTTTGTTGATCTGGTATGCGGCGCCGCTGCTGTCGTTCGGTCATGCGTCACCGTTCGAGCCGGCGTCGATGCGGCTTGTCGCGATCGCGCTGGTATTGGCCGTCTTCGTCGTTTTCTGGGCGGTCCGAATCTGGCGGAAGATGCAAGAGGATGAGGCATTCCTGAAGAAGGTGCTTCATTTCGGCGGCAAGAAGAACGAGTCGCCTGCCGCACCGCGGTTGAAAAAGGTCGAGGCGATCGTCAGCAGCGCACTGGCGCGGCTGAAGTCAATGCGCACGGGGGCACGCGGGCCGGGCAAGCTGTTCCAGGGCAAGCGCTACCTGTATGAACTTCCCTGGTACATCACACTTGGTTCGCGTGGGGCGGGCAAGACGAGCGCGCTGCTCAACGGTGGTCTGGCATTTCCAATTGCGGAGCAAATGCAGCGTGCCGCCGGAACCCGGGCGGGTGACGTCGCTGCAGTGAACTGGTGGCTCACCAACGACGCGGTGTTGATCGACACTGCGGGCTATTACACGCGCCACGGCACCTCGCCGGAAGCGGTAGACGAGGTCCTTGCCCCTCCATTGGCCCGATCGGCATCGGCTCCGTCAACTGACGAAAAAGCAGACGGAGCGGGCGACGAAGGAAAATCCGACGCCTCTGCCGATACCCAGGCGGCGGCCGCCACAAAGTCGAGCATCAATATCGCCCCGATCCGTGCCGACTCGAGCGTGCGGCGCGAAGACCTCGATTGCGCGGAATGGTTGGGTTTTCTCGGCATGCTGCGGCGACACAGGCCGCGTGCGCCCATCAATGGTGCGCTGCTTGCCGTCGATCTTGACCTGCTAGCGGGCGCAGACGAGCAGCAACGCATTGCCGAGGCGTCGGCGCTGCGCGCGCGACTCGCCGAATTGCGCAAGGAGCTTGGCATCCGTTTCCCGGTCTACGTGCTCGTCACGAAAATGGACCGTCTGACAGGGTTTGCCGAGTATTTCGGCGGACTGACTGCGGAGAGCCGCGCGCAAGCGTGGGGTTTCACGTTGCCTTACAGCAAGGAAATCGTCGCCAAGGAAGGCCTGCGCGCGCGCTGCCGTGAGGAACTGATGCAGCTCGCGGGGCGGCTGTCCGGCATGGTTTACACACGGCTGCAGGATGAGGACGAAACCATCAAGCGCCGACAGCTCGTTGCGTTGCCGGAAGCGTTCTCCGCACTGATCGTTCCGCTCGTCGACCTGATTGACCGTGTGTTCCTCGATTCCCGATACGACGATACCCAGCTTCATTCGACTCTGCGTGGCGTTTATTTCACGAGCGCGCAGCAAGACGGGAACCTCGTTATCGCGGAACGCGATACGGTCGTGCAACGTCTTGCGCCGCAGCACGGGCAGGGCGGCGCCGCCGACACGCATGAAGGCAACCGGAGCTTTTTCCTGCACGACGTCCTGACCCGCGTCGTGTTTCCGGAAGCGCATCTCGTCAGTCCGAACCTGCGCTGGGAGTACCGGTACCGGCTGCTGCGCGTGATCGGTCATGCGCTAGCCTTGCTGCTGTTCGTCTGGCTCGCGTTCGGTTTGCGTGTGAGCTTTGGCAGCAACAGCGAGTATCTCGACGCCGTCGGCCGCAAGGTCCAGGTGTTGGCGGCTCGCGTGACGCAGCTTTACAAGGCGCCCAAGCCGGAGGCCGTACCCGATACGCTGACCGAAGCACTCTATTTGCCGACGTATCCGAATCTGGACCTATCCGATCCCGGCAGCACGTGGCGCTACGGTCTCTATACCCCACCGGACATCGTGACGGAGAGCGGTCGCACCTACGACGCGCTGGAGGACAACCTGCTGGTGCCGCAGATCGTGCGCCGGATGGAAGACGTGATGTCCCGGGCAATTGCCAACAAGGATCCGAAGGCCGCCTACGATGCGCTGCGCGTCTACTTGATGCTTTACGACAACGCGAAATTCAATGCTGGCGACGTCAAGGCGTGGGTACTCGACGATTGGGCGAAGAATGACAGCGCGGCAATTTTCGGTGGCCGTGCTTCGATGATCGATCACGTGCAGCAGCTGTTTTCCGGCGACCGCGTCGTGAAGTCACCGTTGATCCGCAACGATGCGCTGATCCAGCAGGCTCGCTCGTTCCTCGACGGCAGCAACGCGACCGACCGCCTGTATCAGCGCGCAAAGGCGGCGATGCGGCAGGAGGCACCGGACGAGTTCACGCTGTTGCGTGCCGTCGGGCCGCAAGCCGGCACCGTGTTCACGCGGGCGAGCGACCAGCCACTGTCGCGCGGTGTGCCGGGTCTCTTCACGTTCGACGGGTACCGCAACCTGTTCGACAAGCGGCTTCCGGAATTCGTCCAGATCGCGCGCGACGACGATGCGTGGGTGATGGGTCGCTCGTATCTCGGCGAGGCTCAAAAAAAAACGGCTGAGATCGTGAACAACGCGGCAGGGGTGGACGATGCGCTGACGGATGCTGTCCGTCGCGAGTACCTGGTGGAATACGCGCGGCAGTGGGACGCGTTTCTCGGCGACATCCGGACGGTGAGCGGCACGAGCCTCGCGTTTAACCTTCAGGTGTTGCGCAGCTTCGCCGCCCCCGACTCGCCGCTCGCGAGACTTGCCCGCGCGGCCGTGCATGAAACGACCCTCACGGCTGCGGCGACCGGATCGGACGGTTCATTTCTTCAGAAGGCGGCCGACCAGCTCAACCAGAAGGCCGACAAGGTGCTCGGCATCCGCGCATCGGAACGTGTCGAACGCGAGCTCGTCGACAGCCAGTTCGCTGCGCTGCGCGAGGTCGTGACGGGCAATGCCGACTCGCAGGCCGACTCCAGGGCGACGGCCGCGCAAGCCGGCACGACGGGACTCGACGGCGTGACCAACCTGTTGAACGATTACTACACGGCGCTCACGGTTTCCGACAATGCATTGTCGAACAACAGCATGCCGCCGGCGACCGATACCGGTGCCAAGCTCAAGATGACGGCCAACACGATGCCTGCACCTTTCCGGGCAGTGCTGCTGCAACTCGCTGCGGACGGCTCCCGCGAAGTCAATCAGGGGATCGGCCAACTGCTGTCCCGGCAGATGCAGGCGGTCGTCGGCGACGCGTGTCGGCTCTCCATCGAGGGCAGCTATCCGTTTTCGCCCGACAGCAAGCGTGACGTCAGCATCGACGACTTCACCCGTGTATTCGCGCAAGGGGGCGTGATCGACGATTTCTTCGCGAAGACGCTTGCGCCGTTCGTCGATACGTCCGCGAAACCGTGGCGTTACCGGACGCTGCCCGGCGCGACCGAGCCTGTCCAGGGGCCCGACCTGGAGCCGTTCGAGCATGCGAAGGCGATTCGCGACGTGTTCTTCAATGACCCGGGCCACAAGCAGCTTACGTGGAAGGCCGACATCCGCATTCCTGAACTGGATCCCACGATCACGAGCCTGTCGCTCGACATAGACGGCCAGAGTTCGCTCTATCGACATGGCCCGGTGGCACCTTTCACGGTGTCGTGGCCGGGGCCGCGCGGTGGTGTTCACACGGAAATCACGGCCAGTCCGCGCATTCGTCCGGATACGTCGACGATCGTGGCCGACGGACCGTGGGCGCTGATGCGGTTGTTCCGGAGGGGGCAGGTTGTCGAGACAGCCACGCCCGGACGTACCCGCGTTGCGTTTGACTTCGATGGTCGCAAGGCGGTGCTCGACATTGCGAGCACGGGAAGTGTCGCGAATCCGTTGACGAGCGATGTGTTGAAGACATTCCGCTGCCCGACCTCGATGCCGGTATTCAATTTGTCCGATAGCGGACCGCCTCCGGGGTTGCCGCGCGGCGCGATGCCGACCAGCCCGGCAGGCGTCTTCCAATGAGCCGCGAGGAGCCTGCGAAGTGACGATTTCGACTGCCGATTCGAGGAACCAGACCGGGTTGCCGGTGTCTCCATCGCTTGCCGCGCGACTGAGGGCTGCCGAACTAGCGGTAAATCCGTTGCTTGAATCCGCACACGTGTTGTTGCGCGCGCTGGCCAGCACACCCGCCTCACTGGATCCTGAAGCTGTCGTGTATCGGCGGCAATGGCTGGAACACGAGCTCAGGCTGTTCACGCGTGTCTGCAACGAGCTGAAGCTTCGTTCCGGGCACGTGGTCCGCGCGAGTTATTGCCTGTGCACCGCGCTCGATGAAGCGGCGATGAAGACGCGTTGGGGAAAGGGCGAGGCAGCAGGGGTGGACTGGCAGTCAAACAGCCTGGCGCTTGCGTTGGGCCACGATCGGCAGGGCGGTGATCGGGTGTTTCGATTGATCGATGAGGCGATGGAGAGCCCGCGCGAGCACCTTGACCTGATCGAGTTGTTTCAGAACATCCTCGATCTCGGATTCCAGGGGCGCTACCGCTTCGCGAGCGAAGGTGCGATGCGCTTGGTGAACATCCGCGAGCGGGTGCATGGCGTCGTGATGACGGGCGGACTCGGGTTCGTTCGCGACATTGAACCGATTCGGCTGCCCCGACAAACGGCGGTTGATCCGTGGGTGCGCCCTGTGACGGCGCGGCGACCGCGCGGGCAGATTCTCGCCGGCCTGGTCGTTGCGTTGTTGCTGGCGGCGATCGGATATGCCGCTGTCGGCCATTGGGCGGGCGGCTCGCAACCTGCTTCGGCGACGTCCGTCCTCGATGCACTGACGGCGCAGCTCGGATCAAGCTTGCGCGATGAAATTGCTGCCGGGAATGTCGATTTGAGCCGCGATGTCGCGAAGAACGAGCTGACGCTCAGATTCAACGGCATGTATGGGTCCGGCGACGTGATGGTGGCACCGTGGTGGGCTTCCATGATGGCTTCGATCGGTCGGACCATTGCCGCGTCGGCACCTTCACCGCACGTCCGCGTCGTCGGCTACACCGATGCGATGCCGGCGGATATGACGCGTCAGGGTGGCAATCAAGTGCTGTCCGAAGCCCGTGCCCGGCAGGTCGCGCAGATTCTCGCGGCGTCCGGTGTGCCACAGGAACGCATCAGCGTAGCAGGACAGAGCGCTGCCGACCCTCTGGCCGACAACGGCTCGAAGGAAGGGCGCGCGAGAAACCGGCGCGTCGAAGTGACCGTATCGAATTGATGCAGGAAACCGAACATGTTTGGCGCGAGGCTCGATAAACTGCAACACCATGGGTGACTGCCATTCGTCGTAAGGCTTCAATGGGTGCGGCACCGGGCGCCATCGAGGCGCCCGGTGCCGATCCGACGCACGCGCCGATCAGGTCTGGATCGTGTTCATCACGTTGGCCGGCGTGATGAGATCGAACACCACGGTTTCGGGAATCGCGGTGGCGCCCGGATGTGCGTTCAGGTAGTTCGCCGTATCCCTCGCCTGCCGCGCGCCGATCGCCTCGCCGATCTTCACGACATCCCGGTAGTACTCGAACACGGCGTCCCGCAGCTGCGGGTCGACGAAACCGTAGCTGTCCTGCAGGAAGTCGATCGAGGGCTCCAGCACGCCGCGCCCCGTTACCGTTTCGGGGTAGGGGCCCTGGCCGGTCACCGACGCGTTGATCTGCACGTCCATGAAGTTCATGCCGCCGAGGGTCGGATAGGTGGCCGTTTGCGACGGCAGGCAGGCCAGCACGTCGGCCGGCGTCCACCGCGAGGACAGCTTGCCCGCCGGCAACGGGTACATCAGCGTCGATGCGTTGGGCACGAACGCCGCATGGTTGTACGCGCCGTCGTTGATCACCGTGTGCTGCACCGAGAACTGCCAGATGAACATCGTGAGCACGTCGCGCAGCGTCGCGACGGTCTTGACCTCGGCCGGGAAGCGATGGGCGAACGTCGCATTGTCGACGAAGTTGAATGCGGGAATCAGTTTGTCGAAAAAGCGCTGAAGCTGGATGTCCGCCGCGATCGCCGGATCGCCGTCCGGATACCGAATCGCGATGAACTTGCCGACGAACCGGAAGATCGCGTCGTACCAAAGGCCGGCGTCATGAACGTACGCGTAGGAGAACGGCGTCTGCTCGACGCCGCGCCGCTTCGTATCGGCCGGAAGGGCCTGCTCCAGGAAGCGAAAGCGATCGTTGTCGTAGTACATCTTGTCCTGCAGCTGATAGTTGCCGATCCGCCCGCACGAGAAGATCAGGTCGTAGACGAAGCCGATGTTGTACACCCCGGGGGCGCCGTTGGCCTCGCGGGTCGCCGGGAAAGACTCCGCATACGGGTCGTAGGCACGGTTGTAGATGGTCTGCTGGAATTCCACGGTCTTCACCACGTGTGGCCGCAGCAGCTTGAACACGGGGTGCTGCTGGAACGGCTCCGCGGAATGGGGCAGCGTGTCCGGGTTGAAGACCTCCTCCGAGAACAGCGCGATCGACACCATCGCGCAGATCTGGTGCGTCAGCAACTGATGAAAGCCCACGTCGTGCAGCGTCTGGCCCGCGCAGTTGGTCTGCATCTTGGCCAGCAGCCACGCATTCTCCGCATTGACCATGTCCGGCGTGAACAGCTCGCCACCCGGTTCGAGCTGGATGCCGACCGGCATCAGCTCGTGATGGTGGTCCACGGTGAAGAAGACGAGCGGCTTGGCGAGGTAGTAGCCCACCGGCGTCACCGTGCAGGCGTCCAGGTAGTGCCGGTAGTTGGCCACGTATTGCACCGCGCCCGGCCGGCCGAGACGCGCCGCGTCGACAATGCCGGCTTCCGAAACCAGCCGGTCGAAGTCCGCCGTCGACACCTTCTCGAGCAACGTCGGCATGAAGCCCGCGAGCTGCTGCCGGGCAAACTCGTCGTCGCTCTTCAGCCAGAACTTCGGCGCGGGGATCGTCTGGAAATTGTTGCCGTAGTAGATGTCCTCCAGCATCTTCACCGCGTTTTCCATATCCACGGGCCTCGGCGGCAGCTTCGCGCGCCAGGCGACGTTGTCGTCCCAGGCCGAGTTCAGCATCGCGAGCACCTGCTTGTCGCGGTTGATGGCCTTCATGGATTGCGGCACCGTGTCGTAGTCCGCCACGAACGCGGGCACCTGGCCATCGAACACGTATTGCGCGTTGCCGTAGATGCTGTCGCTGCCGCCCGGCGGCTTCGATGCCGCATCGCGGTCTGCCAGGTTGTACGTGTAGGCATACGACATCTGGTTTGCCGTGGCCGGGTCGCCTTCGATATCCGGCGCCAGGAACTTGCCCCAGGTCTGCTGCATGGCCTCGATCTTTTCAGCCTCGCCCGCATGCAGAAGGATGTTCAGCACGGCGTTGTAGGCCGAATCCAGCGCCCCGACGATCCAGCCGTGATGCACCGAGCAGCACTCGCCGGCGAAGTTCAGGCAGCCGTCGAACTCGGGCGTCAGCAGCGTCGGGTAGAGTTGCTTGAACTGCCCCGGCTTGAACAGCGCGAACGCGCCGCCGCCTGCGTGCTCGTCCCAGAACCAGGTCTTGGTCGTCACGCCCTCCTCGTAGCCCGCGAAGGTCTCGTAGACATCGACTTCGGGGTACAGGTATTGAATGCCCTTGAGGCATTCTGCGATGCGCTCCCGGTCGTCGAGCGCCCCCAGCTTGCGCGCATCGAGCGCCCAGCAATACACCTGCAGCACGCCCTGGTCCGCCGCATAGCCGTACGACGGATAGATGATCTGCCGGTTCGGGCGGTCGGTTGCCGCCGCGCCGTAGCCGCCCGTCTGCTCCTGGCGCTCGCCCGCGTCGGCCCAGAACTGGCGCTTGAAGGTCAGGAAGGCCTTGAACGACGCCATGTAGTTGCATTCGCGGATGGCCTGCGCCTTGTCGAAGGAGATCCCTTCCAGCAGGTTCACGTGCTTCTGGCCGTTCAGGTAGGCGCCGGTGGGCAGCGTGGTGACGACATAGGGATAGGTTTGCTCGTGCTCGCGGCCGTCGTGCGTGCGGCGCACCTTGACCCGCATGCCGCCCTGGCCGTCGTTCAGGCTCGGGTCGTGGCGCAGGCTCGTCACCTCGTGCTGAAGGTGCACGCGCTGCTTGTAAGCGGCCCGCGACGGCTCGCCGCGCGACGCGCCTTCAGGATAGCGGGCGGTGGATGCCGGCGGCCTGGCATCCGGCGTGAGATTGGGCGGATCGTAACGGTAGGGGCCGCCCGGTTGCGGCAACATGCCGACCTGAATTTGCGCGGTGACGCCATCCTGCACCGTGACGGCGTCCTGCAGATCGAGCACCATCCGGCACGCGTCCGGGAAGCGCTGCATTCCCTGGTCCACGGTGAGCATGTAGATCGCGTCGTCGTCCGGCCGATAGGGGTCCTTGCTGCCGCCCCAGTCATAGACGGCGATCACCATCTCCACGAACGACACCGAGTACATCCCGCTGCCGACGTTGGTGGTCTCGAGGAAATTGGCCACGGACCACGGCAACAGGTCGTTCTTCGCGCCCATCGCCGGATCGTAGTACTCGCCGAGATCCCCGAGGCGGAACTGCGTCGTCAGGTAATCCCACATCGAATACTGGTCGTACTGCATCAGCAGGTCGAAGCCCTCGGCAAACGACCGGTTGATGGCCTTCAGGAACGGCGCGTTCACCTGATCCAGCACCTTGTTGATCGGCAGGTATTGGTCGTTGCCGACGCCCTTCGGTGTCACCCAGACCAACGGCACGTCGCCACCGTTCGCCACGCCGAAGTTGAAGCCGTCCAGCGTCGACTCGGCGGCCGTCGTGGGGTCTGCCATGTTGTTGTAGCGCAGCCGCTGTTGCGGCGAGTCGTAATAGAACTTCCGCCAGTACACGCTCTGGTCGTCCAGGCCGTTGCGGGCCAGCACCGCATTCACCGCCAGCGCAAGCTGCTGCACCGGCAGCATGTCCGCCGAAAACTGCGGCAGGCGCATCCCGCCGACTTCGCCATACAGGCCGGCGCGCTGCACGTCGTTCGGATCGTAGTCGCTCGAGTACCACGTGTGAATGCGTCCGCCCACGCGGTCCGACGATTCGAACAGCTCGAACTCGATGCCGAGCGACTGCAGGATCAGCCCCGCGAACATCCCCGCGAAACCGCCGCCGACGATCCCGACCTGGGGCGCGTCCGCTTTCGCCGACAGCTTGTACGCGGCAGCGCCGCGCGTCGCGCGGATTTCGGCGGCCTTCGCGCGCTGCGTTTCGATCCTGGCGCGGTAGGTGGCCCCATGGTTGGCCAGTATCCAGTTCGAGAACGCGGCGCCGAGCGGGCGCCGCTGCCGGGCGTGGCGCACCGGCGAGACGGTCGTGGCGTTGAAATGAAGGAAGCTCATGATGACCTCTGTGCGTGTGGTGTGACAGCGGGGACGACTAAGTCATTGGGCGATGCCGATCAGTCTCCGAATCGACATCGGACACGCGACGCGCGCGGTGCGCGACGCAAATGCGTACTCGATCGACAGGGCGGCTGACTTACTTCGGGAGGGGGCGTCCGGTGGACGCGTATCGAAACGGGGAACCGCGCCAGGCGCTATTGCGACCAAAGCTGTCCATTTTGAAATGGTCTCCGTGACAGAGCTGTTCAACCCGATGGCGTGGATCGGGATTTTTTAAATAAATATTGAATTTAAACTCAACAAGGCGCGACAGCAGGCGATGCAGTCGTCGGCCAAATCCGCACAACCCGGCTTTTGAAATATTGTCCTTTTGCCGCTTGGAAGCCCGGCGCCATTGAGGCTGTAATCAATTCGTCACATTTGCCGATTCGAGGATGTCTGATGCGTGTTTCGGCGGGGGCATTCTGATATTAGTGGTCGGGTATCTAATATTCCACCTGTCATTATCGACAGTGCTTTTCAATATTGAAATTATCGACGGTATTTTTTCAATATTTGAGAGCGATCGGGCGGCGCCATACGATATTTCCTGATCGAAACGATACGGATGCCTATGCTTGTCGATTACCGTGCTGCATATTCGAATTCGATCGACATCGAGGCGCAATAACGGACATTCTCCTTTACGGTGATTTCGCGCGGTACTACGACCTCGTGCATGCCGCCCACGGCGAGCGACGAGGCTTATTCCGGAAGGTGGACGCGGGGCGCCCGGGCGGCATCGATCACCCGGACGGCGACCGCTATCGCTGGGGCTACTACCGGCACAACATCCATTTCGCGCTGGCGTCGGCGATCATGACCGACCATGTCGAGGACATGAGCTGGGCCGCCGATCGGCTGCGGCGTTCGGAAGGCGACGGCGTGACGCGCAGGTGCTTGCCTACGTCCGCAAACGCGATGTCCAACGCACGCGGCGCGTATCTGAAACTTGAGGAGGACGTGATCGCATTCAGGAACGAGCGGCGCGACGAAGTGATGGGGCACCAGGCCGCGCAGATCGTGCAAGCGGTCGCGCGCGTGGATCGACCAGATGAACGGCGACGCGCGAGGCGGCGTGCGCGTGCTCGAATGCTCGGTCAGGCAACAGGACGCGATGAACTACGACGAGCCGCCTTACTGGATGGTGCCGGTCAGGCAGACCCTCGCCGCACTGCTGATCGACCTCGGCCGATACGACAACGCGATCGACACGCTCCACGCGTCGCTCGGCGGCGACGACCCGAATCGCAACCTGTCATGAATTTCAAAGGCAACGGCTGGGCATATGTCGGCCTGACGCAGGCGTATGAACGCAAGGGGATCGAGAACCTGACGCCTGACCAACGGAGGGACGACGACAGCGCACGGAAGCGGCTCGCCGAATACTGTCCGCCGGGCAGTGACGCATGCGCGTTGTCGCTCGACCGGATGTAGGCGGGCCGTGCCGGTCGGTTGAATTGTTTCGAAAATCGATTTAAATATTAAAATAATTAACGCTGCATTATTTCATATTGATTAAATTGACTTTACAATATGTAATGTTATATCTTGGTTGCCCAAAAACAATCGAGAGAAAACAAAGTGGCAATAAACGACGTGCTTCAAAAAAGCCGCCGCTGGTCGGCCATCGTCGCGTGGTCGGTATTCGCCGGACTGGCCGGCACCGCGTCGGCCAATACCGAGCCGGCGCAGCCGACGCAACCCAAGCAGGCGCGCATGCCTCGCGTGCCGCAGAATCTGCCCGTGTCGCCCGAGCAGGCGCAGTACAACCTGCCACTCAGCGAGCAGGATCGCGCGGCGCTGACCAAGCCTTCGCAGCTCAAGCAACCGGCCACGCGCAGCAAGCGCAGCACGTCGGGCGTCGATTGCCGCGACATGTCGGTGATGGCCCAGTATCGCGGCGCGGCACTCGCCGATTACATCGCGAATCTTCCCGATTACGAATGCCATTACGGCCTGTTCTCGGTCGATAAAGCGCAGGCCACACAGATCTTCAATGCCGAAAATGTGCACGCTGTCGCGAGTCGTTTCGTGCAGGAAATCTATCAATACGATGCGAGCAATTTGATCCTGGTCAATTTGCTGATTTATCTGCGTGCCGCTTATTACCAATATGATGTATCGGGCATGGCGAACCCGATTCCGAATCTCGCGGTGTCGCTGCGTCCGTATATCAAGCAAAGCCTGGAGGGCGATGCGCTCTATCGCGACAATTCACGTGCGCCGAGCACCGCGAACGAGCTGATGAAGCTCATCACGAACATGCGGGACGAAGCGTACTACCTGCCGACGCTGAAGAACCGCATCGCGTCCTACACCGTGAGCGCGGCGAATCCGCAGGCGGCGGCGCCGCTGCTGCAGCGCAGTGCGGCAGGCGGCTTCACCGGTTTGCTCACGGTGTTCTTCTACGCGCACCAGCGCAGCGGCGCGCAGCCGATGCTCGACAGCGACGCGACGCTCCCGGAGACGCTCAACCGCTTCGTCACCGCGAACCGCGCGAGCCTGTCGAACACGAGCGCCGCCTATCAGCTGGCCGACGCGGCGCGCGAAACGTTTCGCTTCCTCCGCTATCCGACGCAGAAGCCGCGCGTGAAGAAAATGATCCAGGACCTGCTCGCGTCGACGAGCATGACGGGCGCG
The DNA here is from genome assembly GCF_001039005.1 of Burkholderia cepacia. GTDB lineage: Bacteria > Pseudomonadota > Gammaproteobacteria > Burkholderiales > Burkholderiaceae > Burkholderia > Burkholderia theae. Next base: position 95,657 of record NZ_LDWR01000050.1, read on the forward strand.
GACAGCGATCTCTGGCTCGCGGCGGCGGAAGCGGTCGATTACGGCGATCCGGGCAACTGCGCGGACTACGGCACCTGCGACTACAAGAAGCGGCTGGCCGACGCGGTGCTCTCGAATCGCTACGCATGCAATGCGGGCGTGCGCATTCTCGCGCAGGACATGACGATGCCGCAGCTGCAGTCGGTCTGCGCGGCGGTCGCGCGGCAGGACGACTACTTCCACCGGATGATGAAGACCGGGCGCAAGCCGGTCGCGGGCGATCGCAACGACACGATCGAACTCGTCATTTTCGACGACTACGCGAACTATCGAAAATACGCGTCGGTGATCTACGGCATCAGCACCGACAACGGCGGCATGTATCTCGAGGGCGATCCGTCCGCGCCCGGCAACCAGGCGCGCTTCATCGCGCACGAGGCATCGTGGCTGCGGCCCGAGTTCAAGGTGTGGAACCTCGAGCACGAGTTCACGCACTATCTCGACGGCCGCTACGACATGGCGGGCGACTTCTCGGTGAGCACCGCGAAGCCGACCGTGTGGTGGATCGAGGGCGTCGCCGAGTATCTGTCGAGAAAGAACGACAACCAGGAGTCGATCGACGCGGTGCGCACGGGCGCGTACCGGTTCTCGGACGTGCTCGGCACGCGTTACTCGTCGAGTGACTACGTCACGCGCGCGTACCGGTGGGGCTACATGGCGACGCGCTTCATGTTCGAGCGCCATCGCGCGGACGTCGACACGATCGTGTCGCGCTTCCGGGTGGGCGATTACGACGGCTACGCAAACTATATCGCGTACATCGGCAATCGCTACGACACCGAGTTCGCCGACTGGGCGCGCAGCGCGACGCCGGCGGGCGAGCCGCCGGTGCCGGCGAAGCGCTGACCGGCACGGGCCGGCGCCGCGTGGTCGGACGCCGGCCACCGTGGCGCCCGACGCACCAGGGCACGGCGCAGGAAGCGGCCCTCGAACGGAAGTTCGAGGGCCGCGTCGCGTCGACATGACGCGACGCCACCGCGCTAGCGATCCGTGCCGATGTCGGCAACGTAGTTTGCGATACTGAAGAATCGATAGTCGCTCAGCAAATCAGGCGCCGGGAACCCCTCCGGATGAATCCGCCCGTAAATCGGGCTGTCGGGGCGCAGGCCGGCCAGCGTCAACGCGAGCGTGAATTCGTTGAACGGCGCCATGAACTGACGCGACACGAAATGCATGCCCCAGTTGAACACCGACGGAAGCTGCTCGGTGCGCAACCACGTGTCCGGCCCGCCCGGCGTACGCGCGCAAAGATTCTCCGCCCACGGGCTATGTCCTTCCACGATCAGAAAGCCATGCTTCGCGTGGCGCTTCCAGCGGGTCAGGAAATCGATGAGATCCGCAGCCGCCACGTAACCGGGAACAAGGCCTTCCGCGTCGCTATACGCCACCTTGAACGCTCGCTTGATCTGGTCGAGCGTAATCGGCAACTCGGCCTGATCCGATACCGTCAGGGCGCCCGCATAGTACTGGTCGATCACCGCGCGCAGGCGTGCTCGGTCGACGGTGCGGAGATGGCGCTCGAGGATCGCTTCGGCGTCGTCCTTGCGCCGGATGCTCAACCGGCGGTTGTGGACCAGGAACATGAAGGTATGCAACAGGTCGCTCAGCCGCGCCGGGCGCATGCAGCCGTCCGGCTGCCCGACGGTCAGGCCGCTTTCGGCCACGGCTTCGTCATAGCGGTCGGGCTGGGAAATGTCGGCGGCGATCACGCGCACCTGCACGCCTGGGATGTCCTTCAGCGCAGACAGCGTGGCGGCGGCGCGGCCGCGCGCGGATTCGTTGTAGTCAGCGCCGATCACGAGCAGCGGATGGGTCGCGAGGTGCCGGCCGCGCCGCGTCGACGTAACGACGTATTCCGCCAGGCGCTTCAGCGCGCTGCCGTCGCCGCAGCCCATGTCGGCGATGCCGGCCGGCTGGCGATCCAGCAGCGTGTCGTCGAACAGCGTGCGCAGGATTTTCGTCGTGATTTCGTGCGACGCGGGCCCGGACCCGGCGCCGCTCGACGCATACACGTTCATCACGCGATCGATGTGGCCGTCGCTATCGATATCGAGCGGATCGGGGTTGCGGAACAGGAGTTCGTCGAGCAGCGCATACGAACGCAGATAGGACGCGGGCAACCCCGCGTAAGGGGCGGCAATCGGTCGATGAATCCGGCCCGACTCGGTGAGGCGCACCTTTTCGCGATCGATTTCCGCCATGCCGAACTTGCACATCAGCGCCCATGCCGCGTGCAGCACGACAGGATCAGCCTGTGTCCACGCGCCGACCGCGACCCCGTCGGGCTGCGCGTCGAGCTTGCCGAGGATGCCGGGCGCCGACTGCGAGTACTGGCCGTCCGGCTGCCTGTCGAACACCGGCATATCGAGCGCGACCCAGGTCGGGCCGAGCAGCAGGCCGTCCATCGCCGTGCGCAGCTGTCCATTCACCTGGCGCTCCAGATCGGTGGCCGGGAGCGGAAGCTCCGGCCAGCCCGCCACGCAGATCCGCGCGAGCTGCGCATACAGCACGCTGTCGTTGGCCGCCACGCGCGTTCGATGACACAGTGCGTGCAGATGCTGGAGCACCGACGTGGCATTCGCCAGTTGCTCGAACAGCGGCCGGGTGCGCTCGACGCACGCGACGACATATTCACCGGCCGGGGTGAGCGCATATTCGGCGTCTTCGTCGCCGCGATCGAGGGTCAGCCAGCCGGCCAGGCTCAACAGGTTGAGGGCGCCCCACAGCACCCCCAGGTTACGGGTCGGGTCGGGCTGGCGGGATTCCGCGAACGCGCGCATCGCGCGGGGCGCGCCGGCCCGCAGGCCGCGGAACGCGCCGGCAAACACCAGGCGCGCCAGTGTCGGCACCAGCACGATGCCGTTCGCCCAGTTGCAACTGCGCGTATAGGCCATCACGCGCTGAGCGTCGTGTCGGCCGATGCGCAGCGTGGCTGCATGTGTGTGTTGCTCGAGCTTGACCGGCAGTTCCATGTCGAGCACCTCGACGCCGATCGCGGTACCGGCCGACAGGCCGAGCAAGGTGCGCGTTTCGTCGGGATAGGCGTGGAGATAGTGTTCGAGTTGTCGGGCCAGCGCGGCGGTGGAATCACCAAGGTCGAATCGGGCGTGCATGTTGGACGGTCTCACAGGGTCGAAGGTTGGGCTGCAATGAGTGAAGGTGCATCCGGATCGGCGTGCGCGACGGCAACCGCCGGCGCGGCGCCGTGCGTCCGGGGCGCGAGATGGGCGGCCAGCGCGCGAATGGACGGGTAGTCCCAGACCGCGGACGGATCGACTGTCACGCTGAACGCGTCGCTGAATACGATCGTCATTTCGACGGCGAGGATCGAATCGAAGCCGATCTCGGCGAACGTCGACTCGCGCGTCAATCGAAGCTTGCGGTGCTTGAGGCGCTCGCCCAGCCACGCGATGAGCCATTGTTCGACGGCATGAACCTGCTGGCGATCGATCAGGCTCGCCGGCTCGCTCACGATCGGGGCCGCCGAACCGGCATCTTCGCCGGCTGGCGCGTCGGGCGCGGAGGAGACCGGACGCGCGTCGGCATGGGCGTCCAGCAACGGATCGACGAGCTGGCTTGCGCCCGGGATCGTTTGCTCGATCGCGCCGATCTCGAACCCGGTGCGCGCTGCCCAGTCGTTCAACTCCACCGACGTGGACAGCGCCGAGCGCAGGCCGACCTGCCGTTGCGCGGCCTCGATCGCGCGTTCGTACTGGCTCTGCGCCCAGCGCAGCGCGCCGTCGCCGATGCGCTGCTGTGCGGCCGCGCGTTCGATCACCGCCAGCAGCAAGCCCCATTGCGCGACCGTGCCGAGCCAGTAATTGACCCAGACGGCGGCATGCGCGGCGCCGCCGAGTTTCGACGCATTGGCGAGCCCGTCTTGCGCCAGCTGTGCGCCCAGCTCGCGCAGCTCCGTGGCCAGCACGCCGGCGCCCAGCGCATGCTCCAGATAGCGCAGCAAATCGTCGCTCCCGTTGAGCAGACGGCTGCCCAGGTGAACCAGCAGCGTTTCGGTCGGCCCCTCGAAGATGCGGGTCAGGCGCGCGTCGCGGAAGATCTGCGGCGCCAGGTTGGTCTCGATATAACCGCGGCCGCCCAGGAACTGCATCATCTCGTCGGCGGATTGCGACAGCAGCTCGGAGCCGAGAATCTTCGAGATCAGCAGGCAGTCTTCAGGCAGCGCGACGCCGAGGTCCAGCTCGGTGGCCAGGTGCTCGACCAGCGCGTTGAGCCCGTCGATGCGGTCCCGCAGTTCGCCCAGGCGCAGGCGGCTCAGCGGGTTGTCCAGCAGGAGGCCGGTGCCGACCTGGCGCCGCGCCCCGTAGCGATGCATCAGCTGCGCACAGCGTTTCATTCCGCCCACGCAGACGGCAGCGATGCCGAGGCGCGCAATGTTCATCGCGTGCTGCGCCACGAACATCCCTTGGCCGATGTCGCCGAGCCGGTATGCGTCGCTGATGCGTGCCCGATCCAGATGCAGCGAATTCTGGATCATGCCGCGCACGCCCATCGTCAGCTCCTCGGCGCCGATCCGCACGCCTGGCGTGCCGGGGCGCACCGCCAATCCGACCATCCCCGTGCCGTCGGCCTGCTTCGCGAACACGTTGATGATCCCCGCCCACGCGGACGAGCCGCTCCAGCTCTTGTTGCCCGTGACCAGCCAGTCGCCGGACTCGATGCGCTGCGCGCGGGACGCGATCGCGCGCACATGCGAACCCGCGGCCGGCTCCGTGATCGCGAAGGCGGCGAGCATCCGGCCGCTCGCGAGGCTCGGCAGCAATTCCTCGCGCAACGGCGGCTGCGCATGCTGCATGATCGGCAGGATCCCGAGCGTGTTGTTCAACGCGACAAAGAAAGCCAGCGTCGAATCGATCGCGGCCAGTTGCGCCAACACGCGCGACATGTCGCGCTGGCCGAGGCCGAGGCCGCCATGCGAACGGTCGATCGGCATGCCGAGCAGGCCCCGGTTCCCGAAATCGAGCACGATGTGCGGCGGAATGGTGCGGCGCTCGTCGATGGTGCGCGAATCGATCCGCGTGCGGGCGTAGTGCCTGAGCCAGTCGTTCAGTTCGTCGACGGTGGCGCTGGCATCGCGCCGGCGATCGTTGGCCGCCGGTTTGTCGGCAACTGCTGCCGGGCGCGCGGGCTGCCGGCGATCGGGCGCGGGCGTCTCGACGCCGCCCTCGACGTCCCACTGCGCGAGGATCGTCAGCGCGCCGTCGTGCAACTGCGTGCGGCACGTGCTGCGGCGCACCTTGCCGCTCGACGTTTTCGGCACGCTGCCGGGCGACACCAGCACGATCGCGCTCGGGCCGATGTCGAGGCGGTTCCAGATCGCCTGGCGAATCGCGTCGATGAAGCTGTCGAGATTGCCCTTGCGCTGCGTGCGCTCGACTTCCGCCACGACGATCAGGCGTTCCGCGTCGAACTGGTCGTCCATGAAGGCCGCGCAACCGTTCGGCACGAGTTCCGGCATGCCGACGATCAGCGCGTACTCGATGTCTTCCGAGTAGTAGTTGCGGCCGGCCAGGATCACCATGTCCTTGAGCCGGCCGGTGACGTACAGTTCGTTATCCAGAATGAAGCCGAGATCGCCGGTGCGCATGAATGCCTGATCCCGGTCGTCGGCCAGCGTGTGCCGGAAGGTCGAATGCGTCTGCTCGTCCAGACGCCAGTAGCCGGCGGCGATGCTCGGGCCGGCCACGCAGATTTCGCCGATGGTCCGATCGTCGCAACGCGCATTGGTCTCCAGGTCGCGCACGATCACCTGTTGTTCGCCGTCGGTGCGGCCCACGCCGACCAGCACTCGCTCGCCCGGGCGGTCCAGCGGCTGCGGCGATACGCCCTGGAACTCGCTGCGCAACACGACGGATTGCCGCTGGAGCGCGGTCTGATCGACGCACAGCGTGCGGATCGGATGCCGCTCCGTGCGGCCGGCGACGTACAGCGTGCCCTCCGCCAGCCCGTAGCACGGCAGGAAGCCGTCGGCGGCGAAGCCCGCGGCGGCGAAGCGCTGCGCAAAATCCGTCAGCGTGCTGGCGCGCACCGACTCGGCGCCGTTGTAGGCGACCCGCAGGCACGACAGGTCGAGCGTCGCCAGCTGTTCGTCGGAGATCCGCCGGTAGCACATCCGGTACGCGAAATCCGGCGCGCCCGTCAGGTCCGCACGGTACTGGCTGATTGCGCGCAGCCACAGGTACGGATGCTGGATGAAGCGTTCCGGGGCCATCAGCACGCTCCGGAAGCCGCCGTAGAGCGACGTCAGGATCACGCTGATCAGGCCCATGTCGTGGTAGGGCGGCAGCCAGCTGACGATCGTGCTTGCCTCGTCATAGGCGAGCCATTCGCGCATCAGCCCCAGGTTGTGCATCAGGTTGCCGTGCGACACCATCACGCCCTTGGGGCTGCCGGTGGTTCCCGACGTGTATTGCAGAAAGGCGATGTGGGAGGGCTGCACGTCGGCGGGCGCATCGACGGGTTCCAGCACCTGCGCGCCGCCGACGTCGAGCAGCGTGCTGCCGGATGCATCGGTATCGGCGAGCCAGGTCGTGCAGCGCGCGTGGTCATCGGCCGAGCACAGGATCGTGTTGGCGCCCGCGTTCTCGACGATGCCGGCGATCCGCACCATGTGCTGCCTGTTGCGCGGCGGGTAGGCAGGCACCGCGATCGCGCCCGCATACAGGCACCCCATGAAGGCGCTGACGTAATCGAGCCCCGGCCGGCACAGCAGCAGCACGCGGTCGCCGATCTCGACCGCGTTCTGCCGCAGCAGCGCGGCGATCTGCCGGGCGCGTGCGTCGAGCGCCGCGAAGGTCATCGATTCGGCCTGTTCCTGATCGGGCGGCCCGCTCAGGAACACGTAGGCGGTTTTGTCGCCGAGGGTGGCGGCCCGGTTCTGAAGCAATTCGCTGAGCGTGGTCGGCAAGGTCGCAGTGGTCATGATGTCGTCGGAAGAGGATTGAAAACAGCGAGCAGCGGCCCGACGCCGGGCGGCGCCCATGCGTTGCTGCGGCGGGAATCCGAAGGAGGCTATTCGGCGCGATGGAACAGATCGATCATGTGCATCATGCTTTTGAGATGCAGGAAATGCGGCACCACCTTTTCGCTTCTTGCTGCGTAACGGGCAGTCCAGTGGTGGGCCAGTTCCTGCGTGGCGGCGGTGTTGCCGCGAACCGCGCGCGCGTCGGCCTCGCGCGCATCGAGGCATGCGCGTGCGTGCCGCGCGGCCGATCGGGCGAGTGCACCGGCGAGGATGCCGTGGTGCCCCAGTGCGAGCCGCGGCGCGTGCAGCTGCTCGATGACGCCCAGCGAGTGCCGATACGCAAACAGATCCTGAAAGACCAGCGGCAGCCAGTGGGTGGCACCGTGAAACTCGCCGAGCGCATCCGACACGAAACCGATATCCAGCTGCGGGCAGTAGTAGCCGAACTGGCAACGGCTGTGGCCCGGCAGTGCGATCGTGCGAATCTGCATCCCGCCGCCGATGTCGAGCTGCGTGCCCGGATTGACCGGGTAGAACGGCAGGTCGGACAGCTCGGTGAAGTCGATACCGACGGCGGGCGCCCACGACCGTGACGCGTGCGCGTCGAGCTGACGGATGGTGCGGCAGGCCGACGGGCTCTGGAACGCATCGAACGCGTCGGGAGAACCGGATACATGGAGCCACGGCATGCGCGACTTGAGCGTCATCAGCAGGCTGCAATGGTCATAGTGCGAGTGGGTGATCAGCCAGTAGCGCAGATGCCGGATGCCGCCGAAGTCCCGCAGCAGATCGTGAAGTTGCTGCCACACGAGTTCCGTCATGCCGCTCAGGCCGCCCTCGATCAGCGTCGCGGCCTCGTCGTTGACGATCACGTACAGCGGCACGTCAGCCGTGCCGACGAGGGCCAGCCGCGGCTCGATCCACCCCGGGGAAGCGTTCAGCATGTCGTTCAGCTCCGATAGAGCGCACAGGCCCAGGTCGCGCCCGCGCCGTAGGTCACGAAGAGGTTGAGCTGCCCGGCCGGCATGCGGCCTTGCTCGCGCGCGATGGCGAGCGCGACCGGAAACGCCGCGCTTGCCATGTTGCCCAGCTGATCCACGGAAATCATGCAGCGCTCGCGGGGCAGACCGAGCCGCTCGATGACCGCGTCGAGGATGCGCAGGTTCGGCTGATGCGGCACGACCAGGCCGATATCTCCGATCGTCAGCCGGTGCTTGTCGAGCATCTGCCGGCACGCGTCGACGATGCGTCGCGTGGCGTCTTCGAACATGGGCCCGCCTTTCATCCGGAAGTAATGCCGGCCGGCCGCGATGTCGTCTTCGTCGATGAAGCGCGGGCGTCGCGCGCCGGGCGCTTCGGTGCTGAGCAGATCGAACTGGGTGCCGTCGGCGCCGAGCGTCAGGTCGATCAGCCCGTGCGCCGGGTGGTCCGTCGCTTGCAGCAGCAGCGCGGCGGCGCCGTCGCTCAGCAGGATCGACAGATTCCGGCCGGCATTGCTGGTGTCGATCCGCCGCGACAGCGCCTCGGCGCAGATCAGCAGCACGTTGCGATACAGGCCGCTCGCGAGGAAATGGCGCGCGATCTCGACCCCGTAGAGCCCGCCGCTGCATTGCGCGCGGATATCGAAGCACGGAATCTCCCGCAAGCCGAGCCGGGGCTGGATGTAGCACGCCTGCGACGGATCGTGATGATCCGGCGACAGCGTATTGACGATCAGCAGATCGACGTCCTGCGCGCTGACGCCCGCGTCGGCCATCGCCCGTTCCGCGGCCGGGCACGCGAGATCCGCCAGATGCTGATCGGGGGCGAGATAGCGTCGCGCGACGACGCCGGTTCGTTCGCGAATGAACGCGTCGCTGGTGTCGATCATGCCGGCGACTTCGTCGTTGCTGACGATCCGGTCCGGCAGCGCGTGGCCCATCCCGGCGATAACGAGTCTGGCGGTCATGCCCGCACCTCCTGCTCCGTGACGGCGGCGATGGTTTCGCCCGCATCGGTCACGACGGTTTCGCCCCAGCGCCACAATTGCGCGCCGAAGCCCCAGCCGGCGCCTGCGCCGGCAATCACGACCAACGATCCCGGCCGGATCACGCCTTCCCGGATCGACTCGAACAATGCAAACGGCACGGCGGCCGACACGAGGCACGCACAATCGGCCACGCGAATCACGTATTGGTCGGGCTTGAGCCCGAGCCGCTGGGCCCATGCGCGCACGAGCAGCGCCGACGGCTGATGGAACACCATCGCATCGACGTCGGCGATGTTCGTTCCGCTCCGCTGCAACAGCCGCTCGACGATATCGGGAATGGCCACCGGCATGAAGCGCGAGATCGCCTCCTGCGCTTCGGGCTTGAGCGTGAAATACACGCCGAACGGATTGTCGGCGTCGGTTGCCGCGTCATCGTCAGCCGCCGCCCGGGCGTTGCGCCACTGCATCGTCACGAGGTCGTAGTGCGTTGCATCGCTGCGATACGCGGCATCCAGCCAGTCGGCACCGCCGGGATCGGCCGGCTCGGCGACGAGCACGGCCGCGGCCGCGCCATCGCCGAAGTTCGTCGACGATTTGCTGGTGTAGTCGACCACCGCCGACATGCGCTCCGACGAGCACACCAGCGCGCGCTTCACGCGTCCCTGCTTGATGAGGTTGGTCGCGATCTGCAGTTGCAGCACGAAGCTCGCGCATTCCATCTCGACATCGGCGTCGAGCGCGCGCATGGCGCCGAGCCGGTCGCGCAGCGCGCGCGACAGCCGCGGCGCGAAACGGCGCCGGCCGTCGGTGAGCGAGACGAACGGCGACGTCATGTTGAACAGCACCAGATCGAGTTCGGCGGCCTCCACGCCGGCACGGGCGAGTGCGTCGCGCGCCGTGCGCTCGGCCAGCGCGAGCTCGGATTCGCCGGCATCGGGATCGATCATGTAGCGCGATTCGATGCCCCAGAATTGCCACCATTCCGACGGAATGGGCTCGACGCCCGCGAACACGGGATCGTCGTTGGGGACCTGGCGCGCCGGCAGGCGGCACGCGAGACTTGCGATTCGAACGTTGTGCACCATCAGACCTCCATCGTGCTGCAGGCGATGCGCGGCCTGAACGGATCCAGCGTCATGGTGACCACCGACCGTTCATCCTCACGCAACGACATCGAATGTGCGACGCGGGACGCGAGCCACGCGGGCAGCTGGAACGGGTTAGGGATGTCCGTCGAACCGGCGACGACATCGATGTGGAAATCGCGACCCACGCCGGTGGCGATCGATGGCCATCCGCTCAACCACGATTCGCAAAACAGCGTGGCGGCGCGCCGGTCGATGCGGCTCTGCACCGCGTCGACCATCGCGCGCACCGCGGTGGCCGCATTGGCCGGTTCGGCGTCGAAGCGACCGGTTGCGTGATCGAACCGGCTCTCGAAGCGGGCCAGTGACAGGATGCCGTTCACGCGCCGGGCAGGCAGCGCGTCGAGCGTCGCGAACGGAGGCGAATCGAGGTCCGCGTAGCGGCTGGCATCGACGCGGTCCTGGCCGGCAGGCGTCAGGACGATCGCCCCCGCGCCGTCGGCGAAGCCGCTCGCGGCCACCTGTTCGACGTCCGCGAGTGCCTCCGCGCGAACGACGATCGCGCGCCGATAGCCGAGCTGTTTGCAATGGCTTTGCGCGAGATCGAGTGCGAGCGTCCAGTCCGCGTCGAGCAGATCGAACACGACCGCATGCCGCGCACGCAGGTCGCGCTGCACCGAGTGCGCCAGCCGCGGCCCGGCGATCGTCGGCGCGTCCGCCATCCGGCTGGGAGAAATCGACAGGCTGACGATCAGATCCAGTTCCGACGGCAGGCAACCGGCTTGCTGCAGCGCCTGCCTGGCTGCCTTGATCGCGTAATCGTTGGCGCAGGATTGCGCGGTGATCGCGGGGTCCGGAATGGCCACCGCGGCGCCGAGAATTTTCATAAGGCGTGCTCGTTGAGGACTGCTTGATTCAGGGGATGCGTCGCGCCATGACCTGCCTGCCGGAGCACGGCGCGCCGCAATTTTCCCGATTCGTTGCGTGGCAAACCGCCGGCGTGATAGGTCACGCGATGCGGACATTTGTACGGCGCAATCACGTTCTTGACGTGCTGCTGCAGCTGCGTCGTCAACGCGTCCGAGCCGCCGACGCCCGGTCGCAGCACCACATGCGCGCAGATGAGCGTGCCGCCCCATTCGTCGATCTGTCCGACGACGCCGCATTCGGCGATATCGGGATGGCGCAGCAACGCCTGCTCCACTTCGCCGGGAGATACCGTGTAGCCGGAGCTGATGATCATGTCGTCGGCGCGCGCCTGATAGAACAGATAACCGTCCTCGTCCAGGTAGGCGCTGTCGCCCGTCAGGTTCCAGCCGTGCTTGACGTAGTCGCGTTGCCGCGCGTCATTCAGGTAGCGGCACCCGGTCGGCCCCTGTACGGCCAGATAGCCGATTTCGTAGGGCGGCAGGCATTGGCCGTGCTCGTCCACGACGGCAAGGCGGTAACCGGGCACGGCCTTGCCGATTGCGCCGTCCTTCGCGCCGGTGTCGCCGGTCGACGCGAAGATATGCAGCATCTCGGTCGACCCGATTCCATCGATCAGGTGCAGGCCGGTGCGCTCCCGCCATGCGTCGCGCGTCCAGGACGGGAGCGCTTCACCCGCCGACACGCATTTGCGCAGGGACGACAGGTCATGCGTGTCGAGATGGTCGAGCATGGCCCGATAGGCCGCCGGCGCCGTAAACAGGATGCTGACCCGATGCCGGTCGATGGCGGCCAGCAGCCGCTCCGGGCTCGCTTTCGTCAACAGCACGACGCTTGCGCCGACACTGATCGGAAACAGCAGCAGCGCGCCGAGGCCGAACGTGAACGCGAGCGGTGGCGACCCGCAGAAGACGTCATCGGCCGTGGGCCTGAGCACGTGCTGCGGAAAGCAGTGACAGGCCGCCATCACGTCACGATGAAAATGGACGGTAGCCTTCGGTTCCCCGGTCGTCCCCGACGTGAACGCGATGAGGCAAGGATCGTCCGCGCGCGTGTCGGCCGCCGCGAATGCCGCTGAATAGCCGCCGAGCCAGTGCGCGTGCGGATGCGTGTCGTCCGTTTCGTAGTACCGAACGTCGCCGCGCCACTGAATGCGCGCGATCGCCGTGTCAAGCTCGGTCGACAGCCCGGCTTCGCAGATGACGTGCGTGACCCGGGCTCGCCCGATGACGGTCGACAGTTCTCCCGCGCGCAGCTTCGGCATCGTCGCGACGGCCACGCCGCCGGCCTTGACCACGCCGAACCACGCGGCGGCCAGCATCGGATGATTGGCGCCGTGCAGCAGCACCCGATTGCCGGCCACCAGGCCCGCATCGCGGACCAGCATGTTGGCGATCCGGTTGCCGGCATCGCGCAACTCGCGATATGACCACGTGATGCCCGACTCGGTCCTGATCGCAACGCGATCGCCCCAGCCCCGTTCCTCGACTGCGGTATCCAGCAGCGCGGCGGCGCAATTGAGAAACGGCGGAAACTGCAGCCCCGGCAACTCGAAGACAAACGTCGGCCAATCTTCGGCAGGGGGCAGGTTCGCGCGGCAAAAGTCGTCCATCATCAGCGCTCGCAAGAGTGTGAGTTCGAAGTCCGCGATAGCGGTGCGGCGCCGGCCGGGCCGTTTGATCGGGCCCGTCCCGCGCAACCTGAATCGCGATGCCAAAGAGGCGTGGTCGGGGCGGCAGGCACATGTCGCCGCGCGACGCACGGAGAGCCCGGTCAATCACATGATGGCTTGCCGGTTTTTATGGATTTATTCCGTCTCATTTGATTTTCAAAATAAACAATAATCGACCGATTTAATGCAGATTGCTTGGGGTCGGAAATTAATCGATCGATTTTGTGGGTTTAAAAAGCGTGCCGTAAGCTTAGCGGAATTAAAATTGGAAAGTAAATGGTAATGTGGGTTGGTGGTTGGAATTATTGATTGAAATCGATTCCATTAAGCATCGGCATTTGATCGAGTTAATCGATTTCGGTTAACCATCTCGCGATTTGTTGACTCCGATGGAATCTGGCTGCCGGAGCGCTGAATAAAGCAACGCGACGTTCACCGGGGCGAAACGAGCGTCGCGTCACGAAGCGGATTGCCCCGCGCGAAAGACGAATAACCCGCGCTCCCGGGAGCAGCGGGTTATTGAGTCGGTTTGGATGGGGAATCAGGGGGGGCGGGCGCCGGGGTCTCGGGTTGCGCCCATATGGATTTGCGTAATTGTATTAACGAATATTTTGTTTCAAGTGCGAAATCGGAATGTCTCGGTTAGAGGATTCGAGCGCATCCTAGCTGTCAAGCACCGATAAATCTTGCGGCAATGTCCGCTTGAACATCGCGAGAATCCTGCGCGCCGCCTTCGGCGGCAGCTCGATCGCATGCCGCACCGCCGCAGCGATCAACACCATCGTCAATTCCGAGAATGCCGCCAATTGCGCGTCGGGTACCGTCGGCGCGAGATCCCGTAGCGCACCCGTCAATAGCCCGGCCAGAAACACGCCGTCCGCCTGGTCGAGTTCCTGCAGCGCGCGGTCGGCTTGCGTCGCCCGCCAGATGTCCCGCATCAGCGGCTCGTCGACGAACATCTGGTAGTAGCTGTCGGTGATGCGGCACAGCGTGCCGTGCAGATCCTCGATCCGCTTCATCTTCGCCAGATCGCGCCGCACGCAGTCGTGCCCGACTGCGTTGTAGCGCTCCGCGAGCGTGCCGATCACGGCGGCCTTGTCCGGAAAGTACTGATAGAGCGAACCGAACGAGATGCCCGTGCGCTCGACGATGTCGCTCATCCGGAACGCATCGCAGCCTTTCTCGATCATGACTTCCGACGCGCACGCGAGGATGCGTTCGAACCGCTCGCGGCTGCGCTGCTGCGTCGGAACGAGCCGCGCGCGCGCCGGCGCGTCCGCTGCCGCCGCCGCTTCAGGCTCGTCGTTCTGCCCCGATTTTTGTCGACCCATGCCGCCTCCGGAAAAACTTGACGTTGCTAATGCGAGAGTCTATCGTGTTTTTGAAACGCGAGACATTCTCGTATTTTAACCCAAGGAGACGCACATGTCGGCACTTCCCATCCTCATCGTCGGCGGTTCGGGCAAGACGGGCGCCCGCGTCGATGCGCGGCTACGCGCACGCGGCATCGCCACCCGGCCCGTGTCGCGCACGTCGGCCGTTCGCTTCGACTGGACGGCGCCCGCGACCTGGCCCGCCGCGCTCGACGGCGTGTCGGCCGCGTACGTGACCTACCAGCCCGACCTGGCCGTCGACGGCGCGGTGGAAGCGATCGCCGCATTCGCGCGGCTCGCGCGTGACAGCGGCGTCGAGCGTGTGGTGCTGTTGTCGGGGCGCGGCGAGCCACGCGCGCAGGCGGCCGAGGCCGCGCTGCAGGCGTCAGGTGTGGGCTGGGGTGTGGTGCGCGCGAGCTGGTTCAACCAGAACGTCTCCGAGGGCTACCTGATCGACGGCGTGCTGGCCGGCGAGGTCGCGCTGCCGGCCGGTGCGGTGCGCGAGCCGTTCGTCGATGCGGACGACATCGCGGACGTGGCCGTGGCCGCGCTCACCGATGCACGGTTCGCGAACCGCGTGATCGAGGTGACGGGGCCGCGCGCGCTGACGTTCGCCGAAGCGGTCGGCGAGATCGCGCGAGCGGCCGGCCGGCCGATCGCTTATCGCGAGATTCCGCCGGACGCGTTCGTCGCGGCGCTGCGCGAGGTTGGCGTGCCGGAGCCGGTCGTCGCGCTGCTCGACGAACTGTTCGGCGTGGTGCTCGACGGGCGCAACAGCGCGGTGATGCACGGCATCGAGGAGACGCTCGGGCGGCCCGCGCGCGATTTCTCCGACTATGCGCGTGCGACGGCCGCGACCGGCGTGTGGAGTGCATGACCATGATCGCGCTCGTGACTTCCGCGTTGCTGTGGGGTTCGGCCATCGGCTGCGGGCTGATGGCCGGCGTGTACTTCGCGTTCTCGACGTTCGTGATGACGTCGCTCGCACGGATCGCGCCGCATGCCGGCGTGGCCGCGATGAATGCGATCAACGTCGACATCGTGCGTTCGCCGTTCATGCCGCTGTTCCTCGGCACGACGCTGATGGCGCTCTCGCTGGTCGTGATCGCGCTGTTCGATCGCGACCAGCCGGGCGCGATGGCGGCGGTCGCGGGCGGCGTGCTCTACGTGTTCGGCATGTTCGCGGTGACGATGGCCGTCAACGTGCCGCTCAACGATGCGCTTGCCGTGGCCGATCCGCTCACGACGCACGGCGCGGCGCTGTGGACGCGCTACGTGCACGACTGGACGATGTGGAATCACGTGCGCACGGTGGCGTCGGCGGCCGCGTGCGTGTTTTTCATCGCGGGGATTGCGGCGCGGTAGCGCCGCCGTCGCGCCGAACCCGCGCTACGCATAAAACGCCGACGGCGACACGCCGAAATGCCGCTTGAACATCGCGGAGAACGCGCTCTGGCTGCTGTAGCCGTGATCCATCGCGACGGTCAGCACTTTCTCGCCGTGCGCCAGACGCTTGAGCGCGAGCAGCAGCCGTGCCTGCTCGCGCCAGCGGCGGAAGCTGAGCCCCGTCTCGCGGCGGAACGCGCGATGCAGCGTACGCACCGACAGGCCGAGCACGTCGGCCCACTCGGCGATCGTGCGCAGGTCGTCGGGCGCGGCGACGAGCGTGTCGCAGATCGTCCGCAGGCGCGCGTCGTGCGGCCAGGGCAGGTACAGCGGCAGCAGCGGCGCGACCGTCACCTCGGCGAGCAGCAGGTGCATCAGGTGATCGTGGCGCGAGCCAGGCGCGTAGTCGAGCGGCACGTCAACTGCGGCGAGGATCAGCTCGCGCAGCAGCGGATGCACTTCCACGACGCAGCTCCGCGCGGGCAGGTGCTCGACCGCGCCGGGCTCGACGAACACGGTGCGCATCTGCACGTCGCCGCTCATCTGCACCGTATGGTCGAGGCCCGCTTCGAGCCACACGCCGCGCGTCGGCGGCACGACCCACGACGCACCTTCGGACTGCACGTGCATCACGCCCTCGATCGCATAGAGCAATTGCGCGCGGCGATGGCGGTGCGGCTCGATGAACGTGCCGTGCGCGTATGTCGCCGCCATCGCCGACACGGGCATCGGTGTCGATTCGTAGCGCAGGTGCGCGAAGGGCGGGGTGGACTCGATTGTCCGATTGGCGATAAGTCCTGACATTTTGGCGTGAGACAGGCAGTTGGGCGGGCGGGCACGATGGCGTTCCGATGCACGCCAGACCCCTGTCACGATATTAATCCGTCAAACGCGATGAACAAGTCTCCTTTTCTGTTTCCCTTCTGCGCGATCGCGCTGTGGGCCGGCAACGTCGTCGTGTCGAAGCTGTCGGCATCGACGATCGACCCGTCGGCGATCACGTTCTACCGGCTGCTGCTCGCCGTCGCGCTGATGAGCTTGTTCACGTTGCGTCCCGCGTGGCGCAACCGCGCGGCGCTCGTCGCGCACCTGCCGAAGCTCGCGGTGCTCGGCTTTCTCGCGATGGCGCTGTTCCAGAGCCTGTCCTACGAGGCCGCGAAAACGACGAGCGCGACCAACATGGCGATCATCACCGCGCTCGTGCCGCTGATGACGATGGCGCTCAGCTCGCTGCTGCTCGGCGATCCGCCGGGCGCGGGCATGGTGGCCGGCGGGATGCTGTCGCTCGCGGGCGTCGTGTACCTGATCGCCGAAGGGCACCCGACCGCGATCGCCGCGCGCGGCGTGCATGCGGGCGACCTGCTGATGCTGGCCGCGTCGGCCGCGTATGCGCTCTACGGCGTGCTGCTCAAGCGCTGGCGCATCGGTGCGCTGCCGGCGTGGCAGTCGACCTACGTGCAGGCGCTCGCCGCGCTCGTGTTCATGGTGCCGATGTTGCTGCGGCTGCCCGCGCAAGCCGCGTGGCCGACACGCGCGAGCGTGCCGCTGATCCTGTACGCCGGCGTGCTGGCGTCGGTGGTGTTGCCCTATCTGTGGATGCAGGGCGTGCGGCTGCTCGGCCCGAGCCGCTGCGCGATGTTCATGAACCTGCTGCCCGTGATGACGGCCGGCGGCGCGATCGTGCTGCTCGGCGAATCGCTGCGGCTTTATCACCTGATCGGCGGGGGTGTCGCGCTGCTCGGCGTGGCGCTCGCGCAGCGGTTCCCGTTTCAGGCGGGCGCGTCGCAGGGCGCTCGGCAATGAGCGGCGCTCGCGACCTGCAGGACCCGATCGCCGCGCTGCCGGACGGGCGCGCACCCGTTGCCGTGTCGTCGCTCGCGCGTCAGCTCGAACGGATCGCGGTGGCGCTCGAAGCGATGGCGCACACCGGGCGGCCGGCGGCCGTCGATTTCGAGGCGGCCGTCGCATTCCGCTGGCGCGGCTTCGGCGGCGGTCATCACGCGGCACCGCTCGAGCCGATCCCGTCGCCCGCGCTCGTCGCGTTCGACGCGCTGCGCAACGTCGGCCGTCAGGCCGCGATCGTCGAACGGAACACGCGGCAGTTCGTGCGCGGGTTCGCGGCCAATCACGTGCTGCTGACCGGCGCGCGCGGCACCGGCAAGTCGTCGCTCGTGAAGGCGTGCCTGCACGCGTTCGCGGCGCACGGGTTGCGGCTGATCGAGGTCAGCAAGGAAGGGCTGAACGACCTGCCGGCGATCGTCGAGCTGGTGCGCGCGCGGCCCGAGCGCTACATCGTGTTTTGCGACGACCTGTCGTTCGAGGCGGGCGAGACCGGTTACAAGGGGCTGAAGACCGTGCTCGACGGATCGGTCGCGAGCGACCTGTCGAACGTGCTGGTGTACGCGACGTCCAATCGTCGCCACCTGATGCCCGAGCACGCGAGCGACAACGCGAACGTGTCCCGCGCGGAGAATGGCGAACTGCGTCCCGGCGATGCGGTCGAGGAGCGGATCTCGCTGTCGGAGCGCTTCGGGATCTGGGTCACGTTCTACGGCTTCACGCAGGACGAATACCTGGCCGTCGTCGACAGCCGTCTCGGCGCGGCAGGTTTCGACGCCGAGCAGATCCGTGCGGCGCGCGAGCCCGCGCTGCAGTGGGCGCTCGAACGCGGCGCGCGCTCGGGCCGCATCGCCGTGCAGTTCGCGCGCGATTACGCGGGGCGGTTTGTCGAAGAAGACGGCTCGGAAGAACGCGAACCCGTGCGGCGAACGGGCTGAGCGCCGCGCTACTGCCGCCGCTCGGACAACCCACGGAACGCGACGTCAGGCACGACGCAACACATCGGCCTGATGCTGTCCCGGGCCGGGTCAGAGATCGCTGACGACCCGGGCGACGAACGCGGCGATGGCCGTGTCGTTGCGGGCGACGAAGATCCACCGGCCGACCGGTGTCGCGACAATCAGGCCCGCGTCGCGCAGCAGCGCGATGTGGGCCGAGACGGTCGATTGCGATAACCCGCTGCGCGTCACGATCGACGCGAGCGGTACGCCGTGGCACGAATGGAGGCGCGCCGCGCGCGGGAACGTGTCCGGTGAGTCCGGCGATTTCAGCCAGCGCAGCACGTCCCGTCGAAACGGATGCGCGAGCGCCTTATGAATGACGTTGAGGTCGGTCATCGCACACGCCGGATCAGCGCCGCCCCATGCAGCGATGCACGAGCGCGGCGGCGAGCCCGGCCGCGATGCCGAACGCGACCACGCCATGCCAGCCGAAGCGGGCCATCAGCGCGCCGCTGACGGTTGCGCCGAGCGCGCCGCCGACGAAGGTCGCGGTCATGTAGAGGCTGTTGATGCGGCCCTGCGCCTTCGGATCGGCGGCAAATGCGCGCGTCTGGTTCGCGACCAGTCCGGCCTGCACGCCGATGTCGAGCACCACCACGCCGATCACGAGCAGCGCGAGCGAGTTGCCGGCGCCGGCCAGGATCAGGTAGGAGACCGTCACGATCGCGATGCCCAGGCCGATCACGCGCCGCGTGCCGATCCGGTCCGACGCCCGGCCGCCGATCATGGCGGCCAGCGCGCCCGCCGCGCCGATCAGGCCGAAACCGCCGGCCCACGCGCTGCCGAGGTGCCAGGGCCCGTCGGCGAGCAGCGCCGCGAGATTGACCCAGAACGCATTGAAGGCGGCCCACAGCAGCGCCTGCACGATCATCGATTCGCGGATCGGGCGATGCGTGCGCGCCAGCGTCCACAGCGACGCGAGCAGCCGGCCATAGGACAGCGTGGTGCTCGGCACGCCACGCGGCAGCAGCCACGCGGCGGCGATGCCCACCGGCACCATCGCGGCGGCCTCGACGCCATATACCGCGCGCCAGCCGTAGTGCGCGGCGATCAGGCCGCTGACCGCGCGGCCGAGCAGGATGCCGACCATGATGCCGGTGACCACCGTGCCGACATTGCGACCGCGTTCGGTGGGCGCCGACATCACGGCCGCGAACGGCACCAGTTGCTGGGGCACGCAACTGACCACCCCGAGCCCGAACGCGGCACCGACCAGCGCCCACACGCCCGGCGCGAACGACGACGCCACCGCGAACGCGAAGGCCAGTGCGATCTGGCCCAGTACCAGCTTGCGCCGATCGTAGCGGTCGCCGAGCGGCAGCAGCAGCGCCAGCCCGGTCGCGAAGCCGAGCAGCGCCGCGCCGGCCACCAGGTCGACCGTCGCCGGGTCGGCCTGCAGGTCCTGCGCGATCAGCGGCAGGATCGGTTGCGTGCAGTAGATGTTGGTCACCACCGCGCCGGCGATGGCGGCCATCGCGACGATCTTGCCGCGCGAGGCGGTGGCGGGCGGCGCGGCAGCCGCGACGGGCGGCATGCCGGATGCAAGGGGCAATTCGTTCATGGCGGGTTCCTTTCGTGGCGGTCCGTTTTCGCCGGCAGCGGATGCGGTCGGCGGGATGATCTGGACGCAGCCTACCGCCTTGCACTGGTAAAGATAATCCAGCAGAATTTGGAATCATCTTTCCGAAATTCGAGAGGCAACATGAACCGCCTCGAGTCGATGTCCCTGCTGGTGGCGGTGATCGATGCCGGCAGCATGTCGGCCGCCGCGCGCCAGCTCGGCATTCCGCTGGCGACCGTGAGCCGCAAGATCTCGGATCTCGAGACCTACCTGAATACGCGGCTGCTGCATCGCACGACCCGGCAACTGTCGCTGACCGAGGCCGGCGAGTCGTATGTCGCCGGTTGCCGGCGCATCCTCGACGACATCGCGGAAACCGAGCGCGCCGCCACCGGCGAATACGCGGCGCCGCGCGGCGAGTTGATCGTCACCGCGCCGATCGTGTTCGGGCGCCTGCATATCGTGCCGGTGGTGGCCGCGTTCCTCGCCCACTATCCCGAGATCGACGTGCGCCTGGTGCTGACGGACCGCGTCACCCATCTGATGGAAGAACAGATCGATGTCGCGCTGCGGATCGGCGAGTTGCCCGACAGCACCTTCATGGCGACCCGTGTCGGCAGCGTGCGCCGTGTGATCTGCGCGAGTCCCGCCTACCTCGCGGCACATGGCGCGCCCGAAGCGCCCGGCGATCTGGCGCAGCATCAATGCATTACCTTCGAGGTGCTGGCGTCGCGGCGCGCGTGGGTGTTCGACGGCGAGAAGGGCGAACTGACGGTGCCCGTCCACTCACGCTTCGCCGTGAATACGGCCGAAGCGGCCATCGATGCCGCCGTGCTCGGCGTGGGGCTGATCCGCGTGCTGTCGTATCAGGTCGCGCAGGCACTGCGCGATCGCATGCTGGACGTGGTACTCGATGCGTTCGAATCGCAGCCGCTGCCGGTCAGCCTCGTGCACAAGGGGCAGGCGCCGATGCCGCTGAAACTGCGCGCGTTTCTCGATTTCGTCGCGCCACGGCTGCGTGAGCGTATTGCGGAGTTGACGCCTGATTCGGGACCGCGCACCGGCTAGGATCTGTTGACACGATCGGTGTGCCCGCCAGCCTGTCTCCCCGTCTGCGCGCGCAGGACACGCTCCATTGCCGAGCGCAGCTTGTCGCTTGGCACCGGCTTGTGCAGCAGCATGAAGCCGTCGTGTTTCGACCGGCCGGGCCGGCGCGCCGTCGTGTCGCCGGTGATCAGCATCGCCGGAATGGCCGTGTTGTACTCGTCGCGCAGCCGCGAGATCGCACCGATTCCGTTCTCGTCACCGTGCAGGTGCAGATCGCAGATCAGCAAGGTCGGGCGTACGTCGTCCGACGCCAGGTGTGCGATGGCCTCGCTTGCCGACGCGGCCGCGACGACCCGGTAGCCCCATTGCGCGAGCAGGATCGACATCCCGGTGCGGATGGCCGATTCGTCGTCGATCACGACCACGAGGTGGGCGGCGGCCGCGGCCGCGTCGACGGCGATCTCGTCCGCAACGGCACCGGGTGGCCGGGCGGTCGCGGGCATCCGCGCCACCTGCAGTTCGAAGCACGAGCCCCGCCCGGGCGCGGAGCGCAGCGTCAGCGGACAATCCAGCAGCTCGGCCAGGCGCCGCACGATTGCCAGCCCGAGACCCATGCCCTGTTCGTGCCCGCGGCCATGATGGGTCAACTGATAGTAGTCGTCGAACACGCGGTCCTGCTGATCGGCCGGGATGCCGCGCCCGGTGTCGATGACTTGCACGCGCACGTGCGTGCGGGTGCGCCGGCAGCCGACGACGATGCGTCCGGCGTCGGTATAGCGCACCGCGTTCGACAGCAGATTGCGCACGATGCGCTCGAGCAGTACCGGATCGGAGTCGATGACGACGGTGCTGCGCACGTACGTCAGTTGCAACCCCTTCGCATGCGCATCGACGGCCACGTCGCTACACACGCGCTCCAGCATCGTGTCGATCGCGAACGGTCGGCGATGCACGGGCACGACGCCCGCGTCGAGCCGCGAGATGTCCAGGATCGCGGTGAACAGTTCGTCCATTGCATTGACGGACTGGTTGATGCGTTCGACGAGCAGCGCACCGTCGGTGGGCATCTGAACGTGCCGCAACGCGCCGACGAACAGGCTGAGCGCATGGACGGGCTGGCGGAGGTCGTGGCTCGCGGCCGCGAGAAAGCGCGATTTGACGTGCGAGGCCTCGGTGGCGAGATCCTTCTGCTGACGGAAGTTTTCGGCGAGCTGTGCGGCGCGCTGGCGCTCATGTTCGGCGATCCGCTGCGCGTCGATCAACTGGAGCTGCATTTCGATCTGGTCGCGGAATTCCTCGACGAGCCGGATGTACCGTTCCGAATATGCATTTTCCTTGCAGTCGAGCACGCAAATCGTGCCGAACGTCGTGCGGTCGGGCCAGTGGATCGGCAGGCCGAGATACGAGACCATGTTGACGCGCAGGTCCGGGTTGTCGTGCCATTGCGCCGATTGCCGCGCATCGGGCACCACCAGCGAGCGGTCGCTCTCGATCACGGCTTCGCAATAGAGCCCCGAGCCGGACAGTTCGGCCGATTCGCCCTGATAGAACGGATTGGTTTCGTTGCGGCTGGCCACCACCACCTGGATGTCCTTGCCGACATGGCGCATGATCAGCCCGGCCGGCACGCCGACGATATCCGCCATCAGGTCGACGAGGCGTTGCCATCGCTCGATCACCTCCGCGGCGAGATCGAACGGGCCGTCAGGGTCGGTCGGCGCATCGGGCGATGTGTGACCGTCCGTGGGTCGAGGCGTGGAAGCCATCTGCGATCCCGCTGGCGATGAGGATGACGAAAATCTAGGCGATTCGCGTCGGGTTGGCAATTCGCGCGGTGCACCTCCCGCGCCAACGGGCCGGTTTGACCGGCGCGCCGCAGGCGGGCGGTCAGATCAGTCCGGCCTTCCTGCCGGCAGCGGCCGCCTGGGTCCGGTTGATCACGTTCAGTGCCTTGAAGATCGCGGTGATATGCGCCTTGACGGTCTTTTCGGACAAGCCGAGCTTGTCCGCGATGATCTTGTTCGGCACGCCCTCCGCAAGATAGCGGAGTACTTCGACCTGGCGTTGCGTCAATGTCGAGTCGCGTAACGCGGGTGGCGGGCTCGTGGCGCCGTCCGGGTGCGGCGCGGCATGCTCGTCGAGCAGGAGCGGCGGCACGTAACGTTCACCGTTGAGTGCGATCCGGATGGCGGACAGCAGCGTGCGCGGGCCGGCGGACTTCGGGACGTAGCCCATTGCGCCCTGCGCGAACGCGTTGCGCACCGCGCTCAGATCCTCCGACGAAGACAGCACGATGACGGGCAGCCCCGGGCGCATCCGCGCGAACACGGCGAGCGCTTCGAGCCCGTTCATGCCGTGCAGTTTCAGGTCGAGCACGATGGCGTCGAGGTCGGTGTGCTGGTCGAGCATCCGCACCGCGTCATCCGCATTGCCCGCCTGAACGACGACCGTGTCGCTGTTCTCCTGACGGAGCAGCATTTCCACGCCGTCCCGCAGGATCGCGTGATCGTCGACGATCAGAATTTTCATTGGGATGATGAAAGGTGGGACGGCCGGTGCTGATTCGGTCTGAGCGAACCGGATTGTACAAGACGAAAGTCTTAATACTAAAGTCTCATTTGTCCTCTATTTATCCTGCATTTGTCTTGCGCCTAACGTCGCGTTTACATTCGACGGGATATCGCCGAGACTCAATCGTGACGGTTTGCAATGCAGGCCGTTTCGGGGGTGCCGTGCGAGGTGCCACGTGCATCGCCGCGACGCGGTCTGCGACGCCTGAGGCCGCGCCGGAACTGAATCGCAGCCCCATGCATGCGCGCGATGCGAATCGTGCGGGAATGTCCGGTTTCGATATTTCGTACTGCCAGAAGAACATAACGATCCGTAATAAAATTTTTATCGGCACGCATTTTTGACGACGACTCATTGACCCTGGCAGCGCATTAATCGAGGTGAACGATGAAGCTTGTCAACGACAGTGACGCAATGTGGGAATTGAACATGTCGTATCTGTGCCTCGCGCAGCGGCTGTTGCAGTCGGATCGCGCGATCGGCATGTTCCGTCTGGGCGTGAGCGCCGACGTCGCCGTTGCGCTGGCGGCGTTGTCGGTGAAGCACATGAACGATCTCGCGTCGGCGGGACAGCTCATCTGCGCGTTGCGGCCGAGCCGGCACGGCGTGATATCGGCGCTGACCCGCGCGACGCCGCCGGTCGACATCGTGCGTCTCCATACCGCGCTGGCGCTGGCGGGTCTCGCGCTGCCCGACGAGGCCGCATCATGAACGATCCTGTCAGGCGGCACGACCTCGTGGACGATGCGCAACGCACGATGCAGGCGGTGGCGCTGATCCGGCTCGGCGCGCGGCTCCAGATGCTGGAAATCGAGTGCGCGCTGCCGTACGACCGTCTCGCGCGTCTTTACCGGGAGGTGCGCGGTGTCGCGGCGCCGAAAGGGATGCTGCCGTCCTCGACGGACTGGTACATGACGTGGCTCGCGAATCTTCACGCATCGCTGTTCCATGGCATCTACCGTTTCCTGCGAAACGACGCGGGCTGCTCCCGGCTCGACGCACTCGTCAAGGGCTACACGCTATACGCCGAGCACGGCGGTGCGGCCGGCATTGCGCTGCCGCTCGATCTGACGCGGGCCTGGATGCTCGTGCGCTTCATCGACGGCGGCGTGCTCGACCTCGCGCCATGCGCGCGTTGCGGCGCGTCGTTCGTCACGTATCGCTACGCGTTGCGGCGCCATACGGTCTGTGTTGCGTGCCGGCTGCCGGCACGCGCCGGCAAGCGTGCGGTCCACGCGCCGCCGCGTGTCGACCCCGTCGCGCCCTGCGCGACGCGGCAAGACGCGCGCGCGACGATCATGTCCCGCTGCAAGGGCGGCACGGTCGCGACGCGCGGGTGCGGGGCGGGCGGGTGGCGGGGAGAACGCGATGCCGGCTAGCGGAGCGGACGAGGCCGCGTGCGTCGCACGTCCGTTGCGAACCGGGCCCGCATCGTGAACCCCGGCGGCTTGTCGATCCGGCAGCGGATGCGTGCCGGCTTCGTGCTTGTGGTGGCGCTGACGGCGGTGGCGTGCGGGACGAACGTCTGGGAAAGCTACCGGCAGTACCGGCAGGGGAGCCTCGATCTGCGCGACTTCGAACAGGTCGAGCGCACGATGATCGCGTTGAACCTGATCTCGGCCGAACGCTGGCCGGCCAATGCGCTGCTCGCGCATCGGCGGCGCGACGCGGCGGCCGACGCGACGGCCGTGAGCGCCGCACGGGTGCGCGCCGACCAGGCGCTCGACGCGCTTCGAACGCATCTCGCGCAGGCGAGCGTGCTCGACGCGCCCGAACGCGGGATCGCGCTGCATGCGATCGAAGCGATCCGCGCCGAGCTGGCCGGTGCGCGGCATGAGGTCGACACGCTCGCCGCGCAGCCGCCGGACGCGCGCATGGTGTGGCAAGTACAGTCCGCGCAGGACCGGATGTTCGCGGCCGCCGACGATCTCGCGACCCTGGCGCACGACGTGATGGCGGGCACCGCGATGCGCCACCCCGATACGGCGAACGCGCTGATGCTTGCGTACCTGCTCGGCGACCTGCGCGAATACACCGGGCGTCTCGGCTCGCTGTTCGTCGCACCGCTGATGCGGAACGCGCCGCTCGACGACGAGCGGCTCGCGCGCATTCTCCAGATGCGCGGACGCATCGTGCAGCTACGCGCGCTGATTGCCGGCGCGATCTCGCCGCAGCTCGCCGACCCAACGCTCGCGAACGACTTCGCGCGGCTGAACGATACGATGGAGGGTAGCTTCCTGCCGCTTGTCTCGGCGACGATCCGCGCGGGCCGGACGGGCAACTATGCGATGAATGCCGAGGACTTCGCGCGGCGGATCATGCGCGACCTCCGACCGGCGGAACAACTCCGTGATCGCGTGATCGACGTCACGCGGGCGCGCGCGGTCGAGCTGCGCGATGCGGCTCGTTTCAGAATGGCCTTGTCCGCCGCCGAAGCGGCGTGCTGCATCGCGATACTGTTCCTGCTCGTACGCGGCACGCAGCGGACGCTGTCGAAACCGCTCGACGCGTTGAGCCGGGGCATCGTCGCGCTGAGCCAGGGCGACGTATCGCCGATCGTCGCGGTGCCGGGCACGGGTCCGGAGATCGCGCGGTTGAACGACGCGCTGGATCGGCTGCGCGGCGCGTACGTCCGCCGCGAGGTGCTCGAGCGGCAGCGCAACGACATGCTGACGTTGTTCTCGCACGACATGCGTGCGCCGCTCACGTCGGTCGTCGTGCTCGTGGGCGCGCCGGCGGCGTGCCCGGTCGACTGCACGTTGCGCGAACGCCTTCACGAGATCGGCAGGCTGACGCGTCATACGCTGGCGATGGCGGACGGCTTCGCGCAAGTGTCGCGGGCCGAGGCGGGCGAGTACGCACCGGAGCTCGTCAATGTCGCGGAGCTGATGAACCAGGCGCGGGACGAAGTCTGGTCGCACGCGAGCGAAAAAGAGATCGACGTCGACGACGTGCCGCATTGCGACGACGCGCTCGTGCACGGCGATCCGGTGCTGCTGTCGCGCGCGCTGGTCAAGTTGCTGGGGAACGCCGTCGAATACAGCGCGTCGCATACCCGCATCGAGTGCAGCGTCGAGCTGGCCGAGGATCGTGCGTCGGTGCGCTGCGTGATCCGCGATCACGGTTACGGGATCGCGGCCGAGGATCAGGCGAGACTGTTCGAGCGCTACCGGCGCTTTCGCCTGAAAGGGCAACCCGACGCAAAGGGCGTCGGGCTCGGGATGGCGTTTGCCAAGGCGGTCGTGGAGCGCCATCGCGGCGAGATCCGCGTGCACAGCGCCGCGTGGCAGGGTACGACGGTGACGGTGACATTGCCGGCGGCGGGCGTGTGCGGTCCGGCGGAGGCCATGCATGCGATGGAGGCCGAGGCCGCGCGCGAGTGACGCGCGGCTTCCCTGCTGGCCGGGAAGCGCCGGATGTCGGCAGGATCGCGCAGCCGGGCTTCCGGCACCGCGTCGTCAGTACCCCGCGTCGCTGCTGCTTTGATCGGTGACGATCGCCACCCCCGAACTCGTGCCGAGCCGCGTCGCGCCGGCTTCGAGCATCGCAAGCGCGGCCGCGCGGTCGCGCACGCCGCCGGACGCCTTCACGCCGAGATCCGGGCCGACCGTGCGGCGCATCAGTGCGACATCCGCGAGCGTCGCGCCGCCGTGGCCGAACCCCGTCGACGTCTTCACGAACGCGACACCGAGATCGCGGCACATCTCGCACACGCGGACCTTCTCGTCGTCGCTCAGCAGGCCCGTCTCGAGGATCACCTTGAGCGGCACCGCGCCGCACGCTTGGTGCACGGCTTCGATGTCGGCCTTCACGTCGTCGGCGCGGCCGCTCTTCAGCGCGCCGAGGTTGATCACCATGTCGATCTCGCCGGCGCCCGCCGCGATCGCGGCCGACGCCTCGAATGCCTTCGCGGCCGACAGCCCCGCGCCGAGCGGAAAGCCGACCACCGCACACACGAGCACGCCGGTGCTGGCCAGCTCGCGCGCGGCGAGCGGCACGTTCGCCGAATTCACGCAGACCGAGTAGAAGCGATGCCCGGCCGCCTGGCGGCAGAGTTCGCGGATCTGCGCGTCGCTCGCGTCGGGCGCGAGCAGCGTGTGATCGATGGTTTGGGCGAGCTGGGCGTTGGAAAGCGGCATGTTTCAGGACTCCACGGATCGTATGCCGGCAAGGCACACGGAAAGTTGATGTTTTCACATCGGTTTGTTACAAATACGACATTCCGGCCGGCTCCGCACGCCCGGCACGACAAGCGGCAGGTGCGACGGGTACGCAGGATACAGGCATGGAAACGAAGAAGGGCGAACGAATCAAGACGCTGATGAACGTGCTGCAAGGGCAGAACGCGATTCATCTGAGGGAAGTGGCCGAGCTGTTCGGCGTGTCCGAGATGACGATCCGCCGCGATCTCGCGGACAACCCGCACGGCCTCAGCCTGATCGGCGGTTACGTGACACGCCATTTCGCCGCGCAGCGCAGCGACATCGGCGAATACCTGATCAGCGCCGAGAACAACCGGCAGACCGAGGAAAAGCGCCGCATCGGCAAGCTTGCCGCGCAGTTCGTGACCACCGGCGACACGATCTTCGTCGACTGCGGCTCGACCACGCCGTTCATCGTCGACTTCATTCCGGACGACCTCGAATTCACGGCCGTCTGCAACGCGCTGAACGTGTTCGCGAAGCTGCAGCAGAAACCGCATTGCAACGTGATCCTGTGCGGCGGCGCGTATCACCGCCAGAACATGGTGTTCGAATCGGTCGCCGAAACGGGCATCCTCGACTCGGTGCGCGTGTCGAAGGCGTTCATCTCGGCGGCCGGCGTGAGCGACCGCTGCGGCGTCACGTGCTTCAACTTCCACGAAGTCGACGCGAAGAAGAAGGTGATGGCGCGTGCGCAGAACCGCTTCCTGCTGGTCGACCACACGAAGTTCGACGAAGTGCGCGCGGCCTATTTCGCCGAACTGACCGACTTCAACTACGTGATCTCCGACGGACAACTGAGCCGCCGCTACGAAACGACGATCCGCGAACACGGAATCGCGCTCGTGACCTGACGCAACGCGGCCGCGCATCGCGTTATGCATCGCGTGCTTCCGCCGCGCTCAGGTAGCCGGTGATGACTTCGGTGCGGTACAGCGTGCGCGGTGCTTCGCGGAAGTCGTCGCGCCGCAGTTCGATCTCGCCTCGCATGCTTACGCCCCCGACGTGTTGCGCGTCGCGGCGTAGCGCGCGCGGGCGTTGCCGTCGGCCGTTGCGTCGGGTATCGCGGCCGCCTGGTGGCGCAGGCAGTAGAAGCCGTAGTAGACGATCACGACGAAGCACGCGAGCGGCACGACGAAAGCGAGCTGCATGTTGCCGCCCGTACGGTCGGAAATCAGCCCCTGGATCAGCGGCACGACCGCGCCGCCGACGATGCTCATCACGAGGATCGAGCCGCCGTATTCGGTGTCCTTGCCGAGGCCGTCGATCGTGAGGCCATAGATCGTCGGCCAGCACGGGCCGAGGAACACGCTCACGCACACGGCCGCATAGACGGCGGTGATGTTGTGCACGCTGATCGTGTACGCGAGCAGCGCGATGCACAGGATGCCGTACACGATCAGCACCTTGGCCGGCCCGACGCGCTTCATCACGAGCGTCGCGATCAGCTTGCCGACGAAGAACGCGAAGAAGGTCGCGAGCAGGTAGTGCGATGCGCCGCGCTCGGTGAGGCCGCCGATCTGCATCGCGAGCCGGATCGTGAAGCTCCACACGCCGACCTGCGCGCCGACATACAGGAATTGCGCGACGACGCCCGCGACGAAGCGCCGGTTGCCGAACAGGCGCGCGAGCGTGCCGCGCGCGTCGATCCGGTGCGTGGCCGCGCCCGGCCCGTTGCCCTTGCAGGCCGGATACGGCGTGAGCGCGAACACGATGAACACCGCGACGAGCACGACGATCAGCCACTTGTACGGCTCGAGCGTGGCCTGGATCATCGCGAGCTGATGCACGTGCGCGTCGGCCGCCGACATCGCCGCGAGCTGCGCATGCGACGCATCGCCTTCCTTGAAGATCAGGAAACTGCCCATGACTACGCCGGCCATCGCGCCGAACGGATAGAACGTCTGCGAGATGTTCAGCCGCCGCGTGCTGGTGTCGCGCGGGCCCATCAGCGTCGAATACGAGTTCGATGCCGTTTCGAGAAACGACAGGCCTGCCGCAATCACGAACAGCGCGACGAGGAACATCCCGTACTTCGCCATCGACGCGGCCGGAAAGAACAGCAGGCAGCCCGTCGTGTAGAGCAGCAGGCCGACCAGGATCGTCGTCTTGTAGCTGAACTTCTTCACGACGGTCGCGGCCGGAATCGCGAGGAAGAAGTAGCCGAGATAGAACGCGGACTGCACGAACGCCGATTCGAAGTCGGACAGGAAGAACGATTTCTTGAACTGCGCGATCAGCACGTCATTCAGGTTCGCGGCGGTGCCCCACAGCGCGAACAGGCAGCACAGCAGCGTGAAGGCGAAAAGCGGCGTGCGATTCAGGTAATAGCCGTCGGATGTGTGTTCGATTCTGGTTCGGCTCACGGGTGTCTCCTTCCCGGGTTGTCTCGTCGATCAAGGCGCCGTTCAGAGGCCGGCGTCGCGGAGGAAGCGTTCGAACGTCGCGGTGTCGGCGTACGACTTCTGCGTGCCGAGGCCCGTGACCGAATGCGCGGCATACGCGGATGCGTAGCGCATTGCGTCGACGGCGTCGCGCGATGCGGCATAGCAGCGCGCGAAGCAGCCGATATACGCATCGCCGGCGCCTGTCGTGTCGCGTGCGTCGACCGGCACGCCCGGCACGTGCCGCACGCCGTCGCGCGACGCGAGCAGCGAGCCCTTGTCGCCGAGCGTGACGAGCACGTGTTTCAGCCCGCGTGCGACCAGCGCTTCGGCGGCGCGTGCCGCGGTGTCGCGCGAATCGACCGGCATGCCCGACACGATCGCCAGCTCGGTTTCGTTCGGCACGAAGAATTCGACGGAGCGGATGCGCTCGAAATCGAGGTCGGCCACCGCGGGTGCGGGGTTCAGCAGCACGGGGATGCCATGCCGCGCGCCGAACGCGATCGCGTGATAGACGGTGTCGAGTTCGATCTCGAGCTGCAGCACGATCAGCGCGCATTCGGCGAGCGTCGGCGCGGCCGCGTCGATGTCGGCCGGCGTCAGGTGGCGGTTCGCGCCCTTGACGATCAGGATGCTGTTGCTCGAATCGGGTTCGACGAAGATCGGCGCGACGCCGCTCGGCATGCCGGCGACCTTGCGCACGTGCGTGGTGTCGATGCCTTCGCGCTCGAAGTTGCGGATCGTGTTGTCGGCGAACACGTCGTCGCCGACCTTCGTGACCATCACGACGCGCGCGCCGAGGCGCGCTGCCGCGACCGCCTGGTTCGCGCCCTTGCCGCCGCAGCCGAGCTCGAAGTTCGGCGCTTCGAGGGTTTCGCCCCGGGCGGGCATGCGCTCGACATAGGTCACGAGGTCGACCATGTTGCTGCCGATGACGGCGATTGTCTCCATCTGCGTCTCTTCCTTGGTATGGGGTGCGGCCGCATCAGTGGTGGGCGGTGGCCTGCAACGAATGATAATAAAATCACATTGAATGTGATAATGCAATCTTCATATGTGAGATCAACCACTTTTTGTGGATGAGCGCATTGGGCGGTTTCGGTCGACCTTGTTGTCGCCGGATGCCGGACAAAAGGGGCGGAACACGTTCCGCACGTCGGGAGAATTTTGCTGACGGCTGCCGCCCAGAGGGTTGCCGCATGCGTACGCGGGTGCGTCGGGCGTCACGTCAACGCACGTTCGATCGTTGCGACGTCACCCCATCGACATGGGGTTCGCACCAGGCGTCGGAGGCGCGCGCCGCATCAAGCCGGTCTGGGTCGAGTCGCCGAAGCGGGTTGTCCCGGGAGGGTGTGCGCTGGGCGGCGGCCGCCAACGCCATCACGTGATCGGCGCGTTTCGCGACGACCTGGATGTGCCGACGGCGCTACTTGATACGCTGATTCGCGACGAGCGCAGGACGCTCGCCTGCAGGATGGCGGCTTGTCGAGAAGACCGGGACCGCGCCGAGCCATGCCGGTACGTGCCAGCGCTCAGAGGAAATCCCTGATCAGCATCGTGACCCAGCGCCAGGCGCCACCGCAGCCGGCGGCCCGGCAGCGGGCAACGGTATCCGCCACCAGGCGGTGATTGGCGTCGCTCACCGGGCTTGAGTTGTGCAGGTAGTACGCCACGCTGTCCCGCAGGGGATCGATCCCGTCGTCGGGGATATCCATCCACAGGCCGTTTTCGGTATTGGAGCGGGCCGACAGCGGATCGAAATTGAAGCTGCCGAGATAATATCGATGGCCGTCGATGAGAATCAGCTTCGCGTGCATCATGCGGTTTTTCCGGTCGTCATACTCGCGCACCTCGATCCCGGCGTTCACCAGGCCGGCCAGGTCGTCGGCATAGGCGCGGCCGACAGCGGGGAATTCCTGCGCGGTGCTCGCCAGCGACGCGCTCACGACGGTCACGCGGATGCCTTCGCGCCGCTTGCGTTCAAGTGCCGCGCGCAGCTCCGGCACCAGGATCAAGTAGGGGGTGACGATCAGGATCTCGTGCTGCGCCGTATCGAACGCATGGAGCATGTCCTGCAGCGTGCCAGGCGAACGCTTGTCGGGCCAGTCGTGGACATACCGCAAGCGATCGCAGGCGATCGGCGTCCAGCCCGGGTCGAAATCCGCGCCCGAAGCGGGCGGAGCGCCGGGACTGTCAGCCGTATCGGCAGCAGCCGGGTCCGCCGTCGGGGCTGCATCGTCGAGCGGAGCCAGCAGCTGTTCGCGCCAATAGCGGATGCGCGCCGGGTCCAGCGTCGCGTAACCCTGCGAGACGCGATAGGGGCTTGCGAGGTCGAGGAATTTTTCCGGCTCGGGGCGAACCGCTGCCGAGCTGTTCCAGAACAGGTCGAAATGCTGGCGCATGGCGTGCAGCGCAGAGGCGTCCTGGCCGGCGTCGCCCGCCACCATCAGGTCGCGTTCACTGAGCCAGTTGCGGAAGCTCGGATCCCAGATCGAGGTACTGCCGATCACGGCTGTGTCGCCAACCAGGAACAGCTTGTCGTGCATGCGATGCGCAATCTCGACGAGATGCGATCGCGGATGGAAGATCCGCAGTTCGATGCCGGGCGCCACCTCGTGCAGGGCGACGATGAGCTCGTCCTCGAAGGGGAAGTGCGGCTCGGGGCCGATGCCGTCGATCAGCAGCTTGACGGGCACGCTGCGGCGCGCGGCGGCGACCAGATGATGCAGCATCTGGCCGCCGGTCTGATCGATTTCGAAGATGTACGCGAGGACGCGGATCGGCTCGGCGGGCGTGGCATGGTCGACCAGCGCGATCCGCGACTGCATCAGTTGGCCGTCGTCGAGATTGGCGATCAGGTCGACGCATTGCGCGTGGCCGTGCAGGGAAAAGGCAAGCAAACATGCCGGGATGAGCGTCAGACTTCTTCTTGTAGCGGTCATGATGCGGTGAACGGGTTCGATGTGTTTCGCGGATTGAAATGGTCGCAGTGTCTCGTCATTCCGCTACCGTTCACTCGTGCTGAGGGTTGTGCGGTCAGGTGGACGGTTTCGCGCCGGCTGTTGCACGGGTTCGCATGCGCTTATGCGTACGCGTCGATCAGCATGTCGAGATTGCGTTGCGCGAGCGGCGTGAGCGGCGCGAACTCCGCCGATCGAAACAGCGGGGTTTGCCCGCGCAGATGTTCGAGCGCCTGCTGGCGGCCCGCGCGGAACGCCGCCGACGGCGCATCGGGGTCCTGCGCCCACTCCCGGGCGATCGCACGGTCGTACTCGCGCAGCCGGTCGGGCGCGGCGGCAAGGATCGCGAGATCCGCGTCGAGAAAAAGCCACCCGGCACGCTGCCAGTCCGGATCGGACACGAACGTATCGGGCAGCCGGTGCGACTTCGTCGCGAGCACGAGATCGTGTGCGACGGACACATGCGATGCGTGCGCATGCAACCAGGTTTCGCTGCAGCGCTCGTTCGTGACCTGCACGAGCCATTGCGCGCTGCGCGCTTCGTTGTCCGCGTAGTCCGGCAGCGTCGTCGCGTAGACGAAATCGTGCGCCCATACGGCGAGCTCGATGGCCGGCCATTGCGGATCGGCGCGGTACGGCGCGAGATGCGCGAACAGTTCGGCCAGGTGCGCGAGCGTGTGGTAGAAGCGCTGCGGGTCGCCATACGCGCGCTCGACGAGCGGCCAGACAGCGGCCGTGCCGAAGCAGGCGTCGCAGGATGCGCGCAGCGTGCGGGCGAGGTCGGGGGCGGGGTCGTTCATGTCGGCGATCGGCTCGGGCAGGCGATGCGCGCAGCATAACAAACGCGGCGGCGTGCGCCGCTTCTACACGTTGACGACGCCGCGTCCGAGTTCGATCACACGCCCCCCGACACCGATTTCGCCGTTGGTGCTGACCGACAGCCGCAGCAGACAAGGCCGGCCAACGGCTTCGCCCTGTGCGACCTGAAAGGCGGCAGGCAGCGCGTGGTTGCCCGCAAGCAGCCAGCCGCCGAGATTCGCGCAGGCCGACCCGGTGCCCGGGTCCTCCGAAATACCAGCGCCTTGCTTCACGAAGAAGTAGCGGGACACCACCGTCCCCGGGCGTTCGGCGTCGAACGCGAACACATATGCCGTTTTACGGCCGAGACTGCTTTGCGGCCAGATGTCGAGGTGTGCGCTGTCGGGGCGTGCGCGCCGCACGGCCGCGGGGTCCTTGAGCGCGACCAGCAGTTGATCGGCGCCGGTATCGACCCAGATCGGCGGCGCGAGCAGATCGTCTTTCGCCAGCCCCAGCAGTGCCGCCGTTTGGGCATCGGACAACTCGCATGGTGCCGTTTTCGGCATGCCTGCATGCGGTGCGATGAACGTCCACACGTCGTCGCGTGCATTGACGTCGACCACGCCGGCCTTGAATTCGAGTGCGAGCGCGTCGCCGGCATTCAGCAGGTCGCGCACGACATGCGCGGTGCCGAGCGTCGGATGGCCTGCAAAGGCCATTTCATACCCCGGCGTGAAGATGCGGACCCGCGCATGCGCACGCTCCGACGGCAACACGAAGGTCGTCTCGGACAGGTTGAACTGTACGGCGAGTGCCTGCATGGTCGCGTCGTCCATGCCGCGCGCGTCTTCGAACACGCAAAGCGGGTTGCCACCAAACGTCGATTCGGCGAATACATTCAGCAGGCGGTAGGCATACGGGGTCATTGGAATCTCGCGTGGGTGTGACGATTGCAGGACAGGGTGGCATGGTGGCGGGCTGCGTGCACCGGCAGCCATGCGGAGTCGCGCGGGTCAGCCCTTCCCGTCGGGCGGCGCGAGCATTGCCTGCATGTCGGGATGCTTCAGGACTTTCTTGTATTCCGCCGGACTCAGTGCGTCGATCAACACGCGCCCGCTGACGTCCGCCTTGATGTATTCGACCGCGAGCAGCGCAATGACCGGATTGGTCGTCAGGGTTGCCTGATCGGGCGAATGGTCGCCGAATTCCGCCACCACTGCCTCCGTGTCATCCGCCACCGCAACGGCGAGCCGGCGTCCGGAAAGCCGGAGCCTCGCGCTGGCGCCGCATTTGGCCATATCGTAGTGACGCGGCCCGTTGAGCATGCGGTTGCCGTAGATCGCCACGTGCGTGTCGACGCCCCTTGCCGCGGCGGCTTCGAGCAGCGGCCCTAGTTCGTCGATCTCTTCGTCCCAGACGCCCGCGAAAATCTGCGTTTTCGCATTGACGATGACGCGCGCGAATGCGCTGGCGATCGCCGCCCGCCCGCTCAACGACCAGACCAGCCCGGGCTCCTGCTGTACCGGCAGCCGATCGAGCGCGCTGGCGGCCAGCTCCAGATCCGCATTGAAGCGCGTACGCAGTTCTTCCAGCAACGACCGGTGAGGCACGGCGGCATAGCGAACAGGCTCCGACCGGTTGATGAGCACCGCGCCGCGTGCTTCCAGACGCGTCAAGGTTTCGTAGATTTTCGATGGCGGCATGCCGGCGCGCCGGCCGACTTCCGCGCCTGTCAGCGCGGCTTGTCCAACGAGGGCCGCGTATGCCTGCGCCTCGTACTGGGTAAATCCAAGCCGGATCAACGACGTGATCAGCTCCGCGTTTTCGTTCATGTGTATGGGCTCCGGCTCCCACGGCGACCTGCATGGGATTCCTTGATTAACTACCGCAGTAGTATACAATCGCCCGCACTTACTACCCAAGTAGTAGGTTGTGTCCATGAACCTTATCGGAGGGATCTTCAAGATGCGTCAAAGGATCAGCACCGGCTCCCCGTGGGAGCCCAAGGTTGGCTACTCGCGTGCAGTCGTCGTCGACAACACCATCTACATTTCGGGGACGGCCGGCAAAGGAGACGACGTGTACGTGCAGACACGCGATGCGCTGGCGACGATCGAGAAAGTTCTGGCGGACAGCGGATTCTCGTTGTCCGACGTGGTCCAGAGCCGCCTCGTGGTCGCGGACTTCGATAATTGGGAGGCCGCGGCCCGTGCGCATGGAGAGATCTACGGCGATATCCGGCCGGCGTTTTCGTTGGTGCATGCGCTTCCCTTCGTCGATCCGGAGATCCTGGTCGAGGTCGAGGCGATCGCGGTCAGGACCGGAGCATGACGGTCGCCGGCCAGAGCCCGCATCTGTCCCGCGCCGCGATCGCGGCGCTTGCGCTGGCGGCGGGCGTGTCGATCGCCAACGGTTATGCGCTGCAGCCGTCGCTGTCGGTCATCGCGAGCGACTTCGGCGTGCCCGCATCGCGGATGACGACCCTCGCCTCCGTGACGATGCTCGGTTATCTGGCCGGCCTTGCACTGCTGGTCCCGCTGGCTGACCGGTTCAGTCCGCGCACGCTTATTTCGGCGCAAATGGGCATGCTCGCGTTATTGCTTGCATGCGCGTCGTGGTCGTCCGGGCCGCTCACGCTCGGCATCGCCTTGTTCCTGGTCGGTGCGGCGACGACGGTCGCGGCGCAGTGCAGCACCGTCGTCGGAAAACACGCGGAGCCGCACCGACGTGGCGCGGCGATGGGCGTCGTATCCGCGGGCATTTCCGCCGGCATCCTGCTGAGTCGCTTCGTCGGTGGCGTGTTGTCGCAATGGTGCGGGTGGCGCGGCGCGTTGCTTGCGCTGGCCGGATGCGTTGCACTGGCTGCCGTTGGCGGTGCATCGCTTATGCCGGGCGACCGACCGCTGGGGCGGCCGCCCGGCTATGCGACTACGATCGTTGCCATTCCGCGTCTGCTGCGCGACAGCGTTCAACTGAGGCGCCGTACCTGCGCCGGCATGCTGTGGTTCTTCGCGTTCAATCTGGTATGGGTGGGGCTTGCGATCCGTCTGGCCGAGCCGCCCTATGGCATGAGTGCGGCGGCGATTGGCGCGTACAGTCTCGCCGGCGTGCTTGGCCTTGGCGTCACGCGTGTCGCCGGAAAATTCACCGACCGATTCGGCGATCGTGCCGTCATCCGTTGCGGGCTCGTCGTGGCGGCGCTTTCGGCGTTGCTGCTTGGCGTTGCGCTCGGAAGTCCCGGGTGGATGGGTGTCGGGTTGGCGACATTCGACGCAGGTTGTTTTGCTGCTCAGGTTGCGAACCAGTCACGTGTCGTCGCGATTCAACCGGCGCGGGCCGGTGCGTTGAGTGCCGCCTATCTGACGCTCTATTACGCGGCCGGCGCCATCGGCGCCGTGGCTGCGGGGATCCTCAACGAGCGGATCGGGTGGGGTGCGATGATGATCGTCACGGCTGTTGCGATCACGGCGGCCGGGTTAGTCGGACCCGCACCCGCGCGCGTGGATGCGTCGGGTGAGCCGACGTCCGCCGGTTGAATGCGCATGAGATGCGCTCTCGTATTCGATCGGAATTTCATTTCTCATGCGTTATCAGGTGTCTCCGATTTGTCGATGGCGATCCGGCACGCGAATTAAAATTTCCGCGACGCTGACGGATTTTTTTGCGTTGGAGCAGACTGTCGTTTTCGCGCTCTCGTCATTTTCGATCGCATGCGAACACGGCTACACCCGAATTCGCAACAACGACGCCGTGCCCCGGCAACCCGTATCGGGTTCGGTGTCGTCCGGAGCGCTCGACGGTGCAGGTGTCAGGAGGAAGACATGGAATCCGGCAGAAGCGTCCCGAATACCGGTGGCTTGCTTGCGAGTGGACAGTCGGATGCCGGGTCGCCGCAGGCCGTCCTGGATACGATCGTACGCGGCGTGGAAGGCTTCCGGATCCCTGCCGAAACGGATTGGCCCACGGCGAAGCAATATCTTGTGGACGACGACCGACAGTGGAAGTTCTCGGCTGTCCTGGTGGCGATCGTCGCGCGGTGCGAGCCGACGATCCTGCTGACCAAGCGTTCGTCGGGGCTCAGCGAATATTCGTCGCATGTGAGTTTCCCCGGCGGGCGTCCGGCGGAATCCGACGGCAGCATTGGCGCGACTGCACTGCGCGAAGCGTTCGAGGAAATCCGCCTCGAGCCCGGCGCGATCCGGGTGGTCGGGTGCCTGCCGATTCATAAAACCAGAAAGCGCAATCACGCCATTTTTCCGGTGATCGGCATCGTGCCGGAATCGGCCGAATGGGAAGCGTCGCCGGCCGAAGTCGAGGCGATCTTCGAGTTTCCGTTCGCCACGCTGCTGAATCCCGCTCTGCCGCGGCAATACAGTGAAGGCGAACGCACCGGCGCCTGGTACTGGGCCGATCAGACGCAGGACATCTGGGGCGTGACCGCGGTGATCCTGAAGTCGCTGGCAGGTCTGGTTCTCGATGCCGCGCGATGACAGCGTGCGGCACAGGTCGCGGCCAGGTTCGCGCGCTTCTCAATGCGACGACACAAAAACCGCATCCTCGAAGGCCTCCGGAATCGCGAAGCTCTCGTGCATGCGCTGCGTTTCCTTCGCCGGCGTCAAGCCGAACAGACGCTTGAATTCCCGGCTGAACTGCGACGGGCTCGTATAACCGACCGCGTAGCCGGCCGCTTCCGCCGTCAGGTCCTGGCGCACCATCAGCAGCCGCGCCTGATGCAGGCGCGTCGACTTCAGGTACTGCATCGGCGACACCTGCGTGATCGCCTTGAAGTGGCTGTGAAAGCTCGGCACGCTCATGCCGGCTTCGTCGGCCAGTTGCGGCACGTCGAGCGGCTGCGCGTAATCGGCATGGATCACGCGCAGTGACCGGCCGATCCGGCCGAACTGCCCGCGCATCGCCAGCGCGCTGCGCATCGCGCTGCCCTGCGCGCCGGTCAGCACACGGAAATACAGTTCGCGAAGCAATGCCGGGCCGAGCACCGCGGCTTCGAGCGACTGTTGCATCGCCTCGACGAAACGCAGCACCGATGCGTGCATCGCTTCATCCATCGGCGTCGACATCATGCTCCTCGGCGCCTGCACGTGTTCCGCCACGCCTTCGCGGTCGATCTGCGCCGCGAGCTCGGCGGCCATTGTGAAATCGAGGTGCAGGTACAGCGCGAGAAGCGGGCGCTCGGGCGTTGCGTCGGTTTCCATGCTGAACGGCACGGGCACGGATACAGCCAGGTAGTGATGCTCGTCGTACAGATAGCGCTCGCCGCCGAAGTAGCCGCGCTTGCACCCCTGGCAGACGATCACGATGCCGGGGTCGTACAGGACCGGCGTGCGCGACAGCGCGCGGTTCGAGCGCAGGATGCGGACGCTCGGCAGCGCCGTCAGGTTGTAGCCTTCGTCGGGCGCCAGTGCGCGCAGCAGCGTGACCAGGCGCTTCCGGTTGCGCGGCGACAGCGACGGAGGCCGGGTGGAGGTAGGTGCGGCGCTCATAGTTTTGTGCAAGAAAATCAGCGGAATCGGGCTTATTCGACGTTGGTCGTCAGACTAGCATGCATGCTTCAATCGACATTCGGGAGAAGCGAAATGGCATCCGGCAACATCATGCTCATCACCGGCGTCAGCAGCGGTTTCGGCCGCGCGCTCGCCCAGGAGGCATTGGCGGCTGGTCACACGGTGGTCGGTACCGTGAGAAGCGCGCA
This sequence comes from Burkholderia cepacia, assembly GCF_001039005.1. Classification (GTDB taxonomy): domain Bacteria; phylum Pseudomonadota; class Gammaproteobacteria; order Burkholderiales; family Burkholderiaceae; genus Burkholderia; species Burkholderia theae. Next base: position 135,163 of record NZ_LDWR01000050.1, read on the forward strand.
GGCGGCGCAGGATTTCGAATCGCTGTCCGCGCAGGCGGCTGTCGCGCGCGTGCTCGACGTGACCGATTTCGAGCGCATCGACGGCGTGGTCGCGGAAATCGAGGCGAACGTCGGGCCTGTCGACGTGCTGGTGAACAACGCCGGTTACGGTCACGAAGGCATCATGGAAGAAGCGCCGCTCGCGGAGATGCGCCGCCAGTTCGACGTGAACGTATTCGGCGCGGTGGCGATGATGAAGGCCGTCGTGCCGCTCATGCGCGTGCGCCGGCGCGGCCGCATTCTGAACATCACGTCGATGGGCGGCCACATCACGATGCCGGGAATCGCTTATTACTGCGGCAGCAAATTCGCGCTGGAAGGCATTTCCGACACCCTCCGCCAGGAGCTCGAGCCGTTCGGCATTGCGGTGACCGCCGTGGCGCCCGGTTCGTTCCGCACCGACTGGGCCGGTCGCTCGATGGCGCGCACGCCGCGCACGATCGCGGACTACGACGCGCTCTTCGATCCGGTCCGCAAGGCACGCGAGGAGAAGAGCGGCAAGCAGCTGGGCGATCCCGTGAAGGCCGCGCGCGCGATGCTCGCGGCGATCGCGGCGGAACATCCGCCCGCGCACCTGTTGCTCGGCAGCGATGCGCTGCGGCTCGTGCGGAACAAATTGACGGCGCTGGAAGAGGAAATCCGGGCGTGGGAGGCCGTGACGGTGTCGACGGATGGTTGATTATCGACAGGGCGCGCCGTCGAGGCTGCCGAAATATTGACGCCAACTGTCGATCGTTCGCTGATCCCGTGCCGTGACGCGACCTCGGCGACCGGCACCTTGTCCGCGTCACGCGGGACTCCGTCAATTTTCGTCAGATTGTGTCGGAAAACGGCATGGATGCTCGTCGGGCGCCGAATTACCCCCGCAAATTTGATATGCTCGCTGTCACAAATCGGTAGTGTGACCGTGCTGTGACGCGAGTCGCAAAGCCGAAATCAATACATTGACAACAATATTGAGAGAACGGCTGTGTCGATAAGCGAAACAATAAGCAGCTTCGCGTCGGGGGTGGTCGACTGGAACCGTCGGCCGGTGGCCTTGAATTTCGGCAAGGCGCAAGGCGCATTGGGGCACTTGCTTGCGCTGCAGCATGCGCACGTGAACGAAGGGCTGATGACCGGCATTCACGGGCATCTGACCTGTGTGTCGCCCCGCCACAATCTGTCGCCGAGGCTGTTCCTCGGTATCCCCGTCTCAATCCGGCTCGTTACCGACCGGGGCCAGTTGCACTTCGTCAACGCCATCATCCAGGACGTGCAGATCGGCCAGAGCGACGGCGAGCTGTGCGTGTACCAGCTTACGGTGTGCGACGCGTTGTCGTTGATGGACAAGCGCACGAATTCCCGCGTATTCCGCCAGAGCAGCGTCGTCGACATCCTCGCGACGCTGTTCAACGAATGGCGTCAGCGCAGCCCCGCGCTGGCCGCCGCTTTCGAATTCGACCTGTCCGGCTTGAGCCGTGACCGGTATCCGGCACGCGAGCTGACTCGGCAGGTCAACGAATCGGATGCGAAATTCGTGCGCCGCCTGCTGCGACGCGAGGGCATCACGGTGTTCGCCAAAGCCGGCCGGGGCAAGGGCACGCGCAACAGCGACGATGACACGCCCGTGCATACGCTCGTGTGCTGTGACGATCCGATGTCGCTGCCCGAAGCGCCGGCCGGCACGGTACGGCTGCATCCGCGCGATGCAGCTACCGAGGAGCGCGACACCGTCACGCTGTTCGCACTGCATCAGCGGTTGACGCCGGGGCAGGTCGGCCGTCCGTCGTGGGACTACAAGAAGGCGCGTATCGACGAGTCGATGGTCGCGACGAGCGTCAATCAGGGCGAGGCCGGCAACGATCTGGCGCAGCTGCTGACCGACGTCGCGATCGACATTCCGCACGCGGGCGACTCGTGGAGCGATCACGAGCGTCTCACGCGTGCCCGGATGCTCGCGCATCAGTTCGAAGCCGAGCGTTACGACGGCGTGAGCAGCGTGCGCGACCTGGCCGTCGGCGCATGGATCACGCTGACTGGCGACCCGGAATGGGATATGCAGCCCGCCGATCAGCGGCAGTTCGTGATTGCGTCGATCGACCATGACATCTGGAACAATCTGCCGAAGGGGTTGACCGAGCGCGTACAGGCGCTGTTTGCCGCGAGCCGGCACCTCGCCTATCCGTCGCCGTCCCAGCAGCCGGCGGCGGCGACAACCGAATCCGATACACGCTACGAGAATCACTTCACCTGCGTGCGGCGCGGCGTACCGCTTGCGCCGGCGTACGACCCAAAGGTCGATCTGCCGCCCGTGCACCTGTTGACCGGCACGATCGTCGGTCAGCAGGGTGAGGAAGTGTTCTGCGATGCCGACGGCCGCGTGCGCGTGCGGATCCACGGTCTCGATCCGGCGGACCATGCGCATGCGCAGGGCGCGGGCACGAACGACAACGCCGGCGACAGCGCGCCAATCCGTGTCGGGGCGAGTCTCGCGGGCGGCAGCTTTGGTGCGCTCTTTCTGCCGCGTGTCGGTATGGAAGTCCTGATCGGCAGCCTCGGCGGCGATCCGGACAGGCTGGTCATCATCAACGTGCTGAGCAACGGCGTGAACCCGCCGGCGGCCTTCACGCACGTCGGCAATCTTCCCGGCAACCGCTACGTGTCGGGGATCAAGACCAAGGAAATCAAGGGGCGCCGGTATAACCAACTGCGTCTCGACGATACGCCGGGTCAGATTTCCAGTCAGTTGGCGAGTGAGCATGCGCATTCTCAACTGAATCTGGGGTACCTGACGCAGCCTCGTCAGGACGGCCGAGGTCAGGACCGTGGAGAGGGCGCGGAATTGCGTACCGACGCGGCCGCCGCGCTGCGGGCTGCGCAGGGCATTCTCCTTACGACCTACGCACGCTCGCAGGCGAGCGGCGGTCAGCTCGATCGTGACGAGTTGCTGCGACTGCTCGGCGAGTGCACCGAGTTGTTCAAGTCGCTGGGCGACTACGCAGGTCAGCATGGCGGTCAGGCAACCGATACGGCGGGCCAGCAGGCGGTCGCCGCTGCGTTCAAGGGCTGGACGCCCGGCAGCGGCGCATCGGATTCCGGAACCGGCACGGCGGCCGGGTCGCAAGCGCTGATGGCGTTCGGCGCGCAAGCCGGCTCGGTCGCGATCACCCCGAAGACCCACGTGACGTACGCCGGCGAGAACATCGACCAGGTCGCGCAGCAACATGTCCAGCTGACCAGCGGTCAGCGCATCACGCTGCACGGCGGCCGCGGCGTCGCGATGTTCGCGCACAGCGATGGCGTCTCGGCGATCGCGAACCAGGGCAAGGTGACGCTGCAGAGCCAGAACGACGACACGCAGATCGATTCCGCGAAGAACATTCAGTTCACGGCGGCCGGCGGCAAGCTCGCTGGCATGGCGAGCGACGAGGTGGTCTTCACGACGTCCGGCGGTGCCTACCTGAAACTGCACGGCAGCGATATCGAACTGGGGTGCCCCGGCACCTTCACGGTGAAGTCGGCCGGGCACTCGTGGCAGGGGCCGGCGAGCATGAGCACGGACATGCCGAAGTTCGATCATGCGCCGCTCGGGCGCGTGCCGAAGCTCGTGCGGGCGACCGATGGGCAGGCCGTCGAGGGCATGCAGGCGGAGATCACGAAAGCATCGGGCGAAGTGGTGAAGGGGCAATCCGACGCCGCGGGCAAGCTTGCTCCCATCCAGAGCAACCAGTTCGAACCCTTCGTCGTGAATTTCTTCAAGAACAAGATCTGACCCGGGGATAAAAATAATCATGGCAGACACAGCCGATACCGCGCCGGCTAGTCCGGTTGCATCTGAAAACAATCCGTCGGCGCAGGCCGCGACGAACGACGGTGGCGGTCTCGATCCGCGCACGCCTTCAGGCGGTGGGGCGTCGGGGGGCGCGGACGATTCGCAGAATCGCTATCTGGTCGCCAACGGCAACGGCGTGATGACGCTCAGTCAATCCGACTACATGTGCGTGATGCAAATGCCGTTGCCGGGCATCGTGATTTTCGTGCATGGGGTCAACTCGGAGGGCGAGTGGTTCGAGCCGGGCGAAGAGGGACTGTGCGCCGGTTTGAACCAGCGGCTCGGACGCCTGGACGATCAGTTGACGCATTGCGGACCGAAGGGCGGTCAGATGGGGAAGATGCGTTATATGAAGAGCCTGACGGATGATGGGTTCATCAACCCGAAGCTTTGGGCCGGAACCTATCTTCAACCGGACGAAAATACCTACTCGCCCGTCATTCATTTCCGTTGGGGCTACAGAGCAAACGCAGAAGAACTGAAACGCTACGGCGAATCGATCTTCCTGAACGAACAGAACTACTGGGGTGGTGGCCCATTCGCGAACGGTTGCGGCAGCCTGCCGGACTTGTGGAACGCTGGTGTCGATCCGCGGATCTTCGGCTTCATTAATGTGCAGGGGCTCAATCCGACCCAGCGTCCGCTCTTCGAGACGCCACCGCGCATGTACAACGTGATGGGGGCGTTGCGTCTCGCAAAACTCATCGGTTCTATCCGCAAGGTACAGAAGGACGTGCCAATCACGGTGGTGTGCCATAGCCAGGGCAACATGGTCGGCATTGCAGCCGCGTTCCTCGGGGACCGGCTGTCGGAGACTGCGGGCGTGAGATGCGTGGCCGACACTTATGTACTGGCCAACCCGCCTTACAGCGTCCTCGGCTCCATCGAGGGCGACAACTCGCCTTTCATGGAAGACTGGACCGACCGCAACGACAAGGACTCGCAAGGCAACCGTGGGCGGGTGGAATCGAAGGCGCGGGTCAAGGCCCTGAAAGCGTTCTTCGAACTGATCGCGCAGAGCAAGGATGCCGAGGACCAGCGCGACGCGCTCGACTACCGGATGTCGATGGTAAACATGAAGTCGGGAGAAGACGGCAAGCCCGCCTACGATCCCGACAACGACCGGAAGCAGTATGGGGTTCAGAACCATACTTACGGCCGCGTGACGCTGTATTCATGCCCGCACGACCAGGTGATTTCCGCTGCCCCTGTTCAGGGTATGGGCTGGCGCGGACTGCATCCGGACGAAGTCGCGCTTGTCAAGGGTTCGAGCCTTTTCACGCAACGCGTGTTTGCAACCAATTTCCAGGTCGGTCAGGCGGAGCCGGTGACCTACGACACGTGGAAGCACGATTGGCGTTATGGCAAGGGCTCGACGAAACTGTTCTTTTACCCGACGTCGCCCCCGGCAAAATACAGCCTGGTCAAAGCACTGCGGGGCAACCCGAACTGGTACGGTAAGGTCGGTACCATCGCGGTGGCCCCCGTGCTGTACATCGTAACGATGGCGACATCGGCGCTGGGCGTGATGCGCGTCAATGCCGAGCCGCCGCAGAAATGCGGCAGCACGCAGGAAAGCTGGCACGTGATCTGCGATGCGCCTGGCCTGCCGGAACCGTTCTTCCCGCAGGCGATTCGCTATGGGGCGGTCGTGCAGGTGAAGGACGGCGATGCGCAAAGCGATTTCAACGAGGACAACGATCCGGTGGCGGCCGCGCGTAACAAGAAGAAGACAACCATCAACACGGCCGATCCGTACGACACTTACAAACCCCACCACGACGAACATGCCGCCGAGATGGCTCCCCATGGCGATGCAGATAGTGAGGCGTCACAGCGTTATGAGGATCATGCAATCGCGCGCATGGAGGCGCGGTACAAGAACAAATCCGATTGGGTCAAGGACGGTGTGGTCATTGGTGAAGCTAGTCCCAATGCACAAATGCCCGACGGGTATCAGAAGTGGCGGAACAAGCAGATCGTGCACATCCTCGATGCAGCAGTGAATAACCCGACGAACCATTCGACGATCATGACCAACCCGATGCATGCCAAGTTGGCGCTGGCCTATGATGTTGCGATTGGTATTTGTCGAATCTCGTCCGAACAGCTGAACAAGTTTCGAATCGAAGCAGACTGGCGTTTCGGCAAACAGTTGGATGACGATAATCCGAATCATGTTTATTCTGAATATTTCGGGTATGGCACGATGAACAAGGAATCGCTTGTTCGTTGGGTAGCTAAAGATGCGGAAGCAAAGCTCCCTGACTCGATAGATGACACACGGCAGGGTGGTACATTGCTCGGTATTGGGGGGGCCGTATGAGATCGCTGTTCGCCTCCCGGTCACGACGGTTTGCACTGATATTCATTGCAGTACTTCTTGCGGTGGGTATCGTGGCAATCGAGACGATCAGTCACGGTCCGCAGACGCGAAGCATAGGAGAGGAAATGACACGATGGGTAGGATTGCCGGCCTTAGCTGGAATTGCTGTTTTTGCGTTCGCTACGGCATGGTCATCTGCGAACGCGGAGGCCGCACAGCCTGTTTCGGCGCCGGCTCCGTCAGCGTCTGTTCAGGAGAAGCCATTCGTCGCGCAAGTCGTGGGGCTGGAATGGCTCAATCCTCTGCAGCGTCGTGACTATCCGACGGAATGGCAGCTGCTATGGACCATGGGGTTTGTCAAACCGAACAAGAACGACGATATGGTCAGAACGGATCCTAAGTCGTTTAGTACAGTTCGCCCAGTCGCTGGAATCGCTTATGGTAGCGGCGGTGCTGAATCTTTAAAGGGGTTTTATAGAAAGTACATCAGCACTCTACTTATTCTGCTTCACGATAGGTACGCGATGAATGGCCATTATTTTTATACGGTGCAGCCATCCGACAAGCGACACTGGCGGGAGTTGGCAGGCATCCGAGTTGAACTCGCGATTCCCTCGCGACTGTCGCCACAGGATGCCCGTTCGCGTCTTAGCAACGAAATGATGACGGCCTTTTCTATCGGGAGTGAAGAATTCACCGATCTATGGAGTAGGGATACGCCCCCGGATATTCAGATCCACGTCGGCGGTGCCAATGCCGGCTTCACGTCCCTGAACGCCGCACTCGACTATCTGCAGGCGCACCCGCAGGAAAGCGTGTGGGTGATGAACTGGGACGCGCCGAACTTCCCGCCCAAAGACGAGCAGATGAACGAGAACCTCACCGTGCTGTTTCTGGCGGGCCCCGATCTGAAGACCGAGCGTGAGCCGCTCGCATGGATCGGCAAGGCTGCGACGGGCAAGGTGAGCGACTACGAGGCGAAGGCCGGTACTACGCGCGCCGTCCAGGCATGGAAGGGGACGATCGCACAGGCTGCCCACAACGCGAACGTCGATCCTGCAAGCATCCAGTTCGTCGTGCACGATGCGGGCAAGGGCAGCGACGCGGCATCGGCGCGTCTGGCCTCGCTGTCGCAGACGCTCACGGAAACGCTGCCGGAATTCGACTATACGAAGCAGGTCTTCAACACGTCGGCGCTGCTCGGCGACATGGGTGCCGGTACGGCGCTGACGAACGTCGCACTCGCAATCGGCCGGGTCAATCATTTCGGCGGCATTGCCCTGGTTGCGGGCACAACGGATGCGACTCATCCGACTGCCGTTGTCGTGCTGCCGCCGTCGAAGCTCACGCAGATCAACCCGAACGGCGACTGGTTCCGCGCACGCGGCGAAGACAACGCTTATCTCCCGTGGTGGGGGCGTCGTCACGACACGAACTACGGCGTCCAGGGGTACTCGTACTAAGGAGAAACCATGCGCGGCATCATTCGTGTAGGAGACGTGCATAGCCATGGCGGTCGTGTGGAGACGGGTGCCGCGAACAGTGAAGTCATGGGACGCGCGGTCGCCCGCCAGGGCGATCGCTGCACGTGCCCGCTGCACGGCGAAGTTGTGATCATCGACGGTGAAGCTGGTTTCGATGTGGAGGGTGCACCCGCGTCGTTCGACGGTCACAAAACGTCGTGCGGTGCGGTGCTCATTTCGTCCGTGCCAACGTCTGGACTTTCCTAAGCCGGGTGTACGGATGGATCCCGATTTCCCGGGGTATCGCAACCGCTTCGTTCGATCCGCGCTTTTCCGCTAAGGGGCGTAGGCATTGGGGATGATCCGCACGACACGACTGCGCAACCAAGCCGTTCCCGGGCTCGTTGCCAAGCAGGCCAGTGTTCTGCGAATAAAAATCTCGGATGCAAACGACTGCCTGATACGAGGCAGATGCCGGTACAAATAAATGACACGACGGATAGGAATGTCAGCTCTGGTAGGGATCGCTGTTTTCGCCTTTGCCACGGCATGTTCAGCTGTGACCGCGGAGGCAGGGCAGCGTGGTTCTGCACCGGCACCGTTGGCGTCTGATCAGGAGAGACCATTTCTCGCGCAAGTCGTTGGGCTGGAGTGGCTCAATCCACTACAGCGCCGTGACTATCCGACGGAATGGCAACTGCTGTGGACGATGGGGCTCGTCAAACCGAACAAGAATGACGACATGGTCAGAACAGACCCTCAAAGCTTTTTATCAGTTAAGCCGGTCGCGATCGTTGCGGACGGAAACGACGGAAGAGAGAGCTTCGATGGATACTACGAGAAGTATATCGACGCGTTTCTGATTTTGCTTTATAGCAAGTATGCGATGAATGGTCACTATTTTTATACGGTCCAACCATCCAACAAGCGACACTGGCGGGAGTTGGCCGGCATCCGAATTGAATTCGCCATTCCAGTGCGGCTTTCTCCGAACGAAGCCCGTTCTCACCTTAGCAACGAAATGATGACGGCCTTTTCTATCGGGAGTGAAGAATTCACCGATCTATGGAGTAGGGATACGCCCCCGGATATTCAGATCCACGTCGGCGGTGCCAATGCCGGCTTCACGTCCCTGAACGCCGCACTCGACTATCTGCAGGCGCACCCGCAGGAAAGCGTGTGGGTGATGAACTGGGACGCGCCAAGCTTCCCGCCCAAAGACGAGCAGATGAACGAGAACCTCACCGTGCTGTTTCTGGCGGGCCCCGATCTGAAGACCGAGCGTGAGCCGCTCGCATGGATCGGCAAGACTGCGACGGGCAAGGTGAGCGACTACGAGGCGAAGGCCGGTACCACGCGTGCTGTCCAGGCATGGAAGGCGACGATCGCACAGGCTGCCCATAACGCGAACGTCGACCCTGCAAGCATCCAGTTCGTCGTGCACGATGCGGGCAAGGGCAGCGACGCGGCATCGGCGCGTCTGGCCTCGTTGTCGCAGACGCTCACGGAAACGCTGCCGGAATTCGACTATACGAAGCAGGTCTTCAACACGCCGGCGCTGCTCGGCGACATGGGGGCCGGTACGGCGCTGACGAACGTCGCACTCACAATCGGCCTGGTCAATCATTTCGGCGGTAATGCGCTGGTTGCCGGCACAACGGACGCTGCTCATCCGACTGCCGTTGTCGTGCTGCCGCCGTCGAAGCTCACGCCGATCAACCCGACCGGCGACTGGTTCCGCGCACGCGGCGAAGACAACGCCTATCTCCCGTGGTGGGGACGTCGTCGCGACACGAACTACGGCATCCAGGGTTACTCGTACTGAGGGGCATCCGTGCGCGGCATCATCCGGGCGCCCCTGCGCCGGACGTGACCGTGCATCCCGATTTCCCGGAACACCGCAGCACGGCTTCGTTCGATCCGCACCTATTTGAACGAACAAAGTGCAGAGATATCGGAGCAGCACTCGACCAAGTGCAAAAAAAATGTGCTCCATGTACCAGCACTCGACCGCCGGAGCGCCTTGATGGACCAGCGCTCAAGTGCAGGAAGATGGTACCCGCCGGGGGCAAAAACTTGCGTCCCATCTCTGCATCGTGGCTTCACAATAATGTCCGATAATGGCTCCCGGCCATACGCCGTGTTCGTCCACCTCACAGGAGTCAATCGCGATGCCATACGTCACTACGCAGGATAACGTCGAGATCTTCTACAAGGACTGGGGCCCGAAGGACGCACAGCCCATCGTCTTCCATCATGGCTGGCCGTTGTCTTCCGACGACTGGGACGCGCAGATGCTCTTCTTCGTACAGAAGGGCTATCGCGTGATCGCGCACGACCGGCGCGGCCACGGCCGGTCGGCGCAGGTCTCGGACGGTCATGACATGGATCATTACGCAGCGGATGCATTCGCGGTCGTCGAAGCACTCGACCTGCGCAATGCGGTGCATATCGGTCATTCGACCGGCGGCGGCGAAGTGGCCCGCTACGTCGCGAAGCACGGTCAGCCGGCCGGGCGCGTCGCGAAGGCGGTGCTGGTCAGCGCGGTCCCGCCGCTGATGCTGAAAACCGAATCGAACCCCGAAGGCTTGCCGATCGAGGTGTTCGACGGCTTCCGGAAAGCGCTCGCCGACAATCGCGCGCAATTCTTCCTCGACGTGCCGAGCGGCCCCTTCTACGGTTTCAACCGGGCCGGCGCGACGGTGCATCAGGGTGTCATCCGGAACTGGTGGCGGCAGGGGATGGAGGGCAGCGCCAAAGCGCATTACGAAGGCATCAAGGCCTTTTCGGAAACGGACCAGACCGACGATCTGACGTCGATCACCGTCCCGACGCTCGTGCTGCATGGCGAAGACGATCAGATCGTGCCGATCGCGGACGCCGCGCTGAAGTCGATCAAGCTGCTGAAGAACGGCACGCTCAAGACGTACCCGGGTTATTCGCACGGCATGCTGACGGTCAACGCTGACGTCCTCAACGCCGACCTGCTGGCTTTCGTGCAGGCGTAACGGTGTCGGCAGGCGATCCGGCAGCGCCGTTGGAAGCGGCTGCCGGATCACCTGCCACATCTACCCGTACTCATCGCGTCGATTGCTTCGGACCGCCGGGCACGATGACAGCCGGACCGATTGCGGCATCTCGCAGCCCGCGCATGACGTTGGCCGCGGCAAATTCGGCACCGTCGTCAGACCGAACGAACGCTGGTTTGCCGTCCAGCCGCATCAGTCGCGATAGCGTCAGGATGACATCCTGCAGCCACAGGATGGCGCTCACCTCGATCGCCAGGCGCTCGCGGGTCTATTCATCAATCGCGCAAGGTATCTTCAACGCTCGCCCATTCACCCGCTGGTTGTGCGCAAGATCGTCGTTCCATATCGAATTCGGTTGTGTCGCACCAGGCAGACGAATGTCGTTGCTACAACGATGGCGGCGGGGACACTGCCGCGGAATGTTGAGCTGCAGGGCTCGCCACATTCGCCGGTAGCCTAAGCGCAGCACGCCTTGACGAGTGGTAGCAATCAGTCGCTCGCGCAGGCCCCGATCCTTCCCCGGCTGCTTGAACGTATCGGTTGCCGCCCGGCGACTCGGCCCGAGACAGCAAAATGCCTTGTGTTGCGATAGCCCCCGCCGAATCAGGACTTCCAGCACTTCGTGTCGATCACATTCATGCCGCCGACTTTATCAATCGAAAGAAATGCTGCGCTGCGGGCGTGAGTGCTTCATGGCACTCCGCGTTGGAGCTGCTTCAAACAAATGGGCTGGATTGAAAAATGGAAATCCAGCCCCTATCGTCAAATGCCGATAGTTTCCCGGTGATTTTATGATTATCGAATGGCGAAGCGAGTGGCCGGTGAGCCATTCGCGCAATTATTGCCGTAGATAAACAGATTTCTATTTTCGGAATATGCGGAGTAAATCAGAGGGTACACTTCCTTGGCGCTGAATGAATAGGCGCCATCGCCAATGGTTACCAGCAGGTTGCCGGTGGTGTCGGTTTCGATCTTGTCGATCTTGCCGGCCTTGCAAAGTGCCTGCGCAGAAGCGTACGAGGAGGCGAACATCAGAGTTGAAAAAAGCATAGTCGCAATCTTTTTCATGTTTTTCATAGGGTAATGAGTGGAGTAATGCGGTTTGTGTCGCATGGTCATGCCCGGGACTACATGTCTGCTTTTCCAGATCGCTAATTCTCAATTGTCGAGAAATTCGCGATGGCCTGGTCATGCCATAACTCATGGCAATTAATGTTTGCAACAAGATTTTATGTGCCCCGTTATCCTGTCTATTTTGAGTCGCGATGCTGCGGAGCACAACGCATACTATTGATCGGATTCGTCGGATTCCAATCAAAATAATTTATCGTCACTTCAATGCGATAATTTATATATTGATTTTGTTTTGTAATTTTTCGCCATGCTGTTTTTATTTATTGATTGCTGACGAAGTTTGAATAATCGGCAATGAATATTGATTCGATAGTTGATCGGGTTATGAACTGGCAGGCCAGGTGCACGGGATTGACGCCAGAAATGTTGACGGTCAAGTGCAGCAGTACCGGCCGGATTCCATGTCTTGCCGTGCATCCGAAGTCCGGGTGCGCGAGGTCAGCCCGCCGTGCCGGACCAACGAGCCTTTCGAAGTGGCGATCGCGCTCGCCGGGCTCGGCGGCGCGCACCGCCCGGCGGCATCGATCGAACGACTGCCGGATTCACAGCTACCGCCGCACGTTTCAGCCCAACCCGTTGAAGCGGATGCCTGGATACGTCAGGCGCGGCATCCGGCTTTCGAGGAACGCGTGCAGTTCGCGCACCTGCGCGGCCTTGCCGGAGTCTTCCGGCCAGACGAGGTAGTACGCGTCGCCGGTGCTGACGGCCGTCTTGAACGGCAACACCAGTTGCTTTTCATCGATGGCCTTGGCGCACAGCGCCAGGTCGCCGATCGAAATGCCGTGGCCCGCAATGGCCGCCGCGATGCCCTGTTCGAGCATGTCGAACACCTGCCCGCGCGTGATGTCCACCTCCAGGTCGTGGCCGCTGGCCTTGAGCCAGCGACGCCAGTCGCGGCGATCGGGCGACGGGTGGATCAGCTCGCACGCGGCCGGGTTCGCGCGTGCGGCTGCCGCGGTCGCACGCGAGCACACCGGAATCAGCCATTCGTCGAACAGCTTCACGCTGTGCGTGTCCTCGCCGAACCTGCCTGCACCAAGCAGGATCGCGCAATCGTAGGATTCGCTGAAGAAATCGACGGTATCGACATCCATCCACACGCTCGCGATCTGCACCTCGAACGCGGGCCGCGTCTCGCGAAAGGCGGCGAGCGCGTCGAGCAGCCAGCGCATGGTGAGCGTGGAGGGCGCCTTGAGCCGCAGCACGTCGCGTTGCGACCGGAACAGCATGCACGCTTCCTCGATCTGCCGGAAACCGCGCCTGAGTCCCGACGCGAAGATGTGCGCTTCCGCCGTCACGGTCATTCTGGGACCGCGCCGGACGAACAGCTTCCGGCCGAAGTAGGCCTCGAGCGTCCTGACGTGCTTGCTGACCGCGCTTTGCGTCAGGCTCAGTTCGTCGGCGGCAAGCGTAAACGAGCCGGTGCGCGCGGCGCTTTCGAACGCGCGCAACGCATAGACGGGAGGGAGCGGTTTGGCCTTCATGGGTTTTGAGTGTGAATAAAACTCATGTCATGCGACAGGATTTTCCGTTTTTCAGCGGCGAATGGGCGCGCAATACTACGAAAAACCGCGAGATTCACCGCACTGGACGTCCATGATGCCATCGCGACGAGCCGGTGCGTCAAACCATCAAACAACTTTTTGTCATGTCACTCCATTACCCGCTGCTGTTCGCCTATCTTGCCGCGATCGTGTTGCTGATCGCGACGCCCGGCCCGGTCGTCATGCTCGTGGTCGGCACGGTTGCGCGGCGTGGCTTCCGCCAGGGCGTGCTGACCGCGGTGGGCGCGAATGCCGCGAGCCTCGTGTTGATCGCGGGAGCGATGCTGATGGTGTTCGGCGTCGTGCTCGTCAGCGATCGCCTGCTCAAGGGGTTGCATGTGCTCGGCTGCGTGTTCATCGCGGTGCTGGCGATCCGGACGCTGCTTGGCGAATGGCGCGCCGGCCGCACAGGCGCCGGCGATGGCGATGCGCATCGCGAACCGGTATCGCGGGTGCGGCGTTTGCCCGGCGTCGTGCGCGGTTTTCTGGTCGGCATCGCGAACCCGAAGGACCTGCTGTTCTTCGTCGCGTTCTTTCCGCAGTTCGTCGGCATCACGCCGGATTCGCGCGTGAGCCTGGCCATCCTCGCCGCGTTGTGGATCGCGGTCGATTTCACGATCCTGACCGGCTACATGGCCGCGATCAACCATCCGCTGATTCATCGGAAGCAGCGATGGATCACCGCGTCGTCGGCGGGCGCGCTGCTCGTGATCGCGCTTGCCGGGCTCGGCGGCGCGATTGCGGGTGGGGTGTAGCGAGCCGGCGATCTGCGTTACGCTTCGTTTGCCCTGATCTTCCTATCGAGCTCATCATGTCCAGCACCGACCAGACTTTCTCCGAACACCTTTTTTCCTATGGCACGCTGCAACTCGAACAGGTGCAGCTCGCAACGTTCGGCCGCAAGCTCGACGGTCATGAGGACGCGATGCCCGGTTATGCGATGACGATGCTGAAGATCGACGACCCCGAGGTGGTCGCGACGAGCGGGAAGACGCATCATCCCGTGGTGGCCTATACCGGCCGATCCGGCGACCGCGTAACGGGCAGCGTGTTCGCGATCACGCGTGAAGAGCTCCAGCACGCGGACGACTACGAAGTCGACGCGTATCGTCGCGATCGCGTCGTGCTCGAGTCGGGCGTCGCGGCATGGGTGTACGTGGACGCCAGTTCGCCGCGCCCGGACTGAATCCGGTTCGCGGGCGGGATCGACGTTGCCGGGTTTCCGTCCGTCAGCCGTTGCGCACGAACACGACGTAGCCGCGGAACCACGGATGCGTCGCGAGGTAGGGCGGCGCATCCGACTCGCCGCCCTGGATCACGCCCATGCGGAACGGAAGTTGGAGCCGCGCAACGCACACGATACGCGTCATGCCGCGCTTACCGGTAGCAGCGGGGCTTCTGCGCACGGGCTGCCCAGGTAGGTGGCCTTCAGCGTATCGAACCAGCGCTTGCGGGTGTTCTTCGGCACGTCCTTGCCGCCGCATTCGTTGCTGCCCGTCGGCGCATAGCACTTGACGGAAACGGACCAGACCGACGATCTGAAGTCGATCAAGCTACTGAGGAACGGCACGCTCAAAACGTATCCGGGTCATTCGCACGACATGCTGACGGTCAACGCCGACGTCCTCATCGCCGACCTGCTGGCTTTCGTGCAGGCGTAACGGTGTCCGCGCATGCACGCTTCCTCGATCTGCCGGAAACCGCGCCTGAGGCCCGACGCGCAGATGTGCGCTTCCGCCGTCACGGTCATTCTGGGTCCGCTCCGGACGAACAGCTTCCGGCCGAAGTAGGCCTTGAGCGTCCGGACGTGCTTGCTGACCGCGCTTTGCGTCAGGCTCAGTTCGTCGGCGGCAAGCGTAAACGAGCCGGTGCGCGCGGTCTTACGACGTCGCGCGATCTATGTCGCATTTACGAATGATGTGCACGAAATAGACTGTTTGATGAGCACCGGGAAAGATTCGGCAAGTTCGGTTGAAAGCCGACGCCCCGACCACGCTCAGGATTGCAGTTCGGGTTGATTGGTTCGAGTCCGATCACGCAGTGCCGGCGCCGTCGGATTGAGCTTTTCATACAGGGGATATGCATGTGCGCCGACGCGGGAACAGGCGGCCGGGTATCAAGCGCGGCTACGTGCCGATGCTCGGTTGCCGTTGCACCATCATATCGATGGAGCAATTTAATTTCGTAGTGCAGATCATCTGACGGGTATGCCACTCTTCGGACGATCTCGTTGCACGAACGCTCCGCGGCCGTCATCGGGCCGTTACTGGCGAACGCGCATGCGAGGGGAACCATGAATAAGTCATTCAACGTATTCGTTTCGAACGTAGTTGTCTTCGTGATTTGCTCCGCATCTCTCGTCTCATCGCCGTCCGTTGCCTTCACGTCGGGAGGCGCGTGGCAAGCACACATGTCGCGCAAATCGCAGATGCTTCCGGTCGTGACCGTCGCGCCAACGGCGAACGGCGGCGATCAGACCGACGCGTTGCAGGCGGCGTTCGATGCGTTGCAGCCGGGTCAGCGCCTGGTGCTGGCGCCGGGAAGTTATTCCGTAAGCCGGTCGTTGACGGTTGCGAAGGCGGACGTCGTGATATCGGGCTATGGTGCAACGCTGGTCGCCACGAACCCGGGCGACCAGACCATCGTGATGAGCGGCAGCGGTTCGACACTCGTTGGCGTCACGTTGATCGGCACGGGCACGACGCGGCTCGTGACGCGCGAGTCGACCAAGGTCGAGGTGACCGGCACGGGCGTTCAAGTGCTCGATGTGAAAATTCAAGGCGGTGCCAGCGCCGGGATCTTCGTGTACGGCGGCATCAATGTCGCGATCGTGAACAACACCGTGCGGTCGACGCTGGCCGACGGCATCCATACGACCTACGGTTCGACCAACGTGCTCGTGGAGGGGAATACGGTGACTGGCACCGGCGACGACCTGATCGCCGTCGTCAGCTACCAGGCCGACGGCCGCATCAGCAGCAACGTGCTGATCGACCATAACTCGGTGTCGGGCAACTACTGGGGGCGCGGTATCGCGGTGGTCGGCGGGCAGGCTGTGACGATCTCGGACAATACCGTCGACGGCGTGCAGAAAGCGTCGGGCATCCTGGTTGCGCAGGAGGCCAGCTGGAACACGTATAACGCGACGAACGTCGTAGTCAGCAACAACACCGTTTCGAACATCCAGAACTCGAACGTAAACAATGGACTGCAGCCGACGCAACTGGCCGCGATTCGACTGAGCGCGTGGCCGGGAACCGTGTCGTCGGTTGCCGTGAAAGACAACCGAGTGTCGAACTCAGGTTATTCGGGATTCCAGGCGGAGGGGAATATCTGCCAGTTCAGCGTCACCGGCAATGTGTTCTCATCGATCGCCGGTGCGGTAGTGTCGTTGCTGCAGAGCGGATGCACCCCGAGCCAGGTCGTCGCAACGGGTAACACGCTAGGCGGAGTCGCGCTGGTGTCGCCGGTCGGCGCTTCCACGTCCGGGACGATCTGGGCGGGTGGAGCGTTGACTACAACGCTGCCGACGGTGCGCTGGAGTCTGATGCAGACGAAGTGACCCAGAACCAGGAAATGGTCCGGTTCAAAAGTAGAGAGTTTATCGCTCGTGTTCATGACTGGCAGCCAGGTTTCCTGTTCCACGTCTGCGGGCGTCCGGGCGGTTGGGAACGTCTGCCAGTTTCTTGTTTTCGTCGATGGGTTCGCGTCGATAACAGGCGCGCCGGTCTCAGTGCTGTCGCAAGGTTGCACGCCGAGCTCGGCCGATTTCCGGGTGCAGGCAGGCCATGGGCGTGAGCCCGAGACTGTGCGCGGCGCCATGCCGGCGATCAGGTCAAATGAGGCCGGCCTTCCGCCCCGCGACCGCGGCCTGCGTGCGATTGAGCACGTTCAGTGCTTTGAAGATCGATGTGATATGCGCCTTGACGGTTTTTTCCGAGAGGCCCAACTTGTCCGCGATGACCTTGTTGGGTACGCCAGCCGCCACGTAGCGAAGTACTTCGATCTGGCGCTGCGTCAGCAGCATGTCCATGGGCGCCGATGACTGCGCCCGAACGATGTCGGCGTGTCGCGAAACAAGTTCGTCCAGAACGATCGGCGGAACATAGCGTTCTCCTTCCAGCACCATTTTCATGGCCGTCATCAACGTGTGCAGGCTCGACGTTTTTGTCACATAACCCAGTGCGCCATGCGCGAACGCGTCCCGCACGTCCTGCGGGTTTTCAGACGCGGAAAAAATGACTATTGGCAACTCGGGGCGGATCTTCGCGAACTCGGTGATCGCCGCCTGACCGTCCATCCCTTTCAGTGTCAGGTCCAGCAACACGGCATCCAGATCGATCTGCTGATCGAGCATCCGCATGGCTTCATCGGCGCTGCTTGCTTGTACGACGACCGTGTCGTCGCCGCCCAGCTGAAGCAGCTTGGCTACACCGTCCCGCAAGACAGGATGGTCGTCGACGATCAATATTTTCACGAGGTTGGATCGAGCGTTAAGAGACGACGATGGGGATCGTCGTCAGGCATCCAGATTGCGTTGCGATGCCATGTCCTAAGACTTTAGTCCAATTTCCATGTCGTGGGTCCTGAGGCTTTGATTCAGTTTCGCTTGGATCGATCGTACGCCGAACGTCGGATTTACAGTTGCGTCGAAATTGGCAAGACTAGATCGCGCTGGTATGTAATGCGATGGAGGTGTCGATTTGACCACGACCGCAGTCCGGCGAACGCATGACATGGATGCATGTCGAGAACGGCCGCTCGGTGTTTCTGTTGATCTACAGAACGTTGCCGGGCGACGAACCTGGCCGACCGGAACATTAATCCTTTTAATGCATCAATCGTGGTGAATGGCGATTGTTATCGAGTGGCGTGATGCAATTCAAGAACCGGACATGTCGTACTTGTGGCTCGCCCCAAGGCTGTTGCAGGAACATCGCGCGACGGGCATGTTTCGCTTGGGTATTGTGAGTGACGTCGTGAGCGTATCGGAACATGAGGTAGAAGAGCGGCACGATCTAGTCATCCGCGCTGCCCGATCCTGTTGCGATGAGGTTGCCGATTGCCGCTCTCAGCTTGCCGTGTGAAATCGGTTTGTGAAGTAAAACAATTCCGCTTGCGTGCGCACCGGTCAATCGGTCGGCGGCCGTATCACCACTAATCAGCATGGCTGGAATGTTTTGGTTGTATTCCATACGGACTCTTTCGATTACGGTGATGCCGTTCTCGCCGCCACGCAGGCGGAAATCGCAGACCAGCAGGTCAGGCCGCCTGGCGCAAGTCGAGAGGCTCGCGATGGTCTCGTCTCCCGAGCCGGCCGCAACGACTTCGTATCCCCACATCTTCAGTAGTTTCGACATCGCGTCACGTATGGGTTGTTCATCATCGACGACCACCACGAGCCCAGCCGTGGATGACGTGTCGTGATCTTCACCGACGGGGATCTCGAGCGGCATTGGCAGACGGTCCGAGCGTTCGATCGCAATCTCGAAGCATGACCCTCGGCCAGGCTCCGAGCGCACGGCCGGCTTGCATCCAAGGAGGTCGGCCAGGCGTCGAACGATTGCCAGACCGAGCCCGAGTCCTTGTTCGCGATCTCGCTCGGAATTGCCGATCTGGTAATACTCCTGGAACACGAGGTCGAGCAAGTCGTGCGGGATGCCGCGCCCCGTGTCCCATACCTGAACGGCGACATGTGTGCCGCGGAGCCGGCACCCCACGACGATTTTGCCGGCGTCGGTATAGCGCACCGCATTGGACACCAGGTTGCGCACGATACGCTCGACCAGTATCGGATCCGAATACACGACTGCGTGAGTGGGAACACGGGAAAGCGCGAGCCCTTTGGCCGAGGCATCGCTCGAGTAGTCGCGACAGATTCGAGCCAGAACCGCGTCGATCGCGAATGACTGGTATTGCACCTCCACGACACCCGCATCGAGCTTGGAAATGTCGAGCAGGGCGGCGAAGAGCTTGTCGAGGGCCGCGGTGGAAAATTCGATCTGCTCGACGAGGAGTTTTCCGTCCGGGTTCATTGGGATGCCACGAAGTGCGCCGACCAACAGTCCGAGGGCGTGCGACGGCTGGCGCAGATCGTGACTGGCTGCTGCGAGAAAGCGGGACTTCGCGAGATTGGCTTCTTCCGCGATCTGTTTCTGGTTTCTCAGGTCATCCGCCAGTTTGACAACGACATCGTTTTGAGCCTGAAGATCGACAGCCAGCTTTTCCGCCGCATATCTCAATCTGATGTTCTGCGTTGCCGTCCGGTTGGCGAGGATGCCGAGGTAGCCGATCACGCAGACAAACAGCGACATCATGGGCGCGGTGGCTTGTTGCACATGGTTCTGCGAGAGGGCGGCGGCGGCGACATAAGGCAGGGTCGCAGGCAAAAGAAACGCCAGGAACGCAGGGAAATATGCGCTGAAGACCGGGACGGAACCTGCTACGACGCCAAGCGTGGCGGTAACAGCGAGATACTGGATTTCGAAGCCGCCGGCGGTTACCAGTCGAATCGATGACCATCCCCATCCCATTCCCGCGGCGAGACTGAAAGCGGTGAACCACGCGGCCCAATATGACCACCTGCTGACGGATGATGCCGATCTCTTGTACAGGCGGGAAAGTATGATGTGACCACCCGAACATACCCCGATGTATAGAACCCACGCGGGACCGATTACAAGATCGAGTTGCCCGAGGCGGTGAAGCGAAACGGCGAGCACCACCGCAAGCAGCGTGCCTCCGGTGACACTGAGCTCAACGATGCCGTACACGATCTTGAGCTGTTCGGATGCAATTGTGTCGTTGAATTGTGTCGTCGTATTCATTAATCGTTCTCGCCAATCCGGATTCGATACGAATATGCGGCTTCGGAAGATCATCAACGCACGCGGCCACTTTTAGCCGGGACTCGATCTGACAGGGAGTCGGGCCGACAAAGAACGAGTCATCAATGGGGGATGAGTTTCTCCGTGGCGAGTTCGAGCGAATCGAGGATAGTACGCATCGGCGTCGTGTCATAACACCAGCGCCCCTGATGCTCTCGTTCATTGTTGTACTGGTCGAGCCACGCATCAAGGTCTCTCTCGGATTTGTATTCCAGTCCTTTCCGATCGCGAGCGTGATCGTTTGCTCGTTCAATGATGCGAAGCCGGCAAGCGTGTGGTCCCATGCGTCGCGGCATCGGTGTACGTGGACGCCAGTTCGCCGCGCCCGGGCTGATGCCGGTTCGCGGGCGGGATCGCCGTTGCCGGGTTTCCGCCCGTCAGTCGTTGCGCAGGAATACGACGTAGCCGCGGAACCACGGATTCGTCGCGAGGTAAGGCGGTGCGTCCCACTCGCCGCCCTGGATCACGCCGATGCGAAACGGCAGTTGGAGCCGCGCGACGCGCGGCAGATAGGCCGCGTAGTCGGGGATCGTGCTGCGCCCCTGGTAGGTCTGCACGATGACCTCGTCGACGATGCCCCTGAGCTGGTTGACCTGGTCGGTATCGATGCGGCTGCTCCAGTCGAGCAGCCCGGTGATGCTCAGCCGGCAATCGGCGGGCAAGGTCGCGCGCAGCGTCCGCAGGAATTCGAGGTAATCCTGCAGATGGCGCGTACGCGCATCGAAGTCGATCTGGATGCCGGTGATCGTGCGGCCCGACGCGCGCCAGCGCTGGAGCTGCGCGAGCATGATCGCCGTGACGCGCGGCGTCCAGCGCAGCGTATGCGCACGATAGACGAGCCAGACGCGCGCGTTCGGCGCGGGCGGCAGTGCGACGCCCTGCGCGATGACGCGCACCTGCGATTCGTCGCGCGGCGACGCCTCGATCTGCCCTTGCAGCACGTAGACGGTGCGTGCGGTGTGCACGACCGCCTGCGGCTTCACGCCCGCCCACAGCCAGAACGCGTCGTACCGTGAGGCATCGACCGTGCCGGCCAGCGCGACGCGTCCGGCCAGCAGCAGCGCGACGCACACGATACGCGTCATGCCGCGCTTACCAGTAGTAGCGGAGCTTCTGCGCCCACGGGCTGCCCGGATAGGTGGCCTTCAGCGTGTCGTACCAGCGCTTGCGGGTGTTCTTCGGCACGTCCTTGCCGCCGCATTCGTTGCTGCCCGTCGGCGCATAGCACTTGATCGCGCGGTAGAACGCATATGCGCGGTCGTTCGGGTTGGCCTGCGCATCGGCCATCACCGTTACGTAGCTCGACATCCGCTCGTACGGTTTGCCCGCGAACTGCGACGGCGAAGCGCCGAGCGTCGGCGGGATGCGCGTGGTGCTCGCCGACGACGCGTTGCGGACCCATGGCGGCACCGGATCGTTTTCGAGGCCGAACGCGGGCGGATGCAGGCGCACGAAATCGGCGAGACAGTTCAAGCCTTTCGCATCGCCGGGATTCTGCTGGAGCGCGGTCGCGATGTCGTGCGCGGACAAACACGCGTAGCCGTCCTCGTTTTTGGCACCGGGCGCGGTGAACGGCTTCAGCGGATCGGCAGGCGTGCCGGACACCAGCGCGGCATCGGCGATGAACTCGGCGTAGTGCGAGCGCGTGAGCTCCTTGTACAGCAGCGTGTACAGCGCGGTGTCGCGCAGCGCGCCGCCGGTCGCCTGGTTTTGCGCCTGCGCGCGCAGCAGGTCCGCATTGGCCGTGTGCTGCAGCAGCACTGCACGGATCGCGGCGTTCTGCACGAGCGAATCGTCGGCGAACACGTCGTTGACGAGGCCGGCCTGTTCCAGGTTGATCGCGAGCGCGAGTTCCAGCGCCTCGCGCTGGAAGCGGAATTTCGCGAGCGGGATCAGGTCGCGCCACAGCTGGCGGGCCTTGTCGGTCTGGCCGCTATCCTCCAGCGCGAACGCGCGCAGCGCCTGCTGGCTCAGGCCGAAGTAGTCGAGCGGCGCGGCGGGTGTTTGCGGCAGCAATTCGAGCGCCGCGTCGGGTTTGTGCCCGATCTGGACATACCAGGTCGCGAGCAGATAGTCGTAGAGCGCGGGCGTGTTCGCGAAGCGCGGCTTCTGCGCCTGCAACTCGTCGAGCGTCAGCGGCTTGTCGCGGCTCGTGTTGCCGCTGTTCGACGTGCGCATCCGCAGCAGGTCGACGGTCGCGAGCACGGTCGGAGACTGGATCTGGCGCGCGTCGAGTTCCGACCCGAACAGCAGCTTGCTGTCGAGTTCGTTTGCCAGTTGCATCAGCGGCACGTTCGAGGTTTTCGGCGACCAGCGGGCGAGCGCATTGCCGTACAGGTCGGCCTGCTGCGTGACGTTCCCGCCGAGCCACGCGACGCGCCGCAACAGCCCCGTCGCGGACACCGCATAACGCCCTTGCGGATACACCTTCAGGTAGGTGCGAAACACCGTGTTCGCCGCGTCGAGCGAGACCTTCGCCACGCGCGGGCGCGACGGCGTCGGGTTGTCGTTGTCGAACACATTGGCCTGCGCGGCGTTCAACTGCGCGCGCCCGGCCATATAGAGGCCGGTTTCCTTCAACCACGGGTTCGCGCTGTGCGATGCGTTCGCGAATGCCTTGGTCGCGGTGGCGA
The DNA here is from genome assembly GCF_001039005.1 of Burkholderia cepacia. Taxonomy (GTDB): domain Bacteria; phylum Pseudomonadota; class Gammaproteobacteria; order Burkholderiales; family Burkholderiaceae; genus Burkholderia; species Burkholderia theae. The sequence continues at coordinate 158,032 of NZ_LDWR01000050.1, forward strand.
AGTCGGCGCGGTAGAACGCGTTCGTGCCGTCGAGGTAGGCGGCGAACTGCTGACCGAGCGGCGATTTGACCGCGGGCCGCGTCCATGCGGCGCTCGCGCCGCCCGTCGCGCAAGTCTTTTGCGCGATGTCGGTGCGCGCCGTGCGCAGGCGCGTGGTTTCGTCGGCGGGGATGCCACCGGCGGCGTCCAGCGCGTCGTTGAACGCGTCGGCGCCGGCGGTCATGCTGCGGCAGATGCTGCCTTCGCCGTCGGCGTACCGATTCGACGGCGCATCGGCATCCGACGCGCCGTCGGCCTTGTCGGGCTGCTTCTGGCCGATGTCGATCCACCCGGAAAAGTCCATCGGGAACGGCACGATGATCTGGTTGATCCGGTCTTTCGCCGGGATGGTCTTCGGGTCCGGGAACACTTGCGCGACCTTGCCGCTATTGACCATCAGCAGCATCGCGTTGACGCGCGTGTCGTTGGCGGGGCTCAGCATCGGCACGTTGCCGCACGAGTAGGTGTTTTGCCGGAGCGTGGGCGGCACGTTGCAGCTGTCGTCCGAGCTGGCGTGTGCGCCGGGGATCCAGAGCAGGCTGGCCGCCAGCGCGGCGAACAGGTTTCGGTGCAGCAATGGGTTTCTAGGCATTTTTCTTATGCTGGTTGGGGCCGCGATGGCCGGTCTCTCAGGGGGCGCCGTGCCCCGGCGCGTATCGTACCTCACGGGCGGCGCGTTGCCGTCGTGCGGCGGCCCGGCTTGCGCATCACGCGCACACGCTGCTTGCGACGCCGCCTTCATCCGCATCGCCGATCGCCGCGCGCAAGTCGTCGATCGCCACCATCAGTTCGCGGACCTGCCGCAACGACGGATATTGATGCAGCACCGCATGCCATTGCGGCAGCGTCAGCAGCGCGTGCCAGATGACGCCGAGGCCGCCCGGATCCGCTTCCGGCTGCTGCGCGAGCGCGCTCGCGTATTCGAGGCTCGCGGACGCCGACAGCAGCTGCATCCGGCTCGCGGCACCCAGCAAGCGCGGCGTCGCGTCGGCGGACGCGTCGCAGCAATAGAGCACTTCCCGTTGCAGCGCCGCGTCGTCGGTCGTCAATGCGCGGAGCGACGCGCCGTGCACGCGCACCGTGCCCTGGTGCGTCTCGAACGAATAGACCGTGTCCGGGTCGGCCTGCGCGAGCAGGTGCAGGCCGCGCAGCAGGCGCGGCAAATCGGTCGTCGCGGCATCCGCGGACGCTTTCGCTTCGACGAGGAAACGAACGTTCCAGACGGGCGCCGCTTCGTCGCCGCGCGGGCGTTCGAGCAGAATCGCGTCCCATTCGGTTTTTGCGCGGTCGTGCCGGCCCGGTATCGACGACGGCACGCGCATCGACGTGACCACGCGGTACGTGCGCCGCTCGTCCACCGCGTCGAGCTTGCGGGCCAGTGCCTCGAGCACCTGCGCAGCCAGCGCTTCGACGGCCGCGCCGCGCTGCTGCGAAGCCGCGCCCTGCGCGACGGCGATCGTGCTGCCTTCGAGCGGACCCTGGCGAACCCACAGCGCTCGGTATCGGCGGACGTGTTCGTCCGATGCCAGCGCGTCGACGCGCAGCATGCGTTCGAGCGCGGGGCTGTCTTTCAGCTTGACGATGTCCTGCTCGAAAGCGGCGTCGGTCGCCATGTCAGGCAGCGCGAGCAACGCCTGCAGCGTTGCATGAAGATCGGCCCACGATGCGGAAGTGGCGGCCGCATGCAGCCGCGCGAGCCCGTCGCGTTGCCACGCCTGCGCGCTGCGCTCGAGCTTGGCCGGGTGCGCGATCGCGTTGACGGCCGAGTGCAGCGCGCGCCGGTCCTGATCGGCGTGCGCGGATAGCGACGCGTATTCGCGCACGCTCGGCGCATCGTGACGCAGCACCGCGGCCTGAAAGGCGGGATCGCCGGATCGCGTATCCACGGCGTCGCGGATCATTCGCGCGAGCGCATCGACGAAGCGCTGTTGCAACGCCGCGCCGGGAGGCTGGCCGTCGTCGCGCAGGCGGCGCGCTTCCTCGATCGTAGTCGCCAGGACGGTGGCCGGGTTCGTGGCATCGGTCAGCGACGACGCGCTGTCGAGCGGCGGCAGGCGGTAGCGGCGCGCGACGGTGCGCAGCGTTTCGTCGAGCAAGGCGGGAAGCGGTGTCAGCGACATGGCGGTTATCGGGGTGAGCGCGGTTCGCATGCCCGCGGTTCGGGCCGGGTCGCGCGATGATGTGCAACGTTATCACGACGGATCGGGTGGAACCGATGGCGATGGGGTTGCGGCGGCGCGGGACGCAATCGCATGCAACATCAGTCGCGAGCAATGTCCTTGGTCAACGTCTCGATCGTCAGGTTTTCGTCTCGTGGCATGCCGACGCCTGCGTCGAACGGGTAGCGCATCAACTCGCCGGTTCGCGTGTAACCGCGGCGCAAATAGAAGTCGATCAGTTCGTGACGCACCGACAGGACGACCATGACAGCCTTCCCGATGTTCCAGCGCCGGATCGCGAATTGCTCGGCCTCGTTCAGCAGTGCTTTCCCGAGTCCGAGGTCCTGCATGGACGGCGATACGGCCAATGTGCCGATGTAGGCCGCGTCTCCGGTTGCCTTGACTTCGATACAGCCGGCAATGCGTCCTTCCACCTCCGCGACCAGCAATACCGAGTTCGGCGCCTGCAACGTATCGACAAGCTGGGAAGATGTAATCCGCGGGCCTTCGATGATCGCCGCTTCGTGTGTCCATCCGGCCGCAGTTGCAGTCGGGCGGTACGCTGCATTGACCAGTTGAACGAGCGCGTCGACGTCGTGTTCGTTTGCTGCTCGGTAGCGGGCGGTGCCCTTGATCGCGCCGGTCGCTTCACCCATTGCATCACTCCGTTTTCGTTGCCGCGGTTTGTCCCGAACGTCACGTCAGCCAAGGAGATATGAACCGCCGAACGAAGCCGGCATCCGTCAGGCGCGGCCGACCACACGGCAATCCATATTTCGCATCGCGCTGAAGCGTTCACGCCCGGCCGTCGACATAATCCACTCATGCGACCCGATGCGAACCGGGTCGATCCCAACCTCGCCACGGACCGAAAACGCGAGCAACCCGACATGCAGCCAGCCGTGCCCCGCAGCCATCCCGCCGTCGCCGATCTGCTCCTGCTCCTGACGCTCTCGACGTTATGGGGGGCGTCCTACACGTTCATCCGGATCGGCGTCGCAACGATTCCGCCATTGACGCTGATCGCCGCGAGGACCTTGATCGCGGGCTCGGTGCTGCTGCTGTGGATGCGCATCCGGCGCATTCCGATGCCGCGCGACCTCGCGGTCTGGCGTCGCTTCCTCGTGCAGGCGCTGCTGAACAGCGTCGTTCCGTTCACGCTGATCGCGTGGGCCGAACGTTCGGTTGAAGCCGGTCTCGCGACGATCCTCAATTCCGCGTCGCCTGTGCTTGCGTTCGTCGGCACCTGGCTGATCACCCGCCACGAACCACTGACGTCGCGGAAGCTGTTCGGCGTCGTCGCGGGGCTGGTCGGCATCTCGCTGGTGGTCGGCGTCAGCGCGTTCGACGGACTCGGCCGGCAACTCGTCCCGCAACTGGCGATCGTCGCGGCGACCGTCTGCTATGCGGGCGCGGCCATCTACGGGCGGTCGTTCAAGGGGTTGTCGCCGGCGGCGCCGGCTGCCGGCTCGCTCATGGTCGGCGCGATCGTGCTGGTGCCCGCCAGCATCGTCGTCGACCGACCGTGGACGCTTCATCCGTCGTGGCAATCGCTGCTGGCGCTGGCGGCGCTCGCGGTCTTCTCGACGGCGCTGGCGTTCGTCATCTACTTCCGGCTGGTCCAGACGCTCGGCTCGGTCGGCACGACGGCGCAAGCCTATCTGCGGGTTCCGATCGGCGTCGGTATCAGCATCGTGCTGCTCGGAGAGTCGCTGTCGGTGTCGGCGTGGCTGGGGCTCGGATGTGTGGTCGCGGGCGTGGCCGCGATGACGCTGCCGACGCGCAAGGCCGGGCAGCCACGCACCTGACGACGACAACGAAGCGGGCCGCGCATCCATCGCACCGCGGCAAGCGGCAGGCCGGGCCTGTCCGCGTGCCGCGCGCGCATCACGCCGTCAACGTCACCGACAGACTGCCGAGCTCGCCGAAGCGGACCGTCAGCGCATCGCCGAGCGGCACGTCGATCGCGCCCGCGTACGAGCCCGTCGTGACGATCTGACCGGCGCGCACGGCATCGCCGCGCGACGCGAGGAAATTGACGAGCCACACCAGCGGCTTCAGCGGATCGCCGTCCGGATGGCGGCCGTCGATCGCACGGTTCAGCGCGCCTTCGAACGACAGCGCCAGCGTCGCGAGCGGCACGTTCAACCCGTCGTGTACGACCGGGCCGACGCACAGCCCCTGGTTGAACTGCCCGTCGGCCAGCAGCTCGAATTTCGACGCGCGTGCCGGTTCCGCATAGCGGCAGCCGAGCACCTCGAGCACGATGCGCACTTCGCGGATCGCGTCGCGCACGTCCTGCTCGTCGTACGGCTGCGCGCGCGCGGGCAGGTCGCGATCGAGCACGAAGGCGATTTCCGGTTCGATTCGCACGATCGGCCCGCCGACGACGCGGTACGGCGCATCGGCTTCGCGGATCGTCGACGCGAAGATCGGTGCGAGGATCACGCGGTCGGGCGGCGGCAGCGCGCATTTCCATCCGCCGACGGGTTCGCCGAGCAGGTCGGCAACGCGCTGCTGGATCGCGAGCGCGGTGTCGACGTCCTCGGGACGCAGTGCATCGGGCAACAGCGGGCCGGGCGAGCCGGCATGGCGGGCGGCGACGAGATGCTGGGCGGCGCCGTCCACGCGTTCGGTAGTCGTTGTCATGTCGGTTGAGCGAGTTGAAGGTGAGCCGGCAAAAAAGGGCCGGACGAAAGTCGCACATTCGATGATAGCGCCTTCGGCGCGATGATCGCTCGATCCGGTCGCGCATGGACGGCCCGCGGCCGCCACGGCACGCCCTCGGGATATCCCCTAGACGATCGATTCACCCCGGCGCTTGCAAGCCGGGCACGTTGTGCGACACAATAGGGAAAGCGCTTTCCCAAATGAATCGAACGACGGGAAACGCGGGCTTCCAGCGCGACGGAACACGGCCGCACGCCGCACGCCACAGGCCGTGCGCAACGATTCAACAACAACGTGGAGACAGCAGATGTTCAACAGGCTTCGGGCGGTAACTTTCGCAGTCCTTTCAGTGCTGGCGGCGCAGGTGTGCGCCGCGCCGGTCACGCTCGACGTGACGGGCTGGAAGGGCGGCGGCGCCGAGCCCGCCAACATGGCGGCGCTGATCGCAAGGTTCGAGAAGGAAAACCCCGACATCAAGGTCAAGTTCGAATACATGTCGCGCAACGACACGACGACGGTCGTGTCGTCGCGGCTGCAGGGCGGCAACGGGCCCGACGTGCTGATGGTCGACCGCGAGCTGATGCGGCAATGGCAGGGCGCGCATCAGTTGCTGGACCTGAGCGGCGAGAAGTGGGTGCCGACGATCTGGCGCGGCGTGCGCGGCCACACGCAGATCGGCGGGAAGACCTACATGTTGCCGATGGAGCTGGTCGGCATCGGCCTGTTCGCGAACCTCGACCTGTTCAAGCGCGCGGGCGTTGCGACGGTACCGACCGACGTCGACCAGTTGAAGGCCGCATGCGGGAAGCTGGCGGCGGCCGGCATCACGCCGATGCTGCTGCCCGCGAAGGAAGGCTGGGCACCGGCGGCGCTCGTGATCGCGTCCGGGCTGGCGGCCGGCGGCGGCGACGCGGACGCGCGCGCAGAATCGTTCGTCGGTGCGGGCAGCGCACGCTTCGCGGCCGATCCTGCGTTCAAGCAGTCGATGGCCGCGCTGAAGGTGCTCGCGGATGCGAAGTGCTTCGTGCCGCGCCTGAACAATGGCGTGAGCGCGTGGAGCACGGGGCTCACCGAGTTCCAGGCCGGCCGCGTCGCGATGATGCCGCAGGGCGCGTGGAATATCGCGAAGTTCAGCGCGACGAAGGGGCTCGCGTTCCAGTTCGCGCCGTTGCCCGCGCTTGTGCCCGGCAACGGGCCGGTCGCGCTCGACATGCTCGGCACCGCGTGGGCGGTCAACGCGGCGTCGCACCAGGCCGACGCCGCGAAGAAGTGGCTCGCGTTCTGGGCGCGCCCCGACAACGATCGGCAGTTCCTCGACGCGGAAGCCGCGTTCAGCCCGTTCGAGGGCGGCACCGACGCGATGCCGCCGCAGGCGCAGCCGTACGCGGCCGCGCAGAAGAACGGGCACGTCGTGCTGTATCCGAAGGGCGTGTGGGCCGGCTCGCTGTTCACGGCGATCTGGAATTCGATGTCCGCGTATTTCCTCGACATCGGGCAGGACCCGGCGAAGCTGCTCGCCCGCTGGGATGCGGCCGCGCGATGAACCGCCGCTTCGCTGACATGTGCCGTGCCGCGCGAGGTCGCGCGGCGCGATTCGACGAAGGAGGTGCGCGATGAAGCGCAACCGGACCTTGCTTTGGTGCGCCGTTCCGGCGCTCGCGCTGTACGCGCTGCTGAGCTTGTACCCGCTGTTCAAGGCCGCGCGGATGAGCCTGACGGATTTTTCCGGCGTGGGCGACGCGCACTGGATCGGGCTCGCGAACTACGCGGCGGCGTTTCGCGATCCCGCGAGCCTGCATACGCTCGTCGTCACGTTCGCGTACGCGGCGATCGTCGTGATCGTGCAGAACGGGCTCGGGCTGCTGTTCGCGGCGCTGCTGTTCTCGCTGCCGCGGCTGCGCGGCGCGCTGCGCGTCGGGCTGCTGGTGCCGAGCATGTTCTCGGCGGTGATCGCCGGGTTCGTATGGGAGTACCTGTACTCGCCGCTCGGCGGCGGCATCAACGAGCTGCTGCATCTCGTGCATCTCGACGCGCTGCAGCAGGTGTGGCTCGGCGATCCGTCGGTCACGCTGCCGGCCGTCACGGCCGTGCACGTGTGGATGTACGTCGGTTATTCGACGGCGATCTTCCTCGCGGGCTACCTGAACATTCCGTCGGAGCTGCACGACGCGGCGAAGCTCGACGGCGCGAACGCATGGGTGCGCTTCACGCGCATCGACCTGCCGCTGCTCGCGCCGGCCTTCACCGTGAACATCACGCTGAGCACGATCGGCACGCTGAAGACCTTCGAGCTGCCGCTCGTGCTGACCAACGGCGGGCCGGACGGCGCGACGACCACGCTCGGGCTGCAGATCTTCCACAGCCTGTTCAACGACTACAAGTTCGGCTTCGCGAGTGCGTTGTCGATGATCATGCTCGCGATCGTCGTGGTGGTCGCCACCACCCAGAACACGATCCTGCGCCGCCGGGAGGACAACCTGTGAACGTCATCCGTCACCGCTTTCATGCGGACCGTTCGACCGCCGGCACGTCGGGCGGCGGGCTGCGCGCGGGCACGCTGCTGCGCCGCATGCCGGGGTTCGCGCGGCTGGTGGCCGCGATCGCGATCGTCGCGATCGTGCTGCTGCCGACGATCTACATGGTGCTGATGTCGCTGCGCACCGGCGACGACATCATCGCGCGCCCGCTCGGGCTGCCCGACCACGTGTTCTTCGGCAACTACGCGGCCGTGTTCACGCAGATGAACTACTGGCGCAGCGTCGCGAACACGATCGGCATCACGCTCGCGGTCACGCTGCTCGTCGCGCTGCTGTCGTCGCTCGCGGCCTATCCGCTGGCGCGCGTGAAGGGCCGGCTGTCGACCGCGGTCTACATCGTGCTGACGCTCGGCCTGACGATCCCGATGTTCGTCAGCCTGACGCCGCTCTACGTGCTGTTCCGCGACCTGCACCTGCTCAATACGTATCTCGGCGTCGTCCTTGCGTACACCGTGCAGAGCCTGCCGCTCGGCGTGTTCTTCTACACGAGCTTCCTGAAGCGGATTCCGCTCGAGCTGGAAGAAGCCGCGGTGATGGACGGCTGCAGCCCGCTGCAGGTGTACTGGTACATCGTGCTGCCGCTGCTGCGGCCGATCACGGGCACGCTCGCGATGTTCGTCACGCTGTCGGTGTGGAACGACCTCGTCTATCCGCTGCTGTTCCTGACCGACTCGTCGAAGTTCACGATCACGGTCGCGGTGTTCCGCTTCATCGGCACCAACGACATCGATCCGACCAAGCTGTTCCCGGCGGCCGTGATGGGCACGCTGCCGCTGCTCGTGCTGTTCTTCCTGCTTCAGCGCAGGATCGTCGCGGGCATCACGGCCGGCGCGGTCAAGGGGTGAAACCATGAATCCATTCGAATCGCTCGACGGCCGCGTGGTCGTCGTCACGGGCGGCGGCGACGGCATCGGCCTCGGCATCGTCGAGGTGCTCGCGTCATGCGGCGCGCAGGTCGTCGTCGCGGAAAAGAACGCCGCGCGCGCCGACGTCGTGCGCGAACGGCTCGGCGGCCGCGACGCGCTGTTCGTCGAGACCGACGTCGCGGACCCGGCGAGCGTCGCCGCGCTGTTCGAGCGCGTCGACGCGCATCACGGCCGGCTCGACGGGCTCGTGAACAACGCGGGCATCACGCTGCACGGCCCGTTCGACGCGTTCTCGCTCGACGACTGCGATCGCCTGTACCGCACCAACCTGCGTTCGATGTTCCAGTGCGCGCAGCTCGCGGCGCCGCGCATCGCGCGTGCGGGCGGCGGCGCGATCGTCAACATCGCGTCGAATCATGCGGGCGCGAGCGTGCCGGGCTTCGAGATGTACGCGGCGACCAAGGGTGGCATCGTCGCGATGTCGCGCGCGATGGCGACGAGCCTCGCGCCGCAGCGCATCCGTGTCAATACGCTGAGCCCCGGCTTCACGCTGAACGCGCCGATCGGCGCGGCGCTCGAGCGCGATCCCGCGCTGCTCGACGCCTATCGCGCGCTGCATCCCGCGCAGCGCATCAACGAGCCGGCCGATATCGGCCGGATCGCCGCGTTCCTGCTGTCGGACGCGGCGACCGGCATCGCCGGCGCGGATCTCGTCGCCGACAACGGCATGTCGGCGCTGCTGTTCAACCGCACCCGTTCCTCCACATGAAGATCACCGAAATCGAAACATTCGCGGTCGCGCCGCGCTGGCAGTTCGTGAAGGTCAGCACCGACGAAGGCCTGGCCGGCTGGGGCGAGCCGATCGTCGAAGGGCGCGCGGCCACGACCGCGGCCGCCGTGCACGAACTCGCCGACTACCTGATCGGCCGCGATCCGCGCCACATCGAGGACCTGTTCCAGGTCATGTACCGCGGCGGCTTCTATCGCGGCGGCCCGATCCTGACGAGCGCGATCTCGGGCATCGAGCAGGCGCTGTGGGACATCAAGGCGCGCGCGCTCGGCGTGCCGGTGTACGACCTGCTCGGCGGCCCCGTGCGCGACAAGGCGCGTGTCTATGCGCACGTGAAGGGCGACACGCCCGACGAGATGGCCGCGAACGCGCGGCAACTCGTCGAAGCCGGCTACACGGCGCTGAAGATGGGCGTCGTCAACGCGACCGACTGGATCGAATCGCCGGCGGCGATCGATCGCGCGGTCGCGCGCTTCGGCACGGTGCGCGACGCGATCGGCAAGGAAGTCGGGCTCGGCATCGACTTCCACGGCCGTGTGCGCCGCCCGGTCGCGAAGGCGCTGGCGAAGGCGCTCGCACCGTTCGACCCGATGTTCTACGAGGAACTGCTGCTGCCCGAGCACAACGACGCGTTGCGCGAAGTCGCGCGCGATTGCGCGGTGCCGCTCGCGACGGGCGAACGGCTGTTCACGCGCTGGCAGTTCAAGGAACTGCTGCAGGAAGGCGTCGTCGACATCGTGCAGCCCGACGTGAGCCATACGGGCGGCATCTGGGAGCTGCGCAAGATCGCGGCGATGGCCGAGGCGTACGACGTCGCGGTCGCGCCGCATTGCCCGCTCGGGCCCCTGACGCTCGCGGCGTCGCTGCAGATCGATTTCTGCACGCCGAACGCGTTCATCCAGGAGCAGTCGACCAATGTGGCCTATCACGACGACAACGCGATGTACGCATACACGCGCGGCATTCCGTTCGCGTTCGACGCCGGCTACGTGGCACGCCCGGATGCGCCGGGGCTCGGCGTCGAGATCGACGAGGAGAAGGTGAGGGCAGCCGCCGCGACGGGGCACCGCTGGCGCAACCCGGTGTGGCGCCGCGAGGATGGTTCGGTCGCCGAATGGTGAGCGACGGAAACGGACGAGGAGAAACCCAATCATGGCAAGTGTGTCGCTCAAACAGATCCGCAAGCGCTACGACGACGGCGCGGACGTGATCAAGGACGTCAGCCTCGATATCGAGGATGGCGAATTCATGGTGTTCGTCGGGCCGTCGGGCTGCGGCAAGTCGACGATGTTGCGGATGCTGGCGGGGCTCGAGGAGATCACGTCGGGCGACCTGCTGATCGACGGCCGTCGTGTCAACGACGTGCCGGCCGCGAAGCGCGGGCTCGCGATGGTGTTCCAGAACTACGCGCTGTATCCGCACATGACGGTGTTCGAGAACATGGCGTTCGGGCTCAAGCTCGCGGGCGTCGACGCTGCCGAGACGCGCACGCGCGTCGGGCAGGCGGCCGAGGCGCTGCGGTTGTCCGCGCTGCTCGAGCGCAAGCCGAAGGCGCTGTCGGGCGGCCAGCGGCAGCGCGTCGCGATCGGCCGCGCGATCGTGCGCAAGCCGGGCGTGTTCCTGTTCGACGAGCCGTTGTCGAACCTCGACGCGGCGCTGCGCGGCGGGATGCGGCTCGAACTCGCGCGGCTGCATCGCGAGTTGGGCAGCACGATGATTTATGTGACGCACGACCAGGTCGAGGCGATGACGCTCGGCGACCGCATCGCGGTGTTCAACGGCGGGCGCATCGAGCAGGTCGGCTCGCCGCTGTCGCTGTACGAGCAGCCGGCGAACCACTTTGTCGCGTCGTTCCTCGGTTCGCCGTCGATGAACTTCCTGCCGTGCCGCGCGCACGGCGGCGCGGATGCGCCGCGCTACGACGTGCCGGGCGGCTCGCTCGCCGCGACGCCCGACGCGTCGCGCGCATGGCCGTCGGGTTCGCTGCAACTCGGCATCCGGCCCGAGAACATCGCGGTCGGCGCGCCGGGCACGGGCCTCGACGGCCGTGTCACGCACGCCGAGCATCTGGGCGACGCGACGATCGTCTATGTCGAGCTCGCTGGCCACGACCGGCCGCTGTCGGTGCGGCAGAACCGCGATGGGTACGCGGTCGTTTCGGGGCAGCCGGTCGGCGTGCGCATCGACATGCGGCACGCGCACTTCTTCGACGACGTGGGCCGCGCGCTCTGAGTCCGGCCCGGCCGGCTGGTTCCGCCCGCCGCATCGGCGGGCGGCCGAACGCATGCATAGAACAGAATTTCGATGACGACAATAAAACTGGTACAGGGCGCGAACGCGATCCTGGGAGAGGGCCCGCTCTGGTGCGAACGCTCGGCGTCGCTCTACTGGATCGACATCAAGCGCACCGCGCTCTACCGCTATACGCCCGGTCAGGGGCAGACGGGTTTCTGGCTGCTGCCGGAGCCGGCCGGCTGCGTCGCGGGCGTCGACGACGGGCGCTTGCTCGTCGCGCTGAAGAGCGGCCTGCACCTGTTCGATCCCGCGCGAGGCGCGCTCGAACGGCTGGCCGACGCCGCGCATGCGCGGCCGTCGCTGCGCTACAACGACGGCGCGGTCGATGCGCGCGGCCGCTTCTGGGTCGGCACGATGGCCGACGACGGCGACGGCCCGGGCGATCTCCATTGCTTCGAGCACGCACGCGCATCGCGCGTCGCGGTGGCCGGGTTCGCATGCGCGAACGGGATGGGCTGGAGCCCGGACGGCACGACGATGTACGTGACGGATTCCGGGCGCCGCACGATCTTCGCGTACGACTTCGACGTTGCTGCCGGACGGCTGTCGAACGCGCGGCCGTTCGCGACGTTCGGCGACGCGCGTGGCGTGCCGGACGGGCTCGCGGTCGATGCGGAGGGCGGTGTGTGGTCGGCGATCTGGGACGGCTGGCGGCTGCATCGTTATGCGCCGGACGGCGCGCTCGACGCGGTCGTCGAGATGCCGGTGCAGCGGCCGACCAGCGTCGCGTTCGGCGGCGCCGATCGCGCGACGCTGTTCGTCACGTCGGCATCGGTCAACGTGAGCGCGGACGGGCTGCTGCGCGGGCCGCTCGCGGGCAGCCTGTTCGAGACGCGCCCGGGCGTGGCCGGGCTCGAACAGCATTGCGTCGCGCGCGCGTGGCTGGGCGAAGCGGTCGCGGCCGCGCCGCGTTGATCAGGGCGCGGGTTGTCAGCGGCGGCGCGCGTCGCGCGGCCGCACCGTCGATTCGCGGACCACGAGCCGCGCCTCGAGCATCGTATGCGGGTCGGGCGACTTGCCCGCGAGCGCATCGAGCAGCGTCGTCATCGCGACTTCGCCCGCGCGTTCGGTTTCGGTGTCGATCGACGTCAATGTGGGCGACGTGAGCTTGCCGAGTTCGAGGTTGTCGAAGCCGCACACGGCGACGTCGTGCGGGATCGAGATGCCGAGCCGTTCGGCTTCCTTGATGAAGCCGGCCGCAATCATGTCGTTGTAGCAGATCACCGCATCGGGTGGCTCGGCGGACAGCATCACCGACGCGCACACGCGCTCGCCGTCGGCGACGGTGGCGCGCGGCACGCTGAACGTGCGCAGCGGCAGCCCGGCGCGCGCGAGCACCTGCTCGGCGCCGGCGCGGCGTTCGTCGTCGCCGCGCGCGTTCGGCAGGCTGATGTACGCGAAGCGCTGGTACTTCTCCATCAGCAGGTGCTGCCCGAGCATCTCGCCCGCGCGGACCGGATCGGAGTGCAGCGTGAGCAGGCCGTCGCGCGGCGCGGAGCCGACCGCGACCACCGGCTTGCCGAGGCTCGCGGTCCAGCGCAGGTCGTCGTCGGGCATGCTGGTGTTCAGGATCAGCCCGTCGACGCGCCGGCTCAGCTTCGTCAGCGCCGGCCGTTCGCCCTTGCGGTTCTCGTCGGCATCGACGATCAGGACGACGAAATCGTTGCGCTGGGCGATCCGGTTCACGCCCTTGACCATCGCGGTGAAGTACGGGTTCAGGATGTCCTGGATCACGACGCCGACCGCGCCCGTCTGGCCGGTGGCCATCGAGCGCGCGAGCGGGTTCGACTCGTAGCCGAGCTGCTCGATCGCCTCGGCGATGCGGCGCTCGACGTCCGGCGAGAAGCGCTTCGTCTTGTTGATGAACTTCGAGACGGTTCCGATGGAGACGCCTGCGGCGGCAGCGACTTCGTTGATCTTGGCCACGATGAAAGTGAGTGTCAGTGCATTTTGCCGGCGAGCATAGCATGCGCGCCGGCGGCGGCGACCGCGTGACGACATGGCAGGCGTGCCGCGCGATCGGACTCGGTAGTATCCCTTGGGGAACCAGAATTTTCTTGAAAAAGCGCAATCGCGCATCGACAATGAAAGCGCTTTCCCTTTTCGCGAGCATAGCACGCGCGCATTCCGTTCGAGACGCATCGGAAAACGACGCACGACAACCGCCGCGAAATTTTTTTGCTTGAGTGGGAAAGCGTTTTCCCAATTAGGCGAGACGTGAACGAAAAGAAGGAGGAGATCTTGATGCGACAGTATGGGTGGATCGCGGCGCTCGCCCTGGCGGTGCCGGCGGTGGCGCAGGCCGAATCGAGCGTCACGGTGTGGGGGCGCGTCGGCGGCGACGTGCAGTACCTGAGCGGCGTGCAGAACGGCCCGCATTCGACGGGCTCGCGTTTTTCGGAAGGCAACGACTGGGGGACGAGCATCCTCGGCTTCACGGGCAAGGAGGATCTCGGCGGCGGCAACCAGGCCGTGTTCTGGCTCGAATCGGCGATCAACGCGGCGAACGGCAACTACGGTGGCGGCGTGCTGTTCCAGCGCGGTGCGTGGGTCGGGTTCAAGAACGAGCGTTATGGCTTCCTGCGGCTCGGGCAGGGCTCGTTCATCAACAGCTATATCTGGTCGTACGATCCGCTGCTCGAGGAGAACTATTCGGTCGAGTCGCTGACGTCGTACCGGAACGGCCCGAAGCTGTCGAACGGGATCCGCTATGAATCGCCGAAGTTCGGCGGCTTCTCGTTCGCGCTGCAGGCGAACCTCGGCAACAGCTCGAACGGCTGGTTGCGCGGCTCGCCGAACAACGTCAATGCGACGGGCCTGTCCGACGGCGCGACGGTGGCCTACACGCACGGCGACTTCGAGGTGCGCGCCATCTGGAACGAGATCCGCAACCAGTACGGCCGCGAGGACAACCTGTTCACCGCTTCGCAGGAAGCGTTCATCGGCGTGCGCGAGCGCTTCGGCCCCGCGCTGGTGCAGCTCGGTTATACGCGCTACAGCGCGCCCGATACGCCGGCCGGCCTGTCGCGCACCGCGAACTACTACTGGGGCGGCGTGACGTACGACGCGACGCCGTTCCTGCACCTGCAGGGCGCCGTCTATTCGATGAAGATCGACGCGGGCCAGTGGACCGCCGATCACAGCGGCGAAGGGCGTTCGACGATCATCGGCCTCGGCACGATGTACGACCTGTCGAAACGCACGTTCCTGTATGCGACGGCCGCGCACGTGTTCAACAGCGCGAATGCGAACCTGGGCGTGAACCCGCAGTCGCCGGGGCTCGGCAACGGTAACGGGCTCGGTGCGTCGCCGATGCCGGGGCACGGGCAGACTGGCGTCTACGCAGGGATCGAGACGCTCTTCTGATACAGGCCGAACGACGCGGCGAGCCGCAACCCTCAAACAGAGGAATCCTATGCAAGATGCTGAACCACGGCACGACGCGCCACGCCCGTTGCCGCGCCTGATCGCGCTCGACTGGGGCACCACGTCGCTGCGCGCCTACCTGATGGCGGACGCGCTGACCGTGCTCGATGAGCGGGCCGAGCCGAAGGGCGTGATGCAGATAGGCGGTGCGGGCGTCGCGATCGCGGACGCCTGCGATGCGGCCTTCGAGGACGTGTGTGGCGCGTGGCTCGATGTGTGGCCCGCGTTGCCGGTGGTCGCGGCCGGCATGGTCGGCAGCGCGCAGGGCTGGCGCGAGGCGCCATACGCCGACGTGCCGATCGACGCGGAACGGCTCGGTGCGTCGCTGCAGGCGGTGCGCGCGCGGCGCGGCGCGACCGTGCACATCGTGCCGGGGCTGATCCAGCGCGGCGAACTGGCGAACGTGATGCGCGGCGAGGAGACGCAGATCGTCGGCGCGCTGCATGCGAGCGGCACCGTGCACGCATCGGCGTCGCCGCGCTGGATCGGGCTGCCGGGCACGCATTCGAAATGGGTGGCCGTGCGCGGCTCGCGCATCGAACGCTTCCGCACGTTCATGACGGGCGAACTGTACGCGCTGCTGTGCGCGCACAGCCTGCTCGGCCGCACGATGCGGCCGTCGGCCGGGTTTGCGCAGGCGGCGTTCGAGCGCGGCGTGCGCGCCGCGCAGGCGGGCCATGCGACGGGGCTGCTCGCGACGATCTTTGGCAGCCGCGCGCGGTTGCTGGCCGGCGAACTGGCGCCCGACGAGCAGGCCGACTACCTGTCCGGCGTGC
Source organism: Burkholderia cepacia (assembly GCF_001039005.1). Taxonomy (GTDB): domain Bacteria; phylum Pseudomonadota; class Gammaproteobacteria; order Burkholderiales; family Burkholderiaceae; genus Burkholderia; species Burkholderia theae. The sequence goes on from NZ_LDWR01000050.1 coordinate 173,590, forward strand.
TGATCGGTCATGAACTCGCGGGGCTGGCGGCCGAAGACGGCGGGCCGGCCGGCGCGGCAAGCGCCGCCGCGCCGCGACCGATGCTGATCGGCGATGCCGCGTTGTGCGCGCGTTACCGGCACGCGGCATCGCTGTTCGGCTGGCCGCCCGTCGACACGATCGACGGTGCGGCGGCAGCCGGCCTGTGGGTGCTGGCCGAGCGGGCGGGGCTGTTGCCCGCGGCAAGCGAAGGGGCACCGGTTCGTCTCGACGAACCGGCTGCCGGAATGGGCGGCCGGCGTGCGGATCGACCTGCGGTCGATCCGATGCCGGATCACGAATGCAATATTTCGGGAGACTGACTTTGAAACACTGGAAGATTGTCGCAGCGCCGTTGATCGGCGCGCTTGCAGCGTGCGGTGGTGGAGAGTCGCCGGACGGCGTGGCCGGGCAGCAGCTTGCCGCGGCGCCGGCGGGTGGACAAGCAGCAGGACAGGTGGCTGGCGCAATGCCCGGCACACTGCACGTCGACTGTTCGCTCGGTGCAACCGGAACGGGATCGGCCGAGCCGGTCGGCACCGCAGCGCATCCGATCAACGATCTCGCGACGCTGAACCGGATCGTGCTCACACCCGGCACGCACGTGCGCTTCAAGCGCGGTACCACCTGTAACGGCAGTTTTTCGCCCGCACCGGGCAGTTCCGGCACGGCCGGCGCGCCGATCGTCGTCGACGCGTACGGCGACCCGAAGGCACCGCGGCCCGTCATCGCGGCCGGCTGCACGGATGCAACGGCGGACCCCGACCAGTCGATCACCGAGCAGCACAAGACGCCGAGCGGGTTCAGCGGTTATTACTCGCTGTGCAAGTCGGACAACCCGGTCGTGAACCGGGCGGCCATCTATCTTTACAACACCCAGTATTGGGAGATCCGTTCGCTGGAGCTGACCAACGATGCGTCGACGCCCGGCGGGCGCCTCGGGTTGTACGTGCGGCTCGAGGATTACGGCACCGGCAGCCACTATCACGTCGACGACGTATACGTGCATCACGTTCGCGGCTATCTGCACGACGTCGCCGGCAATACGGTCGGGTCGTACAAGACGACCGGCGGGATGCTGTTCGAGGTGACCCGCGACAACGAAGCAGTCGGCACGAAGGAGAAGCCGACCAATTTCGACGACGTCGCGGTCGAGAACAGCGAAATCTACAACGTCGACGCGGTTGCGCTGTCGACCCGGTCCGCCTGGATGTGCCGGGAGGGCGGCGCGCCGTGCGGTGACTATCCGCCGTACAAGGGCAATCCGGCCTACCTCACGAATCCGGCCACGCATGCGGCGTCCGACTATTTCCCGATGACGCGAGTCGTGTTCCGCAACAACCTGCTCCATAACGTCGGCGGCGACGGCATCATCGTCCGCACGGCCAGTGCGCCGAAGGTCGAGGCAAATCACCTGTTCGACATCTGGATGCGTGCGCCGGGCAATAGCGCCGGTGCGTGGGCGATCAACACGGACGATGCGCTGTTCCGGTACAACGAAGTCAATGGCGTGCGGCTCCAGAACAATATCGAAGCCGGCGACGGGATGGCGTTCGACGCGGATCTCGGCACGCGGAACACGCGTGTCGCCGCGAACTTCAGCCACGACAACGACGGCGGCCTGATGCTGTTCTGTGGATGCGGTTCCGACGGACTGGGCCACGTCGCGCAGGAGACGGGCGCGGTCGTCGAAAACAACCTGAGCCTGAACGACAAGCGGCGGATCATCTCCGCAGCGGGTTCGGACCAGTCCGTCGTGCGCGACAACGTCGTGATTTCGCGCACGCCGGGCCTCGTGACGCCGATCGTCGAGAACCTCAGCTACGCGAACGCGTTCCAGGTGACGGGCAACCGCTTCTATAACGCATCGGATAGCGGTGCCATTTTCCGCACGAAGAATCCGCAAGGCAGTTACGCGAACATCGTGTGGAGCGGCAACACGTACTTCGGTTACGCGGCGGATCCCGAGTTCACCGGGCCGAACTATCGGCACGGCGCCGAGCCCGATACGGTTTTGCCGTTCGGCGGGCAGGACGTGGATGCGGTCGCCGGCGAATGGTCGCGGGCCAGCGGGTTCGACAAGCACAAGTACCGCGCGCCGCACGCGCGATGACGGCATGGGCGCCGCGCGTGCGGCGCCCGGTCGCGGGCCGAACGCGTGCGCGGCTTGACCACCGTCAACATTCGAACCCGCCATCCGCCGATGATGGTGACATGGCCGCGCGCGACAGGGCGCGCGGCAGTTCACCCCAGCGAGGTTCGCATGTACGAGAAGATCATGGTGGCCGTCGACGGCAGCGCTTCGTCGAAACTGGCGCTTGCCGAGGCAGTGAAGATGGCACTGGTGGGCGACACGCACGTCAGCGTCGTGTATGTGGTCGACAAGTCGGTGCTGTTCACTTACGCGGGTCGCATCGACCCGCATGCGCTCGTCGAGGAAATCCGCGACGACGGGCGCAAGGTGCTGCGCGAAGCCGAACAGATCGTCGCGCTGGCCGGCGCGAAGGGCGAGGCCGAACTCGTCGAGACCGAGAGCATTGGCGAGGACATCGCGGAGCGCCTGCAGCGCTACGTGAAGGAGCGCGGGATCGATCTCGCGGTGGTCGGCACGCACGGGCGGCGCGGCATCCGCCGCGTGTTGCTCGGCAGCGTCGCCGAGCGCTTCGTGCGCGGCTCGAAGTGTCCGGTGCTGCTGATTCGCGGCGACGATGCCGACGTGTCGGCCGCCGCTGCTGCTGCGTAACGCGGCGCGCGATGATACGCCGCCAGTACCGGATCGTCGTCGCGGCGATTGCGGTGTTCGTGTCGCTCGCGGGAATGATGGCCGTCGTGACCGGGCTGCTGTTCGATGCAACGGTGGCGCTGCGCGGCGGCGCCATCGCGTTGGTCGTCGGCGTGGCCGGCTTCGTCGTGATGCTCAATCCGGGCGCGAAAGGCGAGGAATGACGCGCGCGTGCAGGGCCGGTTTCTTTCGGCCGACGGTGCCGGAAGCAACCGGCAACCGCTTTCCGAAAGACCGCCGATAGCCGCCGCCACGCCGGCCTCATTGCTTCGCGCAGCCATGCCGCGCCGTTGCTCCGTTTACTCGCTTGCCGTACCCGGCGCTTTCGCGCCGTCCTGCCCGACCTGTATCTCCAGCCGCTTCAGCGTTTCCGCCAGCTCCGCGTTCTTCGGCTGAATCTTCGCCGCCTGCGCGAACGCATTGCGCGCCTCATCCTGGCGGCCCAGTTTCCACAGCACCTCACCCTTGTGCGTCAGGCCGGTTGCATAGGCTTTACGCGTGTCACTGTCGTCGTCGCTGTCCTTCGCGAAGATCGCGATCGAGCGGTCGAACCACGTGAGCGCTTCGTCGTTGCGACCGAGGCGATACAGCGCCCAACCCTTGCTGTCCAGCGCATACGCATCGTCCGGCGATTGCGCGAGATGCGCGTCGATCATCGCGAGCCCGCGATCGACGGCGATGCCCGAGTCGGCGAGGCGATAACCGATGTCGTTCCGGCGCTCGTCGGGGATGTCGCCGAGGTCGAGCACGGCGGCGACGCGGGCCGTATCGCGGTCGGCGATCGCGAGCGCCAGCAGCTTGGTGACGATCTGCTGCCGCAATTCGGTACTGATCCGGTCGCCGTTGGCGACCAGGCTGCCGAGGTATTGCGTGTACAGGTCCGGCGCACCCGGATCGCTCCCGCTGTTCGCGATGGCCGCGCCCGGGCCTGCGCACCAGTCGGCGTCGGCTGAACCGGCGAGTATCCCCGTGTAGAGATTGATGTTCCGCGGCGTGCGCGATTGCGCGTAGTAGCTGTAGCCATTGGCATCCGAGTAGCCGCACGCGAGATATTCGCGGTCGACGTCCAGCACATACGGAAAGCCACGGAGCGGCTCCTTGCCGGATGAATCTTCCAGCCGGAACGATTCGCCCATGTCGCCTTCGCCGATGATCGGGTTGAACACCCATTGTTTCTCCGGATGCGATTTCGGCAGCCGGATCTTGACGGTGCGCCCGGCGGCGTCGGTCGTGCCGAAGATCACGCTGTCGTGCTGGTCCGGCTTGACGGGCAGGCCCGCGATGACCTGACCGGGCAGGAACAGCCGGTACCGCGCATTCGGCAGCGGCTGGTGCGTGACGGGGTCGCGCAGCACGAACTGGTGAACGTAGGCGCCTTTCCCGAACTGCGCGGTCGGCGCGACGTAGGTGCGGGCGTGGGCGGCGGGCAGCGCGGCGCAGCCGAGCGCGGCGGCAACCAGCGTGGCGAGAAGACGTGATGTCATGGATTTTCGGTTCTTATATGGGAAGGCGTGATGGACCGACGGCCGGAACTGCACTGAATGTCCGACGCCGCGTTCGATACACGATGCGCCGAGGCCCGTGAACCCTGCTGCGAAACGCGGGGTCGTCCAGTGCACTGCAATGCGGATTCCGCTCGCGGCACCGCGATGCGCGGAGGGGAACGAAACGGATGACGCGGGAATGCAGTGCGCAGCATAGCAGGCCGTGCCGCGCAGTCGCGCCCCATTTGGGTTTTGTTGTTGCGTTCGAATGAACGATACCGTGATTTGTATCAAATCGTGATATGTCGATCCGCACGACAATCGGTTTGACCCGGGTGAAAAGGGCGGAACGATCGAAATCCGATCGACCTTTACAACCGGTATTTCACCTCCTTAAATAATCAGGGTCTGCCAAAAGACCGGAAAAACGAGATCCCCATGAGCCATTTCCTGGATAGATTGCGTTATTTCTCCACCACGCGGCCACGCTTTTCCGACGGTCACGGCGCCGTCACGGATGAAGACCGTCGATGGGAAGACGGCTACCGGATGCGCTGGCAGCACGACAAGATCGTCCGCTCGACGCACGGCGTGAACTGCACGGGCTCGTGTTCGTGGAAGGTCTATGTGAAAGGCGGGATCGTCACCTGGGAAACCCAGCAGACCGACTATCCGCGCACGCGCCCCGACATGCCGAACCACGAGCCGCGCGGCTGCTCGCGCGGTGCTTCGTACTCCTGGTACCTGTATAGCGCGAACCGGCTCAAGCATCCGCTCGTGCGCAGCGCGCTCGTGAAGCTGTGGCGCGAGCGCCGCCGCACGCTCGGCCCGGTCGAAGCGTGGCGCTCGATCGTCGACGACGACGCGGCGCGGCGTTCGTACCAGAGCCGGCGCGGGCTCGGCGGCTTCGTGCGCGCGAGCTGGGACGAGGTCAACGAAATCGTCGCGGCGGCCAACGTGCACACGGTCGAGCGGCACGGCCCCGATCGCGTGGTCGGCTTCTCGCCGATTCCGGCGATGTCGATGGTGTCGTACGCGGCCGGCTCGCGCTACCTGTCGCTGATCGGCGGCGTGTGCCTGAGCTTCTACGACTGGTATTGCGACCTGCCGCCCGCATCGCCGCAAACGTGGGGCGAGCAGACCGACGTGCCGGAATCGGCCGACTGGTACAACTCGACGTTCATCATGATGTGGGGCTCCAATGTCCCGCAGACGCGCACGCCGGACGCGCACTTCCTCGTCGAGGCGCGCTATCGCGGCACCAAGGTCGTGTCGGTGTTCCCCGACTACTCGGAAGGCGCGAAGTTCGGCGACTTGTGGCTGCATCCGAAGCAGGGCACCGATGCGGCGCTCGCGCTTGCGATGGGGCACGTGATCCTGAAGGAATTCCATCTGGCGGGGAAGAGCGATTACTTCGCCGACTACTGCAAGCGCTATACCGACATGCCGTGCCTCGTGCGCCTCGTGCCGCACGGCGACGGCTACGTGCCCGAGCGCCTCGTGCGCGCATCCGACTTCGACGACGCGCTCGACGAGGCCGCGCATCCGGACTGGAAGACCGTGATGATCGACGACGCGAACGGCGAGTTCGTCGTGCCGGTCGGTTCGGTGGGCTTTCGCTGGGGGCAGCAGAACGACGCCGACAAGGGCAAGTGGAACCTGCGCGGCGAGACGTCAAAGGGCGCGGCGCTGTCGCCGCGGCTGTCGTGCACGACGGCGCACGACGACGTGGTCGACGTGCTGTTCCCGTACTTCGGCAACCAGCCGCACGCGCATTTCAACTCGACGCAGCATGCTTCCGAGCTGTCGCGCCGGATCGGCGTGCGGCGGGTCGCGACGCGCAACGGCGACATGCTGGTCGCGACCGTCTACGACCTGTTCGTCGCGAACTACGGGCTTGACCAGGGCCTCGGCGGCCGCGACGTGGCCGCGAGCTACGACGACGACCTGCCCTACACGCCGGCATGGCAGGAGACGATCACCGGCGTGAAGCGCGCGGACGTGATCTCGGTCGCGCGGCAGTTCGCGGAGAACGCGCACAAGACGCAGGGCAAGTCGATGGTGATCATCGGCGCGGGGATCAACCACTGGTTCCATATGGACATGTCGTACCGCGCGATCATCAACATGCTGATCATGTGCGGTTGCATCGGCAAGCCGGGAGGAGGCTGGTCGCACTACGTGGGCCAGGAGAAGCTGCGGCCGCAGACCGGCTGGACGGCGCTCGCGTTCGCGCTCGACTGGACCCGCCCGCCGCGGCAGATGAACGCGACGTCGTTCTTCTATGCGCACACCGACCAGTGGCGGTACGACTCGATGGATCCCACTGCACTGCTGTCGCCGCTCGCGGACAAGTCGCAGTTCCACGGCGCGCCGATCGACTACAACGTGCGCGCGGAACGGATGGGCTGGCTGCCGTCCGCGCCGCAGCTCGCGGTGAATCCACTGAAGGTCGGCGCGGCGCTCGCCGATCCCGCGCACGCCGGCGCCGACATCGCGCAGCAGTTGAAGTCGGGCGCGCTGAAGATGGCGAGCGAGGATCCCGATGCACCCGGCAATTTCCCGCGCAACCTGTTCGTGTGGCGCTCGAACCTGCTCGGTTCGTCCGGCAAGGGCCACGAATATTTCCTGAAGCACCTGCTCGGCACGACCAACGGCGTGCAGGGTGAGGATCTCGGTGCGACGGGCGGCTTGCGCCCCGAGGAAGTGACGTGGCACGACGAGGCGCCGCGCGGCAAGCTCGACTTGCTCGTGACGCTCGACTTCCGGATGTCGACCACCTGCATGTATTCGGACGTCGTGCTGCCGACCGCAACGTGGTACGAGAAGGACGACATGAACACGTCCGACATGCACCCGTTCATCCATCCGCTGTCGGCGGCGGTCGATCCCGCGTGGGAATCGAAGAGCGACTGGGAGATCTTCAAGGGGATCGCGAAGCGCTTCTCCGAGCTGTGCGACGGGCATCTGGGCGTCGAGCGCGACGTCGTGCTCGCGCCGATCGCGCACGACACGCCGGGCGAACTCGCGCAGCCGTTCGACGTGCAGGACTGGAGGCGCGGCGAATGCGAGCCGGTGCCGGGCCGCACGATGCCGACGGTGACCGTCGTCGAGCGCGACTATCCGAACACGTATGCGCGCTTCACGTCGCTCGGGCCGCTGATGGACAAGCTCGGCAACGGCGGCAAGGGGATCGGCTGGGACACGAAGGACGAGGTGAAGCTGCTCGGCGAGCTCAACTACAAGGTGGCCGACGGCGCCGCGCAAGGGCGGCCGCGCATCGACACGGCGCTCGACGCGGCCGAGGTGATCCTGGCGCTCGCGCCCGAGACCAACGGCGAAGTGGCGGTGAAGGCGTGGCGTGCGCTGTCCGGCATCACCGGCATCGACCATACGCACCTGGCCGCCGCGCGCGCGGACGAGAAGATCCGCTTCCGCGACATCCAGGCGCAGCCGCGCAAGATCATCTCGTCGCCGACGTGGAGCGGGATCGAGTCCGAGCACGTGTCGTACAACGCCGGTTACGTGAACGTGCACGAACTGGTGCCGTGGCGCACGATGACCGGCCGCCAGCAGCTCTACCAGGATCACGCATGGATGCGCGCGTTCGGCGAATCGCTGTGCGCGTACAAGCCGCCGGTCGATACGGGCAGCTACGCGCACATGGTCGGCACGCGCTCGAACGGCAACCCCGAACGCGTGCTGAACTTCCTGACGCCGCACCAGAAGTGGGGGATCCACAGCACGTACACGGACAACCTGCTGATGCTGACGCTGTCGCGCGGCGGCCCGATCGTGTGGATGTCGGAAGACGATGCGAAGGCGATCGGCGCGGTCGATAACGACTGGATCGAGTGCTACAACTCGAACGGCGCGTTGTGCGCGCGGGCCGTCGTCAGCCAGCGGATTCCGTCCGGGATGGTGATGATGTATCACGCGCAGGAGAAGATCGTGAACACGCCGGGCTCCGAGATCACCGGCACGCGCGGCGGCATCCACAACTCGGTCACGCGTATCGCGCTGAAGCCGACCCACATGATCGGCGGTTACGCGCAGCTCGCGTACGGTTTCAACTACTACGGCACGGTCGGTTCGAATCGCGACGAGTTCCTGATCGTGCGCAGGATGAACAGGATCGACTGGCTCGATGGTGAAGAAGCCGGAGCCGCTACTGAAAACGTTCGCGGCTTTGCATGAGATGGGAGTAAGCGCTAAAGCGCCAACTCCCATCGACACAGGAGAAACGTCATGAAGGTACGCGCACAGATCGCGATGGTGCTGAACCTCGACAAGTGCATCGGGTGCCATACCTGCTCGGTGACCTGCAAGAACGTGTGGACGAGCCGCGAAGGGATGGAATACGCGTGGTTCAACAACGTCGAGACGAAACCGGGCATCGGTTATCCGAAGGACTGGGAGAACCAGGACCGCTGGCGCGGCGGCTGGCAACGGCGCGCGGACGGCAAGATCGAGCCGCGCCTCGGCGGCAAGTGGCGACTGCTCGCGCAGATCTTCGCGAACCCGCACCTGCCCGAGATCGACGATTACTACGAGCCGTTCACGTTCGACTACGCGCATCTGCAGGAAGCCGGCAATACGCGCGCGATGCCGGTTGCGCGGCCGCGCTCGCTCATCAGCGGCCAGCGGCTCGAGAAGATCGAGTGGGGGCCGAACTGGGAGGAAATCCTCGGCGGCGAGTTCGAGAAGCGCGCGAAGGACTATAACTTCGAATCGATACAGAAGGACATCTACGGGCAGTTCGAGAACACCTTCATGATGTACCTGCCGCGCCTGTGCGAGCACTGCCTGAACCCGGCGTGCGTTGCGGCGTGCCCGTCTGGCTCGATCTACAAGCGCGAGGAAGACGGCATCGTGCTGATCGACCAGGACAAGTGCCGCGGCTGGCGCATGTGCGTGTCGGGGTGCCCGTACAAGAAGATCTACTACAACTGGCAGAGCGGCAAGGCCGAGAAGTGCATCTTCTGCTATCCGCGCATCGAGGCCGGCCAGCCGACCGTGTGCTCGGAAACCTGCGTGGGCCGCATTCGTTATCTCGGCGTGCTGCTGTACGACGCCGACCGGATCAGCGAGGCGGCCAGCGTCGAGAACGAAAAGGACCTGTACGAAGCGCAGCTGTCGCTGTTCCTCGATCCGGAGGATCCGGCCGTGATCGCGCAGGCCGAGCGCGACGGCGTGCCGGCCGCGTGGATCGACGCCGCGCGGCGTTCGCCGACCTACAAGATGGCGATCGACTGGAAGATCGCGTTCCCGCTGCATCCGGAATACCGGACGCTGCCGATGGTGTGGTACGTGCCGCCGCTGTCGCCGATCAACTCGGCCGCGAACAGCGGCGCGCTCGGGATGAACGGCTATCTGCCGGACGTCGAATCGCTGCGCATTCCGCTGCGCTATCTCGCGAACCTGCTGACGGCCGGTGACGAGGCACCCGTGAAGCTCGCGCTCGAACGGCTGCTCGCGATGCGCGCGTTCATGCGCGCGCGGCACGTGGACGGCATCGATGCGCGCGGCGTGCTCGACCAGGTCGGGTTGTCGCTCGCGCAGGTCGAGGAGATGTACCGCTATCTCGCGATCGCGAACTACGAGGATCGTTTCGTGATCCCGACGACGCACCGCGAGTACGCGGAGAACGCGTACGACCTGCGCGCATCGTGCGGCTTCTCGTTCGGCAACGGCTGCTCGGACGGCCGTTCCGAAGCGAGCCTGTTCAGCACGAAGAAGGGCGCGAAGACGATTCCGATCCACGAGGCTTCGCGATGAGCACCGCACCCGATCCGACCTATGCGGCGCTCGCGGCGCTGCTCGACTATCCCGACGATTCGCTCGTTGCCGCGCTCGACTCGATCGAAGCCCACCTGTGCGACCGTACGCGCGTGCCCAAAACGGTGCGCGCGGGTCTCGACCGGTTCTTTGCCTACGTGCGCGAGCGCGATCTGCTCACGCTGCAGGAGAACTATGTCGGCCTGTTCGACCGCGGCCGCGCGACGTCGCTGTACCTGTTCGAGCACGTGCACGGCGAATCGCGCGACCGCGGGCAGGCGATGGTCGACCTGCTGCAGATGTACGAGCGGCACGGGCTGTTCCTGAACCCGGGCGAGTTGCCCGACTACCTGCCCGTGTTTCTCGAATACCTGTCGCGGCTGCCGACGCCCGACGCGCGCAAGCTGCTCGCCGAAACCGGCGAGATCCTGCGCGCGCTGGCCGGGCAGCTCGCGCAGCGCGGCAGCCATTACAGCTTCGTCGTCGGCGCGCTGCTGCCGCTGGCCGGACTCGCGCTGGCCGACGCACCGGACGCCGTCGACGACGACGTGGCCGCCGAGCGGCCCGACTACCGCGCGCTCGATGCGTCGTATGCGGACGAGGCCGTGCGCTTTGTCGGCGCGACCACGCCGGCATCGGCGGAGCAGACGGTGCGGTTCCACGACAAGCGACCGGCCCGCGGCGCGTAAGCGCGGGCCCAACTGGGGACACTCATGAACGGTTATCTACATCAGTTCCTGTTCGGGATCTACCCGTACATCTGCCTCGCCGTGCTGCTGGTGGGCAGCCTGATCCGCTTCGACCGCGAGCAGTACACGTGGAAGAGCGATTCGTCGCAGCTGCTGCGCCACGGCATGCTGCGGCTCGGCAGCAACCTGTTCCACTGGGGCGTGTTGGTCGTCGTGCTCGGGCACTTCGGCGGTTTTCTCGCGCCGCACTGGCTCGTGTCGCCGTTCCTGTCGGCGTCCGGGCACCAGCTCGTCGCGATGGTGGGGGGCGGTGCGGCCGGCATCGCGGCGATCATCGGGCTGACGATCCTGATCTGGCGGCGCCTCGGCGACCCGCGCATCCGCCGCAACAGCCGCAAGTCGGACATCCTGATCGTGCTGATGCTGTGGGTGCAGCTCGCGCTCGGGCTCGGCACCGTCGTGCTGTCGACGCGCCACATGGACGGCGCGATGTTCGAACAGCTCACCGACTACGTGAAGGGCGTCGTCACGTTCCGGCCGGACATCGCGAGCCTGCTCGTCGGCGTGCCGCTGACCTACCGGCTGCATATCCTGCTCGGCTTCACGATCTTCCTCGTGTCGCCGTTCACGCGGATGGTGCACATCTGGAGCGGCATCGCATCGGTCGCGTACCTGATCCGTCCGTACCAGCTCGTGCGCAAGCGCTGAGGAGGCCGCATGAACGACGTTCTTTCCGATGCACCGGCCGCGTTGCGCATCAGCGGCGTCGCGATCGGCGACGACGCGATCGCGGCCGAGGCCGCGCATCACGGCGACACGCCCGATCCGCTCGATGCGGCGCGGCGCTCGCTCGCGGTGCGCGAGCTGCTGCGGCAGCGTGCGGTGGCGCTCGCGCTGCTTGACGAAGGCGCGCCGCTCGACGACGCAGCCGTCGATGCGTTGCTCGAGCGCGAGCTGACCCACGTGCCCGAACCCGACCGCGCGGATTGCGAGCGCTACTACGCGCAGTATCCGGCGCGTTTTCGCCGCAACGACATCGTCTATGCGAGCCATGTGCTGTTCGCGGTGACGGACCGCGTGCCGCTCGCGCCGCTGCGGCAGCGCGCGGAAAGCGCGCTGGCCGACGTGGTCGCCGCGCCCGACACGTTCGAAGCGGTCGCGCGCGCGTCGTCGAACTGCCCGTCGGCTGAAGTCGGCGGCAGCCTCGGGCAGCTGCTGCGCGGCGACACGGTGCCGGAATTCGAAGCCGCGCTGTTCGAGACGGAGGGGCTCGGCGTGCTGCCGAAACTCGTCAACACGCGCTTCGGCTTCCACATCGTGCGCATCGAGCGGCGCGTGCCGGGCGATGCGGTGCCGTTCGACGAAGCCGCCGCGCAGATCGCCGCGTACCTGTCGGAACGTGTGCGGCAGCGGGCGATGCGGCAGTACGTGGCGATTCTCGCGGGCAGTGCGCGCGTCGAAGGCGTGACCTTCGACGGCGCGAACGGGCCGCTCGTCCAATGAAACGAGGTTTTGCGTATGGCAACTCAACAAGGTAATGCGGGGCCGGTCGCGAACGTGCCGGCCATCCCGCTGCGCGCGTGGTCGGTACTCGCCGCGAGCACGCTCGCGTTCATGGTGTGTTTCGTCGTGTGGATGATGTTCGGCGTGCTCGGCGTGCAGCTGCGCACCGATCTCGGGCTGAACAGCACGGAGTTCGGGCTGCTCACGTCGACGCCCGTGCTGACCGGAGCGTTGATGCGCTTGCCGCTCGGCACGTGGACCGACCGCTTCGGCGGACGCATCGTGATGACGGTGCTGCTCGTCGTGTGCGCGGTGCCCGTCTATATCGTCAGCTACGCGACGCAGCTCTGGCAGTTCCTGCTGATCGGGCTGTTCCTCGGTTGCGTCGGCGCGTCGTTCGCGGTCGGCACGCCGTATGTCGCGCGCTTTTTTCCGCCGCAGCGGCGCGGGCTCGCAATGGGCGTGTTCGGCGCGGGCACGGTCGGCGCAGCCGTCAACCTGTTCGTCACGCCGCTGCTGCTCAATGCGTACGGCTGGCGCTTCGTGCCGCGCGCGTATGCGGTCGCGCTGCTCGTCACGGCCCTGATCTTCTGGTTCGCGTCGGCGCCCGATCCGGGCGCGGGCAAGCGCGGCGGTTCGCTGCTCGATTCGTTCAAGGTATTGCGCGACCCGCGCGTGTGGCGGCTCTGCCAGTACTACTCGATCACGTTCGGCGGCTTCACCGCGCTGTCGCTGTGGATTCCGCAGTACCTGAAGAGCGAATACGGGATGTCGCTCGTGATGGCGTCGGCGTTCGCGGCCGGCTTCTCGCTGCCGGGCTCGGTGCTGCGTGCGCTCGGCGGCGCGCTGTCCGATCGCTTCGGCGCGCATGCGGTCACGTGGTGGGGGCTGTGGGTCGCGTGGATTGCGCTGTTCCTGCTGTCGTATCCGGCGACCGACTTCGTGATCCACACGATCGACGGCACCGCGACGCTGAACGTGTCGATGCCGGTGGCCGGCTTCGTCGCGCTGACCTTCGTGCTCGGTGCGGTGTTCGCGCTCGGGATGGCATCGACCTTCAAGTACGTCGCCGACGATTTCGCGGACAACATGGGCGTCGTCACGGGGATCGTCGGGCTCGCGGGCGGGCTCGGCGGCTTCCTGCTGCCGATCCTGTTCGGCGTGCTGCTCGACCTGCTGCGCGTGCGCACGACCTGCTTCATGTTCCTGTACGGGATCGTGTGGGTGTCGCTGATCCTCATCTATCTGTCGGAAGTGCGGCGCACGCCGGTCACGGGCTGACGATGGCGGTTCGATACACTTGCGCGATGTCGGGAAAGCTCGGCGTCGCGTAAGCGCATCGTGGTGCGGGGAAGCCCTCGCACGACGTATCCGGCCGCACGCGCTTCTGTCAAACTGGCGCCCATGAAACCGCGCCTCGCTTCACCGCCTTCTCCCGATTCCGCGCCTGCGCCCGCAGGCTTTCCCGACGCCGACGAACTGGCCGCGCTGCGCGCGTGGTACGCGGGCATGACCGTGCGCCAGGCCGTCGAGCGTTACCTGCCCGATCGTCTCGGCGCCGGGCGGTCGGCGCGCGGCGTGATCGGCGGCATTCGCCGCCGCCTCGTGCGCGTCGCACGGCAGGCCGGTCGGCCCGATCTTGCCGAGCGGCTCGGTCATCCCGACGGTGAGCGTTTACGGGAGGCGAAAGCGGCTAACGAAGCGATCGGCATGTTGCGTCACGCGCGCGCGCCGGCGCCGCAGATCAGCGATGACGTCGGCCTGTGGTTGCCCGCACGCGCGGTTGCCGCACTGCGTGCGCACGGGATCGCGACGCTCGCCGATCTCACGGTGCGGATTCCGCGCCGGCGCCAGTGGTGGAGCGCGATCGCGGGCCTCGGCGTGGCCAGCGCGCGCCACATCGAGGCGTTCTTCGCCGCGCATCCGGACCTGACCGAACGGGCGCGCGCGCTGATCGCCGCGACGCCGCGCGGCAGCATCGTGCCGTGGGAGCAGTTGAAGCTGCCGCACGAGGTCGATGGCTCGGCCGGCACGTTCCGCGCGCCGCGCGCGACCAGCACGCTCGACGCGGACAACGATTACGCGGCCGTGCACGCATGGCTGTCGCTGCACGAATCGGCCGCGACGCGGCGCGCTTACCGCAAGGAAGCCGAGCGGCTGATCCTGTGGGCGATCGTCGAGCGCGGCCGCGCGCTGTCGTCGCTGACGACCGAGGATGCGGTTGCGTATCGCGCATTCCTGCGGCGCCCGACGCCGCACGAGCGCTGGGTCGGGCCCGTGCGGCCGCGCAGCGCGCCCGACTGGCGGCCGTTCTCGGGTGCGCTGTCCGCGCGTTCGGCGGCGTACACGTTGTCGGTGCTCGGCGCGCTGTTCCGCTGGCTGATCGAGCAGCGCTATCTGCTCGCGAATCCGTTCGCGGGCGTCAAGGTGCGCGACACGCGCGGCGCGAACGCACTCGACACGTCGCATGTGTTCACCGAAGGCGAGTGGCTGCTCGTCCGCACGATCGCCGACGGGCTCGAGTTCCGCAAGGAGGCGTCGTCCGGCTGGACGCCGGCCGCCGCGCAACGGCTGCGCTTCATCCTCGATCTCGGTTATGCGACGGGGCTGCGCGCGAGCGAGCTGGTCGGCGCGATGCTCGGCGACATCGAGACGGACGCGCACGGCGATGCGTGGCTGAAGGTGATCGGCAAGGGACGCAAGGCCGCGCGCGTCGCGCTGCCGCCGCTGGCACGTACTGCGCTCGATCGTCACCTGGTCGCGCGCCGGTTGCCGGTCACGCCGGCGCGCTGGCGGCCCGATACGCCGCTGATTCCGAGTCTTGCGGAAGACGATGGGGCGGCGATCACGAGCGTGCGGTTGTGGAAGGTGATGCAGCGCTTCTTCGCGCAGACCGCCGACGCCGTCGATGCCGACAACCCCGCGCTCGCGCAGAAGCTGCGGCAGGCGAGCCCGCACTGGATGCGTCATACGCATGCGACGCATGCATTGGCGCGCGGCGCGGAGTTGACGACCGTGCGCGACAACCTGAGACATGCGTCGATCTCGACGACGTCGATTTATCTGCATGGCGACGATGTGAAGCGCGCGCGGCAGATGTCGAGCGCGTTTGCGGCAGACAAGTAAGTAAGCGGAAGGTGCGGACGCGTCACGTCCGCGCCATTTTTTGTGAAGCGCCATCGGGCGATTCATCGGGCTGCGATGCAACTGTCAGGTGTGTCAGGAGATTGTTGGCCGGAAAGGACGCCCCTGCCTGAATGCGTTTTCGGTCGACGAATCGCCGACGTGCCGCAACGTACCCGCCGATAAAACGGAACGGTCCGGCACACACGGCGGTCATACTTTTTTCACCAGGAGCAACAGATGGCATCGAGCCAGAGTACGGTCGATTTCATCGTCGAGCAGATGGCGGCGGCCGGTACGGTATCGGCCCGCAAGATGTTCGGCGAATTCGGCATCTATTGCGACGGCAAGATGGTTGCGCTCGTCTGCGACGACTGGCTGTTCGTCAAGCCGACGCCCGAAGGCCGCGCGTTTCTCGGCACCTGCGACGAAGGCCCGCCGTATCCGGGCGCGAAGCCGCACCTCGTGATCGCCGGCGATCGCTGGGACGACCGCGAATGGCTGTCGGCGCTGATCCGGATCACGGCCGCGCAATTGCCCGTGCCGGTGAAGCGGAGCCGCTAGCGGCCATGAACCCCGCGTAACCACGCGTAACGTCGTGCCGGGCGCAGGCGTATTCTGTGAATCATGCGCGCGACCATCGCGCCCCCGGCGGGAGCACAAGAATGAAGACATCCGGACATCCGCGCGGCACGTGGCGTGCCCGTCGCGTCTGGCACGCGCTCGTCGCGGCCGTGTGTGTCGGCTGGAGCGTGCTGTCGTTCGGCGCGGAGGGCGGCAACGGCGCGGCGGCGCTGCTCGACCGATACCACAGCCTCGGCGCGCAACTGAAGGACAACGCGTTTCGCCGGCCGCTCTACCTCGAATCGTCGGAGTCGTCGTCGTCGCTGAAGGGCGACATCTACGCGGTGGTCGACTATCCGTTCGCGGTCGTGAACGGCCAGCTCAACGATTCCGCGCAAGGCCCCGCGAACTGGTGCGCGGTGCTGATCCTGCACCTGAACACGAAGTACTGTCATGCATCGAGCGGCAGCAACGGCCCGGTGCTCGACGTGAACGTCGGCCGCAAGATCCAGCAGAAGCTGTCGGATACCTATCGCCTGGAGTTCCGCTATCGCGTGGCGGCCGCAACGGCCGACTACTTCCAGGTCGACCTGACCGCCGACAGCGGTCCGATGGGCACGAAGGATTACCGGATCGCGCTGGAGGCCGTGCCGGTCGGCGCATCGCGCACGTTCCTGCATCTCACGTATTCGTACGGCTTCGGCACGGTCGGCCGGATGGCGATGAAGACCTACCTCGCAACAGTCGGCAGCGAGAAGGTCGGCTTCACGCCCGCCAGCGATGCATCGGCCACGCAGCCGCAATACATCGGCGGCGTGCGCGGGCTGCTGGAGCGCAACACGATGCGCTACTACCTCGCGATCGACACGTATCTCGCGACGCTCGACAAGCCGCTCGACCAGCGCCTCGCGCGCTGGTTCGACGCGACCGAGCAGTATCCGCAGCAACTGCACGAAGTGGAGCGGAGCGCATATCTGCAGATGAAAGCGCAGGAGGTTCAGCGGCAGCAGGCGGCGCGGTAGGCGGCGCCTGCTGCCGGTCTGCCGCTCAGTTCGACGCGCCGCCGACCGTGCGGATGCTGTGCCACTGCCCCTGTTCGACGCGGAACAGCGTGTAGGGCGGCTTGATCAGGTCGCCGCGCTCGTCGAACGAGATCTTCCCGGTCACGCCCGTGACTGACACGCCGGGCAGGCTCGCGACGATCTTGCCGCGATCGACCGAATCGGCCTTGCGGACCGCCGCGATCATCGCGAGCGCCGCGTCATACGCGAACGGCGCATACAGCTCGACGTCCTGGTTGAAGCGTGCCTTGTAGCGCTGCGCGAACGCGATGGCCGACGGCAGCTTGTCGAGCGCCGGGCCCGGTTCGAGATCCTGCGTGCCTTCGCCCGAGTTGCCGGCGATCTTCAGGAATGCGTTGCTTTTCAGCGCGCCGGCGCCGAACAGCTGCGCGCGGATGCCGAGCGAGCGCATTTGCTTGACGAGCATCGCACCCTGTTCGTCGAGCCCGCCGAAGAACAGCAGGTCGACGTTGCTGCTCTTCATCGTCGTCAGGATGGCGCGGAAATCGACGGCCTTGTCGTTCGTGTATTCGCGGTCGACGACGCTGCCGTGCGCGTCCTTCACGCCTTTCTCGAACGCGTCGGCAAGGCCCTGGCCGAACGCGGTGCGGTCGTCGATGATGCCGATCCGCTTCGCCTTCAGCTGCTCGACCGCGAAGCGGCCGGCCACCACGCCGCCGACGCCGTCGTGCCCCATCGTGCGGAACACGTTCTTGAAGCCTTGCATGGTCAGTTGCGGATTGGTCGAGCCGGGCGTGATCATCGCGACGTTCGCCTGCCGGTAGACGGCCGACGCGGGGATGCTGCAGCCCGAGTTGTAGTGGCCGATCACGCCGACCACGCCGTCGTCGACGAGTTTCTGCGCGACCTGGATCGCGATGCGCGGATCGGCCTGGTCGTCCTGCACGTCGAGCACGAAGCGCACGGGCTTGCCGCCGACGGTCGGATGCTTCGCGTTCTCCTCGTCGAGCGCGAGCTGCGCACCGTATTGCAGATCCTTGCCGACTCGCGCGACGGGCCCCGTCAGCGGACCGGCGAAGCCGATCTTGACGGTTTCCGGGTCCGCGGCCTGCGCGGATGCGGCGACCGTGCCGATCGAGCAGACGGCCAGCCATACCAGCCAGTTACGACGATTCATGATGCATGCCTCCTTGCAGTGGTTGAAATCGCGGCGCGCGTCAGAATCGCGCGGCCCGGTAAGGCGTGAGGTCCAGCGGCGGCGCGCGCTGGGCGACGAGGTCGGCGACGATCCGCCCGGTGATGCCGGCGAGCGTCACGCCGAGATGCTGATGCCCGAACGCGTGGATCACGCGTGCGCTGTCGCGGGCGCGGCCGATGACGGGCACGCCGTCCGGCAGTGTCGGGCGGAAGCCGAGCCAGCTGCGCGTCGGCGCGCCGAGCGACGGCAGCGCCTCGCGTGCTGAGCGCGTGAGTAGCGCGACGAGCGACGGGTTCATCGGCGCGTCGAAGCCGCCGAGTTCCACGGTGCCGGCCGCGCGCAGCCCTTCGTCGAGCGGCGTCATGTAGAAGCCGCGTTCGGCCCAGCCGACCGGCCGCGTGACGATCCCTTCGTGCGCGGCGAACTGCACGTGATAACCGCGTTCGGTATCGAGCGGCACCGCATCGCCGCAGGCGGCCGCGAATGCGCGCGAGCGCGCGCCCGCGGCAATGACGACATGGTCGAACGCACGCACCGCACCGCCCGCATGGACGTTCACGCCATCGCCGGCGGGCTCGATCCGCTCGACGCGCTCGCGTTCGAGCGTCGCGCCGCCGGTTGCCAGATGCGCGAACAGTTCGCCAAGAAAGCCGTGCGGATCGGAGAAATGCCAACTGCCGACGAACAGCACGCCGCGCGCGAAGATCGGCGCGAGCGTGGGCTCGAGCCGGCGGATCGCGTTCGCGTCGAGCAGCTCGAACGGCACGCCGAGCCGGCGCCGCAGCGCGAGCGACGGCTGCGCGGCATCGAACGACGCCTGCCGCGCATACAGGTACAGGCACTCGCGCGGCCGCACGAACGCCGCGAGCCGCGTGGTCGAGAGCAGCGGCGCATAACCGTCGGCGGCGCGCGACAGCAGCGCGGCCAGCGCGCTCGCGCTGCGCTGGTGGCGCTCGGGTGTCGATGCGAGCAGGAACCGCGCGAGCCACGGTGCGCCACGCAACAGGTATGGCCAGCGGATACGCAGCGGGCTGTCGGCGGCAAACAGGAAGTGCGGGAGGTCGCGGAACACGGACGGGCCGTTCACGGGAACGCAGCCGTACGGCGCGAACGTCGCGGCGTTGCCGAACGACGCGCCGTGGCCGACGCCGGCCGGATCGAACAGCGTCACGCGATGCCCGTCGCGCTGCAGCCAAGCCGCCGCGCCGAGCCCGATGAAGCCTGCACCCACGATGGCGACGTTCGCCATGACGCATCCCCTCCGGCACACATGGTTCACACAAAGTTGAGATCAAGAATCACACAGTAATTTTTTGTGTGCAATCAAAATGAGATTGTGTGGCGCTAGTGTTTACCCGATTCCAAACGGCTGATTCAACAGACTTTTCCGTTGACGTTTGACGGGCAGGGGATGTCATATACAATCGCTGGGCAGGTCAAAATGGCAGACAAACGCTTTTTGTGTGGTCACAGGCGACAAATGGCATCAGACAAACTTTCCGGCGAGCGCGATGGCGGTGCGCCGGCGCAGGCGAAGCGGCCGACTTATGTCGAGGTATCGAGCTCGATCGAGGCGGAAATCCGCAACGGCATGTATCCGCCGGGCAGCCGCCTGCCGCCGCAGCGCCAGCTCGCGACCGAGCTCGGCATCAACGTGTCGACCGTGTCCCGTGCGTACAAGGAACTGCAGCTGCGCGGCCTCGTGATCGGCAGCAAGCGCCGCGGTTCGCTCGTCACCGGCGGCGCGATGCCGAGCATCGAGCCGGCCCGTGCGTCGCTCGCGGCGGGCAACGGCGTGATCGACCTGACCGTGAACCGCCCGGCGACCGGCGAGTTTCTGGCGAGCCTCGCGCAGACCTTCGGCACGCTGCCGAACGACCCGCGTTTCGCCGCCTTGCAGGAATACCAGCCGCCGCAGGGGCCCGAGTGGGCACGCGCGGCCGGCGCGCAATGGCTCGCCGCGCCCGGCTTCGCGCCGTCGCGCGACCAGGTGGTCGTCACGAGCGGCGCGCAGCATGGGCTGTACGCGGTGCTGAACAGCCTGATCGGCACCGACGGCGTGATCGTTGCCGACCGCCTCACTTACTACGGGCTCAAGGCGCTTGCGCCGGTATTCCAGTTCGAGATCGTCAGCGCGCCGGCCGACGACGACGGCCTGCTGCCCGACGAGATCGAGCGAATCTGCCAGCGCATGCCGGTCAAGGCGATCTTCGTCGTGCCGAACCTGCAGAACCCGACCGTGACGACGATGAGCCTCGCGCGCCGGATGGCGCTCGTCGACGTCGCGCGGCGCCATCACGTGACGATCATCGAGGACGATGTGTACGGGCCGCTCGTGCGCGACCGGTTGCCGGCGATCGCGGGGCTGTGTCCCGAGCTGACGTTCCATATCGGCGCGACGTCGAAGATTCTGGCGCCCGGGCTGCGCCTCGGCTACCTGAGCT
The DNA here is from genome assembly GCF_001039005.1 of Burkholderia cepacia. Taxonomy (GTDB): domain Bacteria; phylum Pseudomonadota; class Gammaproteobacteria; order Burkholderiales; family Burkholderiaceae; genus Burkholderia; species Burkholderia theae. Next base: position 194,195 of record NZ_LDWR01000050.1, read on the forward strand.
GCCCGCGCGACAGCGTCGCGCTGTGCGCGGAAGCGGTGCGCACGACCGCATGGATGCCGGCGCCCACGTCGATGCTGATCGCGACGGTATGGATCGAGGACGGCACCGCCGAGCGGATCATGGCCGCGCAACTCGCGGAGATCCGCGCACGCGTCGATCTCGCGCGGGAACTGCTGCCGGCCGGGCAGCTGAAGTCCGACCCCGCGTGCATGTTCGTGTGGTTGCGGCTGCCGCCGCCGTGGCGGGCCGACGACTTCGCGGCGAACGCGAAGGCGCGCGGCGTGATCGTGATGCCGTCGTCGACGTTCGCGGTCGATCGCGCGGAAATCGAGCACGGCGTGCGCATCAACCTCGCGTGCCCGGCCACGCGCGACGAGCTCGTCAACGGGCTGCGGATTCTGTCCGGCACGCTGAAGGACCGGCCGCGCGCACTGTTCGGCTCGATCTGACGCCGTCGCTCAGTCGAGCAAACCCGCGACGACGTCGACGATCCGCTGCAGCAGCGCTTCGTCGTAAGGCAGCCACGGCACCGCGCGCAGCGGCGACGGCGGCGGCTCGATCGCGGCATCGACGGGTTCGCCGTCATGCGTCACACGGCCGGTCGCGCAATGCACCGACCACGCGCCGACGCGCACATGACGTTCGTCGATCGTCATCCTTCCTTGCGCAATCGGCTCGGCGAACACGAGCGACAGCACGTGCTTGCGATGCCGCGCCATCACGCCCAGCGGCAAATCGGACAACCGGTTCAGCCGCTGCCAGCGTTCCGCTTCGATCTCGCGCAGGCGAACCGGGTCGACCGTTTGTGCGGAGGCTGCCGCGCGCGTCGCGTCATCGTCGAGCGCGAACGCGGCCACGCTGACGAGCAGGTCGACCGCGCGCGCCACTTCCGAGAACACGACACGATCAATCTCGCCGATCGGCAGCGGCACCCAGCGCCGTCCGTGCCGGCCTTCGACATGCAGCCGGCGCGACGTGCCGTGGCTTTCCGAGCCGGGATAGAGCCGCGCATCGACGAGGAAGGTCGCGCGCATGTCGCCGAACTCGCGGACGAGCCCGTCGTCGTACGCGCGGATCGACCAGCCTTCGCGGCGCGCGACGCCGAGTAGCGGCCGGCTCGACAGCACATGACCTTCGAACATCGCGGAATCGCTGGCCGAGGCTTCGCTTTCCGCCGGCACGTAGTACTCGCGGAATGCCTGCCTGACCGGCTGCCGAAGTGCGCGGCCGACGATCGCGCGCTGCCACGCGAGCCGTTCGTCCGCGTCGGCCAGCAACGGGTGCCACAGGCGGATGTCGCTGTCGTTGGCGATATCGCATGCACGCCCGGCCGCGTCGCGCAGCACGACCTTGCCTTTCGCGATGTCAGGCATGAACGATTGCGTTGATCCATCGCCGGCGCGCGCGTGCCAGATCATGCGCGCGGAGAACGTGGCGCCGGCCGGCGCATCGACGAGCCGCTCGCGCCATTCGGCATGGCCGAGCGTCATCGGCTGCCAGAAACCCGCTTCCATGCACGCGGCGAGCATCGCGAGCTGCTTCTTGTCGGGTTTCGCGTCGAGCGTCATGCGCAGCGCGGTATGCGGCCGCTCGCCGAGCGCGCGTTCGGCCGGCTTCAGGTTGCGCGCGAGCTTCTTCTGCACGCCGGCATGACGCACGGCGGCTAGCGCGTCGCGCAACGCGCGCACGCTCTCGGGGGTGGGAATCGTCTCGACCGCGTGGCCGAGCGCGATCGCGAGCGACTGCGACGGCGCGGTCTTCGCGGCTGTGGGCGCGACGCATACGCCCATCAGCAGCGGCCCGATCAGCGGGCGCAACCACGCTTCGTCGCGGTATGCGGCCACGCGCGCGGCGCGTGCGACGACCTGCGCGTCGTCGGTCGTGAACGCGCGATCGGTCTGATACGGAACGGTGCCCGCATGCAGTGCCGCGACCTGCCGCGCGGCTTCGGTCAGCGCGTCGCGCGCGAATTCGACGTATGCGGCATCTTCCGCGAGCGTGACGGCCGGATCGCTGAAGTCGATCCACAGCCGCTTCGGTGCGAAATAACCGTCGTGCGTCGCGGCCAGCGCGAGCAGCGCGGCCGGCCCGAGCTCGGGCAACACGTCGAGTTCGCGCACCCGAAACGGCGAATCGGCCAGCGCTTGCGCATACGCATCGCGCCGCGCCGAGAAATCGCGGCGGCCGGCGAACCAGTCGAGCGCATAGGCGCCGTATGCGGATGCGGCGCGCAGGCCGCCTTCCTCCGGTTCGCCCGCGATGCGGGCGAGTTCGGCCTGCAGCGCGGGCGACGGCGGCGCGTCGAGACAGGGCAGCTCCTCCAGCGCACGCTGCCACGCGCCGGGCGGGATGTCGCGGAACAGTTCGAGCGCGGCATCGGCGTCGACGAGCGGCACGAGACCGAGCGCATCTATCTGCCCGCGCAGCCAGCGCGCGAATTCGGCGCGCGGATCGTTGTATGCGCAATCAGGCGGCACGATCTCGCGCTCGGTGCGGCGCAGCGTCGGCCAGACCGCGCCGAGCGTGTGCGCGTCGAGTGCCGACAGGTCGATCGGTGCGCCGGTGAAGCGCGGATGGTCGGCGGTGCCGGTCAGCCGCGCGACGAGCAGGGCGACGAGCGCGCGGTCAGTCATGCGGGGTCTCCTGGTTCGAGCCGCGCCCGGCCGGTTCGTTCTGAGTCCATTTCTGTACTTTTCGGGCGGCGTGGATTGCGCCGCCGAGGGCGAATGCCTGTTCGATCGTGTGCTGCATGGTCTGACTCCGGCAATGAAAACCGTGCGATCGCACAGTATTGCACCCCGATCAGAACAGTCTGGAGAAAGGCTGTCGGCCGCCCGGCCATTTCATAAGACGTACAGTTCTCCCGCCATGCGCGATCCGTGCCGAACTGTACTCTTGTTCGCATGATCGATGTGTGTACTCCTCGCCAACTGTTCTGCTTTTAAGATTCATCCATCAAGTGCACAGTGCCGCCGATCCCGTTGTTCCGGACCCCTGGCGGCGCATCTTCAAGAGAGAGCCAGTGCGATGGAAAAGGCAAAACCGGAGGGAAACATCAGGAATCACGACGGCCCGATCGGCGGGCGGAACACGTGCGACTCGGACGCACACGGCGTGGCGGCGCGGCTGCGCATGCCGGCGGGAGGCGCACGATGAAACTCTATGAAAAACTCGCGGACGACATCGAGCGCCTGATCCGCCAGGGCGTGTACCGGCACGGCGACCGGATTCCGTCGGTGCGGCAGGCGAGCCAGCAACACCGGATCAGCATTACGACCGTGCTGCACGCGTATCTGCTGCTCGAAAGCCGCGGGCTGCTGGAAAGCCGGCCGCAGTCGGGCTATTTCGTGAACCTGCGCCGTGACGACAGCCACGCGCCGGTGCGCGAGTTGCGACCGTCGAAGCCGATCGCGATCTCGTCGTCCGTGGACGTGAGCCGGCTCGTGCTGTCGACGCTGCGCTCGATCGGCACCGACGACGCGGTGCCGCTCGGCTCGCCGTATCCGGACCCGAGCCTGTTCCCGTTCGAGAAGCTGAACCGCTACGCGTACGCGGCCGGCCGCGACAAGGCGCTGTGGGGCGTGACGGACGGGCTGCCGCCCGGCCATCCGCGGCTGATCCGGCAGATCGCGCGCCGCTACCTGGAAAACGGGATGTCGGTGGATCCGAACGAGATCATCGTGACGGTCGGCGCGACGGAGGCGATCAACCTGTGTTTGCAGGCGGTCGCGAAGCCGGGCGACACGATCGCGGTGGAGTCGCCGACGTTCTACGCGATGCTGCACGCGATCGAGCGGATGGGGATGAAGGCGATCGAGGTCGCGACGCATCCGGAATACGGGATCGACATTGCCGCGCTGGCTGCGATCGCGAAGTCGCAGCCGATCGCCGCGTGCATGGTGATGCCGAACTTCCAGAACCCGCTCGGCTTCCAGATGCCCGACGAGCGCAAGCGCGAACTGGTGGAGTTCGCAACGAAGGCCGGCATGCCGCTGATCGAGAACGGTGTGTATAACGAACTGTATTTCGGCGATACGCATCCGAGTTCGCTGAAGTCGTACGACCGCAGCGGGATCGTGCTGCATTGCGCGTCGTTCTCGAAGAGCCTGACGGCTGCGTACCGGATCGGCTGGGCGTTGCCGGGCCGGTATCGCGATCAGGTCGAGAAGCTGAAATTCCTGAACACGCTCGCGACGCCGTCGTTGCCGCAGCTCGCGATCGCGGAGTTTCTCGAACGCGACGGTTACGAGCATCACCTGCGGCGCTTGCGCAAGGCGTATGCACAGCAGGCGAACCTGATGCGTGCGATGGTGTCGCGGTTCTTTCCGGAGGGCACACGTATTTCGAGCCCGGCGGGAGGGTACGTGCTGTGGGTCGAGCTGCCGGCGCAGGTCGATGCGATGCGGTTGTATCAGCTTGCGCTGGAGCAGGGGATCACGATCGGCCCCGGCTACATGTTCTCGATCACGGACAGCTATCGGAACTTCATCCGGTTGAACTACAGCAGCCCGTGGTCGCCGGAGATCGAGCAGGCGGTGATCGCGGTCGGGAAGCTGGCCGCGGCGTGCATGAAGTGACGGGTGAGGGCTGTTGCTTGCGGGGGAATGACGAAGCCGGCTTTGGGCCGGCTTTGTTTTTGGGTTGTTGCGGGGGATGGGGGGTGAGGCAATTTGTCAGCATTCGGCTGCGGATTCAACCCGTCGCTGCAACGGCTCGACCGGCAGCAACGGGTCGCGAACGCCCAGTCGCGACCCGCCGCCAGGGCGGCGACGGTCAATGTCGCGTCAACACGAAACCCCGCCGTCGCGGGGCGACGATCCTCGACAGCCGACGGCGTTCAGGCTGCTGCCGCCTTCTGAATCGAGTCGTGCTGATCGCCACCCAGGATATCGACAAGACTGGTCAACATCCGCGCCAATTCACCCGTCATCAGCGTGACATCCGAATCGAAGCGTTCATCGTCGTTCTGCGCGGTGGGATCCGTCGCTTCCTTGATCACGTCGAGCGGCGTGACACGCTTGATCGTCAGCGACGGTGTCAGCACGAAGGAGATTCGGTCATCCCAGGTCATCGCGAGGCGCATGCATTGTTTGCCGGCTTCGATGTGCCGCCGCATGTCGTTCGTTTCCAGCGCGTGGCCGACGTATCGCACCGTGGCGCCGCCTTCGCCGCTCGAGCGCAACTCGGCGTCCTGGTCCACGGTGAAGCCGCCCGGCGCCTCGCCGGACAGCAGCCAATCCGTCATCGCGGCGACCGGCGAAAGCGCCACGTGAACGCCGGCGAGCGGCAACTGATCGATCGATTTGACGAGCAGGCCGCGAACGTCGTCGGCAAGCGCCTGTGCAGCCGCATCGATGACGAGCCAGCCATTCACCGTATCGATCCACACGCGGGTATCGCGGCGAATGGTGAACGCGCGCGGCAGCAGTTCGTCGGTCACCTGCTCCTTGAGTTCGCGCAGCTGTTTTCGCCCGACCTTGAAGCCCTGCTGCTCCTCGACTTCAAGCGCCCGGGCCTTGGTCACCTGATTGACGACCGACGCCGGGAGCAGCTTCTTTTCGGCACGAAACACCAGCAGCATCTGCCGGTTGATCGAATACACCAGCGCGCCGTCGTCACGCGGCGACGCCCATCCGTGGCGCTGCATCTCGACGCTGCTGCCCGGCTGAAACGCGTAGGGCGCCAGCCATTTTTCCATCTGATCGGGGGTAACGGCCCAAGGGGCCGGAAGACGATGAAGCTGAAGATTCTTGAACCACATAGGGATACGGGCAAAGCGCACCATTCTATATGACGGTGATGCTTCGTGGCCATGAACCGCCGTGCGTCTCGTCGCAGCTGGCGACACCCGAACGTCTGCAACTTACTCGTGACAAGCCGTTCCATCGGCACTTTTTGCCGTCATTCCGGCACCCGACCCGGTACGGAGGAATACAACAGCCGACGCGTAGACCTTTGCTGGAAGAAGTCGGCGCCGAATGCGACGGTTTGACGATCGATTCGTGTGCCGCGGGTTCGGCCATTCGAACGCCGCCCCTTACTCGACCGGCGGAATCGTGCCTTCCGACAAGGTTTTGATGAGCCGCATGCGACGTCGTTCGAGATCCGCGATCTGACGATCGATGGCTTCGAGGCGTCGCCGCTGGACATCGGTGATCTGGTCGCACGAACGAGCGCCTTCGATCAGCAGCATGCAGTCCGGGAAGCCGAGAATATCGTCGATCGTGAAACCGGTCGCGATCATGCGCTGGATCTGCCTGACGAACCGTTGTCGAATTGCACTTGACTGGCGCCCGCGAACGATTGCTTTATCGCTCGGAAGCGATGAAGCGACGGTCGGTTATCGAACGGCCGAGAAGGGTGGCGGATTGAACCCGTCGCGGGTCGTCGGGGCGGCAACCAGCCGGGTTCGGCCACTTTGAGACGTCCGGCATCGCTGTCTGGATCGCGAACAATCACTGAGCAAGGAATGTAAGCCGGCTTCTGACATTTATTGACCGTCGGTCCGCTCTATCCGGGAGTAGGATTTGAGTCGCGGAAACGAGCGCCGCGCGTTTGTACGGATGGAATTCGTGAGGTCATTTTGATCGGTTAGAGGGAACCACCGGCATGAGAAGAATCGCATTGCTTTGGAAAGTTGTCAGGGGCGATCTGCGTGTTCTCGGATACGCACTGCGTCATCCCGACCGCCCGGGATGGTTGATTCCCGCAGTCGCTTTGGTCGCGTTGTACGCGATTGATCCTATCAACTTCGCGGTCCCATTCGTCGGGATTGTGGACGACGGCGTGCTGGTTCCGATGGCGTTGCATTTGATGATCCGCTGTCTCCCGACCCAGCTGCAACATCTACGCCGCAGATGAGCTCCCGTCCGTCAGTCAATCGCATCGCGCGATTGCAAGGTTCCACCAAAGCGCGGATGTGGAGTCGGCTGCTGCTTGCGACCGTCTTCGCGGTTGGCAGTCACGCAATATGCGCGGGCGAGCTGGTTTCCGTGAAGAGCCGCAATGAAACCCAGAACATCTACATCAATTCCCCATCGACCCCACCAGCATGGGTCATCGTGCTCTTCGCGGGAAGCGATGGTGTCGTTGCTCTTTCAGAAAATGGACCGACCAACGAACAGGGAAATTTCCTGGTGCGAACCGCACCTTACTGGGCGACCGTAGGTGATGCCGCGGTCGTTTTCGACGCGCCATCGGACCAGGCGAAAGGGATGGATGACGAATTCCGGCTGAGCGGGGCGGCAAGTCAGGACGTTGTCGCCGTCGTTACGGAACTGAAAAAACGTTACCCGGCCGCCAAAGTTGCACTGGTTGGTACGAGCCGTGGAACGATTACGGTGGGTAACGTGCTGTTACGCAATCCCGACCTCGCGGATGCTTTCGTGCTCACTTCGCCGGTGTCGATAGCAGTTCACGGCAAGCCGGGATTGTCTGATGTCGCCTGGCCGCGAAACAAGGCGCGTGTATTGGTGCTATCGAATGAGCATGATGTTTGTGTCGCCTCGCCGTTCTGGGCAGCCAAGCGTATGGCAGCCGACAACAATTTTGATTTCGTTGCTGTATCAAGCACCATGGGCGGAGGTAACAAGCACGCCGAATGTGGTGGGCAGGCTCCGCACGGGTACCTGGGAATCGAATCGACGGCGCTTGCCGCCATCAACGAATGGCTTAACGGGCGCAGAGCCGAATCGCGGCCGTAGCGGCAGCGTAGTCCGGCATTCGTACACGATAGACGAGCGCTTGGGAAACCGGTGGGAGTCTACCGGTGTACGGCACGCGGGTGGCGTTGCTCCTCCTTACCCACGCACCGCATGGCAGCCCGCTCGGGCGCGTCCAACTGCAGTTTCCAGGTTCATGGCAACTGATCGCGCGCCAATGAAGTCGCCCAGCGTTTCGACCACCGATCCAACGGAAGGAGTACTTCAAACAAGCTCCTTCCCATGGGCGTCGGCTCGTAGCCCTCGGCACCAAGCTCGACGAGTTGCGACTCGCGGAGTTCCTTGAGACGCGAGTTGAGGACACCGGGAGAAACGGACTCACACTGACCTTGCAACTCTCGAAACGTGCATGGTCCGTGATGGCACAACTCCCACAATATTCTCATGGTCCAGTTGCGCCCAAGTAGATCGAACAGCGCCATAACGGGCTGGCCTGTGCGGGAGCCACGCACCGGATTGCCCGGGAGAGGTGTGTCGGCCACGTCTTTTGCTCCAAAGATGCTATTAAATCAGTAGCGCATGTCAGGAAAATTCGCTACATTCTCCTTGCTACGAAAAGAGTAGCACATGTCGAGGTCGTTGCTACTCCCCTCCCCAGCATTCGGTACCTGAACTCATGACCAAAGCGCGCGCCGTGCCCATGCCTAGCGACAGTGTGCTTGTGCCGCTCTACGCGGGTGCGGACCTGCTGGATGCCTTTGCAATTCGATTGCCGGCCGAAGCTAGCGACAATCTCGAGGTGCTGGCACGTACCGCGTTCGAGCACCAGGCGGGATGGATTCGTGCGCTCACGTATGTCCGCGATGTGGTGATGGCGACAGTCGGCGTCAAATCGTCTCGGGCCGTTGGTCTTGCTGGCGCGGCGCGTGGACCGGTTATCGGCTACTTGCCGGTGCTGTCAAGGAGCGCGACGGAGTTGATCGTTGGCGCGGATGACCGGCATCTGGACTTTCGCGTCACCATCCAACTTCTCGCCGATGCGGAAAATGGGCGCGAGCTGCTTGCGGGCACAGTGGTGCACTGCCATAACAGACTGGGACGTATCTATCTTGCGAGCATTGCGCCGTTTCATCGCGTTATTGTGCGGGCGAATCTGGAACGAGCAGTAAGGGAAATGAGGACTTGAGTATACGTTGGCGGCAGGACGGGCGGAAACATGACTGAGCACGATGCAGAACTCCACGGTTGCTGGCGGCTGATCTCTTTTAATGCCGAGCTTCAGGATTCAAACGAGCGCACTCAACCTTGGGGCCCAGACCCGAACGGGTACCTTATCTTCAGCTCTGATGGGCGAATGATGGTATTGGTTACCGCAAGGACGCGGGAGCCAGGAAACACGGATGAGAAGATGGCGGCACTCTTCCGTACCGTGATGGCCTATACAGGACGGTATCGGATAGATGAGGGCAGGTTCATTACAACGATTAACTCGTCCTGGAATGAAGCCTGGAACGGCAGTGAGCAGGAGCGCTTCTACAAGCTTGATGGAGAAACGCTTGAGGTCAGCACGGCCTGGATGCCGAATCCGTTAGTGTCCGGAAATCCAATCGGACGGGCTATTCTCAGCTTTAGGCGTGAGTAATTTTCGCGACGCCGAGTTCGCAATTTTTGAGCCAGTAACGGACTACCCTGGAGGTATCCGGCGGAGTTCGACCATTGCGAGCAATTCACGACCAGCGCTCGTATTGGCGCTCAAGTGCCAGCGTGACGCTCGTGGTGATCCGCCCGAAACTTGTTCTGCGATCCGCCGCGCCCGATTGTTTTCATCGCTGTGCTTGCAGTACAGCAAAATGAGTGTCCTGTCGCCCGTGCGGCCCGTGCGATGATGCGCCATGACTAACATGAGAAATGGAATGACGACTACATTCGACGAGGCGACAACGGCGGCGATCGCCGCGTTTGCCCAATTGGATTTCTACACGGCTGTGCAAGCGATGCGCGCCGAGGCCGATTACGACCACGAACGAGACCAATGGATCTCGCGCTATATCGACGAGCACGGCGGCGGCGCGGACGATGCAGCATACGATGCCTTGCACGCGCAGGCGCAGGCAACCCCGGAATACGCGCAGTTCATCGATGCGGTTCGCCGGGAAATCCTGGAATACTTCGGCGTGACCGACGATCAACTGGACGGGATGGTCGTGCTGCGCAATGACGACAGCGATGAGCTTTGGGCGGAAGTCAACCGGCAGCGGAGCGCGCTGGGAACCGGTGAAGTGCGCGGAGATCTCTGATCATTGCTTGCCATTGGGGTCTCAAGTCGTGCTGGGTGCAACGGCTCGAGCGGCAGCAACGGGGCGTTAGCAACATCCTCGAAGATCTCCCAAGAGCCTCGTTTTTTCCGCGCACATCAACCGCGCCGCTCCAGATACTCGCAAAGAAAATCGATAAACACGCGCACCTTCGCCGACAGGTTCAGCCGCTCCGGATAGACCGCATAGATATCCGACGGCGGTAACGACCAGTCCGCGAGCACTCTCGTCAGCGCACCCGAATCGATGAACGGTTGTGCGTCCCACTCGGACCGCACCAGCACGCCGTGCCCGTCGATCGCCCAGCGCAGCGTCGCTTCGCCGTCGTTGCTGCTCATCACGCCATGCACCTTGACGAGTTCATGGCGTTTGCCCTTCGTGAAGTGCCACGTGCCATACGCAGTGTCGTTCTCGCGCAGCACGATGCAGCGGTGGCCGCGCAGGTCGCCGGGCACCTTGGGGACGCCGTGCGCCTTCAGGTAGCCCGGCGCCGCGCAGACGAAGCGCCGGTTCGCCGCGAGCTTGCGTCCCACCACGCGCTGGTCGGGCAGTTCGCCGAACCGGATACCCACGTCGTACGCGAGTTCGGCGAGGCTCATCGGGCGGTCGGTGAGTTCCAGCTGAATCTCGACCTCCGGATGGCGCTCGCGAAACGCGGACAGCGCGGGCACGATGTGGCGGCGCCCGAAGCCGAAGGTCGCGTTGACCTTCAGCAAGCCCTGCGGCTGGTTGCGGCTGCTCGACACCGTGCGCTCGAGTTCGTGCACCTGCTCCAGCAGCTTCGAGCCCGTCGCGAGATAGACCTCGCCCTCGTTGGTCATCGCCAGCCGCCGCGTCGTGCGGTTCAGCAGCTTGACGCCGAGGCGCCGTTCGATCTGGTTGAGCCGCGCACTGACGGCGGGCGGCGTCACGCCGAGATCGCGCGCCAGCGCCGACAGGCTGCCGTGCGTGACGAGCCGCGCGAAGAACTCCAGGTCTGCGATCGGATCCATTTTAAAGTTTCATTTAATAATGGGTTAAGCTGCGACGCATTTTAAGGCGTCACCCTCCAAATTACACTTGCCGAAACGTCCGGACCAGGGCGTTTTCGCAAGAAAACCGGAGGAACGATGGGACAGACGCTTTACCGGAAGATCGTGGCGAGCCACACGGTGTTCCCGGTCGACGAGCAGCATGTCGTGCTCTACGCCGACCTGCACGTCATGAACGAGTACACGAGCCCGCAGGCGTTCGCGGGGCTCGCGGAAAAGAACCTGCCGGTGCGCTGCCCGGAAAAGCAGATGGGCATCGTCGATCATGTGATCCCGACGCATCCGGTGCCGGTCGACAAGCGCACGATTGTCATCGATGCGGCGGCCAGCCAGGCGGCCAATTTCACGCGCAACTGCCGCAAGCACGGCATTCACCTGTTCGACGTGCAGGACGCCGAGCAGGGCATCGAGCATGTGGTCGCGCCCGAGATCGGCCTGATCCGGCCCGGCATGGTCGTGCTGTGCGGCGACAGCCACACGACGACCTACGGTGCGCTGGGCGCGCTCGGCTTCGGCATCGGCACGTCGGAAGTCGAGCATGTGCTCGCCACGCAAACGCTGGTGTACCGCGTCGCGCGCGACATGCGCATCCGTGTCGATGGCGCGCTGCCTGCCGGCACCACGTCGAAGGATCTCGTTCTCTACATCATCTCGAAGATCGGCGCGCAGGGTGCGCGCGGTTTCGTCGTCGAGTACGACGGGCCGGCGATCGCCGCGCTGAGCGCCGAAGCGCGCATGACCCTGTGCAACATGACGGTGGAAGCCGGTGCGCGCGGTGCGCTCATCGCGCCCGACGAGACGACGGTCGCGTATGTGCGCGACCGGATCCGCGATCTGCCCGCCGATCAAATTGCAGAGGCGGCCGCGCAGTGGACGCAACTGAAATCCGACGCCGACGCGCAGTTCGACGTCACGCATCGCTTCGAGGCGGCGGACGTCGCGCCGTTCGTGACCTGGGGCACGAGCCCCGACCAGGCGATCGCGATTACCGCGCGTATTCCGACGCTGTCGGCCGAACCGCTCGAACGCGACAACGCACGCAAGGCGCTCGACTACATGGGGCTCGATGCCGGGCAGGCGATCGATGGCCTGGCGATCGATCACGTGTTCATCGGGTCGTGCACGAATGCGCGCATCGAGGATTTGCGCGCCGTCGCGGACGTCGTGCGTGGCCGCACGGTCGTGCCGTCGGTGCGCGCGATGGTCGTGCCCGGGTCGATCGCGGTACGCGAGCAGGCCGAACGCGAGGGCATCGCGGGCACGTTGATCGACGCGGGCTTCGAATGGCGCCAGCCCGGCTGCTCGATGTGCCTCGCGATGAACGACGACATCCTGCAACCCGGCCAACGCTGCGCATCGACGACGAATCGCAATTTCGAAGGGCGCCAGGGGCGCGGCGCCCGCACCCACCTGATGAGTCCGGCGATGGCTGCCGCCGCCGCGCTGGCCGGACGCATCGTCGACGTACGCAAGGAGTTCGACCATGCCTGAGCACGCATTCGTCACCGGCATCGCCGCGCCGCTGCCGCTGAACAATCTCGATACCGACCAGATCATGCCGAAGCAGTTTCTGTTCGGCATCGACAAGTCGGGGCTCGCGCGCGGCGTGCTGTATGACCTCCGCCACGACGGCGCGGGTGTGCCGCGCCCGGATTTCGTGCTGAATCACCCCGAGTATCAAGGTGCGCGCATTCTCGTCGCGGGCGCCAATTTCGGTTGCGGCTCCAGCCGCGAACACGCGGTGTGGGGCTTGCAGCAGGCGGGCTTCGACGCGGTGATCGCGCCGAGCTTCGGCGAGATCTTCTACTTCAACGCGCTGAACAACCGGCTGTTGCTGGTAATGCTCGATCCCGCCGTCGTGTCGACGCTCGTCGAACAGGCCGGTAATCCGGCGACGAGCACGCTGACGATCGACGTGCTGCGCCAGGTCGTCACGACGGTGGACGGAAACGAATACCCGTTCGATCTGCCCGAGCGGCAGAAGCGCATGTTCGTCGAGGGGCTGGACATGATCGGCATGACGCTCGCCGACGGCAACGCGATCGATGCGTTCGAGGCGCGCCATTACGCGGCGCATCGGTGGATGAAGATCGATCTGCCGAAGCAGCAGCGCGCAGTGTGACAGAGGCGCCTGAGAGCGTCCGCAGCACGGGGCCGGACGCGTGCCACGCGGTTCCGGCCGGCCCTGCCGAAGTGCGATCGGAATAAAAAACTGGAGACATGAAATGGAAGCTTCCCCCGTACAGACGAGCATGCCGCCGCATACGCGACTATCGTCGCGGTTCAACCTGAAGATCGGCGGGATGCCGCTGCCGATGTTTGTCGCGCTCGCGCTCGTCACGATCCTGGCGGCGATCACCAAACGGCTGCCGAACGACATGATCGGCGGCTGCGCGGTGCTGATGCTGTCCGGGCTGCTGCTCGGCGAGATCGGCCGCCGGATTCCGGTGTTCCGCCATATCGGCGGCCCCGCGATTCTGTGCCTGTTCGTGCCGTCGGCGCTGCTCGGTTACCGGCTGATGGACGATGCGACGCTCAAGGCGGTCACGGTGACGATGAAGACGGCCAATCTTCAGTATCTCTACATTGCGTGCCTGGTCGCCGGGAGCATGCTCGGGATGAACCGGAAGATCCTGATCCAGGGCTTTCTCAAGATGTTCGTGCCGCTGCTCGTCGGCACCGTGGCCGCGATCGCGGCGGGGATCGCCGTCGGCCTCGCGTTCGGCTACGACCCGCAGCACACGTTCTTCTATATCGTGATGCCGATCCTCGGCGGCGGCATCGGCGAAGGCATCCTGCCGTTGTCGATCGGTTATTCGGAGATCACCGGCGCGGCGCAAGGGCATCTGATCGCGATGATGGTGCCGGCCGCGTTGATCGGCAACGTCGTCGCGATCCTCGCGAGCGGCCTGCTGAAGCGCTTCGGCGAAAAGCATCGCGCATACAGCGGTGACGGCCTGCTGGTGAAGACCGGCGAGGACCGCGAATTGCTCGCCGCGCAAAAGGCCGAGGCCGAGCTGGACCTGCGGCTGATGGGGTTCGGCCTGCTGCTCGCATGCACGCTGTTCATCCTCGGCGGGCTGCTGGCGCCGCTCACCGGCATCCCGGGCCCGGTGCTGATGATCGTCGCGGCGGCGCTGCTGAAAGTGTGCCGCGCGATTCCCGAATCGATGGAGATCGGCGCATACCAGATGTACAAGTTCATGTCGACGAACCTGACGTTCGCGATCCTCGTCGGGCTCGGCACGCTGTTCGTGTCGTGGGACAAGCTCGTCGGCGCATTCTCGCCCGGATACTTTGTGATCTGCGCGTCGATCGTGATCGCGATGGTCGTATCGGGCTTTTTCGTCGGCGCCGCGCTGAAGATGTATCCGGTGGAATCCGCGATCATCACCGCGTGCCATAGCGGGCTGGGTGGCACCGGCGACGTGGCGATCCTGTCGTCGTCGAACCGGATGGGGCTGATGCCGTTCGCGCAGATCTCGACGCGCATCGGCGGTGCCGCGATGGTTGTGTTCGCGACGATCGTGATGAAGTGGCTGCATTGATGCCCGCAGCCGCTTGATCGTCAATCGCGCGATGGTTCGTCCGAGCGGCTCAGCACGAACCCGTCGGGGCGGACCAGCACGTGGCCGTCGTCGGGCAGCGCGGTCAACGCATGCCAGCCTGCCTCCGCTTCGACGAAGTCGAAATCCCTGGCGGCGACGAGGACGGCCGGCGTGACGCGGTTCAGACTCGCGCGGCTCGACGATGCGACCGACGCGTTCGGGCCGGCGAGCAGCACGTAGCTGCTGCCGAACAGGTCGAGCGTCGACACCTGCTGGCCGTCACGCCGGATCCAAGCATGCGGGAAGCGCGTGCCGGTTTGCGCGCGCAGTTGCGCCACGGAAGCGGGCGGCGTGTCGAGCGCCGGTGCGCCGGCATCGGGATAACGATGCCGCAGCAGCACGTCGCCGGTGTCGACCAGCTTGGCGAAGACATCCCGGTTGGCGTCGGTCTCGATGCCGAAGCGCGCGTCGAAGTCGGTGCGTAATAGCGCCTGGTGCCCGTTGCGTACGGCCAGCGGCCGTCGCTCGATCTCGTAGCTGTCGAGCAGCGACGCATCCGCGTCGCCGCGCAGCGTCGCGGCGAGCTTCCATGCGAGGTTGTGCGCGTCCGCGATGCCGGTGGTCGCGTTGAATCCGCCCCACGGCGGCATCATGTGCGCGGCGTCGCCGCACAGGAACGCACGGCTCGACCGGTAGCGGGTTGCCACGCGCACGCCCGTGTTCCACGTGCCGCGGCTCTGAATGTCGATCTCGACGTGGTCCAGCCCGAGTGCGGCGCGCACGAGGCCGGGCAGCGCGTGGTCGGCCGGCGGGCCTTGTGCCGGGTCGTACTCGAGATGGAAGGACCACTTGTCCGCGTTGTCCATCGCGAGAAACAGGCCGCGCACGGTCGGGTTCGCGATCTCGCACTGGCTGAACGTGCGGCCCTGCACGATCTCGCCAAGATCCGCATGAAAGAAGATATTGACGAAGTGCTGCGGCGCCGGCGTATCGGCCGTGTCGATGCCGAGTTGCCTGCGCACGAAGCTGCCGCCGCCGTCGGCGCCGACGAGCCACGCGGCTTCGATCGCCGTTTCCTGCCCGCCCGGGCCGCGCACGGTCGCGAGGAGGGCGTCGCCCGTCGCGGCGAACGACACGAGTTCATGGCCGAAGCGCACGTCCGCGCCGCGCGCTTCGACGTGCCGGCGCAGCACGGGCTCGATCAGCGTCTGCGGGCATGCGGTGAAGCTCGATGGCGACGGCGCGATCGCGGCCATCTTCGATCGCATCGCGGCGATGTCGACGACCGGCTGCGCGTCGACCAGCGTGCGCCCACGGCGCGCGCCGCCGAACGCGCCCTGGCGCCACGCACCGGCCGCCGTTTCCTTGACCGCGTCCTCCACGCCGGCCTGGCGGAACAGTTCCATCGTCCGCAGGTGGATGCCGCGTGCGCGCGGCAGCGGCGACACGCCCGCGCTTTTCTCGACGAGGATGAACGGGACGTCGAGGCGCTGCAGGAACAGCGCGGCGGACAGGCCGACCAGCCCGCCGCCGGCGATCAGGACCGGCGTCGTGGTGACAGGGGTAGGCATCGGGCACACCTTCGCGTAAAATTTATCACTGATAAGTTTATCTATCATCGATAGAGAAAATCAAGCATGGCGAAGATACGACGTGACGAAATCGTGGACGCGGCGCTCGAACTGCTCGACGAACAGGGGCTCGATGCGCTGACGACGCGGCGTCTCGCGCAGCGGCTCGGTGTCGAGTCGGCGGCGCTTTACTGGCATTACCGCGACAAGTCGGTGCTGCTGGCGGAAATGGCGGCCGTCGCCTTGGCGCGGCATCACACGCTCGACGTGCCGGCCGATATCGCGCAGTGGGATACCTGGTTTGCGGACAACGCGCGCAGCTTCCGCCGCGCATTGCTGGCGCATCGGGACGGCGCGCGGCTGCATGCGGGCTCGACGCCCGACCCGGATGCGGTCGGGCGGATCATGCCGAAAATCGCGTATCTGGTGCGTGCCGGCCTGACCGAGCAGGAGGCCGGGATGGCGCTGCTGGCCGCCGGCCAGTTCACGATCGGCTGCGTGCTGGAGCAGCAGGCCGCGCACGGAGGCGGGGCCGACGAATCGGCGCGGTCGGATGAAGCCGACGGCCGGCAGCGGACGAGCGGGATGGCGATGGCGCCGATCGATCCCGGCCTGGCGTTCGAATTCGGGCTCGGGCTGATCGTCGACGGCTTGCGGCAGCGGGTGGGGCGCGCGTAGCCGGGCACCCGTGCGACCTGCGCGCCTCGCGTGTTATCCGCCCGTCACCGGCGGGAAAAACGCCACCTCGCAGTCCTCCCGCACGACGAACCCGCCCGTCACCATCTCGAGATTGACGGCCGCGCGCACGGGCCGGTCCGTCCGCAGCGCTTCGGCACTGCGCGCGTCGCGTGCGGCCAGCGTGCTGCGCAGCGCGTCGACGGTGAGTTCCCGCGCTTCGATCTCGACGACTTCCTCGTCGAGATCGAGTTGCTCGCGAATGCTTGCAAAGTATTTGATCGTCAGTTTCATCGCGGTGTCTTGAGCAGGATCGGCGGAATCGGAATCGTAAAACGCGCAACGGGCGCGGTCAGCCCCAGCGCCGCATGGCCTGGTCGTCGTGCGTCTTCGCCTCGACCCAGCCGGATTCGCCGTCGTGCCGGATCTCCTTCTTCCAGAACGGCGCGTGGGTCTTCAGGAAGTCCATCAGGAATTCGCACGCATCGAACGCGGACGCGCGATGCGCGGCGGCCACCACCACCAGCACGACCGCCTGGCCGAGCGGAATGCGCCCGACGCGGTGCACGATCTTGACCGCTTCGAGCCGCCAGCGCGCGCTGGCTTCCTCGACGATGCTCCACAGGGCCTGTTCGGTCATCGTCGGGTAGTGCTCGACCTCGAGCGCGACGACGTCGTCGACGTCGCCTTCCTTGCGGACGACGCCGAGGAAATTCACGACCGCGCCGACATTCGGATTGCGAACGATCGGTGCGAGCTCGGCGCCCGCATCGATCGGCGCGTACTGCACGCGCACTTCGAAGCCGGCGGCAATCGCCGGCGGCGGCTCGGTGTGCGGGGCGGCCGCGTCGGCCGGATGCGGGTGGCTGCCGGCGCGCGACGGATCGTCCGGCAGCCCGGCGCGGGATTCGGTGAAGGTCGTCATGACAGGTTCTCCTGTAGGCGGTGCGTCGTGCGGCGCGCGGCGGCCCGTCAGCCGCCGACGAGCGACATGCGCACGGTCGGATAGGTCTTGCCCGGCGCGCGGGCCGGCCGTGCGGCCCGGCGCTCGGAATAACGGTCGTCGCGCTGCGTCCAGCGCTCGCGCACGGCGGCGGCGAGCGTGTCGACCGATGCCGCGTCGTCGAGCCACGGCCGCAGGTCGGTGCCTTGCGTCGCGAACAGGCACGTATAGAGTTGGCCGTCGGCCGACACGCGTGCGCGCGAGCAGGTGCCGCAGAACGGATGCGACACGCTTGCGATGAAGCCGACTTCGCCCGCACCGTCGAGGTGCCGGCAACGGATGGCGGTCGCGTCGTGCCCCGGTTCGCCGACGAGCACGAGCGGATAGTGTTCGTCGATCAGCGCGCGTATCCGCGCGGCCGGCACGACCTTGTCGCCGGACCAGAAGCTCGCGCCGCCGACGTCCATGTATTCGATGAAGCGCACGGCCACGCCCGTATGCCGGAAGTGCCGCACGAGCGGCAGGATCTGGTCGTCGTTCGCACCGCGCTCGATCACCGCGTTGACCTTGACCGGCGCGAGCCCGGCCGCCTGCGCGGCCTCGATGCCGGCCAGCACGCGCGACACCGGCACGTCGGCGTCGCTCATCCGGCGGAATACCGCGTCGTCGAGCGCATCGAGGCTCACGGTCACGCGCGACAGACCCGCGTCGCGCAGCGTGCGCGCCTTCGCGGCGAGCAGCGAGCCGTTGGTCGTCAGCGCGATTTCGATGGGTTTGCCGTCGACGGTCGTCAACGCGGCAAGCCGTTCGATCAGCGCTTCGAGGTTGCGGCGCAGCAGCGGCTCGCCGCCCGTGATGCGGATTTTTTCGACACCGAGCGAAGTGAACGCGCGTGCGATCTTTTCCAGTTGGGCGAACGACAGCCGCTCCGACGACGGCATGAACGCATAACCTGCACCGAAACTTTCGCGCGGCATGCAGTAGCCGCAGCGGAAGTTGCATTGATCGATCACGGACAGGCGCAGGTCGCGCAGCGGGCGGCCGAGCGTGTCGGACGTGCGGGGGAAGGCGCCGGGCGATGCGTCGCAGGATGAGGCGGCGGCGTCCGGCGCGGCGGAAACGATGGCATTCACGATCGGTTCGTCGGCCTGCATGAAGTAAGCGGAGGGGCGTCGCCGATCGGCCGTGCGGGTGCCGACGTATCGGCGCACAGTTCGTGACGAGCCTCATCGTGAGGATAGTCCGCGGGACTTTTCCGGCAGGGACACAATCGCGCCCGAATTGCAGGAATACAGTTCGCCGTGCGGCATGCGCGGCGAATGCGTCGCAGCGGGCGGGTGTCCGGCGTCGCGCTCATGCGAGCCAGTGCGCGAATTCGTAATACGGAACCGCGTCGCCGCGCGCGATGCGCCGCCCGGCCGGCAGCCGGGCGAGCCCGCTCGCCAGCACGAGCGACTGCAGCGTGCCGGCACCTTGCTGCCGCAACGTATCGAGCACGGGCGCGCCGCCGGGGCCGACCGCGCAGCGTACGCGCACGAAGCGCTCGCGCTGCGCATCCGGTTCGAAGTCGATGTCGATCGGCAGCGACGGCACGATCGGCACGCGCGCTTCACGCCCTTGCAGGCAACGGATCAGCGGTGCGACGAACAGAGCGAACGCCGTCATCGCGGCGCCCGGATTGCCGGGCAGCAGCGCCACCGGCCGCGCGTCGAGCCGCGCGAGCGCGACCGGCTTGCCGGGTTTCATGCGCACGCCGGCGACGACGAACGACGCACCGAGCGCGGCCAGCGCGGGGCGCAGCAGATCCTTGTCGCCGACCGATGCGCCGCCGACGCAGATCACCAGGTCGCAGCACGCGTGCAGATCGCGCAGCGCACGATCGACGGCGCTTGCCGTGTCGGCCGCATGCAAGCGCATCGCGACGCTGGCGCCGGTGCCCGATACCAGCGCGGCGAGCATCGGCGCATTGCTGTTGTAGATCTGCTGCGGCGCACGCGGCTGGCCGCAGGCGACGAGTTCGTCGCCGGTCGTCAGGATGCCGACGCGCAGCGCCGGGCGCACGTCGATGCGCGCGAACCCTTGCGCGGCGGCCACACCGACGTGCATCGCACCCATACGCACGCCGGCCGGCACGAGCAGGTCGCCGGCGCGCACTTCCTCGCCCCGGCGGCGGATGTGCGAGCCGCTGCGCTGCGGTGCGTCGAACGCGACCCAGCCGTCCTGTTCGCGTGCGTGCTCCTGCATCACGACGGTGTCCGCGCCGGGCGGAATCACGCTGCCGGTGAAGAGGCGCGCGGCCGTGCGTGCGGCCAGCGGCGCCGGTATGTCGCCCGCATAGCAGCGCTGCGCGACGCGTAGCGGCTCGCCGTGCGCGAGGTCCGCGTGACGCACGGCGTAGCCGTCCATCGCGCTCTGGTCGGCCGGCGGCTGGTCGAGCACGGCGGACAGCGGCGCGGCCAGCACGTGGCCAGCTGCTTCAGCGACCGGCACGGAGACGACCGCGTCGAGCGGCGCGAACGCGCCGGCGAAATGCTGCTGCGCGGTATCGAAATCGATCAGTTGTTTCATGAAGTGAGGGCCGGATGCGTTTGCGCGAGCGCCGGTTGGTCGGGATGAGCGGCGTCGGGCGATACGTATTCGACGAAGCCGTCGTTGCGGCAGAAGCCGAGCAGCCGCACGCCGGCTTCGCGGGCGACGCCGATCGCGAGCGACGTCGGCGCCGAGATCGTCGCGATCATCGGGATGCCGACCCGCGCGGCCTTGCGCACCAGTTCGTAGCTTGCGCGGCTTGACAGGAACACGAAGCCCGTGAGCAGGTCGGCGCGGCGCCGTGCAAGCGCGCCGATCAGCTTGTCGAGCGCGTTGTGGCGGCCGACGTCCTCGAACACGTCGAGCACGGCGCCGTCGCGGTCGCACCATGCGGCCGCGTGAATGCCGCCCGTCTCGCGCATCAGCGTCTGGCGGGCCGGCAACGCGCGTGCGGCGCGTGCGATCGCGTCGGCGCCGATGCCGGCGGCCGCGCCGGCTGCAGCGATGCGCGGCGGGTGCAGGTCGAGCTGCGCGATGCTTTCGATTCCGCATACGCCGCAGCCGCTGCGCCCGGCCAGTGCGCGCCGGTGCGCCTTCAGCGCCATGAATGCCTGCTGCGACACGGTGAGCCGCACTTCGGCACTGTCGGGCCGGCATTCGCTTTCGATGTCGAATACGTCCGACGCGCGATCGACGATGCCTTCGCTCAGCGCGAAGCCGAGGCCGAACACGTCGAGGTCGATCGGCGTCGCCATCATCACCGTGTGCGAGATGCCGTTGAACACGAGTGCAACCGGCGTTTCGTCGACGACGCGATCGACGGTGTCGCGCGCTTCGCCGGCACGATGACGCGTGACATCGCACGCGGTGCTGCCGGTCGGATCGTCTCGGTGGGTCATGCGGTTTTCTCCAGGGGGCGGCCGGCGCGCCGGGCGGGCGCCGTCGCCGCGATCAGGCGTTGCATAACATGTTAAGCGTGGTGAACCGCGCGCCGGATGCACAGCGGCGCAACGCGGAAAGCAGTACAGCTTGCGGCGCTCGGCACCGGTTGTGCCGTTTCCGTACACACATCTTTGCCGGGACGGAAAGCACAGTTTCAGGACGCGTTCGCGCGATTGCGAGTATCGTGGCAATCGCGATATTGTCATTCACGCTTCGATGCCATGCGAGTGACCGTTTGTGTTCGCATGTGTTGTCGCCAAGCCGTCGCGCGATTTCCTGCTTCGGGCGGACGTTCTCACAACCACGAGCAAATTACGGTCATGGAAATCTTCGATGCGTTCCATCTCGCACGATTGCAATTCGCGTTCACGGTGTCGTTCCACATCGTGTTTCCCGCGATCAGCATCGGCATGGCGAGCTTCCTGGCGGTGCTGGAATGGCGCTATCTCGTCACCGGCGACGCCGCCTACAAATCCATGTTCCAGTTCTGGTCGAAGATCTTCGCGATCGGCTTCGGGATGGGCGTGGTGTCCGGCGTCGTGATGGCGTACGAGTTCGGCACGAACTGGGCCGGCTTCTCGCGCGTCGCGGGCAACATCACGGGCCCGCTGCTCACGTATGAAGTGTTGACCGCATTCTTCCTCGAAGCCGGTTTCCTCGGCGTGATGCTGTTCGGCTGGCAACGCGTCAGCCCGCGCGCGCACTTCTTCGCAACGCTGATGGTCGCCGTCGGCACGCTGATCTCGACGTTCTGGATCCTCGCGTCGAACAGTTTCATGCAGACGCCGCAGGGCTACAGGATCGAGAACGGTCTCGTCGTGCCGGTCGACTGGTTCAAGATCATCTTCAACCCGTCGTTCCCGTTCCGTCTCGCGCACATGACGATCGCGGCGTTCATCGTCGCGGGTTTCATCGTCGCCGCATGCGGCGCGTGGCACTTGCTGAAGGGGCGCCGCGACGAGCCGGTGAAGCGCAGCTTCTCGATGGCGCTGTGGATGCTGCTGCTGCTCGCGCCCGTCCAGATCTTCGTCGGCGATGCGCACGGGTTGAATACGCGCGAATATCAGCCCGCGAAGATCGCGGCGATCGAGGGGCTGTGGGAAACCGAGAAGGGCGGCACCGCGCTGAACCTCGTCGGGCTGCCCGACATGCAGGCCGAAACCACGCGTTATGCGATCCAGGTGCCGCACCTCGGCAGTCTGATCCTCACGCACAGCTGGGATGGCGAGATTCGCGGGCTGAAGGAGTTCGCACCGCAGGACCGCCCGTATTCGCCGATCATCTTCTGGACCTTCCGGATCATGGCGGGCCTCGGGATGCTGATGCTGCTCACCGCGCTGCTCGGGCTGCTGCTGAGAAAGGGCGGACGCCTGTATGAGGCGCGCTGGTTCCAGTGGTTTGTGGTGGGCATGGGGCCGTCGGGCATCGTCGCGCTGCTGGCCGGCTGGATCACGACCGAGGTCGGGCGGCAGCCGTGGACCGTGTACGGCGTGCTGCGCACCATCGATTCGGTCGCGCCGCTCAGCGCGCAGCAGGTCGGCGTGTCGCTGCTGATCTTCGTGGTCGTGTATTTCCTGGTATTCGGATCGGGCATCTACTACATGATGAAACTGATGAGGCGCGGGCCGGCTGCACAGGCCGGGTACATCGAGCTCCACCGGCATCCGGGCCTGCGCAACCGCGCGTTGTCCACGTCGCTGGATACCACGGAGGCGGAGTAATCATGCAAATCGATCTTCCTGTCGTGTGGGCCGCGATCATCGGCCTCGGCGTGTTCATCTACGTGATGCTGGACGGCTTCGATCTCGGCATCGGCCTGCTGTTTCCGTTCTTCGACGCGAAGGCCGAGCGCCAGGTGATGCTCGACACCGTCGCGCCGGTGTGGGACGGCAACGAGACGTTCCTGGTGCTCGGCGGCGCGGGTCTCTATGGCGCGTTCCCGGTCGTGTATTCGACGCTGCTGCCCGCGAATTACTTGCCGCTGGTGCTGATGCTGGTCGGGCTGATCTTTCGCGGCGCGGCGTTCGAACTGCGCGCGAAGGCGACCCGCACGCAACACATGTGGGATCTCGCGTTCATCGGCGGCTCCGCGCTCGCGGCGTTCTGCCAGGGCATCGTGCTCGGTTCGCTGCTGCAGGGCATCCGCATCGAGAACAACCAGTTCGCGGGCGGGCCGTTCGACTGGCTGTCGCCGTTCAGCCTGCTGTGCGGGATCGGCGTGCTTGTCACGTATGCGACGCTCGGTTGCGGCTGGCTGATCCTGAAGGTCGACGGCGAACTGCAGCGCAAGATGCGGCTGCTGATGAAGCCGCTCACGGGCGTGCTGCTCGCGGTGATGGCCGTCGTGAGCCTGTGGACCGTGATCGGGCTGCCGGCCGTCGCGCACCGCTGGTTCGGCAGCGGCAACCTCGGCTGGTTCCTGCCGGTGCCGATCCTCGTCGTCGCGTGCGTGTGGGGCATCTTCAGCACGGTGAAGCGCGAGCACGAGGCCACGCCGTTCCTGCTGACGCTCGCGCTCGTGTTCCTCGGCTACACGGGGCTCGTGATCAGCATCTGGCCGAACATCGTGCCGCCGTCGCTGACGATTTGGGATGCGTCGTCGAGCCATTCGAGCCAGCTGTTCGCGCTGGTCGGCACCGTGATCGTGCTGCCGATCATCCTCGTGTACAACGCGATGCAGTACCGCGTGTTTCGCGGCAAGGTGCGCGAGGGTGATATCGGCTATCACTGAACGGCGCGACGTAACGGGCGCGGCGTGAGCGGGCGTATCATCACGCGCAGCGCCCGGCACGGTACCCATCCGAAAGCGGCCCGCCACGCGCGGGCCGTTGCGCATCGGGCGGGTCGCGCAGGGTCATTTCTTGGCCGTCGAGAAAACACCATGATCGTCCGACCACGACAAAACTGGCTCAGGATGCTGTTCGTCTGGAACGGCTCCGTGCTGCAATCGATCATTCCGCAACTCGTGTTCATGGCGATCGTCAGCACGCTGGCGGTCTTCACGAACGGGCGCATCTTTGGCGAGAAGATTCCGCTCAATACCGCGCCGTTCACGCTGTTCGGGCTCGCGCTCGCGATCTTCCTCGCGTTTCGCAACAACGCGAGCTTCGAGCGCTTCAAGGAGGCGCGGCATCTGTGGGGCAACCTGCTGATCGCGGCGCGCACCGTGACGTCGCAACTGAATCGCTACCTGCCCGACAGCGTCGATGATGCCGAGCGCAACCGGCTCGCCGACCTGCTGATCGCGTTCACCTATGCGCTGAAGCATCAGTTGCGTCATACCGATCCCGCGGAAGACTTGAAGCGAATTCTCGGCGCGGAGCGCGCCGGTGCGCTCGCGCGCAAATGCTTCAAGCCCGTCGCGATCCTGGACGAGCTGCGCGGCGGCATCGTCCGCGCGCTGGGCCGCGCGCCCGGCAGCGACGCCACCTGCTGGATGTTCGACAAGCAACTCGACGAGCTGGGCAAGGCGGTGGGTGGTTGCGAGCGCATCCTGTCGACGCCGATCCCGTTCTCGTACAGCGTGCTGCTGCATCGCACCGTGTATGCGTACTGCGTGCTGCTGCCGTTCGGTCTGGTCGATTCGACGGAATTCTTCACGCCGCTGATCAGCGTGTTCATCTCGTACACGCTGATTGCGCTCGAAGCGATCGCGAACGAGGTCGCCGAGCCGTTCGGCCTTGCGCCGAATGCACTCGCGCTCGATGCGATGGCGCGCACGATCGAGCGGTCGGTGCTCGAACTGGGCGACCGCCCGATGCCGGAGGAATTCGTGCCGGCGTCGACGTACCAGATCACGTAAGCGGGTGTGCGAAACGAGCCAGCAAGCGGGCCGCGTCGGGCGCTAGAATGGCGCTTGCCTGTTCTCCGGACCTGACGCGATGACCCTCGTCGACACCTATCTCGCCGGCCTGCGCGCCGCGCTGCCCGACGCCGACAATGCGTCGCTCGCCGTCGCCACGGGTGCGACGCCGGCGCAGCTCGATGCGCTGCGCGCGGCTTATCCGCAGTGCCCGGCCAGCCTGCTCGAACTGCTCGGCAAGCTCGACGGCACCTACTGGCGCGACTACGGCGGCACGACGATCAACGTGCTCGTGCTGGGCTCCGATGTCTACGAATACCCTTACTACCTGCTGTCCGCCGCGCAGATGCTCGAAGAAGGCGCGAAGTACCGCGACAGCATCGCGGACATCTACGGCGACGACGCGAACGACGACGGCGAACTCGTCGATTCGCGCATCGACATCGCGCTGCCGATGAGCCGGCGCCTGTGCTTCTCGCATTGCATGAACAACGGCGGCACGTCGCAGCTCTACATCGATTTCGAGCCGGCACCCGGCGGCAAGGTCGGGCAGGTCGTGCGCTTCCTGCACGATCCCGACAGCTACGCGGTGATCGCCGACGACTTCGACGGCTACCTGCGCGAGCTGATCGACGGCGGTTATGCGTTTGTCATCGATTTCGACGAAGAATAGCGAAGGGTTGGGCGGTTGCCCGATTTCGACCATTCAGCGCGACCGGGCGGACGACGTTCGCCGGTTGCCGATTCAGGAGCGTGCACGATGCGAATCTACGTGACGAACGTTTTCGTCGACGACCAGGACAAGGCGTTGGCGTTCTATACCGACAAGCTCGGGTTCCAGCTCAAGTACAACGTGCCGGTCGGTGAATTTCGCTGGCTGACGGTGGTGTCGAAGGATCAGCCCGACGGCACGCAGTTGCTGCTCGAACCGAGCAATCATCGCGCGGTGGGGCCGTACAAGCAGGCGCTGTACGAGGACGGGATACCCGCCGCGTCGTTCCAGGTCGACGACCTCGACGCCGAGTTCGCGCGGCTGAAGGCGCTCGGCGTTCACTTCACGCTGGAACCGACGGACGCGGGGCCCGTGCGCGTCGCCGTGATCGACGACACGTGCGGGAACCTGATTCAGCTGATGCAGATGAAGTAACGCGTCGCGCGGGCCGCTCAGAGCACCGCTACCGGCGGTGCGTTGTGCATCCAGCTGCGCTCCTGCATGCGGCTCTGGATGCGCCATCCGCATTCGGTCCGCACCAGCAGGTCGCGATACCACAGCCCGACGAAGCACACGCGATCGTCGCCCGTTTCATCGGCCGAGACCATCATCACCTGGCCGGCCGTTCGCGCGGTCGCGGCGTCGCCGTCGACGATCAGCAGCGACGTCGAGATCGTGTGCTGCGTGCCGCGCATCGCCGACGTGACCTGTTTCAGATAGGCCGCGATCTCCGCGCGGTTGCCGACCGGGCCGCCGAACGCCGCGTAATCGAGCGTCGCGTTGCTCGCGAAGAGCCGCTCGAATTCGCGCCAGTCCTGGCGGTCGATCGCGTGGCAGTAGCGTGTCAGCAGATCCTGGATCTCGATCCGGTCGATCGTTTCCTGTGGCGTCATGATGTTGCGGGTAGGGGTGGATGACGGGGAAACGATAGCGGGCGTGCGCGGGGGTGGCATCGGCGGAGTGGACTAAGGGCCTGTCCGCAATCGGCAGGAACGGATCGCGGCGGACTGTGCCGGAGCAATCGCCGGTTGTCCGTCAGCGGCCGGGGGCTTCGGTGCGATATGCGACGTTTGTGTAGACTCGTGCTCGTTCAACGGAGCAAACACCATGCAACTTCTCGATCACGTGTCCATCGGCGTTCCGGATATCGAACGGGCACGCCCCTTCTACGATGCCGTCATGACCGCATTGGGCGCCACCAAGGTCTATGACCGAGGCACCGCACTCGGCTACGGCGAACGTTGCAATGCCGACGACACCGCATCGACCTGTCTGGCGGTTTATCTGGATCCCGCCGAAGTCGGGATGAGCAAGCGGCACTGGTGCTTCAAGGCCGTTTCCCGTGAGCACGTGCATGCATTCTTCGAGGCCGGCCTGTCCACCGGCGGCCAGTCCGACGGCGATCCCGGATTGAGGCCGCACTACCACGGCGACTACTACGCGGCCTTCCTCGTCGACCCTGCGGGCAACCGGATCGAGGCGGTGTGTCATGCCGCACCGCCCGCGCCGCTCACTCGAAATACGTGAGCCCCAGCGCGCCCTTCACCTCCGCGAGCGTCGCTCCCGCCACATCCCGCGCGTGCATCGTGCCGCGCTTCAGGATCGCCATCACCTCGCCCTTGTCGGCCTCGAACTCGCGTCGCCGCGCGCGGATCGGCTCGATCAGCGTCTGCAGCCGCTCGTTCAGCACGCGCTTGACCACGCTGTCGCCGAGCCCGCCGCGCCGATAGTGCGCCTTCAGTTCGTCGATCTTCTGCACGTCGGGCTCGAACGCATCGAGGAACGTAAACACGACGTTGCCCTCGACCTGGCCGGGGTCGCTCACGCGCAAGTGATTCGGGTCCGTGTACATGTCCTTCACGGCCTGCGTGATCTCGTCCGGCGTCGAGCCGAGCGTGATCGCGTTGCCGAGCGACTTGCTCATCTTTGCCTTGCCGTCGATGCCCGGCAGCCGCGTGACCGATGACAGCACGGCCTCGCATTCGACCAGCACGGGCTGCTCGACGGTCGCGTTGAAGCGGCGCACGAGTTCGTTGGTCTGCTCGATCATCGGCAACTGATCGTCGCCGACGGGCACATGCGTGGCCTTGAACGCGGTGATGTCGGCCGCCTGGCTCACCGGGTAGGTCAGGAAGCCGGCCGGGATGTCGCGCTCGAACCCGCGCAGGCGGATTTCTTCCTTGATGGTCGGATTGCGTTCGAGGCGCGCGACCGTGACGAGGTTGAGCAGGTATTGCGACAGCTCGGCGAGCTCGGGCACCTGCGACTGCACGACGATGGTCGAGATCGCCGGATCGATGCCGACGGCGAGATAGTCGAGCGCGACCTCGATCACGTTCTCGGTCACGCGCTGGCGGCGGCCCATGTTGTCGGTCAGCGCCTGCGTATCGGCGAGCAGCAGGAATTGCCGCGCCTCGTGCTGCATCTGCACGCGTGCGCGCAGCGAGCCGATGTAGTGGCCGAGATGCAGCGGGCCGGTCGTGCGGTCGCCGGTGAGGATGGTCGGTCGGTTCGGATGGGTCATGGTGGTCGTGGGTTCCGGGTTGTCGAAGCCGCCAGCCATGATGTCAGCGCAGAAACGCAAATGCCGCCATGGCTGGCGGCATCACGTTTGGGACATGCAAAAGGAAACGGGCCGCCTGGTTCAGGCGCGCCACCAGCAATGCAGATTCGGCAGGGCGGGTTTCGTTTTCATCGCGGCAGTATAGCGTATGGCGCGGCGTCGGGCCGGCCGTGCGCGTCAGCGGATCACCGATTCCATCGCGAGGTATGCGGTTTCGGCGGACGGCCACAGCAGGTACAGCAGGCCGGCCATCAGCAGCAGTGCGCTCGCGCGCACCAGCGGCGTGCGGTCTTTGTCGAGCGGGGTGCGGACGGGTTGCTTGAATCTTTTCATGCGTGCAGGCGCGTCATGCGCCACTCCAACGGTTACTGCAACGGGTCGAGTGAAACGACGCCGGGGTGTTGCGGGGTTCAACGGGGGCTGGGGCAGGGTTGGCCGGTTGCGGGGCATTAAAAAGGGGACGGTTGAACGTCCCGTGGCTGCCGTCCATGCCGAGGCGACGGGCATCCTACCAGTTCGGCGGCCCGGACACAGTCAAGAATTGTCGGAATGGGTGCGGCCGCAGGCGTGCTGCCCATCCGCTCGAAACGCGCGTAGGCCGGCGCGTCGCCGCGCAGCTCCAACGTCGGCACCAACTGACTTCACAGACCCGTCGCACGGTTCGTCCCTGCAGCGGTCCTGCCGAAATTTCCGGCAAGGCCGTCGCGCATCCATTTCCCGGAGAACACCATGCGATATCCATTGCGGCACGCCGACCACGGCGCCTCGGCGCTGCGCCCATCCGAACCCGAACCGCACGCACCGGCAACGCGGGCGGACATCGACGAGGGGTGAGCCATGAGCAACGAAGCCCTCGACCCCCTGCTGCGGCAGTTCGCGGAGAAGCGATTGGGACGGCCTCTCGAGCCGGGCGAAGAACAGGCGCTGCTGGAGCGGCTGCCGGGCAGGCACGGGAGCCCGCCGGCACCGGTCGCCGGCACGGCCGCGCAGGCGAGCGCCGCGAACCCGCCATTGCCGCGGTTGAAAACCCGGCAGGAGGCGCGCGAGCAGGTCAAGCATTTTCTGCAGCTCAACCAGCAGAAGGCATACGAGAAGATGCGCGGCATCCTGCAGACGATCGACGCGCAGAACGAGACGACCCTCGGCATGCTGGCGTCGGAACAGCAGAAAGTGTCCGGCGTACTCGACGCGCACGCGCCGCCGGGCGATGCGCAGGCATCCGGCGCGGCCGACATCCAGGACAGCACCCGCGAGGCGCTGGCGTTGATCGGCGAACAGCTGACGGGCCTCATCCGGCAGGAAATCGACGCATGCTTCCGGCAATACGTCGATTCGTTCGCCGAACGGCTCGCCGTACGTCTCGACGCGATAGACGACCGGTTGCAAGGCATCGGCGCCGGTCCGGCCGAACCGTCCGAACCGACCGCGCCGGGTGCTGTCGCCACCGCTGCCGTTCACGATATCTCCGGCTCAGCGTCCATGGAGTAGCACGCGGGTCATGCGGCTGAACGCGAAACCGGCCGGCCCCGATGTGCGACCTCTCAACTACGTGAACCAAGGAGCAACAAATGGCTGATACGTGTCAAGTGTGCCAGGTCAATCCCGCGATTACCGATGCGGTCACACAGGTCAACGTCAAGGTGGTCGCCGAGGCGCCGGCAATGGCGATGGGCTCGCTGTACCAGGCCCAGAGCCATTCGCTCAGCATCCTGTTCGAGAACGCGGTGCAGCAGCAGTCGCAGGCCGCGATCCAGTCGCAGACGTCGACGAACGTGGGGACGATGCAGCTCTATACGATCGGGCCGGAAAGCGCGGGTGCGGCCGCCACGGAAATCGGCTCGAACGGGATCATCTCCCTGCTGGCCGACGTGATCGCGATCGGGAAGGCGATGGCCGCCCACTAAGGCGCTGTCGCAACGCCGTGGTCGAGCGGCGGCGCAAGCGGCACGAGCCGCCGATGCCGCCGCCGGGCCGCGGATCCGCAGCACGGCCGCCGGCACCTGAACAGCGGTGCCGCACGGTGTTCCGGAGCAACCGACAGGACGGGCAGAGCCGATTCGATGCG
Source organism: Burkholderia cepacia (assembly GCF_001039005.1). GTDB lineage: Bacteria > Pseudomonadota > Gammaproteobacteria > Burkholderiales > Burkholderiaceae > Burkholderia > Burkholderia theae. The sequence goes on from NZ_LDWR01000050.1 coordinate 224,552, forward strand.
GCGCCCGTTCGCAAACCAGGAGAAATACGATGGCAGATGACGCAAACGCCAACGCGAAGGACCCGAAAGACCCCTGCAACTGCAAGACGTGCGCGGTCAATGCCGCGATCACCGACGCGGTCACGCAGACCAACGTCAAGGTGGTGGGTGAAGCGCCCGCGATGGCGACGGGATCGCTGTACCAGGCCCAGAGCCATTCGCTCAGCGTGCTGTTCGAGAACGCCGTGCAGCAGCAGTCGCAGTCCGCTGTGCAGCTGCCGACCTCGACGAACGTGGGCACGATGCAGCTCTACACGCTCGGGCCGGCGAGCGCTGGCGCCGCCGCGACGGAAATCGGCTCGAGCGGCGTGCTTTCCGTGCTGGCTGACGTGCTTGCGCTCGGCAAGGCGCTTGCCTGACGCGTAATCCGGCGTTGACGCCGGGCGGTGGCCTCGATCCCGGTGGCTACCGCCCGGCGCCCGACGTCGTGTCGACGCCCGCGATGACGAGCGCCCGCGGCGCATCGACGGCGCCGTGCGGCGCGTATCGCCGACCGACCCACTCATGCTTTCGCCGTCACTGCGCCGCAGCGGCGAGCACACCAGGAGCAACGACATGCCGGAACAGGTTTCCGCCGCGATTACCGATGCAGTCACGCAAGCCAACGTCAAGGTAGTGGGCGAAGCGCCCGCCGTGGCGTTGGGCACGCTCATGCAGTCGAACAGCCATGCGTCCGCGATCTTGCTTCACAACGCGGTGCAGATGCAGGCGAACCAGGCGGCGTCCAACCTCGCCGCCACGACCGTCGGCATCATGCAGCTCTATGCCGGCTCGCCGGTGGCGGCGGCCGGTGCGGCGCGGTCGGCGAACGACAACTTTGCGTCGCAACTGGCCGCCGTCGCGCAGTTGATGAACGCCATCAGCCACTGGCGCGGCTGACCTGCACCGCGCGCCGCGCAACCCGGCGCGCGCAATTTCCCTGCGCCACCGCGCGGCACGACGCACGTGCTTGCCGGGGCGTCAATTGGCGTCGACGATGTAGCGGAGCTGCTCCAGTTTCTCGATCGTCACACCGTGATCGTGAAGCCGGATCAGGCCGTCGCGCTGCAGCTTCTGCAGGCTGCTGTTCAGTCGCGGCCGGCTGACGTTGAGCATCGCGGCGAGGATGCTCTGGCTCTCCGGCAGCGCCACCTCGAGATCGTTCCCTTGCATGCGGTTCAGCAGATGGCGCGCGAGCCTTGCTTCGAGCCGGTACAGGCACGCCGACTCGACGAAGTCGCTCAACTGGTGGATGTGCCGGCACAGCTGCTCGTGGATGCGCTCCATGAAATCCGCGTTGGCCAGCAGCGGCGCGAAGTACTGGCGATGCAGCAGCGAAATGCGGCAGTCGGAGCTCAACTGGGCGGTGAAGCTGCGCCGGTGTGCGCGAAACAGCGTGCTTTCGCCGATGAGCTCGCCCGGCATCGAGTGGCCGAGAATGATTTCGCGTCCGCCGGGTTCGTGCAGCGTGTTGTAGACGCGGCCGCGGTGCACGAAAGCGACGAAATCTCCCGGATCGCCCTTGAAGAACAACAATCGATTGCCGTGTTCGGGCCAGGGTGTGACATGCCTCTCGATGTGAGCCAGCAGGCTTTCCGGGAGATCGGTAAGTATCGGTATATTGCGCAGCGTTTGAACGTTAGCAAGGGCAGGCATGTTTTCCGTGCGAGGTTGTTTGACGATGCGGCCACCTAGCGAAAAACGCTGCCTTTGGTACTGCGTGAAAAATGAATAATCCAAATAACCAGATAATGGGAAAACGGTCCGGATAGGGCGGCAGTTCGGCGGCAGTCGTTCTTGTTCCTCGCAATACCTTTATTCACGCCCGGCGGCGTGCCTGAAACGACGGATGGGGCTATGCCGGGCGATTGGAATTTTTGTTCATAATAATCAAGAAAATTTACGAAACCGATTATCGTAGTAACGGTGTTACGCGGGTAACAGCGTCATTCGAGGCATCGAATCGATTCTGTGTTTTCCATAAAAAAGGAAGGCACGGGATGACAACCTCGAACCAGCACGCTGCCCCGACGCCCGAGTCACCGGCGCAGCAGCTCGATCGCACGTGGCGGGAAATGCAGGGGAAATTGCGGCGCCGCGCGCGCCTGTTGTGCAAGGGCGATATTTACCGTGCCGACGAACTGCTTTCGGATACCGCACTCAAGGTCCACATTTACCTGCAGCGCTCGCCCGAGCGCGTTCAGAACCTGTCCGGCTTTCTCTTTCTGGCGCTGAACCACGCGTTCCTCGATGGCGCGCGCCGCCGTCTCCGCGAAAGCGGCAGGCTCGAATTCGACCCGGACTGGGACGACGATCACACCGTCGAGCTGGCTGGCCACGCGCCGTCGATGGAGCAGCAACTGCTGCTCCGGCAGTTGCTGCTGCGTCTCGAGCAGGCGCTGTGCACGCTCCCGCCTCAGCAGCAGATGCTGTTCACGCTGAAGTTCGAGGAGGACCGCCCCTATCTGCACATCGCGGCGACGCTCGGGATCAACGAGCCGCTTGCCAGAAAGCGCGTCGAGCTGCTGCGCAAGAAATTGCGCGAGGAACTCGCGTGAGCGCGTTCACGAACGCGCTCACGCAGCGTTCCTAACGGCATGCGCGGCGTCGATGGCCTGCCGGCCCGCCGTTCCTTCCATCGCATGCCGGTGCCGAGATCCGAGGAGGCCTCGTGGCAGACAAAGTCAATGAGCAGGTTACCGACGCGCTGACGCAGACCAATGTCAACGTCGTCGCGGGATCCCCGGCCCAGGCGCTGGGCATGCTTTACCAGATGTTCAGCCAGGCCGTCGGCATCTCGGCGCAGAACATGACGCAGCAGCAGGCGGCGCTGAACCAGATTTCGAACGCGGTCGTGTCGAAGGCGGTGGCCATGATCCTGTCCGTCGAAGCGTCGCCGAAGCCGGCCTCGGGCGGCGCGGCGCATGCCCCGACGGCCGGGCCGCAGACGGGCTCCACGCATTAGCGCGCGATGACTCTCGGGATACCTGAACCATGAACATGAAAGGCCTTTTGGGCGGACGCGGCGACGACGCGCCGCAGACGCCGGGCGATGCCGACGACGACGCAGACACCGCAGCTGGAGCAGCCGAAGCAGCAACGCCGGCCGAGGTCGCGCCGCACGCCGCGGCGTCGAAGGCCGGCGCGCGCACGTGGCCGGTCAACCGGCTGCGCAGGCTTACCGATGCGCTGAAGGCACCGAACCAGATCGCGGATGCGGCCGGGTCCGGCGGCTCGACACTGAAGACCGTGCAGGCGATCAACGCGGAGGCTGCGTCCTACGCGACGACGCAGATCGCCGTCGGCCCGAACATGATGATCACGCAGGCGGGCGGCCTGGTCGCGCAGGCGGCGGCCAACTACTTCGAGGCGTCGACGTCGCTGGCGATCGCGGGCAAGAGCGTGCTGATGAAGGATCTGGCGCAGAAGACCATCGACGAGAACGAGCGCGGGATGGCGATGGATGCGGTGGGCCTGCTGTTGACGGACCTGTTCGTCGCGACCGCGGCGCTCGTCGCGGGTGCCGCGGAGGCGATCGAAGGGGAGGCCGCGAGCATCGCGCTCGACAAGATCGACGACAGCCTGCAGAAGTATCAGGCGCTGCTGGACAAGAAGGGCACGTAGCGCGCGCCGCGGCGCATCGCCGCTTCACCTCCGGTGGTGGTGGACGTTCTTGTGGAAGCAGGGCGGACGACATCGATGACGGTTCGGAGCGAAATGACCCGCATTGAATCGATGCGCGCGCAATCGTTCGTGCGGCGGCGGTGAGCGTTTGACTTCCGCGCGCGCAGCGACAAAGAATCAATCGACACGACCCGCCGGGCTATCGGGCCCGACGCGGGATGTGAGCGGCGGGACCGACGCACGTCCGTTGTCTCGAACGCGTCGCGGCCCTGCCAGGCACCAGCAGTCCCATCGAGTCATGCGAGGAACCCATGCCCTACATCATTCAGCAAGTACAAGGTCCCGCGCCGCTGGCGGTTGGCGAGCGCCTCTGGGGAGATGCGACGGAAATCGATTTCGGCGCGATGACGAGCTGCATCGCGCTCGTCGAGGAGACGCCGGGCCAGCCGGCGTCGGTTCGAGCCATCCACCTGTCGATCGTCAGCGCCGACGGCACGCCGGTCTACGATCCGGCGTCGGATGTGACTGGGCAGGTCGACACGATCATGCAACAGAACGGCAACCTGCGCGCGTGCCTCGGGCGTATCGACCTCTGGCAGGCCAGCGAGTCGCCAGAGTTGCAGGCGTTCTTCGTCAACCTGATGCAGGGCCTTGAAATCATGACCTGGGTGCAGTTGCCGGACGGCAACCTGCGGGTGCGGTTCACCGGCGGCACGATCCAGTATCAGCAGGGCACCGGCGCGTGGATCGACGTGTAGCCGGCACGACCCGTTGAAGCCGGCGCCCGCCACACGAGTGGGCGCCGGTGCAATACCGGTTGATGGTTTCGAATCTCCGCGCAATCGCATCGAAAAATTCATTCTTCGAAACTGAAGCGCATGGGTCGAACCGCTTTCGGCCATCGCGCCGTCGAGGCGATTCGAAGCAGCGCGCCGTCTTGCGCCGCTCGCCACCCACGCCACGCCCAGCTTTTTGCTCGTCAACACCAACAAAAAACATCATTTCGCGCAAGCGTGCGTGTCAGCAGAATGTCTCCATTCCAACTCACGCGACAGCATGAGCGTCGCGGCGAGCCGCACTTCAGAAGGAGACAGCCGTGGCAGTCGAAACAACCTCAATCGATACGCTCGTCGTCGGCGCCGGGCAGGCCGGCGTGGCCATGAGCGAGCACCTGGGCAAGCTGGGCGTGCCCCATCTCGTGCTGGAGCGCAACCGCATCGCCGAACGCTGGCGCACCGGGCGCTGGGATTCGCTGGTCGCGAACGGCCCCGCGTGGCACGACCGCTTCCCGGGGCTCGAATTCGACGGCCTCGATCCCGATGCGTTTGCGTCGAAAGACCAGGTCGCGGACTACTTCGAAGCGTATGCACGCAAATTCAATGCGCCGATCCGCACGGGCGTCGACGTGAAGCGCGTCGTGCGCAACACGGGCAAGCCGGGCTTCGTCGTCGAAACGTCGGACGGCACGATTGAGGCGAACCGCGTGGTCGTCGCGACCGGGCCGTTCCAGCGCCCGGTCATTCCGCCGATCGCGCCGGACGACGCGCGTCTCGTGCAGATCCACTCCGCCGACTATCGCAACCCGGGCCAGCTTCCGGAAGGCGCGGTGCTGGTGGTCGGCGCGGGTTCGTCGGGCGTGCAGATCGCCGACGAGCTGCAGCGCGCGGGCCGGTCGGTGTACCTGTCGGTCGGGCCGCACGATCGCCCGCCGCGCGCGTATCGTGGCCGCGACTTCTGCTGGTGGCTCGGCGTGCTGGGCGAATGGGACAAGGAAGTCGCGACGCCCGGCCGCGAACACGTGACGATCGCGGTGAGCGGTGCGCGCGGCGGCCATACGGTCGATTTTCGTGCGCTCGCGAAGCAGGGCGTGACGCTCGTCGGGCTGACGAAGTCGTTCGACGACGGCGTGGCCGTGTTCGAACGCGATCTCGCGATCAATCTGGCGCGCGGCGACGAGAACTACCTGTCGCTGCTCGACGCGGCCGACGCCTATGCGGCACGCAACGGCCTCGACCTGCCGGAAGAACCCGAAGCCCGCCGCATCCTGCCGAACCCCGACTGCGTCGCGCATCCGATCCTCGCGCTCGATCTCGCCGGCGCCGGCATCACGTCGATCGTCTGGGCGACCGGCTATGCGGTCGACTACGGCTGGCTGAACGTCGATGCGTTCGCGGCGAACGGCAAGCCGCAGCACCAGCGCGGCGTGTCGAAGGAGCCGGGCATCTATTTCCTCGGGCTGCCGTGGCTGTCGCGGCGCGGCTCCAGCTTCATCTGGGGCGTGTGGCACGACGCGAAGCACATCGCCGATCACATCGTGACGCAGCGCAAGTACCTCGCTTATCACGACGCGTCGCAGCACCGCGCGGCCGCGCCGTCGGCACCGGCCGACGCACGCCCGCTCGCCGAAGCGGCGAACTGACCCGAACCCGCCGCGCCGCGTCTGCTTCCGGCCCGGCGGGTGTTTCCACCGACGATCGAAGGACCTCGATGAGCCAGCCTACCCATACCCGTATCCGCATGTTCAACACGAAGGATACCTACCCGAACCAGACGCTCGACAACGACCTGTGCCAGGCCGTGCGGGCCGGTAATACCGTCTACGTGCGCGGCCAGGTCGGCACCGATTTCGACGGCAAGCTGATCGGCCTCGGCGATCCGCGCGCGCAGGCCGAGCAGGCGATGAAGAACGTCAAGCAGCTGCTGGAGGAAGCCGGCAGCGACATCACGCACATCGTGAAGACGACGACCTACCTGATCGACCCGCGTTATCGCGAACCGGTGTACCAGGAAGTCGGCAAGTGGCTGAAGGGTGTCTATCCGATCTCGACGGGGCTCGTCGTGTCCGCGCTCGGCCAGCCGCAGTGGCTGATGGAGATCGACGTGATCGCGGTGATCCCGGACCACTGGCAGCCGAACCGCGCATAGGAGGCGACATGACTTTCTCCATCGTCGGGCGCTGCCCGGAGACGGGCCAGCTCGGGATCGCGATCAGCTCGTCGAGCATCGCGGTGGGCGCGCGCTGCCCGTGGGTGCGTGCGGGCGTGGGCGCCGTCGCGACGCAGAACATCACGCTGCCGGCGCTCGGCCCGCAGACCCTCGACCTGATCGAACACGAACAGCTCGCACCCGCCGCGGCGCTTGATCGCGCGCTCAGCGCGAACGGCTGGAGCCAGTACCGGCAGGTCACGGTGATCGACGGGCAGGGGCAGACGGCGTGCTTCACCGGCAAGGAAGCGCTCGGCACGCATCACGCGGTGCAGGGCGAGCAATGCGTGGCGGCCGGCAACCTGCTGGCCGCGCCGGCCGTGATCGATGCGATGGTGGCAGCGTTCGAACAGGCGCCCGGCGTGCTCGCCGAGCGCCTGCTGGCCGCGATGCATGCGGCCATGGCGGCCGGCGGCGAGGCGGGGCCGGTTCACTCGGCCGCGTTGAAGGTGGCCGGCGACCTGACCTGGCCGGTGGTCGACCTGCGCGTCGACTGGGCCGATGCCGACCCGATCGGGCAGCTCGACGCGCTGTGGCGCGCGTATCGTCCGCAGATGCAGGACTACCAGACGCGCGCGCTGAACCCGACCGCCGCGCCGAGCTACGGAGTGCCGGGCGATGAGTGACGCATCGAGCCGCGCGCTGCTCGAACGGCTGATCGGTTTCGCGACGGTCAGCCGCGATTCGAATCTCGAGATGATCGGCTTCATCCGCGACTATCTCGACGGCTTCGGCGTATCGAGCGAACTGTTCTACAACGCGGAACGCACGAAGGCGAGCCTGTACGCGACGATCGGGCCGCGCGATCGCGGCGGCATCGCGTTGTCGGGTCACACGGACGTGGTGCCGGTCGACGGGCAGGCGTGGACGGTCGAGCCGTTCCGGCTGACCGAGCGTGACGGCCGCCTGTACGGCCGCGGCACCGCCGACATGAAGGGCTTCATCGCTTCGGTGCTCGCGGCCGTGCCGAAGTTCGTCGCACGGCCGCTGAGCGTGCCCGTGCACCTCGCGTTCTCGTACGACGAGGAGGTCGGTTGTCTCGGCGTGCGGCCGATGCTCGACGCACTGGCCGCGCGCGAGCACCGACCACGCCTGTGCCTGATCGGCGAGCCGACCGAACTGAAGCCGGTGCTCGGTCACAAGGGCAAGCTCGCGATGCGCTGCCACGTGAAGGGCGCCGCGTGCCACTCGGCGTACGCGCCGTCGGGCGTCAACGCGATCGACTATGCGGCGAAGCTGATCGGCCGGCTCGGCGAGATCGGCACGGCGCTGGCACGGCCCGAACGTCACGACAGCCGCTTCGATCCGCCATTCTCGACCGTGCAGACGGGCCTGATCAAGGGCGGCCGCGCGCTGAACATCGTGCCGGCCGAATGCGAGTTCGATTTCGAGGTGCGCGCGCTGCCGGATTTCGATGCGCACGACGTGCCGAGGAAGCTGCAGGACTATGCGGAATCCGAACTGTTGCCGAGGATGCGCGCGGTGCAGCCCGATACCGACATTCGGCTGCAGCCGCTGGGCGCGTATCCCGGGCTCGCCACCGCGCCGGACAGCGAGGCCGCGCGCCTGCTCGCGATGCTGAGCGGTTCCGACGCGTTCGGCACCGTTGCGTTCGGCACCGAGGGCGGGCTGTTCGGGCAGGCCGGCATTCCGACCGTGGTGTGCGGGCCGGGCAGCATGGACCAGGGGCACAAGCCGGACGAGTTCGTCACGCTCGAACAGCTGCACGGATGCGACGCGATGCTGGACCGTCTGGCCGCGCATCTCGCGTCGGCCGCCTGAACCCGCAACCGACACGCACGCGCCCGTCTTGCGGCGCGTGCGCTTTCTCCTTCGTTATCGCGCGGTTTCCGCGATGATCTGCGCGAGGCGTTCGCGGCAGAAATCGACGAACGACTGCGCCTGCTTGGTCAGTTGGCCGCGCTTCAGGCGTGCGCTCACGAGCCCCGACGGGCTCACCGTTTCGCTGAGGCCGATCGTCACGACGCGCTGGCCGTCGTACGTATATTCCGAATGCGGGCGCGTGACGAGCAGCGAAAAGCCGAACCCCTGGCCGACCATCCCGCGCACCATCTCGATCGACGGCGAGCCGAACACGATGTTCGGCGTCAGCCCGAGTTCGTGAAACAGGCTGACGAAATACGTGCGGCTCGGCTGCACGTCGAGCAGGATCATCGGCTCGACGCAGAGGTCGCGCAGCGATACGTGCGTCTGGCCCGCGAACCGGTGGTTCTCCGGCAGCAGCACGTACGGTTGCTGCGGCGGCATCAGCGGCTCGGTTTCGATCGTGCCGTCGAGATCGTGGTCGTACATCAGCGCGAGATCGAAGGCGCCGGACGTCAGGCCCTGCACGAGCTCCTGCTGGTCTCCGTCGCGCAGCCGGATGTTCACGCCCGGATAGCGCTCGCGAAAACCCGCGATCAGTTGCGGCAGATAGAGCGGCGCGACCGTCTCGAAGCAGCCGATGTCGATCTGCCCGGTGATCACGTCGTTGTCGGCGAGCGCGTTCTGTTCGAATTCGTGCGCGATGCGCAGCAGCTCCTGCGCTTTCCGGTAGAACCGCGTGCCGCTCGGCGTCAGCGACACGCCCTGTGCGTGATGGCGAATGAACAGCTTCACGCCGAAGCTTTCCTCCAGCCCCTTGATCGCGCTGGAGATCGACGGCTGCGCGATGAAGAGCTGACGCGACGCCTCGGCGACGCTGCCGGATTCCACCGTCGTCACGAAGTATTTCAGTTGCCGCAAAGTGTAGTGAGCCACAGGCACCTCTGATACACGGCCCCCCGGCGTGTCGCGGCGGGGCGCATTCTGTCCATTGTTTCGCGTAGCACCTTACCTGAAGAAGCCCGAAGCCGGAATTTCCGCTACAGAGCTTTTTCGTATGTCTCGGAAATATTTTTAGTATTTTCCGGTCCCGGCGCGCGTGGCGCACCATCGTTTCCAACCTGGATCACGACGAGGCCGCGCACGTGCCGGCGGGACATGTCATCCGTCCCCGCATCCCGCGTATCGCCCGCTTCGTTCGACACCGCCGCGTGTGCACGCGGTGCGTCGTCGCTCGCGTATCCGGACCCGATTGCAGGCGCGTGCATCGTCGCGCGCAGGTTGAAACGGCAAGCGCGCATCGTCGCGCAGGACAGGAGACATCACCATGACGAACGTGGACCGCAACGCGTCCCCGATGATAGAGAAGCACACGATCGGCTACGTGCCGCCCGCGGATCGCCACGGCAAGGTGCGCGACCTGTTCACGCTCTGGTTCGGCGGCAACATCGCGCCGCTGCCGATCGTGACCGGCGCGCTCGGCGTGCAGATGTTCCACCTGAACCTGATGTGGGGCATCGTCGCGATCGTCGTCGGCCAGGCGGTCGGCGGCGTGCTGATGGCGCTGCATTCCGCGCAGGGGCCGCAGATGGGCATTCCGCAGATGATCCAGAGCCGCGCGCAGTTCGGCTCGTGGGGCGCGCTGCTCGTGACGGTGATCGCGGCCGTGATGTATGTCGGCTTCTTCGCGTCGAACATCGTGCTGGCCGGCAAGTCGGTGCACGGCATCGCGCCGTCGGTGCCGGTATCGGTCGGCATCGTGATCGGCGCGGTGGGATCGGGCTTGATCGGCATCGTCGGCTACCGGTTCATCCACATCCTGAACCGTATCGGCACATGGGTGCTCGGCATCGGCATCGTTGTTGGCTTCTGGATGATCCTCACGCACGTGACGACCGACGATTTCCTGACGCGCGGCGGCTTCGACTTCGCGGGCTGGCTCGCGACGGTGTCCCTGTCGGCGTTGTGGCAGATCGCGTTCGCGCCGTACGTGTCGGACTATTCGCGCTACCTGCCGGAGGATGTCGGCGTCGCGTCGACGTTCTGGGCAACCTATCTCGGCTGCACGATCGGCTCGACGCTCGCGTTCATCTTCGGCGCGGTGGCGGTGCTCGCGGTGCCGGCCGGCATGGACACGATGGATGCGGTCAAGCAGGCGACGGGCCCGCTCGGCCCGCTGATGCTCGTGCTGTTCCTGTTGAGCGTGATCAGCCACAACGCGCTGAACCTGTACGGCGCGGTGCTCGCGGTGATCACGTCGGTGCAGACGTTCGCGTACAAGTGGATTCCGACCGCGAAGGCGCGCGCGGTGGTGTCGGTCGTGATCTTCGTCGCGTGCTGCTACGCGGCGATCGGCGCGTCGACGAACTTCGTCGGCAACCTCGTCGACCTTGTGCTCGCGCTGCTCGTCGTGCTGGTGCCGTGGACGGCGATCAACCTGATCGACTTCTACGTGATCCACAAGGGCAAGTACGACATCAAGTCGATCTTCATGGTGGACGGCGGGATCTACGGCCGCTTCAATCCGCAGGCGCTGCTCGCGTATGCGATCGGCATCCTCGTGCAGATTCCGTTCATGAACACGCCGATGTATGCGGGCCCGATTCCCGCGCATCTCGGCGGCGCGGACCTGTCGTGGGTGGTGGGGCTGGTGCTGACGTCGCCGCTGTACTACTGGCTCGCGACGCGCGACAGCGCGTATCGGCGCCGGCAGACCGGCGCGCAGCTGCCGCCGACGGCGGCACGCTGAGGAGGGCATGACCCGCTGTGCAGGAGGCGGCCGGGGGGGCGGGGGCGTCTCTTGCGCGGCGCTGTCGAGGATGCGGACATGACGGAGATCGGTATTCCGGATGGTCGCAGCGCCGCAGCCCCGGCGCCGGCAGGTAACGCGTCCGGTTGATCGCGATTACTTGCCCATAGCATTCATAAATCTAACTGCCTCCTTTACTATTTGCACGACGGACCACGAAACAAGAAAAACCTTTGAGACGAATGATTGTATCGGCGTTAAATTAATCAAATCAATGGAACGAAGTGCGCCGAAGCTGAGAGACACCCATATCAAGACATAAAAAAATAATCTCAAATTTATTTTGTTCATGGGTTGTCTCATGCCGCCTCGTTATAAACATCTCGGGGACTGGCGTGCCGGATTTTCCGCAAAGCCCCTGCTGCATAGGGCTTTGCGACAACCAGGACGGCGCCAGACAAATATTTGCGGGCGACGTGTGCATCCGTCAAAGCCCTTGTTGCATGGGGAACCGGCCAGTCAACGGTGCCCGCCGTCGAATCAGTTGCTCAACCGCTCAGCGTTGACCGATAAGGCTGAACGGACTTGTGTATAACGGGGTGCTCTCAGGTCCGTCGTGCTATTTACGTTACGAAAAATTACGGCACGTGAAGCGGCGCTGTCAATCGCAATATTCTTACAAAATGGAAGGCGTTGTTGCATAAATCCGGCCATGGCTCGGTGAGGTACTGTCAGCTTGTTCCAGAAGTCGGCGAATAGAATGGGGCATGAAGAGCGCGTCCATCTCCATTCCGCCGCCGGACGAGGCACCTGTTTCGTTCAAGGGCTATCGGTTTCCGCCGGACATCACCTGCTATGTTGTTTCGTTGTACTACCATTTTCCGTTGAGACTGCGCATGGTTGAGGAGTTACTGGCCGTTCGGGGTATCGAACTCACGTACGAAACGGTGCGCTGCTGGGCGACGACATTCGGTCTGTCGATCGCGCAGCGGATTCGTTCGATGGCGACGGGGCGCGGCGATAAGTGGCATCTGGACGAAATGGTCGAGACGATCAACGGCCGCAAGCACTGACTGCGGCGAGCCGTCGATCAGCACGGTGCGGTGCTTGATGTGCTCGTGCAGAGCCGCCGCGACACGGCAGCAACCAAACGACTGATGCGCAAGTTGCTCAGGCGCCATGGCTGCCCGCGCGTGATGGTGACGGACAAGCTGCGCAGTTACGCGGCCTCGAACAATGAACTGGGGCTGAACATTGAGCATTGGCAGCACAAGGGATTAAACAACCGGGCGGAAAACTCGCACCAGCCAACCCGGGTACGCGAGAAGGTGATGCGGCGGTTCAAATCGGCGCGCCAGCTGCAACGATTTGCCTCGGTCCATGGACAGGTTTCGAATCTGTTCATGGGGTGCCGATACAATCGGAGTTCGCATCGCAAACGCGAGGCGCGTGCCCAGGCCTTCACGGCCTGGGAAAGGGCTTCATACGCCCGGATGCCAGCGTAAGCCGATCGGTACCCGACTCACTCGTCCTTGCTGTCCGGTCACCGAACAACCTGACAGTACCGTGCTGGCGGCTGCGGCAGCCGTGACGTCACTGCTGGCCGGGCCGCATGCAGCGCGGCGTCGCGCGCCGATCCGCGCCCGCGAGCCTGCCGTTGCGTCAAACGACCGCCGAGCGCGCCACCCGCACCGGCACCGACTTGTACGACGGCGTGCCGCTTTCCTTGTCGATGTAGTCGAGCGGCACCAGCACGTTCGCTTCCGGGTAGTACGCACCGACCGACCCCGGCGCGATGTCGTACTCGATCGCGGTGATCTTCTCGAGACGCAGCGTCCGGCCCGACGCGGTGATCGTCTCGATGTCGACGAGGTCGCCGTGTTCGAGACCGTACTTCGCGAGATCCGCCGGGTTCATGAACAGCACGTCGCGTCGCCCGAACACGCCGCGATAACGATCGTCGAGCCCGTAGATCGTCGTGTTGTACTGGTCGTGGCTGCGCAGCGTGATCAGCCGCAGCACCTGCTCGCCGCCGAGCACTTCCGCATCTTCCGCGACGCCCTTGTAGATCGAGAACATCGCCTTGCCGGTCGGCGTGGGCCACACGCGTTCGGTGGGCGGCAGCGGCAGGCGGAAGCCGCCCGGCGTGCGGATGCGCGCGTTGAACGCCTCGAAGCCGGACACCGTGCGGTCGATCAGGTCGCGGATGCGGTCGTAGTCGGCGATCAGGTCGAGCCACGCGACCTTGCTCGCCGGCAGCGTCGCATGCGCGATCCCCGCGACGATCGCGGGCTCCGAGCGCAACTGGTCGGATGCCGGCTTGAGCTTGCCGGCCGACGCGTGGACCATCGACATCGAATCCTCGACGGTGATCGACTGCCGGCCGCTCTCTTGCATGTCGAGCTCGGTGCGGCCGAGCACCGGCAGGATGAAGGTTTCCTTCCCGACCAGCAGGTGCGAACGGTTCAGCTTGGTGCCGAGATGCACGCTCAGGTCGAGCTTTGCCATCGCCGGGAACGACAGCTCGGGATCGGGCAGCGCGACCGCGAAGTTGCCGCCGAGGCACAGCAGCGCCTTCGCGCTGCCGTCGATCATCGCCTGCATTGCCTGCACGGCGTCGTGCCCGTGATGGGCGGGCGGCGTGAACCCGCACACGTCCTCGATCTTCTTCAGGAACTCGGCCGACGGTTTCTCGGTGATGCCGACCGTGCGGTTGCCCTGCACGTTCGAATGGCCGCGCAGCGGGCAGACGCCGGCGCCGGGCTTGCCGATGTTGCCGCGCATCAGCAGCAGGTCGGCGATCAGGCGCACGGTTGCGGTGCCCTTGTTGTGCTGCGTGACGCCCATCCCGTACGTGATGATCGTCGCGTTCGACTTCGCGTATGCGAGCGCAACCTGTTCGAGTTGCGCCTGGCTGAGGCCGCTCGCGCGTTCGATGTCGTCCCACGACGTGGCCTGCAGGTCGGCCGCGAACGCGTCGAAGCCGTCGGTGTGCTGCGCGATGAAGTCGCGGTCGAGCACGTCGCCACGCTCGGCCTCGAGCTGCAGCAGCGCCTTCATGATGCCCTTCAGCGCGGCCGCGTCGCCGCCGGCGTCGACCTGGTAGTACGTCGATGCGATTCGCGTCGAGCCGAACGACGCCATCTCGATCATGTCCTGCGGATCCGCGAAACGTTCGAGCGCGCGCTCGCGCAGCGGATTGAACACGATGATCGGCACGTTGCGCCGCGAGCACTCGTGGAGCGTGCCCATCATCCGCGGATGGTTCGTGCCGGGGTTGTGGCCGATCGAGATGATCAGCTCGCACTGGTCGAAATCCTCCAGCGACACGGTGCCCTTGCCGATGCCGATCGACTGCGGCAGGCCGACGCTGGTCGGCTCGTGACACATGTTCGAGCAGTCGGGGAAGTTGTTGGTGCCGAGCTCGCGTGCGAACAGCTGGTACAGGTACGCGGCTTCGTTCGACGCGCGGCCCGACGTATAGAACTCGACCTGTTCGGGCGGCAGCGCGCGCAGCACTGCGCCGATGCGCGCGAACGCGTCGTCCCATTCGATCGCGCGGAACGTGTCGGTCGCGCGATCGTAGACGAGCGGATGCGTGAGCCGGCCCATGTTCTCCAGTTCGTAGTCCGACATGTGCAGCAGCGACGACACGGTGTTCGCCGCGAAGAACTCGGGCGTCACGCGCTTGGTCGTCGCCTCCCACGTGACGGCCTTCGCACCGTTTTCGCAGAACTGGAACGTCGATTTGTGTTCCTTGTCGGGCCATGCGCAGCCGGGGCAGTCGAAACCGTCGGGCTGGTTGGTCCGCATCAGCACGATCGGCGCCTCGATGGTTTCCATCTGCGTGCGCACGGCATCGGCTGTCGCGCGAAGCGCGCCCCAACCGCCGGCGGGCCCATCGTACTTCCTGATGCCTGGCACTTCGCGTCGATTTGTCATGTGAATCTCCGAGAGCCGGACCCGGTGCGGGCGGCTCGGGTTGCGCCGTGTCGTGGCGTGGGGCGGCTCCGCCGGATGGGCGGAGCCGGTCATGCGTGCCCCGGGCTGCAGGGCAGGCGGGGTTTCAGTGCGCGTCCTTCTTCGCGCTGGACGACTTCTTGCCGGACGATTTGGCGGTGGGCGGCGGCGTGTCGGCCGGCGCTTCGCCTGCCTTCGCTTCGCCTGATGCCTTGGCGGCCGCCTTGCCGTTCGGCTTCGCCTTGCCGTCGACGTCCTTCTTCGCGTCCTTCGTATCCTTCGCTTCAGGCGCGGCGAGCTTGTCGAACGTCACTTCGTCGTTGTCCTTGTCGTAGTCGACCGCGACGCGATCGCCGGACTTCAGCCGGTCGGCGAGGATCTCCTTCGCGAGCTTGGTCTCGATGGTCTGGCGGATCTGGCGCTTCAGTTCGCGCGCGCCGAACTCCGGCTGGTAGCCGGCTTCGGTCAGGTGATCGACGAGCGCATCGCCCATCACGAGCGTGATGTCCTGCGCCGCGGCCGTGCGCACCACGCGGTCGAGCTGGATCTGCACGATCGCGCGGATGTTGTCCTTCGACAGCGCGTGGAAGACGATCACCTCGTCGATCCGGTTCAGGAACTCGGGCCGGAAGTGGCCCTTCAGCACCTGCATCAGTTCTTCGCGGATCGCCTTGTCGGTCTTGCGCGCGGCTTCCGGCTGGGTCAGGTTGTCCATGATGATCGCGGCGCCGAGGTTGCTCGTCGCGATGATGATCGAGTTGCTGAAGTCGACCACGCGCCCCTTGCCGTCGGTCAGGCGGCCGTCGTCGAACACCTGCAGCAGCACGTTGTAGACGTCCGGGTGCGCCTTCTCGATCTCGTCGAGCAGGATCACGCTGTACGGGCGGCGCCGCACGCGCTCGGTGAGCTGGCCGCCTTCGTCGTAGCCGACGTAGCCGGGCGGCGCGCCGATCAGCCGCGCGACCGCGTGCCGTTCCATGTACTCGGACATGTCGATGCGGATGATCGCCTGCTCGTCGCCGAACACGGTCTCGGCCAGTGCCTTCGCGAGCTCGGTCTTGCCGACGCCCGTCGGCCCGAGGAACAGGAACGTCGCGATCGGCCGGTGCGTCTGGCCGAGCCCCGCGCGCGACAGCCGCACGGCATCGCTGACGGCGACCACCGCGTCGCTCTGGCCGACCACGCGCTCGCGCAGCTGCTCCTCCATCTTCAGCAGCTTCTGACGCTCTTCCTGCGTGAGTTCGGACACGGGGATGCCGGTCAGCCGCGACACGACTTCGGCCACCGATTCGACGGTCACCTCGAGCGTTTCGGAGCCGGTCTTGCGCTGCCACGCTTCCATCATCTCGTCGACGGTCTTCTGCTTCGCGTTGATCTGCTCCTCGAATTGCTTCGCTTCGTCGAAGCGCTTGCGCGACGTCGCGTAGTCCTGCTCGCGCTTCAACTGCGCGATCTGCGCTTCGCCTTCCTGGATGGCGACCGGGCGCGACGTCGCGCCGATCCGCACGCGCGCGGCGGCCTGGTCGATCAGGTCGATCGCCTTGTCGGGCAGGAAGCGCGACGTGATGTAGCGGTCGGCAAACTCGGCGGCCGCGACGAACGCGTCGTCGGCGAACGTCACCTGGTGGTGCGCCTCGAGGCTGTCGCGCAGCCCGCGCAGGATCACGATCGTCTGCTCGACGCTCGGCTCCGGCACGAACACCGGCTGGAAGCGCCGTTCGAGCGCCGCATCCTTCTCGATGTACTTCTGGTATTCGTTGAGCGTCGTCGCGCCGATCAGGCTCAGCTCGCCGCGCGCGAGCGCGGGCTTCAGCACGTTCGCGATGTCGAGGCCGCCTTCGCCGCCGCCCTGGCCCGCGCCGACGATCGTGTGCAGCTCGTCGATGAACAGGATCAGCTCGTCCTGCTTCGCGGTCACTTCGTCGATCAGCTGCTTCGCGCGCTCCTCGAATTCGCCGCGGTACTTGGCGCCGGCCACCATCGAGTTGATGTTGACTTCGACGAGCCGCTTGCCGCGCAGCACCTCGGGCACGTCGCCGTTGACGATCCGCTGCGCGAGCCCTTCGACGATCGCCGTCTTGCCGACGCCGGGCTCGCCGATCAGCACCGGGTTGTTCTTCTTGCGGCGCGCGAGCACCTCGATCGTGCTTTCGATTTCCTGCGCGCGGCCGAGCACCGGGTCGAGCTTGCCTTGGCGCGCGATCGCGGTGAGATCGCGGCCGAACTTGTCGAGGTTCGGCGTGCCGGTCGGCGCATCGACGCGGCCGTCCTCGGCGCCCTTGCCGACCACCTTCACGACCTTCTGGCGCAGCGCCTCGGGCGTCACGCCGTATTTCTTCAGCAGCGTGCCGGCGATGCTGTCCGGCACCGATGCGAGCCCGATCAGCAGGTGCTCGGGGCCGATGTACGAGTGGCCGAGAT
Source organism: Burkholderia cepacia (assembly GCF_001039005.1). Taxonomy (GTDB): domain Bacteria; phylum Pseudomonadota; class Gammaproteobacteria; order Burkholderiales; family Burkholderiaceae; genus Burkholderia; species Burkholderia theae. The sequence goes on from NZ_LDWR01000050.1 coordinate 242,133, forward strand.
CGCGCGACGCCTGGAACGCGTATTGCACGGCCTTCTTCACGCGCGGCGAGATCGACAGCTTGTCGAGCGGCGCGTCGGCGGCGGCCGTGCCGGTGTGCGCATGTTCGTCGATATACGACTGGATGTCCTGCGGCGACAGCTTCAGTTCCTTCAGCAGCGCGGCGCACACGTCGGTGTCCGCGAGCGCGTAGAGCAGGTGTTCGGAGTCGAGCTCGCTGCGGCGCAGCTCGTGTGCCTTCTCGGCCGCACGCTGCAGCAGTTCGAGCGTCTGTTCGCTGAACGCGTCGGTCGGGTCGACCGATTCGCGCGGCACCTCGGCGGCGAGCGGCGATTCGTCGCCGAGCTCGCCGAACAGCGACGACGGGCCGCCACCGCCGAGCAGCGAATCGAACGGGTTCAGCATGCTCTGATGCCGCATCAGCTGACGGAAGTGGTAATCGCAAATCGAGATCGTCTTGCGCTCGCCGTCCTGCATCACGGTTGCGCGCGCGACGGCCGGCCGGGCGTGGCAGATATCGCAAAGTGCGGGCATGGTGGTCTGGCTCCTGTCTGTGAAGGTGGATCGAAGGGTGAAGTCCCGATGCGGTGCGGCGCTCGCGCGTCCCGACCGCGAATACGCGACGCGCGGCGCGGCGGCGCGCGTGCCGCACCCACGCTGTCGCGCAGCGCGCGCCGGCGTGGTGCACGGTCGTGGTCGGGGCAAAAAGCGCGAGTGCTACGAGGAGCCCACGGCATCGCTTCGACTGCGTTCAAAATAACGAATCGGCGAGCACCATCCAAGACACAGTTCCGCGCCGGGCCGGCGGCGAATTGCACCCTCACATGCGTGAGGGAACGGGTGGCAAGGAGTACAGACGGGCGCGCATGCGGTGGCGCGGGCGTGCGCGGCATGCGCCGCGTGCGGGGACGGGAGGCGGGGAGGGATGAAGCGCGAACGTATCGTGGTGCGACATCGGCGCGCAGCGCGCCGGTTGCCGGTAAACGGGCGGTGATGCGAGTGGACGCGCGCGGCAGAACTGCCGCAGCGTGAGTGCGCGCGAACCGGTCATGTTCGACCACGCGCGCACCGCGGATGCGTGCGTTACGGCCGAAGGAGGGGGCAGGTTGCACGGTGCGGGCCGGACATGGCGCCGCCGTGGTGGACTGCGATCAGTCGGAGAGTCTCATCGCGAGCCGCTGCCGGCCGATCTGCTTCACGTCCGTTGCGAGTGCCGGATTCGGCAGACCATTGGCCCCGACGGAGAACGAATCCTCGATCAGGTTGCGCGCGTGTCGGGCGGCAACTCGGCCAGCATCAGCGACACCACGGTAAACAGCACGGCGGTGTCGCCGGCCTGGCTGCTCGCGTTCGCGTCGACCGTCTTCTTCAGGCTGTCGACCGACGCATGCAGCGCCTGCAGTGCCTCATTCGACTCGCTCATCACATCCTCCATGCAAGATGGGCTCGATCGGCGACGAAGATGCGGCCCGCAGCGCGGCCGGTCGCGCGCGATGCCCGGCAGGCATCGCGCGCGGGCAACCGTTGTCAGGCCGCCGGATTGCCCTGCGGCGCCACGGCCACCGATGCTTCGCTCGTCAGCATCAGGAACGTGAACGTTTCGCGCAGGTACAGGCGGACGGCCTTGTCGCCATGGCTCGTGTAGCCGATCGATACGTCTTCCCCGAGGTGCAGCGCGTAGTCGCCGCCGCGCGTGGACAGCACGCAGCCGCCGCTGATCGCCGGCGCCCAGATGATCTCGCCGCTGACGATCCGCTTGATATGGCCGAGGACCGGATAGCCCTGGTCGCGCGCTTCGCTGAGCGCCGTGTATGCGTCGGAGCCGAGCACCACCGAATACGGGCCGTCGACGCCGGCGAGCCGCAGCGCTTCCAGTGCGTCGCTGATCGCGTCCGGATACGCGCCGACGTCGGCCGGCAGCGTGAGCTTGCGGTTCGACGTGCCTTCGCGGATGCCGACGATGCCGGCAGCCTGATAGCCGTCGAAAATCGCGTTGTCTTCGGCGAACGCGAGCCGCTGCGCGGCGTCTTTCGCCGGTTGCCAGTCGGCGTCTCGCGCGCCGCGCTCGACGCTGTCGATCGCATCGCGGCTCAACTCGAACGGCACCGTCAGCTCGACGATCCTGCGAACTTCGCGCAGCCGTGCGCTCACCTGCTCGCGCGGCGCGGCAACCTCAACCAGGTGCCCGGTGCCGACGGCCGACAGTTCGGGGCCTTCGGGGCCGTCGACGTCGACGACGCGGCGGCCGGCCACCGATCGCTTGAAGGTGCGCGCCACTTCCTCCTCGATTTGTTCCCAGGCGGAGGCGGAGATCGGGGCGAGTTCGCGGTGCAGGTTATTCATAGGCTTGGGTTCCTTTCAGCGAGCCGATTTTCAGCGAGCCGTCACGATGCGGCGTGGACGACGATGATTCGGGTTGCGCGGCGTCGGCGGCCGGCGCCGCACGGTCGGCGAGCGCTTCGAGCAGGTCGGCCGACGGCACGAAGAACAGCGAGCCGGTGACCGCGCGGCTGTAGTCGAGCAGGCGGTCGTAGTTGCCGGGCGGGCGGCCGACGAACATGTTCTCGAGCATCTGCTCGATCGGTGCCGGCGTGCGCGCATAGCCGATGAAATAGGTGCCGAATTCGCCGGCGCCCGGGCGCCCGAACGGCATGTTGTCGCGCAGGATCTTCACTTCCTGGCCGTTCTCGTCGAGCGTGGTCAGCGAGCTGTGCGAACACGACGGCTTCACGTCCGGCGCGAGCTCGATGTCGGACAGCTTGGTGCGGCCGATGATGCGCTCCTGCGTCTCGACCGCGAGCGCGTTCCAGCCGGCCATGTCGTGCAGGTACTTCTGCACGATCACGTAGCTGCCGCCCGCGAATGCCGCGTCTTCATCGCCGATCACCGTGAAGTCGACCGCCTCGCGGCCTTCCGGGTTCTCGGTGCCGTCGACGAAGCCGATCATCGCGCGCTGATCGAAATTGCGGAAGCCGTGCACCTCGTCGACGACCGTGACGGCTGCGCCGAGCGCGCCGAGCAGTTGCGTCGCGAGTTCGAAGCACAGGTCCATCGCTTCGGCGCGGATGTGCAGCAGGATGTCGCCCGGTGTCGCGACCGCGACACGCTGCCCGGCGCCGAATTCGCGAAACGGATGCAGTGACGCGGGGCGCGGGTTGCCGAACAGCGCATCCCACGCGTCGGCGCCGAAGCCGCACACGCAGGTCAGGTTGCTGCCCGGCACGCGCTTGCCGACCGAACGCACGAGCGCGGCGATGTCGCCGCACCATGAACGGATCGTGTCGGCGTGATCGGCGCCGGGATTGATCGTCGCCACGAGGAAGATCGCGCTGCGCGTGATCGGGCTGTGGACGGCCTGGGAGAGTGGGGGAGGTGTCTGCATCGCGGCCTGCCGGTCAGTCATGTCGAGGCGGGCGAGCCGCGGCTGCCGCGGCGCGCGAAGGCGAACGGTTGGACTGTGTCATGCGACTGTTCTCTTTGTGACATGCGGATGAAGGACGTTGCGCGGGCATCGCGCAACGGGCCGCAGCGGCGGCGGCCGGCCGCCCGGTGCATGACCCGCGTGCACCGCGTAACGTCGTCGAGCATGCAATCTAGCAGCTTCGGCAGGTCTTTGGAACACGTATCGGCAATCTGTCATTCGAATGAATCAAACAGGGCCGGATTTTGTGCGGCACCCGTGCAGCTGTACTCCTGGCGTGCACCGCGCTGTGCTCTTGAGCACGCGTGCAGCGTGCAGTAGATTAGGTCCCGCTGCGCCCGCCGACGAGGAGCGTCACCATGAATCTGCTGGAAGCGATGCGTGTTTATGTCGCGGTGGTCGAGCATGGCGGCCTGTCCGGCGCGGCGTCCGAACTGAAGCTCGGCGAGGCGCAGGTGAGCGACCGGATCGACTGCCTCGAACGGTATCTCGGCTGCCGCCTGCTGCTGTGCCGCGCGCACGACGTCGCCTGCACGGACGCGGGCGTCGCGTTCCACGTGTGCTGCCGCCGCACGCTGTCCGCGGTCGCGCAGGCGACCGGCGCGGCCGGCACGCCGGCGCCGGATACGCACGACACCGCGCTCGACACGGCGGTTCCTCCGCCCGGCACTGCACATGCATCATCACATCGACTGTCACCTTGAATACGTCTACCGTTTCCTGTTCGCCCGCCGAGCGTATCCGCCGCCGCTTCGGCCATTTCCTTCACGCGGCCGAACTGGCCGGACTGATCGTGATCGGGCTCGCGACTGCGTTCGCGATGGTGCAGGAGGCATGGAAGGTCGTGCTCGCGGGCGAGGTGTCGCTGACCGACCTGTTGCTGATGTTTCTCTATCTCGAAGTGCTCGCGATGGACGTGCGCTATCTGCGGCTCGGCCGGCTGCCCGTGCGGTTTCCTCTGTTCATTGCGATGACGTCGCTCGCGCGCGACCTGATCCTGCGCGGCGCGACCGACAGCCCCGAGCGGATGCTGATGACGACCTTCGGCATCGTGCTGCTCGCGGTGGGCGTGCTGATCCTGAGCTTCGGCCAGCATCGCTTTCCGGCGGACGTCGACGATGTCGAGGACAATGCGCATGCGCGCAGATGACAAGCGGGCGGCAAACCGCGTACCCACGCAATGACGCTACAGGAGGACGCAGGATGAGCACGCATGCCGTCGACACGAAGCAGGCGATCGAATTGCAGCAAGCGGCCGCGCAGGCGTATGTCGCTGCGGCCCGCGCACGCGTCGGGGCGACCGGCATCTGAATCGAACACCGGGTTGCCGGTGCGCCGTGCGTCGTGCGGCGGTCGTGCAGCCCATCCACGTGAGAGAGGGTTCGAATGACCAAGCAACTGATCGTCGCCGTGTTCGGCAGCGTCGACACGGCTCGCCAGGCCGCGAACGATTTCGAGGCGCTGTCGGAGAAAAACGAAGGATTCCACATCGAAAACGGCGTCGTCGTGGAAAAGGACACGGCCGGCAAGCTCGCGGTGCTCGGCGCCGAATCGCGGCCGTTCAAGGGCGGCGTAATCGGCGCGATCGCGGGCGGCCTGCTCGGCCTGCTCGTCGGGCCGCTTGGCGTGATCACCGGGATGGCGGCCGGCGCGGGCGCCGGTATCCTCGCGGAAGCGGCCGGCAACGCGCTGCTCGACGGCACGTTCGTCGAGACGGTGGCCGCGCGCCTCGTGCCCGGCAGCGTCGCGATCATTCTCGAGGCGAAGGAAGCCACGCCGTTTTCGGTCGACAACGTCGTGACGGGATTCGGCGGCAAGGTGTTCCGCCAGGCGCTCGGCTGAGCGCCGCCTGTGAACCGATTCGGGAGAACAGCATGCGCATCGATCAATCGTACCGGCGCTTCGACATCGCGGCGACGCTGTCGCCGCTACCCGGCAACCGCGCGATCGCGACCGTCGACGTGACGACCGACGATCCGGCCCGCATCGCCGATCTCGGCACCGGCTATTTCCTGCAGGTCAGGAAGTGGGTCGAGTCGAACGACATCGAGCGGCTGACGGTGGTGTTCGACGAGTGCAAGGTCGCGGTCGACCACTACGCGGACAACGTCGACGACGCGTAAGTTCGCACATCGCCGCGCCACGCCACGGATGATCGGGCGGCGCGGAATGCGTCATGGGCGGCAGCGGCGTGTTGCGCCGCAACGTCGATGACGTTCTACGCCGGTCATGGATCGCGTACAAGCGACAGTCGGTGTTTGCGTGCGCTGCGGGGTCGTCTGTACCTGTTCTTTTCGTGAAGGACGCCGATAATGGGATCGTTACCTGACTCTGCGGGAGCGAAGCCATGTCCGGAAGCGACTCCGCGTCTTCACGCCCTGATCTCGCGCAGGGCATCGCGCTCGACGACATCGCCGACGGCGCCATGATCGAGGGCCATGTCGGCGACGCGGCGGTGCTGCTGGTGCGCCGCGCCGATGAACTGTTTGCGGTGGGCGCGCACTGCACGCACTACGGCGCGCCGCTGGCCGACGGCCTGCTGGTCGGCGACACGATCCGCTGCCCTTGGCACCACGCGGCGTTCTGCCTGCGCACGGGCGAGATGCTGCGCGCGCCGGCGCTCGACGGGCTGCCGTGCTGGCGCGTCGAACGCCGTGACGGCCGTTCTGTCGTGCTCGATGCGCGGCCGGCCGTACCGCCTGCGCTGAATGCGGCGGGCTTGCCCGAATCGGTGGTGATCGTCGGTGGCGGCGCGGCCGCGATCGCGGCGGCCGTCACGCTGCGGCAGGAAGGTTATCCGCATCCCGTCACGCTGCTGAGTGCCGACAGCGATCCGCCGTACGACCGGCCGAACCTGTCGAAGGACTATCTCGCGGGCACGGCCGAGGCCGACTGGCTGCCACTGCGCGCGCCGGAGTTCTATGCCGACCAACGCATCGATGTGCGGTGCGGCACGCGTGTCGTGCGGATCGACCCCGCGCAGCATGCGGTCGAGCTGGCCGACGGCAGTCGCGTCGGATACGGCGCGCTGCTGCTCGCGACGGGTGCCGAGCCGAACCGGCTGACCGTGCCCGGCGCGGATCTGCCGCATGTGTGCGTCCTGCGCTCGCGCGCCGATTGCGATGCGCTGATCGGCAAGCTGAAGACGGCACGCCGCTGCGTCGTGGTCGGCGCGAGCTTCATCGGCCTCGAAGCGGCCGCCGCGTTGCGCACGCGCGGGCTCGACGTGCATGTCGTCGCGCCCGATGCGCAGCCGATGGCGCACGTGCTCGGCGCCGCGCTCGGCGACACGATCAAGGCGCTGCATGAGTCGCATGGCGTCGTGTTCCATCTCGGCGCGACGCCCGCGCAGATTGCGCCGGACAGCGTGACGTTGTCGACCGGCGACGTGCTGCCGGCCGATGTCGTGGTGGTCGGCATCGGCGTGCACCCGAACGTTGCGCTCGCACAGGATGCGGGGCTTGCCATCGAGCGGGGCGTGACGGTGGACCGTTTCCTGCAGACGAGCGTGCCCGGCATTTATGCGGCCGGCGATATCGCGCGCTGGCCCGATCCGCTGACGGGCGAGCGGATTCGCGTCGAGCACTGGGTCGTCGCCGAACGGCAGGGGATCGTTGCGGCGCGCAACATGCTCGGGCAGCAGCGGCCGTTCGACGCGGTGCCGTTCTTCTGGAGCCAGCATTACGACATGACGATCAACTACGTCGGGCATGCGGAGCAATGGGATCGCGTCGAGATCGATGGCGACCTCGGTGCGCACGACTGCTCGATCGCGTACTGGCGCGGCGACACGCGGCTCGCGGTCGTGACGGTGGGCCGCGATCTCGACAGCCTGAAGGCGGAAGCGGCATTCGAGCGGCAGATTGCAGCCGCGTGACGGCGGCCCGGTGACACGATTCGAACCTGGGAGCGCGATGAGCCTTGGCACTCGCGGACGTTTCTAGATCGAGTTCCGGAAGACGGTTGCGTACAAAGTCATGGATGTCGATCGAAAGGACTGCGCGGCGCTCGAAACACATGTGTTTTTGCCAAGACGACGATAGCGAGTACGCGATGCCGAGTGTCGAGGGGATGGCAGGGCGCGGCTACTCGGCGCTGTCCAGATGACTCGAATCGATCAACTCCAGGCGATAGCCGTGATTGTAGACAGCTCGAAGCCGAACACCGTTTTCGGGCCCGATTCGCAGCTTGGATCGCACGCGATAGACATGTGTATCGAGCGTACGGGAGATATTGTCGCTATGGCGCCCCCATATCGACTTGATCAGTGCTTCTCGTGGCACCGCGCGACCACAGTTTTGAAATAGCGCAACGGCAACGTTGAACTCTCGGGATGTCAGTTTGATTGCCTCGTCGTTCAGGAATACGGTTTCGGTCGCAAGATCCAGGCGATAACGACCAACGTTGATCGACGACGGCGTCGAGTTGGCTGGATAAGCCCGCCGCAGAAGGGCGCGAACTCTCGCGATCAATTCACGGTGGCGAATGGGTTTGACCATATAGTCGTCAGCACCTGCTTCAAGTGCAACGACAAGCTGGTCCTCGCGCACTCGACTCGTCAGGAACAACACGGGAAGATCTCTGCCGATGCGCGCACGGATCCATGCGAGGACTTCCAGTCCGGAAATATCCGGCAAGTTCCAGTCGAGCACGACCAGATCGACGGTATCCGTTTCGAGGAAACGTATGGCTTCTGCGCCGTTGGTGGCGCTGCGTACATTGAACCCCTCGGCGATCAGTGTGTCGTGGAGAAGCGCCGCCTGTGCCGGCTCGTCATCAACGGCAAGAATTTTCATTGGCACTATTTTTTCGTGTTGCTCAACTCTGCGCATGCCAACGTGCTTGCATTGGCGTTGACCTATTCGTTAGATCAAAGCGAAGGGAAATCGGAATATTTTGCTTGGGTGCTGTGCTGCCGATGGCAGGATTGATCCCTGAAATAGATTGACATTTCCACGTAGGGTTTTTGTCAACTTTTATGAACATAAGGGTTTTTGGGGAGGGAACGCCGATGTGTGACAAATGTTGTCAATCACACTTCATCATCGAGATAGCATGCGTGGTATGGATGGTTGAGGCAGGTGTGGATGCGCTTTGAATGTGTTTGTGGCTTGATCGTTTTGTGAGGCGAAACGAGGCAAGGTTATTAACATTTTTTGATATGGCGGTATTTCACTGCGGTGGTCGGCTGAGGGTGAGCCGAGTCGTGCGATTTTCACGGGTTGTTGAATCGAGCGAAATCGCCGATTTTGATCGTGAATGATGATTTTTTATATCGAAATTCACAGCCTGGAGTCGTATCGACGGTATTTGGGTGAAATGACGAAGCTGAAGTCCCGGATTGCTGAAGAGCGGCGAGTTGCCGCAGAGGCGATTTTGCCCGAGATAAAATATTGTGTCCGGGATTTTGGTTTCGTTCCAGAGGATATTTTTGCTGTCGATATCTTGCGTCGTGCGACCAAACGGCGGCCATGCTATTTCGCTCCTGTTAGCGGCGCGACGTGGTCAGGGGGAGGGCGTGCGCCTGCGTGGATGCGAGATAAGGATCGCGAGCCGAGATATACAGTAGCGATCGCGACGAGTGAGATGCCCGGTTTTAGAGTTAAAGCGAAGATCAGATACTCGTACTTTCAGGATTTGGCATGCGAGTAACTATAGAGGTTACAGCATCGATTCGCGTCGTTCCGAACTGAGATTCTGGATTGTGAGTATTGGCGAGCATGCGCAGTATTCATGTGAGGCATATCCGGTCAGTCAACTGGAATGGGGTTGCGCAAAGAATTCGTGAATGGATTGATATTCGTTCGTTAATTTTTAAGAACCAGGTGATCGATACGCTTGTCAAGTGAATTTCTACTTTCTGAAGTGAGGCTCGCTTGGCGAGAAGCGCAATGGTGAGCCTCGGATGTTGGTTCGAATCGAGAGTGCAGATTTTGGTTTTAGGTCGGTAATAAGCGGAATCCAATCACGAAAATTACAGATGACCGGGTGAGCAAATAGGACCGGGAGTGAAAAATGAACAAAACATATCGATCGGTCTGGAATGAATCACTGGGGGCGTGGGTTGCCGTATCGGAACTTGACTCCGCCAGAGGCAAGCCCAAGAAATTGAAGGTTGTACATTTCGTCGCCGTGGCTGCAGTAGCCTTGGGCGCGCAGATGCATGATGCTGATGCGCAGTACGCTCCAGCTAATGGTTACTCTACCGCAACGGGTGCCGGCTCCATAGCTATTGGCTCCCCTACAGGTGGAGGCGCCGTCGCATCGGGTCAAAGTGCCATCGCGATTGGGCAGGGGACTACAGCGAGCAATGCCGACGTCGTCGTGCTTGGTTACTCGAGCACGGCTAATAGTGTCTACAACACCTCAATTGGTGCTTACAACACTGTTACTGGTAACTACGCCATCGCAATTGGTAATAACGACACAGTCAATGGACAGGGGGCCATTGCATTTGGACAGTCGGCTGGCGCGTCGGCATCCAACGCTATTGCCATAGGGGCTCAGTCGACAGCAAATGTCGCGAATTCGGTCGCACTCGGCAGCAGTTCGGCGACGACCAGTGCACTGACAACTTCGAGTGCCGGCACCACCACGGTCAATTCCACGTCGATCGGTGGTCTGACGTTCGGCAACTTCGCCGGTGCCGGCGCGGCAGGTGGTGTCGTCAGCGTCGGCCAGGTGAGCTCGGAACGCCGTATCCAGAACGTCGCGGCAGGCCTCGTCAGCGCGACCAGCACCGACGCCATCAACGGCAGTCAGCTCTACTCGGTCGCAAGCACCACGACTTCGAGCATTACGAGCCTGTCGACCTCCGCTTCGACCGGGCTGTCGTCGGCTAACAGCTCGATTTCGTCGCTGTCCACGTCGACTTCGACGGGGCTGTCGTCCGTGAACAGCTCGATCACGTCATTGTCCACGTCGACCTCGACCGGCATCAGCTCGTTGTCGACCGGCCTGAGCTCGACCAATAGCTCGGTGTCGTCGCTGTCGACTTCCACGTCGACGGGCTTGTCGTCGGCCAACAGCTCGATCTCCTCGTTGTCCACCTCGACTTCGACGGGTCTGTCGTCGGCGAACAGCTCGATCACGTCGCTGTCGACTTCCACGTCGACGGGCCTGTCGTCGGCCAATAGCTCGATCACCTCGCTGTCGACCTCCGCG